>JAVJSF010000010.1:0-301207 GCA_040219555.1 Miltoncostaeaceae bacterium
CCACCGCCGACCCACTTCTCCAGGGCCTCCCAGCCGGTCTTGCCGGACGGAGCGGGTGCCGGGGAGGCGGCGGAACCGCCGCCACCACCGTCACCGACCCACTTGTCCAGCGCTTCCCATCCGGTCGTCTGAGCGCCACCCGCAATGGGCGGCAGGAAGCGGCGACGACGGCTCATTGACTCCTCCGGCAAGGGTCGATTCGGTGTGTGAGACACCCGTTTGTAGCGTGCGGCACAAACGTATGGGGTGCATATGGGGAGGTCAAGGCTGGTTCCGATATCAGTCCCCTCCGGGTAGCCGCCCGGTGGCGAATGTCCCGCAGGGCGAGAACCTCCGGTCACCCGAGGTCGTGGAGCAACTTGCGGTAGCTCGCCACCCGCCCCGGATCGACCCGCGGCGCAACCGCGCACCCCGCGTCCCCGTCGTGGGCGCAGCCGCGGAAGCGACAGTCGACGGACGCGGCGTGGATCTCGCGGAAGCCGCGCTCCAGGTCGGCACGTTCCATGCGGGGCAGGTGGAAGGTGCGCACGCCGGCCGTGTCGATGACCGCGCCGGCGCCGGGAAGCGGGATCAGGCGCGGATCCGTGGTGGTGTGGCGTCCGGTGCCCGCACGTTCGCTCACCGCCCCCGTGGCCCGGTCGACCCCGGTCAGCGCCGCGGTGAGCGTCGACTTGCCCACGCCCGAATGACCCGCCAGGATCGCGAGCCCGCCGGCGATGAGCGCGCGCACGCTCTCGACCGTGCCGGTCTCGTGCGCGCTGCCCACGACCACCGGATATCCCAGGGCGCGGTACCGCTCCGCCACGGAGGCGAGTTCCTCACGGTCGTGGGGCAGGTCGCTCTTGGTCACCACCAGGGCCGCCGCCAGACCGCCCACCTCGGCGGCCACCAGGTAGCGGTCGAGCAGGCCGGGGCGCAGGGGCGGGTCGACCACAGAGGCGGTGATCAGCAGCAGGTCGGCGTTGGCGGCGAGGGGCCGCGCCCGCCTCTCCCAGCCGTCGCCGCGCTCGAGGAGGGTGCGCCGCGGCCGGATCTCGACCACCACCAGGTCGTCGCCCTCCGCCCGCGCGCGGACGCGGTCGCCGGCCACCGCGGGCCTGCCGGGGAGGCGCCGGTCGACCCGCGCCTCGCGCAGCACGCCGTCGATGCACACCGTGGCGGTGGGACCCGAGACGCGGACGACGATCGCCCGCGCAGGGTCTCCGCCGGGCGTCACGCGGCGGGGGTCTCCAGCAACTCGGGAGCGGTGAACAGGGCGTGCAGCGGCGCGTCGCCCAGCGTCTCGGCGACGGCCTCGCGGCCGCCCTCGGCCCGATCGATCACAACCAGCGCCGCGACCACCACGCCGCCGGCCTGGCGCGCCTTGTCGATGGCCTTCACCAGCGATCCGCCGCTGGTGAGCACGTCGTCGACCACCGCGACCGGCGTGCCCTCCTCGATGAAGGGCCCCTCGATCCACTGCTGGAGCCCGTGCTTCTTGGCCTCCTTGCGGACGAAGAAACCGGTCACTCGCCGGCCGGCGCCCCATGCGGCCAGGCTGGTGGCGCACACCAGTGGGTCGGCGCCCATGGTGAGCCCGCCGACCGCCGACGGATGCCCGGGCGCGATGAGATCCCAGGCCAAGAGGCCGGCCAGGCTGGCGCCCTCGGGGTCCAGCAGCACCTGCCGCGCATCGAAGTAGTACGAGGAGCGCCGGCCCGAGGACAGCACGACCGATTCGCGGATGAGCGCGTGCTCGCGAAGCAGGTGGCCCAGGCGGGCCCGGGCGGCGGGGACGGTGGGCGCGGTCAACCCGGCCATACTACCCGCGCGACCATCCGCCGGCGGGGCCGCGCCCACCGTCGGTCGCGGTAAGTTTGGGTCTCCGCCCGACCCCAGGACGATGGACGCCACGTGATGACCGAGGTACTTCCCGAGCCCACCCCCAACCCCGCCGCGATGAAGTTCACGCTCGACCGGCCGACGACCGGCGGACGAAGCCAGACCTTCCGCGAGGGGAGCGACCCGGCCGATTCGCCGCTCGGCGCCAAGATCTTCGCGCTGGGAGGGATCACCAACGTCTTCCTGACGGCCGACTTCGTCAGCGTGACCCAGGACGGCACCCACGACTGGCCCAGCCTCATCGACGCCGTCACCGACGTCATCCAGGCCCACTTCGCCGAGGCCGACGCGTGACGACCTCCTCCAAGGTCTTCATGTACATCATCGGGGCCATCTTCGCGGTGGGCGGGATCATCTTCATGGTCGGGCTCGAGGAGAACCGCTTCCTCTACGGCATCCCGTACCTGCTGATCGGCGTGGTGATGATCTACGGCGTGTATGGGGTGCAGCGCCGCGCCAGGAAGCGCGGTCCGGGCGACGCCGCCGGGGGTGGCGGGCACCACTGAGTGCCGCGCGAGGGGGAGGGGCGTGACCCCTTCCCCCCGCGCCCGCCGGCATCACCCGGCGCCGGGCAGTCCCGCCAGGTCGGCCCGGGCCCGCTCCAGCTCGGCCTCGGGCAGCTCGGCGTCCACCAGCTCGCCGGCCATGTAGGCGTCGTAGGCGCCCATGTCGAAGTTCCCGTGGCCGGAGAGGTTGAACAGGATCGTGCGCGACACGCCCTCGGCGCGCGCCCGCTCCACCTCCTCGATGGTGGCGCGGATGGCGTGCGAGGTCTCGGGGGCGGGGATGATCCCCTCGGCACGGGCGAAGGTGATCGCGGCCTCGAAGCACGAGCGCTGGTCGTACGCCCGCGGCTCGACCAGGCCCAGTTGCACCAGGTGCGAGACCAGCGGCGCCATGCCGTGGTAGCGCAGGCCGCCGGCGTGGATGCCGGCCGGCAGGAAGCCATGCCCCAGCGTGTGCATGGGCATCAGCGGGGTCATCTTGGCCGTGTCGCCGAAGTCGTAGGCGTAGTGGCCGCGGGTGAGCGTGGGGCAGGCCGCGGGCTCGGCCGCGACGACGCGCAGGGATCCGCCGGCCGCCACCTCTCCCAGGAAGGGGAAGGCCAGCCCGGCGAAGTTGGAGCCGCCCCCCACGCAGCCGACCACCACATCCGGCTGGGCGCCCGCTTCGGCCATCTGGCGCCGGGCCTCCTGGCCGATGACGCTCTGGTGCAGCAGGACGTGGTTCAGCACCGAGCCCAGCGCGTAGTGGGTGTCGGCGCGCTGGACGGCGTCCTCGACGGCCTCGGAGATGGCCAGGCCGAGGCTGCCCGTCGTGTGTGGGTCGGCCTCGAGCGCGGCACGGCCCGCGGCGGTGTCCGGTGAGGGGCTGGGGACGATGTCGGCGCCCCAGGTGCGGATCATCGAGCGCCGGTACGGCTTCTGGTCGTACGAGGCGCGCACCATGTAGACCTTGCACTCCAGGCCGAACCTCGCGCAGGCGAACGAGAGGGCCGAACCCCATTGGCCGGCGCCGGTCTCGGTGGCCAGGCGCGTGATGCCCTCGGCCAGGTTGTAGTAGGCCTGGGGCACGGACGAGTTGGGCTTGTGGCTGCCCGCCGGGCTGACGCCCTCGTACTTGTAGAAGATCCGGCAGTCGGTGCCGAGGGCCTCCTCCAGGTCCAGCGCGCGGTGCAGCGGGGTGGGTCGCCACAGCGCGTAGACCTGACGCACCGGGTCGGGGATCTCGATCCAGCGCTCGGTGCTCACCTCCTGGCCGATGAGTGCCATGGGGAACAGGGGCGCCAGGTCGTCCGGCCCGATGGGCTGCCCGGTGCCCGGGTGCAGCGGCGGCGGGGGCAGGCTGGGCAGGTCGGCGGCCAGGTTGTACCAGTGGCTCGGGATCGCATCCTCGGCCAGCAGGTGGCGGCGGGCGGGCATCTGCGGGGACCCCCTTGTCGGGCGGACGGTGTCCCGGTGACGCTAACGCGCCCCGGGGACGGCGCGGGCCGCCCCCGGCGGTCGCGTGCCCACGGGCCGTGGGGCCCGCACCAGGGTGAGGGTGAAGGTGGTACCGGCGCCCTCGGCGCTCTCCACGGTGACCGTGCCGCCCTGCAGCCCGGCCAGGCGGCGGACGATCGACAGTCCCAGGCCCGAGCCACCCCCCTCGGCGGGGCCGCGCCGGCGGGCCTGGTCGGCACGGTAGAGGCGGTCGAACAGGTAGGGCAGGTGCTCCGGGGCGATGCCGCGCCCCGAGTCGTGCACCGCCAGGCCCACCGTCTCCGGCCCCACTATGGCGGCCAGCCCGATGGTGCCCCCTGCGGGGGTGGCGGTCAGCGCATTGGTGAGCAGGTTGCCGAGGATGGTGGCAACGTGGGACGGGTCGGCCAGGGCCCATGCCTCGCCGGCCGGCTCCATGAGGCGCACCCCGCCCGCGCGCGCACGCGGGCCGACCAGCGCCAGGGCCTCGTGGCCCGCCGCCACCAGGTCCACCGGCTCGCGGTCCACGGGGGGGTCCAGGTCGAGCCATGTGAGCGTGTGCAGGTCGCGCACCAGGTCGCCCAGGCGGGCCGTCTCGGCGCGGATGAAGTCCGTGGCCTCGCGGCGGTCCTCGTCGGTGCGGGCGGTGCCGTCGCCCAGGGCCGCCGCGAAGCCCTCGATGGTCGTCACCGGGGTGCGCAACTCGTGCGCCACGTCGGCCAGGAACTCGCGCTGGCGGGCGTCGGCGGCCTCGAGCCGCTCGGTCATGCGGTTGAAGGCCTGGGCCAGGCGTCCCAGCTCGTCGTCGGACTCGGGCACCCGGGTGCCGAAGTGGCCACGGGTCACCTCCTCGGCGCTGTCGGCCACCTCGCCGACGGCGCGGCGCAACCGGCGGGCCACGGTGCCCGACAGGCCCCACACGAGCGTCGCCACGAACAGCAGGCTGGCCAGCGTGAAGATCAGGTACAGCCACAGGCTCACGCGCGCCTGCACGTTCGGCCGCTCCAGCTGCACCTCCACCGGGCCGCTTGTGCCGGTCGCCCGTGCCTCGACCTCGATCTCGCGGCCGGTGAAGTAGACGACCTCGCCCTCGATGCGCACCACCAGGCGCAGCTCGCCCACGAAGCGCTGGGCCGAGCGGGCGGTGCTGGACGCGTCCGCGATGCCCTCGCGTTCGATGACGCGCGCGATGGTGCGGGCCTGCTGGCCCAGGGAGCGCTCCACCTCGGCCTGCGTGGCCGAGCGCACCGTGTTGGTGAAGGCCCATGCCACCACGATGCCGCTGAGGGCGACCGCGGCGACGATGACCAGCGCGATCCGCGTGCGGATGCTGCGCGGATGCATCAGCCGGTCGATCGGCCCCAGCCTCATGGCTCCTCGGGACCGCCCGCCGGCTCCAGCTTGTAGCCCACCCCCCGCACCGCCACGATGCCGATCTCCTCGCCCAGCTTGCGGCGCAGGTTGGCCACGTGGACATCGACGGTCTTGCCCCCCACACCCGACTGGTAGCCCCACACCTTCTCCAGCAGGCGCTCGCGGGTGTAGACGGTGCGCGGGTTCGCCGCGAGCTCGGCCAGGAGGTCGAACTCGAGGCGCGTCAGGTCGACGGGCCGCTCGCCCACGACCACCTCGCGCGAGGCCCGCTCGATCACGACCGGCCCCGCGCGCAGGGTGCGGTGGGGATCGGCCGGTTCGCTCACCCGCCGCAGGACCGCGCGGACCCGGGCCACCACCTCTGCGGGCGAGAACGGCTTGGACACGTAGTCGTCCGCGCCGGTCTCCAGACCCTTCACGCGGTCCACCTCGTCGCCCCGCGCCGTGATCATGATCACCGGGAGCGCGGTCCCGGCACGCACGGAGGCCAGCACCTCCAGTCCGTCCACCTCGGGGAGCATCAGGTCGAGGAGGATCAGGTCGATGCCGCCGGCCCGGACCTGCTCCAGGGCCTGCCGGCCGTCCGCGGCCTCGGCGACCGTGAACCCGGCGTCCGACAGGTACAGGCGCAGCAGGCGGCGGATGGACCGCTCATCGTCGACCACCAGGATGTGGCCACGACTCGACATCGTGGGCTCGGTGCCGGCGCTCAGGCCGGCGGCCCGACCAGGAAGACGACGGTGCCGCGCTCGCTGGCGGAGGTCGCCTCGACCGCCGAGGCACGCAGGTCCCAGACGATGCGGTACACGCCCGGGGTCCACGCTCTCGGAACCACGCGGGCGGACTGCTCGGTGTAGCGCCCCGGCGGCTCGGGGTCGAAGGTCCGCGAGTCGACGTCCACCCGCCGGCCCGTCGAGACCTGCTCGAAGGCGAAGGTGTGCCCGGTGCGGATGCTCTGCGCACCCTCCACCTCGTAGTGGAGCCTGAACACGTAGCGCTCGCCGGGTCGCACGATGAAGGCCGGCTGCTCCTGGGAGTCGGTGGTGTCCTGGCGCAGGACGCTGAACAGGCTCACATCGAGCGACAACTCGGGCTCGCCCTGGGCGGGGGCAATGCTCACCGCCCCCGGGCCCAGCACCGCGACCGCGGCCGCCGTGGCGCACAGTCGTCTGAAGGCCCGTCGCATGGGCGCGATGATACCCAGCGCGTCGGGCGGGGCGTGGGGGTGGGCGGCGCGGGCTTGATTCCGGGGGTCCGGGTCCATACCGTTCCCGGTCCGGTCGGCGGGTTGCGGCCGGCGTGGCGAGATAGCTCAGCTGGTAGAGCACACGACTGAAAATCGTGGTGTCCCCGGTTCGAGTCCGGGTCTCGCCACCTCCCGGACGGCCCCGCCATGAGGTGGGGCCCCGGTCTGCGGGCGTGTCGCGCCCCGCCGGGCACCGCGGGCGTCGCCGGGCCGCCCCGCCCACGAAGGGAAGGACGATCGGTGACCACCGATAGCACGCGCGTCGACCCCGTCGAGCTGCGCGATCACGTCATGCGCCTGTACGAGGACCTCGCGCGGGGGCCCGGGGGCGGATTCCCCATCGAGGCCGGCCGTCCGCTGGCCGAGCGCCTGGGCTATCCGCCGGCGGAGCTCGACCTCGTGCCCGCCGGGGCTGTCGAATCGTTCGCGGGGGCCGGCTACCACCTCGACCTGGCCGCCCCGGACGCGGGGGACTCCGTGCTCGATCTGGGGAGCGGCTCAGGCACCGACAGCTTCATCGCCGCCGGGCGGGTGGGGCCCGAGGGCCGGGTGCTGGGCATCGACATGACCCCCGCCCAGGTCGAGAAGGCGCGTGCGCTGGCGCGGGAGGGCGGCTTCGCCCCGTGCGAGTTCCGCGAGGGCAGTATCGAGGAGCCCGGGCTCGAGCCGGTCAGCTTCGACTGCGTCATCTCGAACGGCGCCGTCAACCTCTCGCCCCGCAAGACGTCGGTGTTCGCGTCGGCGGCGCTCGCCCTGCGGGCCGGCGGGCGCCTGGCCATGTCGGACATCGTGACCGAGCACCGCCTGCCCGGCGAGGTGAGCCGCGACCCCTCGCTCTGGGCGGCCGGCGTCGGCGGCGCGATGCGCGGGGAGGACCTGCGCGGTGCCATCGAGTCGGCCGGCCTGCGGGTGGAGGAGTGGCGCACCAACGGGGTCCACCGCTCCTTGTCCGATGGCGCCGGCGAGGCCGTCTCCGCCCTCGGGCTCACCGGCGTCTCGCTGCTGGCGGTCAAGCCGTAGGCGCGGGCCCGCCGGGGTGCGGGTCTCCCGCGCGGCGGCCGACGGGTCCTGCGCCGGTTCAGTCGCCTCCCCGCGCGGCCGCCGCCACGCGGTCGCGTCCCGCGTACAGCAGCATCCCGATCCCCACCGCCGCCGCGGTCACCGAGCCCACCAGGACCCCGATCTTGGCCGCGTCCACGATCACCGGGTCGGCGAAGGCCAGGTCCGAGATGAACAGGGAGACGGTGAAGCCGATCCCCGCCAGGGCCCCCACGCCGGCGATCTGGATCCAGCGCACTCCCTCGGGCAGGCGGGACACCCCCAGCCGCACGGCCACCAGCGTGCCGAGCGTCAGCCCGAGCATCTTCCCCGCCACCAGGCCCACGGCCACCGCGGCGGCGACGGGCGTCTCGGTGGCCGCGCTCAGCGCATCGCCATCGAGCACGATGCCGGCGTTGGCCAGGGCGAAGATCGGCAGCACGACGAACGCCGACCAGCGGTGCAGCCCGTGCTCCACCCGCTCCAGCGGCGAGACGGCTTCGCGGGCCAGCCACGACAGGTGCAGCCAGCGCCAGGTCGGGGCCTCGCCGCCGCCCTTCATCGAGTCGGCCATCCGGCGGACCTCGTCGGTGGCCTCACCGGGGTCGTGGAAGGGGCGCACGGGGGTGAGCAGGCCGATGGCGACGCCGGCGATGGTGGCGTGCACGCCCGACTCGAGCGTGGCGAACCAGGCGATCAACCCCAGCACCACGTAGGGGCCGAGGTGGCGGATGCCGGCGCGCTGGGCCACGTACATCAGGCCGAGGGTCCCCACCCCCAGGGCAAGCCAGGCCAGGCTGAGCGCATCGGAGTACACGAACGCCACCACCAGGATGGCGCCGATGTCGTCGATGACGGCCACCCCCAGCAGGAACGCCACCAACGCGATGGGGACGCGCCGCCCCAGCGCCGCCAGCGCGCCGAGGGCGAAGGCGACATCCGTGGCCATGGGGATGCCCCAGCCGACCGCTGCCGGATCGCCGGCCGTGAAGGCCACGTAGATCAGCGCCGGCACCACCATCCCGCCCACCGCGGCGAACGCCGGCAGCAGGGCGGCCTGGCGTGTGGACAACTCGCCGACGACGATCTCGCGCTTCACCTCCAGGCCGATCACCAGGAAGAAGATGGCCATCAGGCCGTCGTTGACGATGTGGCGCAGGTCCTCGGTGAAGGTCCAGTCGCCGAGCGTGATCGACAACTCGCGCGCCCACAGGGTGTCGTAGGAGCCCGTGGCCGTGTTCGCCCACAGCAGCGCCGCGACCGTGGCCAGCAGCAGCACCAGGCCGCCCGAGACCTCGGCGTGCATGAACTGGTCGATGGGGCGCAGGATCCGCCGGGGGATGGCGCGGTCGGTGCGCGACCAGGGCGGACGCAGGCGATCGGGCTCGGGGCCGTGGGACACGGGACCTCTCAGATCAGGGGTCGGGTCAGCGGGTGCCGACCAGACTTCCCGGCGCGCCTGCGGCGCAGGCTAGCAAGGGCCGCAGGCGCGCCGACCGCGGGGCTCACCGCTCCACCTGACCCGGCGCTGCGACAGGCGTAGGATCGGTGTCCGGGCGGCCACGCCGCCCGCAGACGAATCGCACGTCCAAAGGTGGATACCGATGCCCCCGCTCAGGTCCCGCACCGTGACCCATGGCCGCAACATGGCCGGCGCCCGCGCGCTGCTGCGCGCCGCCGGCGTGGCGCGCGAGGACCTCGGCAAGCCGATCGTGGCCGTGGTCAACAGCTACACCCAGTTCGTGCCCGGCCACACCCACCTCAAGCCGGTGGGCGACATCGTGGCCGAGGGCATCACGGCGGCCGGCGGCATCCCGCGCGAGTTCAACACCATCGCCGTGGACGACGGCATCGCCATGGGCCACGGCGGCATGCTCTACTCGCTGCCCTCGCGCGACCTGATCGCCGACTCGGTGGAGTACATGGTCCAGGCGCACTGCGCCGACGCCATGGTCTGCATCTCCAACTGCGACAAGATCACCCCCGGGATGCTGAACGCGGCGCTGCGGCTGAACATCCCCACGGTGTTCGTGTCGGGCGGGCCCATGGAGGGCGGCACGGCCGTGCTGGTGGACGGCACGGTGCGCACCCGCGTGAACCTGATCTCGGCGATGGCCGACTCGGTCTCCGATCAGGTCTCCGACGAGGACATGTCGCTCATCGAGGAGTCGGCGTGCCCGACCTGCGGCTCGTGCTCGGGCATGTTCACCGCGAACTCGATGAACTGCCTCACCGAGGCGCTCGGGCTCTCGCTGCCCGGGAACGGCTCGGTGCTCGCGACCCACACCGCCCGTCGCGCGCTGTACGAGCGGGCCGGCCGCACGGTGATGGACCTCTGCCGGCGCCACTACGAGCAGGACGACGAGTCGGTCCTGCCGCGCGCCATCGCCACGCGTGATGCGTTCGAGAACGCCATGACGCTCGACGTCGCGATGGGCGGTTCCACGAACACGGTGCTCCACCTGCTGGCCGCCGCCCAGGAGGCCGGTGTGGACTTCCGCATGGCCGACATCGACGCCATCTCGCGGCGCATCCCCTGCGTGTGCAAGGTCGCGCCGAACGGCATCTACCTGATGGAGGACGTCCACCGCGCCGGCGGCATCCCGGCCATCCTGGGCGAGCTCAACCGCGGCGGCCTGCTGAACACCGGGGTCAGCACCGTGCACGCCGACACCATCGAGGAGTGGCTCGGCGCCTGGGACGTCCGCGGCGGCACCGCCACCGACGAGGCCTTCGAGCTGTTCCACGCCGCGCCCGGGTGCAAGCGCTCGGCCCTGGCGTTCTCGCAGTCCGAGCGCTGGGAGACGCTCGACCTCGACCCGGCCGGCGGGTGCATCCGCGATGTCGCCCACGCCTACTCGGAGGACGGGGGGCTGGCCATCCTGTTCGGCAACCTGGCCGAGGACGGCTGCGTGGTGAAGACCGCCGGCGTGGACGAGTCGATCCTGACCTTCAGCGGGCCCGCGGTGGTGCTGGAGAGCCAGGAGGAGGCGGTCCTGGCCATCCTCAACAACCGGGTGGCGCCAGGCGACGTGGTGGTGATCCGCTACGAGGGCCCCAAGGGGGGGCCGGGCATGCAGGAGATGCTCTACCCGACCACCTACCTCAAGGCGAAGGAACTGGGCGCCCGCTGCGCGCTGCTCACCGACGGGCGCTTCTCGGGCGGCACCTCCGGCCTGTCCATCGGCCACGCCTCGCCGGAGGCCGCCTCGGGCGGGGCCATCGCGCTGGTGGAGGACGGGGACACGATCACGATCGACATCCCCGAGCGCTCCATCGCGCTGGAGGTCTCCCACGAGGAGCTGGCCGACCGCCGGGCCCGCCTGGAGGCCACCACCGGCTACCGGCCGGCCGCCCGTGAGCGGGCCGTGTCCCAGGCCCTGCGGGCCTACGCCGCGATGGTGACCTCGGCCGACACCGGCGCGGTGCGCGACCTCTCCAAGCTGGAGGGCGACCCCGCGCGCGTGGGGGTGTAGCCCGCGGGTACGGTCCGCCGAACCACCATCGCCGGGGTGCCGCAGGCCGTCCCGTAGTGTCGGTCCCATGAGACGATCACCATCCCCCACCGGCCGGCTCGCCGCCGCGGCCGCGCTGTCCTGCTGCCTGATCGCCGCCGCCGGCGCCCACGCGGCGGTCGAGCCGCTGGTGCCGCGCGACGATGCGCTACGGGGACCCCTTGACCCGTTCGTCGTGCAGTTCACCGCCCGGGAGTACGCGCCGTCGCTGTTCCTGTACCGGTCACGGGCCGCAGCGGAGGGCAGGGGTCGCCGCGGAGACTCCTTCGAGGTCAGCGTCCTACGACGGGAGGGGCGCGCCGGTCGGGTGCTGCTTCGCCCGATCGAGTCCATCCCCGCGGGGCGCTACCTCTGGCGGGTCCAGGCGATTGCGCGCGGCGATGCGCCCGAGAGCTTCCCGCTCAGCGAGCCGCGCCTGATCGAGATCCCGCGCATCGTGAGCATGACCCGCGAGCGCTTCGCGCGCCGGGGGGCGAGTGTGCGGATGCGGTACATGTGGCGGACCAACTCCCCGCGCCTGATCCACCGCGTCGAGGTGTTCCACAACGGCACCCGCGTGCGCCGGACGCAGAGCATCATCAAGCATTCGCCCGGCCGGAACATGCTCGGGCAGGTCTTCAACGCCTCGGCCACGCTCGCGCGTCCCGGCCAGCGCGTGCTGGGTGCCATCCTGCCCGGCCGCTGGGTGGTGCGGGTGACGATCTCCGACGGGGTGCGCCGCTCCTTCGCCGCGCGCCGGTACATCATCCGCTGACCCCCGCCGGCCGGCGCGGGCGGTATCGTCCCGCGCCCGGCGGTACGAAGGGGGTCGAGGATGGCGCGGTTCGAGGATCTGCGGCGTGAGGCGCCGGCGGTCGCGGAGACCGTCGAGCGCTTCCTGCGCGCCAGGGTGCACCACACGCTGGCCACCCTGCGCCCCGACGGCTCCCCGCGCATCAGCGGCACCGAGGTGCTGATCGCCCACGGCGACCTGTGGCTGGGCTCGATGTGGCACTCGCCGAAGGCGCGCGACCTCATGCGCGACGGGCGCTATGCCCTGCACGGGGGCTCGGACGACCCGCCGGCGTGGGGCGGCGATGTCAAGGTGGCCGGCCGGGCCGAGGTGGTGGACGACCCGGAGGTGGTGGCCGCGGTGATGGCCACCCGGCCGGGCGGGGAGATCGAGCCGGCGCCGGTGCGCTTCCACATGTTCCGGCTGGAGATCGCCGAGGCCGTGACGCTTGCGCTGCCGGACCCGCCGGAACACCTGCTCGCCACCACCTGGCGCGAGGGGCGGGGTGTGGTGGTGCGCCACCTCGACCCCTGACCCTCGCTGCGATCGTCGCTCAGGGCCGCGCGCGCTCCAGCGCCAGCAGGCGCTCCTTCATGGACGTGCCGCCCAGGTAGCTGCCCACCGCCCCGTCGGCGCGCAGCACGCGGTGGCACGGGACGATGATCGGGAGGGGGTTGGTTGCCAGCGCCGTGCCGGCGGCGCGCATCGCCCGCGGGTTGCCGGCCGCGGCAGCCACGTCGGAGTAGGACGCGGTGGTTCCGTGCGGGATCGCGCTCGTCGCCATGAGCACGGCCAGCCGGAAGCCGCGCGACAGGCGCCGGTCGAGCGCGACCGTGAAGGTGCGGAGGGTCCCCTCGAAGTAGGCGTCCAGTTCGCGGCGGGCGTCCTCCAGCACCGGGTGAGGCGAACGCAGGATGCGGGGGGAGACCGCGCCGGCCAGGCGCGCCAGCACGTCGTCGTCGTCCTCCGGCGGGAGGGTCAGGCGCAGCAGGCCGAGGTCGGTGGCCGCCAGCAGCAGGCGTCCGTCGGGAGCGTCGTGGTGGGCGATTGCGATGTCCACCAGGCCCTCGGCGCGGGCGCGGGCGCCCAGTCCATCGAGGGCGCGGCCGAGGTCGGGCAGGGTCATGTCAGCTCCGATCGCAGGACGGCCAGGGCGTCGTGCACCGCTCGCCGGGCGGCGGCCTCGCTGGTGCCGAGCGCTGCGCCCACCTGGGCGTGGCTGAGGTCGTCGACGAAGCGCAGCACCAGCGCGCGCCGGCGGGCGGGCGCGAGCGCCTCCACCCTGCGCCAGAGGCTGGGGTCGGCCGGGTCTGGGTCGTCGGCGGCGCCGGCGAGGGCCGCGATGTCGTCGACCGGGGCCGGCCGGCGTGCCCGGGCGCGGTGGTGGTCGATCGCCGTACGGGCGGCGATGCTGAACAGCCAGCCGCGGACCGCTTCGGGGTCGCGCAGGGTGCCCCAGGCGCGCAGGGCGGCGAGCATGGCGCTCTGGAAGCAGTCCTCGGCCTCGTCCGGCCCGACGCGCGACGCGCAGAAGGCCAGCAGGCCGGCACCATGCGCGCGCACGGCGCTCTCGAAGGCCAGCGCGTGGGCGGGGGAGGGAGGGCTCACACTCCTATGACGCAGGTGGGCCGCGGTGTGTGAGCCGGCCTCATCCCCCGCCGGCCACACCCCGCCGGTGGCAGCCCTCCAGGTGGTGGTCCACCAGGCCGGCGGCCTCCATCAGGGCCATGCAGGTGGTGGGGCCGGCGAACACCAGGCCGTTGCGCTTGAGGTCCTTGGCCAGGGCGGCCGAGGCCGCGTCCTTGGGCGGCACCTCCGACAGGCGGGCGAACGCCGGCGCCGGCGCCGGCTGGTGCGCCCAGATCAGGTCCGCGATGCCGCCTGCCTCGCGCAGGGCCGCGATGGCGCGGGCGTTGGTGATGGCGGCCGCGATCTTGGCCCGGTTGCGCACGATGGCCGCGTCGGTCATCAGGCGCGCGTGGTCCTCGTCGGTGAAGGCGGCCACGGCGTCCACGTCGAATCCGGCGAAGGCCGCCCTGAACGCCTCGCGCTTGCGCAGGATGGTCAGCCACGACAGGCCGCTCTGGAAGGCCTCCAGCGTGAGGCGCTCGAACAGCCCGCGCTCGCTGCGCACCGGCACGCCCCACTCGGTGTCGTGGTAGTGCGTGTTGAGCGGGTGATCGAGCGACCACGGGCAGCGCGCCAGGCCGTCCTCGCCGGCGACCACCTCGTCGGCGCGCGGCGGACTCACGCGGTCGGTGCTGCGTCCGGCCCCAGCAGGCGGTGGGTGCGTGCCGGGGCCGTGCCGCTCACTGCGCCGGCGCGGCCTCGGAGGCCCGGGAGCCGGCCGCGGCTTCCAGGGCGTCCAGGCGTGCCTCTGCGCGCTCCAGGCCGGCGGCGAGGGTGGTGGTCTCGTGCCGGGCGCGGGTGGTGTTGCCCTCGATGACCGTGCGCAGGCCCTCGATCTCCGCACGCAGTGCGCCGAGGTCGCGGCGCAGGGCGCCGAGGGCGTCCTGGTCGACGGCGTCCGGGTGCACGGGCGGGCTGAACGCCGGCGCCGCCGGCCCGGCGGTCCGCAGGTCGTCGATGGCTCCGACGATCGCGGCGGTGACCTCGCGCTGGCGCGCCGCGTGGGGGCGCAGCACGCGCTCCAGCACCTTGGCGGCGATGGGGCCGGCCACGGGGATGCGCCGCCAGGTACCGGCGGGGAGGGCGCGGCCGTCCGCGGCAGCGGCGCGGGCGGCGGCGAGGGTGTCGGGGGAGGGGTGGGGGCTCATGCGGCAAGCATGCCATGCGTGTCCGGGGGCGCGGCGCACCCCGCGGGGCCGGGCGCCCCGGCGGGCCGGGGCGCGGTGTTCGGGTCGATGGCGTGGGCGGTCAGGCACCCGGGGGTGCGAAGGGCGGCGGGCCGAGGATCTCGAAGCCGGCGGCGACCGCCGCCGCCGCCATGCGGGCCATGTCCGGAGGACCGGCCGCCGCCGGCGGCAGCCCGGGTCCCTCGGGCACGTTGCCCGCGGAGAGGAAGAAGCGCTCGTGGCCCGCCGGGCTGCCGATGATCAGCAGGCGTGCGCCGCCGGGCGAGGTCACCAGGAAGGCGTGCGGAACCCCGCGCGGCACGTGCAGGGCGTCGTCGACGCCGGCGCTCAACTCGGCGCCGCCGAGGTGGAACAGCACCTCGCCCTCCAGCACGATGAACGACTCGTCGTCCCCGGGCTGGACGTGCAGCGGCGTTGCCGCGCCGGCGGGCAGGCGGTGGTCGTGCATGCACAGCCAGCCGCCGGTCTGATCGGAGGAGAGACGGATGTCGGCGCGGCCGCCCATGAACCAGCGGGCGGGTGCCGAGGGCGCGGGCTGGTGGGCCGGCGCCGTGGGGATGATGGGGGTGGTGGACATGCCTCCACACTGCGCCCCGGCGGCCGCGGCGCCCACCCCACAAAGCTGGGCTCCCCGGGCGCCACCCAGATTCCTGGGTCGGTGCTCGCGCAACGCACAACGCTGTGGAACGATCGCTCCGTGACACGCATCGACCTCAACCGCCTCGACTCGGATCTCGAGCGCCTGGTCGATCGAGGTCTCGACGCCGAGGGTTTCCGGCGCGAGGCGATGGCGCGCCTGCTGCGGGCGGTACCGGCCGACGGCCACTGCTGCTCGGTGGTCGATCCGGGCACGCTGGTGATGACCTCCCACGTCACCGAAGGGGTGCCGCGCGCCGAGGCATGGCGCATCTACCGCAACGAGTACGCGCAGGACGACGTCTCCAAGCACGCCGACCTGGCCACGGGCAACCGGCCGGTGCGGATCCTGCACCGCGAGACCGCGGGCGACCCGTCGGCGTCGCCGCGCTATCGCGACGTGATCCGCCCCATGGGCATGGAGCACGAACTGCGCGCGGCCGCCATCGACGCCGGCGCCACCTGGGGCTTCATCCATCTGTTCCGCGCGCCGGGCGCGCGCCCGTTCGACGCCGACGAGGAGGCCGTGGTCGCCCGGGCGAGCCGCCGGGTCGCGGCCGGCATCCGTGCGGCCGGACTGGCCGGCGCCCTCGGCCTGGCCGATGTCGCGGACACCCCGGGGATGATCCTCATCGACCCCCGCGGGCGGGTGCGAATGCTGAGCGGGCTGGCCGAGTCGTGGCTTGCCGCACTGACCGATTCCGAACTGCCCGCCGGCAGCGTGCCCGACGTGCTGGTGACCCTGGCCGAGTGGGCCGGCGAGTTGGCCCGCCGCGGCGCGCACGGGGCCGCGGCCCGCGCCCGCGTGCGCGGCGCCGGCGGGCGCTGGTGGACCCTGCACGCGTCGTGTCCCACCTGGACGGATGGCGAACGGGGCGAGGTGGTGGTGATCGTTCAGCCGGTGGCCGGAGCGCAGCTGGCGGGCCTCTGGATGCAGGCCCTCGGGTTCACCCCCGGCGAGCGTCAGGTGCTGGATCTCGTGCTGGCGGGGCGCTCCACCAAGGAGATCGCATCCGGGCTGCACCTGTCTCCGTGGACCGTGCAGGATCGGCTGAAGGGAGTCTTCGCGCGCGCCGGCGTCCGTTCGCGCCGCGAGCTGGTGGCCCGCCTCACGGGCGCCTGAGCCCCGTGCCACCCGCCACCACCTCGTGCCTCCGGCGCGTCCGTGCTCCTGTCCCCCGGCGGCGCGGGGCGCAGGAGTTCAGCTGCTGGGGTCGCCTCCCGAGCCCGGGGCGCTGCGGCCCGCGTTCCGCTCCTCGATGGCCTCGATGCGCTCCATCGCCCGGTCCAGGGCGCCGGCCAGCGCCGCGCTCTCGCCGGTGGCCCGGCGGGCGTGGCCCTCCAGGAGTTCCCTCAGCTCGATCAACTCGGTGCGCAAGGCCTCGATGTCGGCCCGCAGCGGGTCCAGGTCCGCCGGCGGGCCGGGCGCGGGCGGACCTGGCGCCGGCTCGCTGGCGCGGCCCTCGACGGCCTCCACGCGGCGCCCCAGCGCATCGATCGCCTGCACCAGGTCGGCCGTGGCCTCGCGCTGGCGGGCCGCGTGGGGGCGCAGGAGTCGCCCGACCACGCGTGCGGCTAGCGGCCCCAGCACGGGCACCCGGCCCCACGTGCCCGCGGGCAGCGCCCGGTCCTCGGTGGCCACCGCGCGCGCCCGCTCCAGTGGCTCCATGCGGTCCCCCTCGCTCATCGCTCCCACGCACCCGTCCCCGCCGGCGACACGATGGCCCCCAGCGCGGTGGCCGAGGCGTCGCGCACCAGGTACTCGGCCGGCGGCGCCCAGGGCGCCCGCCCCAACTGCGTGCGCACGGCGGCGCGCACGGCCTCCGGCTCGACCCCGCACACCAGGTTGCTGCCGCACTCCACGGTCTCGGGCCGCTCGGTGGTGTCGCGGATGGTCACCGCAGGCACTCCGAACAGGCAGGCCTCCTCCTGCACGGTGCCACTGTCGGTGATGACCACCCGCGCGGCGCGCTCGAGCGCCAGGAAGTCCGGGAAGCCGAACGGCGGGCCGGCGATCACCCGGTCGCCGTCTATGGCGAGGCCCGCCTCGCCCAGCCGGGCGGCGGTGCGCGGGTGGACGCTCAGCACCACGGGCATCCCGAGGTCGCCGGCCACGGCATCCAGCGCGGCGGCGATCCGCGCCAGCCGCTCCGGGTCGTCCACGTTCTCCTGCCGGTGCGCCGTGGCGAGCGCATACCCGCCGGCGGCCAGCCCCATGCGGTCTCGCACCACGCTCGCGGCCTCGGCCTGGGCGGTGCGCTCGATCACCTCCAGGATGGGGTTGCCCATGACCGTGATGCGGCGCGTCGGGACGCCCTCGGCCAGCAGGTGCTCGCGGCTGCGTCCGGTGTAGGGCAGCAGCAGGTCCGAGGCGTGGTCGATGATGCGCCGGTTCACCTCCTCGGGAACACGGTCGTCGAAACAGCGGTTGCCGGCCTCCAGATGCGCAACGCCCACCCCGCGGCGCTTGCCCACGATGGCCCCCAGGGCCGAGTCGGTGTCCCCCAGTACCACCAGCCGGTCCGGGCGCTCGCCCACCAGCAGGGCGTCGACCCCCGCCAGCACCGCGCCCACCCGGGCGCCCAGCGGCGCGCCCACGGGCATGTCCAGCCGGTGGTCGGGCGCCCGCACGCCCAGATCCCGGAACACGTCGCCGGCCAGCGCCGGGTCGTGGTTCTGCCCGGTCCACACCAAGCGGTGATCGCACGCCTCGTCCAGGCGCCCGATCAGCGCCGACAGGCGGATGATCTCGGGCCGGGTCCCGAGGACGGTCATCACCCTCACGCCGTGGTCCCGGGTGGATCCTCCAGCAGGCCGTGCCGGTCCAGCAGGGCCCGCACGGCGTCGGGCTCCATGGGGTCGTCGCCCGAGCTCAGCTCGCCCGACAGCGCCGGCGGCGCCGCGCCGCACCCGGTGCCGGGCCGCATCTCGGGCAGCAGCGGCGCGATGGCCAGGTGACCGCCGCGCTCGCCGGTGCGCCCGGCCTCCTCGCCCGAGATCAGGACCTCGTGGACCTTCTCGCCCGGGCGGACGCCGGTGATGATCACGGGCATCCGCCGGCCGGCCAGAAGCGCGTCGATGACATCGGCGATCCGCGCCGAGGGCAGGCGCGGCACCAGCGTCTCACCCGCCCGGGCGTCGGCGTAGGTGGCCAGGACCATGTCCACTGCGTCCTCGATGCCCATGAGGAAACGGGTCATGGCCGAGGAGGTGAGCGTCAGCGGCTCGCCGGCGCGGATCTGGTGGGCGAAGAGGGGGATGGCCGATCCGCGCGAGGCCATCACGTTGCCGTATCGGGTCAGCACGAATCGGGTGTCCGGGGCCTCCAGGTTGCCGCCCATCAGCACCCGCTCCTGGATGGCCTTGGTCATGCCCATGACGTTCACGGGCTCGCAGGCCTTGTCGGTGGAGACGCCGACGACGGTGTGCACCGGCAGGCGGTGGTCGGCGATCAGGCGCACGAGGTTGTGAGCGCCGTCGACGTTGGTGCGCACCGCCTCGGTGGGGAAGCGCTCGCAGGTGGGCACCTGCTTGAGGGCGGCGGCGTGCATCACCACGTCGGCGCGGGCCAGCGCCGGCAGAAGCGCGTCGCGGTCGGTCACGCTGCCGATGCGGAAGCGCAGTCGCGTGGCCAGGTCGTGGTACGCCGCCTCTTCGGTGTCCGCCCCGGCGGTGCCGAGGGCAACACGCAGGTCGTGCTGCTTGGCCTCATCGCGCGAGAACACCGTCACCGAGGCGGGCCGGTGCAACTCGTCGGCGAGCAGGCGCCGCACCAGCGCCGAGCCCAGCGAGCCGGTGCCCCCGGTCACCAGCACGTTCGCCCCGTCGAGCCCCGGGGCGCTCATGGCCCGCCCTCGCGCAGCGCTCCGTAGGGGATGGGGTCGGCCGCCAGCTCGGCCACCATCGCCTCCCAGCTGGGCGGCGCCTGGCCGAGGCGCGCGGCCAGACGCGATCCGTCGAGAGCCCGGTCGATCGACGGCCCCGCGGCCTCCTGGATGGGCAGACCCGGCCGGAAGGCGTCGCGCAGCAACAGGACGAGGTCGTACTTGGTGATGGGGCTCGCGCCCAGGTGCCACAGCCCCGTGGGCGGGTCGTCCATCGTCGCCAGTCCCACCAGCGTGCGCGCCACCTCGTGCGCGGTGGGGCCGCTGAAGCGGGCGCCCATGAAGCCCGAGACGGGCTCGGCGGCCCCGAGGAACCATTCGAGCAGCCCGGAGGTGCGCTCCAGTTCACGGCCGATCATCGAGGTGCGCAGGGTCAGATGCGGGGCCTGCGTGACTTCGCCCAGCAGCTTGCTGCGCCCGTAGAGGTCCACCGGGTCGGGGGCGTCGTCCTCGGTGTAGCCGGCGGGGCGGTGGCCACCACCCGAGAATACGCAGTCGGTGGAGACGTGCAGCAGGCGTGCGCCGGTCCGCTCGCAGGCCAGGGCCAGGTGGTGCGGGGCGAGGGCATTCGCGCGGATGGCGGCGACGGCGCCGGCGGCCTCGGGGCGCTGCTTCACCAGGCCGGCGCAGTTCAGGACGACCGCAGGGCGGGTGTCGTCCAGTACGCCCTGCACCGTCTCCGGGCGATCCAGGTCGACGCCCGTGGCACAACCCTCGGCGCCCAGGACGCGACCGGCCACGCCGGGCCCATCGCCCCGCGTGGTCCAGACCACCTCTTGGCCGGCGCGCCGGGCCTCGGTCACCACGCGGTGCCCAAGCATCCCGCCTCCGCCGATGATCAGCAGCGTCACCCTCGCTCCCCCTCGTCCAGCCGGGCCTCGAGTTCGGCGATCCGCCCCTGGGCGAGCTCGATGCGGCGCAGCAGGCGCTGCGCGCGGGCCTCGTCGCGCTGCGCGTCGAAGCGCAGCACCTCCAGCTCGCGGTGACGCTGCTCGGCAAGGGCCCCCAGATGGAGCGCCGCCTCGGCCGGCGTCGGCTCGGGCACGATCGAGTCGGGGTGCGGTTCGGTCAGGCTTGCGCCGATGCGGTCGACCACCGCGAAGCGTGACGAGGCCGAGCCCAGCGCGCCGGGGTGGAGGATCGCCGCGGTCACGATGTGAGCCGTCGCCAGGGCCTCGGTGGCCACGGCGCGCACCTCCTCGGGCAGGTCGTCCCGCTCGAGGAAGCGCTCGATCACCGTCACCTGTTCCCGTGCGAACGGCCCGCGCGAGGCGAAGGTCGTCTGAGAGCCCGCGTGCGCGCGCCAGGTCGCCAGCACCTCCGGCACGTGACGCATGGGGCCGTGCAGGCCGATGCGCATCCAGAAGTCCGAGTCGGCGGTGTAGCGAAGGCGGGTGTCCCACCCTCCCGCCAGGTCGACGGCGCGACGGCGGAACACGGCGCAGGGACCCGGTATGCAGACGCGCAGGCGCACCGACTCGATCAGTGACCACTCTCGCGTGCGGATGATCCGGACGGGCCTGCCGTCGCCGTCGATCTCGTTCCAGTCCGGGTAGGCCACCAGCAGTTCGTCGTCGTCCTCGAGAACGGCGACCAGCCGGCTGAGGGCGCCGGGGAGGATGGGGTCGTCGTCGCTGATGAGGGTCAGGTACTCGCCGCGGGCCGCCGCCAGCCCGCTGTTGACGGCCGTCGCCTGGCCGCGGTTGGGCTGTGCGACGACCCTGACCCGGTCGCCGAAGCCCTCCAGTACCGCGGACGTGTCGTCGGTGGATCCGTCGACCACCACGAGCACCTCCACGGCCGGGTGATCCTGGTCCAGGATGCTCTGGATCGTCTCGGCCAGGTGCTCGGCCCCGTTGTAGGTGGGGATGATCGTGGTCACCAGGGGGGCGGCCCAGGACGGGCGGGCGGTGGCGTTCATCGGCTCCCGTTCTCCTCGCGCGCGGCGGCCAGCTCGCGCGCCAGTGCGGCCATCTCCTCCTCGCGCCACAGATCCCGCTCGTCGGCGATGGTCACCAGGTGGTTCAGGCGCGCCACCCTGGCCCGCAGGATCCTCAGCTCGTCCTCGGGGTCGGATCCGGTCGGCCCGCTCTCCGCAGGTGGTGCCGGCGGGAGCGCCTCCATGTCCATCCGCGCCCAGCGCCCGCGCTCGGCCACCGCGAACAGGGCATCGTGCAACTCGGCCAGCACGGAGGCGGTCTCGACGGGGTCGGCCCGGCCCGCGAGGTCCCCCCACAGCGCCGCCGGTTCACGCGCGATGTCCAGGGGGCCGGCGGGATCGAGGAAGGCCACCTCCAGCAGCCGCCGCCGCAGGGCGCCGGCCGTGGCGGCGCCGGCGCCGATCCGGCTCTCCAGCACGGTGCGACCGGCGGCCAGTTCCGCGCGCGCGCCGGCGTGCTCGGCCGGCGGGGTGCGCAGCACCGCCACGGGCTCGGCGACGGCCGCCAGGCCCACGCGCGCCGCCAGGCCGGCCAGCAGGACCGCGGCGCCCCCAGGCACGTCGGGTGGCACCGTCTCGGCACCGGCCAGCGCCTGCGGGCGGGCGATCAGGCACGAGAGCCCCACGGGGCAGTCGAGCACCAGGCGCTCGGCCGAGAGGTCGGCGGGCGGGGCGCCCGGCTCGCCCCAGCGCCCCGGTGCGCGCAGGCGGTACCCGCCCACCGCGGCCGGCGCGCCGCCTGTGAGGGCGTCGCGCAGCGCGCTCTCGCCGGTCCCGAGCACCATGTCGCCGGCGTGCAGCAGCCGCACGGCGTCGGCGTCGGGGGTGGCCAGCTCCCAGGGGGAGGGGTGAGCGGCCGGCGCCACGATCACCGCCTCGGGCCCTGCGCCCGAGGCGGTGATCGAATCCCTCGATCGAGCGGCTGCGGCCCCGTCGCCGCCGATCACCACCCAGCAGACGCGGGTAGTGTGCTCAGCCACGCGGCCTCGCCGCGGCCAGCACCGACCGGTAGCTCGCGAGCGTGCGGCGGGTGATGGTCCCCCTGTCGGCCCGGCGCAGGAGGGTGGCCCGGTTGGAGACCGGCGCGCCGTCCACCAGGGCGTCGTCGGTGAGGGCCCGTCGCACCGCGCGAACGATACCCATGTGATCCGCGACGTCGACCGCCAGGCCGCCGACCCCGTCGACGAACCACTCGCGCACCGTCGCGGTGTGGGTCTGAACGGGGAAGGCCCCGCAGGCCATCGCCTCGAGCAGGGTCTGGGAGATGCCGTCGCTTGCCGACACCGCCAGGGAGACACGCGACCGGCCGAAGGCTCGCAGCACCTCGGCGTGGCCGACGCCGTCGAGGAGGGTGAAGCGCGCACCGACGCTCTTGGCGAGTTCCGAGAAGCGCTCCGGCACCCCCGGCGAGGCGCTGTGAAGGATCAGTTCCCGGCCCGTGAGCAGCTCGCCGCACCCGGCCAGCGCGGCGACCGCGCGGCCCGCGCGTCCGGCCCAGCTCTCGCGGCCCTTCACGATGATCCCCTCGCGGCCGGACACCGGGCCGGCGACGGCCAGGGCCTCGCACTGATCGTGATCCAGACCCCCCGCGATGGGTTGCACCGGTAGCACGGTGCCCCGGAAGCCCAGGCCCAGGCAGATGCCCACATCGCGCTCGCTCTCGCACGCCAGCGCGTCCGCGGCCGCGAGCACGCGCCGGATGTCCCGTCTCCCTGCGGCCGTGCGTGCGAACCAATAGGCGTCGCTTCCCCAGTTGCTCACCACCAGCGGCGGCATCGCCCGGCCCAGTCGCTCGCTCACCGCCGCCGCCAGCACCCCGGAGGCCTGGAACTCGTGGGCGTGCACAAGGTGCGGCCGTATCTCGCGCACGATCGCGGCCACCCGATCCGCACGCCCGGACCGGTCCGGCGTCACCTCGGCGGGCGGGTGGTGGACGATGACGCGGACCGTCTCGTCGGCCGGAGCGGCGACCGCCGGGTCCAGGTGGTGGAGGGTCGCGTCCGTGATCTCGCGCAACCACGGTTCATCGACGGAGGGCACGACGTGCACGTCGACCTCGCTGCGGGCCAGCAACCCGAGCGCCCGTGCGATGTGGATGCTGTGCGGGAAGCCGATCACGAGCACGCGCATCCGGGTCAGTCTAGGCCCCGCGCCGGCGTGCGGTAGCGTGGCGATCATGTCCGGTTCCGCCAGCACCGATGCCCCCGCGCTCCCGGCGGGGAGCGGGGTGGTGGCGGTCGTCGCCACCGGGGCGGCCGATCTGCCGGCGGCCCGCGTGGCCGCCCGTACCTTCGCGGACCTGCACCCGGGGGCGGGCGCCCTGCTGGTGGTGGCCGATCGGGAACTGTCCGGGGAGGACGTCCTGCCGGCGCTCGGCACGCTCGACCTGACCATGGGGCCGGCGGCCCGGGCGGTGCTGCGTTCCGCCGCGGAACCGGCCGCGTTCGCGGCCCCCTGGGCCGTCGCCGCCGCCCTCGACCGCGGCGCCCGCGCGGCGGTGCTGCTGGGCGCCCGCCAGTGGGTGCTCGGCGGGCTGGGCGACCTCATCGACGCCGCCGGCACCCACGGCCTCTCGGTGGCCGGGGCGGTCGACCGGCGCCTGACGCCCGCGGAGGCCGCGCGCGCCCTCGCCGCCCCCCGAATCCACCCGGCGCCGCTCGCCTGCGCCGCCACCCTGGGCGGCCGCGACGCCCTGCGCTGGTGGAAGCACGCGCTCATGGGAGGCGCTCCGCCCGCGGGCGTGCTGGAACTGCTGCCCGGCGCGGTCGGCGCCGCCGTGGTGCACCGCCCGGGGCTCGTGGTGCGTGCGGCCGCCGCCGCGGAGGCGGAGCTCACCCACTCCTGGGCGGGATACTGCTGTGCCGGCCGTGTCATCGGCGTGGCGGACTTCACCGGGGCCGACGGGTACGACGCACCGTCCCACGGTGTCGGTGCCGACCTGTTCTGGGAGTACGGGCGCCGGCTGTTCGCCGACGGCCGTGGGCCGCGGGATGGGGCGCCCGGGTTCGGCCCGGCGGAGGGCGCGCTCGCACGCCGATAGCGTCGCGCCGCGGCTCTCCGGGCCCCGCGGACACCGCCGGCCCGACGGTGGATCCCGAGTCCGAGACCCGGTGGCAGCGCTGGTTCAGCCAGTGACCCTGCGGGTCGTCAGGGGCGGGTGATGCGATAGACCGCGCCGGCGGCGAGCAGGTTGGGTCGCCGACCCACCCGCTCCGGCGCCGGGCGGCCGTCGGCGTCCAGCAGCACGCACCGCTCGGCACGGAGTCCCAGTTCCACCGTCAGGTCCTGGAAGTCGAGCAGGGTGCACAGATGGATGTTCGGAGTGTCGTACCAGGGGTGCGGCAGCGTCCGCGAGACGGGCATCCGCCCGCGCAGCGCCAGTTGCGCCCGCGCTCGCCAGTGGCCGAAGTTGGGGAACGACAGCACCGCGCACTCGGCCACGCGCATCATCTCCTGCACCACAAAGGCCGGCCGGCGCAGGGCGTGCAGGGTCTGGGAGAGGATCACCACGTCGTAGTGGTCGTCGGCGATGCCGTCGAGTCCGCGGTCGATGTCGCCCTGGAGCACGGGTACCCCGCGCTCCAGGCAGGCGAGGAAGCCGTCGTCGCTGATCTCCACCCCCGAGCCCCGGCAGTCGCGCTCGCGCATCAGGTGCTCCAGCAGGCTGCCGTCGCCGCACCCGAGGTCGAGCACCTGCGAGCCCGCGGGCACCAGACCGGCCACCACCTGCAGGTCGGCCCTCACTCGTCGGCCCCGGTGCGGCTGTCGTCCAGCTGGCGCAGGAACCCGGCCACGGTGCGGTGGTACTCCGGGACCTGCAACAGGAACGAGTCGTGACCCCAGGGCGACGGGATCTCGCGGAAGCTGACGTCGCGATGGGCGGCCAGCAGCACGCGGACGATCTCCCTGGAGTGGGACGTGTCGAAGCGCCAGTCGGTATCGAAGGAGACCAGCAGGAAGCGCGTGCGGCCCCCACGCAGCCGCGTCACCGCGTCCGCCTCGTCGGCGAACGGGTCGAAGTAGTCCATGCACCGCGTCAGGTACAGGTAACTCAGCGCGTCGAAGCGCCGCAGGAAGCTCTCGCCCTGGTGCTGGAGGTAGCTCTCCACCTGGAAGTCGACATCGAAGCCGGGACGGGGGACCTCGGAGTTCTGCAGCCGCCGCCCGAACTTCTCGCGCATCGCCTCCTCCGAGAGGTAGGTGATGTGGGCGACCATCCGCGCCAGGGACAGGCCGAACGCCGGCTGCCCATGCTCGTGGTAGTCGCCGTCGCGGAACTCGGGGTCGCGCAGGATGGCCGCGCGCGCCACGGCCGAGAAGGCGATGTTCTGGGCGGTCAGCCGCGAGGTGGCGGCGATGATGACCGCGGCGCCCAGGTCGTCGGGGTGATCGAGCGCCCACTGCAGGGCCTGCATGCCCCCCAGCGAGCCGCCCACCACCGCCAGCGGGCGCGGCACGCCCAGATGGGCCGCCAGCGCGCGGTGGACGCTCACCATGTCGGCCACCGAGAACATCGGGAAGCGCAGGCCGTACGGGGCACCCGTGGAGGGGTCGATCGAGCTGGGCCCGGTGGTGCCCTGACAGCCCCCCAGCAGGTTGGGGCAGACCACGTAGAAGCGGTCGGTGTCGATGGGGCGGCCCGGGCCGATGATGTTGTCCCACCACCCCGGGCGCTTCGGCTCGCCGTGGTGGCCGGCGGCGTTGGAGTCGCCGGTCAGCGCATGGCAGATGAAGATGGCGTTGCCGCCGTCGGCATCGCGCTCGCCGTAGGTCTCGTAGGCCACCTCCACCGGGGCCAGGTGCTCGCCGCTCTCGAGCACCAGCGGGTCATCCTCGGTGAAGAGGGTGACCCGCCGGGTCTCGACGAGGCCGAGCGAGGTCCCGGTGTCTGCGGCCGTGCTCAAACCGCTCAGGACCCCGCGGCGGCGAGCGCCTGGTCGAGGTCGGCGAGCAGGTCGTCGATGTGCTCGATCCCCACCGACAGGCGCACCATCTCCTGGTTGACGCCGGCGCTGGCGAGCTCGTCCTCGTTGAGCTGCGAGTGCGTGGTGGTGGCCGGGTGGATGGCCAGCGACTTGGCATCGCCGATGTTCGCCAGGTGACTGAACAGCTCGAGGCCGTCGATGAAGGCCCGGCCGGCGTCGCGCCCGCCCTTGATGCCGAAGGTGAGGATGGCGCCGGCGCCCCCGTTGAGGACGCGGTCGGCGGTGGCCTTGTAGGGCGAGGAAGCGAGGCCCGGGTAGGACACCCAGGTCACGCGCTCGTCCTTCTCCAGCCACTGGGCCACGGCCAGGGCGTTCGCGCAGTGGCGCTCCATGCGCAGGGGGAGGGTCTCGATGCCCTGGAGGATCAGGAAGGCGTTGAAGGGCGACAGCGCCGCACCGGTGTTGCGCAGCAGCACGGTGCGCACCCGGCCGATGTACGCCGCCGGGCCCAGAGCGTCCGACCACACGACCCCGTGGTAGGAGGGGTCGGGCTCGGTGAGGCCCGGGTAGCGGTCGGCGTGGGCCACCCAGTCGAAGTTGCCCGAGTCCACCACGACGCCGCCGATGCTGGTGCCGTGCCCGCCGATGAACTTGGTCAGCGAGTGCACCGCGATGTCGGCGCCCTGGGCGAATATGTCACCCAGGATGGGGGTGGCGACGGTGTTGTCCACCACCAGCGGCAGCCCGAGCGCATGGGCGGCCTCGGCCCAGGCCGGGACGTCCATCACGTTCACCTTGGGGTTGCCGATGGTCTCGCCGAACACCAGGCGGGTGTGGTCGTCCACGTGCTGGGCCAGGTCGCCCGGGGCGTCCGGGTCGACGAAGCGCACCTCGATGCCGTACTGGGGCAGCGTGTGAGCGAACAGGTTGTAGGTGCCGCCGTAGAGGGTCGCGAGCGCCACGATGTTGTCGCCGGCGCGGCACACATTCAGCACCGAGTAGGTGACCGCGGCCTGACCCGAGGCCGTTGCGCACGCCGCGATGCCGCCCTCCAGGGCCGCCACGCGCTGCTCGAGCACGTCCCACGTGGGGTTCATGATGCGGCTGTAGATGTTGCCCGGCTCGGCCAGCGCGAACAGGTTCTGCGCGTGCTCGGTGTCGTTGAAGACGAACGAGGTCGTCTGGTAGATCGGCACCGCGCGCGCGTTGGTGGCCGGGTCGGGGACCTGACCGCCGTGCAGGGCGATCGTCTCGGGGCGCTGCTCGCTCATGGGCACTCCTCCGGGAACACGTGGGGCGACTGCGTGACCCCTGAAGCATAAGCGCCCCGGAGGGGGACGATCGTCCGGCCGCCGCCCCCACGCCCCTCGGACGGGGGCGCGACGGGACGACGGTGCGGCGTGGGTCAGGGCGCCGGGGGCGCCGCGCTCTGCGTGCTGGTGCCGGCCACGGTGCAGCCGGGCCCGAGGGCGTTGACCCCCAGCGCCATCGTCTCGCCGCGACGCCGCCGCCCGGCGGGGCTGCGGTCGAGTGCCCCGAGGGGGCCGTCGCGCCGACCTACCGGATCGGGCCCGCGGAGGCGGGCATCACCACGCCGGCCCGTCCCGCGAAGCGCCACGCCGCGATCGCCCCCGCCAGCACCCAGGCGCCCAGGGTCACCCAGGCCGCCGCCTCCCAGGACGGCAGCAGCGGGCCGAGCGCGCCGAAGATGCTCGCGCCGGCCCACGCGGCCGCGTAGAACACCATCATCGCCGGCTGGCGGTCGCCCTCGTGGGAGCGGTGGGCCACCTCGCCGGCCCCTGGCGCCAGGAAGCCCCAGTAGGCGGCGATGAACACCCCGTAGCCGACGGCGAACAGCCACAGCGGGCCGCCGGCGGGGATGGTGACCGCCAGGGCCACCACCCCCAGCGCGATGGTCGCCAGGATCGGCACGCGGAAGCCCAGCCGGTCGGTCAGCCAGCCGCCACCCAGGGTCGTCAGGACCCCGGCCAGCCCCAGGATGGGTAGCAGGCCCGTCTGGGCGGCGGTCAGCTCGAAGCGGTCGGCACGCACGGCCTCCGAGAGCTCCGAGAGCATCAGCCAGTAGCTGCCGTAGAGCAGCGCCGCCAGCGCGATGGGGGGCCACTGCTGGCGCAGCAGGCGCGGGATGCGGGCCGGCGGCGGACCCCCGCCGGCGCCGATGGTCGCGGGGAGCGCCGCCCGCAGGGCCACCGCGCACACCAGCGGCGCGATGCCGCACAGGATGGTCAGCGCGGTGGGCGCGTCGCGCAGGTCGGCAAGGGCGCCGACGGCGGTCTGGCCCAGCACGCCGCCGCTCACCACCGCGGCGCCGAAGCCGCCGGTCATCCGCCCGCGCACCCCGGGGGCCGCCGCCTGCGAGATCAGCGACTGCGCGGCGGCGGGGAACGCGGCCGATGCCAGCCCCACCGCGAAGCGGGCCGTCCCCGCCGTTGCCGTCGTGTCGGCCACCACCACGATCAGGTTCGCCACCCCGATCAGCGACAGGGCCAGTGGCGGCAGCACCCGCGGCCCGGCCTGGCGGGCCACCAGGAACCACATCACGCACCCGATGCCGAACCCCACCGCGAAGGGCACCATGAACAGGGCCGCCTCGTCGCCGGTCAGGGACAGGCTCGCGCGCAACTCCCCCGCGATGGGGACGGGCGCGTTGGCCGAGGTGTAGACGAGGAATGCCCCCAGCAGGATGAGGGCGTAGGCGAGGCGGCTCAGGGCGTGTCCTCCGGACGGTCCGAGCGGGGATCATGGCGCTCGCGGGGGACGGCGTGGCGTGCGACCATCACGCCGTGGACGAGGAGCCCCCGCGCATCCCGCTCTGGACCCGGGCCGTGGCCGACCCGCGCTTCCGCCTGGCCCTGATCGAGGACCCCCTGCGGGCGCTGGCGGGCGCCCCCGGGGTGGTGGCATCGCCGGCGCAGGTGGAGCAGCTCGAGGTGATGGGCGCCGACGAGCGCCGCGAGTTCGTCGACGGGGTCGTGCTGGAGGTGCACATGCGCGGAGGCCAGGCGCGCTTCGGCTCCATCGGGCCCGACGGCCGCCTTGGGGGCGGATCGCCGCCGCCCTGAGTGCGGTTCGATGTTCGCGTGCGACACCGCGTGTTCGGGCCGCGGGCTCTCGGGGGAGTCAGGAAGAACACCCCGAGAGCGGAGGTCATTCCATGGCTGACGACGGCAAGATCGATGAGATGAAGGGTCGGGCCAAGGAGGGCGCCGGAGCGGCGAGCGACGACGACGAGCTGCGCCGCGAGGGTCAGGACGACCAGGCGAAGGGCAAGATGAAGCAGGCCGGCGAGAAGGTGAAGGACGCCGTGGAAGACGCGAAGGACGCGTTCAAGAAGCGGTAGGACCCGGCCGGCCCGGCGGCGGGCACGACGCCCCGCCGTCGGGCGGCCCCGCCGCTCCGCGTGCGGCATGATGACCGGATGCCCCCGCCGCCGCGCAACCTGGTGAACCTCGACCGGGTGGGCAAGACCTACGCGTCGCGCGCCATCCTGGAGGACGTCTCGCTGGGCGTGGCCGCCGGCGAGCGAATCGGCATCGTGGGGCTCAACGGGCACGGCAAGTCCACCCTCGCGCGCCTGATGGCCGGGCTCGAGGAGCCCGACGCCGGCCTCGTCACACGCACCGGGGACCTCACTCTGGCGGTGCTCAGCCAGCAGGACACGCTCGACCAGGAGCGCACCATCCGCGAGGAACTGGTGGGCGAGCGCGCCGACCACGAGTGGGCCGGCGATGCGCGCTTCCGGGAGGTGCTGCACGGCTTGCTGGGGGGCGTCGAGCTGACCCGCTTCCCCCAGGGCATGGATACGCCCATCGCGGGGCTGTCGGGCGGGGAGCGCCGGCGCGTTGCCTTGGCGCAGATGCTGCTCGACTCGCCCGAGTTGCTGCTGCTGGACGAGCCCACCAACCACCTGGACGTGGAGGGGGTCGCGTGGCTGGCGGGCCACCTGGCGTCCCGGCGCGGGTCGCTGGTGGTCATCACCCACGACCGCTGGTTCCTGGATGCGGTGTGCACGTCCACCTGGGAGGTGGTGGACCGCACGGTCAACGCCTACGAGGGCGGTTACTCGGCGTGGGTGCTGGCCCGTGCCGAGCGCGACCGCCAGGAGGCCGCCCGCGACGCCCGCCGGCGCCAGCTGCTGCGCAAGGAGTTGGCGTGGCTGCGGCGCGGGCCCCCGGCGCGCACCTCGAAGCCGAAGTTCCGCATCGAGGCCGCCAACGAGTTGATCGCCGACGAGCCGGAGGTGCGTGACCGCGCCGAGTTGCTGCGCTTCGCCACCCGGCGGCTGGGCAAGTCGGTGCTGGATGTCGAGGGGGTCGGCCTGGCGCTGGGTGAACGGACGGTGCTGCGGGATGTCACCTGGCGCCTGGGCCCCGGCCAGCGCGTGGCGCTGGTGGGCGTCAACGGGGCCGGCAAGACCACCCTGCTGCGCCTGCTGGCCGGCGAGCGGCTTCCCGACTCGGGCGAGGTCCGCACCGGGCGCACCGTCCGCCTGGCCCACCTCACCCAGGACATGGTCGAGGTGCCCGGGCACCTGCGCGTGCTGCAGGCCGTGGAGGACGTGCGCCTGCGCACCAGCCTGGGCGATGGGCGCGAGATGACCGCGGGGATGATGTGCGAGCGCTTCGGCTTCCGCGGGCCGCGCCAGCGGACCCCGGTGTCGGACCTGTCCGGCGGCGAGCGCCGCCGGCTGCAGATCATGCGCCTGCTCATGGACGAGCCGAACGTCCTGCTGATGGACGAGCCCACCAACGACCTCGACATCGACACCCTCACCGCGCTCGAGGACCTGCTGGACTCCTGGCCCGGGACGCTGGTGGTGGTGAGCCACGACCGCTACTTCGTGGAGCGCGTCTGCGACGACGTCTACGGCCTGATGGGCGACGGGCGCCTGCGCCACCTGCCCGGCGGCGTGGACGAGTACCTGACCCGACGCGCCGCGGCGGCGGGTCCGGCGCCGGCCGGGCGCGCCCCGGCCCGCGGGGGCGGCGGGAAGCCCTCGGGTGGAGCCCGCAAGGCGGCCCAGAAGGACGCCCAGCGACTCGAGCGCGAGGTGGAGCGCCTGGGCGCCCGTGAGGAGGCCCTCCAGGCGGCCATGGCCGACGCGGCGCAGGACCCCGCGCGCCTGCTGGAGCTCACGCGCGAGCACGACGAGGTGGTGGCGCTGCGGGCCAGCACCGAGGAGCGATGGCTGGAGGCCGCCGAGGCGCTGGAGGGGTAGCGGCGTCCAGGCATCGCGCCGGCGGGCCCGGCCGCGTCCCGGCACGGATCAGGCCGCGCCGCCCACCCGGTCGCGGCCCTCGTCCTTCGCGCGGTACAGCGCCGCGTCGGCCCTCTCCACCACGGCACCCAGCGGCTCGTCGGCGCGCCACTCGGCCACCCCGATGGAACACGTGGCCTCGCGTGGGGTGCGGGTGCGCAGCCGGTCGGCACAGGCCACGCCCTCGGCCAGGCCGCAGCCGGGCAGCAGCAGGGCGAACTCCTCACCGCCGTAGCGCCCCAGCAGGTCCCCATCGCGCAGCACCGTGCGCCAGGCGTCGGCGCTCGCGCGCAGCAGCCGGTCGCCGGCCGGATGGCCGTACGTGTCGTTGTAGGCCTTGAAGTGGTCCAGGTCGATCAGGGCGATGCACATCGGCCCGCCGCCGCGTCCGGCCGCCGCGACGGCGCGCTGGGCCGCGGCCATCCAGGCGCGCCGGTTGGGGAGCCCCGTCAGCTCGTCCGTCCCGGCCAACTGCGACAGCTCCTCGAACAGCCGGGCGCGCTCGAGGGCCTGGGCGCCCTGGGTGGCGTACGTCGCGAGGATCGCCAGCTCCTCGGGGTCCAGGTCGTCGCCGGTGGCCGACTCCGGGGCTCGCAGCCACAGCACCCCGTGGGTGCGTCCGCCCATCCCCAGGGGGGCCACCCAGTCGCGCCCTCCGGGCACGGTGGCCGGTGCGTCCGACGCGACGGCCCGTGCGAACAGAAGCTCCGGCACCTCCTCGCCGCGGTCGTCCCGGTGCCGGGCCGCAGGCGTCAGTTCGCCGCCCTCGGCCAGATACACCGCGCCGGCGACCGCGTTGGTCGCGGCGACGCTCTCGTCCAGCACCACCTGGGCGATCTGGACGGTGGTCAGCGATCCGGCCAGGGTGGCGGTGATGCGCTGCAGGTGCTCCACCTGCCGGCGCGCGACGCGCTCGCGGTCGCGGGTCCGGCGCAGCTCGTTCTCGTACTCCACCCGATCGGCGGCTGGCGTCAGCACCAGCCGCACCGTCTCGATGGCCCCCACCCCGCCGCGTTGCACGGTGGCCGTGGCCATCACGGTCTTGCGCTCGCCCTCGGCTGGCGCGAGCTCGAGCACCGCCTCGGTCAGCCGGTCGCGCATCGCCAGGATCGTGAGGCACTGGGAGGCCCAGTACAGGCGAGCGCCCACGGCCAGCAGGTCGCTGAAGCGCAGGCGGTCGACGAGCCGGTGACGCGGCATCCCCAACCAGCCGCACACCGTCTCGTTCGCCGCGAGGATGCGACCCGCGCCGTCGGTCACCAGGTAGCCGCACGGCGCGTCGTCGAACAGCAGGGTGGGGTCGAGCGCGTCCAGTGGACCCCGTTCAGCCGACGCCGGCCGCGCCGGCGGTGAGGGCGTCCCGGATGGCGGCGATGGTCTCGGCCGGCGCGCTCATCTGCGGGCAGTGTCCCATCGCGTCCATGAGGAGCATCCGCCCGCGGGGCATCGTGGCCGCCATCGCCGCGCCTACCTCCTCGGGCACCACGATGTCGGCCCGGGTCTGCAGCACGAGGGCCGGCACGGGCACACGGGCCAGGTCGGCCCGGTGGTCCGACAGGAAGGTCATCCGCGCCATGTGCGTGGCGATGTCCGGGTCGGTGCGGCAGTACATCGCCGAGAGCTCCTCGGCCAGTTCGGGGCGCTCCGGGGCGTTCATGATCACCGGCGCCATCGCCACGGACCACGCGAAGTGGTTGCGGTCGATGGACTCGAGCAGCTCCTCGACCTCCTCGCGCGAGAAGCCACCCCGCCAGCCGGTCTCCGGGTCGTCCACGTAGCGCGGCGAGGGGCTCAACATGACCAGGCCGGCCACCCGCTCGGGCCGACGGATGGAGGCGAGCGCGGAGATCATGGCGCCGGCGGAGTGACCGACCAGCAGGGCGTCGCGCAGGTCCAGCTCGTCCAGCAGGGCCACCATGTCGCCGGCGTGGGCGTCCAGGTCCGGGTAGCTGGTGGCGCTCCACCGGGAGCGGTCGGCGTGGCCGGCCCCCACGTGGTCGAACAGGATCACCCGGTGCGAGTCCTCGAAGGCCGGGGCCACCAGGCGCCAGATGTTCTGATCGCAGGCGTAGCCGTGCGCGAACACCACCGGTGGCCCGTCGCGGTCACCGCTCTCGGTGACCGCCAGCATCTTGGCCGCGGTCTGCGGACCCTCGACGGTGTTCTGGACCATTCCGACCATTATGTCCCTCTCGTCATCAGATATGTCGCGGACGGGAGCACCGCCCTCGCCGGTTACAGTGCTCGGCATGACAGACACATCGATGAAGCCTTCGGTCACCATCCCTGAGGGCGAACCGTCCTTCGAGCTCGAGCTCGAGGACATCGTGGTGGGCGAGGGCGAGGAGGCGACCGCGGGTCGCATCGCCGAGGTCCACTACGTGGGCGTGGCGTGGTCGACCGGCTCCCAGTTCGACGCATCCTGGGACCGGGGGCAGACCTTCAAGTTCGCGCTCGGCAAGGGCCAGGTGATCGCCGGCTGGGACGAGGGCGTCACCGGCATGCGCGTCGGGGGTCGGCGCCGGATCACCATCCCGCCGCGCCTGGGCTACGGCAAGCGCGGCGCGGGCAACGTGATCGGGCCCGACGAGACGCTGGTCTTCGTGGTCGACCTGCGCGGGCTGCGCTGATCCATCCCTCGGCCGGGGCGGGGGCGCTCCCCCGCCCCGGCGCGTGATCAGTGGGAGTAGACGGGCACCAGCACCGCGCGCGCCAGCACGTGGAAGGTGGCGTTGAAGCCCACGAACGCCGGCGTGGCGCTGTGGTCCGGGCCAAGCTTCTCGGCGTCGATGGCGTGCACCGCGAAGAAGTAGCGGTGCGGGCGGTCGCCCTGGGGCGGGGCCGCGCCGCCGAAGCCCATGGCGCCGTAGTCGTTGCGGGTCTGGAAGGAGCCGTCGGGTGCCTGCGAGCCGTCCGGGGCGCCGGCGCCGCGCGGCAACTCGGTCACCGAGGCGGGCACGTCGCCGAGCACCCAGTGCCAGAAGCCCGATCCGGTGGGCGCGTCCGGGTCGTAGCAGGTGACCAGGTAGCTCTTGGTCCCGGCCGGGGCGCCGTGCCAGCGCAGGTGCGGCGAGACGTTGCCGCCGCCCAGGCTGTCGTGGACGAAGGCCGTGTCGAGCTGGGCGCCCTCTCCGACGTCGTCGCTCTCGACCGTGAAGGCGGGTACCGCCGGCAGCACGTCGTACGGGCCGGGCGGGGTGGGGCGATCAAGGGACATCTCAGTGGACTCCGGGGTCGGGGTGCGCGAGACGGCCGGCGCCGCCGGCCGGATCTGGACCGAGTCTTTCAGGCATCCGGCCCACCCGCCCACCTCACGGGGTGGTGTGCCACAGGCGGGCGGACAGCCCCGAGGAGCGCGCCACCGGGCGGGCCAGCGCGGCCTCGACCGACGCACGCGTTCCCACCAGGGTGAGGCGTCGCCGCGCGCGCGTCAGCGCCGTGTAGAGCAACTCGCGCGTGAGGACGGGTGAGTGGGGCGGCGGCAGCACCACCACCACGTGGTCGAACTGCGACCCCTGGGCGCGGTGGATGGTCATGGCGTGCACGGGCGCGGTGCCCGGCAGACGGGTGGGCGCCAGCAGCCGGACTCCGCCGGCCGGGTCGGGCAGCGCGAGCGCCGGCGGCTCCTCGCCGCGGGCCACGACCACCCCTGCATCGCCGTTGTGCACCCCGAGCGCCGGGTCGTTCGCGGTGATGATGAGGGGCCGGCCCGGGTAGTGGTGGCCGGGGACGGCCCCGGCGCCGGCCAGCAGGCTCTCGCACAGCGCACCCAGACCCTCGGCGCCGTACGGCCCGCGCCGGTGGGCCGCCAGCACCCGCATCTCGCCGAGCGAACCCAGCGCGGCCGCCCCGTCGCCCGCCCGTCCCGCCGCGATGAGCGCGGCAGCCCACCCGCGGGCCGGCCCGGTGACGGCGCGGCGACCCGCCGGCGAGGTGGCCTCGGCATCCACCCACGTCACCGCCGGGTCGCCCGAGGCGAGCGCGGCCAGCGCGGCGGACGCGTCGCCGGCACGGACGGCCTCGGCCAGCGTCGCAATGGCCCCGCCGAAGCGGTGGCTGCGCCGGAGCACCGCGATGCGGCCGGCCAGTGGCCCGGCCGCATCGCGGTCATGCGCCGCCGGCCCGACGATGTCACCCAGGACCGCGCCGGCCTCGACCGACGCCAACTGGTGCGGGTCGCCCACCAGCACCAGGGCGGCGTCCTCGGCCAGCGACTCCAGCAGTCGCGCCATCAGGCCCAGCGGGACCATGGACGCCTCGTCCACCACCACCAGCCGGTGCGGCAGGCGCGCCTCGGGGCCGTGGCGGAAGCGGGTGCGCGAGTCGGGGCGGGAGCCCAGCAGCCGGTGCAGCGTGGTGCCGTGCAGGTTCGCCAGCGCGGCGCGCGCCGCGTGGCCCAGCGGCAGGTCGGCGGCCGCCTCGGCCACGGCCTCGGCCAGCCGGGCCGCGGCCCGGCCCGTCGGCGCGGCCAGGGCGACACGGCCGGCCGGCAGCGAACCCTCGGCCGCGAGGGCGGCCAGCATCAGCGCCAGGGTGGTCGTCTTGCCGCTGCCCGGCCCCCCGGCGATCACGGTCACGCCACCCTCGCAGGCCAGGGCCGCCGCGGCGCGCTGCTCGCCCCGGTCGTCGCCCGGGAGCATGTCCGCCGCCGCGCCCGTGCCGAGCGGTGCCCCGCCGGCGCCGGCCCGCTCCACCAGCGCCGCCGCCACCGCGCGCTCGTCGGCCCACATCCGGTCCAGGTACAGACGGGTCCCCTCCAGCCGCAGCGGGAAGGCACCGGTCTCCCCGGGTGCCCCCACCGCGTCCCAGCCGGCCACCTCCGCACACCACGCCGACGGCGCCGGCACCGCGGGGACGGCCCCGGCCCCGGCGCCGCCGTCCGCATCCGCCCCGCCGTCCGCCACGGCCGGCGGGGCCGCCAGGTCGGCGCAGACGTGGCCGACGCGCGGGGCGCGCACGGCCAGCGCCGCCGCCAGCAGGCGCCCGTCGGTGCCCCCTCCGCACAGGCGCGTCAGCAGGCGGGCGACGTGGACCTCGGCGGTGCCCAGCACGCCGGCGGCCACCCAGGACGCCAGGGCCTCGGGCACCTCGCGCGGCACCCGACCGTCCAGCCCGGCTCCGCTCACGTCGCCACCCCGTCGGCCAGGAGGTCGTCCACCGCCCCGATCAGGTCGGCGGGCGGCCGCCACCAGAACACCCCCGGGGTGGGGTCGCCGGCGTCGGCCCGCCCGGGGGCACCCATGCCGCGCAGGAACAGGTACGCGGCGCCCGCCAGGTGCTGCGCCGGGTCGTAGCCGGCCAGGCGCCAGCGCAGGATGCGGTGCAGCGCCACCAGGTAGAACAGCGCCTGCAGCGGGTAGTGGGCGCGCACCATCTCGTCCGCCAGGGCCGCCGGGCGGTAGTGCGCGGCGCGCAGCGGCGCCGGCCCGAGGCGGTTGGTCTTGTGGTCCATCACCGCGAAGCGCCCGTCGGGCAGGTGGGCGATCAGGTCGATGGCCCCCGTCAGGTGTCCGCGCAGCACCGCGGTCATGCCCGGGGCCTCCAGGCGCTCCGCGTACTCGGCCAGCGGGTCGCCGGCCGGCACGTGGCGGCGCCAGAGGCCGGCCAGGGCGCCCGGGGTGACGGCGCGGGGGCCGGTGCCCCCGCCGGCCAGCGGCAACTCGAACCACACCTCGGTGCTCCGCCGGCCGGGGCCCAGGTCGCGCAGCGACAGGCCGGGAGCCAGCGGCGCGGCCACGGCGCCCGCCAGCCCGCGGGCGACGACATCGGGATGATCGAGCGCCAGTCCCAGCCGCGCGCCGTGGTGGTCCAGCAGGCGGCGCAGGTCGGCCTCGGGCTCGGGCACCCCCGGGTCGTGCTCCTCCAGCACGGCGTGCACCAGCGATCCGAATCCGGTGCCGCCGGGGGCATCGCCCAGCGGGAGGGCCGCTCCGTCCGAGGGCGCCGCCCCGGTCGCCCCGGCGGGCCCCTCGCCACCCGGCTCGGCGGCGGGCGCCAGGTCCGGCTCGCTGGTGACCCGCTGCTCCTCGGTCCCCTCGACGGTGCTGCTGAACGAGTGCCGGCGCCAGGTGGTGTCCACCGATCGGCTCCAGGGGCGCACCTCCAGGCCGGCGCCGGACTCGTCGGGCGGCCTCCAGGGGATGGGCTCCGCCCCGCTGGTGGCGCTCACCTCGATGGCGCTGCCGGCGATGCGCTCCTCGATCATCGCGCGCATTGCCGCGTCCTCGGGCGCGCGCTCCTCGAGTGGATGATCGGGCATCAGGATCCGGCACAGCGGCGACTCGTGGGCGGTCCACGCGCGCGCCCACCAGACCGTCACCTGGTGGCGCGCCCGCGTAAGGGCGACGTAGGCCAGGCGCATCTCCTCGTCGCGGGTCCAGGCCAGGTGCTCATCCAGATGGTCGGCGTGCCCCTCCGACCCGGGGCCCCCGACATCGACCACCCGCGAGCGATCCTCGTCGTGGACCACCGGGATTGTGCGCTCCTCGTCGATCCAGGCCGGGCTCCAGAGGAAGGGGAGCATCACCACGGGGAACTCGAGCCCCTTCGCGCCGTGGACCGTCATCACCCGAACGGCCCGTTGGTCCACCTCCACGCGGCGGTCGGCGGAGACGCCCGCGGGGATCTCGTCGGGGTCGCCGCCGCCCAGCGGGGTCCGCTCGGCCGCCAGCCACTCGGTGAGCGCGGCCGGCCCGTGGCGCCCCTCGCGGGCGGCGGCGTCAAGCAGCTGGGCCAGATGGCGCAGGTCCGTGAGGATGCGCTCGCCGCCGGTGCATCGCAGCAGGCGGGTGCCCAGGTCCTCCCCCCGGGCCAGCGCCCCCATGACCGCCACGGCCCCCGAGCGTTCCAGGATGCCCGCCAGCGCGATCAGCCGGTCGGTCAGGGCGGCGCGCGCGGCGTCGTCGGCCAGCGCCAGCCCCTCGGCGCTCCAGCCCATCAGCGGCGTCAGCGCGGCCGCGGCCGCGCGTCCGGGCGACCAGGGGCGCTCGATCCCGCGCAACAGGGCCAGCCAGTCCCCCGCGGCCGGGGTGTCGAGCACCCCGGCCCCGCCCTGCAGCACCACCGGCAGCCCCGCCGCCTGGAGAGCCCGTCGCACCAGGGCGGCCTGGGCGTGCGTCCGCACCAGGACCGCGACGTGGCCCGGGTGGACCGGGACCTCGTGCCCGTCCTCGCGGATGGTCGCTCCGGAGTGCAGCAGGCGCACCGTCTCGCCGGCCACGTCCGCGCAGATGTGCGCGCGCGCCGCGCCGGCCTGCGCGAAGCCGGTACCGGTGAGATCGAAATGGCCCGAGTCGCACTCGGCCAGGCGCAGGCGCAGCGGGGCCACGGGGCGCGGGCCGGCGAGGCCCGGCGCCGCGCCGCTCGGGGCCGCGTGCACCTTCTCCACCCGGATCTCGTCGTGGCCCAGTTCGAGGTCCAGCAACAGGTGCGCCAGCGCGTCGAGCAACGCGCCGTCGCTACGCCAGTTGGTGTCGAGCATCCGTCGGTCCCCGGCGGCGGCGGTCGCGGCCAGGTAGGTCTGCACGTCGGCGCCGCGGAAGCCGTAGATGGCCTGCTTGGGATCGCCGATCAGCACCAGCGTCCCCCGGCCGAACGCGCGCCGCAGGACGTCCCACTGGAGCGGGTCGGTGTCCTGGAACTCGTCCTCCAGGACCACGCCGAACCGGGCGCCCAGGCGCGCCGCGGCCGCCTCGGCGGTGGCGGGATCGGTGAGGGCGGACCGCACCCGGCCGACCAGTTCGTCGAACGACAGTGTCCCGCCCGCGCGCATCCGCCGCGCGTACTCGGCGCGCACCGCGTCGGCGTAGGCGCGGCGCCTGCCCGGGGTGCCCGGAGCCGAGGCGGCGGGAGTGAGGCGCGCGCCGGCGGTGGTGATGACCGTCTCGGCGATGGCCCGTGCCTGGGCCGGGGTCACCTCGACGCTCTCGTCGTCGCGGAAGGCCGCGATGTGGAGGTCGGCGGCCACCGCGCGGGTGAGCGCGGTGGTGTCGGGCATGACCTCGGATGCGTCGGCCACGCCGCCGGCCGTGCCCAGCGCCGCCAGCATCCGCTGGCAGAAGCCGTGGGTGGTCGCGATGGTGGCCGCGTCGAAGTCGGCCAGCGCGTCGCGCACACGCCGCAGGCGGTCCGGCGCGCCCTGGGGGGGCTCCGGGCCGGCCAGGGCCGCCTCGGTCTCGCGCAGGCGCAGCCTCACGCGCTCGCGCAACTCGGCAGTGGCCAGGCGTGTGAAGGTGACCACCAGGATGCGGTCGAGCGGCGCCACCCCCTCGGCCACGTAGCGGGCCACCAGCCCGGCGATGGCGTGCGTCTTGCCGGTGCCGGCGCTGGCCTGCAGGAGGGTGATCCCCTCGGGGAGGGGGCCGTCGGGGTCGAAGCGCGCCTCGCGGATCACACGTCACCCATCCACTCGTGCTCCAGCAGATCGCCCCAGGCCCGCACGGCCAGGACGCCGGCGCGCGTGCCGTCGGCGGCGGGCCAGTCGCCGGTGGACTCGTCCGCCCGTGGCTCGTCCGCCGCGACGGCCGCCCACGGCGTCTCGTCGCCGAACGCCCGGCGGTGGGCTTCGTCGGTGTGGTCGCCCGGCCGCCGGCCCCACCCGCCCGTGCGCTCCCACTCCTCACGGGCGGCGTCCGATCCACGGCCGGCGCCCAGATCGGCGGCCAGCCGGGCCGAGGTGGTGGGGAACAGCGGGAGCGGCTCGCACAGGCCGCGCTCCATCAGGTCGACCAGACGGCCCAGCAGCAGCAGGGCCGTCTCGCGGCGCTCGCGCGCGTTCCCGGGCAGCGGTGCGATGCGGGCCGCCGCGGCCGTGGTCTTCTTCCCCTTGCCCGTCCGCCGGCCCACCAGCACGCTCTCCCACGGGGTCTCGGGCCGGGCCGCCGTCAGCGCCAGCAGGCGCGCCCAGGCCACGAGGCGCGCGCGTACGTTGATCGAGCCGACGCTCACATCCCACACCAGGGCGTCCGTCGTGACGGGAACCACGCCCGTGAGGGGGCGGCCGTCGCTCTGGACCGTGCCCACCGGCACCGAGCGCCCCGGCCAGCCCACGCCGAAGCCCCGGGCGGCGCGCGCGTGGCCGAGCGCCCGCGTCCGGCACTCCTCCACCACCGCCGTGCCCAGCCGGCCGGGCGGCAGCACCCCTCGGGCCACCTCGGCGGCACACGCCGCGTCGATGTCGTCGCCCCGCAGACCCGCCTCCACCAGTCGCGTGCCCACCTGCCAGCGCAGCAGCCCGTCGGCCTCGGCGGGGATCTCGGACGGCGGGGCGGCGATGTCGCCGGCCAGGGAGACCCCCAGGCGTTCGCGCAGGAAGAAGGCGACGGGTGCGCGCAGGAAGCGCTCGAGCATGGCCAACTCGATCGCCGGCACCTCAACGGCGGGCAGGGGGGTGGCCAGGAGCGGCGCCGGCGGGCGCCGTTCCCGCGCCATCGCGCGGGCCGCCGCCAGGCGTTCGCGGTCGAGGCCCCAGGGGCGGTGCGGCAGCACGGGGTCCGTGCGGAACGAGCGCGGGTCCTCGGGGTGGAGCGGGTGCTGGGTGAGCACCAGCGTGTGCGCCGGACGGCCGTCGGGAGCGCAGGCGGTGGCGTCGATGACCTCCAGCAGTTCCCCCACCGGGACGGCCGGCGGCACGGGCGTGTTGGTGCGCACATCGCGCCCGGTGTAGGTGATCACCAGGCGCTCCTCGGCCGCCATCACCGCGTCGAGCAGCAACTGGCGGTCCTCGGCGCGGGCGTCGCGATCGCCCACGTGGGGCTCGGCACGCAGGAGGTCGTCGCCCTCCGGCGCCCCACGGCGCGGGAAGGCGCCGTCGTCGAGGCCCACCAGGCAGATCATCCGGTGGGGGACCGAGCGCTGGGGCACCAGGGTGCAGACCGTCAGGTGACCGGTGCGGAAGCTCGCGCGGGTGGGGCGCCCGCGCAGCCGGTCCCCCAACAGGGCCCGTACCTCGGCCAGGTCGAGGGTACGGCCGGGCGCACCCGGGCCGGCCTGGTCGAGGACCTCGGAGCGGACCTCGTCCAGGGCCGTCCGCCACCACTCATCCGCGCCCTCGGACAGGGCGAGGGCGTCCACGGCGCCGGCGAGCGCCTCCAGCCAGTCCGGCAGCGATCGCTCGGCGCGCAGGCCGGTCAGCGCGTCGGCGATGCGCTCGACGGCCTCGGCCAGGCGGCCCGCGAGATCGATGTCCCCGTCGCCCACGTCGTCGAGCGGAAGGACCCCGTCGACCAGGCGGGCGCCCTCCTCGCGCATGGTGACGCCCAGCAGCAGGCGGTCGAGGCCGGCCCGCCAGGTGTTCTGGGGCAGGTCGGGCACGCCGAACCCGGCGCGATGGCCGGCGTCGATGCCCCAGCGCACACCGGCCTCGGTGAACCAGGCGCCCGCGCGGGACATCTCGTCGTCGTCCAGCCCGAAGCGCCGGCGCACCGGTGCCAGGGCCAGCAGGTCCATCACGTCGGCCACGGTGAGCCGGTCCTCGGCCAGCGACAGCAGGCGCGCCACCAGCGCCAGCACGGGGTTGGTGCGCCTCACCGAGCGATCGGCCAGTCGCACGTGCAGGGCGGGAGGGGAGGACGGGCCGGGCCCGCCGGCCGCATCGGGGTCGTCGGCCCTTCCGAAGGCCGCTCGCACCATCGGTGCCACCGACTCGACATCCGGGCACATCACCACGATGTCGCGCGGCTGGAGGGTGGGGTCGTCCTGCAGGGCGTGGAGGATCGCCTCGCGCACCACCTCCACCTGGCGCCCGAGCCCGTGGCAGGCGTGCAGGTGCAGGCTGACGTCCTCGGGTCGCAGCCGGGCCCGCGCGTCGGCGGCGCCCGGCGGCGGGACGCCCGGGGGCGGGGCGTCGGCGCGCACCGCCTCCTGCAGGCGTCCCAGCAGGTGGTCGCCGGGCGCGGGGGCGGGCAGGTGCTCCTCGCGCGCCGCCCGCCCGCCGAGGGCCACCTGCATCTCGCGGGCGTCGCGGGCCCAGGAGGCCAGCAGCGGGTGTCGGGCGGTACGGGCCGAATCGTCGCCGGCGCGGGGACCGGGCCGCGCGCCGGTGGCGGCGACGCCCTCCCACAGCGCCGGGGAGGGATGCAGCAGGAAAAGGTGCACGTCGCGGTGGGCGCCGATGGCCTCCAGCACGTCGAGGTACGCGCTCGGCAGCCGGGTGAGGCCGAAGACCGCCACCCGCTCGGGGAGGTCCAGCGCGGCCGCGGCGGCGGGATCGCGCAGGCGGGCGCATGCCTCGGGGGTCCGCTCGGCCGGCGAGGGGACCCCGAGATGGTCCCTCAGCGCGCGCCACAGCCGCGGCTGCCACAGGGCCGGGTCGCCGGGGCCGCCGTCGCCGGGGGCGGCGTCCGATCCGCCGGCCCACGCCCGCAGCATGGCCGGCCGGTGCACGGCGTAGCGGTCGAACAGGTCCGCGATGTGGCGCGCCCCCGGCCAGCGCCGCCCGCGCCCGGCATCGGCACCGGCCCCGAGGAGCCCCAGGTGCGTCGCCGGCCCGGCCAGCCACGGCTCCCCGGCGAGGGTCGTCAGCACGTCCAGCAGTGACCAGACCAGCCGGTCGGGCGCCCACGGGTCCTCCCGCGGCTCGGGGCCACCTGCCGCCGTCAGCGCCCGGGCCACCACCGCGCCGGGGAACGGGAAATCGATGCCGGCACAGATGCCGTCGCCGCGGCCCGGGCGCGCGCCCAGCGCTCGCGCCAGCGACTGCGCCAGCCACCGCTCGACCCCACGGGAGGGGACGGCAACCACCTCGGGCGCCAGCGGGTCGCGGGCCGGCGCGGCCAGGAGCCCGGCCAGGGCGTCGACCAGCGGGTCGCTCCGCTCGGACCTGTGGATCGAGAGCACCCGTCCAATGTCCCACGCGTCCCGGATGTCCGGGCGCCGAGGTCGCCGATCGCGCTCACCCGGGGGAGGGATTCACTTTGCCCGTGCGGATGCCGATGCTGCAGCATGAACCTTCGGCGTCTCGCCCCCGTCTCGTTGACGCTGGTGCTGTTCGTGGTGACCATGCTGGGGGCGTTCCTCACGTGGCACTACGAGGTCTCGCGCTCGGACACCCGTGCCAGCGAGGCCGCCCACGAGGGTGCCGACGTGCTGGAATCGCGGATGCGGGCAGCCGCCTCGGTGCTCAACGACGAGGCCGGCCTGTTCGTCGCGTCCGACCGCGTGGGCCAGGACGAGTTCGCGGGCTTCGCCCGCCAGGTGCTCGGGGCATCCGGCCTCACCAGCATCGGCTGGATCGAGCGCGTCACCGCCGCCCAGCGGCCCGCCTTCGAGGCGCAAACCGGCCTGACCGTGCTGGAGCGCCGGGCGTCGGTCCTGGCACTGGCGCCGGCCGCGACGCGACCGGTCGTCTACCCGCTCACCCACGTGGCGTCGCTGAGGAGCCCCGCGCCGACCCGTGGCACCGACCTCGGTTTCGACCCGCTCCGCCGGGGCGCGCTCGAGCGGGCTATCGAGAGCGGCGAGGTGCGCATCACCGGGCCGCTGTTCCTCCAGTCGGCCGGGTTCTCGGGGGTGCTCGCCTTCCAGCCGGCCTATCGCGGCGGCTTCCGCCCCTCCACGCCGGAGGCGCGCGAGTCGTCGCTGGCAGGCGTCGCGGTCGGGGCCCTGTCCTTCGACGCCCTGCTCGATCCGCTGGTCGACACGCCGGCCGGCGAGCCGCGGCTGGGGGTGCTGCTGGGCGGCCGGTCGATCACGCCGGGCGTCGGCGCATTCGAGTCGGACATGGACGCGCCGGTCGCCTTCGGCGGCCAGGAGTTCACCGTGGTCGCCGAGCGCCCGGAGCCATCGCCGGCGCTCCCGCTGGTCATCCTGGTGCTGGGCCTGCTGGTGTCGGTGCTCGCCGGTGTGCTCACCTCGGTGCTGGCCCGGCGCGCCGCGCGCCAGGACCGCGCCGTCCGCGAGGCCACGGCGGCGCTCCGCGCCAGCCGCGAGAGTCACCGCGCGCTGGTGGAGAACTCGCCGGATGTGGTGTCCCGCTACGACAGGGACCTGCGGTGCGTGTACATCAGCCCCGGCATCACGGCCACATCGGGTCGCCGGCCGACGGACTTCCTCGGGCGCACCCCCGGAGAGGTGGACCTTCCCCCCGGGGTGGCGGATCTGTGGCGCGGCGCCCTGTCCGACGCGCGCGACGGCGATCGCGACACCCGCTTCGAGTTCTCGGACGTCGCCGGGGACGCCGTCATGCACTTCGAGGCGCGCATCACGCCCGAGCACGGCCCGGACGGGGACGTGGTCAGCCTGCTGGCCACGGTGCGCGATGTCACCGAGCTGCGGACCATCGCGGAGGAACTCCAGCGCGCGCGCGACTACTCGGAGGCCCTGGTCGACTCGATGCACGACGGCCTCATCGTCCTGGGGCAGGGGGGTGTCCTTGAGCACGTGAACCAGCGGCTGCTCGAGATGACCGGCTTCACGCGCGAGGAGCTGGTCGGGTCCCGGCCCCCGTTCCCCTTCCATCCCCCGGAGGAGATGGACCGCATCCGGCGGGTGCTGCGCGACTACCTCGATGTCGGTGCCAGTGGCGAGTTCGAGCTCATGTACCGCCGCCGCGACGGCACGCGCTTCCCCGTGCTGCTGGGTGCCAGCCCGCTGAGGGACACCGAGGGTACCCTCATGGGCGGTGTGCGCCTGGTGCGCGACATCACCGAAACGCGGGCCGCCGAACGCGCCCTGCGCGCCAGCGATGAGCGCCATCGCGGCCTGGTGGCGGCGATGGCCGACGGGGTGGTGATGCATGCCCCGAACGGGGTCATCGTGGACTGCAACCCGGCCGCCGAGAGCATCCTGGGGCTGTCCCGCGACCAGATCGTGGGCAGAGACGGCCGCGACCCCGGTTGGAGGGCCATCCGGGAGGACGGCTCGGACCTGCCGCCCGACGAGCGCCCGGCCCAGGTGACGCTGCGTACCGGCGTGCCTCAGCGCCACGTCGTGATGGGCGTGCACCGGGGGGATGGATCGCCGGCATGGCTCGATGTCTCGTGCGAGCCACTGGACGATGGCCCGACGCGCGGCGTCGTGGTGACGTTCGCCGACATCACCGCGCGGCTCGAGGCCGAGCGCGAGCAGGCGTCGCTGCGCCATCTGGCGACGCTGGTGGCGTCCGAGGCGGAGCCCCGGAGGGTGTTCGATTCGCTGGCACGCGAGGCGGCCCGGGCCGCCGACGCGGACGGAGCGGCGGTGATGCGGTTCGAGGACGGGCGCGCCCGGGTGCGCGCGCTGGGAGAGTGGCGGGCCGAGGGAGGCCCTCAGGCGAGGACGACGACCTTCTCCGTGGACGGGCGGACCGTGGTCGGGAGGGTCGGCCTGTCGGGCGCCCCTGAGCGCGCCGACGGCGGCGACGAACCCATCGGGAGCCTCGTCCTCCCGGACAGGCCGGTCACCTCGTCCGTAGGTGTGCCGATCGTCGTCAACGGCGAGGTGTGGGGGGCGCTGGCCGTGGCCTCCACCCGGGGTCAGCCGTTCCCGCCCGCCACCGAGCAGCGCCTGGGGCGCATGAGCGAGATCGCCACCCTGGCGATCGCCGGCTCCGAGGCACGCGCCCAGCTGGCGACCCTCGCCTCCACCGACCACCTCACCGGTCTGTGGAACCGGCGCGCATTCGAGGACCGCCTGGAGGTGGAACTCGATCGTGCGCGGCGCTACGACAGGGGCCTCGGCCTGGTGCTGATGGACATCGACCACTTCAAGCTGGTCAACGACACCCACGGGCATCCGGCCGGTGACCGGGTGCTGGCGGAGTTCGCTGCGCGCCTGCGCAGTGTCGTGCGCGGCGGCGAGATGGTCGCGCGGGTGGGTGGGGAGGAGTTCGCCTGGATCCTCCCGGAGCTGGGGGACGAGGAGATGGTGCTGGCGGCCGAGCGGCTGCGGCGGGCCGTGGTGGCAGAGCCGTTTCCGGGCGTGGGCCGCCTGACGGTGTCGGCCGGCGTCTGCGGCCTAGCCGACGCGCCCCCCGAGGGCGACCTGTTCCGGCTGGCCGATGTCGCGCTGTACTGGGCCAAGGCGCAGGGGCGGAACCGGGTGTTCCGCTATTCCGCGGAGACCATCGCCATGTTGCCGGCCGACGAGCAGGAGAGTCGGCTGGAGCGCGCCCGCGCATTCGCCAGCGTCCAGGCGCTGGCGCGGGCCGTGGACGCCAAGGACCCGCTCACCCAGCGCCATTCGGAGCGGGTGGCCCGGATGGCTCGCCGGCTGGCGCTGGTCCGGGGCTGGAGTGCGGACCGCGCGGAGCTGCTCCACCAGGCCGCCCTGGTGCACGACGTCGGCAAGATCGCCATCCCCGACGCCATCCTGTTCGCCGCACGTGAACTCACCGCCGACGAACTCGCGCGCGTGCAGGAGCACTCGGCCATCGGCGCGATGATGCTGCAGGACGCGCTCTCGTCCGAGCAGGTCTCCTGGGTCCGTGGCCACCACGAGCGCCCGGACGGGACCGGCTACCCGGATGGCCTCACCGGGACGGCGATCCCCGAGGGCGCACGCCTCCTGGCGCTGGCCGACGCGTGGGACGCGATGACCGTCGCCCGGCCCTACGGCGCCCCCCGCTCCGTGGCCGAGGCGCGCGAGGAATGCCGGCGCATGGCCGGCCCCCAGTTCGATCCGCAGGCGGTGGCGGCACTGCTGACGCTACTCGACTCCGATGAGGATCCCGCCGGGGAGAGCGGGCCGGCGCCCCCGAGCCCGGCTCCCGAGGCCGCCCGCGCCTGAGCCGGCGCCGCCGGGCGGGTCAGCCCCCCAGGCGCCGGCGCAGGCCCCCGAGCACCCGGTGCCGCCCGTAGGCCAGGGCCTCCGTGGGCAGGTTCGGCAGCGTCCGCCGCGCGAACTCGTCGGCGGCGCGCCCGATGGCCCCGGCCAGCGTGGGGTAGGCGTGCACCATGCGCTGTATCCGTAGCAGCGACACGCCGTGGTCGACGGCGTAGGTCAGCAGGGGCAGGAGTTCGGCCGCGCGCGGCCCCACCACGGTCGCCGCCACCACCCGTCCGGTCAGACGTACCGCGCTGATCTGCACGAAGCCGTGACGGACGCCGTCGGTGAGGCCCCGGTCGGTGTCGGCCATCCGTACGGTGATGTCCAGGAGGGCCCCGTCCGGGCAGCGGCGCGCGCGCTCGGAGGCCACCGGGCCCACCCACGCCACCTCGGGGTCGGCGTAGACCGCCGACGGCATCGCCGGCACGCGCCGGTTGAGCGCCGTGGTGCCCGTCAGGGCGATGCGCTGCACGATGCGCCGCCCGAAGGCGTTGGCGGCGTGGGTCTGGTGCGCCAGGGGGGTCACGTCTCCCACCGCGAACACGCCCTGCATCGACGTGCGCCCCCACTGGTCGACGGTGATCCCGGTGGGGCCGCCCGCCAGCAGCCCGCCGGCGGCGTCGGCGTTCGGCGTGCGCCCCAGCGCCATCAGCACGGCGTCGACCCCCTCCAGCGGCACCTCCCCGGCCGGGGCGCCCAGGGTGAGGATGCGCCCGGCCCCCTCGTCGAACCGCGCCGCCCGCGCGCCCAGGTGCACCGCGATGCCCTGTTCGGCGAGCGACTCCAGCAGGGTCGCCGAGGCCGCGGGGTCGGCCTGGGGCAGCACCCGGTCGGCCATGTCGATCAGGCTCACCCGGCTGCCCAGGCGGGTGAGGGCGCAGGCCATCTCCAGCCCGACCGGGCCGGCGCCCACGATGGCCAGGTGGCCGGGTGGCTCGGCCAGCTCGAACAGCGACTCGTTGGTGAGGACACGCTCGGGGGGCAGCCCCGGGATGGCCACCGTCCGTGGGCGCGATCCGGTGGCGAGGATCACGTTCGGGGCGGCGAGCGTGCGCACGGCGCCGTCGGGGCTGGTGACCGCGACGGCCGGCCCCGAGCGAAGGACCCCCCGGCCGGCCACCGACTCGATGCGCGGGTGCTCCGCGATCTCGCGCGCCTCGCGCTGGGCCAGCGCGTCGCGCGTCGCCCGCACGTCGGCGAGGGCCGCGGCGGCGTTGGCGCGCAGTGCCGGCTCGCGCGAGAGGTGGATCAGGCGCTTGGAGGGGATGCAGCCCACGTTGGTGCACTCACCCCCTATGCGCCCGGACTCCACCAGGGCCACCCGGCGCCCCATGTCGGCCAGGCCGATGGCCACCGTCAGCCCGCCGGCGCCGGCGCCCACCACGATCGCATCATGCTCCTGTGACATCCCCCGCTCCCCCCCGGTCGTCGTCCATACCCTCGCGCCTGCGGATGATCCGCGCCACCACCAGGCCTCCCACCAGCAGCACCAGCGAGATGATCAGGGTCGGGAGGGAGATGCGCGGCACCGCTCCGTCGAACTCCTCCAGCGAGGCACCCAGCAGCACCACCGAGACCGTCGCCGCGATGCTGCCGAGCGCGGTCGCGGCCAGGAACCCCAGCGGGTTGATGCGCGCCGCGCCCGCCGCGTAGCTGACCAGGTCGTACGGCAGGAACACCAGTCGCATGATGACCACGCTCTCGAAGCTGCGCCGGCGCATGCGCGTGGCGAGGCGTGCCACCCGCCCCTGGCCGGCGGCGAGTGCGGGCCCGCCCACCGCCCGTCCCAGGCCGTAGGCGATCATCGCCGACGCGTTGCTGGCGATCACCACGATCACCACCCCCCACACCGGGCCGAACAGGAAGCCGCCGGCCAGGGTGAGGACGGTGGCCGAGAAGAAGATCAGCGGCCGCACCAGGTACACCGCCACGTACAGCAGCGGCCCCCAGGCGCTCCCGCGCACGGTGTCCACGAGCCCCTCGGCGGCCTCCCCGAAGGTGAGCCCCTGCATCCGGGCCCACACCAGGCCCGTCGCCACGAGGGCCACCCACACGCCGGCCGCCACCAGGCGGGCCCGCGGCGAGGGGCCGGCAGCGCCCGGCGGGACGGCCTCCGGGTCCGCGGGCGGCGTGCTCATGCGCCCAGCTCGCGTACGGCGAAGGCCGCACGCTGCACCGGTCCCACCATGACCAGCGCCGCCATGGTGAACATCGTCGCGACCGCCCAGGCGGGCGCGGCGAGCGCGACCGCGAACAGCACGATGGTCTCGGCGCCCTCGACCAGGCCGCGCGGCATGGTGACCGACGTCATCTCCCCGCGCGCCCGCGCGCCGGCGCCGCGCGCCTCGATCAGAGCGGCCAGGTAGGCCCAGGAGACGGCGTTGACATAGAAGGCGCCCAGCAGCAGGGCGGCCGCCAGCCACGCCGTGCGCGTGTCGAGGTGGGCGGCGATGCCGAGGGGGATGGCCGTGTAGACGACCACGTCCAGGAGCATGTCCAGGTAGCCGCCCAGCGGCGACGCGGCGCCGCGGGCGCGCGCCACCACCCCGTCCAGTCCGTCCAGGACCCGGTTGACCAGCCACAACGCCAGCGCCGCCCAGGCCACCCCGGCCCACGCGGCGCCGGCCGCGGCCAGGCCCGCCGCCAGGGCGAGCGCGGTGACGACCCCGGGTCCGACGGCCCGGGGGAGGCGGACGGCCACCGGCGCCAGCACGCGCTCCTTGCCAGAGCGCAGCGCGGCGTCGATCACCGGCCCGCCACCATCCCGGTGGAGGGGCTCACCCCTCGGTCACCTCCACGCCCCTCCAGAAGGCGAAGTGGCCCTCGATGTGCTGCGCCTCGGCCTTCGGCTCGGGGTACGACCAGGCCGCGTTCTCGTTCACCGCGCCGCCGGCGCTGACGCTGTAGTAGCTCGCGGTCCCCTTCCACGGGCAGAAGGAGGTGTGGCTGGACGGCGCGAGCACCCCGTCCGCGACCGCCTCGGCCGGGAAGTAGTGGTTGCCCTCCACCACCACGGTCGCATCGCTCCGGGCGATCACCTCGCCGTTCCATGTCGCTGTCACCATCGGATCCCCCTGGGTCGTCGCTCCGTTGAGCCCCGCCGGCCGAATGATGGCGAGCCGGGGCACCCGGCGCCCACGCGGTGTGCGTGCGCGCACCTCAGGTGATCGTCCACCGGTCACCGGCCGTTATGTAATCGTGAGGACATCTTCTTGCGAGAGGATGACGCTCCGCACGGCCGCGCTCGCCCGGCCGGAGATGTGACAGCTCGATCCGAGGAGTCCGGATGTCGCGGGTGCTGCGTCTGCTGGTGATGGTTGGGCTCGCCGTGGTGCTGGCGCTGGCCGCGGCGTGCGGCGGCGACGAGGACGATGCGGCGCCCGCGGGCGGGATCGGTACCGGCTCGGCCACGACCGCGCCCGAGGGCTTCGACGCCGTGCTGGCCGAGGCCCGGGGGCAGACGGTCCGCTGGTGGATGTTCGGCGGGGATGCCCGGATCAACGCCTACCTGGCCGATCATGTGATCCCCGCCGCCGCCGAGCGGGGGGTCACCCTCGAGCAGGTCCCCATCGACGACACCGCCGAGGTGGTGCAGCGCGTCCTCTCCGAGCGCGAGGCCGGGCGCGATTCGGGCGGCGCCGTGGACCTGATCTGGATCAACGGCGAGAACTTCGCGCTGGGCAAGGAGCAGGGCCTGTGGCTCGAGGACTGGGCCGGGTCACTCCCCAACGCCGCGCTCCTGGACCCCGCCGACGAGTCGCTGACCACCGACTTCGGCGTGCCCACCGAGGGGCAGGAGTCGCCCTGGAGCCGCGCCGCGCTGGTGTTCGCGCACGATCCCGCGCGCACCCCCGAGCCCCCCGCCACCGTGGCCGGCTTCCTGGACTACGCCCGCGCCAACCCCGGCCGGGTGACCTTCCCGGCCCCGCCGGACTTCACCGGGTCGGCCTTCCTGCGCCTGGCCGTGCAGGAACTGGGCGAGGACGAGGCACTGGAAGCGCTCCGCGACATCCGCCCGTTCCTGTTCGACGAGGGCCGCAGCCAGCCCAAGGACGAGGCCGAGCTCAACCAGCTCTTCGGGGACGGTCAGCTGGACCTCGCCATGAGCTACGACCCGGGCTTCGTCCAGTCGGGGGTGCGCAACGGGGTGTTCCCCGAGAGCACTCGTCCGTACGCCATGGAGCGGACCCTGGTGAACGTGAGCTTCGTGGTCATCCCCGCCAACGCCTCCAACCCCGCGGGCGCCCGGGTGGTGGCCGACCTGCTCCTGTCGCCGGAGCTCCAGGCCATCAAGGCCGACCCGGCGGTGCTCGGCATCCCCACGGTGCTCGATCTCGGGCGCCTGGACGACGGGCAGCGGGCGCTCTTCGACGCCGCCGAGCCCAGCCCGTACCTGATCGGGCCCGAGGACTTCGGCGAGCTGGTGCCCGAGCTGGCGGCGTCGGAGGTCACCCGCCTGGAGGAGCGCTACCGCCGCGAGGTGTTGCGATAGGGGCTCCCGTCCCCGAGCGCCCCCCGCGGGCGGTGGACCTGGTGGTGACCGGCGTCCATGCGCAACCGGGCGGGGCGAGGGTCCTGCGCGGGGTCGATCTGCGGGTTCCCGCGGGCGAGCGCGTGGCGCTGATCGGCCCGTCGGGGGCCGGCAAGACGACCCTGTTGCGGGTGATCGCGGGGCTCGAGACCCCCGCGGCCGGCTCGGTGCGCGCGGGGGAGCGCTTGCTTGATGGCCTGGCGCCGCACCGGCGGCCCATCGCCATGGTGTTCCAGGAGCCGCGCCTGATGCCCCACCTGGACGCGGCCGAGAACGTGGCGTTCGGCCTGCGCGCCAAGCGCGTGGGGCGGGCCGAACGGCGTACCCGCGCCGCCGCGCTGCTGGCGGAGGTGGGCCTGGACGGCCTGGGCCGGCGACGGGTGGGGGGTCTGTCGGGCGGCGAGCGCCAGCGGGTGGCCCTCGCGCGCGCCCTGTGCGCGGAGCCGGCGCTGCTGCTGATGGACGAGCCCCTGGCCTCGGTGGACCCGGACCGGCGCGAGTCGCTGCGGGCGCTGATCGTCGGGCTCCAGCGGGCGCGGGGCATCACCACCGTGGTCGTGACCCACGACCGCGACGAGGCCGCCGAGATGGGCGAGCGCATCGCGGTGATGATCGAAGGGCGCATCGTCCAGTGCTCCAGTCCCGAGGAGCTCCTGCTGGCCCCCACGTCCCCGGTCGTGGCGCGCTTCATGGGGCTCCGCAACATCGTCTCGGGCCCGGTGCGCGAGGGCACCCTGGCCTGTGCGGCGGGTTCGGTGCCCGCCTCCGGACCCGACGGGGACGCGCGGGTGGTGGTCCGTCCGGAGGGGCTGGTGCCCGATCCGGACGGGACCCTCACCCTGGAGGTGCGCGAGGCCACCCTGCTGGGCTCGGCCCTGCGCCTGCGCCTGGAGGGCGCCGGCCTGGCCCTCGAGGCGCGCGCGCCCGTCGGCACGGCGCATCCGCCCGTGGGTGAGCGGGTGCGGTTCCGGGTGGACCCCGGGGCGGTGTGGCGCTTCCCCGAGGGTGAGGGGCCGGGACCCGGGCTCCCGGCCGGGGCCGCCGCGGAGGCAGCGGCCTCGCAATGAGGCGCCTGCCGGCCGGCGTCCGCACCTGGCTGGCGCTGGTGCCGGCGGGGGTCGTGGTGCTGATCTGGCTGGCCGCGATGTTCACGGCGGTGCGCAGCAGCCTGGGCGTGAGCCGCCTGCGGGGCTGGTCGCAGGCGAGCACGGACGCCTACGGCGCCCTCCTGGACGACCCCCTGTTCTGGGAGGCGCTGTGGTTCACCCTGCGGATCACGGTCGTCTCCACCGTCATCGCCGCCGTCCTGGCCGTGGCCTTGGCGGCGGCGCTGCGCCGGCGCGGGCCGGTGCTGCGGGCCCTGGCCGCCGTGCCGGTCCCCGTGCCGCATCTCGTGGCCGCCGTCCTGGGCGTTCTCTGGCTGGGGCCGGGGGGGCTGGCCGACCGGCTTCTGGGCGGGATGCCGCTCGACCTGGTGCGCGATCCGGCCGGCTGGGGCGTGATCCTCGTGTACGTCTACAAGGAGGCGCCCTTCCTGATGCTGGTGGTGCTGGCCGCCTGGGGGCCGGCGGTCGCGGCCCGCGAGGAGGCGGCCGCCACGCTAGGGCTGGGGCCGCTGCGCCGGCTCGGCCTGGTGGTGTGGCCGGCCATCCGCCCGGCGCTGCTGACCGGGTCGGCCGTCGTGGCCGCGTTCGCCATCGGCGCCTTCGAGGTGCCGCTGGTCATCGGGCCCACCGCCCCCGAGACCCTCTCCGAGTACGCCCTCCAGGCCGGCCGCGGGGCCACGCTCGACGGTCGCGCGCTGTCGTACGCGGCGCTGGTGGTGATGAGCGCGCTGACGGTGGTGGTGGGCGCCCTGGCGGCGCTCGGCCTGCGCAGGCGCGATGCCTGAGCGCTGGGACGCGCCACCCGCGGCGACCCCGCCGGGAGCCCCCCGGCATCGCCGGCCCCATGGTGCCATCGGGCCGCGATTGCTCGTGCTCGCGGTGGCCCTGGCCGCCGTCGTCCCGGTCCTGACCCTCCTGGTCCGCGCCCTGGCCGACGAGTGGCGCTCGCCGGCGGTGGTCCCGCAGCGCTTCGGCACCCGCGGGGTGCGCGACGCCTTCGCCGACGCCGGCGGGGCGGCCGAGGCGATCGCCAACTCGCTGACGGTGGCCGCTCTCGCCACGGCACTGGCCGTCGCCATCGCCTGGCCGGCCGCGAGGGCGATAGGCGAGCGCCGGCTGCGCCGGCCCGGCGTCGTGTGGGTCGCGCTGGGCCTGCCGGCGCTGGTGCCTCCTTTCGCCACGGGGGCCGGCCTGTCGGAGTGGGCCATCCGCCTCGGCCTGGCCGATTCGCTGGCCGGTCTGGTGATCGCCCACCTGGTGCCCGTGCTCCCGTATGTGGTCCTGATCCTCGCCTCGGGTTTCGGGGCCGAGGTGCGCTCGATCGAGGAGGCCGGGGCCGTGCACGGCGCGGGCCCGTTACGCCGGCTGGTGGGTGTGACCCTGCCGGCCATCGCGCCCACTCTGGCCGTCGCCGCGCTGATGGGCTTCCTCGTCTCCTGGAGCCAGTACGGGCTCAGCCTGGCGGTGGGCGGTGGGATCCCCATGCTGCCGCTGGTGCTGGTGCCGTTCGTTGGCTCCGATCCGCAGGTGGCCGCGGTGCTGTCCCTGGTGTTCCTGGCGCCGGCGATCCTGGCGGTGGCGGTCGCGCTGGCGCTGGCCGGCCGGCGCGCCGGCCCGGCGGCGGTGGTCTAGCGGATCCCTGCCGGCTAGACCGGTACTCCCGTCCGCTCGGCGCCGGCCATCACGGCTCCCGGCTCGGGCACCACGATCGACGGGTCCAGCCGGATGATGGAGTACCCCGCGGCCGCCCCAGCACCGAATCCCGGCGTGAACACCCGCGCCGGCCGCTGCACCCGGCCCTCCATCACCGCGTCGTGCATCGCCAGCGGGATGCTCGCCGCCGACACGTTCCCGACCGCGCCGATGTTGAAGTAGAGGCGCTCCAGCGGCATGCCGGCCGCCGCGGCGCACTCCTCCACCAGGGTGCGGTTGGCCTGGTGGGGGACGATCAGCTCGATGGCGTCCAGCATGCGCAGGCCCGGCTCGTCGGGCACCTCCATCGCGCCCAGCTCGTCCATCATCTGCTCCAGGAAGCGCGCCACCATCGTGCGCACCTCGGGCCCCCACACCGTGATGTCGTTGTCGAAGGCCGGGTTGGGCCAGTTGATGGAGTTGACCTCCGAGCGCGGCCCGCCGGCGTAGGTCTGGAACACCTCCACATCGCCCGGCTCGCCGGCCGGCGCGGGGGTCACCACCACGGCCGCCGCCCCGTCGCCGAAGATCATCCGGGAGGGGCGCACGGTGCCGATCTTGTCCGAGAACTTCTCGCCCATCACCATCAGCACCGGGGCCTGGATGTCCTGCAGCAGGCGCACCGCCTCGGCCAGGCCGTAGGGGAAGCCCGCGCAGGCCGCGATGAGGTCGAACGAGGTGTGTGTCTGGTAGGTCCCCAGCTCGGCCGCCAGCCACGTGGCCACCGAGGGCATCACCTGGGTGCTGGTGCACGAGCAGAAGATCACGGCGGCGATCTCGGACGCCTCCCGCTCCGCGCCGGCCAGGGCGCGGTGGGCCGCGATCAGCGCCAGGTCCACCAGTTCCAGTTCGCTGTACACGCGCGACTCGATGCCGGTCTTCTCGGTGATCTCGCCCGCGGTCATGGGCGACCACGACAGGGCGGCGTTGCGCACGACGTCCTCGTTGGTGCACAGCAATTCCCCCCGCGCCACGGCCAGCGACGCGATGCGCGGCAACACGTCGCACCTGTGGGGAACCACGATCGGGGCCGTGGGGGGCGGGCCGGGCTCCGGCGCCGGCGCCGAGGCCGGTCGCGGCCGGCGCACCGCACCCTCGCGGCAGCGCCGGACGAAGGCCGCCACGGCGCGGTCGCGCGGCTCCTCCACCAGCACGAACGCGTCGTCGTCCAGGGCCGCCACGGGGCTCAGGCCGGCCGCGGCGGGGTCCCAGGGCCGGCGGTCGGCCAGCACCATGGCCAGGCGGGCGGGCGCCTCCAGCTCGGCGTGGGCCTCGTGATGGTCGATGATCGCCCGCTCGCCGAACACCCGGTGGTGGGGGTCGTGGCGGGTGAGCGCCGGGACGAGGTGGGCCGGATCGGCCAGGGCCTCGTCGACGGTGGGCAGGAGCGGCCGGGCGTCCTCGGCCGGCGCCTGCAGTCCCGCCAGCAGCCCTATCAGGACGGCGAAGATGCGCTGCTCGGAGGCCTCGTCGTGCTCGGCGGGCAGGGCTCCCCACGCCTCCACGACGGCCTCCACCACGGCGGCGCGCCCCTCCCAGGGGCGTAGCACCGGCAGGAAGACGTCCTCGCGTCCGCGGGGGAGGTCGCGCATCCGCACCGGTCGTGCGTCGTACATGGTCAGCGCGTAGCGCTCGGCCAGGACCAGGTGCATCGACAGGTCGCGCAACAGCCGCCCGCGCGTGGCGTGCCCGCGTTCGCACCGGGCGAGCAGGTCGGCCCCTCCGGGCGCCTTGGTCTCGATCTCGCGGCGCACGATCACATCCAGATCGGCGGCTCCGGCGAGCAGATCGAAGTCGAGTGCGGGGAACACGTTGCACGGGAAGACGAGGCGCCCGTGCCGGTTGATCACGAAGGGCTTGGTCATGCCCACTCCCACGGCTGTATGGCCCCTCCGACGCTAACCCAGGTCGGCGCCGACTGTGGACACCCGAAGGTCTAGTCCGGATGGCGGTGTGGACCCCATCGGCCGGGGAGAGGTCTCACGACAGAGGCCGGCGTCGCGTGGGCGACGACGCCGGCCCGTCGGGTGGATCAGACGTGCTCGATGATGGTGGCGTTGGCCATGCCGCCGCCCTCGCACATCGTCTGCAGGCCGAAGCGGTCGCCGCGGCGCGCCAGCTCGTGCACCAGCGTCGTCATGATCCGCGCCCCGCTGCAGCCCAGCGGGTGGCCGATGGCGATGGCCCCGCCGTTGACGTTCGTCTTGGCCAGGTCCGCGCCGGTCTCCTTGGCCCAGGCCAGGGGCACGGATGCGAAGGCCTCGCTGATCTCGAACAGGTCGATGTCGTCCATCGACAGGCCGCCACGCTCGAGCGCCTTGCGGGTGGCCGGGATGGGACCCGTCAGGCCCATCAAGGGGTCGACGCCGGCCAGGCCGAAGCTGTGGAAGCGCGCCAGGGGCTCGAGCCCCAGCCGCTCGACCATGCGCTCGCTGACGATCAGCATGGCCGCGGCCCCGTCGCTGAGCTGCGATGAGCTGGCGGCGGTCAGGACCCCGTCCTCACGGAAGACCGTCCGCAGCTTGGCCAGGCCCTCGACCGTGGTGCTGGGACGGATGCCCTCATCGCGGTCGGCCTCCCACTCCTGGTCGTCGTGCTGGGCGTGGACCTGGTGGATCTCGTCCTGGAAGCGCCCGGCGACGGTGGCCTCGTGCGCGCGCCGGTGCGACTCGGCCGCGAAGCCGTCGCACTCCTCGCGCGTGAACCCGTAGCGCTCGGCGACCATCTCGCCCGACTCGCCCTGGTTCACGAAGAAGTCCTCGGCCCAGGAGTAGCGCTCGCGCAGCCGCGACCCGTACGCCGCGGACGGCTCGGGCACGTTGGCCCACATCGGCACCCGGGTCATCGACTCGACGCCGGCGGCGATGGCGATGTCGTACACGCCCGCGATCACGCCCTGGGCGGCGAAGTCGGCGGCCTGCTGGGAGCTGCCGCACTGCCGGTCGATCGTCACCGCCGGCACGGTCTCGGGGAAGCCGGCACCCAGCGCAGCCCAGCGGGCGATGTTGGCGCCCTGCTCGCCCACCTGGTCCAGGCAGCCCACCAGGACGTCGTCCACCTGGCCGGGGTCGATCCCGGTCCGGGCGATCAGGGCCCGCAGGGTCTCGGCCAGCAGGTCGGCCGGGTGCCAGTGGCTCAGCATGCCGTTGCGGCGTCCCACCGGGGTGCGGACGGCGTCGACGATGTACGCGCGGCCCGGCGTCATGCCGAGGTCCCATCGGCGTGACCGGCGAACTGCGGCGCTCGCTTCTCGAGGAAGGCGGCCATCCCCTCACGCTGGTCTGGGGTGGTGAACGCGAGCGCGAAGGTGTCCATCTCGCGCGCCAGGGGCTCGGTGCTGTCCCCGCCGAGGGCGAGGTTGCACATCGCCTTGGCGGCGGCGGTGGCGGACGAGGGCTTGGCGGCGATGCCGGCCGCGAGTTCGAGGGCCTTGGTCATCAGGTCGTCTCCCGGATGGACGTGTGTCACCAGGCCCGTGGCGAGCGCCTCGGGGGCCTTCACGAGGCGGCCGGTGAGGATGAGGTCCTTGGCCAGGCCCACCGAGGTGGTCCGCGCCAGGCGCTGGGTGCCGCCCCAGCCGGGGAGGATCCCCAGGTTCACCTCGGGCTGGCCGAAGCGGGCGCCCTCGGCGGCCATGCGGATGTCGCAGGACAGGGCGATCTCGCAGCCGCCACCCAGGGCGAAGCCGTTGACGGCAGCCACGACGGGTGTCCCCATCGTCTCGATGAGGCCGGTCACGCGGTGCCCGAGGGCCGCGAACTCGCGCGCCTCGATCGCCGAGGCCTCGCGCATGTGGCCCACGTCGGCCCCGGCGCAGAACGCCTTCTCGCCGGCGCCGGTGAGCACGATGCTCCGCACCCCGGGGTCGCCGTCGGCCTCCGTCAGCGCAGTCTCGAGCTGACCCAGCAGCTCCACCGACATGGCGTTCAGCGCGTCGGGGCGGTTGATGGTGATCAGCGCGACGGGACCGTGGCGCTCGACGTCGATTGGCACAAGCATCTCCGGGGGTGTCCGGCCCGAGAGCCCTTGGTGCGGGCTTACGCGCCGTGTTGCATGTCATCACTTCTAAGTGCAGAATGCACCTATGGACGAAGATGCTAGCGGTAATGGCAACGGCGCGTCGGCCAACGGCCACGAAGCCCACACGAACGGCAAACGGCGCCCCGACACGCCCAGTCAGCCCCGGCAGCTCCTCCAGCCCTTCCTGTTGCTGGCCCTCCAGCAGTGGCAGAGCCACGGGTACGAGCTCATTGGCCGGATGACCCAGTTCGGCTTCGAGACCCTCGACCGCGCCAGCGTCTACCGGACGCTGCGCCAGCTCGAGAAGGATGGCCTGGTGGTGTCCGGATGGGACACCTCGAAGGACGGGCCGGCACGCCGGCTGTACACGCTGACCGACGCCGGGCGCGACTACCTGCAGGTTTGGGCGGCGTCGCTGCGTGGCTACCAGGCGATGCTGAACAACTTCTTCACCCTCTATCCGGCACCCCCGGTGCGTGGAGGGGGCCAGCAGGTCGTGGGTGCCGACGGCGCGCGCGGCTCCGACGAAAGCGCGGGCTCATGAGCGACCAGACACCCCCGATCGATCCAATGACGATGATGCGCGAGGCGTATGCCCGCGGCGTGGAGGCATGGTCCGAGGCCATGGAGGAACTGGTGGGCTCGGACGAGTTCGCCGCCGGCTCGGGCCGGATGCTCGCCCTCTACGCCCAGCACCAGGAGGCCGTCCGCACCGCCGCCAAGCTGGCCGCCGAGAGCGTCCACATGCCCACATCCGAGGATCTCGCCGCCGTCGCGCGCCTGGTGGTGAACGTGGAGCGGAAGGTCGACGACCTCTCCGAGGCCGCGCTGGGCCTGGGCGCGCTCGACGCCCGTCTGGCCGCGGTGGAGTCGGCCCTCGGGCGCATCGACGCGATCGAGAAGGCCGTCGCCGGGATCCCCGCCGCCACCGCCGCCGGCCTGGAGGAGCGCCTCGGCGCCATCGAGGCCGCCGTCGCCGGCATCCGCGCCGACGCCCCCGCGCCGGCGAAGCCCGCCGCGCGCAAGCCGGCGGGCAAGGAGGACGAGAAGCCCTCGGACAAGCCCGCCGGCAAGTCGTCGCCCCGCAGGACCGCCGCCAAGGGCACGCGCACGCGCACCTCCGCCGCCAAGGCGGCCGACGACGCCTGACGGTCCCCAGTCGGTCCCCCCGCCCGAGGTCGAGGTGCCCACGGGCATCACGCCGCGCGAGGTGGTCTGGACCCTCAACAAGACCACTCTGTACCGGTATCGCTCTCCGGAGGGCCGGCCCTCCGCCGGACCGCCCGTCCTGTTCGTCTACGCCCTCATCAACCGGCCCTACATCCTCGACCTGCGCCCCGGCAACAGCTTCGTGGCGCATCTCCTGGAGGGCGGCCACGACGTGTTCCTGCTCGACTGGGGGCGCTTCGGCTGGGAGGACCGTGAGGTCACCCTGGATGAGCTGGTGGACGTGCACCTGCCGCGCGCCGTGGCGCGGATGCAGCGGGCGGCGGGCCGGGAGGACTACACCCTGTTCGGGTACTGCATGGGCGGTACGATGGCGCTGGCCCATGCGGCCATGCGGCCACGGGGACTCGCGGCCCTGGTGGCCCTCACCACCCCGGTCGACTTCCGCCACGCGGGCATGCACCGCGCCTGGACCGACGCCCGGCACCTCGATGCCGCGGCCGTCGCCGAGGGGCTCGGGAACATCCCGGGCACCCTCATCGGCCTCGGCAACAAGATGATGCGCCCCACCGCCAACTTCGTCGATGTCCACGACGCCTACGCGGAACTGGTGATGGCCGGCCGCGACCTCACCTCGTGGCGCGCGATGAATCAGTGGGTCAACGACGGCGTTCCCTTCCCGGGCGCCGCCTTCGTGCAGTGGGTCCGCGACCTCTACCAGCAGAACCGCCTGTTCGAGGGGACCTGGGAGGTCGCCGGCGAGCCCATCGACCTGTCGGCCATCACGGCGCCGGTGCTGACGATCGCCGCCGGCAAGGACCACATCGTCCCGCCGGCGATGGCGCGCCCGCTGAACGACCTGGTCGGCTCGCCCGACACCACCTACCTCGAGCTGCCGGCCGGCCACGTCGGGGTCCTCGCCGGCTCGGGAGCCCGCGAGCGCCTCTGGCCGGCAGTCACCGACTGGCTGGCCACCCGCGCCGCCTGACCCTCCCCCTTTCCCCGGTGCCGCCGGGGCGATCCATTTCACGACAAGGACCACACCACACGATGTCCGAGTTCACCCAGCACGGCCCCGGCCTCACCATCGACCGGCTCTCGGTCGGCCAGAGCGCCTCGTTCACCAAGTCGCTCAGCCAGGACGAGGTCGAGGCCTTCGCCCGGATCTCCGGCGATGACAACCCCGCGCACGTGGACGACGCGTGGGCCGATGCCTCCATGTTCAAGGGGCGGGTGGCGCACGGGGTGCTCACCGCCGGCCTGATCTCGGCCGTGCTCGGCACCAAGCTGCCCGGGCCCGGGAGCATCTACATGTCCCAGACCCTGAAGTGGCTGGCCCCGGTGCGCCCCGGCGACGAGTTGACGGCCACCGCCACGGTCAAGGAGATCATCGCGGAGAAGAACCGCGTCATCCTCGAGACCGTCGTCGCCGTGGGGGAGACCACGGTCCTCACCGGCGAGGCGATGGTGATGCCCCCGAAGGCCTGAGCGACCCGCGCCCCCCGGCGCACGATGGACCCGGCCGCGCGGCCCCGCGCGCACAGCGATGACAGGAGCACGATGATCAGCAAGATGGCCGTTCTCGGCGCAGGTGTGATGGGTAGCGAGATCGCGCAGACCGCTGCCGCCGGTGGCGTGCGGGTGGTGCTGTTCGACACCGACCCGGCCGCGCTGGAGCGCGGGCTGGCCCACATCGCCTCCATCGGCTCGCGCCGTGTGGAGCGCGGGCGCATGACCGCCGAGGAGGCCGAGGCGATCCTCGGGCGCATCACCACCAGCGAGAGCGCCGACGCAGTGGGCGACTGCGAGCTGGCCATCGAGGCCGTGCCCGAGGTGATGCACATCAAGAGGTCGGTGTTCGCGGTCCTCGATGCGGCGCTGCCGGCGGGGGCCATCCTGGCCTCGAACACGTCGGGCCTCTCGATCACCGACCTGGCCAAGGGCACCGGCCGGCCCGACCGCGTGGTGGGCCTGCACTTCTTCAACCCGGCCAGCGTGATGAAGCTGGTCGAGGTGATCCGCGGCGAGACCACCAGCGAGGCCACCCTGCAGGAGGCCGAGTCGTTCGCCACCGGGCTCGGCAAGGTCCCGGTCCGCGTGCGCGAGTGCCCGGGCTTCCTGGTGAACCGCATCCTGGTGCGGGCGATGGTGGAGGCCTACGCCAGGGCCGAGGAGCTCCAGGCCGACATGGCCGCGGCCGACGCCGCCGTGGTGCAGGTGGGCCCCGCGCCGATGGGCGCCTTCGCCCTGGGCGACCTGATCGGGCTCGACACGATGGGCCACATCCAGGTGGACCTGCAGCGCGCCTACGGCGAGCGCTTCGCCGACGGCGGGCAGATCGCCCGCCAGGTGGAGGCCGGGCGCCTGGGCGCCAAGTCGGGTGCCGGCTTCTTCGACGGCCGCGCGCCGAAGGGTGAGGCCGACGACGACGGCCTGGCGGTTGCCAGGGCCTACTACGAGGGCGCCCTCGACGAGGCACGCCTGTGCGTCAGCGAGGGCATCGCCGCCGACGCCGACGCCGACACCGCGATGCGCTTCGGCTGTGGCTGGAAGCAGGGTCCCCTCGAGTGGGACCGCGCCGGCCGTCCCGCCGCAGAGGCCTGAACCCCGTCCCCCGAGCGATCACGAGCGACGAAAGCAGAGGATCCCGCATGAGCCCCGCCGACACCCCCGCACCCGAGGGCGAGCCCTCCAGCCCGGACCCCGCCGTCCCCGGCATGGAGGAGATCGACCCGCTCGGCTTCGGCGAGGCCTGGTCGCGCACCGTCGCCTCCCTCATGGAGAACCCCGAGGGGGTCACCCGTGCCTGGACCCGGTACCTCACCGACATGACCGCCGCCACGGCCGCCATGACCGCGCGCGCCGGCGGCGGCGAGGCCGAGGGCCCCATCGCCCCCGGCCGCCGCGACCGCCGCTTCCGCGACCCGGCCTGGGAGCAGAATCCGGCCCTGTTCGGGATGCTCCAGGCCTACCTGCTGACCGGTCGGCTGGGCGAGGACCTCATGGGCGAGGCCGACGTCGACGAGACCATGGAGCACCGCATGGCGTTCCTGGCCGAGATGGTCATGGACGCGATGGCGCCCACCAACAATCCGGCCCTCAACCCCGTGGTGGTCAAGCGCGCGGTGGAGACCGGCGGCGCCAGCCTCCTCAAGGGCTTCCAGACGTTCCTGGACGACATGGCCAACAACAAGGGCCTGCCGCGCCAGATCCAGCCGGACGCTTTCACGGTGGGGAAGGACCTGGCACTGACCCCCGGCAAGGTGGTCTACCGCAACGACATGATGGAGCTGATCCAGTACGCGCCGCAGACCGACGAGGTCCATGCGACGCCGCTGCTCATGAGCCCGCCGTGGATCAACAAGTACTACATCATGGACCTGGCGCCGCAGCGGAGCTTCATCGAGTGGGCCGTCCAGCACGGGCACACGGTGTTCGCCATCAGCTACCGGAACCCGGACGCCACCCACGCCCACTGGACCCTCGATGACTATCTCGTCAACGGGCCGATCCAGGCGCTGGACGTGATGCGCGACATCACCGGCGCCGAGCGCGCCAACATCGTGGGCCTGTGCCTGGGCGGCACGCTGACCGCCGCCCTGCGCGGCCACCTGGCGGCCAAGGGCGACGACCGCATCGCCAGCACGACGCTGCTGAACACGCTGGTGGACTTCACCCGGCCCGGGCGCCTCGGCGCCTTCACGGACCGGGCCTCGGTGGAGCGCATGGAGAAGCGCATGCGCGAGCGCGGCTACCTGGACGCCGCCGAGATGATGGGCATCTTCACCTTCATGCGCTCCAACGACCTCGTGTGGAACTACGCGGTCAACAACTGGCTGCTGGGGGAGGAGCCGGCGCCGTTCGACATCCTGAGCTGGAACGGCGACAGCACCCGGATGCCCGCCGAGATGCACTCGTTCTACCTGCGCTCCTGCTACCTGGGCAACGAGATCGCCCGCGGGGTGATGGAGCTCGCGGGCACGCGCATCGACCCGGCTGCGATCACCGGCGACTTCTATGTGCTGGGCGCCCAGGAGGACCACATCGCGCCCTGGCAGGGCAGCTACATGACCACCCAGGTGCTGCCGAACGCCACGCACCGCTACGTGCTGAGCGCCGCCGGCCACATCGCCGGCATCGTCAACCCGCCCAGCCCGAAGGCGTGGTTCCGGACCGGGGACGAGTACCCGGCCGACCCGGAGCAGTGGATGGCCTCGTCCACCAAGCACGAGGGCTCGTGGTGGGAGGACTGGACCGAGTGGATCGGGCAGCGCTCCGGCGAGATGGTCACGCCCCCGAAGATGGGCAACCGCAAGCACAAGGTGCTCGCCGACGCGCCGGGGTCCTATGTCCAGGAAGCGTGATCTGCACGTCCGCTTGCAAAACCACGCAGTGCGTACTATTGTGAGCAGCACAACGAAGTCGAGCAACCCCACCAGGAGAACAGACATGGCCGCCACCCTCGAGTACGCCCTCGCCAGCCAGGAGCGGGTCCTCACCGCCCTCCGTCAGAGCCAGACCGCCGTCGTCGACGTGGTCGGTACCTGGGCGAAGGCCGTCGAGAACGCCTCCCCCGACATCCCCGCCATCCCCGTCGCCGCGGCGATGCCGTCGATGGACGAGCTGGTGACCAACACCTACGAGTTCGCCGGCAAGATGCTCGAGGCGCAGCGCCAGTTCACCGCCGAGCTGGTCGCGGCCGCCGCGCCGGCCATCAAGACGACGCCGGTGGAGGTCCCCACCGCGTAGTCCCCGCGGGGGCCGGGCCGCGACGCGGATCCGGCCCCCGCACACGATCGCACCGCGGGCGCAGGGGCTGCCATCCTCTCCGTCCGTGGACGGGCCCGGGCGTGCTGGTGACGCGCCCGGGCCCGCGGTCGTTATAGGGGATGGCTGAGGCCGGCGCGAGCACCTGCGAGGCGAAGTGCCCCCCGGCGGCCCATCGGTGACCAGGGCGCCCCCGCCGGTGGTGCGTCTGTAACACTGGAGAGCGATGGCACAGGACCCGTGGAGCAGTCAGGTCGCGGCGCTCGGGCAGTTCATCCACGCTCAGCGCAAGCTGGCCAAGATGTCGCAGCGTGAGCTCGCGGCCCTGAGCGACATCTCCAACGCCTATCTCAGCCAGCTCGAGCGGGGTCTCCACCAGCCCTCGATGCGGGTCATCAACCAGATGGCCAGAGCGCTCGGCATGGCGCCAGAGGTCTTCCTCACCAAGGCGGGGATGCTGGTCCCGGACGAGCCGGTCGACCCGGACGACGTGCCCGAGCCCGCCCCGGGCAGCGTGTCGGCCGAGGAGGCCATCCGCACCGACCCCGCCCTGAGCGCCGCCCAGCGCGAGGCCCTGCTGGCGGTCTACCGGAGCTTCCAGACCGACTGAGGCCCGGGCCTCGGCATTGGGAGCCGAGGTCCGGGCCTCAGTCGGTGCCGTCCTTGCGCCGCCGGGTCAGGCGCCGCGCGTCACTCCCAGGCTCGCCGCCAGTCCCGGGCCGGCGCCGGCCGTCGCCTGCACGAGGTTGCCGTGCGAGATCACGCCCAGAAGGCGACCCGCCTCGTCCACCACCGGCAGGCGGCGTACCTCGTGCTCATGCATCAGGCGCGCCGCATCCTCCAGCGTGTCCTCGCTGCCCACCGTGGTCAGGCCGGTGCTCATGACCTGGTGGGCGTGGACGTCACGCGGGTCGCTGTGGTCGTCGAGCACCGCCCGCATCACGATGTCCCGATCGGTGACGACGCCCATGAGGAACTCGTTCTCCACCACGGGGACGAAGCCCGTCCCCTCGAGACGCATCGCCTCCGCGATGGTGCGGACATCCTCGTGGGGGGCCACCGTGACCACCGTGTGTGCCATCGCGTCATTGACCTTCATCGCTCCTCCTCTCGTCACCCGGAGAGCACCCGGGAGTACGGCGGCTGAAACGTCCCGGGGTGCACCGACGACCGGCCTCGGGGGACGGGGCCACGGCGGTCAGCTCGCGAGGGCCGCCTCCTCGTCGTCGGCGCCCAGCCGCTCCCGCAGTCGCCCGATGGCGCGGCGCAGCAGCCGGGAGACGTGCATCTGTGACACGCCGACGCGCGCGGCGATCTCGGACTGGGTGAGGTCGCGGCTGAATCGCAGCCCCAGGATCACGCGCTCGCGGGCGGGGAGGGACGCCAGCGCGCCGGCCAGGTCGGCGCGTGCCTCGGCGGCCCGGAAGTCGCCGTCGTCCGGCCGCAGCGCCGGCGACTCCTCGTGGCCGTCCTCGCCCCAGTAGGGCACCGGGCGCGCGAGGGAGGCGGACTCGATCGCCTCCCGCACTGCGGCGTGGTCGACGCCGACGACCCGCGCGATCTCCTCGCTGCCCGGATCGCGGCCGCCCTCGGCCCGGAGCCCGTCGGCCGCGGCCAGCGCCGCGCGACGGGTGTCCAGGATGGAGCGGGGCAGCCGGACCGAGGCCACCCGGTCGCGGTAGTGGCGCTGGATCTCGCCGCTGATGGTGGGCACGGCGAACGAGGCGAACGAGGCGCCTCGGTGCGGGTTGTACCGATCGACCGCGCCGATGAGCGCGATCGTCCCCACCTGGACCAGCTCATCGAGCGTCTCCGGCGGGCGCAGGTGACGCCGCGCTATGGAGCGCACCAAGGGGATGTGACGCATGATCGCGTCCTCGCGGGCGGCGGGATCGCCCTCGGCGACCGCCGCGAAAAGGGTCTCGGGGTCGTGGAAACCGGCCATGGGTATGACCTTCCGGTTCTGGGGCTGGCGATGGCGCGCGCGTCGCGTGCGCCGGGCAGCCTGAGAACCGGCCCTCTCCAGGGAGTGAGGCTGGGTGCCTCGAACTCCTCCGGCCGTCCACCCACGGAGAGACTCTCGCCCTCAGCCGGCCGGCGTGACCCGGACGGGTCGCCCGGAACCTGTACCGCCCGGATGTTCTGCGGGAACACCACGGCGTGTTTGCACCCGGGCCGGGCCGGGAATGGGGGGCGCCACAGATCACGACGACGGAGGACACGTGACTCGCGTCTTGGTGGCATGCCTGGGCGGCGCCGACGAGGTGCTGAGCGCCGGGGCGGCGATCGGCCAGGTGTCGGCCCACGCCGAGCGGTTGACGCTGCTGGTGCCGACGCGCGCGCGGGCGGCCGCCGAGGTGCTGCCCGGCGTGGACGATGTCATCGGGTACGACGGGCCCTGCGTCGAGCGTACCCCGGCCGGGCCGCGGGCCGAGTCGGTGGTGGACCTCATCCGCAGCGTGCGCGCCGGCGACCACGCGATGGCCCTCATCCTGGGGCCGCCGCCGCCGGGCCCGCTGCCGCTGGCGCTCATCCTGCGCCTGGCGGGCGTCCCGTGGATCGCCGCCGACCGCGCGGGGCACCCGGCCTCACTGCTGGACCTGTGCCACCAGCCGCCCGGGGACCCGCCTCAGGCGGAGCGCGCCCGCTCGCTGGTGGAGGCCGCCGGCTTCCCGCCGGCGGCGGTCAGGCGAACGCCGTGCTGACGTCGTCCACGGAGGTCGGGTGGGCGTTGGCCACGTCGCGCTCGGCCTCGTCCATCATCTTCACTGGGTGCTCCGGCACCACGATGGCCGGGTCGAGGTGCATCACGCAGTATCCGGCCACGGCGCCGGCGCCGAAGCCCGGCGTGAAGATGCGCGATCGCTTCGTGATGACCCCGTCCATCACCGCGTCGTAGATCGCGATCGGGATCGAGGCCGCCGACACGTTGCCCACGCGGTCGATGTTGAAGTACAGGCTCTCCTCGGGGATCCCGGCCTGGCCGGCCAACTCGACCACCATGGTGCGGTTGGCCTGGTGGGGCACGATCAGGTCGATGGCCTCGACCATGGCGCGCCCGGGCTCGCCGGGCACCTCGAGCTCCCCCAGCTCGCCCATCATCTGCACCAGGTAGCGCTCGACGAGCGCCTTGACCTCCGGTCCCCACACCGTGACGTCGTTGTCGAACTCCGGGTTGGGCCAGATGATCGAGTTGACCTGGCTGCGCGGGCCGCTGGCGTAGGTCTGGACCACCTCGATGTCGCCGGGCTCACCCTCGGGCGCGGGGGCGATGACCATCGCCGCGGCGCCGTCGCCGAAGATCATGCGCGAGGGACGCACGGCGCCGATCTTGTCCGAGAACTTCTCGGCCAGCACCACCAGCACGGGGCGCTTGACGTCCTGCAGGATCCGCACGGCCTCGCCGACGCCGTAGGGGAAGCCCGCGCACGCGGCGACCAGGTCGAACGAGGCGTGGGTCTGGAACATGCCCAGCTGGCCCGACAGCCACGTGGAGACCGAGGGCAGCAGCTTGGTGTTGGTGCACGAGCAGAAGATCACCGCGCCGAACTCGTCGGGCGCCCGGCCCGAGCCCTCGACGGCCGCGGTGGCGGCCATCAGCGAGATGTCCACCAGCTCGCGCTCGGTGTAGATGCGGGCCTCGATGCCGGTCTTGTCGGCGATGTCCTCCGCGGTCATCACCGACCACGAGTAGGCGGTGTTCCGGATGACGTCCTCGTTGGTGCACAACTGCTCGCCCTTGGCGACCGCCAGCGACTCGACCTTCGGCAGCACCGCGAACCGCTCGGGGATGACCACCGGCGGCACCGGATCCTTCTGGGGCGCCTGCTCCAGGGCGCCGGCGGGCACGGGGCGCGGCGCGGGCGGGTTCTGGCAGCGGCGGATGAACTCGCGCACCTCGCGGTTCCGCGGCACGAAGAGGACCACGAACTCGTCGTCGCGGATGTTCCCCACCTCCTCCAGGCGGGCGTCGGCGCGGTTCCACGGGTACTGGTTGTGCAGCACCATCGAGAGGCGCATCAGCGCCTCCAGCTCGGGCCGGTCCTCGTGGCAGTCCAGGATCTCGTCGTAGCCGAAGGAGTGGTAGTCCGGGTCGAACGACGAGAGGCAGTACACGAGGTTCTTCGGGTCGGCCTGCACCTCGGGGACGCTCGACTTGATGGCCGACAGGTCTGTGGCGTGATGCAACTTGTTGCGGTAGACGTCGAACAGGATGTCGTGGATGCGGCCCTCGGCATCCTCGTCCCAGCGCGCCGCCAGGCCGGAGTAGCACGCGGCCACGGCCTTCACCTTCTGCTCGCCGTTGCGCCATGGCGACAGGATCGGCAGGTAGAGGTCATCGCGCCGGCGCGGCACGTCGCGCCAGCGCACCGGTCGCTTCTCGTACATGGTCATGGCGAAGCGGTTGGCCCAGAAGAGGTTGAGGGCCATGTCGCGCAGCAGTCCGTACTTCGACCAGTACTTGCCGGCGGTCTTGGCGAGGATGTCCTCGCCCGTCGGCGCCTTCGACTCGATGTCGCGCAGCACGACCGCGGTGAGTTGTTCCTCCGACTCCAGCACGCTGAAGTCCAGCTCCGCGAAGAAGTTGCACGGGAAGACCAGGCGCCGGTGGCGGTTCAGGACGAAGGGCTTGCTCATGCGTGGGCTCCCGAGGCCGTGGTGACGCGCTCACGGTAGCCCACCCCGCGACGGGCCGGGTAGGGGGGTGCGGGCCATAGGTGCGTAACGACCTGTAGCGGTACCACCGTGCCAATGGGTACCGTGGCGCCATGATCCGACGCGTCGCCATCATCAACCGAGGTGAGCCGGCACGTCGGCTCATCCACGCCGTCCGCGAGCTCAGGCACGAGCGCGGTGGCGACCTGCGCACCATCGCCCTCCACACCGCCGCCGAGCGGACGGCCACCTTCGTCCGCGAGGCCGACGAGGGCATCGTGGTCGGGAGGCCGGGGGGCGGGAACCCCTACCTCGACCACGCCGAGCTCGAGCGGGCGCTGGTGGACTCGGGGGCCGACGCGGCCTGGGTCGGCTGGGGCTTCGTGGCCGAGGATCCCGTCTTCGCCGACATGTGCGCGCGGATCGGCGTGACGTTCATCGGCCCTCCCGGCGACGTGATGCGCGCTCTCGGCGACAAGATCGCGGCCAAGATCCTGGCCGAGAGCGTCGGCGTCCCCGTGGCGGCCTGGAGCGGCGGCCCGGTGGAGACCGACGCCGAGGCCCTGCGCCACGCCGCGGCCATCGGCTACCCGCTCATGATCAAGGCCGCCGCCGGCGGCGGCGGGCGCGGTATCCGCACGGTCCACTCGGACGCCGAGCTGCCCACCTCGCTCGAGCGGGCACGCGACGAGGGGCTGCGCTCCTTCGGCGACAGCTCGGTGCTGATGGAGCGCCTGGTCACCGGCGCTCGTCACATCGAGGTGCAGGTGATCGCCGACAACCACGGCACCGGCTGGGCCGTGGGCGTGCGCGACTGCTCGGTGCAGCGGCGCAGCCAGAAGCTCATCGAGGAGTCCGACTCGCCGGTGCTGCCGGCCGAGAAGGAGGCCGAGCTGCGGCGCTCGGCGGTCGACCTCGTGCTGGCCGCCGGCTACCGGGGGGCCGGCACGGTGGAGTTCCTCTACCAGCCGGCCACCGGCGCGCTGGCCTTCCTCGAGGTCAACACGCGCCTCCAGGTGGAGCACCCGGTCACCGAGGAGACCACGGGCCTCGACCTGGTGAAGCTCCAGATCCACGTGGCCGAGGGCGGGCGCCTGGAGGGCGAGCCGCCGGCCAAGCGGGGCCATGCCATCGAGGCGCGTGTCAACGCCGAGGACCCCGAGCGCGGCTTCGCGCCGGCGCCGGGCCGGGTGGAGATGCTCACGTTGCCCACGGGGCCGGGCATCCGGGTGGACACGGGCGTCAACGAGGGCGACGAGATCCCGCCCGAGTACGACTCGATGATCGCCAAGGTGATCGCGTGGGGTGCCGATCGCGACGAGGCCCGCGCGCGCCTGCTGCGCGCCCTGTCGGAGCTGGTGGTGGTCATCCGCGGCGGCGCCACCAACCGCACCTTCCTGATGGACCTGCTCGACCGGCCCGAGGTGATATCGGGGGAGGCCGACACCGGCTGGCTGGATCGCCTGGGGGCCGAGGGCACCCTGGTCTCGGACACCCACGCCGACGTGGCCCTGGTGGTGGCGGCCATCGGCGCCGACCGCGCCGAGGAGGCCATCGAGCGCGAGCGCTTCTACGCCAGCGCGCGCCGCGGGCGTCCCAAGACCAGCCACGAGGTCAGCCGCGCTGTCGACCTGCGCCATCGCGGCCAGGCGTACCGGCTGCATGTGGCGCGCACCGGCCCGGCCCGCTACCGGGTCGGGATGCCCGGGCATCCCGCGGTGGACGTCGACGTGGAGCAACTGGGTCGCTTCGAGTCGCGGGTCGCGATGAACGACACCGTGCACCGGGTGGTGTCGGTGCCCCAGCCCCCCGACACGCTGGTGGAGGTCGATGGAGTGGCCCACCGCGTCTCCCGCGACGAGGGCGGCCTGGTGCGCGCCCCCGCGCCGGCGCTGGTGGTGGCGCTGTCGGCCGCCGTGGGGGACACCGTCACCCAGGGCGCGCCGGTCGTGGTGCTGGAGAGCATGAAGATGGAGACCTCGGTCGCCGCGCCCTGCGACGGAACGGTGGTCGAGGTGCTGGTGGCCGGCAACGTCCAGGTGGACGCCGGTGCGCCGCTGATGCGGATCGAGCCCGCGGGCGGCGAGGGTGAGGCGAGCGCCGAGCGCGAGCGGGTGGTGGTCGCCGGGGCCCCGCGCGACGCCGCCGACGCGCGAACCCGTGCGGCGGGGACCCTCCAGGCGCTGCGCAGCCTGGTGCTGGGCTACGACATCACCGCGGCCGAGGCCCGCGGGCTGGTCGGCGACCTGCGCGCGGTGCGCAGCGAGTTGCCGGTGGGCGACCCGGAGTTGCTCGAGGGCGAGCTGGATGTCCTGGGGATCGTGGCCGACCTGGCCGAGATCGAGCGCGCCCAGCCTCCCACGGAGGGCTCGCCGGAGGAGGTGGTGCACAGCCCCCGGGAGCACTTCCACAAGTACCTCCGCTCGCTGGACGCCGAGCGGGAGGGCACCCCCGAGCGGCTGCGGCGCTCCCTCGAGCGGGCCGTCGCCCACCACGGGGTGGAGGGCCTCGATCGCAGCGCGCAACTCGCCGACGCGGCCTACCGCATCTACCTGGCGGGCGAGCATGCCTCTGCGCAGTTCCCGGCCATCGCCGCCCTGCTCGACGGACGATTGGAGGACGCCGGCGGGCTGGACGCGAGCCAGCGCTCGCGCCTCAAGGAGACCCTCGACCGCCTGGTGGTGGCCACCCAGCGCCGGCGTCCGGCCATCGCCGAGCTCGCGCGCGGCGTGCGCTTCGCCGGGTTCGAGCGGCCGCTGATCGTGGCGGCCCGAAGCGACGCCCACCGGCGCGCCCGCGCCCAGCTGCTGCACGTCACGGCCAACCCGCGCGGGGCCGACCGCGAGGAGCGCATCGCCGAGCTGGTGGCATCGCCCCAGCCGCTCCTGCCGATGCTGGCCGAGCGGGCCACCACGGGCATCCCCGGCGACGAGCCGCTGCTGGAGGTGCTCACCCGCCGTTACTACAAGACGCGCGTACTGCGCGACCTGCAGCTCCACTCGGTGGACGGTCGCCAGCTTGCGACCGGGGTGTACGGACGCACCGGCCGGCGCGTGCGCCTGATCACCGCCGTCGGCCTGTGGGGTGACCTCACCGGCACCCTGCGGACCATCGCAGGCCAGATCGCCGGGATGAGCGACGCGCGCGGCAGCGTGGTCGACGTCTACCTGGCGGCCGACCGGAGCATGGACCCCGACGACGCGTCCGCCGCCATCGCCCAGGCGGTCGCCTCCGCCGGCCTGCCGGGCGACATCCGGCGCCTGGTGGTCTCGGTCGCCTATCCGGGGGGCGACACCGGTCAGTTCACCTTCCGCCCGGGACCGGACGGCCTGGCCGAGGAGCGCGTGACGCGCGGCCTGCACCCCATGATCTGGCGCCGGCTGCGCTTCTGGCGCATCGCCGACTTCGATGTCGAGCGGCGCGAGTCGGTGGACGACACGTACCTGTTCCGCTGCGTCGCGCCCGGCGACCCGTCCGACGAGCGACTGGTGGCGCTGGCCGAGGTGCGCGATGTGACCCCGGTGCGCGACGTCGACGGGGTGCTGACCGGCATGCCCGAGGTGGAGCGCATGCTGATCTCGTGCCTCGAGGGGATCCGCCGCGAGCAGGCGGGCCGCGCCGAGCGCCGGCGCCTGCACTCCAACCACGTGTTCCTGCTGGTCTCGCCCGCCATGGACCTGCCGCTGGACCAGGTGTCTGCCGCGGCCCGGCGCTGGGTGCCCCTCACCGAGGGCCTGGGTCTCGAGGAGGTGCTGATCTACCTCAATGTCGTCGACGAGACCAGCCCGGACCCGCGCGAGGTGGTGCTGCGCATCAGTTCCCAGCCCGGCGCCGGCGCCACCGTGAGCCTCGGGAGCGCCCCCACCGAGCCCCTGGCACCGATCGACGACTACGCCCGGCGCGTGCTGGCCGCCCGCCGGCGCGGGACGGTCTACCCCTACGAGCTGGTCGAGATGATGGCGGGCGAGGGGGGTGGCTTCGAGGAGTACGACCTCGACGAGTCGGGCGCCCTGGTGCCGGTGAGCCGCCCGCCCGGCGGCAACCGTGCCGGCATCGTCGTCGGGGTTGTGCGCACTCCGACGCCCAAGTACCCCGAGGGCGTCCGGCGGGTGGCCCTGATGGGCGACCCCACCCGTTCGCTGGGGTCGGTGGCCGAGCCGGAGTGCACCCGCATCAGCGCCGCCATCGACCTGGCGCGCGAGCTCGAGGTGCCCGTGGAGTGGTTCGCCCTCTCGTCGGGCGCGAAGATCTCGCGCGACTCGGGCACCGAGAACATGGACTGGGTGGCCGCCGCGCTGCGCAAGATCGTGCTGTTCACCCAGGACGGCGGCGAGATCAACGTGGTCGTGGCCGGCATCAACGTGGGCGCCCAGCCCTACTGGAACGCCGAGGCCACGATGCTGATGCACACGCGCGGCATCCTGGTGATGACCCCCGACAGCGCCATGGTGCTCACCGGCAAGCAGGCGCTCGACTACTCGGGCGGCGTGTCCGCCGAGGACAACTTCGGCATCGGCGGCTTCGACCGGATCATGGGCCCCAACGGGCAGGCCCAGTACTGGGCGCCCAACCTCGCCGGCGCGTGCGAGGTGCTGATGCGCCACTACGATCACAGCTATGTCGCCCCCGGCGAGCCCGCCCCGCGGCGCGCGCTGACCCGGGACGCTGCCGAGCGCGACGTGCGCACGGCTCCGCACTCCGGGGCGGGGACCACCTTCACCACGGTGGGCGAGATCTTCTCGGCCGAGACCAACCCCGAGCGCAAGAAGCCGTTCGATGTGCGCTCCCTGATGAACGCGGTCATCGACGCCGACCACAGGCCGCTCGAGCGGTGGGCCGGGATGGCCGACGCCGAGACCGCGGTGGTCTACGACGCCCACCTGGGCGGCGTTCCGCTGACGGTCCTGGGCATCGAGTCGCGCCCCGTGCCGCGCCACGGCTTCCTGCCCGCCGACGGCCCGGACCAGTGGACCGCGGGCACCCTGTTCCCGCTCTCCTCCAAGAAGGCGGCCCGGGCTCTGAACGCCGCCAGCGGCAACCGCCCGTGCGTGGTGCTTGCCAACCTCTCGGGATTCGACGGGTCCCCCGAGTCGCTGCGCAAGTGGCAGCTCGAGTACGGCGCCGAGATCGGCCGGGCGGTGGTGAACTTCCGCGGCCCACTGATCTTCTGTGTCGTCTCGCGCTACCACGGCGGCGCGTTCGTGGTCTTCTCGGGCGCCCTGAACGACGACATGCAGGTGCTGGCGGTGGAGGGCTCCTACGCATCGGTGATCGGCGGCGCGCCGGCGGCGGCGGTGGTGTTCGCCGGCGATGTCAACTCCCGGACGGCGGCCGACCAGCGGGTGGTGGAGGCCACCGAGCGCCTCGAGGCGGCCGAGGCTGCGGACCGCGGGCGCCTGAGGGCCGAGCTGGACGAGGTGCGCGCCGCGGTGCGCTCGCAGAAGCTGGGCGAGGTGGCCACCGAGTTCGACGGGATCCACAGCGTCCAGCGGGCACTCGAGGTGGGCTCCGTGCACGCGATCATCCCCGCCGTGGAGTTGCGACCGCGCCTCATCGCGGCGGTCGAGGCGGGACTGGAGCGGCGGGCCGAGCGGGGGTGACGGCGCCGCGCGTGCGCGCGTGGCGCCTGTGACAGGAGACGGCGCGTCCTTCACCGCCATGTCACCCGGGGGGAGCGCGGGGCCTCGTAGCGTCGCGGCGTCCCGTCCGCTCCCCCCGGAGAGAACATGAGCCGAACCAGTTCCCGCGCGATCGCCCTGGCAGGTGCCGCCGCACTCGCCGCCGGCGGGGTCGCCGGGTCCGTCGCGCTGGCCGAGGGCCCGTCTCCCAAGGCCGCACCGATCGCGCACGAGAAGGCCGGGGGGAAGGGCAAGGGCCCGGTCTCAGCCGACCCCGACTTCGCCCAGGTCGGCCGCTACCAGGTGGACTTCGCCATCCCCGAGGACGCCTCGGCCGCCGAGACCTTCGCCATCGACCGCGACCGCATGTACGTCACCAACGCGGCCAACGGCACGCTCGACATCGTCGACATCTCCCGGCCCGACGCGCCGGTGCTGCTTGAGCGCATCCCCCTCGGCGCAGCGCCCAACAGCGTGGACGCCGGCCGCACGCTGGTGGCCGTGGCGCTGGACGCGACCCCCAAGACCGACCCGGGCACGGTGCGGTTCTTCCAGCGCACCCGTGACGGCCTCCGCATGCTGCGGGACGTCACGGTGGGCGCGGTGCCCGACATGGTGCTGTTCACCGACGACGGCCGGAAGCTGCTGGTGGCCAACGAGGGCGAGCCCAGCGGCTACGGCGACGAGGGCGTCGACCCCGAGGGATCCGTCTCGATCATCGACGCGCGCGGCGTCGAGCGGGGCGCCCCCGCGGTGCGCACCGTGGGCTTCCGCGCCTTCGACGAGGGCGGCCCGCGACACGATGAGCTGCCGGATGGCCTGCGCCTCAACGGCCCCGGCGCGCGGGTGTCCCAGGACCTCGAGCCCGAGTACATCGCGCTCTCGGCCACCGGGCGCGACGCCTACGTCTCGCTGCAGGAGAACAACGCCCTCGCGGTCATCGATGTGCGCCGGGCCCGCGTGAGCCGCATAATCCCGATGGGCCTGCGCGATCACTCCCAGCCGGGCGCCGGCATCGACGCCAGCAACCGGGACGACGCGATCAACATCGCGCCGTGGCCCGTGGTGGGGATCCCGATGCCCGACGGCATCGATGCCTTCCGCCTCAAGGGGCAGGACTACGTCATCACCGCCAACGAGGGCGATGCCCGCGAGTGGGGCTCGTTCGCCGACGTCGACCGCCTGCGCGATGCGACGCTGGACGGCGCCAACCTGCAGGTGCCGGGCTTCGACGGCGCCGACCTGGCCGAGAACGAGAACCTGGGCCGCCTGAACATCTCGCTGACCGACGGCTTCGACGGGCCGGTCCTGCGCCGGCCGCACTCCTTCGGCTCGCGCTCGGTCTCGATCCTGCGCCCCGACGGCACGCTGGTGTGGGACTCGGGCGACGCCTTCGAGCAGGTGACCGCGGCCGAGCGCCCGGACATCTTCAACGCCAGCAACTCCAACAACGAGTTCGACAACCGCAGCGACGACAAGGGGCCGGAGCCCGAGGACGTCGCCGTGGGCACGATCAACGGCCGCACCTACGCGTTCGTGGCCCTCGAGCGCGTGGGCGGCCTGATGGTGCTGGACATCACGGACCCCGCTCGCGGGCGCGTGGTGCGCTGGGTGAACACCCGCGACTACACGGCCGACCCCACCGCCACCGACAGCGGCCCGGAGATCGTGAAGTTCATCCCGCGGTCCCAGAGCCCCACCCGCAAGCCGCTGGTGGTGTTCTCGAACGAGGTCAGCGGGTCGATCGTCTTCCTCCAGCCCACCGGCTGAGGCAGGCCCACAAGGTGCCCCCGCCGGCCGGGTCGGACCGGCGGGGGCGCTCCACCACGATCGGCGCCGTGCGCCCGCGGCCTGCTGCATGATGGCCCGATGACCGAGCTCGCGACCCCGCCGGAGGGCGCCCCCGACCGCCCCACCCTCATCACGGAGCTGTCGCGGCTCCCGCCCGGGGAGCGGGCCGCCCGGTTCCGCCTGCTTCACAAGGACGTCGCCGCGCGCGCGTTCGACGCCCTCGACCCGCCCCAGCAGCGGGAGCTGCTGGAGGCCCTGCGCGGCGACAGCGTCCGGGAGCTGTTCGAGTCGATGGACCCCGACGACCGGGTCCGACTGCTGGACGAGATGCCCGCCGGCGTCGCGACCCGGCTGCTCGCCGGCCTGAGTCCGGCCGAGCGCGAGCTGACCTCGGTGCTGCTGGGGTACCCGCCGGAGTCCGCGGGCCGCGTGATGTCGCCCGAGACCGCGGACCTGCGGCCCGACATGAGGGTGGACGACGCCCTCGCGCACGTGCGGGCCGTGGCGGACACCGCCGAGACGCTCTACGTGCTGCCCGTGCGCAACGCCTCGCGCCACCTCCTCGGCGTGGTGGGTCTCTCCGACCTCCTGCGCGCCGACGACCGCGCCTCGGTGGCCTCGATCATGCGCGCCGACCACCCGTCGGTGAGCGCCACCGACGACCAGGAGGTGGTGGCGCGCCTCATCCAGGAGGAGAACCTGCTGGCGGTGCCCGTGGTCGACCGCGAGCGGCGCCTGGTGGGCATCGTCACCGTCGACGACGCCATGGAGGTCATCGAGCGCGAGGAGACCGAGGACCTGGCGCGTGCGGGTGGCTCGGAGCCGCTGCGGGCCCCGTACTTCTCGGTGCCGGTCTGGCGGCTGGTCCGGGCGCGGATCGTCTGGCTGCTGTTCCTCGTGGCCGCGGCCACGCTGACCGTCTCGGTGCTCGGGGCGTTCGAGGCCACTCTGGACGAGGTCGTGACGCTGGCCCTGTTCGTGCCCTTGCTGATCGGGACCGGCGGCAACTGCGGCGCCCAGGCCGCGACCACCATCACGCGCGCCCTGGCGGTGGGCGACGTGCGTTTCGGCGATCTGGCGGTGACGCTGCTGAAGGAGGCGCGGGTGGGCCTGCTGCTGGGGGCCACCTTCGCCGCCGTCGGCTTCCCGCTGGTCGCGGCGGTCTTCAGCGCCTCGATGGCGGCGGTCATCTCGCTGACACTGGTCCTGCTGTGCGTCTGGGCCACCACGGTGGGGGCGGCCCTGCCGCTGTTCGCATCGCGCCTCGGGATCGACCCGGCCGTGGTGAGCGCGCCGCTGGTCACCACGCTGGTCGACGCCACGGGGCTGGTGATCTACCTGAGCATCGCCGGCGTGATCCTGCTCTAGCCCGCCGGCCGGGGGCTCATGCCTCCACGATGGCGCGCAGGGCCTCCAGGTCGCGCTCTCCCGAGCGCCGCAGGGTGGGCGCCACCAGCGGGGCCCCCAGGCGGGCGGCCCCGCGTGGCCGGCCGGTGGTGCGCACGCGCACCCGGGTGCGACCGGGGGACACCTCGTCCCAGCGGTACTCGGTCACCAGCGGGAACGCCGCGCCGGCCACCTCCACGCTCAGCAGGCCCTCCGAGCGCGCGACCACCCGGGCCTCGTAGTCCTCGTGGCGGTCGCCGCGGGCGATGACGATGGTGAGCTCGGCCCCCTCGGCCGGCGCGTCGTCGCCGGCGGCGCGGACCGCCACGATGTCGCGGTGCCACATCGGTGCGTTGCGTGGATCGCCCACGATCGCACCGACCCGCTCGCCGGGTGCCTCCAGGATCGTCTCCACCTCGACCTCGAACCCCATGTCCGCCTCCCGCCGGCCGCCTCGGTCCCGAGTATGACCGGATGCGCCGGGCCCGCGCCGGATGCGTGGGGTAGCGTCACCCCCGTGAGCACCTCCTCCGCATCCACACCCAAGGCGGCCTGGCGCGTCGGCGACTTCGGCCCCCTGGGTTGGCTCGAGACCATCCTGAAGCTGGGCGGCGTCGGGGTGGGGATCGCGGCGCTGGCCGTGGCCCTGGGCCACGATGCCTCCGCGCCGGCGGGCACGCGCCTGGCGGCTGTCGTCGTGCTCGGCCTCCTGTGCCTGGCCCTGCTGGCGGCCATCGCCGACCGCCTGGCCGATCGCGAGATCATCGGGATGATCTTCATCCCGCTCATGAACGCCGGCCATCTGGCGATGCTGGCGGCCCTGATCGTGAGCGACGACGTGCACGGCCACCTCGCGGCCTTCGCAGCGCTGATGCTCGCCGGCGACGTGGTGAAGCTGGTCTTCCTGCGGGTGACCGGGTTCCGTGTGCGGGACGTGTCGCCCGCGGTCGTCTACTCGTTGGTGAGCACCTTCGTCGTCGGCTACCTCGCGCTGATCGCGCTGGCGGTGGCGGCGCTCTGAGCGCGGCCCGCGGGACGGTGGCGGGCGGCCGGCACCGATGAGAGCAGTCTCATCGGAGGCTCACGGAGGGTTCATGGGTCGCTCCTAGCCTTCCTCGTGTCAGGTCAACGACACCTCGAGGAGGCCCACGATGGCCAAGTTCACCGGCATCGTCCCCGCCTCGCGCTCCACCGGCGCCAAGGCCGACTCCGACTCCAACTCGAACAGCGGACCGGTGCGCCGCCGGGCGATCCGCCGCCGCCGCGCGATGCTGCGTCGCCGGCGAGCGCGCCGCAACACCAGCAACACCTGAGGTGGCAGGGGCGTCGTCCCGTCCGGCCGCCCGGGAGAAGGACCGGGCGGCCGCCGGTCTCCACTTCACGGCAGCCGCCCTCGATGACGACGCTAGTGCCGCCGCTCCGGCGCGAGAATCCCCCGGACGGGGTACTCGAGGGTCGTCGCGTTGGGGTGGCCGCGGTATGTGTGGGGTCCCTCCCGGACGCCGTGGGGGCGGGGCCGGCGGGAGGGTGGGGCGTAGCCACCGCGCCCCCCATCGCAAAGGACGCCCGCCATGCCCCGCCGCTCCCCCCTCCTCGCCGCCCTCGCGCTCACCGCCTCGTTGGCGGCGGCCGCGCCCGCCTCGGCCGACTCGATCTCGTACATCAGGGACGGGGACGTCTGGCTCTCGACGACCGACGGCCAGCGCCAGTTCCAGGTGACCTCAACCGGCCTCTACAGCTACGCCTCCCAGGCCGATGACGGAACCCTCATCGCCCTGGCCGGGGAGCGTCTGCACCGCCTGGACCGCATGGGCAACATCACGGCGGACTTCCCGACCCCGGTCAGCGACGGCCCGCCGCCCGACGAGGTGCCGGCCTGGGACGACACGGTGACCAACTACTTCAACGGCCCGTTCGAGCCCGAGATCTCGCCCGACGGCCGGCTGGTGTCCTACACCTACTTCTGGCAGCACTACACATACGACTACGTGCTCGACACCTTCCGCAACCGGCTCGAGAGCGGGACCGCCATCACGCGCGCCGACGGCCTGACGGCCTGGAGCGACTTCGGCGGGCCACTGACCGGATGGCGGTACGGGTCGTGGCTGGATTCCGACACCCTCATGCGCACGGAGGCGGGCGTGCCGCTGGCCGAGGACGTCGTGTTCAACGACATCGTGCCCGGTGGCGGCGGTGAGTTGCGCCGCTGGTTCCGCAACTACCGCGGCTACGACCGCGCCGACGGCGAGCTGAACCGCCAGCAGACCATGCTGGCCCTGGGCGGCGACGGCCCGGCCGAGGAGGGCGGGCGCCACCTGCGCATCTACCGCACGCTGGGTCCCGGGAATCTCACCGAGGAGCCCGAGGCCTGCTTCCAGGTGACCGACGACGCCGCCACCGACGGCCTTCCGCCGCGCAGCGCCTCGTGGTCGCCGGACGGGCTGTCACTGGCCTTCCAGGACTCGGAGGGGATCAAGACCCTCGCCGTGGGTGACCAGTCGCCCGGCTGCTTCGTCCCGGCCGAGTCCGGCCTGCGCCTGCTGCTGCCCGGCGCCACCCAGCCCGACTGGGGCCCCGCCGACGTCCCGGCCTCCCGCCCCGTGCCGAACCCGCCGCCCCCCGCGCCGGGGACCCCGGTGACCCCGGGTGCGCCCGGGGCACCGGGACAGCCGGCCGGCCCGGCCACCCCGCGTCCGGCCACGGGGGTGCCCTCGGGCGCGAAGGTGCTGCGCGCGAAGGCGGTCCGGACGCGCCTCGGGGCGGCGATGCGCGCGGGGATCGGCCTGAGGTTCCGGGCCCCGTCCCCCGGACGCGTGGCGGTGGTCGCGCGGCACAAGGGCCGGGTGGTGGCCCGCGGGCGCGCGTCGGTGAAGGCCGGCCCGGCGCGCGCGGTGCGGGCCCGCTTCACGCCGGCGGGAACCCGGGCCGTGCGCGGCTCGCGGCGCGTCTCGCTGCGGGTGACGGTGGTCTTCACGCCCAGGGCCGGTGCGACGGTGCGCCAGACCATCACGGTGCCCCTGGCGCGCTGACCCGCTGGGGAGAGCCGGCTCGGGAACGCCCTACGGGGCATCCGGGCCGGCCGGCGCCAGCGCCGCGGCCAGCTCTCCGCGTGAGCGGATGCCCAGCTTGCCGTAGCTGCGACCAAGGTGGACCTCGACGGTCTTGCGGGTCACCCATAGCGACTCGGCGATCTGGCGGTTGGTCATCCCGCGGGCGGCCAGTTCCACCACGCGCAGCTCGCCCGGGGTGAGGGCCGCCACGCCGGCCAGCGCCTCGGTGCGCAGGCGCGCGCCCGAGGCGGCCAGCTCGTCGCGGGCCACGCCGGCCAGGCGCCCGGCGCCGAGGCGCAGCCCGGCATCGAGCGCCCGCCGCAGGGTCTCCCGGCTCTCGCGCCGCCGGCCCAGGCGGCGCTGGGCGGCCCCCAGATCGCAGAGTGCCCAGGCGTGGTCCATGGCCAGCGGGCTCTCCGCCAGCGCGGCGGTGGCGCCGGCCAGCTCGTCCAGGCCCTCGTGCGCGCCCAGCGCCAGGCCGCGCACCCGCCGCGCGATGCCGGCGGCCCCCGCCAGGCCTGCCGCCTCGGCCGCGGCCAGGCTCTCCCCGGCCAGCGCCAGGGCCTCGTCGCGCCCGTCGGGGCGCCCGGCCAGCAGGTGCGCCAGGCGCAGCGTCGCCCGGGCCTTATGCGGCGCGCGCCAGCCGCGGGCCAGCACCAGATCGCGGGCCCGCCGCAGGTCGGCCTCGGCCTCGTCGGTGCGCCCGGTGGCGCGGCGGGTCCATCCCCGGGCGGCCAGCGCGTCGCTGCCGGCGATGGTGCGCTCCACCACCGGGGTGATCGCCAGACCCTCTGCCAGCGCGGCGGCCTCCTCGGTGGCGCCGCGCGCCAGGAGGATCTCGGCCAGGAGCGTCTCGAGGCTGGTGCGGGCCAGGGCCAGGCCGGTCTCATCGGCGGCTGCGAGAGCCGCGCGCGCGTGACCCTCGGCGGCGGTGAGCGAGCCGAACGACCACGCCCAGTAGGCGCGCCCGTGGTCCATGTAGAGGGCACCCAGTCGCGAACTGGTCCGCCGTCGCTCGATGTCTCCCGCCTCCAGCGCGGCCAGCGCCAGGTCGGGCAGCTCGCTCAGGCGGAGGGCCAGCACCAGCAGGTGGTAGCTCCCCGACAGCAGGCCCACCTCGCCCAGCAGCGCTTCGCCGGCCAGGGCGCGCTGCGCGGCCGCCGCGACCTCGTGTGCGGGGGAGCCCCGGTAGGCGGCGTCGATGGCGCGGTGGGCCATCGCCACCGCGGCCTCGCCGGTGGGCGGCGCCGCGCCGTCCCCGGCCCACCCGGCCCCGGTCCCGCGATCCGCCAGGGCGCCGTCGTAGACGATCGCCGTCAGCAGCCCGGAGCGCAGGCGCCGCTCCAGCGGCGCGCTGGTGACCACGGCCATCGCGGCCTCGAGGTCGGCCATCGCCGCCGAGGGATCTTGCAGCAGCGACACCCGGGCACGCGCCGCACGCACGCGGGCCTCGGCGTCCCCGCGGGCGCCCGCGGCGAGGGCCGCGGCCACCCGGTCGGCGGCGCCCGGCGCGCCCGCCGCCACCTCCAGTTCGGCCAGGTCCACCAGAAGGTCCGCGGCCTCGTCCGCCGGGGGCGGTTCCTCGACCGCCCGGCGCAGGTGGGCGATGGCGGCCTCGATGGCCCCCTCGCCGGCGGCGATGCGGGCCGCCTCGCGCAGCGCGCTCACCGCCCACGCATCGCCGGCCGGCTCGGCCTGCAGCAGGTGTACCGCCACCTCGCCCGGCCGGGCGCGCCCGGCCACCAGGCGGGCCGCGGCCGCGTGGAGGCTCGCGCGGCGGGCCGGCGGGGTCCCGCTGCGCGTGGCCTCGCGCACCAGGGGGTGCACGAACGCGCGCCGCTCGCCATCCAGGATCTGGGCGGCCGCCAGCCGGTCCAGCGCGTCGGCCGCCTCGGTCTCGGTGAGGCCGGCCAGCGCGGCCACCTCGCGCAAACCCGCCCGCTCGCCGAGGACGGCGACGGCCCGCGCCACCGAGGTGGCCTCGGCGCCCAGGCCCTCCAGCCGCCGGCCGATGCGGGCGGCCAGGTCCTCGTCCCCGAGCGCCTCGACGGCGCCGGCCTCGTCATCGGTGCCGGCAAGGCCCCGGTCGGCCGCCGCGCGGCCGATGTCGGACACCAGCAGGGGCGTCCCGCCCGTGACCCGGTGGGCGGCGGCCGCGAAGCCCGCCGTGGGGCGGGTCCCGAGGCTACGCGCCAGCATCTCCCCGGTCGCCGCGGGGCTGAGGGCCCCCGGACGCACCACGACCGCGGACGGGCCGTCCGCCAGCGCGCCGATCAGCCGCCCGCGCTCGCCCTCGGTGCCCGGTCGCGTGGTGCCCACAACCAGGGCCGGCAAGCCGTCCAGGCGGCGGCCCAGGAACTCCAGGAAGCGCAGCGAGGCGGTGTCGCACCAGTGCAGGTCGTCCACCACCAGCACCAGGGGGCCGTCCTCGGCCAGGTTGGCCGTGAACCAGTAGAGACCGTGGAGCGCGGCGTGCATCGCGTCGGGGCCGGCGGGCGCCCCCGTGCGCGCCTCGAGGACCCCCTCGGCCTGGGCGGCCGCCCCTCCCAGCAGGCGGGCGCGCCGGGGGTCGTCGGCGACGGCCAGCGCGGGCGCCAGCAACTGGATCACCACCCCGAACGGGAACTCGGCGTCCAGTTCCGCGCCCGCCGCCCGCAGGACCGGGAAGCTGCGGCCGGTCGCGCGGTGGCGCACCACCGCCGCCAGCGCGGTCTTGCCGATGCCCGGGGCGCCTTCCACCACGGCCACGGCGCCGTCGCCGGCCAGGGCGGCGTCCAGGCACGCCTCCAGGGCCGCGGACTCGCGCTCGCGCTCCAGGATACGGGGTGGGGTGGTGGTCACGGGCGGCGCAAGGGTTGGGGTGGCCCCCCGACGCGACGGGGACAGGGTGACGGAACGATAGGGGCATGAGCGATATCGCACCCGCCTCGCCCGCCGTGCCCGCGATGGCGGCATGCTCGGTCACGACCCTCGCCGTCCATCCGGGTGGGGCCTACTCCGTCCTGGAGGTCCACGCGCCGGCCGGCGCGGGCGTGGTGCCCCACCGCCACGAGCGCGAGGACCTCACGCTTCTCTTGGTCGAGGGCGCCGCCACCGTCACCTCGGGCGACCGCTCAGCGGCGCTCGTGCCCGGCGTGCCGCTGGGGCTGCCCCGTGGCCGTCCGCATGCCGTCGCGGCCGGCGAGGATGGTGCCCGCCTGCTCGTGGTCTGCGCGCCGGCCGGGCTCGAGTCGGTGCTGCAGGCGGTGGCCGACCCGGGCGTCGACGCCGACGACCGCGCGGCGCTGCTGGCCGGTCACGGGGTCCACGCGGTCGGCGGGCGCTGGTGAGCGCTCAGATCACCCCCAGGCGCTCCATCGCCTGGGCCACCCGCAGGAAGCCGGCGATGTTGGCGCCGGCCACGTAGTTCCCGGGCGACCCGTACTCCTCTGCGGTCTCCGCGCAGCGCTGATGGATGCCCCTCATGATCTCGGTCAGGCGCTTCTCGGAGTGCTCGAAGGACCACGTGTCGCGCGAGGCGTTCTGTTGCATCTCGAGCGCGGAGGTCGCCACCCCGCCGGCGTTGGCCGCCTTGCCGGGGCCGAACAGCACCCCGGCCTCCGCCAGGATGCCCATCGCCTCGGGCGTGGTCGGCATGTTGGCGCCCTCGGCCACCACCAGGCAGCCGTTCCGGGCCAGGGCGCGGGCGTCGTCGGCACGCAGTTCGTTCTGGGTTGCGCACGGCAGGGCGAGCGCGCACTCGACCTCCCAGATGCTCCCGTCCTCGACATGGCGGGCACCCGGGCGGCGCTCGGCGTAGTCGGTCAGGCGCCCGCGTTCGACCTCCTTGACCTGGCGCAGCAACTCCAGGTCGATGCCGGCCTCGTCCACGACGAACCCCTGCGAGTCCGAGCACGCCACGCAGACGGCGCCCATTGAGGCTGCCCGCTCGATGGCGTGGATGGCCACGTTGCCCGAGCCGGACACCACCATCCGCAAGCCGTCGAACGAGCGCCCGATGACCCGCAGCATCTCCTCGACGAAGATCACCAGGCCGTAGCCGGTGGCCTCGGTGCGCACGCACGCCCCGCCCAGGTCGAGCGCCTTGCCCGTGAGCACGCCGGCCTCGTACCGGTTGGTCATGCGCACGTACTGGCCGAACAGGTAGCCGATCTCGCGCTCGCCCACGCCGATGTCGCCGGCCGGCACGTCGGTGTGCTCGCCCAGGTGGCGCGCCAACTCGGTCATGAACGACTGGCAGAAGCGCATCACCTCGGCGTCCGAGCGCCCCCGCGGGTCGAAGTCGGCGCCACCCTTGCCGCCGCCGATCGGCAGGCCCGTGAGGGCGTTCTTGAAGATCTGCTCGAAGCCCAGGAACTTGACGGTGTCCAGGCGCACGGACGGGTGGAAGCGCAACCCGCCCTTGTAGGGCCCCAGCGCCGAGTTGAACTGCACCCGGAAACCCCGGTTCACCTGCACCTGGCCGGCGTCGTCCACCCAGGGCACGCGGAAGATCACCTGGCGCTCGGGCTCGCAGAGCCGCTCCACGAGGGCGGCCTCGCGGTAGTGCGGGTGGCGCTCCACCACGGGCTCCAGGCTCTCCAGCACCTCGCCGACGGCCTGGTGGAAGTCGGGCTCGCCGGGGTTGCGCTCCACCACCGCGCGGTGGAGGTCGCCGAGCGATCCGGCGGGCAGCGCGGGGTCATCGGTGCGCATCGGGTGCCTTTCGTGGGGCGGTTTCACGGTGCTGCTGCGGCCGGAGCGGTGAGTGCTCTCGCCCACGAGACCACTCCGGCGCCGGCGTCGCCGGCCGAGCGCCGCAGGCTGTGGTCGCCGGGCAGGGATAGCACGGTCCGGCCCGGGGCGTCGGGCACCGTGCCGAAGGGGTCGCGCTCGCCCTGCACCACCAGAAGCGGCACCGCCACGGCGTCCAACTCGTCCAGGCGGTCGGGCTTCGGCGCCGCGCCGGCGCGGGCCGGCGGGCGCACCGGGAAGGCGAGGCAGGCGACGCCGACGGCGCCCGTCGCCGCGGCGGTGCGGCAGGCCACCCGGGCCCCCGATGAGCGGCCGCCGGCCACCAGCGCCATCCCGCCCAGCGGCCCGGCGGCGAGGTGCTCCCACACGGCCTGCCAGGCGGTGTCCAGATGGCGGGCGGCCTCGGGCGCGCGCCGGCCCGCCACCCGGTAGGGCTGCTCCACAAGAGCCGTCGCCAGCCCGGCCCCGGCGGCGGCCGCGGCGACCGCGGCCAGGTCCGGGGCGTCCACCCCGCCGCCGGCCCCGTGGCCCATGATCAGGGCCAGGGTCGCGCCCTCCGGGCGGCTCACGCGGGCCCGCGCCGGCCCGCGCGGGGTGGGGATGTCGAGGGTGGTGGGCGTTCCCATCGTCTCCGGCAGTCTGCCCTGCGTCCGCCTCGGGGGTCGCCTAAGCTCGTCGGGTGTGGAGCGAGCGCTACCGTCGGCTCGGCGCCGACCCGCCCTTCGGCGACCCGGCCGGCCACCACGGGGTCCCCATGGAGGGCTACTACTGGCGCTTGGTCGATCCGGCCTCGGGAAGGGTCGTCGTGGCTCTGTGCGGCGTGGTGCGCGGGGCCGCGGGCACGCCCGAGCGCGCGCTGGTGGCCCTTTCCGACGGCTCCGGGCCGGTGCGCCACCGCTGGGTGGAGCGCGAGGTCCGCGCGGACCCGGGTCGCCTGGCTCTCGACGCCGGCGGGGTACTGCGCGCGGACCGGTCCCGGCTGTCCGTCGACCTCGGTCCAGGGGCCCGGCTGCAGGTGGATCTCATCCGCGGGAGGGCCTGGCCGCGGCCGGCCCTGGGCGCCCTGGGGCTCGCCCAGATGCTGCCCGGGCTCCAGCAGTACTGGCACGCGCACACGCTGGGCGGGGCGGCCGACGGACGCCTGGAGAGCGAGGACGGCCCGGTGGTCCTGGCCGGCGCGGTCGTCTACGGGGAGAAGAACTGGGGCCGCGGCTTCCCGCCGGCGTGGTGGTGGGGGCAGGCCGGCGTGTGGGACGGCGACGACGATGCGTGCGTCGCGTTCGCCGGCGGGCGCCTGGGTGCGGTGCCGGGCCTGTGCGCCACCACCGTGGTCGTACGCCTGGGCGACGAGGTCATCCGCCTGGTGGCGCCCGCCGCTGTGGTGCGGGCGCGGGCCGGCGGCGGCGAGTGGCACGTGCGTGCGAGCGGGCCACGCGCGCGGGTGGACATCGAAGCCCGGGCCGGCGAGCGTCCGCCGCTGGCCCTGCCCTTCCCGCCCCGCGAGGGCGAGCCACCGGGCACCGTGGCCCAGTTCCAGCACGGCCACATGACCGTGGTGGTCCGGCGCGGGCGCCGGGTGCTGTGGCGAGGCGAGTCCCGCCACGCGGCCCTCGAGCGGGGCGAGCGCACCGGGGGCTGACCGCCACCGCGCGCCCACGCCGCCGGGCTCAGGCCAGGCTGCGCTCCACCACCACCGCCACGACCAGGGTGATCCCCGCCAGCAGGTGCACGCCGGCGGTTGCGGGGGCGAGGGTGACAAGGGCCTCGTCTCCCTCCGCCTTCGCCGAGAGCGCCTGGCGGGCGCGCGCGATGCCCAGGGGCAGGGTGGTCAGCGCGATCAGGATGGGCCACTCGAACAGCCCGGTCGCCCACAGCAGCGGGATGGTCAGGTAGGCCAGCGACAGCGACACCAGATACAGCGCGCGTGCCGGCGCGAAGCCCATCCGCACCGCCAGGGTCCGCACCCCGGCCGCGCGGTCGGCGGCGATGTCCGAGGCGTTGTTGCCCTGCAGGACGGCCGCGATCAGCAGGCCGGGGAAGAAGCCCACGCAGAAGGCGGCCGGTTCGAACCAGTCGCCGGTCACCGCCGAGTGCGCCCCCTGGGTCATGAGGGGCCCCATCAGCAGGATGATCAGGGGGTCGCCGAGGCCGACATGCTTGTAGGGCAGGGGGCCGCCGGTGTAGAGGTAGCCGCCCAGGACGCCGAGGGTGCCGTACAGAAGCACGGCCGGTCCCGAGACCAGGGCGATGGCCACACCCAGCGCGGCGGCCACGAGGAAGCACGAGACCCCCAGCACGCGCCCCTCGCGCACCGACAGCAGGCCGGTCGTGAACACGCGCGAGTTGTCCATCTTCTCGGGGCCGTCCACGCCGCGGGCGAAGTCCTCGACGTCGTTCACCACGTCGGTGCCGGCGTGCACCAGCAGCAGGGCCAGCAGGGCCAGCGGAAGGATCCACCACGTCGCCGCGGGATCGCCGATCGCCACCAGGCCGCCGGCCGCACCCGGGATCACCGAGGTGGGCAGGTACCGGGGTCGTGTCGCACGCCACCACAAGGCGGGGCGCGCGGGTGCCACGGCGGTGCTCACCGGCCGGTCCTCTGCATGGGCAGACGCTACCGGTGCGTCGAGGCCGGCGCCCCGGTGGCCGCATGACGCGCGGGAGTGTCAACTCCACCCCGGCTGGGCACACTCCCTTTGGCCGGTCCGTCGGTCCGGCCGGTGTCGATCGAGGGAGTGGGGCCGTGGCGACGATCGTCCGCTCGGGGGTCGGGACTCCCGTCGAGGGTGTGCTGGGCGCGGTGGGGGCGACCCCCCTGGTGCGCCTGCGCCGCTATCTGGGGCCCGCCGGCCCCCAGGTGTGGGCCAAGCTGGAGGCTGCCAACCCGGGCGGTAGCGCCAAGGCGCGCCCGGCCGCCGCCATGGTGGCCGACGCCCTGGAGCGCGGCCTGCTGGCGCCCGGCGGCACCGTTGTGGAGTCCACCTCCGGGAACATGGGCGTCGGCCTGGCCCAGGCCTGCCGCTACCACGGCCTCTCGCTGATCTGCGTGGTCGACACCCGCGCCACCGCCGGGAACGTGCGGGCCATGCGCGCCCTCGGTGCGCGAGTGGTGGTGGTGAGCGAGCCCGACCCCGCCACCGGCGACCTGCTGGTGGCGCGGCTGGCCGAGGTCGCGCGCCTGCTGGGCGAGCAACCGGGCGCCTACTGGCCCGACCAGTACGCCAACCCGGCCAACCCCGCCGCCCACGCCACCGGCACGATGCGCGAGATCGACGAGGCCCTCGATGGCCGCATCGACGTGTTGCTGGTGGCCACGAGCACGGCCGGGACGGTGGCCGGGTGCCTGGATCACCTGCGCACCGCGGGCCGCGACACCCGCGTCGTGGCCGTGGATGCTCTGGGCAGCGCCCTCTTCGGCGGCGCGCGCGGTACCCGCCGGCTGCCCGGCCTGGGGGCCGGCGTGGCCACCGCCATCTCCGAGGGCGCCGCCGTGGATGAGGTGGTGCGCGTCGAGGATCTCGACTGCGTGGTGGGCTGTCGCCGCCTGGCCCACCGCGAGGCGATCCTGGCGGGCGCCTCCGGAGGGGGCGTGATGGTCGCCCTCGAGCGCGTCGCGGACCGTCTGGGGCCGGGCGATCGGGTGGCGCTGATCCTCCCCGATGGCGGCGCCGGCTACCTGGAGACCGTCTACGACGACGACTGGGTCGAGAGCTGGTTGGGAGTGGCTCCCGCGGCCCTGGCGGCCCGGGTGGCCGATGGCTGAGGGCGGACCGCGGGTGGCGCTGGTGGGCATGGGACCCCGTGGCCTGTTCGCCCTGGAGCGCCTGGTGCACCACGCCGCCGCGACCGCGACGGCGCTCGATGTCGACGCCTACGAGCCGCATCCGGCCGCCGGCGCCGGGCCCCACTACGACCCGGCTCAGCCCTCGTTCCTGCGCATGAACCTTCCCTCGGGTGCTGTGGACATGTGGCCGGCCGGTACGGGCGCCGGCCCGTCGTTCGTGGAGTGGGCGGCCGCGTCGGGGGCGCCGGTCGACCGGGACGGCCACGCCGCCCGCTCGCTGGTGGGTCGCTACCTGTCCGACGGCCTCGCCCGGGTGCTGGACGCGGCGGGGCGTGCGGGGGTGGCCGTGCGCGTGCGGGACGAGCGGGTGCGGGGCATCGAGCGCGGCGGGCCCTTCTGGGCGGTGCACGCGGGCGCCGGCGGGGCTGCCCGGCCCGACGCCTACGACGAGGTGCTCCTGTGCACCGGCCACGCACCGGCGCGTCCCGGGCGGGGGATGGATCCCGCGGCGGCGCGGGTGGCCCGCGGGGTGTACCCCGTCGGGCGGTGCCTGGGTGAGGGGGAGGTGCCCGCCGGGGCGCGGGTGGCCGTGCGCGGGATGGCCCTCACGTTCATGGACGCCGCGCTGGCCCTCACCGAGGGGCGCGGCGGCGCCTTCGCGCCGGGCCCGGCCGCCGCGCCGCACCGCGGCACCTACGAGCCCTCGGGGCGCGAGCCGGCGGCCATCCTCCCGTTCTCGCGCGCCGGTCGGGTGATGCCGGCCAAGCCGTCGCCGGCGCTGATCCGCGGCAACGCGGCGCTCGATCGTGCCGACGCGCGCGGCCGGGCCGCCGTGGCGGGACTCCCGCCGGGGGCGGGGGTGGCCGACGGCCTGGTGCCGGTGCTCGCGCGCGCCGCCGATGCGGCGCTCGTCGCCGTGGGCGCCGTGGCGGCCGGCGCCGGACGGATGGCCGACCTGATCGGTGCTCTGATGGACCCGGTCGCCGGCGGCGCCGAGGACCCGGCGGCCGAGCTCGAGCGCTCCATCCTGGTGGGCCACGGCCTGCGGGCCCCCGGCGCGGACTGGGCGCTCGGCCACGTCTGGCGCTCGCTCTACCCGGCCATCGTGGCCCGGCTGGGAGGCGACGGCCTGTCCGAGGACCTGTGGCCGGCGATGCGGGATCTGGAGGCCGGGATGGAGCGCGTCGCCTTCGGCCCGGGGCTGGCGAACGCGGAGCGCCTGCTGGCGCTGATCCGGTGCGGCCCGGTGGACACCACGCACGCCGCGGGCGGTGCCGTCGTGGCGGCCCCGGGCGGCGGCCTGCAGCTGGCGTCGCCGGCCGGGGCGACGGTGGTGGACCGGGTGGTGGACGCGGTCCTGGCACCCCCGGGGGCCGAGGTGGGCGACCCACTCCTCGACGCCCTGATCGCGGCCGGGCACGTGCGCCCCCGGCCGGGACGCAGGGGGCTCGACATCCGGGCCGATGGATCCTGCCGGGGCGCCGACGGGCGCGTGCGCGCGGGGCTGGCGGCGGCAGGTCGCGCGACGGAGGATGTCGTCATCGGCAACGACACCCTCAGCCGCGAACTGCACCCGGCGCTCGACGCCTGGGCGGCGGGCGTGGTGGCCCGCCACCGCGCCGTACCCGCCGCGGCCGGCGCGACGCCCCTGGGGGCGACCCCCTGAGCACGAACGGAGCCGCAACCGACCACCTGCGCGCGGGCTGCCGCGGGGTGCTGCCGCTGGACGCCCGCCTGGAGGCATGGCAGCGCGACCTCCTGGCCCGGCCCGGGGTGCTCCGGCGGGCCGTCGCCGATTACGGGTCGCCGGTCAACCTGCACCACCTGGCCCCGATGGGCCGCAACGCCCTCGATCTCACCCTGGGCGCCCGGCGCTCGGGTCTGGGGCTCGGCATCTTCGTGGCGCGCAAGGCCAACCGGGCGCTCGCGGTGGTGGACGAGGCCCGCCGCCTGGGCCACGGCGTCGACGTGGCCGGCGAGCGCGAGTTGGCCGAGACGCTCGAGCGCGGCGTGCCCCCGGAGCGCGTGATCGTCACCGCGGCGGTGAAGCCGGAGGGCCTGCTGGCGCTCTGCGTCGCCCGGCGCGTGAGGGTGAGCCTGGACAACGCCGACGAGGTCGCGCTCCTGGCGGCGGTGGCCCGCGAGGCCGGCGCCGGGGTGGACGGTGCGCCTCCCGTGCCGGTGGTCCTCCGCCTCGCCGTCGCCGGCCCGCGCGAGAGCCGCTTCGGCCTTCCGGCCGCCGTCTGGCGCGAGGTGGTCCGCACCCGGATGCCCGTCGGCGGGCCGCTGGCGGTGGACGGCCTCCACTTCCACCTGGACGGATACGCCGCCGCCGACCGCTCGGAGGGTCTGCGCCAGGCGCTCGCCCTGGCGGAGGCTCTGCGCGCGCTGGGCCACCGCCCGGCGTTCATCGACATCGGAGGCGGCGTCCCCATGAGCTACCTGGAGCGCCGCGATCAGTGGTTGCGCTTCTGGCGGGCCCACCGCGCCGCCCTGCTGGGCCGCGGCCGGCCGCTCACCTTCGAAGGCCACCCGCTGGGCCTGGGCGTGGCGGCCGGGCGGGTGACCGGGGCGCCGGCGGTTTATCCGGCCCATCAGAGCCCCACCGGCGGCGCCTGGCTGGAGGCGGTGCTGGGAGCGCCGGCCCGGGGTGCGGGCCCCGCACCGCCGAGCGAGCCGGGGACCGTCGGCCGTGCCCTGGCGCGGGCCGGCTTGGCGCTGCACGCCGAGCCGGGGCGCGCCCTGCTGGACGGGTGCGGGATGACGGTCGCCCGGGTGGAGTTCCGCAAGCGCCGGCGCGACGGCACCTGGTTGATCGGCCTGGCGATGAACCGCACCCAGATGCGCTCGGCGGCGGACGACTTCCTGGTGGACCCCCTTCTCGTCCCCGTTGCGGGCCGCGAGCGTGCCGCAGCGCCGGTGGAGGGGTACCTCGTGGGCGCCTACTGCATCGAGCGCGAGCTCATCACCTGGCGCCGGCTGCGCTTCCCGCGCGGGGTCGAGGTGGGGGACCTGCTGGCCTTCCCCAACACCGCGGGCTACCTGATGCACATCCTGGAGAGCGCCTCGCACCGCATCCCGCTGGCGGCCAATCTGGTGGTGGGCCCCGATGGGCACCTGATGGGGGACGCCGGCGGCTGACGCCGCGCGCGCTCTATTCTTGATCGGTTCCAGATAACAGGTAGGGTGCCGCCATGGCCGGCGCCCCCGACATCGAGGACCTGCTCCGTGGCGCCGCCCTGCGGGTCACCCGCTCCCGGACCGCGGTGCTGCGCGCCGTCCGCCGGCATCCGCACGCCGACACGCGCACGCTGATCGAGGCCGTGCGCGAGGAGTTGCCGGCGGTGTCGACCCAGGCCGTCTACGACGTGCTGGACGCGCTCACCGGCGCCGGCCTGCTGCGTCGCATCCAGCCCGCCGGGTCCGTGGCCCGTTACGAGGCCCGCGTGGCCGACAACCACCACCACATCGTGTGCCGCTCATGCGGCACGGTGGCCGACGTCGACTGCGCCGTGGGCGCCGCCCCCTGCATGACCGCATCCCAGGACCACGGCTTCCTCATCGAGGAGACCGAGGTCACCCACTGGGGCCTGTGTCCCGACTGTTCCGCCTCGCGCCCCGCCTGAGCGGGGCGCGGGACCAGTACCGACGAAAGGCGACTCCATCGTGGAGAGCTCCGGCAAATGCCCGTTCACCGGCCGTGACGGCCGCACCAACCGCGACTGGTGGCCCAACCAGCTCGACGTGAGCGTCCTGCACCGCAACCACCCGGTCGGCGACCCGATGGGCGCCGGCTTCGACTATGCGGCGGAGTTCTCCGCGCTGGACCTCGGCGCCGTGAAGCGCGACATCCACGAGGTGATGACCACCTCGCAGGACTGGTGGCCGGCGGACTACGGCCACTACGGGCCGCTGTTCATCCGCATGTCCTGGCACGCGGCCGGCACGTACCGCATCTGGGACGGGCGCGGCGGCGGCGGCTCGGGTGAGCAGCGCTTCGCCCCGCTCAACTCCTGGCCCGACAACGCCAACCTCGACAAGGCGCGCCGGGTCCTCTGGCCGGTCAAGCAGAAGTACGGGCGCTCTCTGTCGTGGGCCGACCTGATGATCCTGGCCGGCAACGTCGCGCTCGAGTCGATGGGGTTCCGCACCTTCGGCTTCGGCGGCGGGCGCGAGGACGTCTGGGAGCCCGAGCAGATCAACTGGGGCAACGAGGACACCTGGCTGGATGACAATCGCTACCGCGGTGAGCGCGAGCTGGACAACCCGCTCGCGGCCGTCCAGATGGGCCTGATCTACGTGAACCCCGAGGGACCCAACGGGAACCCGGACCCGCTGCTGGCGGCGCACGACATCCGCGAGACCTTCGCGCGCATGGCGATGAACGACGAGGAGACGGTGGCCCTGATCGCCGGCGGCCACACCTTCGGCAAGAACCACGGCGCCGGCGACGCCGAGCTGGTGGGCGCCGAGCCCGAGGCCGCCCCGCTGCAGGAGATGGGCCTCGGCTGGACCTCCGGCCACGGCAGCGGCAAGGCCGGCGACACCATCACCAGCGGCCTCGAGGGCGCCTGGACCCCCACGCCCACCACCTGGGACAACGGCTACTTCGAGACCCTGTTCGGGTACGAGTGGCAGCTCACCAAGAGCCCGGCCGGCGCGTGGCAGTGGATCCCCACCGACCCCGAGGCGGCCACGGCCGTCCCGGACGCGCACGACCCGGCAACGCGTCACGCCCCGGTGATGCTGACCACGGACCTGTCGCTGCGGATGGACCCGGACTACGAGCCCATCTCGCGCCGGTTCGCGGAGGACCCGGCGGCCTTCGCCGACGCCTTCGCCCGCGCGTGGTTCAAGCTCACCCACCGCGACATGGGGCCGAAGGCCCTCTACCTCGGCCCCGAGGTGCCCGACGAGGACCTGCTCTGGCAGGACCCGGTGCCGCCGGTCGACCACGACCTCATCGGGCCGGCGCAGATCGCCGACCTGAAGGAACGCGTCCTCGCCTCGGGCCTCGGCACCGCGCAACTGGTCACCACCGCATGGGCCTCGGCCTCCAGCTTCCGCGCCACCGACAGGCGCGGGGGCGCCAACGGGGCGCGCATCCGCCTGGCCCCGCAGCGCGACTGGGAGGCCAACAACCCCGATCGGCTCGCCATCGTGCTGGGCACGCTCGAGTCGGTGCAGCAGGAGTTCAACGACCAGGCCCCCGGGAACATGCGCGTCTCGATGGCCGACCTGATCGTCCTGGCCGGCTGCGCCGCCGTGGAGCGGGCGGCGGCCGAGGCCGGTCACCCGGTCGAGGTGCCGTTCGCGCCGGGGCGCACGGATGCCACCCAGGAGCAGACCGACGCCGACTCGTTCGCGCCGCTCGAGCCCACGGCCGATGGCTTCCGCAACTACCTGCGCCCCGGGCAGGACCGGCCGGCCGAGCAGTTGCTGGTGGACAAGGCGCGCCTGCTGGGCCTCAGCGCCCCCGAGATGACGGTGCTTGTGGGCGGCATGCGGGCCCTGGGCGCCAACCACGACGGCTCGGACCTCGGGGTCTTCACCGACCGGCCCGGGGCCCTGACCACCGACTTCTTCGCGAACCTGCTGGCGATGGACACCGTGTGGGGGCCCACCTCGGAGGCCGAGGAGACCTTCGAGGGGCGCGATCGCGCCGGCGGCCAGGTGAAGTGGACCGGCAGCCGGGTGGACCTGGTCTTCGGCTCCAACTCGCAGCTGCGGGCCCTGGCCGAGGTGTACGCCTGCCACGACGCCGGCGCGAAGTTCGTGGCCGACTTCGCGGCCGCCTGGGACAAGGTGATGAGCGCGGACAGGTTCGACCTGCGCTGACGGGCTCGCCCATCGCGGGGCGGTCCCGCATCACGGGGCCGCTCCGCGGGCGCCGGGCGCGCTCCCGCCCGGGCCATCATCCTGTGAGCGGTGCGCCGTCCCCACCTCGTCTCCCTCTGTGCGACCGCCGCCGCGGCCGGGGCCCTCGGCCTCGCGGGTGGCGGCGCCCTTGGCGTCCCCGAGCGCCTCGCCGATCGCGTCGCCCTGCGGGAGGCGCCGGCCTCGCAGGTGCGCGCCATCATCGACGGGCGGCCCGTCGCCCTGCGCGGGGCGTTCGTGGAGGTGGTCGACCTGGGCTACTACCACGGGGCCGTGCTGCGCCTGGTGCCCCGCCCGGGCACCTGCGCGGTCATGAGAGCACAGGTGGCGGGGGAGGGCCCCGGCGTACGCCATGCGGCGTTCGTCGTCGGCTTCCGGTTCGACGCCGAGGCGCTCGCCGAGCGTGGCCTGGACGTCCGCGGCCGGCCGGCGCTCCTCGGCGGGGACGCGCTGCCCATCCAGGGGCAGGACGGCGGCCCCATCGCCGCCGACGCCGCGTGGCCGCGGGCCGGGTCGTTCCGCGCTCTCGCGTCCATCACGCACGGGGGGCGCCCCTCGGGCGACCTCACCCCCAGCCTCGGCACCCACGCCGACCCCACCATCACGCCCGACTCGCTGCTGGCCGCGGTGCACATCGCGCGCACGGGCGCGGCGCCGGGCGCGCCGTCGGGCGGCCTGGTGCTCGGGCGCGTCGCGCCGGTGGGTGCCGGCGGCCTGCCGGCCCGCGGGCCCTTCCGCGCCCTCGGCTGCGGCGCCGCGGGCCCGGGGTAGGGGTCGCGGCCGGACCCCGCCGCCTGGCCGGTCTCCGGCAGACTGCCCGGGAACGTCCACCGCCCGCCAGGAGTGACCCATCCGATGACCAGCACCTCCGAGGACGCCCCCAGGGGCTTCAGCAAGGCGGCCCAGTCGTACGATGCCGCCGTGCAGCGCAACATCCAGGGCTCCGAGCGCCTGGTGATGTCGCTGCCGGCCGGCGACTACCGCACGGTCCTCGATGTCGGCTGCGGCACCGGATTCACCGCGGCGGCGATGGCCGAGCGCTTTCCGGTGGAGCGCATCGTGGGTGTGGACCCGGCCGAGGGCATGCTGGAGCAGTTCGCCGCCAAGCGCGACGCCTTTCCGGGGGTCGAACTTGACCTCCGCGCCGAGGACGTCATGGCGATGGACGTGCCCGACGACTCCTTCGACGCGGTGCTGTGCGCCATGGCGCTGCACTGGTTCCCCGACAAGCCCGGGGCCGTCGCCCGCATGGCGCGCGCCCTGGCCCCGGGTGGGGTGATGGGCATCCTCTCCGCCGGCCGCGGTGGCGAGGAGCCGTGGCAGCAGTTGCTGGTGGACATCGGTGCCCCCGAGGCCTGGACCGGCTGGTTCGCCGCCAACCAGCGCGACGTGGACGAGATCGCCGCCGACCTGCGCGCCGCCGGGCTGGAGCCGCTCGACGTGTGGATGGAGCGCCGGCGCCGCCACACCCCGCCGGGTGACTTCATGGCCCGTACCCGCTCGGTGGCCGCGCACCTGCTGGGCAACCCGCCCGGTGGTGGCTTCAGCGAACTGGACCAGCGCATCGAGGCCGCCCTGCACGAGCGTTCGGGTCCCGAGGGCTTCGTCTACGACTACTGCAAACTGTTCGCGGTGGCCCGGCGGCCGTAGGAGCCGAACCTCCCGATGGTTGCCCGCCCGGCGGATCGGGAAGGATGTCGTCGATGACCACCCCGTCCTCGCCCCCCGCCGGGCCCGAACCCACCCAGCGCCCGGGCCCCGCCCGGGTGCCGCGGCCCCTCCAGATCGCGGCCGACTGGAGTTGGCGCCTCCTGGTCGTCGGTGTGGCGGTCGCCATCGTCCTGCTGGCCCTCAGCCGCCTCCAGGTCGTGGTGCTCCCGGTCATCGGCGCCCTCCTGCTGTGCACGTTCCTCGCGCCGCTGGTCGGGTTCCTGGACAACCGGGGCATGCACCGCGGGGTCGCGACGGCGCTCGTCTCGGTGGGGGCGGTCGGCGCGCTCGCCGGCCTGGTGGCGGCGTTCACGTTCCAGGTGCGCGACAGCATCGAGGAGCTCACCGAGGGCACCCGCGAGGGGATCCGCCAGATCGAGGACTGGCTGGTGGGCGGCCCGGCGGACCTCGAGCGCTCGCAGATCCGCGAGGCCGCCGATGCCGCCATCGAGCAACTCACCTCTCCGGACGCCCTGTTGCAGTCGGGTCTGCTGGCGCGTGCCGCCACGGCCGTGGAGGTCCTGGGTGGCCTCGCCCTGGCCGTGGTGCTGGTGTTCTTCTTCCTCAAGGACGGCGACTCCATGTGGAGGTGGATGGTCCGCCGCCTGGGCGTGAACGCCGGGCCGCATGTCGACGCCGCCGGCCGGCGGGCCTGGGAGGGGCTCGGCGGCTTCATGCGCGGGCAGGCCATCGTGGCCGCCGCCGACGCCATCTTCATCGGACTCGGGATCTGGCTGCTGGGCGTCCCCCTGGCGGTGCCGCTGGCGACGCTCATCTTCTTCGCCGCGTTCTTCCCCATCGTGGGGGCGGTGCTGGCGGGATCGGCGGCCGTGCTGGTGGCGCTGGCCACCGAGGGCTTCCTGACGGCGGTCCTGCTGCTGGCGATCGTGATCGCCGTGCAGCAGATCGAGGGCAACGTGCTGCAGCCCGTGGTGATGGCGCGCACGGCCCGCCTGCACGCCGTGGTGGTCCTGCTGGCGCTGGCCGTCGGGGCCGCGCTGGGCGGGATCGTGGGGGCCTTCCTGGCCGTGCCCATCGCTGCGGCGGCCGCCGCGGCCGGCGGGTACGCCTGGACCCAGATGGGGCCGGCGCCGGCGCCGGCCGACGATCCGCCCGTCGACTCCTCCTGAAGGGCACCCGCCACGGACGGAACCCGGCGCCGGCGTCCACCCGGCGCCATACTCCCCGGGTCGCATGAGGATCGCCACCTGGAACGTGAACTCGGTCCGCAGCCGCCTGCCGCGCCTGCTGGCATGGCTCGATGAGCGCCGGCCGGACGTGGTGTGCCTGCAAGAGACCAAGGTCGACGACGCCACCTTCGCCGGGTTGCTCGACGACGAACTCGCCGGCCGTGGCTACGCCGTGGCCGCGCACGGGGAGGGGCGCTGGAACGGGGTGGCCATCCTCTCGCGGGTGGGCCTGGACGACGTGGTGGCCGGCCTGGACGGGGCCCCCGACTGGGAGCGGCCCGAGGCGCGCGCCGTGGCGGCCACCTGCGCCGGCGTGCGCGTGATCTGCGTCTATGTCCCCAACGGGCGCGAGCCCGGCTCGGCCCACTACCGCTACAAGCTCGAGTGGCTGGCGGCCCTGCACGAGGCCGCGCGCGTCGGTCCGGCCTCGCTGGTCGTGGCGGGCGATCTCAACATCGCCCCGGCGGACGCGGACGTGTACGACCCCGCCGCCTTCGACGGGCGCACCCACGTCACCCCCGCCGAGCGCGAGGCCCTGGGCCGGCTGGCCGCGCTGGGGCTGCGCGATGTGATGCGCGAGCGCTGGCCGGCCGAGAGGGTGTTCACCTTCTGGGACCACCGGGCCGGCATGTTCCACCGCGATCTGGGCATGCGCATCGACCTGGCCCTGGCCTCGGGGCCCGTGGCCGACCGCGTGCGCGCGAGCTGGGTGGACCGTCAGGCTCGCAAGGGTGCCGGTCCCAGCGACCATGCGCCCGTGATCGTCGACCTCGACGAGGCGCCCGACGGCGACATCGGCCCGCTGGTGCCGCCGCCGTCGGTGCGCCGCGCCACCCGGGCCGGCGGCGCGTGAGGAGCCACGTGTGACCCACCTGATGAGCCCGGCCATCGCGCCGGGGCTCTCGTGGCCCGACCCGTATGTGCTGGCGCTCGCGGTCCTGGGCCTGGCCGTCCTGATCGCGATCCCCACGCTCACGCACCACTCCGACCGCATCTTCTCGCCGGCCATCGTCTACCTGATCATCGGGACCGCGCTGGCCGGCCTCCTGGCGCTGCTGGATGGGGGGTGGCTCACGCTGGCCGGCGACTCGGACGTGGTCGAGCATCTCACCGAGCTGGCGGTCATCGTGGCGCTGTTCGCCACCGGGCTGAAGATCGACCGCAGGATCTCCCTGCGGGGCTGGGGGCCCACGGCGCTGCTGCTGGCGGTCGTGATGCCGCTCACCATCCTCGCCATCGTCGCCGCGGGGGTGTGGGGGCTCGGGCTGTCGCTGGGGGCCGCGATCGTGCTGGGCGCGGCCCTCTCGCCAACCGACCCGGTCCTGGCCGGCGATCTCGGCGTCCCCGCCCCGGGCCGGGGCGATCGCAGCGAGCCGGCCTTCATCCTCTCCTCCGAGGCCGGCCTGAACGACGGCCTGGCGTTCCCGTTCGTGTACCTCGGCCTCGTCGTGGCCTCCGCGCCGGGCTCCGGAGACCTGCTGGAGTGGGTGGCCGCCGACGTCGTGTATGCGATCGCCCTGGGCCTGGGCGCCGGGGCCGGCCTGGGCTGGCTGATCGCGGCGGTGGGGGTGTGGTTCCGGGAGCACGGCATCGTGGCCGCCCGTCTCGACGGCTGGGCGCCCGTGGGCGCGGTGCTGGTGATCTACGGCGCCACCGAGATCATCGGCGCGTACGGCTTCCTCGCGGCCTTCGCCGGCGGGCTCGCCTTCGGCCGCTACGAGCGCGGCCACGAACTGGTGGACGGGGTGCACGATGGCGCGGAGGTGGCCGAGCGCGCGCTGGAGCTCGCCGCCATCCTGCTCCTGGGGTCGATGCTCACCACCGCCGGCCTCGCCCTGGCCGGCTGGGAGGCGATCGCCCTCGGCCTGGCCCTGATCCTGGTGGTGCGGCCGGTGCTCACCGTGGTGGCGCTGTGGCGCACGGGCCTCCCCGCGCGTGAGCGGCTCTACGTGGGCCTCTTCGGCGTGCGCGGGATCGGCTCGATCTACTACGCCACCGCCGCGCTCGGCTCGGGCCTGCTGGCCCCGGACGAGGGGGCGCTGGTGGTCTGGACCGTCGCGGTGGCGGTCTGCGTCTCCATCGTCCTGCACGGGGTCGCCGCCGCCCCGCTCACCAGGGCGATGGTGCGCGGCGAGCGCTGAGGCCGTCGCAGCCGGGAGGGTGACGACCGCCCGCTGCGCCCCGGCCTGACCGTCGAGCAGGTGCGCCACGAACGACCACCGCCTGATCCCCGACCAGGCCCTGCGCCCCAGCGACGGCTACGACGTCGAGAGCGCCTCGATCCTGGTCCGCTCACCCTCCGGCGCGCTCACCCCATCAGGGTGCTTGCGAACACCTGCCACGCCAGCGCGGACTTCGCCGCCAGGCTGAGCACGATGTAGGCCGTCTCCGGGAACAGGGGCCGCGCCCACGGGCCCACCCGCCGGTACTGCAGGACCATGTTGACCGCGAAGCTGTTGAACAGCACGAACAGCGACACGAAGATGGCGTAGACGAAGCCCGGGGCCTCCTCGCCGGCGAGGAGGTACGTGCCGATGGCGATCCAGGGCACCGCCCCGGCGATGCAGCCGAACCAGTAGTCGGTCCAGTCGGCCCCGCCGGGCCGCTCGCGGCGCTCCATCTGGAGGCCGAACAGGATCATCGCGCTGTTCACCCCGAAGATCGCGATCAGCGCGGCGATGTCCGAGATCCCCGTGAGCATCGCGATCAGCACCACCATCAGCGACGCGCTGACCGAGTACTCGATCCAGCGGGCGACGTTGCGCCCCCGTCGCAGGTTCGCCTCGTACCACCCGCACACGCCCGGGGTGGCCATCAGCAGATGGTCGACGGCGGCCAGCAGCAGGAAGACCGCCACCAGCGGACCGATGCGCAGGTCGAACAGCACGGAGGGCTCGCCGGCTCCGCTGCCCGGCGGCCCACTCAGGAACGACCCGGTCACCGGCAGCGCGAACGAGTTGGACAGCCACAGGATCACCGCGGCCTGTACCAGGTGGGCGAGCCCGACCGCGACGTTCAGCACCCGCAGCCGACCCATGGGCATCTCATCAGCCATGGGGAGTCTTGTATCAGGCGAGCCGTCCCCGTCGCCGCCGCGCACGTTTGCCCGGGTGGTGGGGTGGGAAGGGGACCCGTAGACCGCAAGTCCACTCGGAGGAGAACGACATGGACGCGATCCTGAAGCGGCGTTGGTGGCCGCTGGCACTCGCCGCACTCGCCGCACTCGCCGGCGGGCTCGGCGCGCTGGCGCTGACCGGCGGCGGAGCCTCGGCCTCGGCGCAGACCGATCAGGTCCAGCTCACCCGTGGGCAGCTGATCATCAACCAGCGCATCTCCCAGGCCGCCGTCCGCCGCAGCAACGAGGCACTGGCCGACCGGCCGGCGTGGGCCGTGGTCATCGCCGACGGCAGGCTGGTCCGCAGCTCGGGCGGGGTGTCGGTCGTCCGCAGTGGGCCCGGCTCGTACGGCGTGAGGTTCGATCGCGACCTCACCGACTGCGCCTTCACCGCCTCGCAGATCCAGCCGGACCCGTCCCTGATCGGCCAGGTCGGCCTGTCTGTGGATGGCGACGACCTCCGGCGGCTGCTGGTCCAGACGGCCGACCGCGACGGCACGGCCGCGGACCGCAACTTCACCGTCCAGGTGACCTGCTGAGTCCATGAAGCCGGTGCCGCGCCCATCGGCGCGCCGGCCGGCCCTCGCGGCGCTCGCCGTACCGTTCCTGCTCCTCCTCGCCGCCTGCGGTGGCGGGGAGGACGGGGAGGGCGCGACGGGCAGGTGTGAGAGCCCGGACGGTTTCTCCTTGGTGCCGCCCGAGGGCTGGGTCGCATCGGGGAGCGACGACGCGCCGTGCTCGCGGTTCCATCCCGCGGGCGCCGACGAGGGCGATGGCGATAGCGACCGCCCGGCCTCCATCGCGGCGTACATCGAGAGCGAGCCCTTCGCCCACGTGGCGGGGCCGCCGCCCGGCGGGACCGGGCGTGCGACGACCGCCATCGACGGTTTGCAGGCCGTGCGCATCGCCGGCCCTGCGGCCGGCGATGCGGGTGAGAGGACCGCCCGCTACGCCATCGACCTCGGCCCCGTGCAACCGGGGAGCGCCCGCACGCTCGTCCTCGACGCGGTCGCCGGCGCCGGGGCGACGCGCGCCGAGGCCGTACGCGCGCTCGATGCCACGGCGCGCAGCCTCGACGCGCCCCGTGGCGGCGACGGCCGTGAGGACGTCGTGGCACGCGTCGGCGGCGCCGGCGGCTACCGCGTGATCGCGGAGGGCCGCGACGCGCAGGTGTGTCTGAGGATCCCGCCGCGCGGCGAGCCCCGTTGCGCCCGTACCCCCGCCTCGGGCGGGGTCGCCACCGTGGCGTTCGGCGAGCCGGGGGGCCGGCCGCTGGGCGGGGTCACCGGCCCGCGCGTGGCCGAGGTCGTCGTCGGCTTCGGCGGCGGCACCACGCGCACCCTCCCGGTGCCGGTGGACGGCGCGGATGCCGGCGCCTTCGCGGCCGACGTCCGTGTGTCGGACGTCGAGGACCTCATCCTGATCGACCGGGAGGGAGAGGTGATCGGTCGCGAGCGGCCCGGGCGACCCGGCCATCCGGGGCCTCCCGATCCGGTCGGCCCGGGAGTCACCGGACCCGTCGAGGAGGGCGGGTTCCCGGCCACCGGGCCGACCGCGCTGCTGCGCGAGGTGCGGCTGGGCGGCCACGACGGGTTCGACCGCATCGTCCTCGAGTTCGAGGGCGATGCCACCCCTTCGTACCGGATCTCCTATCTCGATCCGCCGGTGCGCCAGGACGGCAACGGCAACCGCGTCACGGTCGACGGTTCCGCGTACCTCGAGATCCGGCTCTCGCCGGCGAGCGGCGTCGATCTGCTGGACGACGATGCCCGGCGCACCTACACGGGCCCGGACCGGCTCGACCCCGATGGCGCCTCCGTCGTCCGGGAACTCGTGCGGACCGGCGACTTCGAGGCCCAGCTCGCCTGGGTGGCCGGCGTCCGCGGGGAGCGGCCGTTCGCCGCGACGCTCCTCGAGGACCCGGCCCGGGTCGTGGTCGACGTCTTCGCCGACTGACCAATCGCCGCACGGGGGTCGGCGGCGACATGGAGCGGACCCGGCGTCGGCTCGTGCCCATAGCCTCTGGCGGCGGTCCAGGCCGTGTGCCCCGCGTGGGCGCAGGGCCGGCCCGCAGACGACAGGCGCTCTACCGGGACGGCCACGCCGGGCCCGAGGCGGAGGATCTTCGTGCGTGAGGCCAACATGGTCGTGGCGGCGGTGCTGGTGCTCAACATCGCCGTCGCCCTGTGGCGGGTCGCGCGCGGCCCCACCGCCGCCGACCGCATGCAGGCCGGACTCCTGTTCGGCAGCGTCGGCGTCGCCGTGCTGCTGGTGCTCGCCCAGGCCGCCGACCGGCCCGCCCTGCGCGATGTGGCGCTGGTCTTCGCCCTGCTGGCGGGCGTGGTGACGGTGGCCTTCGTGCGGCGCGACGGGGCGGGGGACGAGCAGGGGTGAGCGATGCCGTCTCGATCATCGGCCTCGTCCTCACCGCGCTGGGGGCGCTGTTCTTCCTGGCCGGCACCGTCGGCATGGTGCGGTTTCCCGACGCCCTCACCCGGCTGCACGCGCTTGCCAAGGCCGACAACCTGGGCCTCGGCTTCGTGGTGGTGGGGCTGGCGGTCCAGGCCGGTTCGGCGGCGGTCGCCCTGAAGCTGCTGATCGTGTGGGGGCTGGCGCTGGTGGCCGGCGCCACGAGCGCCTTCCTCATCGCCGACGTGGTGCGCCGTGGCGGGAGGTCCGATGGCTGAGCCCCTGCTGGACATCGCCCTGGCGCTGCTGGTGCTGGGTATCGGATGGCGCTGCCTGGCCGAGCCCGACCTGTTCACCGCCTCGGTCACCTTCATCGCCTTCGGGCTGGTGCTGGCCCTGGTCTGGGCGCGCCTGGACGCGCCGGACGTGGCCCTGGCCGAGGCGGCGCTCGGCGCCGGCATCACCGGCGTGCTGCTGGTGGACGCCGCGCGGGAGCTCGGACGCACCCGCCCCGGGCGGGACGAGGAGGAGGGCGACGATCGGGCGCGCTGAGCGGCTGCGCTCCCTGGTGGCCGGCGCGGCCTGCGCGGGTCTCGCCGTCGTGCTGGTGCTCGCGGTGCGCGACCTGCCCGATGAGGCGCCCGGCACCCTGCCCGAGGCCGTGGCCGATCGCGCCGCCGAGACCGGGGCCACCAATCCGGTCACCGCCGTGCTGCTGGGCTTCCGGGCGTACGACACCTGGCTGGAGGTGGCCGTCCTGATGGCGGCGGCCATCGGCGTGCTGGCCGTCGTCGGCGCGCGCGATGTGGCGGGCCGCGCGCCCAGTCCGCACCCCCCGCCACCCCTGCTGGGCTGGATGGCGTCCCTGGTGGTACCCGCCGCGGTACTCGTGGGGGGCTTCATCCTGTGGCTGGGCAGCAGCGCGCCGGGTGGCGCGTTCCAGGCCGGCTCGGTGCTGGGGGCCGCGCTGCTGCTGGCGTGGCTGGCCGGCCGCCCCGGGCTGGCCGGAGTGCCGGCGCGCGCGCTCGCGCCGCTCCTGGGCGCCGGCACGGCCGCCTTCCTGGCGACGGCCACGGTGCCGCTGCTGGCGGGGGACGCCCTGCTGGAGGTACCGGCGGGGGTGGCGCAGGCCCTGGTGATCGCCGTCGAGTCCGCAGTGACGGTCTCGGTGGCGGTGACGCTGCCGCTGGTGGTCATGGCCGTTCGCGAGCCCGCGGACGCGCCGCGATGAGGGCCGCGGGCGACCCATACCTGCTGGTCGGTATCGCCCTCGTGTGCCTGGCGCTGCGCGCCCTGGTGCTCGCTCCCGGCGCCCTGCGTCGCATCATCGCCCTGAACGTGATGGGCAGCGGCGTCTTCCTGGTGCTGATCGCCGCCGCCGCTCGCGGAGAGGGGGAGCCCGACCCGGTGCCGCACGCCCTGGTCCTGACCGGGATCGTGGTGGCCGTCGCCACCTCGGCGCTCGCCATCGCCCTCGCGCGACGCCTGCACCGCATCGACGAGCGGGACGAGGATGACGGCGGCGGGCGATGAGCGCTGCGCTGGCGGGATCGGTGGTGGTGCCCCTGGGTGGAGCGGTCCTGGCGCTGGTGGGCGGTCGCAGGGCCGCGCCATGGGTCGCCGCCGTCACGGCCGCCGTCTCCCTGGCGCTGGCGGGTGCGCTCGCGCTGCAGGTGTGGCGCGGTGGTGTGGTCGAACTGGAGGCCGGCGGGTGGAGCGTGCCCCTCGGTATCGCCATGCGGGCGGACGGCCTGGCGGCGGCGATGCTGGTGCTGACCGCGGTGGTCGGTGCCGCGGTGGGCACCGCGGCCATGTCCGAGTTCGCCGGCGAGCGCGGCCGGTGGGCGCGCGGCGACGGCTTCTGGCCGCTGTGGCTCTTGCTATGGGCCGCGGTGGCCGCACTGGTGGTCTCGCGCGACGTGTTCAACGTCTACGTGGCGCTCGAGCTCGCCGGTCTCAGCGCCGTCGGCCTGGTGGCGATGGGCGGCGGGCGGGCGGCGCTGGAGGGTGCGCTGGGCTACCTGCTGGCCGCGTGGCTCGGGGCCACCGCGTACCTGCTGGGGGTGGCGCTGATCTACGCCGAGACCGGCACCCTGGACATGGTGGCCATGTCCGGCCGCGTGGGCGACGGCCCGGCGGCGACGGCCGCGCTGGCGCTGATGAGCGTCGGCTTGCTGCTGAAGGCGGCCGTCGTGCCGCTGCACTTCTGGCTGCCCCGCGCGCACGCCAGCGCCCCGGCGCCGGTGAGCGCCGCCCTCTCGGCGTTGGTCGTGACCGCTGCGATGGTGGTCCTGGTGCGCCTGTGGTCCGAGGCGATGGCCGGCGCCGTCGGCGCGGCCGCGGCGAACCTGGTGGGGGCGCTCGGCGTCGTCGCCATCGTCTGGGGCTCGCTGCTGGCCATGCGCCAGCGCAGCCTCAAGATGCTGATCGCGTACTCCACGGTGGGCCAGATGGGGTACCTGCTGCTGCTCATCCCGTTGGCCGCGGCACCGCTCGCGCGCGGGGGCGCCGGCGACCGCGCCACCGAGGACGCCTGGGTGGGCGGCACCTACTACGCCGTGACCCACGGGGTGGCCAAGGGGGCGATGTTCCTGGCCGCCGGCTGCCTGATCGCCGCCGCCGGCGGCGACCGCATCGCCGCACTCGGCGGCATGGCCGGTAGGGCGCCCCTCGCCGTGGCGGCGTTCGTCGTGGGCGGGGTCACCCTGGTCGGGCTGCCGCCCACCGGCGGCTTCGTGGCCAAGTGGTACCTGGTCAGCGGCTCCATCCGCGCCGGCGAGCCCTGGTGGGCGGTGGCGGTGCTGGCGGGCAGCCTGCTCACCGCGGCGTATCTCCTCGTGGTGGTGCGGGCCCTCATGTACCGGGGCGACCGACCGGGTGAGGACGCGCCCCCCCGGGAGCCCGGTCGCGTACCCGGAGGCATGCTGGTGGGCGCCGCCGCGCTGGCCCTGGTGTGCCTCGCGCTGGGGCTGCGGCCCCTCGAGGGGATCGAGCTGCTCGGTGTGGGCATCCCCGCGCCCGCGGGCGGTGGTGGCGGATGATCCTGCTCGCCGTCCTCGCCACCTCGCTGGTCCCGGCGCTGATCATCTTCGCGCTGCCCGAGGAGCGCCACGGCCTGCGCACGGCGCTGAACCTGACGGGTGCGGTGCTGAAGGTGGCACTGGTGGGGATCCTCCTGTGGGACCACGCGGCCGGTCGCGAGCACGAGGTCCGCATCGCGCTCATGCCCGACCTGCCGCTGGTTCTGCGCGTCGACGCGCTCGCGTTGCTGTTCGTGTCGCTGTCGGCGGCGTTGTGGCTCCTCACCACGATCTACGCGATCGGCTACCTGGAGGGCTCACCGTTCCGCAGTCGCTTCTTCGGCTTCTTCAGCCTGTGCGTCACCGCGACGGTGGGGATCGCCCTTTCGGGGAACCTGATCACCTTCTTCGTGTTCTACGAGGCCCTGACGCTGGCCACCTACCCGCTGGTGGTGCACCGCGGCACGAGCGAGGCGCTGGCGGCCGGGCGCGTGTACCTCAACTACACGCTCGGCGGCGGCACGGTGCTCCTGGCCGGCGTGGTCTGGCTCGAGAGCCTGGCCGGGCCGATCGAGTTCACGCGCGGCGGCATGCTGGCGCCCATCGCCGACGACCAGCGCGCGGCGGTGGCCGGCGCGTTCGTCCTCATCGTCGCCGGCCTGGCGGTGAAGGCCGCGATGGTCCCGCTGCACGGATGGCTGGCACGCGCGATGGTGGCCCCGGCGCCGGTGAGCGCGCTGCTGCACGCCGTCGCGGTGGTGAAGGCCGGCGCCTTCGGGATCATCCGCGTGGTCGACGACGTCTACGGGCGCGACCTGGTGGCCGATCTGGGGCTGCTGACCCCGCTGGCGCTCGCCGCCTGCATCACCATCGTCTGGGGGTCGTTGCGCGCCATCGCCCAGGACGACCTGAAGCGCCGCCTGGCCTACTCGACGGTGAGCCAGGTCTCGTACGTGATCCTCGGCGTCGCCATCATCGGCCCCATCGCCACCGTCGGCGGGCTGGTGCACCTGGTCCACCAGGGCATCATGAAGATCACCCTCTTCTTCGGCGCGGGCGTGCTGGCCGAGACCCTCGGCATCCACCGGGTGAGCCAGATGCGGGGGGTGGGTCGGCGCGCCCCGCTGACGATGGCGGCCTTCACGGTGGCGGCCCTCGGGATGATCGGCGTCCCGCCGACGGCGGGCTTCATCAGCAAGTGGTATCTCGGCCTGGGGGCGGCCTCGGCCGGGATGGACTGGGCCCTATGGGTGCTGGTACTCAGCGGGGTCCTCAACGCGATCTACCTGCTCCCGATCGTCTACCTGGCCTGGTTCCGCGAGCCGGTGGGCGACTGGCCGGCCGAGCGCCCGCGCCGGCGGCTCGAGGCGGCGCCCGCGCTGCTGGTGCCCACGCTCATCACCGGCGTCGTCACCCTGGCCGCGGGCCTCCTGGCCGGAACCGACCTCAGCCCGCTGTCGCTGGCCCAGCAGGTGGACGGGGACCCATCCCCGTGAGGATCCTCGCCGTCTCGCTACCCGCGCCCCTGGCGATCCTCGTGGCCCTGGCCACCGTCGACGGGGTCGATCTGCCCTGGCTGCTCCTCGGCACCCGCCTCGAGGCCGACGCCACCGGGCAGGTCTTCCTGGCGCTGGCGGCCGTCGTGTGGACCGTGGCTGCGCTCGCGTTGGGCCCCGTCCTGCGCGACGGCGGGGTGCGCGGGCGGCGCCTCGCCTCGTTCGGTGCCGTTGCCCTGGCGGGCAACCTGGGCGTGGCCGTCGCTCAGGACGCCGTCTCCTTCTACACCTGCTTCTCGGCGATGAGCCTGGCCACCTACGGCCTGGTCACCGCCCGCGCGGACCGCGCCGGGCGCCGCGCGGGGCGCCTCTACATCGCGATGGCCGTCGGAGCCGAGGCCCTGCTGCTGGCGGGCCTGGTGATGGCGGTGCGCTCGGCGGGCACCCTCGATCTGGCCGAGATCCGTGCGGCGGTGGCCGTCGCGCCCGAGCGCGATCTGCTGGTCGCCCTCCTGCTGGCGGGCTTCGGCGTCAAGGCGGGGATGATCGGTGTACACGCGTGGCTGCCGCGCGCGTACGCGGCGCCGCCGCTCCCGGTCGCCGCCGTCCTGGCCGGCGCCCTCACAGAGCTCGGGGTGCTGGGCTGGATGCGCACCCTCCCCGCCGGCGAGGCGGCGCTGTCCGGATGGGGCGCCGGCATGGTGGTGGCCGGCCTGGCCGCGGTGGCCTACGGCCTGGCGGCGGGGGTCACGCGCACCGCCGTCCCGGCCGTGCTGGCCTACTCGAGCATCGGGCAGATCGGGCTGATGGCCGCCGGTACCGGCACCGCCCTGGCCCGGCCGGACCTGGCGCCGGCGGCCCTCGCCGGCGTGCTGGTGCTCGTCCTGCACCACGGAATCGTGAAGGCGACGCTGTTCATCGCCATCGGCGTGGTGCCGGTGGCGCGGCCGGGGTGGCCGGCGCGCGCCGCCTGGACCGCCTTCGCGGTGGCCGCCCTCGCGCTGGCGGGCGCGCCTGCCAGCGGCGGGGCCGCAGCCAAGGAGGCCCTGAAGACCGCCGGCGCTCCTTGGTGGGGCGGCGTGGAGTGGGCGCTCGCGCTCTCGGCGCTGGCGAGCGCCCTGCTCATGCTCCGGGCGCTGCACCTCCTGCGGGCCGATCCCGGCCGCGGCGACCACCTCGGGGGCCCGGGACCCGCCGCCGCCCTGGCGGCGGCCACCGCGTCCGTCCTCGTCCTGCCCCTCGTGGTGGCCGGATGGGAGCCCTTCGCCCCGGCGGGCGAGGTGGTCGCGCTCACACGCTCGGGCATCTGGTCCGGCCTGTGGCCGTTGCTCGGCGCCGGTGCGGTGGCCGCTCTGGCATCGCGGGCCGGCCGCGGATTGCCGCTGGGGCCGCGCGCGCCCCGGGAGGCACCCCCCGGGGCCGGGCTCGTGGCCCCCGCGCGCCGGGTGGCCCTCTCGGGGGCCCGGGCCGGCGCCGGGTGGGCCGGGCGCGTGCGGGCGCGGGTGGGCGCGGTCGACCCGGCGCCGCTCGGCCGGGCGCTCGATGCGGCCGAGGCCAGGATCGCGGGGCTCGCGGCCGGCGCCATCGTTCTGGCCACGCTCGTGGTCGTCCTCGCATGGATCGTCCGATGAGGCGCCGGCTCGCGATGTCGGCCGCCCTCTGGGCGGTGGCTGCCGCGGTGGCCTGGTGGGCACTGGCCGAGGGGCGTATGCCGGATGGACCGGGCACGGTGGTCGTCGCGGCGACGCTGATCGCGGCCGTCGTCACCGGTCTCCGCATGGCGGCGCCGGCGACCTGGGTGCTGCGGCCGGCGGGGCTCGCGCCCTTCGTGGCGTTCTTCGTGGCCCAGTCCGTGGGGGGCGGGGTGGACGTGGCCCGCCGCGCGCTCTCGCCGCGGGGCGAGAGCGCGCCCGCGATGTTCGACTTCCGCACCGAACTGCCCGCGGGCGCCCCGCGGGCGCTCTTCATCGCGTTCGTCAGCGTGATGCCCGGCACCCTCGTGGCGGGCGACCTGGGGGACGGGCTGGTGCGCGTCCACGTGATCGACGGCCGGCGCCCGGTGGCGGCGGACCTGCGGCGGGTCGAGGGCCACATCGATGGCCTCATCCGCCGGGTCTGAGGGGCGCCGCGGTCTCCGGGAGCCGGCCGGGCGGGGTCCGCGCGGTCGACCGGAACCCGGGGGCGTGCCGGCGCTCCCTCTCCGTGAGAGTCTGGGGCGGCAGGACGACCCACGGAGGGACCGCGCGGTGACCGTTCCCATCACCCGCCCAGCCCGCACGAGCCGCGCGCCGGCGGGCAGCGAGTAGGCCGCACCGATGGCGGCCGGCGTCCTGGAGGCAGCCCGCGATGCGTACGCGCGCCGCGCCTGGACGCGGGCGGACCACCTGTTCCGGCGCGCCGCGGAGGCGGCGCCGCTCATCCCGGCCGACGTCGAGCGACTGGCGGTGGCGGCATACATGCTCGGCTTCGACGACCGGCGCATCGACGCGCTGGCGCAGGCCCACGAGGGGCACCTGCGCGACGGCGACCGCCTGGGCGCCGTCCGCGTCGCCTTCTGGCTCGTCGTGCACCTGGCGCTCTGCGGTGAGATCGGCCGTGCCACCGGGTGGCGGGGCCGCGCGCATCGGCTGGTGGAGCCGGGGGACGGCGACTGCCCGGAGCGGGGATACCTCGCATCGGCGGACTCCCTCTGCAGCATGGTGGCCGGCGACTGGGCCGCCATGCGGGCCGCGGCGGCGGAGGCGGTGGCCGTGGGGGAGCGCTTCGGCGACCGCGATCTGGTCGCGCTCGGGCTGATCGATCTGGGCCGGGCGATGATCGAGGAGGGGGATGTCGCCGACGGCCTGGGAGCGCTCGACGAGGCGATGCTGGCGGCCGCCGCCGACGAGTTGTCGCCCGTCGCGACCGGCTTCGTCTACTGCAGCGTCATCGAGGGCTGCCACCTGACCTACGAGCTCGAGCGCGCCGGCGAGTGGACCCTGGCCCTGACCGAGTGGTGCGAGCAGCAGCCGGACCTCGTGCCGTTCACCGGCACCTGCCTGATCCACCGGGCGGAGATCCTGCAGGTCCGGGGCGCCCTCGATGAGGCCTTCGCGCACGCGCGCCGTGCCCGCGAGCGCCTGGCCGAGCGCCGCGGGGCACGGGCTGCCGGCGAGGCCTGTTATCGCTGCGGCGAGATCTTGCGGATCCGGGGAGACCTTGCGGGCGCCGAGCGCGCGTTCGCGGACGCCCGCCGGTACGGCCGTGAGCCGCATCCGGGCCTCGCCCTGATCCGCCTGGCCCAGGGCCGGGTGGATGCGGCGTGCGCGGCGATCCGCAGCGCCCTGGAGGCCGCACGCCCCATCGATCGCGCCCGGCTCCTGCCGGCCCACGTCGAGATCGCGCTCGCGGCAGGGGACCTCGACGGGGCTCGGGCGTCCTGCGAGGAGATCGAGGACCTCGCCCGTCGCAACGGGCGGACGATGCTGCTGGCGTGCGCGGCAGGGGCCAGGGGGGCGGTGGAGCTCGCTGCGGGTGATGCGCGCGGCGCGGTCCCGCCGCTCCGGCGTGCGACGCGCCTCTGGCTCGAGCTCGATGCGCCGTACGAGGCGGCGTGCGCCCGCGTCCTGATCGCGCAGGCCTGCCGCTCGTCGGGCGACGGCGAGACCGCAGATCTCGAGCTGCGGGCCGCTCACGAGGGCTTCGCGGGCATGGGGCTGGATCCGGCCCGCGCGGGCTCCGGGTCCGGCCCGGGCGGGAGCGGGGCCGCGGACCCCGGGCACGGCCTGACGCCCCGCGAGCTGCAGGTCCTGCGGCGGCTTGCGACCGGGGAGAGCAACAAGGCGATCGCCGCCTGGCTCGGGGTCAGCCGGCGGACGGTGGACCGGCACGTGAGCAACCTCTACGCCAAGCTCCGGGTCTCGTCACGGGCGGCCGCGACCGCCTGGGCGTACGAGCACGAGCTCGTCTGAGCGCACGCCCGCCGTGGGTCGAACGACCCACATCCTCCCGCGACCCGGATGGGTCGTTGCGCCGAAGCGGTGCCGGCCTCCCCCGGTCAGGCTCGTGGCGGACCATCGTCACAGCCGAAGGAGGGCAGGAGAAATGACCACTCTCGAGACCGGGCACACCACGCCGCGCGGCGTGCTCGACGCCGCCCGCAGCCTGGCGCCGGCCATCGCCGCGCGGGCCGGGGAGGTCGAGGCCCGGCGCCGCGTGCCGCCGGACCTGCTCGACGACCTCGTCGGGGCAGGCGTGTTCCGAATCCTGCGACCGACGACCCACGGCGGTGCGGAGGCCGATCTGGCCGGAGCGATGCGCCTCTTCGAGAGCCTCGCGCGAGCCGACGCCTCGGTCGCCTGGACGGTGATGATCGGATCCGGGTCCTGGCGCGACCTCGTCAGCCTGCCGCGCGACACGTTCGACGAGATCCTGTGCTCGCCCGATGTCATCACCGCCGGCGCCTTCGCCCCATCGGGCCGGTCCGTCGCGGCCGAGGGCGGCCACCTGGTGAGCGGCCGGTGGGCCTTCGCCAGCGGCTGCGAGCACGCCGACTGGATCTACGGCACGTGCGTCGAGGGTGTCGCGGACGGGGTGCCGCAGCTGCGCACCGCCGTCTTCGCTCCGGATCAGGTGGAGATCGAGGACACCTGGGCGGTGTCCGGCCTGTGCGGCACCGGCAGCCACCACTTCCGCGCCGACTCGGTGGTGGTGTCCCCGGACCGGACCATCGACCGGTCGGTGTTCGAGCCCTGCATCGACACCCCGATCGTCCGCGTGCCCATCGCCTCGTTGATCGCCCTCGCGATCTCCAGCGTCGCCGTGGGGTGCGCGCAGGGGGCGCTCGATGACATCGTCGCCCTCGCCGCGGACAAGGTGCCGCTCCTGGCCGGCGCGCACCTGGCCGAGAGCCCCACCTTCCAGCTTGATCTGGCCGACGCCGACGCCGGCCTGCGGGCCGCCCGCGCCCTGATCCACCAGCTGGCCGAGGAGGCCTGGGAGACCGCGTCGGACGGCGTCGAGCCCTCGCTGCCGGACCGGGCCAGGGCGCGCGCGGCGGCGGTCTGGGCGACCGAGCGCGCTGCGGAGGTCGTCGGCAGGGCCTTCCGGGCCGGGGGCGGGGGCTCGATCTACGCGGCGTCCCCGCTGCAGCGCCGCCTGCGCGACATCGACGCGCTGGCCCAGCACTTCCTCGTGAGGCGCGACACGCTGGTCACCGCCGGAGCGATCCTTGCCGGCCGCGAGGTCGAGGTCGCCGTGTTCTGAGGCCGGCTGGAGTCGCCGGCCCCGGCTGCATCGCCGCGGCCGGTCGCCGGCCGGCGACCGCCCTACACGCGATCCGCGGGGACCTCCGCGGCGTCCCCCGCCCGCACCGGCACCTCCACCCGGTGCCGGCGCGCGGCCCGCTCGGCCATCGCCGTGCCGTAGGCGTCCAGCACCCGCGGGGTGATGTGGTCCCACTCGAACCTGGCGGCGGCGCGGCGACCGTCCTCGCCCAGGCGCCGGCGCAGGCCGGCGTCATCGGCGAGTTCCTGCAGGGCGCGGGTCAGCGCGTCGATATCGCCGGGCGGCACGGTGAGGCCGTGGCCGTCGAGGACATCGACATAGCCGGGGATCGAGGAGGCGACGACCGCGACCCCGGCAGACATGGCTTCGACGAGGACGAGCCCGAAGCTCTCCCCCTCCAGCGAGGGCGCGCAGAAGATGTCGGCCTGGTCGAGGAACTCGTCCCTGACCGCGTCCGAGACCCTGCCGTGCGCGGTCACGCCGGCCGGCAGCGGTCGCCCGGGCGCGATCTGCTGCTGCAGGGCCTCCACCTCGTCGGCGCCCACCCCGACCACGTCGAGGTGCACCCCGGGCAGGTCGACGGCGGCGCGCAGCAGCGCGCTCAACCCCTTGCGCGGCTCGTTGCGTCCGATGAACAGCAGCCGGACCGTCCGGTCGCCCGGCTCGCGCCGCCGGCCGGAGTGCTCGCGGCGGGCCACGCCGTTCGGGATCACCTCGTACTCGCCGCCGAGGAACTTGGCGGCCGTCGACCGGGCGGCCTCCGATACGGCCGTGCGGTGGTGCAGGCGCCGGACGGCGATGCGCCCCAGCGGTGCCAGCACGCGGTAGAGGCGGGACTCCGGCCCGTACATGTGGAAGGTGCCGACCGTCGGCCGCCCCGAGAGCAGCAGGATCGACAGGCACGGGGGCACGAGCGGCTCGTGCAGGTGCACCACGTCGTAGTCCCCCCGCCGCACGATCCACCACGCGCGCAGGTTGGACCACGGCGCCAGGGCCACGCGGCCCACCGAGCCGTTGCCGCGCACTCCCGTGGTACCGCCGAGCGCGCGGAAGTGGGGCTCGTCCACGGGGCCGTCCGCGGGGGCGAGGATGTCGACGTGGTGGCCGCGCCGGCGCAGGGACACCGCCATGTCGCGCACCTGGCCGCCGACGCCTCCGTACCCGTCCCAGGCGTAGGGGCACACGAGCGCGACGCGCAGCGGACCGAGCGCCCCGCCGTGCGGGCTCCGGAGCACCGGCCCCGCCGTGCCGAGCGCGCTGCCGCGGCTGGTCCAGGGGGCGCCGTGGAGGGCGACCGCTATGGCGAAGCCGATCCCCACCACCATGAGTCCGGCGACGATGTCGAGGATGAAGTGGTTGCCCGTGGCGACGACGATCAGGATGACCAGCGGCCCCCACATCAGGGCGGCGAACCTGATCGCCAGCACGGTGGTGGCCGACGCCAGCCCCACGCCCACGGCCACTGCGAAGGCGGCGTGCAGGCTGGGCACGGCGGCGACCGGGTTGTAGAAGTACTCCATGAAGGGCGCGTCGAGCGGTACCAGCGACTCGCGGGTGACCGAGTCCACGATCCCGATGTCGGCGAGGCGCGGCGGCGCGGTGGGGAACAGCGCGAAGATCGGTAGTGCCACCAGCCACGCGCCGATCAGGGTGGTACGCAGCAGCGGGTACACCGACCGCCGGCGCTTGTAGACGACCACCAGCGCCAGCGGCACGGCGACCAGCTGGGCCACCAGGTAGAGCAGCCCCAGCACGGACATGACCTGCAGGCCGGTGATCCACTCCTGCACCTGGCGCTCGACGTTGAGCCCGAGCTCGGCCTGCACGGCGACGATGCGGGCCGCGTTCTCCAGCGCCTCGACGTCCGAGCCGCGGCTGATCCCGCGCGCGAGCGAGTAGAGCAGGTACGCGCCCGCGAACAGAGCCACTTCGCGCGGCCAGCGGCGCGCGCTGAGCTCCGGGGTGGGTCCGCCGGCCGTCGCGGCCATCGCGGGGTCCCACGAGGGGCGGCGGTCGGCGGGACGCCGGCTCATGCCCGCCCGGCCGACGGCGTCCCGCCCGGCGACGCGCCGACAGCGGACGCGGCGGGCCGGTCCATGCGACGCAGCGTGCGCAGGTCGAGGTCCTCGCGGGCCAGGAAGAGCAGGCCGGGCCCGATGCCCGTGAGGGCCTGCGTGGCCTGCAGTAGCAGGCCGGCGGCCAGCGCCTCGGCGCCCGCGACGCCGTACGAGGCGATCAGCGGGAGGCCGACCGCCGCCTGGAACGAGCCCACGCCGCCGGGGAGGATCGGCACCGTCTGGGCCACGGTCGTCGTCACCAGCACCGCGGCAGCGGCGGCCAGACCCAGGTCGAGTCCGAGCGCCCGGAGCACCATGAAGGTGCCGAACCACTGCAGCACCATGGCCGCGACGCCCGCGCCGGCGACCAGGGCCAGGCGCCGGGGCGCGCGCAGCGCGCGCAGGCCTTCGCTCGCCGAGCGCAGCGTCGTCCGGACGGCGCGCAGGAGCCGGCGCAGACGGGAGGTGGGTCGCGTCCGCGGCGGCGCCACGGCGCGGGAGCGGACGGCGACGACGATCAGCGCGGTGACGAGCAGGCCGCCGCCCGCGGCGACCCCTGCGACGTAGCCCGGCACCGGCAGCAGCAGCGCGGCGACGAGCGCGAGGACGGCCCATGCGGCGGTGCTGACCAGGAGTTCCGCCGCCGCTCCCCCGGCGACGGCGGCGAAGCCGAGGTCGGTGCCCCGGCGGCGGACGCGCCCCTCGGCCAGCACGACGCGGGCCGCCTCACCCAGGCGCGCCGGCGCCACCCAGTTGCCGAGCAGGCCGATGAAGACCGGGCTGACCAGGTCGCGCGCGCGCACTCCCTCGCCGCGCCCGAGCCCGCGGAGCAGGGCGGCCCAGATCGGCGCCTTGAGGGCCGCCGCGAGCGTGAAGGCCACCAGGGCGGCGGCGATCGGCGCGATCGACGACGAGGTCAGTTCACCGAACGAGCGCGACCAGTCGATCCGCCACGCGATCAGGGCGACCACGGCCACGACGGCCGCGAGCTTGCCGGCGCGCAGGGCACGGGCCCGGGTGTCCGCCCGCAGCGTGACATCGGCCGGCACGACCCCGGACACGCTCATATGCCGAGCACGTGCGTGGGAGCGCCGTGCCGGGTGGTGGCAACATCTGCGACCCGGCGTTCGGGGATGGTCCCCAGCCTTTCGTCGTCCTTTGAAACAGGAGGATACCCACGATGGCCCCGATCCATGGTGGCGCCGGGGCTCGGGGTCGGTGCCGGCCTGGAATCGTTGACACCGCGCCGGCGCCGGGCGCCCTATCCGGGGGGGGTCATCAGCACGGCGGGATCGATGTACTCGGCCTCCTCGGCGACGCGGGCGCAGGCGCGTCCGCGTCGCCGAGGAGGCGCGGCGGCCGGGCGTCGCTGCCCGGCCGCCTATCGCGGACGCGCCCCTGGCCCTACCCGTCGCGCCGGCGACGGCCGTTCAGGCCGATGCCGAGTCCGGCGGCGCCGATCACCAGGCCGCCGGTGCCGAGACCCAGCGCCACGTTGGTCTTGGCGTCGTCCGACTGCGGCACCACCGAGGCGGCGTCGACCTCGCCGGACCCGGCCTCGTCGCCATGGCCGCCCGCGGCCGCGGTGAGGTCACCTGCGGCGCCGGCTCGTCGGGCGGCTCCTGTCCGTCGACCGTGGGCTGGATCCAGCGCGTCACGCCCTCTTCGCAGGTCTGGATGGCCGGGAAGTCGATGGCCCCCTCGGTCGCCGGCATCCGCATGCTGAGGCCGAAGTCGATGAACTGGTCGGGTGCCAGCGGCACGCCGCTCCACGAGACGGTGGCCACCGTGAGACGTATCCGAGTCCGGCGATCAGGGCGGCCTGGCGTGCCGACGGGCCGTTGAGACGAGTCATCTCCGTGCCTCCGGTCCGTCACCGGGCAACGAGATGCCGCGCTCCCGCGGGCCGGCAGGGGCGGGTCAATGGTTGTCTCGACGATTGGCGTTGCGCCTGAGCAGCACGACCCCGGCCCAGACGAACCAGACGATCAGGCCAAGCCCGAAGATCGCTCCGACGATCTCGAGCGCGGGGACGATCGTGACGATCCCGGCCACACCGGCGGCGATGCCGAGGTAGTTCAGCGTTCTCGGGAGCGCGCTGGTCCTGAGCGCGGCCCAGCTGACGAGCAGGATCCACAGTCCGCCCACGATCTCGTTGCCGCCGCCGACGCCGTTCTGAACCGCGTCGAGCGCCGACCAGACCGCGTCCGCCTGTGCCGGGTCGGTCTCCCGGAGGTCGGCGACGGTGCCGAGGCCGATGTTGCCGATCATTCCCGCGGCGATGACGAGGCCGGCCCAGATGATCCCGAAGGCCGCCGCGGCGGGCGCCAGTACGGGCGCGCCGGGCCGCACCCGCTCGAGCAGCGCGAGCACGAGCGGTACGAGCACCACGCCGAAGAGGATAAAAATGACGGCGTTCCAGAGGTAGAGCACCGCTTCGTTGTCCGCCACGAAGGCAACCGATTCGGCCGGCGTCGGGTCGCCGGTCGTGTAGTCCGACAGGGCGGTTGCGAAGAGGGCGAAGCCAAACACGAAGGTCGCGGCCGCAACCAGCGCGGCGACTCCCCCGAGCTTCTGTCGCGCGGGATTCATCGGCGTTCTCTCCTTCTATCGTCGATGCTGATGACGGTCGTGCCGCGTGGGCGGCCTTCCCGCAGGTAGCAGGAGCCGAGCCTCCGCGACGGTTGCGGCGGAGCGCCTCCGCTGCCGCCCCGACGGATCGCGGAAGACGACCACGTGCCCACGTCCCCGCCGGTAGATGCCGCGGGTCGAGGTGCGTTCGAGCGGGCCGGCCACGGTGGGCCGATGTTGTCACTTTCGTTGTCACCCAGTAACTCGCCGGGCTCCTACGAGGGGAAAGGATCAGCGCAGATGCCAATCGATAAGAGCTATCTGGCCGATGGGCCGTGTAGGGCTCGAACCTACGACCTTGGGATTAAAAGTCCCCTGCTCTACCAGCTGAGCTAACGGCCCCGGCGCGGATTCTGCCCGACCCGCCGGCGTACGGAGGCCCTGCGCTCAGATCGCCCGCCCCGATGCCGATCTGACCGGGGACGACGGTGGGCAAGAGAGGGCGGAGAAGATGTCTCCCGGGTCGGGCACGACAGACGAGGCGAGTCCCCGGCGGGTACTGGTCGCCGAGGACAGTGGGATGGTCGCGGCCGTGATCATCGACGCACTCGCCGGCGCCGGCTACGAGGTCGAGCGCGTGGCCGACGGCCGCGCCGCCCTCGACAGCGTCGCCGGCAGCCATCCGCCGGACCTGCTGGTCACCGGGGGGCAGTTGCCCGGGCTGTCGGGGATCGGGCTCTGCGCCGCGCTGCGCGCCCGCGGCATCACCGTGCCGATCATCTTCCTCACCGCCGATGCCCAGCAGCTGACGCCGGCCCTCGACTCCGGTGCCGACGACTTCGTCCGCAAACCCTTCGCGCCGAACGAGCTGCTCGCCCGCGTCCGCTCGGCCCTGCGCACCGGCGACCTCACGACCCAGCTCTCGGGAGAGCGCGACCGCTACGCGGCCCTGATGGGCGCGCTGGGGGACGGGGTGCTCGTGTTCGACGGCGACGGCCGGATCGTCGATGCCAACCCCCGCGTCGGCCAGATCACGGGGCACCCCCATCCGGCGCTGATCGGGGTCGCGCCCCCGTTCCCCTTCTGGCCCCCGGAGCTCGCGGAGGCGTACGAGGCGACGTTCCGGACCGCACTGGCGACCGGCGACCGGACCGAGACCAACCGGGTGTACCTGTCCGGCGCGCGGCGCGTGGACGTGATCGTCAGCCTCGCCCCGGTGGGCGAGGGCTACGCCCCGGGGATGTTCGTGAGCACGGTGAAGGACGTGACCGCCCGCCGCGCTGCGGAGCGCGCGCTCCGCGTCTCCGAGGCCCGTCACCGGACCCTCGCCGAGGAGCAGGCGTGTCTCAGCCGGGTGGCGGCCACGGTCGCCACCAGCGCATCGCCGCAGACGGTCTTCGACCTGGTCGCGGAGGAGGTCGCCCGCCTCCTCGGGGCCGAGGCCGGCGGGGTGATCCGCTACGAGCCCGACAGCGCCGTGCTGGTGGGGGGCTGGAGCTCGGTCCGCGACCTGCGGCTGCCCGTCGGCGCCCGGCTGCCGATCACCGGCAGCAGCGCCACCGCCCGCGTGCGCGCAGAGGGCGTCGCCGTCCGCATCGACGACTACGAGAGCTTCCCGGACGGCTGGATCACCCGCCCGGAGTCCCCGCACATGAGCGCCGTCGCCGCGCCCGTGAAGGTGGGCGGTGAGGTGTGGGGGAACGTCGGTGTCGTCAGCCGCCGGCGCGCGGCGTTCCTCCCGGGGGCCGAGCACCGCCTGCGTGAGTTCGCGGAACTCGTGGGTGTCGCCGTCACCGGGGCCCACGCCCGTTCGGAGCTCTCGCGTCAGGCGATCACCGATCCGCTCACCGGCTTGACCAACCGCCGCGGCTTCTCCGAGCGCCTCGACGACGAGGTCCGCAGGTCCCAGCTCGTGCGTTCGCCGCTGGCGCTGGTGATGCTGGACGTCGACCACTTCAAGGCCGTCAACGATCTGCACGGGCATGCGGTGGGCGATGCGGTGCTGCGCGAGCTCTCAGACCGGCTCGACGGACTGCGTCGCGAGGGCGACCTGGCCGCGCGCATCGGCGGCGAGGAGTTCGCGCTCATCCTGCCCGCCACCGATGGCGCCGGCGCGCGCGCCATCGCCGAGCGCCTGCGCGGCGCCATGGCGGGTGAGCCCTTCCCGGTCGCCGGACCGTGCACCGTCTCCCTCGGAGTGGCCGCCTGCGGCCGCGGCGACGACGCCGACAGCCTGATGAGCCGCGCCGACAGCGCCCTCTACCGCGCCAAGGAGAGCGGACGCGACCGCGTGGTGTCCGAGCTGGCGGCGGCCGCCTGATCGCGGGGCGCCGGCAGCCCGGGCGCCCCGCCCCGGGCTCCTCAGCCCTCCAGTCGCGCCTCCACCGACAGCTCGACGTTGCCCTTCAGCGCGCCCGACACCGGGCAGCCGTCCTTGGCCGCCTCGGCCGCGGCCTGGAAGCCGGCCGCGTCGAGGCCCGGCACCACGCCCACGACGGTGAGCGCCGACTTGGTGATCCCGGTCCCGGGCACGAAGGTCACCGTCGCCGAGGCCGACAGCGTCGTGGGCGGCGTGTCGGCCTTCGCGAGGCCGAGGGAGAGGGCCATGCAGTAGCACGATGCGTGTGCCGCGGCGATCAGCTCCTCGGGGCTCGTCTTGCCGCCGGGCTCCTCGGCCCGCGAGGGCCACGACACCGGGAGCGGCCCGAAGGAACCGCTGGTCACAGTGTCGATGGTGCCCTCGCCGTCGAACAGATCGCCGCTCCAGGTCACCTCGGCCCGTCGTTCGGTCGCCATCTGTGGTCCTCCTCGTCGGGGGTCGCGAGCGCGTACGCGCCGCGTCCCATCATCGCGACGAGGGAGCCGTCCCGCCCGCGCGCTGTCGCGCCAGCCACTCGTGGAACACGTCGATGCTCGGCCCGGGCGCCGAGAGCGGCTCCGGCCGGGGCGTGCGCAGCCCGTCCAGCATCAGGTCGAGATACCGGCGCCACAACTCCGGTCCCGGGTCTCCGGGACGGAAGCGGTGGTTCACCGCGGCGCAGATGAAGAAGACGTCCTCGGCGCGGACGTCCTCGCGGATGCGCCCCGCGTCCTGGGCCAGCGCCAGCAGATCGCCGGCGGCCACCACGAGTGCCCGGCGCGGCCCGTCCAGGGACGCGTCCAGGGCGCAGGCGCCCGCGCTGCCCTCGTGGAAGCCGCGGTCGGCCGCGTAGCGCTGGGCCAGGGTGACCATGAAGCGTTCCAGAGCCTGCGCCGTCGGGACCACCCCGGCCTGGCGGCGCGCCTCGGCCGCCAGCGCCTCCATCCGCCGGCCCAGCAACTCCGCCCACAGGGCCTCTTTCGTGGGGAAGCGCCGGATCACCGTCGCCTGCCCCACGCCGGCCCGCTGGGCGACCTCGGCGATCCCCGCATCGGGCCCAAGGTCGCGGAACACCTCCTCGGCCGCGGTCAGGATGCGCTCCAGGTTGCGCCGGGCGTCGGCGCGCAGGGAGGCGGATGGGGGGGCCGGGTCCACGGCTAGACGTGCACGGGGGCCGGCGCCTCGACCACGTTGATGGCGGCCATGTCGCGCTTGCGGATGATCAGCAGGAGGGCGATGGCCCCCACGATCATCAACCCGGCGCCGGCCACGAAGCCGCGCTGGTACCCCTCGACCAGGGCCGTGGCCTGGACGGCGGGATCGGGCCCGGCGCCCGCCCCCGCCAGGGCGTCCGCGGTGAACGAGTTGGCCACGGTGGCCAGCACCGCCAGTCCCAGCGCCCCGCCCACCTGCTGGGAGGTGTTGAACAGGCCCGAGGCGAGGCCGGCGTCGTCGTCGCGCACGCCGCTGGTCGCGATCAGCGTGAGCGGGACGAAGGTCAGCCCCAGCCCGGCGGCGATCACCAGGATCCCGGGCAGCAACTGGGTCCAGTACGACCCGTCGGGCTGGATGCGGGTGAGCAGCAGCAGGCCGATGGCGGAGATCGTCATGCCGGCGATGCCGAGGTCGCGGGCGCTCACCCGTGCCAGCAGCCGCTGGGCCACCACCGAGAAGACGATGATCATGATCGTCATGGGCAGGAAGGCGAGCCCGGTCTGGATGGCCGTGAAGCCCAGCACGTCCTGGATGTAGATGGACGTGAAGAAGAAGGTGCCGAACAGGCCGCCCATGGCCGCCAGCATCACCAGGTTCGCACCGGTCAGGTGGCGCGTGCGGAAGATGCCCAGGCGCACCAGCGGCACCTTCACGGTGCGCTCGATGGCCACGAAGAGCGCCAGCACGGCGACGGCGCCGCCAAGAAGCGACCACGTCTCGATCGAGCCCCAGCCGTAGGTCTCGGCCTTCACGATGCCGTACACCAGCAGCCCCACACCGGCGGTCACCGACACCGCGCCGGCGATGTCGACCCCGCCACGGCGCTCCATCCGCGACTCGGGCACCAGGCGCATCGACAGGATCAGCGTGGCCAGGCCGATCGGCGCGTTGATGAAGAAGATCCACTCCCAGCTGAGCGCCTCGGTGAGCACGCCGCCCACCAGCAGGCCCACGGCGGACCCGCCCACGGCGATCGCGGCCCACACCGACAGGGCCTTGGCGCGCTCGCCGGGGTCGCGGAAGGTGGTGGTCACGATCGACAGCGCGGCCGGCGAGACCATCGCGGCGCCCAGGCCCTGCAGGGCGCGGGCCACCAGCAGCATCTCGGAGTTCCGGGCCAGGCCGCAGGCCACCGAGGCGACGGTGAACACCACCACGCCGGCCAGGAACAGGCGCTTGCGCCCGATGATGTCGGCCGCCCGCCCGCCCAGCAGCAGGAAACCGCCGAACACCAGGGTGTACGCGTTGATCACCCAGGGCAGGTCGTCGGGGGCGAAGGACAGCGATGAGGCGATGTGCGGCAGCGCGACGTTCACCACGGTGCCGTCCAGCACCACCATGAACTGGGCGATGCAGACCATCACCAGCACCAGCCATCGGTTGGGCACGGCGGATGCGGAGGGGGCGTTCATGCGGCGGCTCCGGGCGGGTGGGAAGAAGTGGAGCGTCCGCTCCGCTTATGGGACTGCGGAAATGTAGACCACCCCGCGGCCCCTGGCCCCCCGCCACCACTACCCTTTGCCGAATGTTGAACGACGAGCAGATCACAGCGGCCCTGGCGGGCCTGCCCGGATGGGAGCGCGAGGGCGACGCCCTGGTGCGCCGCATCACCGTGCCCGGCGGTTTCTCGGATGCCATCGCCTTCGTCCGCCGCCTCGCCGAGGCGGCGGACCGCGTGGACCACCACCCCGATGTCTCCATCTCGTGGAACCGCGTGACCGTCAGCTGGAGCAGCCACAGCGCCGGCGGCATCACCGAGCGCGATGTCGAGATGGCCGCGGCCACCGACGCACTCGTCCCCACCGACTAGCCGCATGGGGCTCTACGAGCGGGCGGTCCTGCCGGCGCTGTTCCGCGTCGAGGCCGAGACGATGCACGACATCGCGATGGGCTCGTTCGCGCTCGCCGCGCCGGTGGCGGGCCGCCTGGCGGGCGCTCCCGACGGTGCCGGCCGCCTGCGCCGGACCGTCATGGGGCTCGACGTCCCGAACCCGATCGGCCTTGCGGCGGGCTTCGACAAGCGCGGCCGCGCCGTGCCCACCTGGCCCGCGCTCGGCTTCGGCTTCGCCGAGATCGGCACGGTCACCGCGCTGCCCCAACCCGGCAACCCGCGCCCGCGCGTCTTCCGGCTGCCCGCCGACCGCGCCCTCATCAACCGCTTCGGCTTCAACAACGACGGCGCACGGCGCACCGCCGCGCGGCTGGCCCGCTGGGAGCGGCTGGGCCTGGCCGGCCGGGTGCCGCTGGGGGTGAACCTGGGCAAGTCCAAGCGCACCCCGGCCGAGGACGCCGCCCGCGACTACGCGGCTTCGCTGGAGGTGCTCTGGCCCCACGCGGACTATGTGGTCGTCAACGTCAGCTCGCCCAACACCCCCGGCCTGCGGGATCTCCAGGCCATCGGCCCGCTCGGGGAGATCGTCGACGGCCTGCAGGAGGTCGATGCGCGCCTGGCCGCGGCCGCCTCCCGTCCGCGCCTGCCCCTGCTGGTGAAGATCGCGCCCGATCTGGCGCCCGCCGACGTCGACGCGGTGGTCGACCTGGCGTGCCGGCGGTCTCTGGCCGGCGTGATCGTGGCCAACACCACGCTCTCGCGCGACGGCCTGGCATCCCCGCCGGCGCTGACCGGCCAGGCCGGCGGCCTCTCGGGTCTGCCCCTGCGCGCCCGCCGGACCGCCCTGGTGCGGCGGGTGGCCGAGCGGGCCGGCGGGGCTCTTGCCGTCATCGGGGTGGGCGGGATCTTCACCGCCGACGACGCGTGGGAGACGCTCGCTGCCGGCGCCGACCTGGTTCAGGCCTACACGGGCTTCGTCTACGGCGGGCCGTTCTGGGCCCGCCGGCTGGCGCGCGATCTCGTCCGGCGCATGGATCGCGAGGGCGTGGCTCACGTGGGCGACATCCCGCGCGCCCGCTGAGCGGCCCCGCTGCCGGCCCCGGGGGTGTCCTTGCGCCCCGACAGGCGTAGTGTCCCGGGGACGGCCCCCTCCGCGCGCCCGGCCGGCCCCGTCCTCGCGCGCCTCCCGTTGCCCCGCAGCCGGCGCGGCCCCGCATGGGTCGTCCTCTCCATGAATCACGGATCCACCACCGCGATCGTCGCGCCGAGGCCCCACCGGTGAGCCGGATGGGCCGTCGTCGCGCCTCCCTGCGCGGGCTGCTGGTGCGCCTGGTGCTGGTGCTCGCCCTCGTGCTGGGCGGCCTGATCTCCGTGGCGGTCATCGGGACGGTCACCACCTCGCGCGACTACCGCGACGCCTCCGAGCGGGCCATCGGGCGCCAGGGCGCCGCCAACCGCTTCCTGATCACGATGCTCAACGCCCAGAGCCTCAACCGCGCCTACATCCTCCTGGCCCGCGGGGTGGACCTGCAGGCGTGGAACCAGGCGCGCGACCGCTTCGAGGGCGATCTGGAGTCGCTGCGCGCCGCCCTGGCGGGCGAGGAGGAACTGCTGGCCTCGGCGGACGCGGTCGAGCGCACCTCGGAGCTCTGGGAGCGCGAGGCCGTCGAATTGATCCGCCTGCGCCGCACCGGCGACCCCGAGGAGGCCATCCGCCGGGTGGACACCGGTCCCGGGGAGGCCCGCTTCAACGCCTTCCGCACCGAGCACCGCCTGCTGCTGGACCGCGTCGAGGAACAGCGGATGGCCGACCTCGCGCAGAGCGACCGCACGCGCCGGCTGGTGCTGGGCGGCATAGGCGGCGCGGCGCTGCTGGCGCTCGTGGTGGTCGCGATGGTGAGCCGCCAGGTGTGGATCCGGGTGAAGGTCCCGGTCGACCGGGTGGAGGCCGGTGTGACCCGGGTCACCATGGGGCGCCTGTCCGACCCGGTGGCCATCAACGACGACGCCGTGCGCGAGCTCGCCGCGCTCGCCCAGGGCTTCAACCAGATGCAGCGCGAGGTGCTGGAGGAGCGCGAGGCGGTGCTCCGCTCGGCCCGTCGCGACGAGGCTCAGCGCACCGAGCGCCAGCTGTGGGAGACGGTCCAGAAGGGTCTGCTGCCCTCCCGGCTGCCCTCGCCGCCCGGCTACCGGCTGACCGCGCGCTACCGCTCGGCCGACCGGGAGCTGCTGGTGGGGGGCGACTTCTACGACGGCAAGGTGCTCCCCGACGGCAGCCTGGCGATCATGGTGGGCGACATGGCCGGCCACGGCGCCGGCGCCGCCGCCCAGGCCGCGGGCCTCCGCTTCGGCTGGCGCACCCTGATGTCGGTCGATCCCGAGCCGGGCGCGGTGATGGCCGGGCTCAATGCCCAGATGGGCTCGCCCGAGCAGCGCTCGGACGGGATCTTCGCCTCGGTCATCCACGTGCTGGTGCGTCCCGACGGCGAGCTGCGGTTCGCGGTGGCCGGGCACCCGCCGCCCCTCCTGCTCACACCCGGTCGCTGCCGCGTGCTCACGCCGGCCGCGCCCGGCCCGCTGCTGGGGGTCTTCGACCACGCCGAGTGGCCGGTCACCCGCGGCATGCTGCCGCGTGGTGGGACGCTCTTCCTGTACACCGACGGCCTCGTGGAGGCGCGTCGTGGCAGCGACCTGTTCGGCAGCGAGCGGGCCTGCGAGGTGCTGGCCGCCGAGTGGCGCTCGGCCATCCAGCTGCGCGTGCGCCGGCTCATCCGCGCCGCCCGCCGCCACGAGAACGAGCAGTTGCGCGACGACGTGGTGGTGCTGGCGGTCGAGCGACCGGCCTTCCCGGAGGACCGCCCCACCGGCGGACCCGGGTAGCGCGGGCCTCAGGCCAGGAAGCTCACACGGTGGGCGCGGGCGTCGGCCGCGCGGGCCTGCTCGACGGTGAGAGCGCCGCAGCCCACCAGCAGGTCGTGCTCGGCGCGCAGGCGGGTGCCGATCATCTCCGGCCCGTCGGTGGCCACCACCAGCGGCACGCCGGCGTCCTGCAGGGTGGCCACCACCTCGGCCAACTGGGCCTCGTCGCGCAGGGCACCGGTGCGCAGGTTGCTTGTGGGGCAGATCTCCAGCACCACCTCGCGCCGGGCCAGCTCCTCCATCAGCGAGGGGTCGCGCGAGGCCACGATGCCGTGCCCGATGCGGTCCACGCCCAGCTCCAGCACCTCGCGCATCTCGCGCAGGTGCGGCCCGGGGTCGGCCGCGTTCACGCCCTCCTCGCCCACGTGGAAGGTCACCCCCAGGCCGGCGTCGCGGGCGCGCTCCACCAGCGGCGCCAGTAGCCGGTAGGGGTGGGGCGGGGGCAGGTCGGGTGGGCGCGGGCCGCCGATGTCGATGGCCACCACCCCCCGGCCGCGGAAGCGCACCGCGCGCTCCACCACCGCGGCGTTGAGGTGGTGGGGGAAGGTGCGGTCCATCATCAGGGTGATGCCGGCGCGCACCGGGTACTCGAGGCAGGCCCGGTCGACCCCGTGGACGGCGGCCAGGACGATGGAGTCCAGGTCGCGCTCGCCGCCGCGGTTGCGCTTGGCCGGGTTGAAGCGCACCTCGTGGGTCGTGATCCGCTGGGCGCGGTACGCGCCGCCGATCATCCCGCGCACGGAGCGGAACACCCCCTCGGGGCTGCTCTGGATCAGCTCGGTCAGGCCGTACACCCGGTCGAGCCCGTCGATGCCCCGGGTGCCGCCGCTCACGTTGGTGGCGGCGGCGAACTCCCAGTAGTCGGCGTAGGGAAGCTTGATCCCCTGCTCGTGTGCCAGCTCCCACATCGTGGCCGCGTCCACGCCCCCGCCCAGGTGGGCATGGAGCTCGGCCAGCTGCTCCTCGGGGGCGAAGACCGGCGGCACGACCGACCCGCTCAGCTCGCGGCGCCCACCACCGGCTGCAGCTCGCCCGACTGGTACATCTCGGTCACGATGTCGCAGCCGCCCACCAGCTCGCCGTCGACGAACAGCTGGGGGATCGTCGGCCAGTTCGACCATCCCGACAGCACCTGGCGCAGGCGGGGGTCGGGGAGGATGTCGCGCGCGCCGTACTCCACGCCCAGGTGGTTCAGGATCTGCACCACCTGGTTCGAGAAGCCGCAGCGCGGCATGTCCGGGGTGCCCTTCAGGTACAGGAACACCTTGTTGGCGGCCACCTCGGAGGTGATCTGCTCGAGGATCTGGTCTTCGGACAGGGTCAGGGTGTCGCTCATGTCGTCTCCGGTGCGCGTGTGCGTAGTGCCAGGGCGTGGATGCTGCCGTCGTCGATCCGGTGCTGGACAGCGGCGTACACCAGCCGGTGCTGGGCCAGACGGGGGATGCCGTCGAACTGGGGCGCCACCACCTGGGCGGCCAGGTGGTCTCCGCCGCCCTGGTCGATGATCTCGGCGCTCGCCCCGGGCAGGGCCGCCTCGATGAGGGTCTTCAGTTCCGCGAGGTCTGCCATGGCCCCACCTTAGCGCCCGCCCCGCGCGGGGGGCCGGAGGCGCTCACGCCTCGGCCGACAGCGCCGCGGTCACCTCCTCCGCGGTGGTGACCGGCGCCCGGCACGCGAAGTCGTGGCAGACGTAGGCCGCAGCGCGCCCGTCCACGGTGCCCCGCCCGGCCAGCAGCGGGACGGCGGCCACGGTGGCCTCGTCCTCCGGGTCGCCGACCACCAGCACGTCGTGCGGGCCCAGGGCCCCCTCCGCCGCAGTCGCCAGCGACGCGCGCCCCTCGTCGTCGGGGGCGCCCACCACCACCACCTGCCGGCGCTCGGCCACCACCCGGTCCACGGCCGCCAGCGCGGCGCCGAAGGCGTGGGGGACGCGTGCCATGTCCTCGCGTACCCGCGCCAGGGCCGTCAGCGCCCGCTCCTGCATGGCGGGCTCAAGAGTCAGGTCGGCCAGTCGCAGCAGCACGGAGGCCGCCAGCGAGTTGCCGCTCGGGGTGGGGTGGTCCTCCACGTCGCGCGTGCGCGCCAGCAACTCCTCGGCGTCGGAGCCGGTGTAGTAGAAGCCGCCCTCGCCGTCGTCGAACAGGTCCAGCATCCGCTCGGCCAGGGTCCGCGCCTCGGTCAGCCAGCGAGCCTGGTGCGTGGCGGCGAACAGGCACAGCAGCCCGTGCGCCAGCGCGGCATGGTCGTCCAGCATCCCGAGCCCGGTGGTGCGCCCGCCCATGTGCGTCCGGTGCAGTCGTCCGTCGACCACGAGCACATCGAGCACGAAGGCCGCCGCCGCCGAGGCGGCGTCCACGAAGTCCATGCGGTCCAGCAGCCGGCCGGCGTCGGCCAGGCCGGCGATGGCCAGGCCGTTCCAGGCCGCGATCACCTTGTCGTCGCGGGCCGGCCGGGGCCGCCGGCTACGCGCCGCGTACATCGTGGCGCGCGCCTGCTCGAGCAGCGGCATCGCGTCCGTGCCCAGCTGACGCGACAGATCGGCCAGGCGGATCACCGGGCGCAGGATGGTGGTGTTGCCCTCGAAGTTGCCCTCGGGCGTGACCCCGTAGCGCAGCGCGATCGCGCGGGCCTGGTCCGGGGGCAGCAGATCCGCCAGCTGCTGCGGGGTCCAGACGAAAAAGGCGCCCTCGCCCTCCTCGGTGTCGGCGTCCTGGGCCGCCGCGAAGGGCCCGCCGGGCAGGCGCATCTCGCGCAGAAGGTAGTCGAAGCAGCCCTTGGCCACGCGGATGTGGTCGGGCTGCCCGGTGGCCCGGTGGGCCAGCGCGTAGGCGCGCCCGATCAGCGCGTTGTCGTAGAGCATCTTCTCGAAGTGGGGCACCAGCCACTGCCCGTCCACGGTGTAGCGGTGGAAGCCCCCGCCCAGCTGGTCATGGATGCCGCCCGCCGACATCCGAGCCAGCGTGAGGTCGAGCATCTCCGCCGCGTGCCGGTCGCCACCCGGGCGCATCGCGCGGACCGCCAGGAACTCCAGCGCCAGCGACGGCGGGAACTTGGGCGCCCCGCCGAAGCCCCCCTGCAGCGGATCCAGCTGGCGGGCCAGCCCCAGCATCGCGTCGTCCAGCAACGACGCGTCCAGGCCGCCGTCGCCGATGCCCTCCCGCGGCCCGCGTTCGGCGGCCGCCCGCAGGCGGGTCGTCGCCCGCTCGGCCTGGGCCTGTACCTCGTCGGGCCGCTCGCGATAGGCCTCGGCCAGCGCCGCGCAGAGGTCGCCGAAGCCCGGCATGCCGCCGCGCGGCTCGCGCGGGAAGTAGGTCCCCGCGTAGAACGGGCGCCCGTCCGGGGTGATGAAGACGGTCATGGGCCAGCCGCCGCTGCCGGTGAGGGCAAGGGTGGCCTGCATGTAGAGCGCGTCCACGTCCGGGCGCTCCTCGCGGTCCACCTTGACGCAGACGAAGTGCTCGTTCATCACGGCCGCGGTGGCCGGGTCCTCGAACGACTCGTGCGCCATCACGTGGCACCAGTGGCACGCCGAGTAGCCGATCGACAGCAGGATCGGCCGGTCCTCGGCACGGGCCCGGGCGAGCGCCTCCTCCCCCCACGGGTACCAGTCGACCGGGTTGTCGGCGTGCTGGCGCAGGTACAGGCTGGGCTCTGCGGCGAGGCGGTTCATGGCCATCCGGGGGTCGGGGTCTCCGCGCGCAGGATAGTGGCGGCGCACTGCGCGGCGGCCCGTGGGGGGCTCCGCTACCGTGAGCGCGATGGAGCCGTCCCAGCCCGCGCCCCCGCACCCCTCCGCCGACGCATTCGCCGCCGCGGTGGGCCCCGTGCCGGCTCGCGGCGAGGAGGCGCGCTGGCGCCAGGTGGCGCTGCTGTCGGCCGCACGGGCGTTGGGGGGCGAGGGGCGCGGCGCCCTCGACCTCACGAGCCTCCTCGCCGGGTTCGATCACCCCGGGGCGGCGGCCGAGGCGCTCGGGTCGGCAGACCCGGAGGACCCCTGGACCCTGTGGTGGCAGGTGATCGTGGGCGGCCAGGCCGGCGACCTGGCGCCGCTGGCGGGCGCCGGCGAGCACGCCGAGGCGCTGCGGAGCGGGCCCCCCGACGCCCGTGAGGTGGGCCGGCGCCTGGCGGACCTCACCGACGAGGTGGCGGCGATGTCCGGCGAGCCCAGCGGCGATCGCGCCCGCTTCGTGGTGCTGGGGCACCGGTCGCGTCCGGTGCGCCGGATGCTGCTGGGCGGCCGCTCCTCGGCCACGTTCCTGGTGGACCCGGGCTGGGACTCGGTGCGCCTGATCCGCTTCGGGCCCGCCGCCGGGACGGCTCTGGGCAACCGGGCGCTGCTGAGCCCGCTGGAGATGCTCGCCGCCGTGCGCCGCGGCGACTCGGGCCCGGACTGGGACGTCCCCCCCGACCAGGCGCCGCCGATCGCTCCGTCGCGCCTGCTGGACGCGCTGCGCGAGGACGTGGGCGCACGCGACCGGCGCCTGATGGAGCTGGCCCGGGAGGTGGCCGACGAGCGCGAGCGGCTGCGCGAGGAACGCCAGGCGGTGGCCGAGGAGCGCGAGCGGCTCGACTTCGAGGCCGCGGCCGCCCGGCGGCGCCCCCGCCAGGAGCCCCCGCCCCCGGCACCCGCGCCCCTGGAGGAGTTGGACGCCCCTCGAACGCGCGCCGAGGCGTTGTCGCTGCTGGGCCTCCCGCCCGCCGCGGGCGCCGACCAGGTGGAGCGGGCGTGGCGAGAGCAGGTGGTGCGGTGTCACCCGGACCGCGTCGCGGAGTTGCACCCGGCCATCCGCGCGCGGGCGGCCGGGCTGACGGTGGCGCTCAACCGGGCGCGCGACCTGCTGATGGGGGCCGGTACCGCCCGCAGGCGCTGAGCCGGGCCGGGCGGCGCGCGGACCCCATCCGCCCGGCCGGTCGGCGGGGCCGCGATGCCGCCGGCGCGGTTCCTACTGCAGGACCCGGGCGATGCCGAGGGTCGGCGTGTCCGGCCCCACCAGGCCGGCCAGCGGACCCACCAGGATGCCGACGGTGCTCAGCAGGCTGGCCAGGGTTCCGGTCGGCACCAGCTGCAGCACGCCGCCGCCCAGGTCGACGGCGGTGAACAGGGTTGCGGGGTCGGCGCCCGGCCCGTTCAGGATCGCCAGGACCGGCGACAGAAGGGGCTGCAAGATGGCTCCCAGCAGCGGCACCGACCCCACGATCTCGCTGAGGGTGGTGCCGATGGCGGCGGGGTCGAGCCCGACGCACAGCACCCCGGTGGCCTGGCAGGCGAGCCCGGTCAGGTCGCTCAGCGGGACGATCTGGATGACGGCGGGGAGTGTGCTTCCCAGCGTGCCGCTCAGGTCGATGGGCAGCGCGGCCATCACCCCGCCCGGGGCCAGCAACGACTGCACGGCGCTCGGCGCCGGCGGAGGGGGCGGAGGCGGCGGCTGAGGCGTGGTGCCGCCATCGCCCGGACCCGGACCCGGTGCCGGCGCGGGAGCCGGGGCGGCCGGCGGCGCGGGCGCCGGTGCGGGCGCGGCGGCGGGTGCCGGCGCGCTCACGGGAGCCGGAGAAGGTGCGGGCGCGGGGGCCGGTGCGGGTGCCCTCCGGACCGGGACCGGCGCGCAGGCGGCGGCCGCCCGGGCCAGGCGCGCGGTCGCCGCGCCGAGGCGCGCCGTGCGCACGCGCAACTGAGCCGGTCGCGCGGTGCTGGTCCCGCGCAGCGCCGCGGTGCGGATGCCGTTGGTGGCACGCAGAGTCCTGGCGGCGGCGGGGCAGCGCACCGCGACGCGCTGGGCGCGCGCGTAACGGGCCCCGGCCACGCGCAGCGCCCGCAGGCGCACCGTTCGCGCGCGTCGCAGGGCGATCAGCTTCTTCTTGGCGCGGATCTTGCGCACCCGCTCGCGCTTCGCCCGGGCGCTTTCTGCGGCCCGGGCCCTCGTCCTCGCGGCGGCGCCCTGGGGGGCGGCGTGGGCCGCCTGTCCCGCTGCCTGCGCGACGGCCGGGGCGGGGTCCGCCGGGCTCGCGCCCGCGGCCACCGCGCCGCCCGCCAGCATGGCGCCCGCGGCGACCAGCGCGGCTGCGGGTGTCCCGATACCTCTCATCGTCCCCTCCCGGGGGTCATCGGTCGTGGACCCGCCGGCGGCGCCGGCGGGAGGGGGTGGCGCTACGGGATCTGCAGCAGCCCCAGGGGCAGGGTCTGGTCGCCCAGCACGGCATTCAGCGGCCCCAGCAGGGCCTGCACGCTCGTCATCAGCGTGCCCAGCAGGCCCTCCGGAACGAGCTGGAGCACACCGCCGCCGAGGTCGACCAGCCGGAACAGCTCGGAGAGGTCGCCGCTGGGCACGGCCAGCAGCGACAGCACCGGGCTCAGAAGCGGCTGCAGCAGCGGGCCCACCAGGGGCACCGACCCGATCATCGCGTTCAGGGTCTGGGTGAGGTTCGCCGGGTCGAGGCCCACGCACAGCACGCCTGTGCTCTGGCACAGGCCTCCCGAGAGCTCCTCGAGCGAGACCAGGTTCAGCACGTCGGGGAGCGTGGTGCCGAGGGCGCCGCTCAGGTCGATCGGCAGGCCGGCGAGGAGGGCGCTCTGGGGCACGTCCACCTGCACCGCCCGGGGCGCCGGGGCCGGCGTCGCGGGCGCCGGCGCCGTGGGGGCCGCGGGTGCGGAGGCGGGCGCGGGGCTCGGGGCCGGTGCCGCGGGGGCCGGCACGGCACGGGCCGGCACGACCGGCGCCACGCGGGGACGGGGCACCGTGCAGTCGGCCCGGGCGCGGGCCAGGTGGACGATGGCCTTCGAGAGTCGCATCTGGCGCTGGCGCAGCTGGCGCGGTCCGGCCACCGAGCTGCCCTTGACCGCGGCCATGCGGATCCTCGCGGTGATCCGCAGGGCCGGGGCGGCGGCGGTGCACTCGGCCGCCGAGCGGCTGAGCTTCATGTAGCGCCCGTTCAGCACCCGCAGGCGCTTCATGTGCACGGCCTTTGCCCGGCGGAGCGCCGCCCGCTTCCTGATCTGGGCCCGCTTGGCCGCGATCGCCCTGGCGCGGGCCGGCGTCGCGGCGGCGTGCGTGGTCTGGCCGGCGCCCGCGTGGGCGGCGGCCACCTCTGCGGGCGCGGGCGCGGCCGACGCGCCTGCGAGGCCTCCGGTCATCAGTGCTCCGCCGACGGCGAGCGTGGCGAGCAGCGCGGGTGAGCGCTTCACGGTGGTTCCCTTCCCCGGGTGCACGGACATCCGCTCCGGGTATCGGGCCGTGGGGTCACCGGCATGAGTGGTGGCCGCCGGGGGGCGAGAAACCTCGCCCGCACCGGCCGGGGGTTCAGCCCCCGGGAAGCAGCGCGGTCTCGAGCACCTGCTCGATCCGCTCGGCGAAGGTCACCCGCAGGCCGCCCAGTTGCTCCTCGGTGAGATCGGCCTCGAGCTGCTCGCGGTTGAGGGCCGGCAGGATCACCCCGCCGATCCCTGCCCGCCGGGCGGCGAGCACCTTCTCCTTGACCCCGCCGATGGGCAGCACCTGCCCGGTGAGCGTGATCTCACCGGTCATCGCGACGTCCTCGCTCACCGGGCGGCCGCCGAGCGCCGAGACCAGGGCGGTCACCATCGTGATCCCCGCCGAGGGACCGTCCTTGGGCACCGCGCCGGCCGGGATGTGCAGGTGGATGTCGTGGCCCGCGAAGTAGTCGTCGGCCAGGTCCAGGCCGAAGGCCCCGGCCCGCGCCCGCACCAGCGACACCGCCGCATGCGACGACTCGCGCATCACGTCCCCCAGTTGCCCGGTGACCGTCAGCTTGCCGCTCCCCGGCATGACGAGCGCCTCCACGAACAGGATCTCGCCGCCGGCCCCGGTCACGGCGAGGCCCGTCGCCACCCCGGGGTCGCTGGTGCGGCGCTTCACCTCGTTGTGGACGCGTTCGGGGCCCAGGATCTCGCGCACCCGCTCGGGCCCCAGCACCTCGGCCGAGTCGTCGCCCTCGGCCACCCGGCGGGCGATGCGGCGGGTCAGGGCGCCGATGCGCCGCTCCAGCTGGCGCACGCCGGCCTCGCGGGTGTACTCGCCGATCACCGTGTGCAGCCCGTCGTCGCCGACCTCCAGCACCCCGTCGGGCAGGCCGCTGCGCTCGATCTGGCGCGGCAGCAGGTACCGCCGGGCGATGTGGAGCTTCTCCTCCTCGGTGTAGCCCGCGAGCCGGATGATCTCCATGCGGTCGCGCAGGGGGCCGGGGATGGTCTCGAGCACGTTCGCGGTGCACAGGAACAGGACCCGGGACAGGTCCAGGGGCAGGTCGAGGTAGTGGTCGCGGAAGGTGCCGTTCTGGGCCGGGTCGAGCACCTCGAGCATGGCCGAGGAGGGGTCCCCGCGCACGTCGGCGCCCATCTTGTCGATCTCGTCCACCATCAGCACCGGGTTCATCGCGCCGGCGTCCCGCATGGCCCGCACGATCGTGCCGGGCATCGCGCCCACGTATGTACGCCGGTGGCCGCGTATCTCGCTCTCGTCGCGCACGCCCCCCACCGAGATGCGCGCGAACCGCCGGCCGAGGGCCCGGGCGATCGACTGGCCCAGCGAGGTCTTGCCCACCCCGGGCGGGCCCACGAAGCAGATGATCGGGCCCTGGGCGTCGGCCTTCAGGCGGGCCACCGCCAGCTGCTCGATGATCCGGTCCTTCACCACATCGATGTCGTAGTGGTCCTCGTCCAGCACCGCGCGGGCGCGCTCCAGGTCCAGGTCGTCCTCGGTGACGGTCTTCCAGGGAAGATCGAGGATCCAGTCCAGGTAGGTGCGGATGACGCTGTGCTCGGCCGAGGCCGAGGGGATGCGCTCCAGCCGGGTCAGCTCGCGCTCGGCGGCGGTGCGCACCTGCGGGGGCGGGTCGAGCTCGGCCAGCCGCAGGCGCAGCTCCTCGATATCGGCCTCGTCGTCCTCGCCCTCGCCCAGCTCCTCGCGGATGGCCTTCAGCTGCTGGCGCAGGAAGAACTCGCGCTGGCCCTTCTGCATGTCCTCCTGGACGTCGCTCTGGATCTTGGCGCCCAGCTCCAGCAGCTCCAGCTCGCGCGTGCAGAGCACCGTCAGCCGGCGCAGTCGCGCCTCCAGCCCGGTCTCCTCCAGCAGCGACTGGCGCTCCTCGACGGTGAGGCGCATGGACGAGGCGACCATGAACGAGAGCGTCGCCGGGTCATCCACGTTGGCCACCGCCACCTGCAGCTCGTCGGGCAGGTGGGGGACCAGGGCGATCATGCGGGTGAAGATGCCCTGCAGGTTGCGCGCCAGCGCCTCGACCTCGTTGGTGCGCTCGCCCTCGTCGGGGACCACCTCCACCCGCGCCACCAGGAACGGCTCCTCCTGGGTGTACTCGCCGATGCTGATGCGCCTCAGTCCCTGCACCAGGATGCGCACCGTGCCGTCGGGGAGGCGCACCATCCGCTCCACCATGGCGGCCGTGCCCATCGTGTGCAGCAGCGCCGGCGGTGGCTCGGAGGCCCCGGGATCGCGGCTCGCCGCCAGGGCCAGCATGCGCGGTGAGTGGTTCAGGACATCGTCGATCAGGCGGATGGAGCGCGCCTCGCCGATGGCCAGCGGCGCCATCGCCTCGGGGAAGACGACGGTCTCCTTCAGCGGGAGCACCGGGAGCGTGTCGGGGATCGCGCCGTGGTCCGCCGCGCCCCCGGGGGCGTCCTCGTCGCCCGCGAGCTCGCCTGCGGGGTCCTCGGGCGGCGGGCCCGCGGGCTCGGGCTCGTCGCTCATGTGTCGCTCGCGCGGACGGTGATCTCCACCCGGTGCGCCGGCGGGCGCGGGGCCAGCGGGAGGGTGATGCGCAGGATGCCCCGGTCGTAGTCGGCGCCGGCCCCGGCGGCGTCGACCGCCACGTTCAGGCGCAGCCGGCGCTCGAAGGGGCCCCAGGCGATCTCGGCGTGCTGGTAGGCGCGCCGCTCGCCGTGCGCCCCGCGCCGGCGCACGCCGCGCACCACCAGGACGTCCTCGTGCAGCGCGATGTCGACGTCGGCCGGGTCGATGCCGGCCACGTCCATCTCCACCGCCAGCAGCGGCCGGGCCGCGTCGCCGGTCAGGTAGACGTCGACGGGTGCGCGCGCCTCTGGCGAGGACCCCCGCCGGCCGCCGGGGAACAGCTCGGCGAACAGACGGTCGACATCGTCGCGGAACATGGGCGCGAGCCTAACCCAGGGGGCGGACCCGCGCCCGCGCCCTCAGCGCCCAGCGGCCGGAGGTCGCGCAGCGCCACGGCCGCCTCGTGCAACCCCGTCAGTCCTCCCAGTCGTCCTCGGCCAGCAGGCGGGCGTAGGCCCGCCACTCGCGCAGCACCTTCTTCACCCCGCGGGGCGGCAGGTCGGGCCGCACCGACCCCAGCAGCGTCAGCGCGAGGCCCTCGGCCCCCTTGGCCGGCGGATCCTGGAGCTCGTTGAGGACGGCCCACACCAGGTCCTCGCCCAGTTCGGGGCGCTCGCCGAGGATGTAGTCGGCGGCGTCGCCGAGGTCGGGTTCTTCGGCCATCGGCCCCAGTAGACCACACGCGCGCCGGCGCGCGCGCGAGTGGTCGCGCTCAAGTCCCCGGCCGCTCGCGCCGATGCACCTGGCGGAGGCGTCGCGCCTCCCCATAGGTGCCCCGACCGCTCCCGGAGGCCTCTTGTGAGGCGACCCCCGAACACCGACCCGCCCACCGTCGCCGCCGTCCAGGCGCTCTGCCAGCGGGCGCGATCGGCCGGGTCGCCGAACGCCGCCGCACGCCGGCCTCTGGTGGCCGAGTACCAGCGCCTGGCCGCGGCGCTCGGTGTGGAGCCGGCCGCCATCGCCACCGGGCGCGAACTGCAGCAGGCCGCCGTCGGCCTCCTGCGCTCGGCCGCCGCGGCCGAGGCCGCCGCCGCGGCCACCCCGCAGGCCCGCCTGCGCCGCGCCGGGCGCTCCAACAGGTAGTCTCCCCGGACCGCGCGGGGGGATCGCGTGCGCTTCGGCGCGTGTGGTACCCTTCGCCGCCCGTCACCGACCGGAGAGTACGACCTGTGCCACCGGGCCAGCGCATCGCAGTGACGATGGCTTGCGAGGAGTGCAAGCATCGGAACTACCAGACCAACAAGAGCCGTCGGAACAGCCCGGACCGCATCGGGTTCCGGAAGTTCTGCCGTTGGTGCGGCAAGCACACTCCGCACAAGGAGACCCGCTGACGCGCTAGCGCGGCGGGGATCCCCCGAAGGGTCGTAGCTCAACTGGTAGAGCACCGGTCTCCAAAACCGGGGGTTGGGGGTTCGAGTCCCTCCGGCCCTGTTCGGGCCCTGTCCAATGATCCGATGACAAGAAGCTGATGGCACGTATCCGACCCGCGCGAGGGCAGGACGGCCCCGGGGACGGCGACGAGCCGGGCCCCGGCGGCGCTCGCACCCCGAAGCCCAAGGAATCGAAACGCGCCGGCGCGGGCAAGGCCCCGTCGAACCCGCGCCCGACTCCGCAGCGTCGCAAGGAGCAGAAGGCAGGCAGCTACACCAAGGCCGTGGCCGCCGAGCGCAAGGGCTCGCGGTTCATCACCGAGGTCGCCGCCGAGCTGCGCAAGGTGAGCTGGCCCAACCGCAGTCAGCTGGCCCAGGGCACCGCCATCACCCTGGTGGTCGTCGGAGTGGTCGCCGCGTATCTGGCGGCCCTCGACGCCGTGTTCCGCCGTCTCATCGACTCCATCTTCTAGGGGCTCCGTGTTCCGCTGGTACGTCATCAACACCTACTCCGGCCATGAGAAGAAGGTGAAGGCCAACCTCGAGCACCGCCTGATCTCCCTCGGGCAGCGCGACAGGGTCAAGCAGGTGGTCATCCCCACGGAGAACGTGGTGGAGACCAACAAGGACGGCCAGAAGGTGCAGAGCGAGAAGCGCCGCCTCCCCGGCTACGTGCTGGTGGAGATGGACATGACCCCCGACGCCCGCTGGCTGGTCCAGAACACGCCGGGCGTCACCGGGTTCGTCGGCGGCGGCGGGCGTGAGAACGACCCCGTGCCGCTCAGCAAGCCCGAGGTGGACCGACTGCTCAACGTCGCCACCGAGCCCCGCCCGCGGGTGAAGGCCGACTTCGAGGTGGGCGACAGCGTGAAGATCATCTCCGGACCCCTGTCGGAGTTCAGTGGAGAGATCGCCGAGATCAAGCCGGAGCTCGGCCGCCTGAAGGTGCTCGTGAGCATCTTCGGCCGCGAGACGCCGGCCGATCTCTCGTTCGACCAGGTCAAGAAGATCTCCTAAGGACACCGATGGCGAAGAAGGTCCAGCAGGTCGTCAAGCTCCAGATCCCCGCCGGCGCGGCGTCGCCGGCGCCGCCCGTGGGCCCCGCCCTCGGTGGTGCGGGGATCAACATCATGGAGTTCTGCAAGGCGTTCAACGCGCAGACCCAGGCCGACAACGGGGTCCTGACCCCGGTCGAGGTCTCGGTCTACGAGGACAAGTCGTTCACCTTCATCACGAAGGTGCCGCCTGCCGCCGTGCTCATCCGCATGGAGCTGGGCATCGACAAGGGGAGCGCCGAGCCCCACAAGGCCAAGGTGGCGATGCTCACCCAGCAGCAGCTGCGCAGCATCGCCGAGACCAAGCTGCCCGACATGAACGCCACCAGCGTCGAGTCGGCCATGCGTATCATCGCCGGGACCGCCCGAAGCATGGGCGTCACCGTCGAGGCGGAGTAGGAGGACCAGGTGCCAAAGCGCGGCAGGCGCTACCAGCAGGCGAGATCCGAGATCGATGTGGCGCAGGTGTACAACCCGCTGCAGGCGGTCCGGCTGATCAAGTCGCAGGAGCTCACCAAGTTCGACCCCACGGTCGAGGTGCACATCCGCCTCGGCGTCAACGTTCGCCACGCCGACCAGCAGTTGCGCGGCACCATCAGCCTGCCGCACGGCAGCGGTAAGACGGTGAGCGTGGTCGTGTTCGCCCAGGGGGAGAAGGCGCGCGAGGCCGAGGAGGCCGGCGCCGACGTGGTGGGCGCCGACGACCTGGCTCAGCGCGTCCAGGAGGGCTTCGACGATTTCGACGTCGCCATCGCCACCCCGGACATGATGGGCGTGGTCGGCCGGCTGGGCCGCATCCTGGGCCCCTCGGGCAAGATGCCCAACCCCAAGACCGGCACCGTGACGATGGATGTCGCCAAGGCCGTCTCCGAGGTGAAGGCCGGTAAGGTCGAGTACCGCACCGACCGCACCGGGATCATCCACCTCGGCATCGGCAAGCGCTCCTTCGACGAGGCCGACCTGGTCGCGAACTACACCGCGGTGATCGACGAGATCGTCCGGATGAAGCCCGCGGCCGCCAAGGGCAGGTACCTCAAGTCGATCACGATCGCCCAGACCATGGGCCCCGGCATCCCGGTCGACACCGCCAACCCGACCGGCGTCGGCGAGGAGCCCGCGGCCTAGTCGGCGCACCCTCCGCACACCCCCGACCGTAGATCCACGGGGGCGGCACCGCCGCCTCAAACCGCGCAAGCGGATCCCGTGCGAGGTCGGAGCAGCGTCTCAGGGCCCTCCGGGGTCGTGGTGATCTGCCCCGACGCGCACGGGCGATCACCCCGAAGGAGGTGACACCCTGAACCGACACGAGAAGACCCGAGCGCTCGAGCAGCTCACCGAGCGACTCCAGGGGTCTGACACCATCATCGCCGCCAACTACCGCGGTCTGTCCGTGAGTGAGCTCGGGCAGCTGCGCATCGGCTTGGCCGAGGCCGGCACCCAGTTCACGGTGGTGAAGAACACCCTCGCGCGGCGCGCCGCGATCGACACCGGGCGCGAGGCGCTGGTGGAACACCTGGTCGGCCCCACGGGCCTGGCCTGGGTGGGCGGTGACCCCGCCGTCGCGGCGAAGGTGCTCGACAAGTTCGCGACGACCCACAAGGAGAAGTTCACCATCAAGGGTGGGCTGCTCGAGGGCGCCGTGATCACAGCCGACGAGATCAGCCGCCTCGCCAAGCTGCCGAGCCGCGAGCAGCTGCTCGCCCAGCTCGCCGGCGGCGTCGCCGCCCCGCTCACCGGCCTCGCCGGGAGCCTCAACGCCCTCATCGCCGGTCTGGCGCGCTCCCTGGGCGCCGTCCAGGCCCAGCGCGCCGACGAGGCGCCCGCGGCCTAGCCCGCGATCCACGCACGCATCGCAACGAATCCAAAGAGGAGCACGAAATGGGTATGACCACCGAGGAGTGGATCGAGGAGCTCAAGGCCATCTCGGTCCTGGAGCTGTCCGAGCGCATCAAGGCCATCGAGGAGACCTTCGGCGTCAGCGCCGCGGCCCCGGTCGCGGCTGCCGCGGCCCCGGCCGGCGGCGGTGACGGCGGCGGCGCCGCCGAGGAGGAGCAGACCGCGTTCACGGTCAGCCTCGAGAGCGCCGGCGAGAAGAAGATCCAGGTCATCAAGGTCGTCCGCTCGGCCACCGGCCTGGGCCTGAAGGAGGCCAAGGAGCTGGTCGACGGCGCCCCGTCGGTGATCAAGGAGGGCATCGCCAAGGACGAGGCCGAGGCCCTCAAGGCCCAGATCGAAGAGGCCGGCGGGACCGTCGAGGTCAAGTAGCAGGTGTTCGCCCGGGCCCTCCGGTTTGCCGGACGGGCCCGCATGTGGTGGATTGTGGCTCTGGTCTCCAGAGCCACATCCGTTTCCGGGGCGGTCACGGCCGCCCTCGCGCTGATCCTGGCCGGCCAGGCCGCGGCGGCACCCCTGATCTCCCAGGGCGCCTACCGCATCGGCGCCGACGCCCTGTGGAGCCAGGGGCTCCTGGGTCAGGGGCAGACGATCGCGGTGCTGGACGAGGGCTACATGGGCCTGGACCGCTCGATCGAGCTCGGCGAACTGCCGCCCCGCTCGGAGATGGACTTCTACAACGCGGACCCCCTGAACGGCTGGGACGGGGTCAGCAAGCTGGGCACGCCCACCCCGCACGGCGTCCGGATGGCCGAGATCGTCCACGACATCGCCCCCCGCGCCCGGTTGGTCCTGGTGCGCTATCGCACCCCTTCGCAGTTCGCGGCCGCGGCGGCCTGGATCGCGGATCGCGGCATCCCGGTCGTCAGCCACTCCAGTTCGCGGCTGACGGCGCCGTTCGACGGCACGGGCGTCTACGCCCGCGCGGTGGACGCGGCCGCGGCACGCGGGGTGCTGTGGGTGAACTCGGCCGGCAACTACGCCCGGCGCCATTGGACGGGGACCGCCGCGGGCCTGGGGGCCGGGGTGCCCCTCCTGACCCGCGACGGGGACCGCCTCCTGATCAGCGCCAGCTGGGAGGGGCCGGCCCGGTTCGCCCTCACAGCCCAGGCGTTCGACCCGGCCGCGGGCGGCTGGCGCGACATCGTGGCCGGTGAGCCCGACGGCCCCCAGACCCTGCTGATCCCGACCACCCTCGTCGGTGCGGGTGCGCACCGGGTGCTGGTGCGCCAGACCGCGGGCTCCCCGACGCGCGTGGACATCACCTCCCAGACCGCCGGCTTCGGAGGGGCCGCGGTGGGGGAGGGCAGCGTCACCACGCCGGGCGACGCGCGCGGCGCGCTCACGGTCGGCGCCGTCAACTGGAGCACCGACGTCGTGGCGCCGTACTCCTCGTACGGGCCCACCCGCGACGGGCGCGCCAAGCCCGACATCGCCGGGCCCACCTACATCACGTCCAACCCCGAGTGGCCCGGGACGGCCGGGACCTCGGCCTCCACGCCGCACGTCGCCGCGGGCGCGGTGCTGCTGCGCCAGCACCGCCTGTCGCGCGGACTGCCGGCCGGGGCCGCCGACCTGCGCGCCGCGCTGCTGGGCTCGGCGCGGCCCGTGGAGGACCCCGTGCCCGGCCGCACCGGGGCCGGGATGGTCCGGCTGGATACCGTCCCGCCGCGCCTGGGCGTGTCGGTGACCCGCGCCCGGCGGCCGGTGGTCCGGGTGCGCGCGCTGGATGCCGGGACCATCGAGAGGGTGACCATCAGCGTCGACGGCCGGCCGGTGCGCGCGGTGCGCCGGCCGGCCGTCGGGGTGCGCCTGCCGGTACTGCGCAGGCCGGTACGCGTCGAGGTGGAGGTGCGGGACATGGCGGGGAACACACGTGGGACGACGCGCGTGGTGCGACCCCCGGTGCTCCGATGAGGGCCCCGTGCCGGTGGCGACCGGCCCTGGTGGCCGCGGCGCTGGCCGGCGCGGCCGCGTTCACGGTCCCGTCCGCCGCCGGGGTGCCCGCGGGGCACGAGGCCCTCTACATCGACGCCCGGCCCGGTCAGCGGGACGCTGTCGAGCGCGCCCTCGGGATGGGCGGCCTGCGCGTCCACCGCCGCCTGGACGACCGCCTGCAGGTCATCGCGCCCCCCGACCGGCTACCCGCACTCCGCCGGCTGCCCGGCGTGGTCGCCGCCCGGGTGGCCACCACCGCGGTCCCCGACCAGGCCCCCGCCCCTGCTCCCCGCCTGGCGATCTCCCAGGGCCTGCAGCGCACGGGCGCCGAGACGCTCCTGGCCGAGGCCGACGGCGGCCGGGGCCTGGTGATCGCCGTGCTCGACCTGGGCTTCGGCACCAGCATCCCGGGGCTCCAGGACGCCGGGGAGTTGCCGCCCCCGTCGCAGCTGCGGACCACCAGCTTCGACCCCGTCGCCGGCCTGGCGGGCGCCAACGCGTACGGCAACCGCACCAACCACGGCGAGCTGGTGGCCCAGACCGTCTTCGACTACGCCCCCGAGGCGCGGTACCTGTTCGTCAACTACCGCACCGAGGCCGACTTCGTGGTGGCGACCGACTGGCTCACCGCCCAGCGGCCCGACATCGTGGTGCACTCGAACAACTTCCTGGAGGGGCCGTTCGACGGCACCAACCCGCTGGCCCAGGCGGTCGACCGGGCGGCGGACGCCGGGATCCTCTGGTTCAACTCGGCGGGTAACTACGCCCGCAAGCACTGGACCGGCCAGTGGTCCGACCCGGACGCCGACGGCGACCACGACTGGACCGCGCCGGCCTGGACGTTCACGCGCCGCGCCGGCCAGGCCATGACCTTCGCACTGTCCTGGACCCACAACGACCCGGCGGCCCCCACCGACCTGGACCTCCTGATCGAGCGGGAGACCCCCGATGGCGCGTGGACCACCGTGGCCGCATCGCGCGACCGGCAGCTCCAGGGCGCGCGGCCGTCCGAGCGCCTCACCGGCTGGCGCACCCCCGTGGAGGGGCGCTTCCGCGTGCGCCTCGCCCACGTGGGCGGTCCCGTCCCGGGCCGGCCCCTCACCCTCTTCTCGCGCGAGATCACCCTCGCGGCCGCGGCCGGCTCGCCCGTGAGCAGCGTCCCGACCCCGGCCGATGCCGTCGGCGCCGTGGCGGTGGGTGCGGTGACCTGGCGCGGCGACCGCCTGCGCAACTACTCCTCGTGGGGACCCAGCGATGACGGGCGCCTGAAGCCCGACCTCGTGGCCCCCACCGACACGCGGGTGATGGGCCCCAACGGCCTCCGCGGCGTGGGCGGCACCTCCAACGCAGCTCCGAACGCCGCAGGCGCCGCGGCGCTGCTGATCGCGGTCGACCGGCGCCAGGGCCTGCGACCCACGGCGTCCGAGGTGCGGACCCGCCTGGCCGAGACGGCTCTCGACCTGGGCGAGTTCGGGCCCGACACCACCTACGGCGCGGGCCGGGTGCGCGTGGCCGTCAGCGGGCCCACGATCATCCCCCGAAGCCCGCGCCCGGGCCAGCTCGTGCGCGGGGTCATCCGCGCCCGCTTCGGCGTGGCCGGGCTCGATCTCACCTCGTGGACCCTCTCCTTGGGCGACGAGGTGCTGCGCTCCCGGGCATCCCGCACGCCGCTGTCGGCCCGCCTTGACACCCGCACGCTGGCCGACGGCGTCTACGTGATGCGCGGCACGGCGCGCGACTTCCCGGGCAATGTCGCCGACGGGGCCTGGCGCTTCCGGGTCGACAACACTCCGCCGGTGGTGCGGGTGGCGCGGCCCCTGGTGGGCCCGCGCGGCCGGCCGGTGCCGAGGTCGCTGCTGTTGCGCACGCCGCCCGAGGAGCGCCCGGCGCTGCGCCGGCGGGCCGCCGAGCGCCCGGTGCGCCTGCGACTGGTGGCCGTCGATCCGCGTGCGCGGGGCGCCCTGAGCGCCCGGGTCGCCCTGCTGGGACCGCGGACCCGGGTCCTGCGGAGCGCGCGCATGCGCTCGGACCGGCCGGAGATCCTGGACCTCGGCAGCGTCACGCGCGGGCGTCACCGGCTGCTGGTGCGCGTCACCGATCGTGCGGGCAATGCCCGAACCGTCAGGAAGGTCCTCGTCGTACGCTGATCGCGGCCGCCGCGCGGTCTCGCGGTGTGCGCCGGTGCTGGACAGCCGTTGTGCCATCACGCACAATGCCGACGGCACATGCGGCTCGGGCCGCGGCCGTCATCTCCGAACCGACGAGGAAGGTCCCACATGCCGCTTGACCGCGATCGAAAGAGCTCTCTCCGCGACCGTGTGTCGCTCGCGAACAAGGCCACCGTCGACGACGTCGCGGACGACGTCAGGGCCGCCATGGCCGAACTCCCGGACGACGACAAGGACAAGGCGCGTCTGGAGGGGTGGCTCGAGGACCTGTCCGCCATCAAGGGCGGCGGCGTCCCCGGCAAGTTCTAGCCGCGGTGGGGAGGACCGGCCGGCGCTCGTCGCCGGCCGGGCTCCCGCGCACGTCGGTTCAGCGGCGGGGGCCCCGCGGCGAGGCGTGGATCAACCGCTGCAGGCGGCGCGTCTCGGCCAGGGCGTTCATGGGGCGCCGGTCGGGGAAGGCGGTCCGGGCCCTCTCCATGCGCTCCTCGCGCCCCTCGCGGACCTCGACCCAGCGCTCGTAGGCGGCGATCAGGTCGAGCAGGTGCTCCACCAGGCTCAGGCCGCCCGGGGTGTCGCGGTAGGCCTCCCCGTCCAGCATGACCGCGCGGTCGTCGGCGTCCCACACCAGTTCCGCCGCGCCGGGGAGGGCGGCCCGCAGGCCGCCGGCACCCACCCGCAGCAGCATCCCGTGCCACTCACGCTTCAGGACACCCTGTTCCACGGCGGGGCGGAACCCGAAGGCTCTCAGGCGACGGCGCTCATCGGGCGAAGCCCACTGGCGGTGGGTGGTCTCGAGCAGGCGAGGCAGCCGGGCGTCCATCCGGTCCCCGGCCGGTCCGTCCGCATAGGCCGGCAACATCGCCATCGCAACAGTATGCACGTTCACCCGGCACTGGTCGAATGTCGCCGCCGATGGTGCTAGGTTGTTAGGTCTTGGCCGACGGGTCCGACTGACGGAGATCGCACGCTCCCGGCGATTCCCCCCCACAGCGCCTGCATGGCAGGCACGATCGTTGACCCCGACGGCCGCTGCGTGATAGCGTCTGCCGTTACGCCCGCGCCCTCACAGCGCTCCGCCGCCCGCCGCTCGCTCATCTCAGGAGGCCTCGAGACTTGAGCACCCGTACGCCTGCCCGCGCCCGTCATTCCTTCTCGCGTCTGGAGAAGGTACTCGAGGTCCCGAACCTCATCGACATCCAGCGCTCCTCGTTCGAGTGGTTCCTGAACGAGGGCCTCCGCGAGACCATCGACGACATCTCGCCGATCGAGGACTTCACCGGCACCCTCGCCGTGCAGTTCGGCAAGTACACGCTGGGCGGCTGGGAGCCCGGCATGCCCTTCGACCAGATCGTGCCCAACGACTCGATCAAGGACTGCCGCGAGAAGGACCTCACCTACGCAGCGCCGCTCACCCTGGAGGTCTCCTTCGTCAACAAGGAGACGGGCGAGTTCCGCGAGCAGAAGGTCTTCATGGGCGACCTGCCCCTGATGACCGAGTGGGGCACCTACATCATCAACGGGACCGAGCGGGTCGTCGTGACCCAGCTCGTGCGCTCGCCCGGCGCGTACGTGATGGAGCCCAAGGACCGCGAGAAGCAGGTCTTCATCGCCAACCTGATGCCCTCGCGCGGCTCGTGGGTGGAGCTGGAGATCGACAAGAAGGGCCTGGTCCACGTCCGCATCGACCGGAAGCGCAAGCTGCCGGTGACCACCCTCCTGTTCGCCCTGGGATACACCCGCGACGACGTCGCCAACCTGTTCCCGCACGCCCTGGACCCGCAGCGCGTGAACCCCTACATCCAGGCGACCCTCGACAAGGACGCCACCGAGGGCGCGCCGCAGGCCGGCGACCGTGACTCGCTGCGCGAGATCGCCGAGGTCGTCGAGGAGATGGCCCGCCTCCAGCAGGGCGTGGAGTCGGCCACCACCGACGAGAAGCTCCAGATCGACGCGGAGATCGAGAAGCTCGAGAAGAAGCTCGACGCGCGCTCCGGCGAGACCATGCAGCACGCCCTGATCGAGGTCTTCAAGAAGCAGCGTCCCGGCGAGCCGCCGACGGTGGACAACTCGCGCTCCCTGGTGCGGTCGCTCTTCTACGACCCCAAGCGGTACGACCTGACACGCGTGGGCCGCTACAAGCTCAACGCGCGCCTGGGCGTCGATGTGGGCCGCAACGTGCGCACGCTCACCAACCCCCGGTTCACCGGCCGCCTGTCGGGCATGGAGGACGACCTGGTGGAGCTCATCCGCCGGCTCGTCGAGCTGCCCATCCGCATCGGCCTGTCGGAGGAGTCCAAGGACTTCGCGGCCGAGGGCGCATCGATGTCGCGCGACGAGATCGCCGGCGACCTGGACGAGTACGAGCACTTCGGGAACCGCCGCCTGCGGACCGTCGGCGAGCTCATCCAGGAGGCGTTCCGCATCGGTCTCTACCGCATGGAGCGCGTCGTGCGCGAGCGGATGAGCACCGAGGACGTCGACACGATCACGCCGCAGACGATCATCAACATCCGGCCGGTCGTGGCGGCGCTGAAGGAGTTCTTCGGCTCCTCCCAGCTCTCGCAGTTCATGGACCAGACCAACTCGCTGGCCGGACTCACGCACCGCCGGCGCCTGTCGGCGCTGGGCGCCGGCGGCCTCACCCGCGAGCGCGCGCCCATCGAGGTGCGCGACGTCCACCAGACCCACTACGGGCGCATGTGCCCCATCGAGACCCCGGAGGGCCCGAACATCGGCCTCATCGGCTCGCTGGGCAGCTATGCCACGGTGAACGAGTTCGGCTTCATCCAGACCCCCTACCGCCGCGTGGCGGGCGGGCTGGTCACGGCCGAGGTCGACCGCCTGGACGCCACCCAGGAGGAGCACAAGGTCATCGCCCAGGCCAACGCCGACGTGGGCGACGACGGCTACCTGGTGGGTCCGGTCCTCTGCCGCCGCGGCGGTGAGCCGGTCCTGGCCGACCCGTCCGAGGTGGAGTACATGGACGTGTCCCCCGAGCAGATCGTCTCGGTGGCCACCGCCCTGATCCCCTTCCTCGAGCACAACGACGCCAACCGCGCGCTGATGGGCGCGAACATGCAGCGTCAGGCCGTGCCGCTGATGATCACCGAGTCGCCGTTCGTGGGGACGGGCATCGAGCGCCGCGCCGCCATCGACACGGGCGACGTGGTCACCACGCGCACCGGCGGCAAGGTCGCCGCCGTCGACGCCACCCACGTCCTCGTGGAGACCCCCGACGGTCAGCACGAGACCCACGAGCTGCACAAGTTCCGCCGCTCCAACCAGGGCACGCTGATCCACCAGAAGCCCGTGGTGTACCGCGGCCAGGAGCTGACCCCGGGCGATGTCCTGGCCGACGGCTCCTCCACCGAGAACGGCGAGCTGGCCCTCGGCAAGAACATGCTCGTGGCCTTCATGAGCTGGGAGGGCTACAACTTCGAGGACTCCATCATCATCTCGGAGCGCCTGGTGAAGGGCGACGCGCTGTCGTCCATCCACATCGAGGCCTACGAGGTGGACGCCCGCACCACCAAGCTGGGCGACGAGGAGATCACCCGCGACATCCCGAACCGCTCGGAGGAGTCGCTCAGCGACCTCGACGAGCGCGGCATCGTGCGCATCGGCGCCGAGGTCATCTCGGGCGATCTCCTGGTGGGCAAGGTCACGCCGAAGGGCGAGACCGAGCTGACCGCCGAGGAGAAGCTGATCCGCGCCATCTTCAAGGAGAAGGCCGGCGAGGTGCGCGACACCTCCCTCAAGGTGCCCCACGGCGAGGGCGGCAAGGTCATCGACGTCAAGGTCTTCAGCCGCAGGGACGGCGACGACCTGTCGCCGGGCGTGAACGAACTGGTGCGGGTCTACGTGGCCAAGCGCCGCAAGATCGCCGAGGGCGACAAGCTGGCCGGCCGCCACGGCAACAAGGGCGTCATCTCCAAGATCGTGCCCGAGGAGGACATGCCGTTCCTCGAGGACGGCACCCCGATCGACATGATCCTGAACCCGCTGGGCGTGCCGTCGCGCATGAACATCGGCCAGATCCTCGAGACCCACCTCGGCTGGGCCGCCAGCAGCGGCTGGATCGACGGCGCCTACGAGAACGGGCTGGCCGAGGGTCAGGTGCCCTCGCGGACCCTCGTGGCCACGCCGGTCTTCGACGGGGCCGAGCCCAAGGACGTCGATCGCGTCCTCATGGACTGGTCCGCCAGCCATCCGGACAACCCGATCGACATGGGCATCGACGAGGGCGACCGCGAGGGGCGGCGCTGCTCGGGTCGCATGCAGTTGTTCAACGGGCGCACCGGCGACCCGTACGACGGCAAGGTGACCGTCGGCTACATGTACATGCTGAAGCTGCACCACCTGGTGGACGACAAGATCCACGCCCGCTCCACCGGCCCGTACTCGCTGGTCACCCAGCAGCCGCTGGGCGGCAAGGCGCAGTTCGGCGGGCAGCGCTTCGGCGAGATGGAGGTGTGGGCCCTGGAGGCGTACGGCGCCGCCTACACCCTCCAGGAGATGCTCACCATCAAGAGCGACGACACCGTGGGCCGCGTGAAGGCCTACGAGGCGATCGTGAAGGGCGAGAACATCCAGGAGCCCTCCATCCCGGAGAGCTTCAAGGTGCTGCTCAAGGAGATGCAGAGCCTCGGACTCGACGTCAAGGTCGAGGGCGAGGCCGGGCCGGAGTTCCTCGGCCAGGACGAGGACGACGACCTCCTCCGCGCCGCGGAGGAGCTCGGCATCGACCTGTCCGGCGGGGGGCTGGGCGTCCCCGTCGACGGCGGGGACGCGGCCGAGGGTGAGGACGACAGCGGGGCGCAGGAGGCCGGTGGGGACGAGGCCGGCGCCGAGGTCATCGAGAAAGGCGCTGGCGCATGATCGACATCAACAATTTCGACTCCATCACCATCGGTCTGGCGTCCTCCAAGCAGATCCGCCAGTGGAGCTCGGGTGAGGTCACCAAGCCAGAGACCATCAACTACCGCACGCTGAAGCCCGAGAAGGACGGGCTCTTCTGCGAGCGCATCTTCGGTCCCACCAAGGACTGGGAGTGCTACTGCGGCAAGTACAAGCGGGTCCGCTACAAGGGCATCATCTGCGAGCGCTGCGGCGTCGAGGTCACCCGCGCCAAGGTGCGCCGCGAGCGCATGGGTCACATCGACCTGGCCGCCCCCGTGAGCCACATCTGGTTCTTCAAGGGCGTGCCGAGCCGGATCGGCTACATGCTCGACCTGGCCCCCAAGGAGCTCGAGAAGGTCCTGTACTTCGCGGCCTCGATCGTGACCGAGGTCGACGCCGACGCGCGCGCCGCCGACCTCGATCGCCTGCAGGACGACGTCAACAAGGCCATCGAGGAGTACCACCAGGACAAGGAGCAGCAGCGCCTCTACTACGAGGAGCGGCTCGAGCGGCGCGTCACCTGGCTCCGCGACGGCGTGACCGACGCGCTGCTGGATGAGGACGAGTACTGGGTCCAGGACCTGCAGCGCGATCGCACCTCGGACGACCCCGAGGCCCGGCGGGAGCTGACCGACGCCGACCGCAAGCAGGCCGAGACGGACCTGCGCAAGGAGGCGGAGCTCAACCTGAAGGACCTCGAGCGCTACACCGAGGAGGCCATCCAGCGTCTCACCGATGCGTGGCTGCGCTTCAAGGACCTCAAGGTGCGCCACATCGAGCCCGACGAGCAGTTGTTCCGCGAGATGCGCGACCGGTTCGGCTCGTCCTACGGCTTCGGCGACTACTTCAAGGGCGGGATGGGCGCGTCGGCCATCCGCGACCTGCTCGGGCAGATCGATCTCGACGCCGAGGCCGAGTTCCTCCGCGAGACCATCCAGACCGCCAAGGGCCAGAAGCAGGCGCGCGCGCTCAAGCGCCTCAAGGTGATGTCGGCCTTCCGCCGCAGCACCAACCGGCCCGAGTGGATGATCCTGGAGGCCATCCCGGTCATCCCGCCGGAGCTGCGCCCGATGGTGCAGCTGGACGGCGGCCGCTTCGCGACGTCGGACCTCAACGACCTGTACCGCCGGGTCATCAACCGCAACAACCGCCTCAAGCGCCTGCTGGATCTCGGCGCGCCCGAGATCATCGTCAACAACGAGAAGCGGATGCTGCAGGAGGCCGTCGACGCGCTGTTCGACAACGGCCGGCGCGGCCGCGCGGTGACCGGGCCGGGCAACCGCCCGCTCAAGTCCATCTCGGACATGCTCAAGGGCAAGCAGGGCCGCTTCCGCCAGAACCTGCTCGGTAAGCGCGTGGACTACTCGGGGCGCTCGGTCATCGTGGCCGGCCCGGAGCTGCGCCTGCACCAGTGCGGGTTGCCGAAGCTCATGGCTCTCGAGCTGTTCAAGCCGTTCATCATGAGCCGGCTGGTGGAGCGCAAGCAGGTCCAGAACATCAAGGCCGCCAAGAAGATGGTGGACGCCATGGAGTCGGTGGTCTGGGACGTGCTCGAGGAGGTCATCACCGAGCACCCCGTGCTGCTGAACCGGGCCCCCACGCTCCACCGCCTGGGCATCCAGGCCTTCGAGCCGGTGCTGGTGGAGGGCAAGGCCATCCAGCTCCACCCGCTCGTCTGCACGGCCTTCAACGCCGACTTCGACGGCGACCAGATGGCCGTCCACCTGCCGCTGTCGGTGGAGGCGCAGGCCGAGGCGCGCATCCTGATGCTGTCGGCCAACAACATCCTGTCGCCGGCTCACGGCGGTCCGATCACGGTGCCCAGCCAGGACATGGTGCTGGGGCTGTACTACCTCACGCACACCAAGGCGCTCATGGTCCGCCAGAAGGGCGAGGACGGCGAGGGCAGCCCGGTGGAGCTCACCGAGCTGTGGAATCCGGCCGCCCGCGCCTGGGAGCTGCCGGCCGGCACGGAGGCCCGCGCGGAGGGGGGCAGCTGGAGCACCGATCCCTTCTCGGAGCTCGGGATGGCGCCGCCCAAGTACTTCCGGTCGATCGACTCGGTCTACAACGCCCTCGACCAGCGCGCCGTCGGACTCCATGACCCCATCGAGCTGCGCGACCGGGCCACGGGTGAGCGCCGCGTGGTGACCACGGGCCGCGTGGTGCTCAATGCCGAGGTCGAGCAGGCGCTGCGGATCGCGACCGGCGACGAAGAGGTCGATCGCGTCCCGTTCCCGCTGTGGTACTCCACGCTCACCAAGCGTGATGTCGGCGACTTCGTCGAGCAGCTGGTGAACCTCTACGGCGCGACCGCGGTCTCGATGGTGCTGGACACCTTCAAGGACCTCGGCTTCCGCTACGCCAGCCGCTCGGGCATCACCGTGTCGAAGAACGACGTGGTCATCCCGCCCACCAAGGGCGAGATCCTGGACCGCTACGACGCCGAGCTGGCCGACATCGACGACTCGTTCGGCTTCGGCGAGATGACCGCCACCGAGCGCCACGAGCAGGTCATCAAGCTGTGGGAGCGGGCCACCGACGAGGTCGGCGAGGCGATGCACAAGCACCTCTACCGCATGAACCCCATCTTCATGATGGCCAACAGCGGTGCGCGTGGCTCGTTCAAGCAGATCCGCCAGCTGGCCGGGATGCGTGGCTGCATGTCCACGCCGAAGGGCGACACCTTCGAGCGCCCGATCAAGTCGAACTTCATGGAGGGCCTGTCGGTCCTGGAGTACTTCATCTCCACGCACGGTGCCCGCAAGGGCCTGGCCGACACCGCCCTGAAGACCGCCGACTCGGGCTACCTCACCCGCCGCCTGGTCGACGTCTCGCAGGACGTGATCGTCCGCGAGCTCGACTGCGGCACCGACGAGGGCATCGAGACCCCCGTCTACCGCTTCGGCAGCCTCAACCCCAGCCTTCCGGGCCGGATCCTCATGGGCCCGATCGTGAACCGCAGGACGGGCGAGGTCCTCATGGACCTGCGGCCCGAGGTCACGGACCCCGGGGACGAGCTCCAGATCGACGCGCGTCGCGGCCACCTGGTCAGCACCGCGGAGGGTCGCGAGATCGACGCCGCCGCGCGCGACGAGGACGGCGAGCCGCTGGACGCCGTCGCCCAGGTGCGCTCGCCCCTGAAGTGCCGCAGCGAGGTGGGCATCTGCGCCCGCTGCTACGGGCGCAATCCGGCATCGGGCAACCTCACCGAGCCCGGCGACGCGGTGGGCATCATCGCCGCGCAGTCGATCGGTGAGCCGGGCACCCAGCTCACCATGCGCACGTTCCACACCGGCGGCGTCGCCGGGGCGGACATCACCCACGGCCTGCCGCGCGTCGTCGAGATCTTCGAGGCGCGCAAGCCGAAGGCCCTCGCCCTGGTGGCGCCGGTCGACGGCTGGGTGAACATCGTCGACGACGAGACCCGCCCGGGCATGGCGACCCTCGAGATCGTCGAGCCCGAGTACATCCCGCTGGAGGACGCCGGCACCGGCGCCGACCGCGAGGCCACGCGCCGCAACCCGTTCAACGATCTGCGCCGGAACCACATCATCGTGGACGACGGCCAGTGGGTCGAGGCCGGCGAGTTGCTCACCCTGGGCTCGGCGTACCCGGGCGACATCCTGATGTCGCGTCCGGGCGTCGCCTTCGGTGCGCATGGCGTCATCCGCGATGTCGTCGACGAGGGGCCCGACTCCACCGGCAAGGCCCACTGGGTCCGCGTGGAGATCGAGACCGAGGGTGGCATGTCCACCCGCCAGTTGCGCCTGCCGGCCGACCGGCCGCACCCGATCATCGAGGTGGGTGAGGAGGTCCGCACCGGTCAGCGGCTGCATGCCGCCGAGGCCACACGCGAGCGCTCCACCAAGACCGAGCTCTACCTGGTGCAGGGCGTCCAGGAGGTCTACCTCTCCCAGGGCGTGGACATCAACGACAAGCACGTCGAGCTGATCGTGCGTCAGATGCTGCGCAAGGTGCGTGTGGAGGACCCGGGCGCGACCCACTTCCTCCACGGCCAGCTGGTGGACAAGCCGGTGCTCTACCGCGAGAACGCCCGCGCGGCCGAGCGCATGCGCAGCACCCTGCTCGAGAAGCGCGAGAGCGGGGAGTTCACCGGCGACGACGCTGAGGTGCAGCGCGCCGCCGACGGGGTCCAGGCGAGCTTCGAGCCCCTGATCCTCGGCATCACCAAGGCGTCGCTCGCCACCGAGTCGTTCCTGTCGGCGGCCTCCTTCCAGGAGACCACCAAGGTGCTCACCGACGCGGCGCTCGAGGGCAAGGTGGACCGCCTGCGCGGCCTGAAGGAGAACGTGATCATCGGGAAGCTCATCCCGGCGGCCACGGGCCTGAAGCGGTACCGCCAGCTCGAGATCGAAGCGGTCCGCCGCTCGCCGGCCCTGCTGGAGTTCGCGCTGGACGAGCCCTACACGGACCTGGACGACGACGACCTCCTCGCCGACGTCGACACCGGCGGCACGTTCAGCTTCGAGCCGGAGTTCGACGAGGAGCAGGCCGAGATCTGATCCGCCGGCGCCCCCCGGGGCGCGGTGGTCGCGGAACGCCGAAGGGCCCGGGAGACCGGGCCCTTCCTCGTGGTGCGGCCGTCGCCCGCGCCGGGGCGGGGTTCAGGCCGCGGCCGCCGCCCGGCTCCGCACCAGCGCCTCGACCGCGTCCGCGGCCGCGGCCGGTCCCCCGGCGGCGCGGTACCCGTCGGCGACGCGGCGGGCACCGTCCGAGCGAGCCATCGCATCCTGGACCGCGGCGCGCAGGCGGGCCGGCGTGAGGCGCCGGGCGGGCAGACGGGTGCCCGCCCCGGCCACCGCCACCCGGCGGGCCACCTCGAGCTGGTCGCGCCCGAAGGGCACCGCGCACACCGGCACTCCTGCCGCGAGCGCCTTCTGGGTCGCTCCCATGCCTCCGTGCGTGACCGCGCACGCGGCACGGGCCAGGAGCGGGCGGTGTGCGACGAAGCGCTCCACGTGCGCGTGCGGGCCCGCGGGCGGCAGGTCGGCACCGGCCGGGACCGTGGCCACGACGTGGACACCGAGCTCGGGCAGGGCCTCGATCGCCGCGGTCGCCAACCGGCCGTCGTCCTGGAACTCGGATGAGGTCGTGACGACGACGATGGGGCGCTCGATCGCGTCGAGCCACTCCGGGGCGGCTGCGGGGGGGTCCCACGCGCAGGGACCGATCATCCGCACGTTGGCGGGCCAGTCGGTGCGGGGGTACTCGAAGGGCTCGGCCGACAGATACAGGAATAGCGGCGTCGCCCGGAATATCCCGTCCACGCCGCCGTGGGCGGGCACCCCCACCGCGGCGCGCACCTGGTTCAGCGACGGCAGCAGCGATCGCTCGACGGCGCCCGTGACCAGCCGGCGGGCCAGGGCGTCGCGCAGGCGCCCGGCCGGCCCGTGTGCCGGCGCCAATCCGGGGCCGAACGGCGGCGCATCCCGCGAGGGGATGGGCGGCGGGTAGGGGCACCACGTGGCCCACGGGCCGCCCCAGCGCTCGGCCACGGCCTGCGCCCCCCAGGCGTTGACGTCCACCAGCACCAGGTCTGGCCGCTCCCGGGCGATCGCCGCCTCGAGATCCGGCGCGTCCAGACCTGCCCGGGCACAGAGGGTGGCCACGGCCCGGCGCTGGGCGGCGGGAGGGGTCCGGGCCAGGTGGTCGTCGTGGGCGATGCTCTCGATCGCCGGGTCGATGGGCGCCGTGGCGAAGCCGCGGCCCCCCATCGCCGCTACCTCGGCGGCCATCGTCCTCAGGGCGACGGCATGGCCGCGGTCCCGCAGCTCGTCCAGGATCGGCACCAGCGGGAAGAGGTGTCCGCGCGCCGGCGTGGTGTAGGCAAGGATCCGTGTCATCGCTCGTGCTCCTCGATCGCCGCGACCAGCTCGGTGATCGCGGTCAGGGTCTCCCGCGCGCCCAGGCCGGCGTCGCGGCGCAGGACCTTCCAGGTGTAGACGTCGCACACCGCCGTGAGCTGGGCCAGGACGCGCGCCCGTTCGCCGGCCGGTACGCCGTCGACCGTCCGTGCGAAGACCCGGGCGCACCACTCGGCGTGGTACTCGCGGCCCGCCCGCACGATGTCGGCCAGCGCCGGCGAGCGCTCCTCCTCGGCCAGCAGGCGGATGACGGCGTCGCCCACCTCCTCGTAGTGCGCCGCCAGGACGGCCACGGCCTCGGTGGGGTCATCCACCGGGGCGGCGTCGCGCATCCGCCGGATGCGTGCGGCCTCCCGCTCGCCGGCGGCGGCCATCAACCCGTCGCGTCCGCCGAAGCGGCGGATCACCGTCTGGGTGGAGACCTCCGCGCGCCGGGCCACCTCATCCAGCGACAGGCGGTCGGTCGGCTGCTCCCAGAAGAGGGCGCTGGCGGCATCCAGGATGCGCTCGGCGGTACGCGCGGCGCTCGCAGCCCGCGCGCCCTGACGGTAGGGGCGTGTCGACTCCAATTCCATGTGAGTGAGACTAACACGGAATTACGGAGGTGGCCGCACTCCTCGGGCTCGGCTCAGTACGCGGGGCCCTCGCGCAGGAGCTGTTCCATCTCGGTCTCGAACTCGTCCAGGCCGATCTCATCGCGGGCGTAGCGCTCGCGCAGGAGCGACTCGGGCGAGAGGCCGACGTAGCGTTCGCTCACCAGGGGGGCAGACAGGTGGCGCCCGCCCTCGTCCTGCATCTCCACGTCCGCCAGGCGCCAGCCGTCCCCCTCGTTGGTGAGCACCCAGTACTCGACCCGGTGGATCTTCTGGCGCGGGGCGCCGGCGACCACCGCGTCGGTGTCGGCGTCCATGATGGTCTCGACCATCGACACCATCAGCCGGGCCACCACGCGCGGGTGCGGCGACTCGTCCAGGTCGACGAAGTCGAGGTCCTCGATGAGCGGGTTCTCCAGCATGTGCACCCGCCCCTGGCGCAGCAGTCCGTCGATGCGCAGTTCCTGGCGGGTGGCCATCTGGGCGGTGAGGTACGGCTCGCCGATGTCCGGCGAGCGCTCCACCCAGGAACGCTGGACAGCGAAGAAGATGTCGCGCACGCGCCGGCGGACGGTCTCGGAGGACCAGCACCCCTCCAGGCCGGCCAGCGCGTCCATGTGGGCGGCGACGTTGGAGCCACGAACCTCATGCAGCTCCTCGCGCCCCAGGAGGCGAGTCAGGAGTCCCATGGGGGTGACCTTACTCCTGGGACGCCCGTGGGGCCGTGATGGGGTGTGAGGGTTGGACGTCGCGGGTAGTCATGCCGGATGGGGGTGCGGGCCGGGAGCGTCGCGGGCCCGGAGAGGGTTGACGGCCCGGAGCGTTGCGGGCCCGGAGGGTTGACGGCCCGGAGCGTTGGGGGCCCGGAGGGTTGACGGCCCGCGGGGGATGGGGCGTGGCGGGGGCGGGTGCGACGGCACCCCTGCGGCCTCTTGCGGGCCTACGGGGTGCCATCGGGCCCCTGGCCGGGGCCCGATGCACACGGCGGCACCGCCTCCCTTTCGGTCGGCGGGACTGGCCGCCTGAGTCGACCTCTGTCGGTCGACCGGATGAGAGTCGGCCTTCGGCCGATCATCCGGTGGGTGCCGGTTCGTGTCGTGGGCCGGTGGGTTTACTCCGCGCCGGCCTTTGGCCGGCGTACTTCTCCTTCGCGCCGGCCTGTGGCCGGCGTACTGCTCGACCCTTGCGCCGGCGGTGCCGGCGTACTGCTCAAGACTTCGCGCCGGCGGTGCCGGCGTACTGCTTCGCTCGCGCTTTGCGTGTGGTTTGCTCAGCCCGGGTTCGGGAAGCGCACGTGCAGGTGGTCGTCGTGCGCCGGCCAGGGGATCACGGTGCCGGCCGGGCCGGTCAGGTCCAGGTTCGGGCCGATCAGGATCAGTTCCGCGCCCTGGGCCAGGAGGCGGTCGACCAGTTGCTGGGTCAGGGCGCGGTCGTAGTCGCCGGCCGTCGCCGGTCCCTCCACGCCGTCCCGGCGGGGGAGGCGGATGTCCACGTCCAGGCCGTTCTGGTGGGAGGCGTGCCCCACGCCCGGACCGGGGAAGTGGCCGCCCTCCGGACGCGACAGGTCGCCGATCCCGAGGCGCGGCTGGTTGGGGTGGGTCCGTGACCACCACTCTCCCAGCGCCAGGATCTCGCGCACCAGGGAGTCGGTGCCCCACTGGCGCTCGCTGCCACCCGGGGTGGTCTGGGTGGCCGGGTCGTAGGTGTAGAAGCCCGGCCCGAGCGCCGGCAGCAGCACGCCGCCGACCAGGCGCCCGGCGTTGGGCGTGCCGAGGGCCGTGCTGTCGCGCCACTCCACCGACGGTGCGCCGGCGGGCTCCTCGGCCAGGCCCTTGCCGGTGCGCGCCGGCGTGGTGCCGGCGGCGGCGTACACGGCGGGTCCTCCGCGCTCGGCTACGGCGGCGGAGGCGGCCGCCACCGCCGCCTCGTCCCGCTCGCCGCCGAAGGCCGCCAAGGGGAGCATCGCGGCGCCCAGGCACAGGAGCAGCACCCACGGCGCCGCCGGCCGACCCTCGCGGCGCCGTCGCCCCGCGGCCCCCCGCGCGCCGCCGGCCGCCGCGGCGCACTCGACGCAGCAGCCCGGTGGGCGTCCCGACAGCCGCTCGATGGGGGTCCGGCCATGTCGCCGGGGTCGGATCGCGCTCATTGTGCCGACGGTAGCACCGGGTCCCGGCGCCGGGTGCAACGCCCGTTGTCGTTACTCTCGCGGGTGATGTCCCGGGCCCGACAGCACCGTTTCATGCTCACCGCGGGCGTCCTCGCGGCCGTGGTCGCCGCCGTGGCCGCCGCGCTGCTCTGGGGGGCCCGCGCCGGGACCGAGCGGGGGCAGGCCGACGCGGTGGCCGACTTCCGCGACCGCGCGCCGGCCGCCACCACGGCCACCCCCATCGGGCGCTCTCCCGGCCCCGAGCCCGGTGTCTACACCTACGCCCAGCGAGGCCGGGAGAGCGGGGGAGTGGGTCCGGTGTCGCTCGCGCGCTCACTCCCCGGGCGGGCCCGCCTCATCGTCGCGCCCGAGGGGTCCGGGTGGTCCGAGGAACTGGTCCTGGCAGAACAGCACATCGAGGCCGTGCACCTGCGCCTGCGCGAGGGCGCCATCGTCGAGACCTGGCGACGCTCCGACGTGACGTTCCTCGGCATCGGGCGCGACGACCGCCGCGAGGTGAGCCCGCCCGCGCTGCGCCTGCCCGCCCGCCCGGAGCCGGGTGACACCTGGACCTCGCGCCACTCGACGGGGACGATCGCGATGGTGCTGCGCGGCGAGGTGCTGCGCCGCGAACCGGTGAGCGTCGCCGGCCGCGCCGTGCCGGCCCTGGTCGTGCGCACGGTGACCACCTCGTCCGGGACTCATCCCGGCACGCGCACCGACACGATCTGGTGGTCGCCCGCGCACCGCCTCCCGCTGCGCTGGGACATCGACACCCGTGTCCGCGGCATCGCCCGGCTCGACACCGCCACCAGCCTGCGCCTCACGGACCTGCGGCCCCGCGTGTAGCCTCGCCGGGCCGCCGGGGCCGCGATCTCCGGCACGGGCGGGTATGCGCCGGCCGCATGCGTGCTACTCTGCCCGACGCCGCCCAGCCGGGCGGCCCTGTTGTCTGCTCGAACAAAGGCGCACGTGCCCACGATCAACCAGCTCGTCCGCAAGGGACGCAAGCCAAAGTTCACCAAGGTCTCCACGCCCGCCCTGCGGGGCGCCCCGCAGAAGCGCGGGGTCTGCACGCGTGTGTTCACCACCACCCCCAAGAAGCCGAACTCGGCGCTCCGTAAGGTCGCCCGTATCCGGCTCGTGAACGGGATGGAGGTCACCTCCTACATCCCGGGTGAGGGTCACAACCTTCAGGAGCACTCGGTGGTGCTGCTGCGCGGTGGCCGTGTGAAGGACCTTCCGGGCGTGCGCTACAAGGTCATCCGCGCGGCCCTGGACGCCGCCGGCGTCAACGAGCGTCGCCAGTCCCGCTCCCGCTACGGCGCAAAGAGGCCCAAGTAATGCCGCGTCGCGCAGTCATCACCCGTCGTCCGCTCGATGCGGACCCCGTCTACGAGAGCACCCTCGTGACCCAGATGGTCAACAAGGTGCTCAAGGACGGCAAGAAGTCGACCGCCGAAGGGGTGGTCTACGGCGCCCTCGAGCGGATCCGCGACCGCACGGGCCGCGACCCGGTGGCCGTGATGGAGGAGGCCGTGCGCAACGTGACGCCGGCCCTCGAGGTCAAGTCCCGCCGCGTCGGCGGTGCCACCTACCAGGTGCCGATCGAGGTGCCGCCGCGCCGCGGCCGCACCCTGGCGCTCCGCTGGATCGCCCGGTTCGCCCGCGAGCGACGCGAGCACCAGATGAGCGAGCGGCTCGCCAACGAGCTGCTGGACGCGCTGGGCTCGCAGGGCGGGGCGTTCAAGCGCAAGGACGACCTGTACCGCATGGCGCAGGCCAACAAGGCGTTCGCGCACTACCGTTGGTAGTGCGCAGGGCGGCCCGCCTCCTGCCGGGGGCGGGCCGCAGGTAGTGGAGGGTTCTCGCGTGCGGCCATCGGGGTCGCCGCCACGACATGGCAGGGGTGCTCGGCAGTGACGACGACCGCGAAGAAGGTGTCCCTCGAGCGGACACGGAACATCGGCATCATGGCCCACATCGATGCCGGCAAGACGACCACCACCGAGCGCATCCTCTACTACACCGGCCGTCTGCACCGGATCGGTGAGGTGCACGACGGCGCGGCGACGATGGACTGGATGGCCCAGGAGCAGGAGCGGGGCATCACCATCACCTCGGCGGCCACCACGTGTCTGTGGCGCGACCACCGCATCAACATCATCGACACCCCCGGCCACGTGGACTTCACCGTCGAGGTGGAGCGCTCGCTGCGCGTTCTCGACGGCGCGGTCGCGGTGTTCGACTCGGTGGCCGGCGTGGAGCCCCAGAGCGAGACCGTGTGGCGCCAGGCCGACCGATACGGCGTGCCGCGCATCGCCTATGTGAACAAGATGGACCGCATCGGGGCCGACTTCACCAAGGCCATCGCCACCATGCGCGACCGGCTGGGTGCCAACGCCGTCGCGATGCAGATCCCCATCGGGCAGGAGTCCGGGTTCACCGGGATCATCGACCTGATCAACCTCAAGGCGATCAACTACCTCGACGATCTCGGCACCGAGGTCGAGGTCACCGACGTCGCGCCCGACATGTACGACGAGGCCAAGATGGCCCGCGACACCCTGATCGAGGCCCTGGCCGACAACGACGACGAGCTGGCCGAGCAGTACCTCGAGGGCGGCGAGATCGACGGCGCGCGCCTGCTCAAGGCCATCCGCAAGGGCGTCCTCGACATCGCCATCACCCCGGTGCTGTGCGGTTCGTCGTTCAAGAACAAGGGCGTGCAGCCGCTGCTGGACGCCGTCGTCGACCTGCTCCCCTCCCCGCTTGACGTCATGCCGGCCGCCGGCGTGCTCCCCGGCAGCGAGGAGGAGGTCGTGCGCGCGCCCGACCCCGACGGCCCGTTCGCGGCCCTCGCCTTCAAGGTGATGAGCGACCCGTACGTCGGCCGCCTCACCTACATGCGCGTCTACTCCGGCACCGCCGCCAGCGGCTCCGCCGTGGTCAACGCCACCAAGGACCGCAAGGAGCGGATCGGCCGGCTGCTGATGATGCACGCCAACCACCGCGAGGACGTCGAGCAGATCACCGCCGGCGACATCGTGGCCGCCGTGGGTCTGAAGACGACCACCACCGGCGACACGCTCTGCTCCCCGGACAACCCGGTGATGCTCGAACAGATGACCTTCCCAGCGCCGGTCATCGGTCTGGCCATCGAGCCCAAGACCAAGGCCGACCAGGAGAAGCTCTCCACCGCCCTGCAGCGCCTGTCGGACGAGGACCCGACCTTCCGGGTGCACACCGACGAGGAGACCGCACAGACGGTCATCGAGGGCATGGGCGAGTTGCACCTCGAGATCATCGTGGACCGCCTGATGCGCGAGTTCAGCGTCGACGCCAACGTCGGCGCGCCGCAGGTGGCCTACCGCGAGACCATCCGCAAGCGCGTGGACAAGGTCGAGGGCAAGTTCGTCCGTCAGACCGGTGGTCGCGGCCAGTTCGGCCACGTCTACGTGTCGGTGGAGCCGAACGAGCCCGGCAAGGGCTACGAGTTCGAGAGCAAGATCGTGGGTGGCTCCATCCCGAAGGAGTACATCCCGGCGGTGGACCAGGGCATCCGCGAGGCGCTCGAGACGGGCGTGGTGGCCGGGTTCCCGATGGTGGACGTCAAGGTGCAGCTGGTCGACGGTTCCTACCACGATGTCGACTCCTCGGAGATCGCCTTCAAGATCGCCGGCTCCATGGCGCTGCGCGAGGCCGTCAAGCGCGCCAGCCCGGCGCTGCTCGAGCCGATGATGGCCGTCGAGGTGGTCGTCCCGGGCGATTTCGTCGGCACCGTCGTGGGCGATCTCACCTCCCGCCGCGGCCGCATCGGCGGCATGGACAGCCGTGGCACCACGGAGGTCGTGAGCGCCCAGGTGCCGCTGTCGGAGATGTTCGGCTACGCCACCTCGGTCCGCTCGGCCACCCAGGGCCGGGCCACCTTCTCGATGCAGTTCGACGCCTACGCCGAGGTCCCGAACTCCATCGCCGAAGAGGTCAAGAAGAAAGTCGGCGCCTCCTAGATAGGGAGGTGGCGACGGCACCCCTTCGCGCTCTTTCGGCGCTACGGGGTGCCATCGGGCCCCTCGCCGGGGCCCGATGCGGTCGCCGGCACCGCCTCCCTTGCGGTCGGCGGGGCGGGCCGGCTGAGTCGACCTCTGTCGGTCGACCGGATGAGAGTCGGCCTGCGGCCGATCATCCGGTGGTGCCGGTTCGTGTCGTGGGCCGGTGGGGTTACTTCGCGCCGGCTTTGCCGGCGTACTGCTCGACCCTTGCGCCGGCCTTGCCGGCGTACTGCTCGACCCTTGCGCCGGCTTTGCCGGCGTACTGCTCAGGCTTTGCCGGCGGGCGTCCGGCACCGTGTCCGTCAGATGGTGATCGCCACCTTCCCCCTCGCGTGGCCGGCCGCGAAGTGGCGGATCGCCTCGACGACCCCCTCGAGCGGATAGGTCGCGCTCAGTACCGGCCTGACCGATCCGGCGGCGATCATGGAGATCACGGCATCGAGGTCCTCCCGGCGGTCCTGGTGGATGAGGGGGCGCATCCGGCCGCGGATGAACGGCGACATGACCAGGCCGGCGAGGAAGCGCTGGGTGCCCTTCAGCACCCGGCCACCGGACCCGGCGACCATCACGAGGGTGCCGTCGGGGGCGAGCGCGCGGGCCAGCCGGCGGAGGGGCTGGACCCCGACCAGGTCGACGATCACCTCGTAGGGCCCGTGTCCGGCCGGGTCATCCCCGGTGTAGTCGATCGCGCGCTCGGCGCCGAGGGAGCGCACGAGGTCGTGGTTCCCCGCGCTCGCCACGCCGGTGACGCGGGCGCCCAGCGCCACAGCGATCTGCACCGCGAACGAGCCCACGCCGCCCGAGGCCCCGATGACCAGCACGCGGTCGCCGGGGCGCGTGCGACCGACATCGCGCAGTGCCTGCAGCGCGGTGAGAGCCGAGATCGGGGTGACGGCCGCCTCCTCGGGGGTGAGGCCCACGGGAAGTGGCGCCAATGCGTTCTCGTCCGCGGCCGCGTATTGCGCCAGGGCCCCGGCCGCCCACCCGAAGACCTGGTCGCCGGGCCGCAGGCCGGTGACGCCCGCGCCGACAGCCTCGACCTGCCCGGCAACCTCGCGTCCCGGTACCGGGTGCCGCGGCCGGCGCAGGCCCGTCGCGAGCCGGGCGACCCAGGGCCATCCGCGCATCAGGTGCCAGTCGTCGCCGGCCACGGCCGAGGCGGCGACGCGGACGAGGACCTGGTTGTGGCCGACGGGCGGTTGCTCGACGTCCCGGAGCGCGAGCACCTCATCGGGGGCTCCGTATCCGGACTGGACGATCGCCTTCATGCGTTACTCCTTCGGGAACGACAGGGCCGGGGTCGGCCCTGTCCGTGGGTTCGGATCCGGGTCAGCGGGCGGCCGCCGGGAGAGCGGCCTCGCGGGCGCGGGCCAGCCAGCGCTCCTCGTCGAGCCCCTTCGCCAGGAGCCATCCGACCACGGCGATCTCGGCGACGAGGACGGGGGCCAGGGCGACGGGCGTGAGGCCGCCGTCGTAGCCGGGGATGAGGAACCAGCTGAAGCTGTCCAGCAGGTAGCCGGCGCCGGCGATGCCGAGGAGGATGCCGAGGATCCGGGGCAGGAACGTGGAGCGGGCGAAGAGCCAGCCCAGGACGGCGACGTGGAGGCCGAAGAACACCAACGCGACCAGGTAGCCGTACCGGTGGGATTCGAGGGCCATCAGGGCCTGCGCGGCGCGCCCGGCGGGGTCCACCGTCGCCAGGGGGCCGGCGGCGTCGAGCAGCAGGAGGGCGCCGAGGTGGTTCATCAGGTTGGCTGCCAGCACCGCGTCCATCATGAGCCGCAGGACCAGGGCCAGCAGGGCCAGACCGTGGTTCACCGGCTTCAGGAGCACGTAGAAGAGGATCGCCACCCCGATGTCGGCCAGCACCATCACCAGGTCGGCGACGAAGCCGAGTCTGAAGAGCGTCGCGTCGGCGAGGATGTTCTGCGCGGTCGCTGCCGCATCGCCGGGCTCCACGAGGCTGCCGCGCACGACGAGTTCGGCGAAGAGGCCGGCAACGACGATCACGAGGTAGAGCAGTCCCGCCAGCCGCGCGAGCGAGCGCGGCGAGCGGCCCGGACGCGCGCCGACCGCGTCGTGGCCGGGGGTCGTGGGGGACGGGGGCGTTGGGGTGATGTGGGTGCGCTGAGTGGTCATGTGCCGACCGTACGAGCGTCCGGTCGTCGGCCGGTGGAGTTCCGGTCGAGCCCCGGTCGAGCCATCGCCCGCCGGTATGCTTGGGCGGTTCCGGGAGGTCGCTCCGTGGTCGAGATCCACCTCATCGGGGGTGTGCGCGCCGAGGGCGACGACGGCCGGCCGCTCGACGTGGGCCCCGCCAAGTGTCAGGCCGTCCTGGCCGCCCTGGCGCTGTCGGCCGGCTCGCCGGTCTCCGTCGCCCGGCTGGTGGAGCTCGTGTGGGGCGTCGACCCCCCGCGTACCGCGGAGAAGACGCTGCAGACGTACGTGGGGCGCCTGCGGCGCGGCCTCCGTGTCGGCATCGTCCGGGTGGGGGCGACGTACCGGCTCGACATCGACCCGGCGGCGATCGATGTCCTGCGCTTCGAGCGCCGGCTGGACGCCGGGGACATCGCGGGGGCGCTGGCCGAGTGGGGCGACGGCGAACCGCTGGCCGGGCTGGGGGCCGAGGGCCTGGCGCCCAGCGCGGAACGCCTCGCCGAGCGCCGGCTGGAGGCGATCGAGGCCGACCTCCTGCGGCGCGCCGACGACGATCCGGCCGGGGTGGTCGGTGCCCTGACCGAGTTGACCGCGCGGAACCCGTATCGCGAGCGTCTGTGGGCCCTCCTGATGACGGCCCTCTACCGCTCCGGCCGGCCCGCGGATGCGCTGGCCGCCTTCCGCCGCGCGCGCAGTCACATGGTGGACGAGCTCGGCATCGAGCCGGGCCCGCGCCTGCGCGAGCTCGAGGCCATGGTGCTCGCCAACGACGCGGGTCTGGGCGGCGTGGTCGTCGCACGGAGGACGCGGCCCCCGGAGGTCGCCGAGGATCAGATGCCCGCCCTCGGGGACATGCCGCGCGGCAACCTCCCGCGCCGGGCCGAGAGGCTCATCGGCCGCGACGAGGACCTCGCCGCCGTGGCGACGGCGCTCGCCGCCGACCCCGTGGTCACGCTCGTCGGTCCCGGCGGCATCGGCAAGACCCGGCTCGCGGTGGCGGCGGCCCGTGCGGCGGAGCCCGACATGGCGGGCGGGGCCTGGTTGGTCCCCCTGGCCGACATCTCGTCGGCCGACGACGTGGCGCGGGCCGTGGCCGATGTACTCGGGATCCGGGAGAACCGGGGCCGTGCCCTCGATCGCTCGGTCGTCGCGGCCCTCGAGGACCGGCACGCCCTGCTGCTGCTGGACAACTGTGAGCATGTCGCCGAGGCGGCCGCGGCGCTCGCGCGTGCGGTCGCCGAGATGTGCCCGCACGCCCGGGTTCTCGCCACTTCGCGCGAGCCGCTCGGCGTCGCCGCCGAGCGGCTCGTCCCCGTCGGGCCACTCGAGCCCCACGGGGCCGCGGCCGAGCTGTTCGCCGAGCGCGCGTCGGCGGCCGATCCGTCGTTCGACGCCGCCGCCGCGCACGACGACGTCGTCGAGATCTGCCGCCGGCTCGACGGTCTGCCCCTGGCGATCGAGCTCGCGTCGGCCAGGCTGAGGAGCCTCACCGCGCGCGAGCTGCGGGAGCGCCTCGACGATGCGCTGCGGCTGCTCGGCGGCGGACGGCGCCCCGCGATGGCCCACCACCGCACCCTGCGCGCCACGATCGGGTGGTCCTACGACCTGCTCTCGCCCCCCGAGCGCGCGCTGCTGGCACGCCTCTCGGTGTTCGCCGGGCGGTTCGACGTGACGGCCGCCGAGGCCGTCGCCGCCGGGGGCGGGCTCCACGCAGCGGATGTCGTGGACATCCTTGGGGGCCTGGTCGACCGCTCGATGGTCGTCGCCGCGCCGGGCGCAGGCACCCGCCGCCTGCGGCTGCTGGAGACGATCCGCGCGTTCGCGGCCGAGCGCCTGGCCGCCGAGGGGGAGGCCGAGGAACTCGCCCGGCGTCACACGGAGTGGTGCCGAGCAGAGATCGAGCGGATCGGCGGGCTGCTGGCCGGCCCCCGTGAGGCGGAGGGGGTCGCGCACCTTGCAGCTCTGTGGCCGGATCTCCGTGCCGCGATCGATCGCGCCTGCGCCCGCGGCGACCGGGCCGTCGCGGTGGCCCTGGTGGCGCCGGTGGCCGCGGAGACGCTGCTGCGCTGCCAGGCCGAGATCGGGGACTGGGTGGAGCGGATCCTCGCGATCACCCCGCAGGCAGATGCCGAGACCGAGGCGTTCTGCCTGGCTTGGGCGGCCCAGCGACGGCTGCTGATCCAGGACCATGCCGGGTGGGACCGCCTCGTCGAGCGCCGCGGCGAGCCCGGCCATCCGCTGGTGCGCCACGCACGCGCATTCCTGTACGAGGACTATCCGGCGCTGCTGGAGGCCACGCCGCCGGCCGTCGCCGAGTTGCGCCGCCAGGGCCGGCACCACGCGGCCGAGTTCTACGAGATCGATATCGGCGCGGCGCTCCTGAACCTGGGGCGCCTCGACGAGCTCGACCGGGCGGTCGGCGTCCTGGCGGACCGCTACCGGGCCCAGGGGCCGCCGACGTTCCTGAACTGGACCCTCCTCCTGCTGGGGTACTCGGCGCTCTTCGCCGGCGACCGCGCCCGGGCGGAGCACCTGTTCGACGAGGCCGTCGCCGTCCCCGTCCCGCCCGGGACCCACTCGCCGAGCAGGGCTGTCGAGGCCGCCTCCGCCTTTCGCCGCGGGGACGCCCGGCGCGCGTTCTCGATCCTGCTCACCCACGTCGAGGAACTGCTGGCCGGTGAGAACATGCACGGTGCCGACATCACCGTGGTCGAGTTCGTCCCGATGCTGGCGAGCGCCGGCCGTCCCGTCGATGCGGCGCGCCTGCTGGGCTTCCTGGAGGCGACGAACCTGCTCGACGCGCCGGCCTTCGCCGAGCTGGTGGCCGCCGAGCGGGCGGCGGCCGATGCGGACCCGGGGCTCGACGCGGCCCGGAGGGGCGGACGCTCGCTCGACGCGCGTCGCGCACTGAGCGAGACGCGCGCGCTCCTGATCGGGCTCCTCGACGCCTGAGGGGCGGGTCGCCCCGGCTTTGCCGGCGTACCGCCTACTCGTACGGCTCCAGGCGGAAGACCGCGTGGTGCGGGGCCAGCTCTGCGATTCGGGTTGCGCTCGGGCGGCGCTCGACCCCGAAGACCTTACGGTTGAGCCAGCCGAAGCGGCGCAGGTAGGCGGCGATCGCCTCCTCGCGCTCGGCACCGGTCACCGCGATGGCTCGCACCCGGTGCAGGCGACGGCCGCGGCCGATCTCGCCCCATCCGGCGCTGTCCAGATTCCGGGCCCAGTCGGTGCGTCCGCGCGGTGCCACCAGGTAGCGGCGCCCCGTGTCGCGCATCCGCAGCACCAGCAACGGGACCCGGTGCAGGCTGCCCGTGCGCCTCCCGTGCACGCGCAGCACCCGCAGGGCGGGCAGCGGCAGGCCCAGCCGGTCGACGGCCAGCATCAGCGTCCCGTTGAGCGCCCGGGCCCGGATGCCCGGTCCGCGGCCGGTGGTGATCATGCGCCCGCGCCGTTCCCGGCCATCGCCGCCTCCTGGTCGATCAGGCCCGCGAGGTACTCGGCCGGGTGCTGGGCCCGCCGGCCGGCCAGCCGCGCGATCTGCTGGCGACACGACGAGCCCGGCGCCACGACGGCGGAGGCGTCGCGCACCGCCGGCACCAGGCGCTGCTCACCGATGGTCCGCGACAGCTCGGGATGGCGGATGCCGAACGCCCCCGCCATTCCGCAGCACCCCGCCCCTGACGGGCGGCAGTCGCCCCCCGTGAGGGCGGCGAGGGTCTCGTGGACCGCCCCGTCGCCCAGTGCCCTGCTGTGGCAGTGCCCGTGCACCACGGCCGCGGGGCCGCGGCCGAGCGGCGCGCCCCCGAGGCGTGCGACCTCGGCCTCGATCGTGGTCACCGCCTGCGCCACCCACTCCACGCGGCCGTCGCCATCCATCAGCGCGCCCAGATCGTCCTTGAACATCGACCAGCAGGACGGCTCGAGCACGACGATCCGCCGGCCCGCCAGGGCGTGGGGCGCCAGGCGGTCGAGGGCTCTGCGCGCCGAGCGCCTGGCCGCGTCCACATAACCCTGGCTGAGGAGCGGGCGCCCGCAGCAGCCGGGGTCGACCACGGTCACGTCGGCGCCGGCGGCGGCGAGGACCCTCAGGGCCGCATCGCCGATCTCCGGGTGGAGGAAGCGTGTGAAGGTGTCGGCCATCAGCGCCACCTCGGGCCCGCCCGGCCGCCCCGCGGGGCGGGGACTCCAGCGGCCCACCGGTGCGGGCGGCGCCTCTCCCAGCACGCGCCCGGCCAACCGGGCGCCCAGGGCGGCCAGCCGCGGCGCCCGCGACCCCGCCGCCAGCAGCCCGTGGGCGTGGGCCGCCACGGTGGTCGAGAGCGGGGGCCGGCGGGTCAGCAGACGGTGGGCCAGTACCTCCACCTTCAGCCGCGCCATGTCCACCTGGGCCGGGCACTCGGCGGCGCATGCCTTGCAGCCCAGGCAGAGCTCGAGGGCCTCGTGCAGTCCGTCGTCGGCCAGCCCGTCGGGGAGACGGCCCTCCAGCGCGGCCCGCAGCAGCACCGCCCGGCCGCGGGTGGTGTGGCGCTCATCCCCGAGCGCCTGGTAGCTGGGGCACATCGTCCCCGCATCGCCCCGGCACGCCCCGTTGTTGTTGCAGGCCTCCGCGGCCCGGGCGAGGCCGCCGGCCGCCGAGTGGTCCAGTGCCGTCCGCCACGCCCCACGCGGGGGTGACTCCACCAGGCGCAGGCCCGAGTCGAGGGGCTCCGCGTCGGTGAGGACCCCGGGGTTGAGGATGCCGCCGGGATCCAGGTTGCGCTTGAGCGCGGTGAACGCCGCCAGTGTCTGGGGCGGGTACATGCGCCCGAGCAGCTCGCTCCGGAGGCGCCCGTCCCCGTGCTCGCCCGACAGCGAGCCCCCGTGGGCCACCACCAGGTCCGCCACCGCCTCTGCGACCCGGCGCACGGTCCCCGCCGCCCCGGGCAGGCGCAGGTCCAGCAGTGGTCGGATGTGAAGGCAGCCGACGCTGGCGTGCCCGTACCAGACCGCCGGCAGCCCCTCCTCGGCCAGCAGGCGCCGGACCTCGCGGGCGAAGGGGGCCAGTTGCGCGGGAGGGACCGCCGGGTCCTCGATGAAGGCCAGCGGCCGCGGGTCGCCGGGGAGGCCAGCGATATCGCGCAGCGCCCGGGCGATGCCGGTCCTTCGCACCGCCCACGCGCTCGCCTGCAGGTCGGGGTCGGCCAGCAGGCGCGCCCGCCCGGGCAGGCCCCCGAGGGCGGCCGCGACCTCCTCGGGCGCGCCCGCGTACTCGACCATGAGCACCGCGGCGGCGTCCACCACCGACCCCAGCAGCGCGCGGACCGCCGGCGGGCGGTTGGCGGGGTCCACCAGCGCGCTGTCCATCAGCTCGACCGCGCTGGGCCCGGTCTGCACCAGGTCCGCCACCGCCTCGAGGGCCGCGTCCACGGACGGGTAGGGCACCAGGGCCAGCCCGCGCGCGGCGGGCAGCGGCACCAGGCGGACCGTGGCCGAGCGGGTGACCGCCAGGGTTCCCTCCGAGCCGCACAGCAGGCGCGGCCAGTCGGGCCGGTCACCGCCGAGCGCGTCGAGCGCGTACCCGGAGACCCGCCGGACAAGCGCAGGCGGCCGGAAGCCGTCGGCCAGCGACCGGCAGGCCTCGAGCGCGGGTGGCGCCGGGGCGCCGGGCTCCAGCCGGGCCCGGGTGCCGTCGGCCATCGTCACGTCCATCCCGATGACGTGGTCTGCGGTGAGGCCGTGCACGATCGAGCGCGCGCCGGCCGAGTTGTTGGCGATCATGCCGCCCAGGGTCGCCCGGCTGGCGGTGGCCACATCGGGGCCGAACTGCAGGCCGTGGACCCCGGCCGCACGGTTGAGGTGGTCCAGAACCGTCCCGGGTCCCACGTGGGCCACCCGCGCGTCCGGGTCGACGGAGACGCCCGCCAGCGCCGAGCAGTCCACCACCAGGCCACGTCCCACCGCCTGGCCGGCGAGGCTGGTGCCGGCGCCCCGCATGGTCAGGGGCACCCCCAGGGAGCGGCAGGCGTCCACCGCGGCGTCGAGATCCTCCTGGCGCGCGGCCCTCAGCGCCGCCAGCGGAAGGCGCCGATAGAGGCTCGCATCGCAGGCATACAGCTCCCGCGTGGCCGGATCCGCGCGCAATTCGCCGGCCACTTCGCCCCTCAGGGCTCCGATGATCGCGCGCGGGTCCACTCCGCCATGCTAGAACTCCTCGCGGCGCGGCCGTTCCCTTCTGGGGCGCCTTGCGGCCCGGGGTGCGGGTGGGTATTCTTCCCGGGCTCTACGGAGCGCCCGGTTTCTCGCGCGCGGCTTTCGGGCCGCGCGTTTTGCGCCCGGGGACTTTCTCGTCGGGGATGTCCGCCCGAAGGCGGCGTATCGCAGAGTGCTCAGAGGGAGCGATTGATGGCAAAAGAGAAGTTCGACAGGTCCAAGCCGCACGTGAACATCGGCACCATCGGTCACGTCGACCATGGCAAGACGACGCTGACCGCCGCCATCACCAAGGTCCTCTCCGAGGCCGGCGGTTCGGGCAAGGCCGTCGCCTTCGACGCGATCGACAAGGCCCCCGAGGAGCGCGAGCGCGGCATCACCATCGCCACGGCGCACGTGGAGTACGAGACGGCGAACCGTCACTACGCCCACGTCGACTGCCCGGGCCACGCCGACTACGTGAAGAACATGATCACGGGTGCCGCCCAGATGGACGGCGCGATCCTCGTGGTCTCGGCCGCCGACGGCCCCATGCCTCAGACCCGTGAGCACATCCTGCTCGCCCGTCAGGTGGGCGTCCCGTCGATCGTCGTGTTCCTCAACAAGGCCGACATGGTCGACGACGAGGAGCTTCTCGAGCTGGTCGAGCTCGAGGTCCGCGAGTTGCTCTCCGAGTACGACTTCCCGGGCGACGACACCCCGGTCATCAAGGGCTCCGCCCTGAACGCTCTCAACGGCGACGCCGACGCCACCGCTCAGATCATGGAGCTGATGGCGGCCGTCGACGAGTTCATCGAGGTCCCCGAGCGCGACGTCGACAAGGCCTTCCTGATGCCGGTGGAGGACGTCTTCACCATCACCGGGCGCGGCACCGTCGCCACCGGCCGCGTCGAGCGCGGGATCATCAAGGTCGGCGAGACCATCGACATCGTCGGCATGACCGCGAAGACCGAGCAGACCGTCGTCACCGGCGTCGAGATGTTCCGCAAGCTGCTCGACGAGGGGCGCGCCGGCGACAACATCGGCGCCCTGCTCCGCGGCGTGAAGCGCGAGGACATCCAGCGCGGTCAGGTTCTGGCCGCTCCGAAGTCGATCACCCCGCACACCAAGTTCCGCGCTTCGGTGTACGTCCTGTCCAAGGACGAGGGCGGTCGCAAGACCCCGTTCTTCCAGGGTTACCGGCCGCAGTTCTACTTCCGGACCACGGACGTGACCGGCGTCGTGACCCTCCAGGAGGGCACGGAGATGGTCATGCCGGGCGACAACGTCACCATCGACATCGAGCTGATCCAGCCGATCGCGATGGAGGAGGGACTCCGGTTCGCCATCCGTGAGGGTGGGCGCACCGTGGGTGCCGGCGTCGTGGAGAGCATCACCGAGTAACAGGGTCTCCGTGACCCCGCCGTCCCCACCGGGGGCGGCGGGGTTTTTCTTCCCCGGAAAGGCGTTTCGTTCAGTGCAGCAGAACAAGATCCGGATCAGGCTCAAGGCCTACGACCATGAGCTGATCGACAAGAGCGCCGCCTCCATCGTGGAGACGGCTCAGCGCAGCGGCGCGACCATCTCGGGTCCTGTCCCCCTGCCCACCGAGCGGAACATCTACTGCGTCATCCGCGGACCCTTCAAGGACAAGGACTCGCGCGAGCACTTCGAGATCCGCACGCACAAGCGGCTGATCGACATCTACTCGCCGACGCCCAAAACCGTCGACTCGCTCATGCGCCTGGATCTCCCGGCCGGGGTCGACATCGAGATCAAGGCCTGACGATGGCGGCGATCATCGGACGCAAACTGGGTATGACCCAGATCTTCGGCGAGGACGGCGTGCGCATCCCGCTGACGGTTATCGAGGCCGGTCCCTGCCCGGTCACGCAGATCAAGACCGCCGGCACCGACGGCTACGAGGCCGTGCAGCTCGGCTTCGGCGCGGCCCGCCCCAAGGTGCTGAACAGCCCCAAGCTGGGCCACCTGAAGAAGGCCGGCGCCCCGCCCGTACGCCACCTGCACGAGTTCGACCCCGCCGACCTGGGCGAGGGCCTGTCGCTGGGCGACGTCGTGACGGTCGAGAACTTCGAGACCGGCGAGATCGTCCGCGTCACCGGCGTCTCCAAGGGGAAGGGTTACGCCGGCACCATCAAGCGCCACAACTTCAAGCGCGGACCCGTGAGTCACGGCTCGCACAACGTCCGCGAGCCCGGCTCCATCGGGGCGGCCGCCTATCCCGCGCGCGTGTTCAAGGGCACGCGGATGAGCGGCCACATGGGGGCCCGCACGGTCACCCAGCGCGGTCTGCAGATCGTCGACCGCGACCCCGAGCGCAACATCCTGCTGGTCCGCGGCGCCGTACCCGGCGGCGTGAACGGCATCGTGATCGTGAGGCCCGAATGACCCCGCTGCCGCTCCTGAACTCCGACGGCGTGACCGTCGGCCAGGCGGCGCTGGCCGGCCCCGTGGCCGAGCAGCCCATCAAGCAACACCTGATCCACGAGACCGTGGTGGCCGAGCTCGCCGCGCGTCGTGCGGGTACCCATTCCACCAAGAACCGCGCCGAGGTGCGGGGTGGCGGCGCCAAGCCCTGGCGCCAGAAGGGCACCGGACGCGCGCGCGCCGGCTCCACGCGCTCGCCGCTGTGGACCGGCGGCGGTGTGATCTTCGGTCCCTCGCCCCGCACCTACGGCGGCAAGGTCAACCGCAAGGTCCGCCAGCAGGCCTATCGCGCCGCGCTGCGCGCCCACGCGGAGCGCGGCTCCCTGGCCCTGATCGAGCCCTTCGGCTGGGACACCCCCTCCACCAAGCGCGCGGTCGAGTACCTGCGCCAGGCGCCGGAGGGCGTGAATGTCCGCCCGCTGCTGGTGGTCCTCGACGACGTGCACTCGGTGGAGGCGCGCTCGCTGCGCAACATCCCCGGTATCTACGTCCTCTCGGGTCGCGAGCTGCAGGTGGTCGACATCGTCGCCGCCAAGGCCCTCCTGATGGCCCGCTCGGCCTGGGAGCGGATCGCCGGCGGCCCGGCCGAGATCGAGTCCGTCACGCCGCAGCCCAGGCCGCCGGTGGAGAAGGCGCCGCCCGTGGCGGCCGCGCCGGCCGACGAGCCCGCCGACGAGGCCTCCACGGCCTCGGATGAGGAGGACAAGTGAGCCTGCGAGAGGACATCCGCCGCGTGGTGGTCCGCCCCGTCATCTCCGAGAAGAGCTTCCAGCTCGTCCAGGCGCACAACCAGTACACCTTCAAGGTGCTGGACGGGGCCCACAAGACCGAGATCCGTCAGGCCGTCGAGGAGATGTTCGACGTGACGGTGACGGGCGTCCGCACGGTCACCGTGCAGAGCAAGCCCAAGCGGCGCGGGTATACGCGCGGCCGCCGGCCGGGCTGGAAGAAGGCCATCGTCGAGCTCCGGCCCGGCGACAAGATCGAGCTGTTCGAGGGAGCGTAGGCCCATGGGAATCAAGAAGTACAAGCCCACATCGCCGGGCCGCCGCTTCGTCACGGGGTCGGACTTCGAGGAGATCACCTCGACCACCCCCGAGAAGTCGCTGCTCGGGAAGGTCACCCGTTCGGGCGGCCGGAACAACAACGGCCGGATCACCAGCCGTCACATCGGCGGTGGCCACAAGCGCCGCTACCGCATCATCGACTTCAAGCGCGACAAGGACGGCGTCCCCGCCAAGGTGGCCACGGTCGAGTACGACCCCAACCGCTCGGCGCGCATCGCCCTCCTGAACTACTCGGATGGCGAGAAGCGCTACATCCTGGCGCCGCTCAAGCTCCGGGTGGGCGACACCGTGATGAGCGGCCCCACGGCCGACATCAAGCCGGGCAACGCGCTGCCGCTCCGCGACATCCCCACGGGGACCATCGTTCACAACATCGAGCTGCAGATCGGCCGCGGAGGCCAGATCGTGCGCTCGGCGGGCACCGGCGCCCAGTTGATGGCGAAGGAGGGCGACTACGCAACCGTGCGCCTGCCCTCGTCGGAGATGCGCATGGTGCACCTCGACTGCCGGGCCACCATCGGCCAGGTGGGCAACGTCACCCACGAGAACATCAGCATCGGCAAGGCCGGGCGCAGCCGCTGGAAGGGCGTCCGGCCGCGCGTGCGCGGGTCGGCCATGAACCCGGTCGACCACCCGCACGGCGGTGGTGAGGGCAAGAGCAACTCCGGTCGCCACCCGGTCACCCCGTGGGGCAAGCCCACCAACGGGTACCGCACGCGCGACAAGAAGAAGGCCAGCCAGAAGTACATCGTTCGCGGCCGCAAGCGCGGCAAGCACACGGAAGGTCGGTAGTCGGAGATGGGTCGCAGCCTCAAGAAGGGTCCGTTCGTCGACGCGAAGCTCATGAAGCGCATCGAGGAGATGAACACCGCCAACGAGAAGCGGATCGTCCGCACGTGGTCGCGTACGTCCACCGTCTTCCCGGAGATGGTCGGTCACACGATCGCCGTGCACGACGGCCGCAAGCACGTCCCGGTGTTCATCAGCGAGAGCATGGTCGGTCACAAGCTGGGCGAGTTCGCGCCCACGCGCACCTACCGGGGGCACGCGGGCTCGGACCGCACCTCCACGATGAGGCGCTGACATGCCGGCGACGATCAACATGGACCAGAGTGCCCAGGCCCAGGCGCGGTTCGTCCGCACCTCGGCCCGCAAGGCACGACTGGTGGTGGATCTCATCCGGGGCCTGCCCGTGGCCGACGCGCAGGCGGTGCTGGCCTACAGCACCCGCGCGGCGGCGGTCCCGGTGCGTAAGGTGCTGCAGTCGGCCGTCGCGAACGCCGACCACAACCACGGCCTGGACGTGCGCGAGCTCGTGGTGGCGCGCGTGACCGTGGATGAGGGCCCCACGATCAAGCGGTTCCGCCCGCGCGCCCAGGGAAGGGCCACCCCGATCATGAAGCGGACCTGCCACATCACCATCACTGTCGCCGAGACGGAGCGTTAGGCCACCCATGGGTCAGAAGATCAACCCCACCGGCTTCCGGATGGGCCTCGCGCACCAGAGCTGGCGCAGCAACTGGTTCTCGGAGCGGGACTTCGCCGCGTACCTGGACGAGGACCGCGCCGTGCGCGACCACATCCTGGGCCGGCTGAGCCACGCGGGCCTGTCCGCGATCCACCTCAAGAAGGACCAGAGCAAGCTCACCGTCGACATCTTCACCGCCCGCCCGGGCATCGTCATCGGCAAGAGCGGCTCCGAGGTGGACGCCCTCCGCAAGGATCTGAACCGGCTCACCGGTAAGCAGATCCAGGTGAACATCAACGAGATCAAGCGGCCGGAGCTGGACGCGAAGCTGGTGGCGCAGTCCATCGCCGAGCAGCTCGAGAACCGCGTCGCATTCCGCCGGGCGATGAAGCGCGCCCTCACCTCCGCCATGCGCTCCGGCGCCCAGGGCGTGAAGGTGCAGTGCGGCGGGCGTCTCGGCGGTACCGAGATGTCGCGCTCCGAGCATTACTCGGATGGCCGCGTGCCGCTGCACACCCTGCGCGCCGACATCGACTACGGCTTCCACGAGGCCAAGACGACCTTCGGCCGCATCGGCGTGAAGGTCTGGATCAACAAGGGTGAGGTGCTCCCCGAGGGCGTGCAGGACAGCCGCGGGCGCACCGACCTCGACGCCCCGCAGCCCCCGCGCCGTCCCCGTCGTGACCGTCGCGGTCGCGGCGGCGAGGGCGGCGGCGGTGGCGGTGGCGGCGGCGGCCGCGGTGGCAACCGCGGCGGCGGCGGACAGGGGGGTGGTTCCTGATGCTGATGCCGAAGCGCGTCAAGCACCGCAAGGCTCATCGAGGGCGTCGTCGAGGCCTGACCAAGGGTCACGATCAGCTGGCCTTCGGCGAGTACGGCCTGAAGGCGCTCGAGCCGGCGGCGATCACCAACCGCCAGATCGAAGCGGCCCGTATCGCCATGACCCGGCGCATCAAGCGCGGCGGCAAGGTGTGGATCACGATCTTCCCGCACCTCCCCGTCACCAAAAAGCCCGCCGAGACCCGTATGGGATCGGGCAAGGGGTCACCCGAGGGCTGGGTGGCCACGGTCAAGCCGGGCCGCATCATGTTCGAGCTCTCCGGTGTTCCGGAGCCGCTCGCCCGTGATGCCATGCGGCTCGCCTCGACCAAGCTCCCGATCCGCTGCAAGGTCGTCACCCGCGACGATCTGGGGGCCTGACGTGAAGCCGGAAGACATCCGCGAGCTCACCGACGACGAGCTCGCCCAGCGGCTCGAGGAGAGCCGCGAAGCCTATTTCAACCTCCGCTTCCAGAACGCCTCCGGCGCGCTGGAGCGTTCCGCGGAGCTGAAGACCCGCAGGCGCGAGATCGCGCGTCTGCTCACGATCGCGCACGAGCGGGAGCTGGCATGAGCACCGTGACCCCCCAGGAGTCCGTCGCCCGCCGCAAGGTCCGTCAGGGCTATGTGACGTCCGCCGGCAGGGACAAGACCATCACCGTGCTGCTGGAGACCCAGCAGCGTCACCCGGTGTACAAGAAGACGGTGCGCCGCTCCTCGAAGCTGCACGCACACGACGAGCGCAACGACGCCGGCGTGGGCGATCTGGTTCGGGTGGTCGAGTGCCGTCCGCTGTCTCGCCAGAAGCGCTGGCGGCTGGTCGAGATCATCGAAAAGGCCAGGTAGTCACACATGATCCAGGTCGAAACCCGTCTCCGCGTCGCGGACAACACGGGTGCCAGGGAGATCCTGTGCATCCGCATCATGGGCGGCTCGAAGCGGAAGTCGGCATCGGTGGGCGACGTGATCGTCGGCACCGTGAAGACGGCGGTACCGAACGGTTCCATCAAGAAGGGCGATGTGGTGCGCGCCGTCATCGTGCGGACCCGCAAGGAGCACGGCCGTGAGGACGGCACCCTGATCTCGTTCGACGAGAACGCCGCCGTCATCATCGACAGCGCCTCCAATCCGCGCGGCACGCGCATCTTCGGGCCGGTGGCCCGCGAGTTGCGCGAGAAGAACTTCATGAAGATCATCTCGCTCGCGCCGGAGGTGCTGTGATGGCTGCCCGCATCCGCAAGGGCGACACCGTCATGGCCCTCTCGGGCAAGGACAAGGGTCGCAGCGGCATCGTCATCGAGGTCCGTCCCGACGAGCAGCGCGTGCTGGTCGAGGGCCTGAACATCATGAAGCGCCACACCAAGGCCCGTCCCCCGGACGAGCCCGGCGGCGTGATCGAGCGCCCGGCGCCGATCCACCTGTCCAACGTGGCCCTCATGGACCCGACGGACGGCCGGCCCACCCGGGTCCGCTTCCAGGAGGTCGACGGCAAGAAGGTGCGGGTTTCCGCACGGAGCGGGGAGAAGCTGGACTGATGGCCGAGGAGAGCACCACCACCGTCGAGGCGCCGCCCGCGCGCCTCAAGACGATCTACCAGAACGACATCCGGCCCAAGCTCCAGGAGGAGTTCGGGTACGAGTCGGTCATGCAGCACCCGCGGGTGACCAAGGTGACCCTCTCGATGGGCGTCGGTGAGGCCAAGAGCAACAGCAAGGCGCTCGACCAGGCGCTCGAGCAGCTCGCGGTCATCGCCGGCCAGAAGCCGGCGATGACCCGGGCCCGCAAGTCCATCGCCCAGTTCAAGCTGCGTGAGGGCATGCCGATCGGCGCGAAGGTCACGCTGCGCGGCAACCACATGTGGGAGTTCCTCGACCGGCTGATGTCGGTGGCGCTCCCGCGCATCCGCGACTTCCGGGGTATCAACCCGGACGGGTTCGACGGGCGCGGCAACTACAACCTCGGCCTGCGCGAGCACGTCATCTTCCCCGAGGTCGACTACGACCGCGTGGAGAACGTGATGGGCCTGAACGTGACCATCACCACCACGGCGGCCAGCGACGCGGAGGGCCGCGCCCTCCTGCGCCACCTGGGCATGCCGTTCCGGGCCGAGGGCTACTCGGCCGAGGAGCGCGCGGCCCGCCGGCGCTCCAAACAGCGCAAGTACGGTGGCAAGGGCGGCAAGGGCCGCGGCGGCCGGAGGTAGAGGAGACACATGGCCAAGACAAGCTTGCGCGTGAAGGCGTCCCGTACGCCGAAGTACCGCACCCAGCAGTACACCCGCTGCCACGCCTGTGGCCGCCCCCGCGCCGTGTTCCGCAAGTTCGGCCTCTGCCGGATCTGCCTGCGCGAGTCCGCCCACGCCGGGGTCATCCCCGGCATGACGAAGAGTTCCTGGTAGTGCTTACCGACCCGATCGCCGACATGCTCACCCGCATCCGCAACGCCAACATGGCGCTGCACGACGCGGTGGAGATGCCCGGCAGCAAGCTCAAAGGTGAGATCGCCCGCGTCCTCCGCGACGCCGGCTACATCACCGACTACGAGCTGCGCGATGCCCAGGTGGGCACCGAGCTCGTGGTCCGGCTCAAGTACAGCCGCGACCGGCGCCGCGTCATCAGTGGCCTCGACCGCGTCTCCAAGCCCGGCCGGCGCATCTACGCCGACCGCACGCAAATCCCGCGCGTCCTGGGGGGCATGGGCATCGCCGTGCTCTCCACCTCGCAAGGGGTCATCACCGGCCACGAGGCCCGTCGCCGCGGTATCGGCGGCGAGGTCCTGTGTACGGTCTGGTAGAGGTCAGCAGATGAGCAGAATCGGACGCGCGCCGATCGACATCCCGGACGGGGTGGCGGTCGAGTTGTCGGGCCAGAAGGTCACCGTGAAGGGCCCCAAGGGGGAGCTCAGCCACACCGTGGTGGAGCCCATCCGGGTGGCGCAGGAGGACGGACAGCTGGTCGTCACCCGCCCCACCGACCGGGGTCCCCACCGTGCCCTGCACGGGCTCTCGCGCACACTGATCGCCAACATGGTCCACGGGGTCAGCGCCGGCTTCGAGCGTCAGCTCGAGCTGGTCGGCGTCGGGTACCGCGCCCAGATGAAGGGGACCACCCTGGAGCTGGCCGTGGGCTACTCGCACCCTGTTACCATCCCGCCCCCGGAGGGCATCGGCTTCGAGACCCCCGTCCCCACGCAGATCGTGGTACGGGGCATCGACAAGCAGGCCGTCGGTCAGGTCGCCGCGGAGGTCCGCGGCGTGCGGCCGCCCGAGCCCTACAAGGGCAAGGGCATCCGCTATGCCGGCGAGCAGGTCCGTCGCAAGGTCGGGAAGAGGGCGTAAACGCAATGGCTGTCAATCCAGAGGCCGCACGTCAGCGGCGTCACCGCCGCATCCGCGGTCGTGTCACGGGAACGGCCCAGCGCCCCCGCCTGTGTGTCTCGCGATCCAACAAGCGCATCTACGCGCAGGTGATCGACGACACGCAGGGTCACACGCTGGCCGCGGCGGGCTCCCACGAGGGGCTCCTCCGCGACCGGTCGAAGGGTGAGGCCGCGGCCGAGGTGGGCAAGCTCCTGGCGGAGCGCGCCAAGGCTGCGGGAGTTGCGCACGTGGTCTTCGACCGCGGCGGTTACAAGTACCACGGGCGCGTGAAAGCGCTCGCGGACGGCGCCCGCGAGGGCGGGCTCGAGTTCTAGAGGCCGGGGGTAGGCGAGTGGCACAGGTCCGCCGAGGCGGCAAGATCAACCCGGACGCGCTCGAGCTCAGCGAGCGCGTCGTCCAGGTGAACAGAGTTGCGAAGGTCGTGAAGGGTGGCCGTCGCTTCTCGTTCTCGGCCCTCGTGGTCGTGGGCAACGAGGTCGACACCGTCGGCGTCGGGCACGGCAAGGCCAAGGAGGTCCCCGTGGCCATCCAGAAGGCCGTCGAGGATGCCAAGAAGAATCTGTTCACGGTCCCGATGTACCACTCGACGATCACCCACCAGGTGACCGGGCGGGCGGGCGCGGGGCGCGTGCTCCTGAAGCCGGCCAGCGAGGGTACCGGCGTCATCGCCGGCGGCGGCGTGCGCGCCGTCCTCGAGCTGGCGGGCATCCGGGACATCCTCAGCAAGTCGCTGGGGACCTCCAACCCGGTCAACCTCCTGGCCGCGACGGTCGCGGGCCTCAAGTCCCTCCGTCGTCCGGAGGAGGTCGCCGCGCTGCGCGACAAGTCCGTCGCCGAGGTCCTCGGCATCGAGCCGGGCTCCGGCGCGCCGGCGACCGAGGCGGTGGGTGCCGCCGCGGGGGCCGACCAGTGAGCCGTCTGCGCATCACCCAGGTGCGGTCCGAGATCGGCACCCAGAAGCGCCATCGCGGCGCCCTGCGGTCCCTCGGCCTGCGCCGCATCGGGCAGAGCGTCGAGCGCGACGACTCGCCCCAGTTGCAGGGCCAGCTCCGGCTGGTCGCCAATCTGGTCCGTGTCGAGCAGGTGAGCAATGTCTGAGGTCAAGACCAACGCGATCGAGGAGACGGCCCCCGCGGACGTCTCGCTCGACAAGCTGTCCCCCCTCCCGGGATCCCGGCGGCCCCGCAAGCGCGTGGGCCGCGGTATCGGTTCGGGCACGGGCAAGACCGCCGGCCGTGGCCAGAAGGGTCTCGGCGCCCGAGCGGGCGGCGGCGTCCGCCCCGGGTACCAGGGCGGTCAGGTGCCGGTCTACATGCAGCAGGGCAAGCTGCGCGGCTCCAACCGCAAGATGTCGATGCCGATGGGCCCCTTCCGGACCCACTCGGTGCCGGTCAACGTCGGGCAACTGGCCGTGTTCGAGCCGGGCAGCACGGTTGACATCGCCGCCCTCGAGGCGGCGGGCATCGTCAAGAACAACGGCAACCGCGGCTGGGCCGTCAAGCTGCTCGCCGGTGGCGATCTCGACCGCGCCCTGAACGTCGTGGTCGACGCCGCGTCGGCGTCGGCGGTGGCAAAGATCGAGGCCGCCGGCGGCACCGTCCGCCTCATCGCCGCGGAGGCCGGGGAGGGCTGAGCGCCCCGGCGCCCGCCTGATACCCCAGCGGCATGCTCGAAACGATCCTCAACTCGCTGCGCTCTCCGGAGCTGCGCAAGAAGCTCCTGTTCACGGCCGCGATCCTCGTCGTCTACCGGTTCGGCTCGTTCGTGCCGGTCCCGGGCGTGGATCTCGACGTGCTCGCGCAGGCGATCGAGGACCGCGGAAGCCGCCTGCTGGACTTCCTCAACCTGTTCGCCGGCGGTGCGCTGACGCGCTTCGCGGTGTTCGCGCTGGGGATCATGCCGTACATCACCGCGAGCATCATCATCCAGCTGATGACGGTGGTGATCCCCACCCTGGAGCGGCTCCAGAAGGAGGGCGAGGCAGGACAGCAGAAGATCACCCAGTACACCCGGTACTTCACCGTGGTGCTGGCCTTCGTGCAGTCGATCGCCTACATCCTGTACTTCCAGTCCCAGGATGCGCTTCCGGGCGTGGACGCGGGACGGGCCTTCCTGATCATCATGTCGGTCACCACCGGCACGACGCTCCTGATGTGGCTGGGTGAGCTGATCACCCAGCGCGGGGTCGGCAACGGGATCTCGCTGCTGATCTTCGCCAGCATCGTGGTGAGCGTCCCCGACGCCATCAGCGGGTGGCTCACCGTTCCGCCGGTGACCCAGGTGATCATCCTGGTCATCACCCTCGCGGTCGTGGTCGGGGTGGTGTTCGTCAACGAGGGCCAGCGGCGGATCCCCATCCAGTACGCCAAGCGCGTGGTGGGCCGCCGCATGACCTCGGGCGGCACCACCTACATGCCGCTGCGCGTGAACATGGCGGGCGTGATCCCGGTGATCTTCGCCTCATCGGTGGTGATCCTGCCGGCCACCCTGGCCGAGCTGGCGGGCCGGGGCTCGTTCTTCGAGTCGGTGTCCAACTTCCTGGCGCCCGGTTCGTGGTACTACATCATCTTCGAAGGCATGCTCATCATCGCCTTCACGTACTTCTACACCGCGGTGCAGTTCAACCCGGTGGACCAGGCCGACAACCTCAAGAAGTACGGTGGCTTCATCCCGGGTGTGCGTCCGGGCCGGCCCACCGCCGTGTATCTCGACCGGGTCCTGACCCGTCTGACCCTGCCGGGGGCCATCTACCTGGCCATCGTCGCTGAGATACCGAACGTCGCCTTCAAGTACCTGCCCGAGTCCAACGTCGTGTTCGGCGTCCTCGGTGGCACCTCGATCCTCATCGTGGTCGGTGTCGCCCTCGACACCGTGCGCCAGATGGAGTCGCAGCTGATGATGCGCTCCTATGAAGGGTTCCTCAAATAGCCAGACTGATACTGCTCGGACCCCCCGGAGCCGGGAAGGGCACCCAGGCCGAGCGCCTGCGTGACCGCTACGGCCTCCTCCACCTGTCCACCGGTGACCTCCTGAGGGCCGCCGTCTCCGAGGGCTCCGAGCTGGGCCTCCAGGCCAAGCGATACATGGACGCCGGCGACCTGGTCCCCGACGAGGTCGTGATCGGCATGATCCGCGAGCAGCTGGTCGACGACGCCGGCCGCCTCCAGGTGGACGCCTTTATGCTGGACGGCTTTCCGCGCTCGGTCGCCCAGGCCGACGCCCTCGGGGAGATGCTCGCTGAGGTGGGGGCACCGCTCGACGCGGTGATCTCCCTCTCGGTGCCCCGCGAGGATCTGATCGAGCGCCTGCTCTCGCGTGGCCGCGGCGACGACACCCGGGAGACCATCGAGCACCGCATGGGCGTCTACGAGGCCCAGACGGCGCCGCTGATCGACTACTACGAACGGCTCGGGCTGCTGCGCGCGGTGGACGGTCAGGGCACGATGGACTCCGTGCACGATGCGATCGTCGCGCACCTCCCGGCGCGCTAGGGGCTCGGTGGCCCGCAAGGCCCCCCGGGGCGGCCCGGTGCCGAAGACCCAGGACGAGCTCGATGCCATGGCGGCCTCGGGCATGGTGCTGGCGGCCTGCCACGACGCCCTGGCCCCCGCGGTGGTGCCCGGCGTGACCACCGGCGAGCTCGACGCCCTGGCCGAGGAGTTCATCCGCTCCCACGGCGGTGTCCCGTCCTTCAAGGGCTACCACGGCTTCACGGGGTCGATCTGCGCGTCGGTGAACGACGAGGTCGTGCACGGCATCCCCGGCGACCGCCGGCTGGGTGAGGGCGACCTGATCGCCGTCGACATCGGCGTCACCCTGGACGGCTGGGTCAGCGACAGCGCGCGCACCTACGGGGTGGGCACGGTCCCCGCGGTGGCCCAGCGCCTCAGCGACGTCACCCGCGAGGCCCTCTGGGCAGGGATCGGCGCCGCCACGCCGGGGAACCACGTGGGCGACATCGGGCACGCCGTGCAGCGCGTGGTCGAGGCCGCCGGCTTCTCGGTGGTCCGCAGCCTGGTGGGGCACGGCGTGGGGCGTTCCATGCACGAGGAACCCCAGGTGCCCAACTACGGCCGGCCGGGCTCCGGGCCCGAGCTCACCGAGGGCCTGGTGATCGCCATCGAGCCGATGGTGAACGCCGGCGAGCACGACGTCGTGCAGCTGGACGACGGCTGGACCATCGTCTCCCGGGACGGCAGCCTGTCGGCCCACTGGGAGCACACGGTGGCGGTCACCGCCGCCGGCCCGCGCGTGCTGACCCTCGTCGCATGAGGGCGGCACCCGGCAGCCGCACGCATCCCGCTCCCACCGGGGATCCGCGTGCTAGAGTTCCGGGCCGCTCGCGGGGGCTCCCTGCGTGTCTGCCCGCGCACATTGTCGCCCGACACCCCGTCGGCCGACCGGTACCAGGGGAATCGTCGTGAAGGTTCGTGCGTCCGTGAAGCCGATCTGCGAGAAGTGTCGCGTCATCAAGAGGCACGGCAAGCTGCTCGTGATCTGCTCCAACGCCCGCCACAAGCAGACCCAGGGGTAACACGATGGCACGAATCGCAGGTGTCAACATCCCGCGCGAGAAGCGCATCGAGATCGGTCTGACCTACATCTTCGGCATCGGTCGCCCGACGGCCAACAAGGTGCTCGACCAGACCGGGATCAATCGCGACACCTACGTGCGCGACCTCACCGAGGAAGAGGTCGGGCGCCTCCGCGAGATGATCGAGAAGAGCCTCATGGTCGAGGGCGACCTCCGCCGCGAGCGCTCCAACGACATCAAGCGCCTGATGGAGATCGGCTGCTACCGGGGCCTGCGGCACCGGCGCGGCCTGCCCGTGCGCGGCCAGCGCACCAAGACCAATGCGCGCACCCGCAAGGGTCCCAAGCGGACCGTGGGCAAGCAGCGCAAGGGCTGACAGGCCGCCCGTAGACCGAGAAGACCGCAAGGAGCCCGTTGTCACGCCAGAAGGTCACCCGCGGCCGCACACGTCGGCGCGCACGTAAGAACATCCCCGTGGGCAACGCCCACATCAAGACGTCGTTCAACAACACCATCGTCACGCTCACGGACAAGCAGGGCAACGTGATCGCGTGGGAGACGGCCGGGTCGGCCGGGTTCAAGGGCTCGCGCAAGAGCACCCCGTTCGCCGCCCAGGTCACCGCCGACTCCGCCGCCCGCAAGGGCATGGAGCACGGTCTCCAGAAGGTCGACGTCTACGTCAAGGGCCCCGGATCCGGTCGCGAGACCGCGATCCGTTCCCTCCAGGCCGCCGGCATCGAGGTCGCCTCGGTCACCGACGTCAGCCCGGTCCCCCACAACGGCTGCCGCCCTCGCAAGCGGCGCCGGGTCTGAGGAGGAGCGCCGATGGCCCGCTACACCGGACCCCAGGTCAAGCTCTCGCGCCGTGAGGGCGTCGCCCTCACCGACAAGTGCGCCAAGTACCTCGACCGGCGCAACTACCCGCCGGGCGAACATGGCCGCGGCCGCATCCGCCAGAGCGAGTACCTCACCCAGCTGCGCGAGAAGCAGAAGACGCGTCGCTTCTACGGGGTGCTCGAGAAGCAGTTCCGCCGCTACTACGAGAAGGCCAGCCGCCAGCCGGGCATCACCGGTGAGAACCTGCTGCGCATGCTCGAGCTGCGGCTCGACAACGTGGTCTACCGTCTCGGCTTCGCGGCCACCCGCCGCCAGGCCCGGCAGCTGGTGAACCACGGGCACTTCCGCCTCAACGGCAAGAAGGTGAACATCCCCAGCCTGCAGGTCCGGGCCGACGATGTGATCACCCTCAAGGAGGGCTCGAACGCCGAAGGGGTCATCCGCGAGGCCGGCGAGCGCGTCTCGGTGGTCGCACCGTGGCTGCAGGCCGACTACGACTCCCTGTCGGGCAAGGTGCTCAAGGCGCCCGACCGCAGCGAGATCGATCTGCCGGTCCGCGAGCAGCTCATCGTGGAGCTCTACTCGAAGTAGTCGGACCGGGGCCTGCGCGATGGTGCCGGGTGCGTGACGCGCGCACCCGGGAGCCGATGCGCCGGCCCGCCCGATCCGCGTCGTTTCAGCAGCCGGCCCGAGGCCGGAGAAGGATGTCAACGTGCTCGATCTCCAGTCCCCTCGCATGACCTACGAGCCCCTCAGCGACACGCTGGGGCGCTTCGAGGTGGAGCCGCTCGACCGCGGCTTCGGTCACACCTTCGGCAACAGCCTGCGCCGGGTCCTCCTGTCGTCGCTCGAGGGCGCCGCGGTGACCTCGGTGCGCTTCGAGGGCGTGCAGCACGAGTTCACCACCATCCAGGGCGTGCGGGAGGATGTCACCGACATCATCCTCAGCCTCCGCGAGCTCGTGTGCCGCATCCACGACGAGCGGCCCGAGGTCGAGGTGGAGCTCTCGAAGGTCGGCCCCGGCGTCGTGACGGCCGGCGACATCGCCCTGCCGTCCGACCTCGAGATCCTCAACCCCGAGCTCGAGATCGCCAACCTCGAGGCGGGCGCCCGCCTGGACATGATCCTGGTGATCGCCCGCGGCCACGGCTACGTGCCCGCCGACCAGAACAAGGGCCCGACCACGACGATCGGCGTCATCCCGGTCGACTCCAACTTCTCGCCCGTGCAGCGCGTGCGCTACGCGGTGAGCCCGGCGCGCGTGGGTCAGCGCACGGACTTCGACAAGCTGCTGATCGAGATCCAGACCGACGGCAGCATCGACCCGCGCTCGGCCATGTCCGAGGCCGCGGCCATCCTCATCAACCGGCTGGCGATCTTCGCCGACCCGGACAGCACCAAGCTGCTGGGCGAGCCGGTGGTGGAGGAGGAGCCCGCGGGCGGGGGCATGAGCGACATCCTCATCGAGGAGCTCGAGCTGGGCGTTCGCTCGTACAATTGCCTGAAGCGGGTCGGCGTCGAGACCATCGGCGACCTGATCTCGAAGACGGAGGCCGAGCTGTCGGCCATCCCGAACTTCGGCAAGAAGAGCATCGAAGAGGTCAAGGAAAACCTGGCGACGCACGGGCTGGCCCTGCGTAGCGACGAGGAGTAGAGGCACCGCATGCGCCATCGCAATCACGGCCCCAAGCTCAGCCGCTCCAGTTCTCACCGCAAGCACATGGCCGCGAACCTGGCCACGGCGCTGCTCACCCACGGGCGCATCCAGACGACGGCCCCCAAGGCCCGTCTCGCCCGAGGGGTGGCCGAGAAGGCCATCACCCTGGCCAAGGAGAACACCCTCCACTCGCGCCGGCAGGCGATCGCCCTGCTGCGCAACAAGGAGGTCACCTACCGGCTGTTCGACGAGATCGGCCCGGCCTTCCAGGACGTGCAGGGTGGCTACACCCGCACCCTGAAGCTCGGTCCGCGTCAGGGTGACGCGGCGGAGATGGTGCTGCTTGAGCTCTCGCACGGGGTCGTCCCCACCTGATCGAGTGACCGGTGACCGCGTGCTCCGGCTGGACCTGGAGTACGACGGCGCCGGTTTCCGCGGCTGGGCCCACCAGCCCGGCCTACGCACCGTCGAGGGCGTCCTCCGGGACGCCCTCGCGCGTCTGGTGGGCCACCCGGTCACCCTGAGCGTGGCCGGGCGCACCGATGCCGGCGTCCACGCGCTCGCGCAGGTGGTGTCGGTCCCCGTCTCCTCCGCCCTTCCGTGCGGACAGATCGTTCGTGCGCTGGGGGCCCTGCTGCCCGACGAGGTGGCCGCGCGCGCGGTGGCCGACGCGCCGGCCGGCTTCGACGCCCGCCGCGACGCCCTCTCGCGGCGCTACGAGTACCGGCTGCTGCGGGGGCCCGACTCCCCCCTGCGCCGCGGCCGGGTGCACGCGGTGCGCCGGCGGCTGGACGTGCCCGCCATGGAGGCGGCCGCCGAGCTGCTGGTGGGCCGCCACGACTTCCGGGCCTTCACCCCGGCACGTACCGGTCACGTGTTCTTCCACCGCACGGTCACCGAGTGCCGGTTCGAGCAGCGCGGAGACGAGTTGGTCCTGATGATCGAGGCCAATGCCTTCATGCGGGCGATGGTCCGGACCGTGATGGGCACGCTCCTCGATGTGGGGACCGGCCGCAGGAACCCCGAGTCGGTGGGGGAGTTGCTGACCGGGGCCCCCCGGTCGGCCGCCGGCCCCACGGCGCCCCCGCACGGCCTGTGCCTGGTGGCGGTGCGGTATCGCGCGGGCGCCGGGTAGCGCCGGGGTTCGCTCAGGCCACCGCCGCCGGGGTCCAGCGGACGCCCTCGAACGCCGGGTCCAGCGGGGTCTCGGCGATGTGGTTGACGTCGTTGCTGAGGGTCTTGAGCGCCACCCCCGTGATGACCTCCAGGAGCTGCTGGTCGCTGAAGCCGGCGGCACCGAAGGCCTCGATGTCGGCCTCCTCGATGCAGCCCCGCTCACCTACGAGCGCTCGCGCGAGGCGCGCCAGCGCGGCCGCCCGCTCATCCTCCGGATCCCGGCCCGCACGCAGCGCGTCGGTGGTCTCGGGGGGGATCTCGGCCATCCCGGCGATCGCGGTGTGCACCGAGACGCAGTACTCGCAGCGGTTGGCCACCGAGGTGGCGATGAAGACCACCTGCTGGTCCTGCGGGCTGAGGGAGGAGCCCTCCATGGCCTCGGTGGTCGTGAGGTAGCTCGTGAGCGCCGCCGGCGCGCCGGCCAGGACGCCCAGCAGGTTCGGGACCATGCCGAACTTCTGGCGGGCGGCCGCCAGCCCGGCCCGGGAGCCCTCGGGGGCGCTCTCGGCGGTGTGGATCGTGAACTCGGTCATGTCTCCTCCTCGGTGGCCTTCTCGGTCGCCCCTGGGGCGACGACGGGGACGCTAGGAGCACGGCCCGGCCTCCCCGGGGGCCGCGGTTCACAGGCGGACGTGCGAGCGGCGCCCGGGCGCCCCATGGTCCGCGCGCGAACACCGGCGCGGCTCGCTGCCCGCCCGATCGACCTACGCTTCATGTGCAGGGGCCGGCCCATCCGGAGGTGAAGGTGCACGTTGCTCTGTACCAGTAGGCACGCGCGACGGGCGCGATGGCAGCGCGGGCCCCTTCGCGGGAGGCCGGCGCCGGCCGTGTGCATCCGTTGCCGCCGGGCGTTCGGTGGCGGCGCCGAGCCGGGGGTGCGCTGCCCCTTCTGCGCCGGCGAACTGGTTCTCTCCGCGGGCGGCTGCGTCGGCGCCGGACCGGTGACCCTCGGGGAGTGGGGTGGAGATCATGGGTATTCGTGACCCGGCCGCGCTCCGCCTGTCGGTGAGCGACATGCTCGCCGACCTGTCCGCCGGCGACCGCCGCACCGCGATGGCCGTTCTGATGCGCGGCCGGATGCTCCGCATGACCGAAGGCGACGAGGGGCCGGTGGTCACCGGTTCCGCCGGCATCGTGATCGTCAAGTACGGCGAGCTCGAGGTCGTGGGCACGACCGAGGACGCACGGGAACTCGTGCTGGCGCACGCGGCCGAGGGGGATCTCCTGACCTGTCCGCCGTCGGGCATCGTGGATGGGGGCGCCCGCATCCGGGCGCTGGCCGACAGCCATCTCTGCCCGATCGACCAGGAGCAGCTGGCGGACCTCGCGCCCTATCCGACGGTCCTGGTCGGTCTCCTGTCCCAGTGCGTCCGTCGCGTGGAGGAGGCCCAGGCGGCCGCGCTCCGGCTTGCCCACCGGCGCGTCGACGACCGCGTGGTCCTCGGACTGCGGGCGCTCGCCACCCGGTCGGGGAGGGTTACACGCGACGGGGTCCGGTTGCCGCCGGTGCGCCACCGCGAGCTGGCCCGGATCGCCAGCGTGACCCGCCCGGGTGCCACCCAGGCCATCGCCCGGCTGGTCGCCAGCGGCCACGTCCGGCGCGAGACCGACGGGTCCCTGCTGCTCCTGGACGGCGTGGTGCTCGCGGGCTGTCGCTGGGAGCGCGGCGGCGACCCCCGCCCCGGGGGATGACCGTGGACCGGTTCCCGGTCGGCTTGTGATGCGCCGCGTCCCCGACGCCCGCAACGGGGCGGGGGCCCTGCTCGTGGCCCTCGTGCTGGCCGTTCTCCTCGCCGGATGCGGCAGCGGGTCGGACTCCGAGGCGGCCGGCACCGCGGACGGGGCGGGGGTCGAGCTCCCGGAGGGCCTGGCGTTCTCGACCGACGGGTGGCGCACCGACTTCGCCGTCCACTCGGTCCCTCTGGAGGAGATCATCTCCGGCGGCCCGCCGCGCGACGGCATCCCTCCCATCGACGAGCCCCGCTTCGAACCCGCCTCGGCCACGGGCGGTCGCGGGACCGAGCCCGTGCTCGCCGTGGAGGTGCGCGGCGTCGCCCGCGCCTACCCCCTGCGGATCCTGATCTGGCACGAGATCGTCAATGACACGATCGTCGGTCTCCCCGTCGCGGTGACCTTCTGCCCGCTGTGCAACACCGGGATCGTGTTCGAGCGGGTGGTGGACGGGCACGAGTTGCGCTTCGGCACCACCGGCAACCTGCGCCTGAGCGATCTGGTGATGTGGGACGACCGCACCGAGTCGTGGTGGCAGCAGTTCGACGGGACGGCGATCGTGGGGGAGATGACCGGCGCCACGCTGAGGCGTGTCCCATCGCGCCTGATCTCGCTGGGAGAGTTCCGCGGGCTGTACCCCGAGGGTGAGGTCCTGACCGAGGACACCGGCCACGACCGGCCCTACGGCCGGAACCCCTACGGCGGCTACGACGAGCCCGGCTCCGCGCCGTTCCTGTTGCGCGGCGCGGAGACCGACGGCCGCCTGGCGCCCAAGGAGCGCGTCGTCCTGCTGGATGTGGACAACGACACGGTGGTGGTGCCCTTCGGCGTCCTGACCGAGAGGCGAGTGGTGATGGTCGACCTCGCCGGCGGTCCGGCCGTGGTCTGGTGGCGCGAGGGCACGGCTTCGGCGCTCGACGATGCGGAGATCGCCCGCGGGCGCGACGTGGGCAGCGTGGTCGTGTTTCGGGCCCTGGTCGACGGTCGTCCCGCGGACTTCTCTGTGCTCGGTCCGGACGCACTGCGTGACGACCTCACGGGCTCGCGCTGGACTCGCGACGGCCGCGCCGTGGGCGGCCCGGCCCGCGGCGCGCGCCTCGACCCCGTGCATCACGACATCCCCTTCTGGTTCTCGGTCGCGGCCTTCCGTCCCGAGGCGCGCATCATCACGGGGTGAGTCCGGCGCGGGACCTCATCGGCTGAGCACCTGCCGGAGTTGCTCGATCGTGGGCGCACCCTCCGGCCCGGCAGGCGTCGGGTAGACCCTGCACGCCAGGCCACCGGCCATCCCGGTGTGCGGGAAGGGGTCCCGGCCGTCAATCAGCAGCGTCGGCGATCCGGCGAACGCCGTCCGCACGGCATCATCGGCGTCCCCGACCACCTCCAGATCGATCGGCGCGTCCGGGTCGCCGAGGTCCGAGAGCGCCCTCCGGACTCGGCGGACCATGAGGTCCGTGTGCGGGCATCCCTCGATGTGGCGGACGGTGATCCGCGGCGACGAGCGCGTGCCCTCTCCCGGGCCGGTCATCGCGACCGGGCCCGGACGGCCTGACACCAGTAGGCCCCCGGGATTCTGCGCACGGCCTCCACCCTGAGGCCGCCGGCCTCCAGCACGGCCCCCACGTCGGCCATCGGGCCCCCTCCCACAACGTCGCCCCCGCCGGCCCGCAGGGAGCGCCACAGGGCCCTGTGTGCCACGCCGGCCACCCCGCGCGGCGAAGCGTGCGCCACGGCCACCAGGCGCCCTCCGGTCGCGAGGACGCGCCGCGCCTCGTCCAGCACCGCCGCCCGATCCTCCGCGCCCAGCAGGTGGAGGAGGAAACCCATGCCCACGAGGTCGGCGCAGCGATCGGGCAGGGGCAGGGCGCGCGCATCGCCCTCCAGGACGACCAGCGGGCAGGGGGCGTGTGCGACGCGGTCGTGGGCGCGCGCGAGCATCGCCGGGGCGGAGTCGACGAGGGTCAGCGACGCCGGGCGCCGGCCGCGGTCCAGGAGCGCCCGCGCCAGGGCCCCAGTGCCCGCCGCGACATCGACGATACGGGCTCCGTCCAGGGGTCCCGCGATCGACGCCGCGGCCCGCAGCGCGGGCCGCTCGAGCCAGAGCTGGCGGTCGTAGGAGCCGGCGTGGCGGGCGAAGTAGGCGGCGAGGGGATCGCCGGCCCGTGCGGCCGCGGCGCCGGTGGTCGATCCGGTCATGCCGCAGACGGTAGCCGTTCGCCGCCGCCGGCTCCTGTCCGGCCACGAACCATCCGGAGCCGCACCCGGCGCGCTCCCCACCCCGCCGGCGTGTCACCGCGGCCGGTCGCCCCATCCGGGTGGGCAGGTACCCTTCGGTGCCGTCCGCCCCAGCCGAGGACCGCGCCGTGCCGCAGCCCCACATCCTGGTCACCAACGACGACGGTGTGACCTCGCCCGGCCTGATGGCCCTGGCCGCGGCACTGCGTACCGTCGGCCGGGTGACCGTGATCGCCCCGGATTCCAACCGCAGCGCCATCGGTCGCGGCATCACCATCCACAACCCCCTCCACCTGGAGGAGGTGACGCTCGCCGACGGCACGCCTGCCTATGCCACCGACGGCACCCCGGTCGACTGCGTGCGCTTCGCGGTCTCGGGGGTCCTCGACACCGTGCCCGACGTGGTGGTGAGCGGCATCAACCTCGGCGTGAACCTGGGCGACGATGTCACGTACTCGGGCACCGTGGCCGCCGCGCTGGAGGGCATGCTGCTGGGCTGGCCGGCCATCGCGGTGTCGGCCCAGAGCACCGACCAGGCCGCCGGGGTGTGGGACGGCACCGCCTACGATTTCCGCGTGGGCGCCGCCTTCGCCGCGCGCCTGGTGCCGGTGGTGGCCGACCCCTCCTTCCCGGAGCGCGTGATGCTGAACGTCAACGTGCCCGGTCTGCCGCCCGAGGAGGTCTCCGAGGCGTGGGTCACGCGCCTGGGGCGCCGCGTGTACACCGACCAGCTGGAGCTCCTCGGCGAGGAGGGCGGGCGCAAGCGATACTCGATCTACGGTCCCGCCGCCAGCTATCAGCGCGAGCAGGGGACCGACTTCGCCGCGATCGAGGCCGGCGCCGTCTCGGTCACCCCCATGCACTTCGACCTCACCGACCTCGACGGCATGGACCGGCTCGAGGCCCTCACCCTGGCCGACCTGCTGGCCCCGGGAGCCCGGATGTACACCTCGTGAGCGGCGCGGGGATTCCCGGCCCGATCCTGTTCGACCTCGACGGCACCGTGATCGACTCGGTCACCCTCATCCGCGAGTCGCACCGGCACGCCGTGCGCGCCGTCCTCGGCCTCGAGCTCGACGACGACGCGCTGGTGATCAACGTGGGCCGCCCGCTGATGGAGCAGATGCGCCACTTCTCCGAGGAGCACGCGGAGACCCTCTTCCACACCTATCGCACCTGGAACCACGCCAACACGGCCGCGCTGCTGGAGCCCTACGAGGGGGTCGACCGCCTGCTGGACGGCCTGCGCGCCTCGGGGCGGCGAATGGGGATCGTCACCTCCAAGAGCCTCGATGCGGTCGAGCTGGCGTGGGGGGTGCTGCCCGAGGTGCACGCCCACTTCGAGGTGGTGGTCACCGCCGACGACACGCCGCGCCACAAGCCCGAGCCCGACCCGGTGCTGCACGCCCTGGCGGCCCTGGGGGGCAGCCCGTCCGACGCGGCCTACGTGGGCGACGCGCCCTTCGACATGCGCGCCGGCCGGGCCGCCGGCCTGACCACCATCGCCGTCACCTGGGGCTTCTTCTCGCGGGCGGATCTGGAGGCCGAGGAGCCGGACCTGATCGTCGACACGCCGGACGAGTTGCTGGCGGTGTGCCTGGGGACGGCGTGAGCGGGACGCCGGCCGAACGGGTCGGTGAGCTGCGGCGCCTGATCGCGGCCGCGAACCGCGCGTACTACGTGGACGATGCGCCCACCGTGGACGACAGCGTCTACGACGACTGGATGCGCGAGCTGGAGGCGCTGGAGGCCGAGCACCCGGAGCTGGCGGCCTCCGACTCGCCCACCCGCACCGTCGGGGCCGCGGTGGGCCAGGCGGTCGCGGTCGGCGACAGCGCGACGGCCGCCGTGGCACCCGGCCAGCGTTTCCCCACGGTGCGCCACCGCCAGCCCATGCTCTCGCTGGCCAACGCGCGCGGCCCGCAGGAACTGGAGGCCTGGCACCGGCGCCTGGTGGCGCGCCTGTCCGACGAGGGCCTGGCCGGCCGGCCGCTGCGCTTCGTCGTGGAGCCGAAGATCGACGGCCTCGCGGTGACCCTCACCTACGAGGACGGCGTGTTCACGCAGGGGGCCACCCGCGGAGACGGCGCGGTGGGCGAGGACGTGACCGCCAACCTGCGCACCATCGCCGGCATCCCGTCCGCGCTGGCGGGCGCCGCCGGCGCCCGGCCCCCGGCTCTGGTGGAGGTGCGGGGGGAGGTCTACCTGCCGCTTGCGGCCTTCGCGGATCTCAACGAGCGCCGGGCGCGGGCCGGCGAGCGGACGTTCGTCAACCCGCGCAACTCCGCCGCGGGCAGTCTGCGCCAGCTCGATGTGGCCGAGGTGGCCCGCCGGCCGCTGGCCATCTGGTGCTACGGCTTCGGCGCGGTGGTGGGGCTGGAGCTCGGGCGCCACTGGGACGCCCTGGGCTGGCTGCGGGAGGCCGGCTTCCCGGTGAGTCCCGAGGTGACGCTGCACGAGGATCTCGCCGGCGCCGCCGCGGCCTGCGCCGCGTGGGAGGAGCGCCGCGCCGCGGTCGACTTCGACATCGACGGCGCGGTGGTGAAGGTCGACGACTTCGCGGCGCGGGAGCGCCTGGGCTCGGTCGGGCGGGCACCGCGCTGGGCCATCGCCTACAAGTTCGCCCCCACCACGGCGACGACCCTGCTGAAGGACATCCCGGTGAACGTCGGCCGCACCGGAGCGGTGGTCCCGTACGCGGTGCTCGACCCCGTGAGCGTGGGAGGGGCCACCGTGACCTTCGCCACCCTCCACAACCAGGACGACGTGGCGCGCAAGGGGCTCCTGATCGGCGACACGGTGATCGTGCAGCGCGCGGGCGACGTGATCCCGCAGGTGGTGGGCCCCCTCACCGAGGCCCGCACCGGCGACGAGACCCCGTTCGTGATGCCCACCGCGTGCCCGGCGTGCTCCACGGACCTGGTGCAGCCACCGGACGAGGTGCAGTACCGCTGCCCCAACCGCTCCTGCCCGGCCCAGCTGGTGGGCGGCATCGAGCACTTCGCCTCACGCGGCGCGCTGGACATCGAGGGGCTGGGCGAGAAGCGCGTGCAACTCTTCTACGACCTGGGGCTGGTGCGCACCTTCGCCGACATATACCGCCTCGCCGGTCGGCGGGACGAGGTGCTGGCCATCGAGCGGTTCGGCGAGCGCTCGGTGGACAACCTGCTGGCGGCCATCGAGGCGTCCAAGGAGCGCCCCTGGGAACGGGTGCTCTACGGCCTCGGCATCCGCCACGTGGGCGAGGTGACCGCCCAGGCCATCGCGGCGGTGGTGCCCACACTGGACGACCTGCTGGCCGCCGACGCGGAGCGACTTGCCGAGGCCGAGGGCGTGGGACCGGTCGTGGCCGAGTCCGTGCGCGAGTTCCTGGGCTCGGAGGCCAACATCGCGCTGCTCGAGGACCTGCGGGCGGCGGGTCTGCGGACGGTGTCCGATGCGCCCGCCGCGCCGCGCGAGGGAGGCCCGCTGGCCGGGCTGAGCGTGGTCATCACCGGTGCCCTCGACGCGTACACGCGCGATGAGGCCAAGCGCGCGGTGGTGGCCGCCGGTGGCAAGGCCGTGGGCTCGGTGAGCCGCAACACGGCCATGCTGGTGGCGGGCGCCGACCCGGGATCGAAGCTGGCGAAGGCCGAATCGCTGGGCGTCCCCGTGGTGGACGGTGACGCCTTCACCGAGATCCTGGCGGGCCGGCGCCCGGTGCCCGGCGCCGCCGAGGGGCAGGAGGACGGAGCGGCCCCCGCGGACGACTAGTCCCGGTCGGGGTCCTCGTGCCCGGCCACCAGCAGCGCAACCACCCGGTCCTGCACGGCGCGTGCCTGACTGGTGCGCTCGGTGTTCATCAGCAGCGAGAACGCATAGCGGTGGCCACCCCGGCTGACCGCGCGCCCGCTGAGCCCGCTGGCGCCGTTGATGAAGCCGGTCTTGGCGCGCACGCGGCGCGCCAGAGCTTTGGGGCGGAAGCGGTTGGCCAGGGTCCCCTGGCCGCCGCGTGGCAGCGAGGAGATCAGCGCCCGGCCCCAGTCCGGATCGGCGTCGGCGGCGGCGATCAGGCGCACCAGCGCGGTGGGGGTGAGCCGGTTGGCCCGCGACAGGCCCGAGCCGTCCACCAGGCGCTCCCGGCCGGTGAGGATGCCGCGCGCCTCCAGCAGTTGGGCCGTGCGGTCGGCCCCCGCGGCGCTGGTGCCCTGGCCGAGCCCGTGTACCCCGATGCTCTTCAGCACCATCTCGGCCACGAAGTTGTCGCTGGGGACGTTCATCTCGCGTACCACGGCCGGGAGCGGCGCCGAGCGCACTCCGGTCAGCACGCGGACGTTCCTGGGGGTGATCCCGGTGCGGACCCCGCCGCGCTGGGGGATGTGCACGCCCCGCAGGGCCGCCCTCAGGCGCAGGCCGGCGGTGCGGGCCGGGCTGCGCGACTCGTCCCCGCCCCGACGGTTGCCGGCGTAGCTCTGGTTCACCGACAGCGCCCCCAGCGGCTGGGAGTACAGGTGGTAGTGGCTGAGCCAGCGGTCGCCCTCGCGCCGCTCGTCGAACAGGCTCTCGTCGGCTACGACGGGGCCGCGCACGCGGCGCACGCCGGCGGCCCGCAGCGGGCGCACCAGGTCGCCGAGCGGCGTGGCGGTGTCGGGCAGGTGGCGCGCGGCGTACGCGCGGGTGGCCAGCAGCGGGTCGCCGGCGCCCATGAGGTAGAGGGGCCCGCGGAGCTCGCCGCCGACGATCCGTGCGCGTGCGGTGGTGGCCAGGCGGGTGGTGTACCGGTAGTCGGTGCCCATCTGCAGCAGGGCTCCGGCCGCGGTGACCAGCTTCATGTTCGAGGCCGGGATGCGCGGTACGTCCGGCCGCACCGAGGCGACCACGACCGGCTCGCCCTCGTCCAGCCGCCAGATCAGGGCGCCTGTGCCCGGGTTGGCGGCGGCGAACCGCTGCAGGGTGGTCTGGGTGGGCCCGGCCTGGGCCGCGTCGGCCCAGGGACCTGCCGGTGCGCCCGCCGCCGCGAGGAGGGCGGCGAGCGCACCTGCGACCCTCACGCCGCGGCGAACCGGCGGGCGTCCTCGTCGACCATGCCCGGCAGGCGATGGCCGGCCTCGGTGACCGAGCGCACGAACAGGGTCTTGTCGATCCGTCCGTTGTAGACGGGCACCGAGGTCTCCGCGCACAGCCTCAGGACCTGCCGTCGGGCCATGCCGCACAGCTCGCCCAGCTCATCGGGGGTGAGGTGATTCGCCATCGGGTCATCCTCCTCGTCGTGGGTGCGACGCACCGATCGGACGCCCGGCGAATGCCGGGGCGGGGATGGGACCGCGGTTCCCTGCGGGCCTCGGCCGCTGCGCCGTGGGCGCAGTAGGAGGGCCGGCGGGAGAGGTGGCGTTTCATCCCGGCGCGGCGCATTGGGGCTACGCTATCGCGCCGCTCCGGACGGAGCGAACGCCCGCGGGTCGGCGGACCTAGATATCCGTCCTGCCGCGGGTGATGCGCGCGCGCTGGGGCAGCACCTCAAGCCGGCCACGCGCCGCCATCCATGCCCAGATGGCCAGGAAGCCGACGCTCACCACGAGGCCTCCGGCCACCGCGTCTGCCCAGTAGTGGTTCGCGGTCGCGACGATGGTGAACAGGACGGCGGCCGGATAGGCCAGCGCGAGCAGGCGCAGCGGCCAGGAGCGCACCACCGCCAGGCAGACCATCGCGATCATGAACGCGTAGCCGAAGTGCATCGAGGGCACGGCCGCGTGCGGGTTGAACAGGCTCGAGAGCACCCCGCTCTGAAGGTCGATATCGCTCAGCGAGGAGAGCGTGTCCACGAAGTCGTCTCCCGGCACCAGCCGCGGCGGGGCGACCGGATACAGCGTGTAGACCACCAGGGCGATGGCGTTGGTCGCCAGGAAGCCGTTGCGCACGTAGGGGTAGATGCGGGGGCGGTGACGGTACAGCCACACGAAGAACACCAGCGTCACGATCCAGTGTGCCGACATGTAGAAGTAGTTCAGGATCGCGGTGAGCTCGACGTGGTTGATCACCCACTCCTGGATCGTGGCCTCCACGAACAGGCCCGAGCTCTTCTCCCAGTTGATGATCCTGGACGCGTTCTCGAAGGCGGTGGTGGGCTCGCCCACCACCATCGCCCGCGACAGCTGGTAGATCAGGAGCGCGAGCGCGAAGACGCCCACCTCGATGGCCCAGGGACGCTCCGCCCGCAATTCGCCCAGGCGGCCCAGGGGTCCGCGCCGGCCCCCGGGTCGGGTCGTCTGGGCCGCGCGCTGGGTCTCGGGGGGGCTGCTGGGCATCGCCTCGGTTCAGGTGGACGGTCCGAGGAACGTACCCACCGTCACAGAGGTGTGTCAGGTCGGCGACGCATCGCTAACCCAGCCTTGACCATGGCGCGTCCGCCGCAGGGCGTCAGGCGGCTGCCGGTGAGTCCCCGATCGGGGCCGGGCGGCGCGGGAGGGTCGCCGACACCGCCGCGGCGGTCATCACCAGGCCGCTGGCCACCAGCAGGCACGCCTCGAGTCCCTGCCACTGGTAGACGAGCCCCGACAGCACCGTGCCGGCCAGTCGCCCGCCGGCGTTGGCCATGTAGTAGAAGCCGACGTCCATGGCCACCCGGTCGCCGGCGGCGTAGGCCAGGATCAGGTAGCTGTGCACCGCCGAGTTCAGGGCGAACACCACCCCGAAGACGATGAGGCCCACCACCAGGACCGCCCCCGCCGGTGCTCCCGCGGCCAGTCCCCCGGCGATGGCGGCCGGCAGCAGCGCCAGGGCGCCGGCCAGCCACAGGGCGGTGCGCCCATCCGGGTCGTGGCCTCCCACCACGCGCGGCGCGGACGCCTGGACGATCCCGTAGCCGATCACCCATGCGGCGAGGAAGGCGCCCACCGACCAGAAGCTCCAGCCGAGCACCGCGCGCAGGTAGACCGGGAGCGCCACCACGAACCAGACATCGCGGGAGGCGAACAGCGCCACGCGCGCCGCGGCCAGCAGGTTCACCGAGCGGCTCTGGGAGAACATCTGGCGGAAGCGGGCGCCGGCGTCGGGCGCGCTCAGGTCGCCGCGCATCCCCGTCAGGACCACCGCCAGCCCGGCGCCGACGAGGCCCATCAGCACCAGCAGGCCGCCGCGGAAGCCGATGGTGGCCAGGAGCCCGCCGCCCAGGAAGAAGCCCACCCCCTTGAGCGCGTTCTTGGAGCCGGTGAGGATGGCCACCCAGCGGTAGAGGGCCCCCGGGGCGTCCGCGGGCACCACCAGCTTCACCGCGCTCTTGGCGCTCATCTTCGTGAGGTCCTTGGCGACGCCCGAGAGGGCCTGGGCGGCCATCACCCACGCCACCACCAGCAGGTCCTCGGGGGCGAAGGCCAGCATCGAGAGCGCGGCCAGTTGGACCGCCAGGCCCATGAACAGCGTCGACTTCAGCCCCAGGCGTGCGGCCAGGTAGCCGCCGACCAGGTTGGTGACGACGCCGAACACCTCGTAGAACAGGAACAGCGAGGCGACCGCGAGCGGGCTGTAGCCCAGCTCGTAGAAGTAGAACAACACCAGGATGCGCAGGGCGCCGTCGGTGACCGTGTCCGCCCAGTAGGCGGCGGTCACCAGCGCGTAGTTGCGCAGGTCGCCGCGCCGGCCGTCGGTGTCCACGTCCGGGAGGCTAGTGCCGGTCGCGGTTACGCCGCGGTTACCGCGACCGCCCAGACGGACGCAGGGGGCACGTGGCCCCCTGCGATCCATGCCGTCTGCATCGGGGTGCCCGGATTTGAACCGGGGACCTCTCCGTCCCGAACGGAGCGCGCTACCAAGCTGCGCCACACCCCGGCGATCGACGGCCCGCGAACTCTAGCGGACCGGACCGGCACCGTGGGCGCCGGGGACGGCCCCCGGCGCCGGCGGTGCGCTCACACCGTGATGACGCCCTCGACCTCCGGGACTGCGCGCCGCAACTCGGCCTCGATCCCCAGCGTCAGGGTGGCCGTGGACATCGGGCAACCGCCGCAGGAGCCCTGCATCTGCAGGTGCACGAAGCCCTCCTCGTCGAACTCCACCAGCTCCACGTCGCCACCGTCGGCGTGAAGGGCCGGACGGATCTGGTCGAGGACGTCCTCGATCTGCGAGAGAATCTCTGCCGACATGCCTGCACCCCTCATCGCCCGTATTCGTTGACCGATCGTAGCGCCATCACCGCCGCGGTGGTCCAGCTGACCAGCGGTGCCGATCGCGACGCCAACCTGAGGCGGGCGGAAGAACTGGTGACCCGTGCGTCCCAGGCCGGCGCGGGGCTGATCGTGCTGCCCGAGCGCTTCGCCCACTTGGACGGGCGGCGCACCCTGGAGGGGGCGGAGGCGCTCGACGGGCCGGCGCTGACCGCCGCAGCCGGCTGGGCGCGCGAGCACGGCGTCTGGCTGCTGGCGGGCAGCGTCGCGGAGGCGGGGGCAGACGGGGGGCGCGCCCACAACACCAGCGTGCTCATCGGCCCGGACGGCGGGCAGCGTGCCGTCTACCGCAAGATCCACCTGTTCGACGTGACGGTGGGTGACACCGAGTACCGCGAGTCGCGCTTCACGGCGCCCGGGTCCGAGGTGGTCTGCGCCGAGCTGGATGGCTGGGTGCTGGGGATGTCGGTCTGTTACGACCTCCGCTTCCCCGAGCTCTACCGGGCCCACGCTCGCGCCGGCGCCCACCTGCTGGCCGTTCCCGCCGCCTTCACCCAGGCTACGGGGCGCGCCCACTGGGAGGTGCTGCTGCGCGCACGGGCCATCGAGGAGCAGTGTTATGTGCTCGCGGCCGGTCAGTTCGGTACGCACGCCGACGGGACGGCCTCCTTCGGCGACTCCATGATCGTCGATCCCTGGGGCGCCGTCATCGCCCGGGTGCCCGACGGCGAGGGTTTCGCGCTCGCCGAGCTGGATCCCGGCCGCCAGGACGGCGTCCGTCGCCGCCTGCCCGCCCTGACTCACGGTCGGCTCGGCGGTGCACCAGTCACACCCTCAGGTTGAGACTGAGGTAATGTTGATTACGTCGGGTGGCGCTGTAGTTCGCAACGCCACGCCGGCGGACGGGCGGGATCCATCCCGCCGACCTGGATCCCGGGGAGGGCCGATGACGGGACGGACCATGGCGGCGCTGGTGGCGGCGCTCGCGCTGGGACTCGGCGGGACGGGTTGCGCCGACGAGGACGCGGCGCAAGCGCCGGTCAGGGACGGTGCGGCGCAGGCGCCCACCGCGCGGGCGGAGAGCGCACCGGCCCCCGTGGACCCGCCCTCGGGCGAGGAGATCTGCGCCGCCCTCGCCCCCGAGGCGGTGGAGGAGGCCATCGGCGTGGCCGTCACCAACATCCAGCCCCAGCCCGGACCGCCCGGGTGCTCCTACGTCTATGTGGTGGATGGGACCACCTTCAACTCGGTCGTCGCGATCATGCGCCCCGACGAGGATCTGGACGGCAACACCGGCCGGGCAGGGGTGGAGCACGTGCTCGAGCTGAATCGCGCCTTCTCGGAGGGCGCCCCGGAGAGCGATCTCGACAGCGCCGCCGGCGGCGTGCTGCTGGAGGGCGGCTCGTTGCGCCTGGCCATCGTCGACCTGGGCGGCCCGGTGATGACGGTCACGGCCTTCAACGACGCCATCGGCGCCGAGGGCGTGCGCCGGCTGACGGACGCCGCCGCGGCGGCGCTGGCCGCCTAGCCGGCCTGCGGCCGTCCGAGCAGTCCGCCCGGGTCGTGCACCGGGCGGCCTCCGATCAGGGTGGCGCGCACGCGCAGGCGCGTGTCGAGCACCACCAGGTCGGCCTCGGCGCCCGGCGCGAGGGGGTCGGGGAGGCCCAGCAGGCGCCGGGGTGCGTCGGTGGCGGCGGCGATCGCCGTGCCCGCGGTCAGGCCGGCGGCCATCAGCGCCGGCGGGCCCGCGTCGAGCCCGGCGGCCGAGCCGGCCAGCCGCCCCTCGGCGTCGGTGACGCGGACGCCGTCACAGGTGACCGGGCGACCCGCCAGCACCGACCGGCCGGGCGGCACGCCGGCGGCCGCGACCGAATCGCTCACCAGCAGCAGCCGCTCGGCGGCGGCGCGCGCCAGCACCGCCAGCGTGGCCGGCGCCAGATGCACGCCGTCGGCGATCGCGCCGAGGTGCACCCGTGGATCGGCCAGGAACGCCGCCACCGCGCCGGGATCGCGCCCGCCCAGCGGGCGCATCGCGTTCAGGGCGTGCGTCAGCAGGCGCGCGCCGGCGTCGATGGCGCGGGCACCCAGGGCCGCGTCCGCCTCGGTGTGGCCCACGGCCGCCACGGCCCCCGAGCGGGCGATGCGTCCGATGGCCGCGAGGCCGCCATCCACCTCCGGCGCCAGGGTCACCACCGCCGGCCGGAAGGCGTCGAGCAGCCACTCCAGGTCCGGGCCGGCGGGCCGGCGAAGGCGGGCCCCCTCGTGCGCCCCGGCGCGCGAGGGGGCCAGGAAGGGGCCCTCCAGGTGCGGGCCCAGCGCTCGCGCGCCGGCGGCCGGCCACCGCGTGGCCGCAAGGGTGCGGGCCACGTCGGCGTAGTCCTCCCATCGGCGCGTCACGACGGTGGGGCAGAAGGCCGTGACGCCCCGGGCCGGCAGGGCGGCGGCCACGTGTGCGCAGGCCGCCGGGTCGGGGCCGATCTCGTTCCCGGCGAAGCCGTTGACCTGGAGGTCCACCAGACCCGGGGCCACCAGCCATCCCGCGGGCAGGACGACGACGCGCGCGCCGGGGTCGTCGGCCACCGTGCGACCGTCGCGCACCGACACCGCGCCGGTCACCACCATCCCCGCCCGGGCCACCCGGCCCACGATGCGCCACCTCATCGCCGGCCCCGGCTCGCCATACTGACCCGATGACCACCGCCACCACACCCCGGCCGCGCCGCGGCGACATCCTCGAGATCCGCATCGACTCGCTCGCCTTCGGCGGGATGGGGGTGGGGCGCCACGACCGCTTCGTGATCTTCTGCCGGGACACGGTCCCCGGCGACCTGGTCCGCGCCCGCGTCACCAAGGGCCGGCGGCGCTTCGCCGAGGCCGACCTGGCCGAGTTGCTCGAGTCCGGCCCGGAGCGGATCACGCCCCCCTGTCCGCTGGTGCCGCGTTGCGGGGGCTGCCGGCTGCAGCACGTCACCTACGAGGCGGCCCTGGCGGCCAAGCGCGACCAGGTGGCCGAACACCTGGCCCGCATCGGCCACCTGCCCGATGTCACGGTCCTCGACCCCGATCCGGCGGTGGAGCGGTTCGGCTACCGCAACAAGATGGAGTACTCGGCGTCGTTGGGCGATGACGGTCGTCTGGTCCTCGGCTTCCACGAGCGGGGGCGCTGGGACAGTGTGATCGACGTCCCCGACTGCATGCTGGCGACGCCGCTCGGCAACGCCGTCCGCGAGAGCGTCCGCGGGTGGGCGCTGGAGTGCGGCATCGCCCCGTACGACCAGCGCGCCCAGGCCGGACAACTGCGTCACGTCGTCGTCCGCGAGGGGATCGCCACCGGACAACTGCTGGTGACCGTGGTCACCGCGCCGGAGGTGGAGGAGATGGTGGACCGCCTCCCGGCCTGGCTGGAGTCGCGTCACCCGGAGGTGGTGGGGGTGCTGCACGCGGTCAACGACGGCGTGGCCGAGGTGACCAGCGGGCTTCCCACGCGGCTGCTGTCCGGGCGCGAGTGGTTCGAGGAGCGGGTGCGCGGCATCGAACTGCGCCTGTCGGCGCCGGCCTTCTTCCAGACCAACACGCGGATGACCGAGCATCTCTACGCGCGGGTGGCCGAGGCCGCCGGGCTGGACGGATCGCAGGTGCTGTACGACCTGTTCGCGGGGGTCGGCAGCATCGGCCTGGCGCTGGCCGACGGGGCGCGCGAGGTGGTTGCCATCGAGATCGTCCCCGAGGCGGTCGAGGACGCCCGCGCCAACGCCGAGCGCAACGGCATGACCAACCACACCGCCCTGTGCGGCGATGTCGGGGTGGTGCTGCGCGAGCAGCGCGGCCTGCTGCCGGCGCCCGATGTCGCGGTGGTCGACCCGCCCCGCGGAGGCCTGTCGGGCCGGGCGATCCGGCGCATCCTCGAACTCGCCCCGCCCGTGCTGGTGTACGTGTCCTGTCAGCCGGCGACCTTCGCCGACAACGCCGCCCGCCTCGTGGAGGGGGGCTACCGCATCGAGTGGGTGCGCCCCGTCGACATGTTCCCCCAGACGCCGCACATCGAGGCCGTCGCGCGATTCGTCCGCGACGGCGCCTGACCACCCGAGGAGCCCCCGTGGCCGTCCGTCGCATCGCGCTCGCCTGCCAGGGCGGCGGCACCCACGCTGCCTTCACCTGGGGGGTCCTGACCGGGCTGTTCGAGGCGCAGCGGCGCTTCGCGGACGAGCCCGGCGAGGGTGACACCTTCGAGGTCGCGGCACTCAGCGGGACCTCGGCCGGGGCGCTCTGTGCGCTGGCGGCCTGGTACGGGCTGGCACCCAACGCCGGCGATCGGACGCTCGGTACCGCCGAGGCGGCCATCGAGCGCCTCGATCACCTGTGGGAGACCTTCACGGCCCGGACGCCGGCCGAGTTGATGCACAACCAGTGGGTGCGTGCCGCGCTGCGCTGGCAGGCCGCCCACCTGCCCACGGTGAGCTCGAGCCCGTACGACCTCGGCGCCAGGCTCTCCCTGTCGGGTCTGTCGCTGATGGGCGTGCGCGACGAGTACCTGGGCTTCCCCGCGCTGCTGCGCTCGGTGTGCCCGCATTTCGACGACATCGACTGGGAGGGCGTGGCGGCGCGGCGGGTCCGGATGGTCGCCGGCGCCATCGAGGTGCTGTCGGGGAACACCGAGATCTTCGACTCGGACGCCACCCTGCGCGCGCGGGGCCTCATGGACCGGCCGGATGCCGACGAGGCGCCCGCCAACCGCTGGCGTGTGCGTCGCGAGCTCTCGCTGGCCGGCGTGGCGGCGTCGGGCACCCTCCCCGAGGTGCTGCCGGCCGAGGCCATCGACGGCATGACCTTCCCCACCTGCGATCCGGAGCGGCCGATCGTGCGCACCGGCTACTACTGGGACGGCCTCTACTCGCAGAACCCGCCGGTGCGCGACCTGCTGTCGGTGTCCGACCCGGCCGACAAGCCCGATGAGATCTGGGTCATCCGCATCAACCCCCAGGAGTTCTCGCCCGCCTCGCTCGATGTGAGCCTGGACGACATCCACGACCGCGAGAACGACCTGGCCGGCAACCTGTCGCTCAACCAAGAGCTGGACCACATCCTCACCGTGAACGGGTGGATCGCACGTCACGGCACCGAGCACCCGCCGCTGGACGCCTTCAAGACCGTCGCCGTGCGCACCATCAAGATGGACCGCGAGACCGCCTGGGGGATCGGTCACGCCTCCAAGCTCGACCGCGGCCGAGAGCACATGCACCGCCTGCGCGACGAGGGCCTGCGCATCGCGGCCGGGTGGATCGCGCGCTGGCGCGCGGAGGGGGACGCGTTCGACCGGTACCCCGACGACGCCCGCTACGAGGGCTCACCGGGCGCGCCACCCCCGCGGGGGTGAGCCCGGCGGCCGGCCGGCCGCCGGTCAGGGGTCAGTACGGCGGCTGGGCCTGGTGCCAGTCGCCGATGGCGCGGAAGGCGCTCCAGAAGGCCCGCTTCGCCGACTGCTCGTCCAGCGAGTCGTCGATGTCGGGCACGTAGATCGCGTCGACGCTGGGCGTCCAGCTCTGGACCTGCCCCGGCTCCGCACGCAGGGCGGCGGCCATGGGGTGGTCCATCCGGTTGACGGCGTCCACCACCCGCTCGCCCATCACCACCACCAGCGCCGGCTGCACGATCTGGACCTCTCGCGACAGCCAGTGCAGGAAGTCCGCTCCGTCGCCGGCGGCCTCCTCGCCGGCGCACTTTACGCACAGCGTGCCGTACAGGGTCAGCGGGTCGATCCCCAGGCGCTGCATGCTCTTCAGGATCGCCGTGCCGGCGCGCCCGAAGAAGGCCACGCCCTCCTGGCGCTCGGCCAGGTTGGGCGACCACTTGACGAGCATGATGTCGGCCTGCGGGGAACCCGACGCCAGCACCGGCAACTCGTCCTCGTCCCGGCAGGGGGCGGCGGCGGTGATCTCGTCGTTCAGGGCGGCCATCTCCGCGATGGCGCGGCGCTCGTAGGCGCTCTGGATGTCGTCCGCCGTCTCCTCGTCGCCGGACTGGCCGGCGGCACGGCGGGAGCGGCGCCGACCGGGGTCGGGCGTGGGGGCGTCGGGGCTCATCCGCGATCCCTATTGCCCGGGTCCCGGCGGAGTCCTTCCATCCCGTGTTGCAGGCGGGCCCCGGCGTTGCGCGCCGCGGTCCGTCCCATGGCTAGCGGCGGGCGCCCCGCGCGGCCGAGCCGCGCCAGACGATGAGCACGCGATGCGCGGCCGTGATGCTGCTGAGGCCCGCCAGTACCGCGATCAGCACCGGGCTCAGCACGTCGCCCAGGCCACCCAGGAACAGCGCCGCACCCACGATGACCAGCCGCTCCGGGCGCCCCATCAGGCCGCCGCTGGAGCCCGTGATGCCCAGGCCCTCCGCGCGGGCCCGCGCGTAGGAGACCATGAACGAGGCCGTGAGGGCCACGAAACAGGCCGCCAGTGACCAGTCCTGGCCGTCCTGGGCGAAGGTGATCCCGAGCGCGCCGAGGATCACGCCCTCGGCCAGGCGGTCCAGGGTGGAGTCCAGGAAGGCGCCGAAGTCGCTGGAGCGGCCCTGGTAGCGGGCGAGTGTGCCGTCGAGGGAGTCCACCAGGCCCGCGACCACGAACACGAGCGCCGACAGCACCCAGTAGCGGTTGAGGGCCAGCGCCGCCGAGCCGCAGATGCCCAGGAAGCCGATCAGGGTCACGATGTTGGGCGTGATCCGGCTGGCGTCCAACGCCCACAGGAGGGCGCGCATCACGGGCGGGCGCCGGCGGGGCGTGGTGGCGCTTTCGGTCAGCGTGCCGATGGGGTCCGTCCTGGTCGGGCCGGGCGGCTCCCGGCGGGGCGGTTAGGATAACGGCGCATGAGACTGTGCACCTATCGCGAGGGCGTGGGTACGCGCCTGGGCGAGGTGGACGGCGACCGGGTGTGGCCGCGCGACGGCCGGGATGTGGGCGACGCCCTCGCCGGGCCGCCGCCCCGCACCGGCGACGCGCTCCCCCTCGCCGACATCGAGATCCTGGCCCCCCTGCGCCCGCCGACGGTCTTCGGGGTCGGGCGCAACTACCCGCTCCATGCCGCGGAGTTGCGCAGCGAGGTCCCGGCCTCGCCGCAGGTCTTCCTGAAGCACCGCGGCTCGATCACGGGCCCCGCCGGCCCCGTGGTGCACCCTGGCGCCGGCTATACGGCCCGCCTGGACTACGAGTGCGAGCTGGCCGTGGTGATGGGCCGGCGAGCCCACCGCATCGCGCCGGAGGAGGCGCTGGGGCACGTCTTCGGCTACGCGCTCATGGCCGACATCAGCGCCCGCGATCTGCAGCGCTCCGAGCCGCAGTGGCTGCGGGCCAAGGGCGGGCCCACCTTCGGCCCCCTCGGCCCGTGGGTGACGACGGCCGATGAGGTCCCGGACCCCCAGGCGCTCGTCCAGCGCACCTGGGTCAACGGCGAGCGCCGCCAGGACTCGTCCACGGCACACATGGTGTTCGGCGTGGCGAGCGTGATCGTGTTCCTGGCCGGCTCGCTGGTGCTCGAGCCCGGCGACGTGATCGCGATGGGCACACCCGACGGGGTGGGACTGGGGCTCGATCCGCCCCGCTTCCTGGTCCCCGGCGACCGCGTGCGCATGATGGTCGAGGGGCTGGGCGAGCTGGACTTTCCGATCACCGAGGACGGGGGGCTCACGTGAAGCCCGACGAGGCACTGGCACGAGCGCTCGCCCTCTCCGGGGTCGCGCTGCCCCGGGGGGTCCTGGGACCCGAGACCGAGGCGCTGGCCGACGCGCTGTCGGGCGACGGCGAGGGGGACGTGGCCGAGCTGGCCGACGCGGCCGCGGTCGTCCACTGGCGGACGCTGCGCGCCCCGATGGCCCACGCCATCTCGCGGGCGGCGCGCGAGGCCGAGGGCCAGGACGCCGAGGCGTTCGAGATCGTGCTCGACTGGGCCTACGACCCGGATCCGGACAACCCGCTGGCGCGTGCGCTGGCGGTCCGCGCCGCCATGGAGTTCCAGGCGGCTCGCTCGCGGGCGCGCGAGTTCATGCGCCACGCCGAGGAGCAACTGGTCGAGGACGACATGCGCTCCGCCGCGCTCACCACGGCCGCCGCCGGCCAGATGGCCGCGGTGCTGCTCGACCTCGACCCCGAGGACTTCGCCGGCGAGATCGCGACCTACCTGGCCGCCGACGGGGCCGAGGGGGCGCTCGACATCCTGGCGCGCGAGACCGGTGACTCCGAGATCCGTGCCTGGGCGCGCCGTGCCGTGGCCGGGATCGTGGAGCCCGAGGCGCCCGTCGTGATGGCCGCGCTCGCCCAGATCACCGCCGGCGAGCCGCCGGCCGACCCGGCGCAGGACCTGGTGTGGGTGCCGGCCATGCTGTCGCTGGCCGAGGAGGCCGCCGAACGGGCGCTGGTGGACGAGTCGGCCGAGATGGCGCGCAACGGCTTCGGCCACCCGCAGACCCCCGGAGCGGACGACGACGACCCCGGGGCGGACGACGACATCGACTGGGAGCCGGATCCGGGTCGCTAGGGAACATGCGCCCCGAGGGCCCGCCCCCCCCGGGCGCTCCGGTCAGCGTGCGGTCACCGACGGCGCCGCGCGCTCGCGCCACAGGTCCCGTAGCGCGCCGGCCCGGTCGCCCAGCAGGAAGGTGAGCGTGCGGATGGGCGGGTGGCTCGACACCAGCCAGCGGCCCTCGGTCCCCGCGAAGCACATGGCGCGGCCGGCGCCCAGCGGAGCGCCGCGGCGCCACGAAGCCTCGGCGGGGGGCGTCGCCGGCCCCGGCGTCGGGCCGGCCAGGCAGTCCCCCGTGGCGAGCGGGACGTCGTTGGCGCGCCGGTAGCGACCATAGGCGTCCTCGGTGGCCAGGCGGGTGGGGAACAGCTCGTAGTGGATGGCCGACCCGAAGGCCTCGCGGCCGTCGCAGAACAGGCCGGCCACGGCTCCTCGGCTCAGCGAATCGGCGAGCGCCCGGGTGCAGCGACGGGCGACCTCGGGGTCGAGGCGGGCCAGGAGGAAGCGCTCGCCACCGTTGGGGAAGTCACCCGGGCGCTCCACCAGGACCCCTCCGGTGTCCTCGGGGCCGGCGCCCGCCGCCGCCGCCGGGGCGGCGTCCCGGCGGGCCGTCGAGGCGGCGGGCGGCGCGGGCGAGGGGTCCGGGGCCTCGGAGGAGGACTCGTCCTCCGGGGGTGGCGAGGCGTCGTCGACCGAGGGGGAGGTCGCCGGAAGGGCGGTGGCCGGGCGTGCGGCGGCGTCGCCGGCAGCGGGCCGGGCGCCGGTCTCGGTGTCGCCGCCGGCGACGACCGTGGTGGTGCCCCCGCAGCCGGCGAGGACCGCCGCCAGGATCAGGGCGGCGATCAGGGCCAGCGGGGCGGACATCCGGGAGAGGCGCATCCGTGAGGTCTACGCGCGGCCGGCGGTCACCCCTTCCCGGTACCGTCACGCCGTGAGCACCGTCACCCCCCGCCCGGGCACCAGGGCGCACACGCTCGCCATCGCCCACGCCCTGGCCGAGCACCACGGCCCGCTGCCCTACGAGCGCCGGCACGACCCGGTCTCCGAACTGGTCACCACCCTGCTCAGCCACAGCACCACCGACGTCAACCAGGTGCTTGCCTTCACCCGGCTGCGCGAGCGCTACCCCACCTGGGAACAGGTGCGCGCGGCGCCCGTCGCCGACGTCGAGGACACGGTGCGCGTGGCCGGCCTGGCCAACCAGAAGGCCCCGCGCATCCAGGCGGTGCTCGACATCGTCGCCGCCGACCCGCGCCCGGACGACCTGGAGTGGCTGGGCGAGGTGCCGCTGGCGGAGGCGATGGACTTCCTCACCGCGCTTCCGGGGGTGGGCCCGAAGACCGCTGGCTGCGTGATGTGCTTCTGCTTCGACGCGCCCGTGCTGCCGGCGGACACCCACGTGCATCGCATCGCGCTGCGAACCCACATCGTGCCGCCGCGTAGCACGGCGACGCGGGCCCAGGAGCGCCTGTCGGCCTGGGTGCCGGAGGGTATGCACTTCGCCACCCACATGCGGATGATCCACTTCGGGCGCACGGTGTGCGCCGCCAGATCCCCGCGGTGCGGCGAGTGCCCGCTGCTGGCGTTGTGCCCCACCGGCCGGGCGCACTAGCGTTGCGGCCATGACCACATCCTCCGCAGCCGCCCCCTTCGCACACGTGGTGTGCGCCGTCGAGTCGCAGGAACTGTCCGCGCCGGCCATCGCGCAGGCCGCCCGGGCCGCCGCCGGCGACGGCCAGCGCCTGAGCCTGGTCCATGTCGTCGGCACCGTCGCCCGCTTCACCGGCGGCCAGACCTCGCGCAGCCGGCCGCCGCAGGAGTTGCAGGCCGAGCTGGTGGCCGACGCCCGGGCCTGGCTCGATCCGCTGGCCGCCGGTCACGGGGCCGAGGCGGTGACGGTCGTGGGGCCGGATCCGGCGACCACGCTGCTGGAGTGGGCCCGCGACAACGGCGCCGACCTGCTGGTGATCTGCCCGCACCGCAAGGGCCTGGCCCGCCTCCTGGGCTCCTTCGCCGCGGAGATCGTCAAGGACCCGCCCTGCGCGGTGCTGCTGGCCCCTCATCCCTGACGGACGGTACGCCCCGGATCACCCGGTTGCGGCGGCCGCGCCGGTCGCTCCGCCCTAGACTCGGTCCCGTGACCGGGCCGGAGCAGTGGCGCACCATGGAGGTCTTCGCGGGCCTCGCCGACGAGGCGCTGGCCGAGTCCGTGCTCGACCTGCCCTCCGCGGAGGTCGGCGCCGGCCAGGAGTACGCGGTCGCGGCCGGCGGGGCGGCGTGCTGCCTGGTGGCGCGCGGGCGCCTGGCGCTGACGGTGTTCGCCGAGGAGAACCGCGAGCGCACCATCGGGATCCTGGAGCAGGGGGACGTCCTGGTGCGCCCCCTGGCCGGCTGGGCCGCCACGGGGCCGCGCGTGCGCTGCTTCGCCATCGACGACGCCGTGCTGGGGCTGGTGGACGATGCCCGGATCGAGCGCTGGATGGAGCACCCGGCCCTGGCGCGCAGCCTGTTCGCGGTGATGGCCCAGCAGATCGCCGAGCGCGAGCTGGCGGTGGCCATCGCGCTCGAGCCCCGGGTGGAGCGCCGGCTGCTGCTGAAACTGCGCCAGCTGGCCGGCCGCTGGGGCCGCGTGACCCCCGACGGGGTCCGCCTGGACCTGCGCCTCACTCATCAGGAGCTGGCGAACATGGTGGGATCCGCGCGCGAGTCGGTCACGATCGCGCTGGGCCGCCTTGCCGAGTCGGGCGAGATCGAGGTGCGCAACCGCTCGCTGCTGATCCGCCACGAGGTGCCGGCGCCCGGGGCCGACGAGGGCCGCACGACCCCCGTCTAGGGTCGCCGGCCCGCCGCCGCGCGGTTCAGGCCCGGCGCGCCACCGAGACGGCGAACCAGCCGCGCGGATCCGGGTGCCACTCCGCCAGCTCCAGGCCGGCGTCCGCGTACATGCCCGCCACCGTCTCGCGGGTGAACTTGCACGAGATCTCGGTGCGCATCTCCTCGCCGGCGGTGAACTCCACCTCCAGGTCGAGATCGGCGAAGCGCACCTGCTGCGCCCGCCGCGCCCTCAGGCGCATCTCCACGCGTGCCGGGTCGTGCTCGTACGCGGCCACGTGCTCGAACGCGTCGAGGTCGAAGTCGGCCCCCAGCTCGCGGTTGAGCACGCGGAGCAGGTTGAGGTTGAAGGCCGCCGTCACGCCCTGGGCGTCGTCGTAGGCCGGCACGATGCGCGCCGGGTCGCCGGCCAGGTCGGTGCCCACCAGCAGCAGGTCGTCCTCGTCCAGCAACTCCGCCACGTCGCGCAGGAAAGGCGCCCGCATCTGGGGCTCCAGGTTCCCGATGGTCCCTCCGAGGAACGCCACCAGCCGGGCGCCGGCCTCCTTGGGCGGGATGTGGCCCAGGTGACAGCCGAAGTCGCCCGCCACGCCGTGGATCTGCAGCGCTCCATAGCGGGTGGCCAGCCGGCCGGCGGCGTCCAGGATGGCCTCCGGACAGACGTCGAACGGCACGTAGCGCACGGCGTCCGCGCCCCCGGCGGCACACACCGCGTCCAGCAGCGCCTCGGTCTTGCGCGAGGCCCCCGAGCCCAGTTCCACGAGCTCGGTGATGCCGTGGCGCTCCACCAGGTCGCCCGCGATGTCGCGCAGGATGCTCAGCTCGGTACGGGTCTGGTAGTACTCGGGCACGAGGGTGATCTGCTCGAACAGCTCGGAGCCGGTCTCGTCGTAGAAGTACTTGGGCGGCAGCGTCTTGCGCGGCCCCGAGAAGCCGGCCCTCACGTCGGCGGCCAGGTCGCCACCCCCGCCGGCGCCGGGATGGACATCGAGGCGGTAGGGACCGGGTGCGGTGCGGGTCGTCATTCAGGCGTCCTTTGCGAGGCGCATGCCGCAGAAGATCTGGCGGCGTTGTGGAAGATCCCAGTTGCGGAAGGTCGCCCGCGTGGCGCAGGGGCGGGTGGCCCATGAGCCGCCGCGCAGCACCCGGTACCGCGGTCCGAAGAAGACCTCCGAGTACTCCTTGTAGGGGAAGGGCGCGAATCCGGGGTAGCCGTCGAAGGTGCTCGCCGTCCACTCCCAGACGTCACCCATCATGTGGCGCAGGCCCTCGCCGGAGGGCGCCACCGACCCCAGGCGACCGGGCCCGAAGGCCAGCTGGTCGAGGTTGGCGTACGCGGGCTCGCAACGGGCCCCCTGGGCTGCGCGCTCCCACTCGGCCTCGGTGGGCAGCCGCGCGCCGGCCCATGCCGCGTGCGCGTCGGCCTCGTGTGCGCAGACGTGGCAGAGGATGCCCTCGGGGTCCACCCGCTCCGTGAGCTCGAAGGTGCGGACGATCCACCCGCCCTCGCCGTCGGGCTCCCAGTACTCGGGCGCCCGGGCCCCGGAGCTGCGCACCCACTCCCAGCCCTCGTGGCTCCAGAACTCGGGGCGCTCGTAGCCGCCGTCCGCCATGAAGGCGAGGTGCTCGGCGTTGCTCACCGGGTCGCGGGCGATGCGGAACGGCGACACCTCGCGCCGGTGGGCGGGGCGCTCGCAGTCGTAGCCCTCTGGCCCGTCGGTGCCCATGGCGAAGTCGCCCCCCGGGATCTCGATCCAGGCCGGGCCCCCGTTGCGCGAGCCGGGCGGCAGCGGCCGGCGGCCGGGGGGCGTGTACACGCCGGCGGGCAGCAGCCGCATGCACTGCAGCATCGTCTCGGTGTGCTGCGCCTCGTGCTCGGCGACCATCCGGAACACGAAGCCCTCGCGGGTGAGCGGCGGGGCATCGGGCCCGAGGTCGGCGCGCCCCAGCACCTCGTGGACCCCTTCGCGCACGTCGTCCATGAACTCGCGCGTCTGCTCCGGGGGCAGGAGGGGGGCGTCGCCCCGCTGGGCACGAGGGGTCTCGAAGGCGTCGTACAGCGCGTCCAGCTCGGGGTGTCTCGCGGGCCTCCCGTCCAGGCGGCGCAGCAGCCACAACTCCTCGTAGGCGGCGATGTGCCCCAGGTCCCAGACCGGCGGGCTCATGATGGGGTCGGGCTGGCGCACCAGGTGCTCGCGGTCAAGCGGGGCGAACAGCGCAAGGGTGCGGGTGCGCCCTGCATCGAGCAGCTCGGCGAGGGCGGATCTGCGGTCGCTCACATCAAGAGGTTCGTACGAAGTCCCCGATCGGCTCAGTGAGAAGGGTCACACCGTGACCATCCTCACAGTGTCACCGGACCGTCACATCTCCCCTTGCCCGCGCGGGCGCCGCCGACGTCCCTACCACGCCGGGTGATCTCAGTCGTCACGACTCATATCGACTTGACACACGACGACTCAAGGTCCACCATTGCCGATACGCACATCAGACCCGTTGGGGCCGGCGCCGTCGGCCCGCCCTACGAGGAGGAAGCCACCACATGGGCAAGACCATCGGCATCGACCTGGGCACCACGAACTCCGCCGTCGCGGTACTCGTCGGGGGCGACCCCGAGGTGCTCACCAACGCCGAGGGCGGCCGGACCACCCCGTCGGTGGTCGGCATCGCGGGCTCGGGCGAGCGCCTCGTCGGCGCCATCGCCAAGCGCCAGGCCGTCACCAAGCCCGAGAGCACCATCTTCAGCGTCAAGCGCTTCATGGGGCGCAAGTACGCCGAGGTGGACGAGGAGATGAAGATCGTCCCCTACGAGGTGGTCCGCGGTCAGAACGGCGACGCGCGCATCATGGTCGAGGGCACGGAGTACAGCCCGCCCGAGGTCAGCGCGATGATCCTCCAGAAGCTGAGGGCAGACGCCGAGGCCTACCTGGGCGAGTCCGTCACCGACGCGGTCATCACCGTGCCGGCCTACTTCAACGACGCCCAGCGCCAGGCCACCAAGGACGCCGGCAAGATCGCCGGCCTCGAGGTGAAGCGCATCATCAACGAGCCCACCGCGGCGGCGCTGGCCTACGGCCTGGACAAGTCCGAGGACCAGACCATCCTGGTGTTCGACCTCGGCGGCGGCACCTTCGACGTGTCGGTGCTCGAGATCGCCGACGGCGTGTTCGAGGTCAAGTCCACCGCCGGCGACAACCACCTGGGCGGCGACAACTTCGACAAGTCGATCGTCGACCACCTGATCGCCGAGTTCAAGAAGGCCGAGGGCATCGACCTGGGCCAGGACAAGTCGGCCCTGCAGCGCCTCTACGGCGAGGCCGAGAAGGCCAAGATCGAGCTGTCGAGCACCTCGACCACCCAGATCAGCCTGCCGTTCATCACGGCGGTCGACGGGCAGCCCAAGCACCTGGACATGCAGCTCACCCGCGCCAAGCTCGAGGACCTGGCGCACGACCTGCTGGAGCGCCTGGTGGCGCCCACCCGGCAGGCCCTGAGCGACTCGGGCGTGGGCGACAAGATCGACCACGTGGTCCTGGTGGGAGGCATGACCCGCATGCCCGCCGTGCAGGAGCGCGTCAAGAAGCTGACCGGGCGCGACCCGCACAAGGGCGTCAACCCGGACGAGGTCGTCGCCATCGGCGCCGCCATCCAGGCCGGCGTGCTGTCCGGCGACGTGAAGGACGTCCTGCTGCTGGACGTCACCCCGCTGTCGCTGGGCATCGAGACCCGCGGCGGCGTGTTCACCAAGCTGATCGAGCGCAACACCACGATCCCCACCAAGAAGTCCGAGGTGTTCTCCACCGCGGACGACAACCAGAGCCAGGTGGAGATCCACGTCCTCCAGGGCGAGCGCGAGATGGCGGCCTACAACCGCACCCTCGGCAAGTTCAGTCTCACCGGCATCCCGCCGGCTCCCTCGGGCGTGCCCCAGATCGAGGTCACCTTCGACATCGATGCCAACGGCATCGTGAACGTCACGGCCAAGGACCTCGGCACGGGCACCGAGCAGAAGATCGAGATCAAGAGCTCGTCCGGCCTGTCGGACGACGAGATCAGCAAGATGGTCGACGACGCCGAGTCGCACGCCGAGGAGGACAAGCGCCTGCGCCGGGTCGCCGACGCCCGCAACGGGGCCGAGGCCCGCGTGCGGGAAGCCGAGCGTCAGCTGGCCGACAACGGCGACAAGGTCGACGAGGCCGTGCGCCGCGACCTCGAGGGCGCCATCGCGGCGGCCAAGGCGAGCGCCGACGGGGACGACCCCGACGACATCGAGGCCAAGACCGGGTCCCTGCTGGAGGCGCTGCACAAGCTCAGCGAGCAGGTGTACCAGCGCGCGGCCGGCGAGCAGCAGGCCGGCGAGGCCGGCGGCGGCGACGACAACGTCGAGGACGCCGAGTACGAGGTCATCGACTCCGATGACGAGGCCTCCGACCAGGCCGGCGACCAGGCGAGCGACAAGGCCTGATCAGGGCCGGACACACCGCACAGAAAGGAGACACGCCATGCCCGCACTCGTCCGATTCGACCCGTTCCGTGAGATCACCACGCTGCGCGAGGACATGAACCGCCTGTTCTCCCGCACCCTGGGGGACGCCCCGGAGGCCGCCAGCACCTGGAGTCCGGCGGTCGACATCTTCGACGCGCCCGAGGCCATCGTGCTGAAGGCCGAGTTGCCCGGGCTGGACGCCGGCGACATCCAGATCGAGGTCGACGACAACGTGCTCACCCTCCGGGGGGAGCGCCGGTTCGAGGACCGCGTGGAGGAGGGGCGCTACCACCGGGTGGAGCGCGCGTACGGCGCGTTCCAGCGCACGATCACGCTGCCGCAGAACGTGCGGGCGGACGCCATCACGGCGAACGTCGAGCGCGGCGTCCTGGAGGTGCGCGTCCCGAAGGCCGAGGAGGCCAGGCCGCGCAAGATCGAGGTGCAGGCGAGCGGGGCCGCGTGAGCGCCGCCCCCGGCAAGCCGCCCCACGACCAGGAGGCGCCGGCGGGGGCCGAGCCCTCCGACGCCGAGGTGGTGTCGGAGGGGGAGGTCGTCGAGCCGTCGGCCACCGGGGCCGAGGAGGCCCCGGAGGCCTCCTCGGCCGAGGACCCCATGGCCGCCGTGGCGGCCGAGCGCGACGAGTACCTGGACGCCCTGCGGCGCATGAAGGCCGAGTTCGACAACTACCGCCGGCGCGCCGAGCGCGATCGCCAGAACGCCTCGGCCGCCGCGGCGCGCGAGGTGGTGCGCGGCCTGCTGCCCGTGATGGACAACCTCGAGCGTGCGGTGGCCGCCCTGGGCGACCAGGCCGAGGGCGTCGTGGCCGGGGTGGAGATGGTCCGCGCCCAGCTGGCCGGCGTGCTGACCGGCCACGGGGTGAGCGTCATCGCCGCCGACGCCGAGACCGAGTTCGACCCGAACCTGCACGAGGCGATCGCCCAGATCCCGGCGCCCGATGCGCCCGCCGGCCGCATCCTCGAGGTCGTCGAGAAGGGCTACCTGCACGCCGAGCTGGTGCTGCGCCCCGCGAAGGTCGTGGTGGCCGCAGAGCCGCCGGCCGGCTAGGAGGTGACCGTGGAAGATCTCTACGCCGTGCTGGGCGTGTCGCGCACCGCCACCGAGGAGGAGATCCGCAAGGCGTACCGGAAGCTGGCCCGCCAGTACCACCCGGACGCCAACCCGGGCGACCCCAAGGCCGAGGAGCGCTTCAAGGAGATCGGCCACGCCTACGACGTGCTGGGCAACGCCGAGAAGCGGCGCGAGTACGACGCCCGCCTGGCCTTCGGGGGGCGCCGCCCCGCCGGCGGGCCCGGTGGCGGGCCCGGCGGGGGCGGGGGCGGGATGGGCGACTTCGCCGACATGTTCTCGTCGCTGTTCCGGGGCGGCCGCCAGGGCGGGCGCGAGGGCGCCGCCACCGCCGGCGCGCGTCGCGGGGCCGACGTGGAGGTGGAGGTGAGCCTCTCCTTCGCGCAGGCCATGAGCGGGGTCCAGGTGCCCGTGTCGGTGGAGTCGCCGGTCGCCTGCTCACAGTGCGGCGGGAGCGGCGCCAAGCCGGGCTCCAGCCCGCGCCTGTGTCCCGACTGCAAGGGGCGCGGCGTGCGCGGGCGCGACGCCGGATCGTTCGCCTTCAGCGAGCCCTGCCCGCGCTGCGGGGGCAACGGCACGGTCATCGACGACCCGTGTCCCACCTGCAAGGGGCAGGGCAGCACGCGCTCGCGCTCGCAGATCCAGGTGAAGGTCCCCGCCGGGGTCAAGGACGGCACCCGCATCCGCTTGAAGGGGCGCGGGCAGGCCGGCACCCGCGGCGGGCCCGCCGGCGACCTGGAGGTCGTCACGCGCGTCGCCCCCAGCCCGCTGTTCGCCCGCAAGGGCGACGACCTGGTGGTGAACGTGCCGGTCACCTTCGCCGAGGCCGCCCTGGGCGCCCAGGTGGAGGTCCCCACGCACGAGGGCAAGCGCGTGAAGCTCACGGTGCCGGCCGGCAGCCAGGACGGGCGCTCGCTGCGGGTTCCCGGCCAGGGCGCGCCGCGCCTGAAGGGCGAGGGGCGCGGCGACCTGATCGCCACGCTGCGCCTGCAGGTGCCGCGCGAGCTGACCAAGAAGCAGCGCGACGCGCTGGAGCGCTACGCCAAGCTGGATGAGCAGGACCCGCGGGAGCTGTTGTTCTCATGACCACGCGGGCGGCCACGGGCGGCTATCTCATCGGCACCGCCGCCGAGCTGGCGGGCATGCACCCCCAGACCCTGCGCGTCTACGAGCGCCGGGGCCTGGTGAGCCCGCGTCGCTCGGCCGGTAACACCCGCCTGTACTCGGATGCCGACATCCGTCTGCTGCGGCGCATCCAGGAACTGTCCGACCAGGGCCTCAACCTCACCGGGATCGAGCGGATCCTGGAGCTCGAGCGGCGTCTCGCGCGCGCCCAGCGGCGCATCGACGACCTGAGCCGCGAGCTCCAGGACACCGTGGAGCAGCACCGCCGCACGCTGATCGAGATGCGCGTGGCCAAAGGAGAGCTCGTGCGTGTCGCGCGGCGCTCGACCGCGCTGGTGCCCCGGCACCGGCCGGTCGCGGTGCGGGTGCGACTGAGAGGAGGTGTGTGATGGCGGTGGACAAGCCGACAGAGCGGGCGCGCGAGGCGATCGAGGCCTCGGCGTCCATCGCGGGGGAGCACCAGAACCAGATCGTGGAGCCGGAGCACCTGCTGCTGGCCCTGCTGGACGCCCGCGAGGGCGTGATCGAGCCGGTGCTGAACCGCGCCGGCGTGAACGTGGCCCTGCTGCGGGCCGAGGTGGCCGCCGCGGTGGAGCGCCGGCCGAAGGTCAGCGGATCGGGCCTGGGGGCCCAGCTGTCGAACGCCTACCGGGACGTGCTGCGCCGCGCCGGCCAGGAGGCCGAGGGGATGGGCGACCAGTACCTGTCCACCGAGCACCTGCTGCTGGCGCTGATGGACGACACAGGGCCCGCCGCCGCGGCCCTGCGCGAGGGCGGCGCCGAGCGCGAGGGCCTGCTGCGGGCGCTCTCGGCCGTGCGCGGGCAGGCGAAGGTGACCGACACCAACCCCGAGGACAAGTACCAGGCGCTCGAGCAGTACGGGCGCGACCTCACCGCGGCGGCCGAGGACGGCAAGCTGGACCCGGTGATCGGCCGCGACGAGGAGATCCGGCGGGTCATCCAGGTGCTCTCGCGGCGCACCAAGAACAACCCGGTGCTGATCGGAGAGCCCGGCACCGGCAAGACGGCGATCGTGGAGGGGCTCGCCCAGCGCATCGTCAGCGGGGACATCCCCGAGGGGCTGGCCGGCAAGCGGGTGGTGGCCCTGGACATCGGGTCGCTGCTGGCCGGCGCCAAGTACCGCGGCGAGTTCGAGGACCGCCTCAAGGCCGTCCTGGCCGAGATCGAGGCCGCCGCCGGCGAGGTCATCCTCTTCATCGACGAGCTGCACACCATCGTGGGCGCGGGCGCGGCCGAGGGTGCCGTGGACGCCGCCAACCTGCTGAAGCCCATGCTGGCCCGCGGCGAACTGCGGGCGGTGGGCGCGACCACGCTGGACGAGTACCGCAGCCACATCGAGAAGGACGCGGCCCTGGAGCGCCGCTTCCAGCCCGTGATGGTGGGCGAGCCGTCGGTGGAGGACGCCGTGGGCATCCTGCGCGGCCTGAAGGAACGCTACGAGGTGCACCACGGGGTGCGCATCAAGGACGGGGCCCTGGTGGCCGCGGCGCGTCTGTCGGACCGCTACATCACCGCCCGCTTCCTGCCCGACAAGGCCATCGACCTCATCGACGAGGCCGCCAGCCGGCTGCGGATCGAGATCGACTCGGTGCCCGTGGAGCTCGACACGGTCCAGCGCCGGATGATGCAGCTGGAGATCGAGGAGCAGGCGCTGGCCGCCGAGAGCGATCCGGCGTCGGCCCAGCGGCGCGAGGCCGTGGCCGAGGAGCTGGCCGCCCTCCGCGAGGAGCGCGATGCCATGCGCGCCCACTGGGACCGGGAGAAGGGCTCCATCGACCGCATCCGTGCGGCCAAGAGCGAGATCGAGGCGGCGCGCGCCGAGCTGGAGCGCGCCGAGCGCGAGGGCGACCTGGAGGGGGCGGCCCGCCTGAAGTACGGCACGCTGCCCGAGCTGGAGCGCGCGCTGGTGGGCGCCAACGACGCCCTCGCCGAGCAGCAGTCCAGCCGGCGGATGCTGAAGGAGGAGGTCGACGAGGAGGACGTGGCCGAGGTGGTGGCCTCCTGGACCGGCATCCCCGTCAGCCGCCTGCTGCAGGGCGAGGTGGAGAAGCTGCTGCACATGGAGGACCTGCTGCACGAGCGGGTGGTGGGCCAGGACGAGGCGGTCTCGGCGGTGGCCAACGCCCTGCGCCGGGCGCGCGCCGGCCTGTCGGACCCCGACCGTCCCATCGGCTCGTTCATCTTCCTGGGCCCCACCGGGGTGGGGAAGACCGAGCTGGCGCGGGCCCTGGCCGAGTTCATGTTCGACGACGAGCGCTCGATGGTGCGCATCGACATGAGCGAGTACATGGAGCGCCACGCCGTGGCCCGCCTGATCGGCGCCCCGCCGGGCTACGTGGGCTACGAGGCCGGCGGCCAGCTCACCGAGGCCGTCCGCCGCCGGCCGTACTCGGTGCTGCTGCTGGACGAGATCGAGAAGGCGCACGCCGACGTCTTCAACGTGCTGCTGCAACTGCTGGACGACGGCCGTCTGACCGACGGCCAGGGGCGCGTGGTCGACTTCCGCAACACCGTGGTCATCATGACCAGCAACATCGGCAGCCAGTTCCTCAGCGAGGGGATCGACCAGGAGATCGCCACCGAGCGGGTCATGGGGGCCCTGCGCGACCACTTCCGCCCGGAGTTCCTCAACCGGGTGGACGAGATCGTCAGCTTCGGCCGGCTGGGCCCCGAGCAGCTCGTCCCGATCGTGGAGTTGCAGAGCGCCCGCCTGGCGCAGCGCCTGGCCGAGAGCGGGGTGGCGCTCGATCTCACGGCCGGCGCCAAGGAACTGCTTGCGCGCGAGGGCTACGACCCCGCCTACGGGGCACGCCCGCTGAAGCGGCTGGTTCAGCGGCGCATCGAGAACCCGCTGGCCCAGCGGATGCTGGGGGGGCAGATCCGCGACGGGCAGACCGTTGTGGTGGACGCGGCCGGCGACGAGCTGACCTTCGAGACCCGCGACCCCGAGCCGGCCGCCGCCTGACGGCCGGATGACTGTCCCCGGTCCGCCGGCGGACCCCGCCGGCGGACCGGTGCGGTCTAACATCGAGGGCGGGCGCGGCAGCCTGCGCCTCCCGTGCGACGACCAGGAGGAACGATGAGCGACGGCAGCCACACTCGGGGCCGCCCGGTGCGTCCGGCGGCGTACGCCGCCCTGGGGGCGGTGGCCTTCCTGGTGGCCCTGGCAGTGGTCGGCGCCGCGAGCGTCTCGCTGCAACTCGACGGCTGGGGCTGGCGCGCCCTCGGGGTGGCGCTGGCGGCCGGCTCCATCGGCCTGCTGGTGGTGGCCGTCCGCGCCCTGCTGCGCGGGCGCCTCCACCGCGGCGACGACCGGGGCGGGCGGGCTTGAGCGAGCGGCCCCCGGACCCGCCCCCCGCGGACGGCGCCGAGGCGCCGGAGCCGCCCCCACGGCGCGTGCCGTGGGGGCGGATCGTGATCTCGGTGGTGGTGCTGGCCGCCGCCGCGGCCATCGCCATCGGCCTGGCGCAGCGCGACTCGACGCCGCTGGCGGTGGCACCGGTGACCCCCATCGGGCAGCGCCCGCTGGCGGCCGACATCGAGCTCCCGGTATTCCAGGCCGGCGACGGCATCGGGCCCGAGGGGTCCACGCTCGCCCTGGCCGATCTGCGCGGACGGGTGGTCGTGGTGAACCTGTGGGCCTACTGGTGCGGGCCGTGCCGCGAGGAGGTGCCCGAGTTGCAGGATCTGGCCGACGCCTACGACCCCGGGCGCGTGCTGGTGCTGGGCCTGAACTCCGAGGACGTGGAGGGCGATGCCCGCCGCTTCCTGGCGGACTACCCCTTCGACTACCCCAGCGTGCGCGACCCCGGCAGCGACTCGGCGCGTGCGCTCGAGATCCTCGGCTATCCGAGCACGCTGATCATCGACACCCAGGGGCGCGTCGCCACCCGGTTCTCGGGCGCCATCGAGGACGAGCGCCAGCTGGTCCCCGCCGTCGACCAGGTGCTGGGCGAGGGGTAGCCGGCCGGCTTCAGGGGCCGCTGCGGCCCGCCGCCTGCCCGACGCCGGCCAGCACGCATCCCGCCGCGGCCAGCGCCGCCGCGTAGAGGCCGATCTGGCGCGACAGGAGATCGGCCGGGTCGGGTAGGACCACCAAGCGGAATGCCACCAGGGCGGCCGCGAGCACGGCGAGCCCCGCCACCGCGAAGCCGAGGGCCGTGCGTCTGCCCGCCGTCAGCGCCGGGTGGCCCGACCCCAGGACCGGCACCGCCGAGCCCACCGCCACCAGCCCGCCGCAGATCGCCGCGAGGCGGGCGAAGACGGTGGCATCCCATCCGCTGGCGCTCACGGCCTGGAAGGGCGGTGCGATGTCGGCGGCGTACCACGGCAGGAACGCGGCGGCGATCAGCAGCACGCCGGAGGCCACTCCCACGAAATGGGGCAGCAGCGCAGGCCGCGGTCGCCGCGTGCGGCCGGCGCGTGCGGGCCCGCGCTGCGAGGGGCGGGAGCCGGGGCGGGATTCGGGGGCGGTGCCTGCCATGCCGGCGGAGGATACGCACCCGGGCCGCGGGACTGGACGGACGGGGGGTTGTCGGCGGGGCCCGGCAGCCCGACACTTGCGCCATCGGATTCCTATCGGGGAGGGGATGTGGCGACATCAATGGGCAGGGCGGTGGCCGGCGGGGCGGTGGGGGCCCTGGTGGCGGTCGGGGCAGTGCTGGCCGGCACCGCCGCGGCCGCCCCCGCGTCGGTGGACGCGCCGTCGATCGCGGGCAAGGTCCGCTTCAACTCCACCGTGCTCTGCCGGCCGGGGAACTGGAGCGGCGATCCGGCATCGTTCTCGTACCGCTGGCTCCTGGGGGGCGGCCCGCTGTTCGTGGGGCGCAACCGCGAGGAGGCCACCGGTCCGAGGCTCCGCCTCAACGAGCCCGGGGTGATGAACGGCAACCGGCTCTCGTGCGAGGTCACGGCCACCGACGCGGCCGGCGCCTCCACCACCGCCCGCAGCGCGGACAAGGAGATCGCGAAGGCACCCGTGGTCGTGCGCCTGACCAAGGTGACCAGCCTCCGGAAGGGGCGCGTGCGCATCCAGGGCATCGTCCGCCCGCTGGCCGCGCTGCGGCCCGCGAGCCCGGACAACCTCGTCGTCGTGCGCCGTCAGATCCGCCGCAACACCTTCGAGCAGCTGAGCCTGCCCGCACGGGTGAACGCGAAGGGCCGCTTCTCGGTGCTGGCCAGCACCTCCGCCGCCGGCCGGCGGGTGATCCTGGTCGACTTCAGCGTGGCCGGCAACCGCAGCAGCCTGTGGTCCGACGCGCAGGTGAAGCGCCGGGTGCTGTTCACGCGCGGCGGCCGCGGCCCGTTCACCGTCCGGGTGGGTACCTGAGCAGCCGGACCCTCGGGCCCCGGGATCGGCGCGCGACCGCTGGTAGGGTCCCGCGCCGATGCCCCGCCGTCCGAACTTCTTCATCCTCGGCGCGCCCAAGTGCGGCACGACGGCCCTCTCGGAGTATCTGCGCCGCCACCCGCAGGTCTTCATGTCGAGCCCGAAGGAGCCGCACTACTTCTGCGACGACTTCGACTACTACTACGCGCCGGGACGGCGCTCGCTGGACCACTACCTGCACCTGTACGACGGGGCCGGCCCCGAGCACCTGGCGGTGGGTGAGGCCTCGGTCTGGTACCTCTACTCGCAGACCGCCGCCGCCAACATCGCCGCGTTCGACCCCGGTGCACGTGCGATCGTGATGCTGCGCAACCCGGTGGAGATGGTGCCCTCGCTGCACTCGCAGCTGCTCTACACCGTGGACGAGGACGAGCGCGACCCGGCCCGCGCCTGGGCGCTGCAGGAGGCCCGCGCCCGCGGGGACCGCCTGCCCGCGGGCGTGCGCGTGCCGGCCTTCCTGCAGTACGGGCCCGCGGCCTCCTATGCGGCCCAGATCGAGCGGGTGATGGCTGTCTTCCCGCCCGAGCGGCTGCTGGTGATCCTGTTCGACGACTTCCGCGCCGACACCGCCGGCACCTACCGCCGCACGCTCGAGTTCCTCGGCGTCCCCGACGACGGGCGCACCGACTTCCCGCGCATCAACCCCAACACCGTCCACCGCGCGCCGGCGGTGGCCCGGCTCACCCAGCGCCCACCGCGCATCGCGCTGGCGGCGGCCCGTGCGCTCAAGCGCCTCACCCGCCGCGAGCGACTCGGCGTGCTGCAGCGCGTGCGTACGCGCAACCGGGTGGAGGCCGAGCGGACCGCCGTCGACCCGGAGTTCCGCGCGAGCCTGGCGCGGTACTTCCACGACGACGTGCTCCGGCTGTCGGCGCTCTTGGGGCGCGACCTCACCGACTGGACCGCGGAGCGCGGTGGTACGCTCGACGCGGACCTGTGACGCGACGACCTTGGAGTCCGTGGTAGTGGGCACCTACATCCTCCTCAGCACCCTGAGCCCGCATGGGGTGGGAACCATCAAGGCGAACCCCGATCGCATCAAGGAGGTCAACTCCGAGATCGAGCAGATGGGCGCCCGAGTGGTCGCCCAGTGGGCCGTGCTGGGCCCCTACGACTTCGTCAACATCGTCGAGGCCCCGGACGAGAAGGTGATCGCCCGCGTGTCGGTGGAGCTGGCGGCGCGCGGCACGCTGCACATACAGACGCTCACGGCGATCCCGGTGGACGAGTTCCTCAGCCTGATGAAGTGAGCGGGGCCGGGGTGAGCCGCTGGGACGTGCGGGTGCTGATGCCCGCCCACCGCATCGTGCTGGCGGTCAGCGACGGGGACGTGTTCCAGGTGGCCGGCGCCGGCTCGGCTCCCGCCTTCCGCGGTTACCGGCGGCTGGATCTGCCGGGCGTGGTGCACGGGATGATCGCCATCCCCAACACGGTCCTGCTGACCGGGCCCGAGCCGGTGGTGATCGACCCCGGCTATGCCACCCAGGGGGACATGCTGGTGCAGGCGCTGGCCGTGCACGATCTGGCGCCCGAGGATGTGCGCACCGTGCTGATGACCCACCTGCACTCGGACCACGTCACCGCGCTGCCCCAGCTGGGCGAGGTGGACCTCCACGTGCACGAGCGCGAGCTGGACGAGCCCCACGCGCGGACCGGGCGTGGCTTCCGCGACGCCGCCCGGGTGCACCCGTTCGAAGGGGCCGCCGGCGAGGTGCTCCCCGGCGTCCGGTTCATCCACACCCCCGGCCACACCGACGGCCACGTGGCCTTCCTCGTGGACGGCCACGACGGGACGGTGGCGGTGGTGGGCGACACCCTCGGCCCCGACCCCGCCTGGTACCGCGAGCGCCGGGTGCCCGAGGCCCTGCCCCGCGGCGGCGAGCACCTGGCCGCGTTCGAGGCCATCGCCGCCGAGTGGCCCACGCGCATCATCCCGGGGCACTACCCCCCGTTCTGAGCGAACCCGCGGGCCGGTGTGGCAGGGATCGGCCGGGGCGGTGGGTAGGGTAAGGCGACACCCGTCCTCATCCGCGGCGTGCCCGCCGCCCCATCCCAGGAGTCGCCCGTGAACACCGGAAGCCTCACCCGCGAGCACAAGCTGTTCATCGGGGCCGGCGCCAGCGCCGTCTTCGTCATCGCGATGTTCATCGATTGGTTCGGTGAAGGGAACTTCGGCATCAACGGCATGGACGTCCTGCCCTCGGGCTGGATCTTCCTGCTGTTCGGCATCGGAGCCGCGCTGCTGTTCGTCGCCGAGGCGCTGAACTTCGAGCTGCCGATCCCCGTCAACCCGGTGCTCGTCGCCACCTACCTGGCCTCGGTCCTCTCGATCATGATGATCGCGATGCTGCTCGAGGGCGGCGACGGCCGCAAGTTCGGCTTCTACCTCGCCCTTCTGGGCGCCATCGTCGCCCTGGTGGCGGGGGTCATCGCCACCCGCCACCGCCGCTGATCCACACGAGCCCGCCCCGGCGCGATGCGCGCCGTCTTGTCGCCGGGAGGGCTCTGCGGGCTACAGTCCCACTACGACCCGCGAACCGAGGGAGTGCCCATGGGGTTCACCGACAAGCTGAAGGACACGGTCCAGAAGGGCAAGGACGCCGCCCAGAAGGCCGTCGACGAGGGGCGCGAGAAGGCCTCTGAGCTCAGCATGAAGAGGAAGTTCAACTCTTCTGCGGAGGAGCTGGGCATCCTGATCTTCCGCCATCGGGAGGGCGAGACCGGGCTGGACGCAGACATCGAGCGCGTGCTCGGTGAGATGCGCGAGACCGCCAAAGAGCTGGACGCGCTCGACCCGGACTGACCTCCGGCCGAGCGCCGACGCGGGTCCTCCGGGCCGGCGTCCCCGACCGGGGGCGCCGGCCCGGTCTCGTCCCGGCCTCTACGTGGCGGTCACGGCCCCCTCCGCGCGGGCGGCGGCGCCAGGCGCACCTCGCGCACCAGGCCGCTGCGGCCGAGCGGGCTGACGGCGATGACCTCGACGCTGTAGGTGCCCTCGGCGGGCCGGCCGGCGATGCGCCGGTTCCAGCCCAGGATCGTGCGCCCGGCGCGCTGGGCGCGTCCACGGGCCAGCACGGCCGCGGGCCGCCCGTCGCCGTCGCGCACCACCACGGTCACACGCGCGGGCCGCAGCAGCGTGAAGCCCACCGCCAGGCGCTGGCGCTGGCGGCGGGTGCTGGCGCGGGTCCCCAGCGAGGCGAGGGTGCGGTCGATGATGAAGCGCCGGGTCTGCACCTGCTCGCCCGATCCGTCGCCGGGGATCTGGCGGGCGGTGAGGGTGTAGATGCCGTCGGGGAGGCGACGCGACCGGGGGTCGATGCCGATGGTGGCCGACGATCCGTCCAGCGTGCCGCGCCACAGGGTGCGCCGCGGTGACCCGCTGCGCCGCTCGAGGGTGACCGACACCGGGCCGGCCAGCGGCGAGCGCACGGCCGTGGTGGCGCTGTCGTCCACCCCGTCGCCGTTGGGCGAGAGCCGCCGCGGGATCTCGTCGACCATGAGGCCGCGATAGGTCAGCAGCAGCGCGTTGGCCAGGCTGCGCGGGGAGGAGCCCCAGTCCACCAGGTGCCGCCCGCCGATCGCCGCCTGCGCGCTGCCGCCGGCGTCCATCGCCACCGCCACGCGCGCACCGAGGCGCTCCATCAGCTCGGCCTGCTCGGCGGCGGTGACGCCCGGGCTGCCCTGCGCCGGCCCCTCGGCGACCACCAGCAGCAGGAAGCCCGCGGCGTTCTGGCCGACCGCCGTGCGCGCCGTCCGCTGCCCGGTCTGGGCACTCGAGAGCCCCTCGCCGGCGTCGGTGACCGCCACCCCGTCGCGCACCAGCAGGGGGCCGCCGCCGACCGCGCTGACCAGCTCGGCCGGCGTGGGGAGGCCGTCGACCGCGTCCACCAGCCCGGGGGTGATGGTCACGCGCAGCCCCGGCTGCAGGTCGCGCGCCAGCACGGCCCCGCCGGCGCCGACGCCGGTCAGCACGACGTGGCCGCGCCCGATGGTGGTGCCACCCCTCCCGGTCCCCACGACCGCGCCCGAGATGGGGACGCCGGGCTGCAGCGGGACGTCCTGGTCCAGGCGCACGCGCACCTCGCGGATGCCCTCTCCCGTGGGCGTCGTGACCCGCCCGTACGCGGTGGTGTAGAGGATGGCCTCGGAGTCGCGCTGGGCGGGCCGGTTGATGCCCTGGAAGGTGCGCTCGCTGAAGCGGCGCACGCCCCGCGGGTCAGCGCCCCGGTAGCGCCCGCGCAGGGCCAGCCTCGCGGCATCCAGCAGGCCGTCGGAGCGGATGAGCAGCGCCGACCGGCTGGCCTCCGGCTCACTGATGAGCTCGCTGCCGATCAGCAGCACGCCGCTCGGGTTGCCGCTGGTGAAGTTGAAGAAGTCTCCGTTGACGCCGGCCACGGCGCCCGCCACGTCGGCCCGGTCGGCGAGTGCCCCGGTCAGGGGACCGCGCCGGCTGGGCCCGCCCCCGGGCTGGGCCGCGCTGAGGCCCACCCGCCCGGTGGGGCGGCCCCGCATCAGGTGGAGCACCTGGCCCCCGCGCAGCACCAGCCGCTCGTGGGTGATCCCCGGGGCGATGGTGGTCACGCGCGGGGTGGGGCCGGTGGGGAGCGCCGAGACGGCCGCTCCCGCCGGTCCGGTGCCGGCCGTTCCCGCCGCGGTTGCGGCGGCCACGAGGGCGGCGAGGGTCAGGACGGAGTGGCGACGGGTCACGACCGCGAAGGAAAGCACGGTCCGGGTTACAGGGACCATGCCCCGGTTCCTCCTACACTTGGCGTGTGACCGCCGTCCTGTGGAGCCTCGTCGCCGGCCTCGCCGCCGTCGCGGGGCTGGCCCTCCTGCGCCTGCGCGGGTCCGCGGCGCACCGCGACGCCGCGGAGGCGGGGCTCGCCCAGGCCGAGCGGCGCTGCGCCGAGGCCGAGTCGCGGCGCCGCGCCGTACTGGACGCCCTCCCGACGGTGGCGCTGCGCGTGGCCGCCAACGGGCGCATCGTGGAGGTCAGCAGGCGCGCCGGCGAGCGCTTCGCCTTCCTGGTGCCCGGGATGAGCGTGCTTGAGGCGTTCAGCGAGCACGTGCTGGCGGGCAGCGTGGAGACGGCCCTGGCGCGGCTGGAGGCGCAGCACCGTGAGGTGCGCCTGTTCGCCGACGGCCGGCGCACCTACCGCGTGGCCGTGGCCCCCTATGTGGTGGGCGACACGCGCGAGGCGCTGGTGGTTCTGACCGACGTCAGCGAGGCCGTGGCCTATCAGGAGTTGCGCTCCCAGTTCGTGGCCAACGTGTCGCACGAGTTGCGCACCCCGCTCACCGGGCTGCGCGGCCTGCTGGAGGCCCTGGACGACCCGGCGATGGACGACACCACGCGCGGCGACTTCGTGGGCCGCGCCATCGCCGAGACCCAGCGCCTCGAGGCGCTGATCGCCGACATCCTGTTCCTGTCCGAGCTGGAGGCCACCGACGGGCTCCCCATCGCGGGGGCCGCCGACATGGCCGCCGCGCTGCGCGAGGTGGCCGGCGACCTGGTGGAGCTGGCCGAGAGCCAGGCGGTGGACGTGAAGGTGGACGCGCCGCCGGACGCGGTGCCGTGCCCGCTCACCGAGCGCATGGCGGCCACGGTCGCGCGCAACCTGCTGGAGAACGCCGTGAAGTACGCGGGTCCGGGGGCCGTGGCCCGGGCGCGCCTGTGGGTGGAGGGCGAGGAGTTGCACCTGGAGGTGTCCGACGACGGGGCCGGCATCCCCGAGCGCCACCTGCCGCACATCTTCGAGCGCTTCTACCGGGCCGACCCGTCGCGATCGAAGCGCCTGGGCGGCACGGGCCTCGGCCTGTCGATCGTCAAGCACATCGCCGAGCGCTTCGGCGGCCGGGCCGAGGCCACCTCGCGCATGGGCTTCGGCACCACCGTGCGCGTGGTGCTCCCCCGGGCGGGCGCCCCCGGCGCGCCCGGGACCCCGCCCGTCCCGGGCGCATCCGGGCCCACCTGCTAGCGTCCCGGCCCGCTATGGGCGTACCTCTGATGGACATCCAGGCCCAGTACGGGCCCCTCCGCGGCGAGATCGACGCCGCGATCACCGACGTGCTCGACACCGGGCGCTTCATCCTGGGCCCCCACGGGCGGGCCCTCGAGGCGCAGGTGGGCGAGCGCCTGGCCGGCCGGCCCTCTGTGGGCGTGGCCAACGGCACCGACGCGCTCGTGCTGGCCCTCGATGCGCTGGGCATCGGCCCGGGCGACGAGGTCATCACCACGCCGTACACCTTCTACGCCACGGCCGAGGCCATCGCGCGCGTGGGCGCCACCCCGGTGTTCGCGGACATCGACCCGGGCACCTACTGCCTGGACCCCGCGCGGGCGGCGGAGAAGATCGGCCCGAGGACGCGGGCGCTGCTGCCGGTGCACATCTTCGGCCACCCGGCCGACATGCCGGCCCTGATGGAGCTGGCCCGCGCCCACGACCTGCTGGTGGTGGAGGACTGTGCGCAGGCGTTCGGGGCCCGCCACGCGGCCGGCGAGATCGCCACCTTCGGCGACGCCGCCACCTTCAGCTTCTTCCCCACCAAGAACTTCCCCGGGATGGGCGACGGGGGCATGGTGGTCTGCCGCGACGAGGAACTGGCCGAGCGCGTGCGGATGCTGCGCTTCCACGGCTCGACGGACAAGGTGGTCTTCGAGCGCGTTGGCTACAACTCGCGCCTGGACGACCTGCAGGCGGCCATCATCCGCGTCTTCTACCCGCACCTGGACGGCTGGAACGCCGCGCGGGCCCGCGCGGCCGTCTGGTACGCCGAGGAGGGCCTCGGCGAGGGTGCCGTCCTGCCCGCGGTGGCCGAGGGCGCCCGGCACATCTACCACCTGTTCATGGTCCGGCACCCCGCCCGCGACGCGCTGGCCGCGGCCCTGAAGGCCGCCGGTCACGGGTGCGCCGTGTACTACGGCATCCCCATGCACCTGCAGCCGGTGTTCGCCGGCCTGGGGTACCGCGAGGGGGACTTCCCGGTGGCCGAGGAGTGCGCCCGCACGGCGCTGGCGCTTCCGATGCACCCGAACCTGACGCGCGACGACGTGGCCGCGGTGGCGGGGACCGCCCGCACGGCCGCAGGCAGCCCCGCCGGCGTGTGATCCCCCCCGGGGGCCGCGCGGCCCCTTCCTCGATCTCCGAGGTGCCTCTGAGGGTCTGGGTCGACATCACGAACTCGCCCCACGTGGTCATCTTCCGGCCGCTGATCGCCCGTATCCGCGCGCGGGGGCACCAGGTGACGGTGACCGCGCGCGACTTCGCCCAGACCCTGGGGATGCTGGAGCGGTTCGGGGTGGACCATGTGGTGGTGGGCGCCCACGGCGGCGCCGGCCGCCTGGGCAAGGCGCGCGCCATGGCGGGACGCACCCGTGCGCTGGCACGCTTCGCCCGCGCGGGCTCGTTCGACCTGGCCGTCGCGCACGGGAGCACCGACCAGCCGCCGGCGGCGCGCCTGGCGGGCATCCCGCAGGTGACGATGTTCGACTACGAGTACGCGGCCACCATGCACCACCTGAACGGTCGCACGGCCACCCGGGTGCTGGTGCCGCGGGCCATCCCCGAGGCGGCGCTGGCGCCCTTCGGCATCCGGGTGCCGAAGCTGGTGCGCTATGCGGGGCTGAAGGAGGAGTACTACCTGGCCGACCATGCCATCGAACCGGGCGTGCTGGACGAACTGGGCCTCGATGCCGGCCGGGTGATCGCCGTCCTGCGACCGCCGCCCGAGGTGACCCTGTACCACCGCGGCGCCTCCACGGAGGTGTTCGCCGGCACCCTGGCGCGGCTGCTGGACGCCGCCCCGCACGTGCAGACCGTCGTCCTGCCGCGCACCGCCGAGCAACGCGCGGCGCTCAGGGACACCGCCGCCATCGTGCCGCCGCGCCCGGTCGACGGCCCGAGCCTCGTGGCGGCAGCCGACCTGGTGGTGAGCGCCGGCGGCACCATGAACCGCGAGGCGGCCGCGCTGGGCGTGCCGGCCTACAGCCCGTTCGGCGGCCGGCTGGGCGCGGTGGACCGCTCCCTGATCGCCGACGGCCGGCTGCGGCGTCTGGAGGACCCCTCCGCCGTCGTGCTCGCCAAGCGGACCCGTCCCGCGGGTGGCGAGCGCCCGCCCCTGCGCGACCCGGAGGTCCTGGTGGACCTCATCCTCGGTGCCGCCGGGCCGGCGCGCTAGTCTCACCCGTCGTGTTGCGCCCACCCTGGAACATCGCCGCGCTGGGTCACCGGCTCTCGCAGGTCCTGGTGGACCTCGGTCTCGTGGCGGCCGCCTACTGGCTGGCCTACTACGTCCGCTTCGACGGCGACACCGTGCCGGCGCGCTACGAGCGCGCCTTCGCGGCCACAGTCCTGATCGTCATCGCCGTCAAGATGGCCCTGTTCGTGGCGATGCGCTTCTACACCAAGTGGTGGCGCTTCACGAGCGTGCGCGACCTGCAGGCCATCCTGCTGGCCTCGGTGGGGGGCACGGTGATCATCACGGCCCTCTTCTCGATCTGGCGCCCGGACGGGGTCGTGGCCATCCCGCGCGGCGTGCTGGCGCTGGACCTCGCTCTCACCATCATCATGGTCGGCGGGGCACGCTTCGTCGTGCGCAGCATCATCGAGCGCCCCGCCGGCGGCGGCCGGCGCGCCCGCGAGGTCCTGATCTGCGGCGCCGGCGAGGCCGGGAACGTGCTGCTGCGCGAGATGACCCGCAACCGCCAGCTCGGCCTGCGCCCGGTGGGCCTGATCGACGACGATCCGCGCAAGCGGCGCCTTCGTGTGCAGGGCGCCCGTGTGCGCGGCACCCGCGCCGACCTGGCCCGCATCCTGCGCGAGACGCCGGTCGATGAGGTCATCATCGCGATGCCATCGGCCACCGGGCGGGTGCGCAACGAGATCGTGGAGATCTGCCGCGCGGCCGACGTCCCGTGCCGCACCCTGCCGGGGCTGGATGAACTCATCACCGGCGGGGTCCGGGTCAGCTCGCTGCGCGAGGTGCGCGTGGAGGACGTCCTGGGTCGCGACCCGGTGGAGACCGACTTCGCGCGCGTGGCGCGCTACCTCAACGGGCGCGCGGTGCTGGTGACCGGGGCCGGCGGCTCGATCGGCCGCGAGCTGTGCCGCCAGATCGTCACCGTCGGCGCCCGGCGGCTGATCATGGTCGACCACGCCGAGAACAACCTGTTCGAGATCGACATGGAGCTGCGCAGCCGCGGCACCGGGCTTCCTCTTCTCGTGCCGGTGATCGCCGACTGCAAGGACGTCGCGCTGATGGAGCGCGTCTTCGCCGAGCAGCGCCCGGACTTCGTGTTCCACGCGGCCGCCTACAAGCACGTGCCGATGATGGAGCTCAACCCCGTCCAGGCCGTGGGCAACAACGCCCTGGCCACGGCCGGCCTGGCCGACGTGGCCGAGCGCCACGGCGTGGAGCGCTTCTGCCTGATCTCCACCGACAAGGCCGTGGAGCCCCAGACCGTGATGGGCGCCTCCAAGGCGCTGGCCGAGCGGGTCGTCGAGTCGCGCTCGGACGCGTCGCGCACGCGTTTCGCGGCGGTGCGGTTCGGGAACGTCCTCGGCAGCAGCGGGTCGGTGCTGCCGATCTTCCAGGCGCAGATCGAGCGCGGGGGGCCGGTCACGGTCACCCACCAGGACATGACCCGCTACTTCATGACCATCCCCGAGGCCGTTCAACTCGTGATCGGCGCCACCGGCATCGCCGAGGGTGGGGACATCTTCGTGCTCGACATGGGCGAGCCGGTGAGGATCATGGATCTGGCCAGCCAGATGATCGAGCTGTCGGGGCACGTCCCCGGGCGCGACATCGCGATCGAGGTGGTGGGCATCCGCCCGGGCGAGAAACTGCACGAGGAGCTGTTCAACGTGGACGAGGAGGTGCGCCCGACCCGGTACGGGAAGATCCGGCGCGTCACCCGCCCGTCGATCGACCCCGCCGACCTCGATGCGGGCCTGGAGCGGCTGCGCGAGGCGATCGCCGCCGGCCGGCCCGACCGCATGGCCGACGCCCTCTGGCAGACGCTGCGCGCCGGCAGGTCCGGCGGCGGCGATGTCGAAGGCGGTACCCCGTCAACTCCCGCTGCACGCAAGGAGACCGACCGATGAGCGTCCTCACCCGTCCCCAGCCGATGGACCTCCCGGCCGGCGCTGCCCCGGTGGATCCCGACGGCCTGCTGGCGCGCGTGCGCCGGCCCTGCCCGGATCACGCCGGCGAGTCGGTCTGCGTGGGCCGCGATCACGCCGAGGGCTGCATGGTCTTCTGGTGCGAGCGCGGCGAGCACCACTTCCAGACCCGGGGCTGAGCGGGTCCGACACCCGCCCCGCCGGCCCCCCGGCGGGGCGTCGATAGGGTTTCGCACACATGGACCTGCGCCACCTCCAGACTCTGCGGATGGTCGTCGAGAAGGGCTCCTTCTCCCAGGCCGCGGAGGAACTGGAGATCTCCCAGCCCGCGGTCTCGTTCCAGATCCGTGCGCTGGAGCAGAAGCTGGGGCACCGCCTGCTCGATCGCAGCGGCCGGCGGGTGTCGCTGACCGAGGCCGGCGAGGTCGTCTACGACTACGCGCGCCGCATGATCGGGCTCGAGGCGGAGATGGAGCGGGCCGTGGGCGAGGTGGGCACCCGCGTGGCGGGGCGGCTGGTGATCGGATCGACGGTCGGCCCGGCCGAGTTGCTGCTCCCGCGCCTGCTGGGCGCGTTCCACCGCACCTATCCGGACGTGCGCGTGAGCCTGGTGGTCACCGACACCCAGACGGTCTGCGACCGCGTGCTGGACGACGAGCTCGAGATCGGGGTGGTGGGCGCCGGGCGCAGCCAGCGGGGCCTCGAGTTCGAGGCCTTCCTGCGCGACGAGCTGGTGCTGATCGTGCCTCCGGGGCACCACCTCGCGGGCACCCCGTCGGTGACCCTGGAGCAGCTGGCCGACGAGCCGATGCTGATGCAGCAGGAGGGCTCGGGCGTCCGCAACGCGCTGGAGGCGGCGCTGCGCGAGGCCGGCCTGCGCGACCGCGACCTGCGCATCGAGATGGAGCTGGGCCTGCACCCGTCGGTGAAGGCCGGCGTGCTCGACGGGGTGGGCATCACCGTGATCTCGCGCCTGGCGGTGGAGCGCGAGGTCGCCGAGGGGAGCCTGGTGGCGGTGGAGATCAGCGACCCGCCGCTGTACCGGGACTTCTCGATCGTGCGGCACGCCGGCCGCACCCCGCGCCGGGTGGTGGAGGCGTTCCTCGAGTTCGCGCGCCGCAGCGCCGCGGTGGCGTGAGGGGCCGCCGCGGCGCCCGCCGCACCCCCACCCGCTAACCTTTTTCCGTAAAGGCATGACTATTTCTGGAGATTGCGTATGACCGCCGATGCCGCCGGACACGCGGGTCCCATCGCCCCCCACGGGGGAGTGCTCGTCAACCGCCTCGACGACGGGCTGGACGAAGGTGGCGGCCGGCCCCGGGTGACCCTTTCGGCACGTCAGCGGGCCGACCTCGACCTGATCGCGGTGGGGGCCATGTCCCCGCTCGACGGCTTCATGGACCGGGCCACCTACGAGTCCGTGATCGAGGACATGCGACTGCCGAACGGTCTCGCATGGTCGGTGCCGATCACCCTCGCGGTCCCGGACCACGAGCTGGAGCACGTGAGCGGCGCCGACCAGGTGGAGCTGGTGGACGGCGAGGGCAACTTCATCGGCGTCATGGATGTGACCGACCGCTACACCACCGACCCGCAGCGCGAGGCGCGGCTGGTGTACCGCACCGAGGACCCGGCCCACCCCGGGGTGGCCTCGCTGCTGCGCCACGGCACCACCAACCTGGCCGGCCCCGTGCGGGTGGCGGCGCGGATGCCCATCGAGCCGGCCGCCGCGCCGTACCTGCTGGATCCGGCGGTCTCGCGCGCGCGCTTCGACCAGCGCGGGTGGCGCACCGTGGTGGGCTTCCAGACCCGCAACCCCATCCACCGGGCGCACGAGTACATCACCAAGGTGGCCCTCGAGACCGTCGACGGCCTGTTCCTCCATCCGCTGGTGGGCGAGACCAAGAGCGACGACGTCCCGGCCGATGTGCGCATGCGCTGCTACGAGGTGCTGATGGAGCACTACTACCCGCCCGAGCGGGTGGAGCTGGGCGTGCTGCCGGCCGCGATGCGCTACGCCGGCCCGCGAGAGGCCGTGCTGCACGCGGTGATGCGCCAGAACTACGGGTGCACCCACCTGGTCGTGGGCCGCGACCACGCCGGCGTGGGCGACTACTACGGCACCTACGAGGCGCACCGCGTCTTCGACGACATCACGCGCGACGAGCTGGCCATCCAGCCGGTCTTCTTCGAGCACGCCTTCTGGTGCAACCTCACCGGCGGGATGGCCACCACCAAGACCTCGCCCTCGGCGCCCGAGCAGCGGGTGTTCCTGTCGGGCACCAAGGTGCGCGAGATGCTCGCCCGCGGCGAGGTGCCCCCGGTCGAGTTCACGCGCCCCGAGGTGGCCCGGGTCCTGATCGCGGCCTACGCCCGGTAGGGAGGGCGCCGTCCCGGGGTCCGTCGCGAGGGGCCCCGGCCGGTTTGTGGGCGCGGTGGCGGGTGGGCATGATGCGCCCGTGCCCGTCCCCCGACCACAGCCGCTCCGGACGCGTCCCCGGGCGGCGCTCGCGGCGCTGGCCGGCACGGCCGCCCTGCTGGGGCTGGCGCCGGCCGTCGCGCAGGCCGACCGACCGGCCGGCACCGTGGTCACCTGGAGCCACGAGCTCAACCAGAACGAGTTCCCCGCCTGGGACCCCGAGCGGGCTCCGGTCATCCCGCCCCGTCGCTGGTACCGGGTGATCGACGGCACCCTGAAGCGATCGGGCGAGGCAGGGCTGTGGTTCGGCGGGGTGAGCGCACTGCCGTTCCCGCCGCTGCCCCTGCATCCGCGCGAGCCGTTCCGCTGGCGCACCCCGCGGCGCCTTGCGGCGGCCCACCGGGCCACCGGGTTGCGCTGGGACGTGGCCGTGGAGGTGTGGGCGGCGCGCAGGGCGTTGTCCTCGGGGCGCGCGGTGGTCTCGGACCCGCGGGTGGAGGCTCACACCCGGCGCCTGTCGCTGCTCGACCCGGCCTACCGCGCCGAGGCGTTGCGCGAGATCCGCCGCATCGTGCCGCGGCTGCGCAACGCGCCGTACGTGAACTTCTACACCGGCTCCGACGAGCCGGTGACCATCCTCCCGATCGGCCGGGCGCGGGTCACGCCCTTCGGCCGCGCCCTGGCGCGCGACTTCCGCCGGCGCACCGGCCTCGCGCTCCCGAATCCCCTGGCGCGCAACAGCCGGGCGGTGTCCGAGCAGCTCCGGTGGCTGGCCTGGAGCCGCTACTCGGGGGCCCGCTTCTTCCGCATGAAGGCCGAGCAGGCGGCGGTCATCCGCCGGCTGGACCCGGACGCGGTCATCAGCCCGAACGACTACGGCTTCATCGACGGGTTCATCCCGTGGGACTACAGCGTCCTCGAGCGGTTCGCCGACGTGGTCGAGGCCGACCCATACGTCAGCTTCGCCGAGCGCGACCGGCGCGGGCGCGGGCGCTACAACCCGGGCTTCGCCGCCAAGTTCTTGGGCGACCTCACCGGCAAGCGGGTCCGGATCATCACCCAGGCCTTCGAGTACTCGGGGTACGAGCCCGAGGTGGGCGACCTGTGGACCTGGTCGGCTCAGGCGCTGCGGGCCGGCGCCACGGACCTCTCGCTCTTCGCGTCGGACAACCCGCGCTTCACGCGCCCCGACTTCTACGCGGGGATGCTCTCGATCGCGCGCGCGATGCGCGGGGCGCGCCTGCCGGACCCGCCCGTCGACGGCGCCCAGGTCGTGCTCTACGCGACGGCCTCGGAGGGTCAGGCGCAGCCGCACCGCCCCGGCGGGCAGCGCTACCGGACGCCCGGCGACGAGCTCTACACCACCCACTCCCTCCTGGGTGAGCTGGGCCACGGGGCCTTCCGTTTCGCGCCGGACACCCGGATCGCCCGCTCGCCGGACGGCCTGGCGGGCGTGCGCACGCTGTGGCTGCCGCGGGCCGAGACCCTCGACCGGGTGGTGGCCGACCGCATCCTGGCCTGGGTGCGGTCCGGCGGCACGCTGGTGCTGACCGACCCGGAGGCGTTCACCCGCACCCCCGGGGGCGCGAGCCTGGCCGATGTGCGCTCGGCACTCGTGGGCGCGCCCATCGCCGGCGCGCGCGCGGGCACGGTGATGGAGGTGGCGCCCGGGGCCCTCGGTGCCGGGAGCCCCGACGACGTGCTGACGCTTCCCGTGGACGGGCCGCGACCGCGCGCCTTCGGCGCCGTGCCGGAGGGGGCGGGCGTGGTGGCGCGTTACATCGACGGGTCGCCGGGGGCGCTGCTGCGCACGGTGGGCGCCGGCCGGGTGCTGGCCTTCTCGGGAGACCTGATGGCGCCGTCGGCGCTGGAGGACCCCGCCGACCTGGTGCGCTTCGTGCGCGATGTGCACCGCTGGGCCGGCGGGACGCTCGACCATCCCGCGTGGACCTGGCGGCTGCCGGGCGACCCGCAGCCCGAGCGGCTGCCGTGGGAGGGGGCTATCGACCCGGCGGCGGCGAAGGCGGGCTTCTCCACGCCTCCGCCGCCGTCCGGGCCGGGTGCGTAGGGTCGTCGGATTCGCTGTCGGGAAGGGAGTGGGTATGAGGGTGACGTGGCGAGGGATCGGTGCGGTGCTGGTGGCCGGGGTGTGTGCGCTCGCGGCCGCATGCGGGGGAGGCGACGAGCAGGCGGCCAGCACGGCCCCGCCCGATGCCGTCACCACGAACGCGTCGCCCCCCGCCGAGCCGACCACGCGCACCGTGCAGTTCCCGGTCGCCGCGGTGCAGGACGACTTCTTCCCGGTCGACGCCATCGAGAACATCCCCGGGCGCGTCGACATGGTGAGCGAGGTCGGCGTGCGGGTGGTGCGCTTCGATGTCTTCTGGTCCGCCGTCGCTCCCACCGAGCCGGCCGACCCCACCGATCCCGCCGACCCCGTCTACGACTGGTCGCGGGTCGACCTGATCATGCGCGAGCTGGCCGAGGCCGACATCGTGCCGATCATCTCGGTGTTCAACACGCCGGCATGGGCCACGGACCTGCCCGCCCCCGAGGAGGGCGTGGTCATCAACACCGCCGCGCCGCGCCCCGAGGACTACGCGGACTTCATGCATGCGTTCGCCACCCGCTACCGCGGCGACTTCACCCCCGCCGGCGAGGACGAGCCGCTGCCGGCCGGCCGGCGCCTCGAGATCTGGAACGAGCCCAACCTGGGCGGTTTCTTCGAGCCCCAGGTCGACGAGAGCGGCGAGCGCGTCTCGCTGGACAACTACGCGGCGATGGTCGAGGCGGCATACCCGGCGATCAAGGACGCCAACCCCGACGCCATCGTGATCGTCGGCGTGGGCGGCCCGCGCAGCTCGAGCGGCGACAGCGGCACCGGGGCGCTCGACTGGCTGCGCGGCCTGCGCGAGCGCGAGATCCCGCTCGATGCCTACTCGCAGCACATCTACCCGGCCGCGCCGCCGACCGTCGAGACCGACGTCGTGCCCAGCTGGGGCACCATCGATCTGATGCTGGAGGAGCTCGACGGCTTCCGTGAGGGCGTGCAGCTCTACGTGACCGAGGCCGGCTACACCACCGCCACGACGCCGTTCCGCAACCGGGCGGTCACCGAGGAGGAGCAGGCGCAGTACCTGCGGGAGATCTTCGCGCTGCCCCAGCTGCAGACCAGCCGCATCCCGGTGGTGGTGCAGTTCAACTTCCAGGACAACGCCAACTGGCCGGCCGGCCTGCTCCGCGCGGACGGGTCGCAGAAGCCCTCCTACGAGGTCTACCGGGACATCGTGGCCTCCCAGGGCGGGGCGACGCTGACGCGGTAGGGGCACGACACCCCCCCCGGAGCCCCGCCGCGACCTACGCCGCGCTCGGCACCAGCCGCAGTCCGGTGGGGTCGTCGGGCCGCCCGGCGTCCAGCACCTGGTCGCGCAGGGTGTCGACCGAGCACGATGCGAGGTACGTGAGTGGGTCGCCGATGGCCACCAGATCTCCCGGGAACGGCCGGGAGATCAGGCTCATCTGGACCCCGGGCTCGCCCGGGGTGTCGTCGTTGGCCACCAGGCGCAGGCCTCCCCGGTTGGCGGCGGGGGCCCGGTGGAGCAGGTTGCGCAGCACGGCGGCGGCGGCCTCGGTGATGATCAGCACGGTGCCTCCTCGTGTCGGCGCGATCGCGACACAGGGTGTAGCACCCTCACCGCCCGGCACTCAACCCGGCCCGCCGCAGCGGGGCTCGGTTCAGGTCGCCGTCAGGTGGGGGGCGGGTCGGCCGACGGCTCGCCGGCGCGGCGCGCGGCCGACAGCAGCAGCGCCAGCCCCACAAGCAGCGCGATGGTGGATCCGCAGAGCACGCCGATCTTGGCCGCGGCCACCAGGGCCGGGTCCGTGAAGGCCAGATCCGTGATGAACAGCGACACCGTGAACCCGATCCCGGCCAGTGACGCGACCCCCACGATCTGGGTCCACCGCACGCCCCGGGGCAGGCTGCTGAGCCCGAGCCTGACCGCGATGAAGGCCCCGAGTGTCAGGCCGAGCATCTTGCCCAGCACCAGGCCCATCACGATCCCGAGCGCGACGCGCGTCTCGGTGGCGGCCTCGATGGCCTCCCCGCTCAGCACGATGCCGGCGTTGGCCAGGGCGAAGATGGGCAGGACGACGAAGCTCGACCAGGGATGCAGGGCGTGTTCGATGCGGTCGAGCGGCGGCTGTGCCTCGCGCGCCAGCCACGCCAGGCGCCCCCAGCGCGCCTCGGCCTCGTCGCCGGTCGCGGCCTGGGCCGCCGCCGAGCGCACCGCGTCGGGGGGCTGGAAGGGGCGGGCCGGGGTCATCAGGCCCAGCACGACCCCGGCGATGGTCGCGTGCACGCCCGATTCGAAGGTGGCGAACCACACCACCGCGCCGACGATCAGATAGATGCCCAGGTAGCGCACGCCCACCCGGTTCAGCGCGGCGATGGCGAGGAGGCCCGCCCCGGCCACCGCCAGCCAGGCCAGGCTGAGGTCGCTGGAGTAGGCGATGGCGATGACCAGGATGGCGCCGATGTCGTCGATCACGGCCACGCCCAGCAGGAAGGCCAGCAGCGCCGGGGGCACGCGTGAGCCCAGCGCAGCCAGCGCGCCCAGCGCGAACGCCACGTCCGTGGCGATGGGGACGCCCCATCCGGACGAGCCGGGGTCGCCGCCCAGCACCGCCAGGTAGATGGCCGCCGGCAGCACCATGCCGCCGGCCGCGGCCGCGAGGGGCAGCATGGCCGCACGGCGGGTGCGCAACTCGCCCACCGTCAGCTCCCGCTTCACCTCCAGGCCGATGACCAGGAAGAAGAGGGTCATCAGGCCGTCGTTGACGACGTGGAGCAGGTCCTCCTCGAGACTCCAGTCGCCCACGGTGAGGGTGACCTCGGTGCTCCAGAGGTCCACGTAGCTGCCGGTGGCCGTGTTGGCCCACACCAGGGCCACGAGCGTCGCGGCCAGCAGCACCAGCCCCGAGGACGCCTCCAGGCGCAGGAACGCCTGGAGCGGGCGGGCCACGCGACGGGCCAGCGTGCGCTCCGAGCGCGACCACGACGGCCGGGGATCCAGGGGCGAGTTGGGCGGGGTCGTGCCGATCCCCGGAATCTACCGCGGGCGGGCCGCGCCGGACCCGTCCGGACGCGCGCCCCCGGCTCTCAGGAGATGGTGCCCGCGCCGGCCAGCACCAGCACCACGGCACCCAGGGCGACCCGGTAGACCACGAAGATCATCATCGAATGCGATCCCAGCCAGCGCAGCAGGAAGGCGATGGAGGCGTAGCCCGAGACGAAGGCGACCGCGGTGGCGATCAGGAGCGCGGTCAGGTCGGCGTCGCCGCCGGCCACCAGCTCGGTCAGCCCGTACAGGCCGCTGAGCACGACCGCGGGCACCGACAGCAGGAACGAGAAGCGCGCCGCCGCGGTGCGCGTGAGGCCGAGGAACAGCCCGGCGGTGATCGTGGCGCCCGAGCGCGAGGTGCCCGGGATCAGCGCCATCGCCTGGGCCAGCCCCACCCAGATGGCGTCGGCGCGGCCCACCTGCTCCACCGAGCGCACCCGCCGGCCCACGCGGTCGGCCACGGCGAGGATGAGCCCGAGGACGATCAGCACGGTGCCGATGAGGTAGAGGTTGCGGGCCCCGGACTCGATCTGGTCCCGGAAGGTCAGTCCGGCCAGCCCGATGGGGATCGTGGCGATCACGAGATACCAGCCCATGCGGGCGTCGAGCGCGGACCTCAGCTCGGGCCTGCGGAGGCTGCGCAGCCAGGTCTCCGCGATCCGCCACAGGTCGCGCCAGAAGTAGAGCACCACCGCGAGCATGGTGCCCAGCTGGATCGTGGCGGTGAAGAATGCCCCGGGGTCCTCCCAGCCGGCGAAGGCGGGGATGACGCGCAGGTGCCCGGTGCTGGAGATGGGCAGGAACTCGGTGAGTCCCTGGGCCAGACCCAGGATGATGGCTTCGAACCAGCTCACGAGCGCGGCATCCTAGACCACCGCCCGCGGGTGGGTGGTCCTCAGCGCAGCTTGACGGTGCGGACGGTGCGTGCCCCTCGCGCGCGGATCTCCACCTGGTAGGTGCCGGCCCGCAGGCGGGGGACGGGCACCGCGAGCGCGAACGGCCCGGGCCTCACCCCGGCACCGCGTCGGGCCACCACCGACCCGGACGTGAGGCTCATGGTGCGGTACGCGGCCGAGCGGTCCTCGGCCCGGTAGTCGATCTGGCGCACCGCGCGCACGCGGACGCGGACCCCCACGGGGCGCCGGCTGACGCCGCGCACCACCAGGGTCGCGTGCCGGCCCTGGCTCCCGCGCGTCAGGCGCAGCCGCGTCAATGGGGCCTTGGCCGGCGACGGGCGGTAGCGCGCCGAGTCCCGCGTGGCGTTGCCCCAGTTGTCGGACGCGGCCACCACCACGCGGCGCATGCGGGTGTCGGCGAACCGGCGGCGCACCGTGGCGCCCACCGCGACGTCGCCGTCGCCGAAGCTCCAGCGCACCGAGCGGGGCCGGATGCCGTTCTCGTCGCGCACGGCTGCGCGGAAGACCACCAGCGAGCCGCGCCGGCGCCAGGTCATCCGCAGGCGCGGTGACGTGGCGTCGACGTGCACGCGGTGGCTCACCACGGGGCTCGCCACGACGCCGTCGCCGCTCAGCCCCTGCAGCTCGACCGTGTGGGCCCCGTCGCCCAGGCGCACCGCGATCAGCGTGTCGGAGGTGGCACCCTTCCAGGGCCCGTCATCTACGCGGTGGCGGACCATCTCGGTGCTGCCCTCGAACCTGACCCGGAACACGGCGCGGGTGTCGCGGGACCGCGCGGGCGGGGCGTCGAGGACCTGCAGTCCGGCGGGCTCGCGGGCCACCTCGACGGGCGCGACGGGTCGTGCCGCGAGGGGTGCGGGCGTGACCCCGGACGCGAGCGCCACGGCCCGGTAGGCGTCCACCCGGCCGTGGCCGGTGTCCTGGTCCGGGCCGGGGGCCCCGATGTCCACCGCGGAGACGCGGAGGATGTCGGCGATCTGGTCGACCGACAGGCCGGGGTTGACCTGGCGCATCAGCGCCACGGTGCCGGCCACCTGCGGGGCCGCCATGGAGGTCCCCGAGTAGGCCAGGTAGCCGTTGCCCACCGAGGAGACCACCGCCACGCCCGGCGCCGAGACGTCGGGCTTGGTGATGACCGTGCCCGCCGCGGGGCCGCCGCCGTCGGCGTCGGACCACAGGACCGGACCGCGGGCGCTGAAGGTGGCCGAGGCGCTCTGGCGGTCGAGGGCGCCGACGGCGATCACCTCGGGGTAGCTCGCCGGGCTGCCGACGGTCTGCGGGCCGGGGCCGGTGTTGCCGGCGGAGAAGACCGGCACGATCCCGAGCTCGCGCCAACGGGCGATCATGCTGCGGAACCAGGTGTCGTTGGCGTGGCTCGACGACCATGAGTTGTTGACCACGGTGGGGAAGTCGGCCGTTGCCGGGTTGCCGTCGGGGTCGGTCATCCACTCGGCGGCGGCCAGCAGGGCCGATCCGGGCCCGGATCCGTTGGCGTCCATGCCCTTGGCGATCACCAGGTGGGCGTCGGGGGCCACGCCGATCGCGCCGCCGCCTGCGTCGCCGCCCGCGATCGTGCCGGCGGTGTGGGTGCCGTGGCCGTTGTCGTCGTAGGGGACCGGCTGGCCGCCGATCAGGTCGCGCCAGGCCGCCAGCTTGCCCGCCAGGGCCGGATGGGCGGCGTTGATGCCGGTGTCGATGTTGCCCACCCGCACCCCCTGCCCGCGGGCGCCGAAGGCGCTCCAGGCGGCGGGGGCGTTGATGGCCGCAAGTCCCCAGTTGCCCTCGGGCGCGTTCGGGTAGGGGGCCTGATCCACCATCGCGTCGTCCACCCGCACCTGGCGGTCGAGGTCCACCTCGGCCACGCGCGGGTCGTCGGCGACCTCGCGGATCTCGGCCGGGGTGCCGTCGAAGGCGAAGGCGTTCACCAGCCAGAAGCTCTGCACGTCGGCGCCGATCTCGGCGGTCACGGACCCCTGGGTCAGCCGGGCGCGCGTGCGCAGGGCGTGCACCAGGGCGCCGGGGCGGTCCTCGAACGACTCGCCGTCCACCTGGTTGCGCATCACGGCGATCACGGCCACGCGCCCGTCGGCGGCGGTGCCGGCCAGGCGATGGTCGAGCGCCGGCGTGAGTTCCGCCGCGGCCGGCCCCGCGGCGGCTCCGAGCGCCAGGAACGCTCCGGCAGCCGCCGTGAGGAGTGCCGTCCGTGGCCGTCGTATGGTGGTGCTCGTGGTCACCGCTCATCCCCCGTCCGTGGGTCGTGCATCCCCCGTATCGGCGGCTATCGCGCCCCGGTGGTGGCCACGGGGAGCGAGATCCCTCTACGCGGGGGCACCCGGGGCGCGGCGGGCGCGGCGGTGGCCGGTGCGGCGACGGGGTCGGCCGACCGTCCGGGGGTCCACTACCATCCATGGCGTGCCGGTCTTCGTCTGCCCCCGCTGTGCCTACCGAGAGGCCGGGAACGAGCGCCATGTACGCCACCAGCCGCGCGGGTGCGCGCGCTGCGGCTTCGGCTTCTCGTTCGAGATGCTCGACGACTTCTACGCCGGGCCTCGATGCGCGCTGGTGGTGGCCGATGCCCAGCGGCGTGTGCTGGTGGCCGGGCACTCGTCGTTCCCGGTCACCGGCTTCCAGGAGCCGGAGTTGCTGGGGCGTGAGATCGCCGACGCCCTCGGGCTGTCCTTCCCCGACGGCGACCCCCTCGGCCTCGCGCTCGAGTGGGGCGTCCGGCGGATGGGCGAGGACTGCACCTACCGGCCGAAGGGTGCCGCGGAACCGGTCTCGGCAACGGTGGACGTGTTCCCGGCGTATGACGATGACGGCGGCCTGATGGTCGCCCTCACACCGGCCTAGGAGGCCCCATGGAACGTCGCGCGCTCGGACGCTCGGGCCTCGAACTCTCGCTCATCGGCCTCGGCACGTGGGTCTTCGGCGGCCGCTGGGGCGGCGCCGATGACGCCGACTCCGAGGCGGCCGTGCACGCCGCGCTGGATGCCGGGGTCAACTGGATCGACACCGCCGACATCTACGGCCAGGGGCGCGCCGAGCGCATCGTGGGCCGGGTGGTGCGCGAGCGGCGCGACGAGGTGATCGTGGCCACGAAGGGCGGGGTCGCCTGGGAGGCCGGACCCCCCTTGCGCATCTGGCGCGAGGCCTCCGGCGACTACCTCAGGATGTCCTGCGAGCGGAGCCTGCGGGCCCTGGGGCTCGACCACGTCGACCTCTACCAGGTGCACTGGCCGGTGGACGGCGTGGACGCGGCCGACACGATGGCCGGCCTGGAGGACCTGCGCCGGCGCGGGCTGGCCCGGGCCGTCGGGGTCTCGAACTACGCCGTCGGCGATCTTCGCGCCGCGGCGGCCGCGGGCCGCTTCGAGAGCTATCAGCCCGGCTACCACCTGATGCGCCGCGGCATCGAAGAGGCCGAGTTGCCCTGGTGCGGGCAGAACGAGGTCGGGGTGATCGCCTACGGACCCCTCGCTCACGGGCTGCTGACCGGGCGGATGGACGAGCACACGACCTTCCCGGCCGACGACTGGCGCGGCCAGAGCGAGTTCTTCACCGACGAGCACTACCCGGAGCGCGTGGCCGTCGTGCGCGAGCTGGCGCGGATCGCCGACGAGGCGGGCCGGGCCGGCGGGGCGGCCGAGCTGGGCGTCATGTGGGTCCTGCGCCGCCCGGAGGTGACCGCCGCCATCATCGGCGCGCGCGATGCCGCCCAGGCGCGCGCCAACGCGGCGCTGGTCGGCCGCCCCCTGTCGGCCGACGAGCAGGCCGCCGTCGACGCGGTGCTCGCCGCCCGCCCGGGCGTGGACCGGCCCTATGGGCACGGCGAGCCTGCCCGCATCACGAGCGAGGAGTAGGACCATGGTCAGGATTGCGGTGGTCGGGGCCAGCGGCCTCATCGGCGGTGCGCTCGCGCGCGCGCTCCTGGCGCGCGGCGACGAGGTGGTGGCGGTGTCCAGGTCCGGGGCCACCGGCATCGAGGGCGTGGAGGACGTCCGCTGGGACCCGGCGGAGGGCTCGCCCCCGCCCCCTGCGGTCACCGACGTGGTCGACGCGGTGGTCAACCTGGCGGGCGCCCCCCTGGCGGAGGGGCGATGGACCGCCGAGCGCAAGCGGCTCATCCGCGAGTCCCGCGTGCAGACCACCACGCTGCTGGCGCGGGTGATGGGCGGGCAGGGCGCCCCTCAGACCCTCATCAACGGCAGCGCCGTAGGGTACTACGGGGTGGAGCACGGCGATGAGGAACTACGCGAGGACGCCGCGCCCGGCGACGACTTCCTGGGCCGCACCTGCGTCGCCTGGGAGGAGGCCACCGCGGGTGCCGCCAGACGCGGGGCGCGCGTGGTCCTGGTGCGCACCGGCCTGGTGCTCGATCCCGACGCCGGCCTCCTGCCGCGCCTGGTCACCGCCACCCGGCTGATGGCCGGCGGCCCGCTGGGCGGCGGGCGCCAGTGGATGCCTTGGATCCACATCGACGACGAGGTGGCGGCGCTGCTGCGCGCCATCGACGACGACACCATCGCGGGCCCGCTGAACGCCTGCGCCCCGAACCCGGTGCGCCAGCGCGAGTTCGCGCGCACCCTGGGCCGGGTGCTGGGCCGGCCGGCGGTGCTGCCGGCGCCTGCCATCGCCCTGCGGCTGGCGATGGGGGAGATGAGCACCCTGGCCCTCGACGGCCAGCGCGCCGTCCCGGGGGTGCTGTCGGCCGCGCACGGCTTCAGCTTCCGGTACCCGGAGCTCGAGGCGGCGCTGAGGGCCGCCCTCGGCCGCGAGGAGGAGGACGCCGGGGAGGAGTAGCGCGGCTCCGGGCAGGAGCCTCCGGGGCCGGCGCTACCCTGCACGGCGTGAGCGATCCATGGAGTGGGCGCGCCGGGGTGCGCGCGGTGGTGGCGGTGGCGGTGGCGCTGGCCTTCGGTTCCGGCTGCGCCGGCGGTGGTGCTGAGGACGGCGCGGACGGCGGCCCGGACCGCGGCGACGCGGCCGTGGTGGCCGACGCCCTGCGGGCAGGCGACGGCGTGCTCGACCTGACGGGGACCGTGAGCCGGGTGGTGGACGGCGACACCGTCCAGGTGCGGGTGCGCGGCGAGGATGTCGTGGTCCGCCTGGTGGGCATCGACACGCCCGAGACCCGCCATCCCCAGCGGGGGGTGGAGTGCTTCGGCCCCGAGGCGTCCGCGCGCGCGGCCGGACTGCTGCGCGAGGGGTCTACGGTGCGCCTGCGCAGCGACCCCACCCAGGACGTGCGCGACCGCTACGGCCGCCTGCTGGCCCACGTCTACAACGGCCGTGCCGCCGGAGCCGACTCGGTCAACCTGCGGCTGGTGGCCGAGGGGATGGCGCGCGTCTATGTGTACGACGGGGTCCCGTTCACCCACGTGGAGGCGTTCCGGCGGGCGGAGCGCCGCGCGCAGGACGCCGGCGAGGGGCTGTGGGGGCCGCCATGTCGCGGGGGCACCGAGCGGCCCCAGGGCGCGCCGGCGACCGCCCCGGCCGGCCGCGACGGCGAGTGCGACCCGGCCTACCGGGGCGCGTGCGTGCCGCCGTACCCGCCCGATGTCCAGTGCGGTGACGTGCGCCGGGTGGTGACCGTGGTGGGTCCCGACCCCCACCGCCTGGACGGCGACGGCAACGGGGTGGGTTGCGAGGGCTACCGCTGAGGGCCGGTCAGGTGGGACCGGCCGGGCGGCGGCGGCCTACTGGGCCGGCGGCTCCGGGAAGGCCCGCTTGAGCTGCCCCTCGACGGTGTGCCAGGTCTCGCTCACGTAGGTGGTGGCCACGTGGTAGCGGGCCCCGGGCAGCACCCGGGCCAGCTTGATCTGCTCGGGGTCGCCACCGTGGCGCAGGTCGGCCACCATGGCCCGGTAGTCGTCGACCATGTTGGACATCTCGAAGTGCTTGATCTGGATGCTCGTGAGAGCGTCCTCGATCACCTCGAACGGGTCGCGATCGTCAGTGCTCATGAGGCGGCGTGCCTTCCCTCGGCTCCGGGCGCGGCGATGCTACCGTACCGCGCTCGCGGGGGATTAGCTCAGTTGGGAGAGCGCCTGCTTTGCAAGCAGGAGGTCGTCGGTTCGATCCCGTCATCCTCCATCCCGTAGCCATCAGGGTTATCGGGGTCGCCGCCAGAGGCGAGTAGAGAAAGTGCCGTAAGAAGTGCCGTAGCCGTGGCGTCGGTAGGAGTACGCTTGCGTCCATGGCCAGCCTGATCCATGAGCCCGAGCGGCCCCGCAAGCCTTGGCGCGTGGACTGGACCCAGCGCGATGGCGGGCGACCCACCAAGCGCTTCCGCACCAAGGCCGAAGCGCAGTCGTGGATCACCCACCTGCGGCGCGGTGCGGCGGCCAGCGATGCGCGGATGCGGCTGGCCGACTGGATCGAGCGCTGGATGCGCACCCACGGCCCGGGATGGGCGGCCAAGACCCTGGACGAGCGGGTGTGGCACTGCGGCCGGCTGATCGCGCCGGGTCTCGGGGCGATGGCCATCGGCGAGATCACCCGGCCCGATGTGCGGGTGTGGCGCTCGGACCTGCTGGCGCGCGGGCGCACGCCGAAGGTCATCAACCACTCGGTGCGGGTTCTGTCGGCCGCGCTGGGGGCCGCAGTCAACGATGACGTCCTGGGCGCCAACCCGTGCCACGGGCTGCGCCCGCTGCCCGAGCCGCCCGTGGACCGCGATCCCGCGACCCTGGTCGAGGTCGAGGCGCTGCGGGCCGAGCTGGAGGATCCGCACGACCGGCTGGTGGTGAGCTTGATCGCCTACGCGGGTCTGCGCCCCGGGGAGCTGCGCCGGCTGGCCTGGCGCGATGTGCGCCCCGCGGCGCTGTTCGTGCTGCGGGCCGCCGACGAGCTGGGGCGGGCCAAGACGACGAAGTCGGGGAGCACCCGCACGGTGCCGATCCGCACGCCGCTGGCGGAGGACCTGGAGGCGGTGCCGCGCCGGGGGGGCGGCGATCTGGTGGTGCCGCGCACGACCCGCTGGGATAACTGGACATCGAGGGTCTGGCGCCCCGGGCGCCACCGGGCCGAGCACGAGGCGCCGCCATATGCGCTGCGCCACACCTTCGCCTCGCTGTCGATCGCCGAGGGCAAGACCGTGTTCGAGGTGGCGGCGCTGCTGGGGCACTCGACGCCGACGCTGACGATGCGCACCTACGGTCACCTCTTCGCCGAGGCCCAGATCGGTGAGGACCAAGACATGGCGGCCGCCGCGCTGCAGGCGCGCGAGCAGGCCCCGAAGAGCGTCCGCGAGCGCGCCGCGGCGCGTGAGGGGGTGCTGGCGGTGCTCGGGACCGAGCCGCGGGGGCTGGCCGAGATCTCCGAGCGGGCCGGATTCGAGCCCGAGCGCACGGCGCGACTGCTGCTGGTGCTGGTCGAGGAGCGCCGGGTGCGTCGGCAGGAGCGCGGCGGGCGGACGGTGTACGTCCTGGCGGGCGCCGGCAGAGGGCGGGGCGGGACTCATCGTGAGGACTCGATCTCTGAGGCGACCGCCGCATAGCGGGCCTCGTCGTGGGAGCGTGGACGGGCGCGCGGGCGGGGGCGGGGCGGGATGGGCGCCCACGTGGTGGGCAGGTCGGCGCGCGAGATCAGGTAGCGCCCGGCCACCAGGCGGGCGGGCAGATCGCCACGGCGGATCATCCGCTGCACCGTCGCCAGGCAGCAGCGCAGCTCCTGGGCGGCCTCGGCCGTGGTCAGGTGCTCGGGCCGGGTGTCGGCCCCGTGGATGACGACCCGTGCCATCAGGCCGCGGGGGGCGGTGGCATCGACGCTGTCGGGGCGCCCGGCACTAGCGCACGACCTCGCTGCGGTGGCGCACGATGTGCCCGTCGCGCTGGCCGGCGACCTCGCGGGCCTCGGTCAGGTCGGCACAGGGGATGCTCACCATGTGCCCGTCGGAGCCGATGGCGCGCACGATGAAGGTGTCGGAGGGAGCCGGCGGCTCGGCACGCTGCTCGTGCAGCTGCTCGGCCACCAGGAGCGCCAGCTCGTCGAGGGCGATCTCCGGGGTGGGCCCCGAGGCGCGCAGCGGGTGGTGCAGGCCGCCGCCGGCGGCGCTCGCCAGCCAGCCGCCGGATGCCGCGGGCCCGAGCAGCAGCTCCCAGGAGCGCTCCTGGATGGCGTCGAGCAGCGGGGCGAGGGCCGCGCCGGGCTCGGCCGGCGCGGGGGTGGTGATGGTCATGCTCATGGCTGGCCCGCCCACACCGTCAGATCGCTCTCCTCGGCGAAGGAGCGGCGCATGTCCTCGATGGCGGCCTCCAGGGTGTCCTGGGGGCGGGTGAGCACGTAGCCGATGCTGAGCTTGCCCTCGCGCATCCGGTAGCGCAGCCGGGCCTGGACACGGAACGCCTCGCTGCCCTCGAAGGGGCGCAGGGCGAGGGTGAACTCGCTCGGGATCTCCAGCTCGCCGGTGGCGCCGGCGTTGGCGTCGATGTCCTGCTCGTAGCGCAGCTGCACCCGGCCGTCGAGAAGCCGGTTGGCGGAGCGAAATGCGGTGGTGGTGGAGGCGTTGAAGGTCTGGGCGATCTCCAGCAGGACCGCGCCGGCGGGCTCCACGATCTCGGGGATGCTGACCTCGATGTGCTCGGCGAAGGTCGTCTGGTCGCCCACGGTGCCGCTGAGGTGGGTCCAGCGCTTCCACTCGTCGGTGAGGCGCGGGCTGAGGACGGCCACGTGCGCGCCCCAGGCGGGTGCACCGGGGCCGTGGTCGTCGAGGATCACGGTGATCCGGCCCGACTCGGTGTCGCACCAGGCGGTGGTGTGATCGCCCTTGTGGCGGTTGACGTAGCCGGCCAGGTCGGCGGCGGTGAAGAAGGTCCGTCGCTCGTCGATCTTTCGCGGCGCGGTGCGCAGGCGCTCGGTGTCGAGGATCAGGGTGCTGATGGCGCCGTTCGAGGCGGTCTCCACCACCACGAGCGTCTGCTCGGGGTCGATGGCGCGCAGCTGCAGCTCGGCCATCGTGGCGCGCCGCGCCTCCTCGGCCACCACCGCGGCGTCGCCGCGATCGGACGCACTGTCGAAGTCGTGGCTCATCGGGTGTTCTCCTTGGACTCGCGGATGGGTGTGGGCCCGCCCGCCTCGCGCAGGGGCAGCTCGGGCTGGCGCGGGTCATTGCGCGAGAGCCGGCCGCCGTCTCCGGCGAAGAAGAGGGCCTCGGGGTTGTTCGCCGCCGGCCGCTTGAGGGCGGTCGAGTCGGTGATCAGGACCGCGTTGCCGCCCTTGGCGGCGGGCTTGATCTTCACCGTGAAGCTGAGTGAGCCGGCGCGGCCGCTCTCCATCACCGCGCTGGTCAGATCGGCCAGGGCCTCGGTGAGCTCGTGGTGGGCGTCCCCGCCGCGCAGGGCCAGCAGGAACTGGGTGAAAGGCGTAGGTGCGTCGTCGGCCATGGTCAGGCCTCCTCGGTGTCGGGCGGGGTGGTCAGGTGGTAGGTCTGGCCGCGGGAGGCGCCGTTGGGGCCGGGCGTGGTGTGCACCAGGCCGCGGTTCACCAGGCCGGCCAGCACGACCGACACCTTGGACATGGGCAGCCCCAGGTATTCGACGAGCTCCGTGCTGGTGGCCCCGTCCTCGCGATCGCGAAGGGTCGTGAGGATGAAGTCGGGCAGACCCCCAGGCTTGATCGCCCCGTCCTTTCGTGGACCAGGCCGCCGGCGCCTACTCGAGGTATCGATGCCGAGCGCCCGGTAGCAGTCGTCGACGCGCTCGGCGGCGGCCGCGATGTGGCCGGGGAGCGCATCGGCGAGCAGCAGGAGCTTGGCGTGTTTCGCCACGGCCTCAAGCAGCGCATCGAGATCGGCCTCGCGGCCGTTGATCGCGACGTTGTCGGCCGGGGCGCGGGCGGGCGGGCGCGACATCAGGCCCCCTTCTCGTGAAGGTCGAGCGCGAGCGCCCGCAGGGCCTCGCGCAGAGTGGCGCCCTCGCCGTGGCCGGGCTCACGGGCGAGCAGGCCCGACGCATGCGCGCTGGCGCGCACGGTCGAGGAGGGCGTGAGGCGGATCTCGACGCGGATCCCGCGGCGGCGCATGGCGGCCTCCAGGGCTTCGATCGCCGAGCCGCTGGGTGCCGGCGCCGTGGGCGGGTGGGGCGTGGGTCTGCTCACCAGGGGCGCTCCACGCTGGTCGCCCACCAGGCGGCGAGGAATATAAGAAGCAGCGCCACGATCAGCGCGAGGGCGGCGCCGACGGTCATCGCCGCCCCCCTCGCCGGACGTAGCCGTAGCTGTAGCCGTGGGGCGAGTAGGGGTCGCGGTCGCGCTTCGGGTAGCTGTGCGGGGCCTCGCTCAGCCCATCGTTCGCCGCACACTCGCGCCGACAGGCGTCGGAGCAGACGATGGTGATCGCTGCGCGGTTGCCGTCATCCTCGTCGGCCCACGACCCGTGCCACTGCCAGCCGTCGACCCACACAGAGTGACGGCCACACCAGTCGCAACGCCAGATGCGCGGTCGGTCCGCGCCGGTCGAGAGGGCTTCGAGCGTCACGACGCGCCACCTGGGAACTGGCGCACCCGCAGGTCCGCGGGCCACTCGTCTGGGTCGCCGCCCTTGGGGTCGCGGAGTGCGATCGACCCATAGCCATCGCCGGCGGCGCGGACGACCGCAGTGGGCCACTCGGTGAGGTCAACTCGGGCCGCGGCCGGCCGGGACCCGAGCTGCTTCACGAACGCCGGGACGCCCGCCGTCGCGCACTGCTCCACCAGCGAGCGCGCCCAGGCGATGTCCATGGGGCGGGCGCGCGGGCCGCTCTCGCCGCCGACGATCACCCAGTCGATGATGTGCCCGTAGCCGCCTTCCAGCGCAGCGTCGGCGGCCTCCTCGCGGTCGAGCACGTCCCACTGCTCGGTCGGCGGGGGGCCGACGGCGGCCGAGATGTTCGTCAGGTCCACGGGCCCCAGCAGCGGCTCGCACGACAGGAACCGCACGGCGGCCGGGGTGTCCAGCAGCAGCGGTACACGCTCGTCGGCGCGGCGCTGGTCCTCCACCGAGACGCCGAGCCACACGTTGGGGAGGGGGTTCTCGCCAGGGAAGTCGCTCGGGTCGGTGTCCACCAGCCCAGGGACCAGGCGGTGCGCGACCTCGGGGCGCTTGGTCAGCACCAGCCAGTCGAGATGGGGGGTCTCCGCCATCAGCGTCCACAGCTGGCGGCGCGGCTCGATGAGCTCGGGTCGGTCCTCGAAGACGTCGGCCATGGACGCGCAGAAGACCCGGTGGCGTTCGCCGGCGGCCTCGGCCGCCGCGTCCCAGCGGTAGGGCTGGTGCCAGTAGGCCTCGCTGGTGATGCGCCGCTCGGCCGAGGGGCCCCAGGCGCCGAGGGTCGTCGGGAACTGGCGCGAACGGGTCTCCGCGTAGCAGCGCTCACAGCCGGGGCTGACCCGCGCGCACCCGGTCCAGGGGTTGAAGGTGTGGTGCGCCCACTCGATCTTGGTTCGGGCGCCCATCAGGAGCCCTCCACCGGGAAGGCGGCGCAGGCCGAGCACAGCGGGTCATCGAACGGCCCGTGCACCCACCAGCAGGCACCGTCCTCGTCGTAGCGGCATGCGCGCTCGTCCGTGCAGCCGCAGACGCTGCAGGCCAGCTCGGGTGTGTGGGTCCGGGCGCCCATCAGAACGGGGGCTCCTGCGACTCGGCCAGGGCGGCGAGGCGCTCGGTGACCGCGGCCTCCACCAGGCGCCGGGCGTCGGCCGGGGTCTCTTCGGGGAACGCCGAGCGCAGGCGCGCCATGGGCACCGCCCACTCCCATCGGCCGACCAGGCGCATGGAGCCGCCGACGGTGAGCAGCCGCTCGGCTGGGTGGTCCACGCCCAGGAGGACCTCGACGTGCGTCCCGCCGTAGATGAAGGCGTACCAGCCGAGTGCGACCCCGCCGACCGACAGCGGCCGCGCCGGCGGGTCGAGGTCGAGGTGGCGCGGCGTGCCGTCGGTCTCGGAGAGGTGGCCGATCAGGGCGCAGTTCAGGCCCTGGAGGTAGACGACCCGCTCGCGCTCGCTGGTCATGGCCAGCGCCAGCGTGCCCTCGACGCTAGGCATGGGCGGCCTCGTGCACGACCTCAGACATCACCATCTACCTCCTGGGGCGGCGCAGCGGAGCGGTCCTCGTCGTCGCGGGCGATCGCCCGGGCCAGCAGGCGCCCGAGACCCAGGGCGGTGGCCTCATGGGCCGCGCGCTCCTCGCTCAGGGCGTAGGCCAGGGCGCGGGTCGTCGGCGGGGTCACCGGTGAGACCAGCAGGGCGGCAAGCCGCTCGGGGGTGATCGGGAACGCGGCGGCGGGACCGTGCGCCGCCGCGTTCGGGCCCGATGGGGGTGGAGAGGGTTCCCCCGCGGGCCGGGGGGAACCGGCGTCGTCGATGGCACCGCTGCCGGCGGACGGGTGAAAGGGCCGCGGCGGGGCAGGATGTCGATCCCCGTCGCCTCCCGCCATGGAGTCGAACGACTGCTCCGTTTCGGCCATCGCCTCGCGCACCGCGCGCAGGGCCTGGTCGATCTCGATGGTGACCCGGTGCTCGTCGGGAGCGGCGTCCAGGGCCTCCTGCAGGGCGTGAGCGATGGTCGAGGCCTCGAGGGTGTCGAGCACCAGGACCACGCGGTCGGCGGCCCTCATGCGATCCCCCGGGCGATCATCTCGGCCAGTCCGCTGAGGTAGAGGCTGGCGGTGATGACTCCGCCGGCCCACGCCAAGCGCAGGACCAGGGGTCGAGGCCGAGCCGACCGCGCGCCACCTCGCCCCCGAGGGCGCGCGGTCGGCTCGACGGCCCGCGCGCGCTCCCGACGCGCGACGGGCCAGGCCTCCCCCCGGGCGCCGCTCGCGTTTCGCGGCCGCGGGCACGGGGGGAGTTCGGTGAGGCGCGGGGGCGCCTCGGTCTGGGGGTCACATGGCCGGCTCCTTCCCTCGGGAGGCCACGGGGCGAGGCGCGCCGGGAGCGCCTCGGTCTTGGTGCCGGCGAGCGCCGCGCGGGAGCTGGCCGGGAGGGAGTCGTCGCCCACCCACCACGGGCCGGTGATGAGGGTGCCCATTCAGGTAGCCCCGGTCCTGGCGACCACCCGCTGGCGGAGCTCACGTAGCTCGGCCTCAATCTTCTCGATGTGACGCTCGGCGACGACCGCGCGGGTGAAGAAGTTGCAGACCAGCGCGGTCAGCGGCGGGAGGGCTTCATCGAAGAGGACGGATGCAGGCGACTGCCATTGGAGGCGCTTGCAGTCGCGGTCGTAGATGAAGTACCAGCGAACCGATCCGTCGGGCAGCACCTCTTGGTCGATGCCGTATGGCGGTGGGTAGATCTCTTCGGCCCTCGGGAAAGGACCGCCGTCGGCGTCCAGTAGCGGGTAGCCGGGGAAGTAGAAGCCGGCCAGAGGATCGGCCATCACAGACGGCCCCCCTCGTCGAGGAGGGCGACGATCCGGCCCTCGCCGTGCCTGCTGCGCTCCCTGGCGGCGGAGCCCTCGGTGAGGTGCCAGGACATCGCGACCGGCCGGCCGGCGCGCATCACCACCAGCACGTGGCTGTAGAGGCGCGTGCGGCTGCTGCGCCTGGCGACCTCCTCGGTGCCGAGATTCAGCCGGTGCACGTTGGTCACCGTGCGGCCATCGCGCGAGACGCGCTCGCTGGCCACGGCGATCAGGTCCAGCTCGTGCAGGCCGGCCATCACGCCGCCTCGCGCAGGTCGTGCTGCGGCTCGGGGGCCAGGCGCACCGTGCGCAGCCGCCGGTGCTCCACCAGGGCGCTGTCGGCGCGGGCGAGGACCTCGTGGGCGGTCTGCAGGGCGGCGTCGATCATCCGCCCCTGCTCGTCGTGGGAGCTCTTGGCGCGCGAGCACGCCTCGATGCTCAGGCGGGCGCTCATACCGGCGTCGCGCAGCAGCGTCTCCACGCTGGGGCGCCGGCCGGAGCGGGAGTTGCCGGCCATGGGTCTATCCTCCGTTCGCCTCGACCCCCGCCATCTCGCCTGCCAGCGGATGGGGGTCGGGGCCGTCGTGTGTGGTGCCCGGGCCGTCCGGCCGCGGGACGTAGAAGTACGGCAGGGCCTCCGCGCCGACCAGGAGGTCGATCACCAGGCCCCCGCCGCCGAGCAGCCGCGGGTAGAGGTGCCGCTCGCTGCACGTCGCCGTGCGCGCCAGCGACAGCTCGCCGGACCGGTGGTCCGCGATCAGCTCGAGCGCCGTGCGGATGTGCCAGCGCCGAGCCGTGGCGGCCTCGGCGCGGGCATCGGCCAGCGCCTCGCCCTGGGCCCGGGCGCGGATCGCATCCAGGTCGAGGCGATCCAGCAGCGCGTGGGCGTCGATGCTCACGTGAGCACCGATCCATTTTCCGCCTGCCCCGAGGGGGCGGGCGTAGCGTCGGCGCCATGGTCGATCGGGACGATCACGACCCGGCGCTCGAGGCCGAGAACACCCATCCAACGCTCAAGCGTCGAGCGCGAGATGTCGAGCCTGCGGCAGATCTCTGCCGCAGTCAGCGAGCGGAACTCCCCCAGCAGGGCCTCGCGGAGGGGCTTACCAAGGCGGGCCTCGGCGAGCTCCATCGCCGTCGTGCGGGGATGCGTGTGCATCAGCATGCGTCACATGATGCACGGACGATGCACGCGCGTCAAGAGAGCGCAGGTGCATCATCTGGACGCATCTACCGTCAGCCCATGACCACCATCGGCGTACCTGGTGGACGGAGTCTGGGCCAGGCCGTTGCATTCCGCCGCCAGGCGCTCAAGATCGACCAGACAGAGCTGGCGCGCAGGACCGGGTGGTCCAGAGCGACCGTCTCCCGAATCGAGCGGGGGCTACGGGGGCTCGTCAACCGGGCAGAATTGGAGATGATCGCGGAGGCCCTGTCCACCGAGCCGCACCTACTGTCGGAGCTGGCTGAACGGCAGGAGGCCCTGGATGCTCCGGTCCGTGACGCAGTGACGCTTGAAACGGTCCTCGATGAGCTCGCCGACCTTCGCGCCGCCGTGGCGCGGATCGAGGAGCGGCTCGCCGCGGCGGACCAGGGCACACCGCCGGCCGAGGTGTTGCGGGGCCGAGAGGCGGTCGAAGAGATGGTCGAGGAGCGCTTGCGCTCCAGATCGCGCCGTGGCTAGACCCGGGCGCGCCGCCGACGCCGAACGCGTCGCGGCGTGGATCAGCGCCGAGAAGCGCCCGACACGCAAGGGCATCCTGATCATGGCGTGGGAGGTGGAGGGCCTCATCTCGCGCTGGTCCTGCCCGCTGGCCGCCGAGGGGATCGGCAAGGGCGCGGTGATGTGCATCGCGCGCGCCGTGCCCCGGGACAACTGGCACTTCATCCTGCTGTTGCACGGCGCCGAGGTGCTGCGCTGGGATGTCGATGACGATGGCGCAGCTCGTAGCCACCACAACACGGCTTGCCCGGCCCACTACCCCCGCCTGGTCACCGCCCCTCGACACGAGCACCAATGGAACGAGGGTCTCGGCACCCACTGCGCCGTCCCGCTCTTCCCGCTACCTCGGCCCGGATGTACTCACAGGGAGGCATGGGACGCCTTCCGCATCCGTGCGAACATCAGCGGTGACCTGCGGCACATCAACCCAGGCCACCCACCCGAGCCGATGACCCTGTTCTGATGAGCACGCTGGAATCCATCCGGGATCGCTTCTGGTCCCACCTGCGCGACGAGGTCGCCCTCACCGACGCCCCCGAGGGCCTGGTCGAGTGCGCCACCCTCTTCACCTACGACGACGGCGACGCGGTGGTGGTCTGGGTCCAGGCGGATCCGTCCGGTCAGGTGATGGTGAGCGACTACGCCGAGGCGTGGATGCGGCTCATCGGGCGTGGGCACGAGACGCAGGATCGGCAGCGAGCCGATGCTGTGTGCACGCGCTACGGGGTGAGGTTCACGCAAGGGGCCATCACCGCCTCGGGCCGGATGTGGAGCGTCGGGGGCCTGATCTTGCGCGTCGCGGAAGCCTCGGCCCGCGTGGCCGGCGCCTCGGCCGAGCGCGATGTCGCCGGCGGCGGCGAGGGTCCGCGCTCGGGCGCCACCAGGGAGTTCCGCAGGCTGGTCACCGACACGTTCCGCCAACGCGACATCACCGTCGAGAACGACCTGCCGGTCACGGGCGCATCGGGCAAGACGCACAAGATCCCGCTCTTCCTTCCCCAGACCGAGCACCTGGTGGCCCCGATGCCATCGAGCGCGCCGGGGTCCCTGCTCTCGAGCGTCTTCATGCGTTTCGCCGACGTGGGCTCGGTCAACGGGTACACCGCGCTCACGATCATCGACGACCGCGGCGGTGCACCTCAGGACGAGACGATCAACCTCCTCGGGCAGGTGGGGGGGACCGCGCTGTGGTCCGAGCGGGTCGAGTGGATCGACGCGGTGACGCCCCACGGCGCCTAGCCGTCCTCGGGGGTGCCCTCGCCGTGGCTCCCCTTCGCGAGGGCGACAAGGCGGCCGGCCAGCCGCTCCAGCCAGCCGGCGTCGTCGGGCCAGCTCTCGGCCAGCGCGGCGGCCTCCTCAAGCATCACCCTCACGATCCGCCGGATGCTCTCCTCCGGGTTGCGCATGTCCTCCCCCTTCACCTGTAAGGGGGGCCGGGCGCCCCGTAGCGGGGCAGGCTCTATCGGCAGGGGGATGTTCGGCGCCCTGTGGTGAAGATCCCCCCTTCGTGAGACGGTGCTGCCCGGAAACGAGGGGGAGGGGCTGGGATGACCGAGCAGAACGACGCGCCGCCGCCACCGCCGACCGGTGATGCCGATGAGGCCAAGGGGCGCAACTGGAAGAAGATCGCGCTGTGGGTGGTCGGTGTCCTCGTCGCCTTCGTGGTCGCCGTTGCGATCTTCGGCGCCGAGGACGAGAGCGACACCGCCGCCGCCCCGCCGGCGACCACCGCCGAGCAGGTCGAGGAGACTGCGACCAACGAGCCCGAGGTGGAGTCGGCGCCCACGACGGCGACCCCGACACCAGCGCAGGAGCGCGCCGAGCGCCAGCGCGAGGCCCGCGAACGACGTCGCGCCGAGCAACAGGCGGCCCGGGAGCAGGCGGCAGAGAGGCGGCGGGAAGCACAGCAGCGGGCCAGAGAGCAGGCCCGCCTGCGCGGCACGCTGGTCGAGGGGAGCGGATCCCGGGTCATCACGGCGGAGATCGGGTCCGACGGGCCGGTGGTCGTCGAGGCGAGCCATCGGGGCGGCAGCAACTTCGTCGTGGAGTTCGTCGGCAATGGTCTGGACGAGCTGCTGGTGAACGAGATCGGTACCTACTCGGGCACGAGTGTGGTTCCGGAGGCCTTCTCCGGGCGCTATCGGATCGCCATCGACGCGGATGGCCCATGGTCGGTCCGATACCGGCAGCCCGAGCCACAGGGCGACGAGCCGACCCTGCTTCGGGCGTTCTCGGGCGAGGGCCCCCAGGTGCTCCAGGTGCGCAGTACCGAGGATCTCGACCCGATCATTGCGGCCCGGGGAAGCGGTGGCAGCAACTTCATCGTGGAGCTCGTGGCCTACGGCGGCGCCGTCACCGGGCGCGAGCTGCTCTTCAACGAGATCGGGCCGTTCCAGGGCGAGACGCTGACCAGTGTCCCGGCCGGCGACTACCTGCTGACCGTGGACGCCGAGGGGCCGTGGACCGTGCGGTTCAGCCGGTGAGCCAGGCGCCCCGAGTGGGCTAGCGTCACTGAATGATATCGCCCGCGCTTGCACTCAGATAGCGCGGGCGCTATCATGACCCCATGAACTTCAGCCGCCACGCGAAGAACCGGATGCGCCAGATGAAGGTGACCCCGGCCGAGGTCGAGGCGCTCGTCGCCGCCCCGGACTCCGAGGACCACGACGCGCAGGGGCGTCGGCGCGTCGTGGGCGTCGTCCGGGGCGCGAGGGTGCGCGTGGTGCTGGCGCTGGAGGACGAGACCCGGGTGGTGTCGGTCCACCCCAGACGATGAAGGGGGCGAGGATGCGAGCCGAGTACGACAGCGAGGCGGATGCTCTGCAGATCTACCTCACCGAGGATGGTGCGCGGTGGGCGAGCGGCGTGGACATCGAGGGCCACCAGGTCGACTACGACGACCGCGGTCGGCCGGCCGGGATCGAGCTCCTCGATCCCGCCGCGCACATCGAGCGTGACCTGCCGGCCATCGCCGCGAGCATCGGTGAGGACCCGCAGGCCCTCGTGGCCATCGCGCGGGCGGCCCTCGCGGCGCCCGACCGGCAGGTCACGCTCACGCTGGCGGGGCGCGCGGCATGAGCGGGCCATCGGGGAAGGTGCTGCTGCGCATGCCGGCCAGCCTGCACGGGCTCTTGATGGCCGAGGCCGAGCGCGACGGCGTGAGCCTCAACCAGTTCGCCGTCGCCGCGCTGGCCTCGGCGGTGCGTTGGAAGCGCGAGGACCAGCCGCCGGTGCCCAGCCCGCAGGAGCGGGAGCAGCTGGGGCGTCAGAGGGAGGTCCTGATGGAGGCGGACCGGGACGGCGCCGACCCGGTCATGCCCACCGCGCGGCCGGCCGGGCGCTCCTGAACAGAATCCGCCCTCATGTCGAGGGAGGATTCTGTTCGGTGTGGCCTACCTGCCGGCGCTGAGCCGGGTCGACCGGTAGGCCAGGAGGTCCAGCAGCTCGCCCCGCTCCTCCAGGGCGAGCTGCTGGTCGTTCATCCGCACGATGTCGCCACCGTGCTCCTCCCACCCGCGGGCGGCCTTCGCCCAGAGGCCGGCCACCAGGGGATCATCGACCCCCAGCGCCGCGAGCTCGGCGGCGAGCTGGTCGCGCGCGGTGACCAGCTGGGGCCTGATCCCGGAGAACCAGGCCCGGAAGCCGGCGTCGATCACGCGCTCGGTCCGCGGGTGTCGCTCGGAGCGGTGGGCTCCAGGTCGACCAGGTCCTCGGGCCCGGGGTCCAGGTCGCCCTGACCGGTCATGGTGGTGGCCACCGCCTGGGCCATGCGCCCCAGTACGACGACCACGGCGAGGATGGCGCTGATGGTCACCCACACTTGCGAGGAGACGCCCAGGGGCTCGGCGGCGCCGGCCATCTCGCCGACCATGGGGATGAGGACGCCGGCCGCCGCGCCGATGGTGCCCAGCAGCGTGGCGAAGCCGATCGTGATGCGGTTCATGTCGATCTCCTCCTCAGAAGGAATCGGTGCGCCCAAGCGCACGGGTCAGGAACATGAGGCCGGTCTGCAGGTCGGTCGCGCCCATGGCGGCCCAGCGCTGCGGGTTGAACGCCACATCGCCCGGCCCCGGGTCTCCGATGTGGCGCTTGATGTCGTTCACCAGCTCGTGCAGCGTCGTGCCGGCGGCCTCGATGCGCGCGGTCAGGGCTGCGGTCTCGTCGGTGCTCACGGGCGACCTCCTCAGGTCGTCTTGCCGAGCGCCTGGGCGGCGCCGGCGGGGGTGCTCGCGCCCGAGGGCATCGGGCGACGGGTGTTGTAGGGCCGCAGGCGCCGGCCGAGGCGCTCCTCCAACACGGGCCGCGCGGCCTCGCGCCAGGCCTCGCTGAGGCCGGGGCCGTAGTGGCGCGGCTGGCCCTCGCGGATCACCCAGCGCCGGATCCCCAGGCGCCCGGGCCCGGTGCGCAGGATCTCCGCACGGGCCCGGCGCGCCGGCGGCAGGCCGGCCAGGGTCTTCTCGGCCGAGCGCTTGCGCAGCCAGGGGCCCCAGACGCGGAACTTGGCCCCCGGGTCCTCGAGCCAGTAGAGCGTCTGCACCGGTGCGGCCTGGGTGAGGCCGGCCGGCACGATGTAGCGGTGGGTGCCGCGGATCGGACGGACCCGCCGCGAGACCCGGTCGCTCGAGTTGCCCTCGATGGTGTGCACCACGCCGGCGGCCTCGTCGACGGCCACCACGATGCCGGTGTGGATCCCCCGCCAGACGATCATGGCCCCGGGCACGGGCCGGTCGGTGAGGGTGCCGCGGGCGGTGGCATCGAGCCACATCTGCTCGGTGGAGGGGTGCGAGGGGTTGTCGGGGTCGGGCATGCCGGCGCGGTCCTGGACGTCGTAGCCCCAGGTGCCGCACCAGGGCTGGCCGAGCAGGAACGTGGCCGCCCATCCATGGGCCGCGGAGACACGGCGCTGGATCGGATCCAGCCAGGGGCCTCGGTTGCTGCCGAGCGGCTGCTCGGCGCGGCCGACATCGGCGGCGGCGAGGTCGGCGATGGTGCTTGCGTGTACGGGCACGGGTGAGCCTCCCGGGTGTCGGGTCGTGTGCGGAGGGGAAGGGGTGGGGCTAGGCGGGGAGCGCCAGGAGGATCAGGGCGACCGTGACCCCGCTCAGGATCGAGCCGGCGACCGTGAGGGTGAGGATGCGCAGGGACCAGCGCCGGTCGTCGGTGCGCCGCCGGCGCCGGCCGATCTCCTCGTGGGCCGCGTCGCGCGCGGCGGCGGCGCCCTCCTCGTGGGCGTCGTGGAGCTCGAGGGTGGTGACGCGACCGTTGGTGCGCTCCACCTGGCGCTCGATGCGCTCCAGCCGGGGGATGATCTCCCCGCGCAGCGCCTCGATCTGGGCGGCGACGCGCGCCAGGCCGGCCGTCTCCGCGGCTTCTCGGGGTACTGGGTAGGGGCTCATGGCGGGTACCTCAGGTGTTGTCGATGCTGTCGAGCTGGCCGAGCAGGAGGCGGATGAGCGCGTTGTTCTGGCGGGTCAGGGCGCGGACCTGGGCGAGCACCTGCCCCTGGGTGGGCGGAGAGAGAGCCAGGAACTCGGCGTTGGCCTCCAGCGCGGCGATGGCGCGCTCGTGAAGGACGGTGGTGTGCGCCTCGTTGCGCGGCATGTCGGTGACCTCGCTGGACACCAGCTCGCCGTCGCGGTGCACCTGAACGGTGCGAGTGATCCTCACGGCCGCCTCCTGTCTGTCGCTCATGGCCGGATCTCCACCGGGCGGGCCCGCAGCCGGCGCTGCAGCGCCGTGCAGGTGAACGAGCCGTTGTCGGTGAGGAACTGGAGCGCCGCGGTGCCCGCACCGGAGACCGCGATGGGACCGGTCAGACCCGAGCACGGGACGCTGAGCGTCGAGCCGAACACGGTGTTGCCCCCCTCGCCGCTGAACCCGGGGCCCGAGACGGCGGCGCGCACCGCGTTGGCGGAGTTGTTCGAGGCCATGCGGGCGGTCCACTCGAACTCCCACAGCGCGCCGAACGGGAGGCTGATGGTCGGCCCGTTGGTCATGGTCGAGTACGAGGTGCTGGTGGTGAAGTTGGACCCTTCGGCGGCCGCCGCAAGCGAACCGCCGCCGCCGACCATCCACGCGCCGCTGCCGGAGTTGGCCACGCCGCGCCAGGTCAGCTCGAACATGCGCCCCGATGCCCACAGGTCCACCCGCTGCCCCTCCCGGGGCGAGGAGGGCAGGTCGGCGACGTCGTCGATGACGGGCACCGTCGGCCAGGAGCGACGCTCCAGCGCCGCGACGCGGGAGACCAGGCGCTCGAAGAAGCGGTCGGCGCGCGCGATGCCCGGAGGAGTGAGCACGCGCCCCATCAGGCCACGACCTCGAAGTTGATGCTCGTGAGCGTCTCGGTCTGCGCGGCGTCGGAGACCTGCAGCGTGCACCCGATCACCCGCGCGGAGACGCCCGACACGTCGAAGGGGGCGTTGGAGCGCAGGGTCAGGCGCACGGTGTCTCCCACGTCGAACTCCTCCCACAGGCGCGGAGCGCGGGATGCGTCGGTGATCGGTGTGGGCAGGGGGCGCACGGTGTAGACGCGCGGTGGCTCGGCCTCGATCGACTCGGCGGCGTGGTCCTCCAGGGTGGCCGGCACCGACACGTCCGAGTAGGTGACGACCGCTCCCCAGAGTCCGTACTCATCGACGCTGGTGGCGTCCTCGGCCCGCGCGGTGAGCGGAACCTCGTCGCCTTCGGCCAGGGCACCGATCGCGAGCACGTCGTTGACCGGCTGGCCGACCTCGACGGTGAACTCGCGCACCGAGTCGCGGGTCCCCTCGCCGAACGAGAAGAGCGCCCCGGGCCGGTCGACGCCGGGGGAGGGGTAGAGGATGTCCAGCGCCGCCCATACCGCCCCCTCGCCCGACACCGGGCGGTCTCGGAACCAGAACCCGTCGCGCACGCCGGCCAGCTGCTCGATGGCCTCGCCGATCTGCTTGCCCAGCTCGTAAATGCGGTCGCGAGAGACCGAGACATCGACGTCCCCGATGCGCAGGCCGGTCTGCCCCTGGCCGTTGGCGATGTTGAGCAGGGCTTCGGCGATCGCGCCCGCGTCGGTGCCGGCGAACTCCGCCGCGGCCGCGTCCGCCGGCGTGCGCAGGAACCGGCTCGCGAGGACGCCCAGCGGTGAGACGGCGCGCACCGAAAGGGAGCGCCCGCCGGGGGTGGCGGCATAGGACAACGGGGCGACGATCGGGCCCTGGAAGCGCACCACACCCTCGCGCAACAGCCGGAGCCCGCGGCTGCCCACCATGATCTCGCTGGTGTCGCCCTCGCGAAGGTCCACGCCGAGGGTGACCTCGACCGACCCGTTCAGCCGCGGCGAGATCGTGAGATCGCGCGGCGAGATGTACTGGCGGGCCACGCCCGAGCGATCCGTGATGATCGCCTGCCAGCCCCGCGGGGGCGGCGTGACGGGTTCCGGCTCGGGTTCCGGCTCGGGTGGGTTCAGGTCGCCGCCGCCCATGTCTCCGATGCGGGTGGTGGTGTTGCTGGCCCACCAGCCGATGTACCCGCTGGAGGTGTGGGTCGAGTCGGTCCGGGTGGCGATCTCGGTCCAGGAGCCCGCTGGCGCCTTGGCCCAGAGCGTGTGCTGGTCACCCTCGGAGACGCCGATGATCTCGGTGCCGTCGCCCCAGCCGCTACCCATCACCTCCACGTCGCCGAGTTGGGTGTAGGCCCCGTCGTCGACCCGGTAGAGGTACGCCTCGGCGTACTCGGAGCCGCCGACGTAGAACACGCCGATCGCATAGCCGTCCACACCCCCGGTGCCAGGGGCCTGCATCCGGGTCAGTACCGCGTGATACTCGCCGCCGGTCCCGTCGTGGCGGGTGGTGATCTGGAGCGATGCGTACTGGTCTGCATCGAACGCCTCGCCGTCCCACCAGCACGAGCACCACTGGTTCTCTCCGGCCTCCTGGGGTTGGCCGAGGTTGCTCGCGGTGCGGATGACCCCGTGGGCCGGGATCGGCTGGTCGCTCAGCCCGGCCGGGAGAGTGCCGTCCGTGCCGGTCCAGTCGGCGAGGACCGTGATGGTGGGCGCGGGCACCCTACGCCGCCCGGTAGGTGATGCCGGAGAAGTCGAAGGTCGTCGCGCCGTTCTCGTCGCTGATCAGCCCGTCGGAGGCCCGGATCTTGACGACTGCCACGTTGCCCCCGCCGGTCGCGCAGGCGAAGAAGCAGTCGGACGCGGGCCTGGTGGGGACGAAGCCCACGTTCGGATTGCCCGAGCCGCCGTCGAACACCTCGCCGCGAAGGAACACCCGACCCCCGGGCTCGACCACCTGCTGCACCGGCCCCCCGTTCCCCGTGGACTGCCACCCGTTGGCCAGGGTGACGCTCGACGTACTGGGACTCGCCAGCTTGGCGGTGGTGACCGCGGCGTTGGCGATCTTCGCCGTGGTGGCCGCCAGGTCGTCGAGCTTCGCGGTCGTCACATCGCCGTCGGCCAGCTTGGCCGTGGTCACCGCCGCGTCGGCCAGGATGCCGGTGCCCACCGAGTCATCGAGGAGGAAGGCCGCCAGCAGGCCGGCGCGCGGCCGCAGGTCGGTGATGTCGGCGTCCTCGATGATCGTCGCGCCGGTGGCCACCGCGATGGTCGCGAGGGTGATGGCGCTGTCGGGCTCGGCGGGGGCGGAGGGGGAGGAGGCCGGGGTGCCGGTGATGACCTCGACCTTGGCCCGCCGCTGGCCGCTGGAGTCGAAGGTGGCGTCTTCCATCGCGAGGACCACCCGGTCGATGCGCGGGTTGGACCCGTCGGCGGCATCGACCGAGACCCCCACCGTGGCGGTGATGACCTGGTGGTAGACCGGCTGAAGCAGCGCCGAGTCATCACCCTCGACCCACGCGGCGCCCGGGGCGATGTCGATGCCCATGGTCGCCCCGGAGGAGCGCTGGGTGACGGCGAGATCGCCGGCGGAGACCACGCCCTCCCCGACGATCCCCTTGAACACGCGGGCCATCTCGTCGCCGGAGTACACCGAGTCGATGTCCATGAAGCATGGAGGCTCTGTGAGAACGGTCTGAGGCATCGCAGCTCCTAGTCGGGCAGACGCGCGTCGCGCCAGCGGGCGGTGAGGGTGGTCTGGCCGGTGGTCATGCCGGCGCCGGTGAGGCGGACCTCGTTCACTCCCGGCGTCAGGTCGAACCAGGCGGTCGAGGCCTCGTCGATCAGATCCAGGCGAAGGGTCCCGTCCTCGGCACCGAGGCGTGCCGTGCGCCGACCGACGTCGATCCACAGCTCCTGGCCGGCCGACAGGTCCGCGGTGGTGGCGATCTCCTCGCCCGTTGTGAGGCTCTCGATCACCGGGTCGGTGACCGGACCCTCGATGCGCCAGAGCGGCGGGCTCGGCATGTTGCCGGCGTTGGTCAGGTTCATCGAGGAGACCGCTGTGCCCGTGAAGGCCAGATCGAAGGTCAGATCGAACTCGACTCCGATGCCCTGATGGCCGGTGGTCGGGTCGTAGCCGGCCTCGTGCAGCTCGGCCGAGAGCGCCAGCGGATCGGCGCCGGTGAGGGTGACCGCGTAGAGGGCCCCGTGGCCGTTCTGGTGACGCGTCTCAAAGCGCCCCCCAAGGCGCACGGCCATCTGCCACAGGACGTCGCCGGGGTAGCGCTCCCACTGCAGCAGCGCCTCGCGCCCGGGGGCGCAGCGAGCGCGCAGGGTGTCCAGGCGCTGGTGCAGCTCGGCGTGGGTGGTGCCCATGACCATGCCCGAGAGGCTCGCCACGGCGGGGCCCAGGTAGGCGGTGTCGTCGGCGGCGCCGTGGCGGCGGGCGTACTCGACCAGGGCCGAGCGAGGCTCGGGGACGGCGAGGTCCCACCCGTCGGGGGCGAGGGCGTAGCCGCTGGTGAGGTGGATCGGCAGACCGTCCAGCAGCACGCGCGCGGGGACGCTCATCCGGTGGCTCCGATCCTCATCGCGAGGCGGTTGCCCAGGTCGCCGATCACCCGCGGGGCGTCAGCGGCGTCGTGGAAGTGGACGTGCTCGGCGAGCTTGCCGAAGACCCGCCCGCGCCGGCCGCGCTCGTTGGCCGGCACGACCTCCTCGTCGCGGTGCAGGTAGGCCAGGCCCTCGCGGGTGATGCGATCGGTGCCCTCGGCGAAGCCGGGGACGTACGGCGGCACCATGGCGTGATCCCAGCCGCGCGGGCGGTTCTTCATCCCGGGGTTGCCGAAGTCGTAGGTGTCGCCCAGGATCTTCCAGCCCATGTGCTGCTGGCGCGGGTCGCTGCTGCTCATGCCGCGGAACACGAACTGGAACGGCTCGTCGCCGCGAGCGCGCTTGCTGATCGGGAACAGGCTCATGGTGGTGCCGCTGCCACCGCGCTTGCCGCTGGCCTCCCACCAGGCCGTGCTGGCAGAGCCGCTGCAGTCGTAGGAGGCGTGGTTCCAGCCCGGCGGCCGGCCCGCGCCCCAGCCGTAGGGGCGGCCCATGATGGAGTCCGAGAGGTGCTTGGTGCGCATGATGTCCAGCGTCCCGAAGGCTCTCTCGGCCGAGCGGAACAGGCTCGTGGCCATCCCCTTGACCTTGTCCCAGACCCATCCGGGGAACCCGCTCATCGCCTCTGCCCACGGTCCGTCACCGAGGCTCAGCTTCGGGATGTTCACCAAGAAGGCTCCGAGCCCGTCCTTCATTACATCGAAGGCCTTGCTGAACAGGTTGCCGCTGCCGCCGTCGCCGCGGGCGTAGCTGGCGATGTTGGCCTGCAGGTCGGCCACCGAGGGGCCGGGAGCGACGATGCCGCCCTCGGCCATGAACTTCAGGCCCGACGAGGGGTCGACCCCGGGCATGCCCATCATCATGGCCGCGCGCGTCATCAGCTCCTGACCGCGCCGGCGCCGCTTGCCCCCGAGCGGGATCACCGCCTCGGGACCGTCCTCGCCGACCACGGCCAGGGTCGGCCGGCGGATGATCTCGCCATCGGCCAGCTCGAGGGGCGCGATCTTCGCGATCCCGATGCTGATCTCGACCCCCGGGATCTTGCTGATGGCGCCGGCGATGGCGTTGGCGCCGTCGATCACCTTGTTCACCACGGCGATGAAGCCGTTGGCGATCCGCTTGAAGGTGCGCACCGACGGGTCCACGATCTTGTCGCGGATGAAGTCGAACGCTGTCTTGATCGCGTCCTTCATGTCGCCGGCGGCGGTGCCGATCTTCCCGAGCGCGCCGCGCGCCAGGTCGAAGGTGCCCTTCGCTCCATCCCAGAAGGTGCTCACCACGGTGCCGATGCCGCTGAAGGCGGGGCGGATGGCGTTCTGCCAGAGCCAGGTGGCCCACCGACCCCACTCCTGGAAGACCCCGACCCACCAACCGCCGAAGGTGGTCAGAGCGGTGCGTAGAGCCGAGGTTCCGGTGGTGATCCCCTCCCACGCGGGGCGGATAGCGTTGGCCCAGAGCCATGATGCGGCCGCGCCCACCGAGCGGACCGCCGACTCGATGCCGCTGCCCGCGGTCCTGATGGAGGACCAGAGCGCGGAGGTGCCCGCTGTGATCCCGTCCCACGCCGGCCGGATCGCGTTGTTCCAGAGCCAGGACCCCGCGCTCCCCACCGCGGTGAAGGCCTGCTGGATCCCACGGCCCGCGGTCTGGATGTGGCCCCACAGGGCCGCGGTGGCGGCCTGGATGGCATCCCACGCGGGCTTGATGGCGCTGTTCCAGAGCCAGGTGCCGGCCGCGCCGACCTTCTGCAGGGCGGCATGGACGATGTCGCGGAAGGTCTCGCTGTTGCGGTAGGCGTAGACCAGGCCGGCGGCCAGGGCGACCAGCGCGGCGATGATCAGGACGATGGGGTTGGCGGCGAGGAACTTCAGCGCGATGCCGAGGGCGTTGGTTCCCGCCCGGGTGTTGGCGATCATCGTGATCGTCTTGCCGCCGACGACCAGCAGGGGGCCGAGCGCGGCCGCGGCGGCCAGGAAGCCGAGCATGGACGCCTTGACCGGACCGGGCATCGAACCGAAGGCGCTTGCGACGGCGCTGATGATGGGCGTGATGCGCTGGAGCGCTCCGGCGAGGACCCCGGAGATGGCCGCGCCGACCGGCATGATCGCCGCCTGAACCTCAGCCCAGGACTCGCGCATGCGGTCGGCGGCCGTGACGGTGTTGTCGGCGACCTCCTGGGTGGCCCCCTCGGAGTCCCCCAGCGCGGCCACCAGGTCGTCGATCTCGAACCGGCCCTCTTGGATGGCCTTGGCCATGTCCGAGCCGGCCCGCGCGCCGAAGACCTCCATGCCGATCGCGGCGGCCTCGGAGGACGTCTCGGCCCCCTGGATCGCCTCGATGGTCTCCCAGAGGCCGGTCTTGAGGTCCTTGCCCTCGCGGGCGAACTTGCCGGTGGCGATGCGCAGGGAGCCCATCACCAGCTCGGAGTTGACGCCCTGCTGCTCGAAGCTGGACAGCAGCGCGATCGACTCGTCGATGTCGAAGCCGAAGTTGCGCATCGGCACGCCGAACTTGACGACGTCCTGCATGAGGGCGTCGACGCCGACCCCGGTCTTCTGGCCGGCGACCGTGAGCTTGTCGAGCAGGCCTGGCATCTGCTCGGTCTCGATGCCCCAGTCCTGCATCACCCGGTTCACCCGACCGACCGCCTCGGCCCCGTCGACTCCGGTCGCCCGCGAGAACGCGGCCATCCGGCCGGCGGCCTCGGTGAGGGCCTCGCCCTGCAGGCCGAAGTGGGTGTTCAGATCGCCGACCACCTGGCCGATCTGCTCGTGGGTCAGGCCGAACTTGCGGCCCTCGCCGAGCGCGTCCCGGTAGGACTTGTGCAGCCCCTCGAGCTCCTTGCCGGTGGCCCCGGTGGCGAGCGTGACGGCGTTCTGGCCCTTCTCCACCTGGGCGAACGAGGCGAACGCCGCCGTGCCCAGGGCGATGATGGGCAGCGTGACGCGCTTGGTGAGGTTCTTGCCCCAGGCCTCGGAGCGCTTGCCGATGGAGTCCAGCGAGCGCCGCGTATCACGCTCGGCCTGGTCCATGTCCCGTTTGAGGGTCGCGCCGTCGGCCCGCAGGTCGAGGACCGCGGTGCCGAGGGATTCAGCCATCGCTCGCCGTCCTGCGCGGCGCGCGTCGGACGCCGACGCCGGCGGCCATCAGCTCATCGGGGCGCGCCGGGCGCGCCGGAGCGCGTCGCCCGCCCTCGGCTTGGCGGCGCAGCTCGGCCTGGGCACGCCGCGCGTCCTCGCGCTGCATGCGACCGGTGCCGAGCGCCAGGTTGCGCACGGCCCGCATGTCCTCCTCGGCCTGCAGGCGCGGGAGCATCAGCGCGTGCGCCTCGATGAGCGCGGGGTGCATGCTCAGGAACTCCGCCGCCGGCCGGCCGTAGAAGCGGACGAGGCGCGGGATGGTGTCGCCCCAGTCGTGAACGCGTCCATGTGCGCCCGCTGCAGACCCGCGCTCTTGGCCATCTCGGCGGGCATCCCGAAAAAAGCGGCGATCACCGCCGCCCGCTCGTAGCCCGAGAGGCCGTCGCGATCGGCGCGCTCCAGCTCGGGGAGGGCGATCGAGAGGATGATGTCCTCGGAGTCGCTCTCCATGCGCATGAACTCGACGACGTCGTCGACCGAGCTGTCCTCGCCGATCTCCTCGGCGCGCGTCTGGGCCCGCTCCGCCGCGCGCTGGGCCTCGGTGATGCGCTCGCGCTCCAGCGGGGACAGGGAGCCGAGCTTGCGCATCTGGTAGGTGCCCGAGGGCAGCAGGACGGCCTGGGTCTCGGTGACCAGCTCGCGCAGGTCGAGGATCGATGAGTCCTCGTCGCTCGCGCGGCCGGGAGTCGGGGGCTTACGTGCTGTGGCCATGAGTCTCCTCTGCGCCGTCGATGACCAGGGCCACGCCGCGGCGCGCCAGTTCGGCGCGCAGGTCCTCCAGCGCGCGGGCCGAGCGGCGGCCCTCGCGGCGGTGGTGGGCGACGGCCCTCTTGTGGGTGCGGACGCTCTGAGAGAGCGCCTGCGCCGCCTGCGCCAACACCTGGGTGTCGGCCGTGGCGGGCGGGGTGGTACTCACTACGCGGCCGGCTCCTCGTCCTGGACGATCAGGCGGCCGAACCGCTCGTCCTCCGAGGCCGCGTCGAGGTCCTCCATGGCGACGAACTCGAAGGCGAGCATCGCGGGCTCGCCCTTCTGGAACTGCACCGAGGGCGAGCCGCCCTCGTAGCAGCGCGGCACCTCGTACTGGGCGTTGAAGGTCAGGCCGTAGGGGGACAGGCCCTCACCGCGCACCAGGAGCGAGAGCTCGGTGATGACCAGACCGCGCGACAGGCCCATCGCCCGGAAGCCCGCGGCGCCGGCACCGGGCGCGGTGGTCTCCACCGCGTTGCGGTTGAGCAGCTCGCGGTATTGCTCCAGCGACACGTCGGCGATCTCGCCGGTGATGGTCAGGCTCTCCGATGTGCGGAACGCCTTCACCGGCCCGGTCGCGCCGGCGGGGGTCCAGGGGCTGATGTCCTGCTCGTGGTTGATGGTCACCCCGCCGTCGCCCATCGAGCGGGTGCCGCTGGTGCCAAGCAGCGACCAGTCGACGGCGGGGTCCTCGTCGATGGCCGGGAACGCGGTGCCGGCCGCGGCGATGTAGATGGTGTACGGGGCTCCGACGACCTCAAGCGGCTGCATCGGTCATCTCCTCCTCGGTGCTGCCCGGGTCGTCGTCCGGGTCGGGTGATGCCGGCCCGGCGTCGGCGAGCGACGCGGCGGGCGCCCCGGCGGGTGCCAGGTGGATGGTGTGGCTCGGGCTGGTGGCGAGCGCCTCGTAGAGGGCTCGGCTCAGCTCGACCGTGCGGGTCTCCCCGCGCGGTATGCGCACGCCGCTCACGGTCAGGCCATCGGTCGGCCCGCCGTAGGTCACGGCGTAGATCATGGGATCACCTCCTCATCGGCGGCGAGCACCTGCCAGCTGCTCGGCGCGGTGGGCCAGTCGGTGTCGGGGTCGCGCGCCAGGACCGCGTCGGCCGACAGGCGCGCCCAGTGGATGAGCGTCCCGTCGTGCACCTCGCGGCGCATGGCCTTCATCGCCGTGCGCACGGCGCGGTGCAGGTCCCACGCGGCCTTGGGGGTGGCCCCGAAGCAGTCCACGTCCACGCGCACATCGCCCCACGCCTGGTAGGCGCGACCCAGCAGGCCGCCGCCGGCCGGGCGCAGGACGACCGCTGCGCGCGGCATCTGGGGGACCTCCTCGCGCGGCAGCTCGCCGCCGTAGACGCGGCCCGATGTCAGGGCAGCGGTGGGCGGGTCGGTCTGCAGGAGGGCGACCAGGGCGGCGATCGGCTCGGGCATCAGAGCCTCGCGCGCACCTTCGCGGCGAACTGCGGGAAGTGGCGGTCGGCGGCCGGGCGCATGAACGGCGTGCGCCGCTCCAGGAACAGGCCGTAGAAGCCCTGGCGCTGGGTCGTGCCGAAGCGTGCGCTGATGACCCCCGGGGAGCCCTTCACGATGCGTGCGGGCTCGGCGGTGATGTTCGACTGCAGGCGGCCGGAGCGGCTGCGCCACCAGTGCGAGGAGCGCGCATCCTCGGCGGCGGCCCGAACCGTCTCGGTGGCGGCCGCCAGCGCGGCCGAGGTCAGGCGCGCCACGAGCTCGCGCCCGCGCCAGTCCACCGCCGCGCTCATCGGATGCGCTCCACCATGAGCTCGAGGTGGGTGCGCCGGGCCAGCACGGCCTCGATGCCCATGGGGCCGTCCATCACCACCTGCCCGCGCTCGGTGACGGCCGACACGCGGTCGGCCTCGGTGACGTCGGTGCCGAGCGGGACCAGCACGCGGCGGGTCACGAAGGTGGCGGTGCGCCCCTCGTCGACCGGCTCGCGGCCGGCGTCGGTGACCGCCCGGCAGGGCACGTCGGCGGCATGGTCCTGCCAGTCGGGTGCGCCCGGCTGGCCCCACGCGGGCTCGACGGTGGCCGCGTCGCGCTGGATCGTGCAGCGCTGGACGAGCGCGAGGCGTGTCGAGACGATGCTCATCGCAGCGTCACCGTCCCGACCCCGCGGCCGATCGCGCGGCGCAGTACCTCGCGCTCGCTGGCCAACAGCAGCAGGCCGTAGGCGTCCGGGTAGGAGACCTGCTCGGATCCGTAGCCCTCCTGGGAGACCGAACCCGGGTTGACCCAGACGCGCACCACCGCCTCCAGGCAGATCACCCGCACCTCCTGCGGGACCGGGTCGTAGCCGTGGTCGTAGGTGATGACCAGCTCCTGCTGGGGCTGGCCCCAGTGGCCGCGGGTGCGCACCAGCTCGTCGCCGACCCGATACCAGGTGTCGGCCGCGAGGGCCTCGCCGTCGAGGGTGATCGAGGCCACCGAGACGACCGGGCGCTGGGGCAGGCGCAGAAGCGCCCCCGGAGAACCGGTGCGCGTGAGGACGTCGTCCTCGACGAGGCTGATCGTCTGGCGAGCTTCGCTCCGGATCAAGCCGGTGGCCATGTCCAGCAGCGTCTGGGCCCGCGTCTGCTCGTCCTCGGTGAGCGTGATGCCCAGGCGCGCACCGAGGTCCGCCGGTGTGGCGAACGAGGCCATCAGCCGGCGGCCTCCACCGCGGCGATGATGCCGGCGCGGTCCATGTCATCCGTGACCTCGATGCCCAGGCCGCGGGCGTGCGCCGCCCAGGCTTCCCGTCCGGAGCCGGGGCCGGCCTTCGGCGGGGCCTCGGTGGGCGCGGGTGCGGAGCGCTCGTCGGGTTCGTCCCCCGCGAGGATGCGCCGCGACCGGTCGTCGGCGGGGATCAGCGTCCCCGCCGCGACCCGCTCGGCATGGGGCTCGCTGAGGGGCAGGTCCAGCGGCCAGACCGCGCCGCCCTCGCCCCTCAGCATGACGGTTGTCACCTCAGAACCGCCTCGGGAGGCGGAACGCGGTGACCTCGATGTCGGCCGCCGTGACGTCGATCCACAGATCGCCACCCGCCTGGACGAAGCGCCCGGACTCGAACGGGCCCATGAAGACCGTGTCGGTGGACGGGATCGCCACCTCCAGGTCGCCGCGGCCGGCCTCCAGCGCGGGCGGGTTGAGCCCGGCCAGAACGGTGATCGTCTGCGGATTCGTGGCGTCGGTGTTGGTGACGCGCAGCAGGATCTGCTCCAGCCGCGCGCCGCTGACGAGGTTGCCGTCGGCCGCGTCGGCGGCCTCCGCGGTGGGGTCGTCCACCGCGGCGGTCGGGTCGAGGTCGACGAGCGTGAATGCGGTGCGTGCCATGGGTCAGCCTCCTCAGACCGCGCTCTTGGACGCCTGCAGGGTGGCGATGCCGTCCGGGCGGACGACCTTCGCGCCGTACAGGTGCAGGCCCTTGACGGCGTCGGCGAACCCGTCCTCAGGGCGGTAGGCCTCGACCTTGGCGATCTGCTCGGCGTAGCTGATCGCGCCGGGGTAGCCGGCCACCACCACGCTGTCGTCGCCGCTGTCGAGGGTCGGGGTGTTGTTGGACTCCCAGATGTCGAAGCCGAGCATCCGGCCGACCATGCCCTCGCGCAGACCCTCCTGGCTGCCGGAGGCGTCGAGCCGCACGAGGCGGTCGTCCTCCAGGAGCAGCTCGACGTACCAGGGCGGCAGGATCGCCCAGCGCCCAGACTTGGGGACGCTCGCCTCGTCGAGCTTGGTGCGCAGCTTGTTGAGCTGGCTGTAGGCGATGGCGCCGCTGGTGACCGCGGTGGCCGAGATCGTGTTGGCCGCCTGCGCGTCGACGTAGAGGCTGGCGATGTAGCCGTCGGCCACATCCGAGAGGGCGTAGGCCGACTCGCTCATGGCCTGCGGGATCAGGTCGCCGCGCACCTGGCGGGCGTCGACGTCGTCGATCTCGAACGCGAAGTACTTGGCCTGGTCGATGAGCAGCTTGCGCTGAGCGGTGGTCAGCTGCTCGGGGGTGATGGTCGTGGAGTTCGGGGTGTAGGTGGCGACGGTCGGCCGCGAGATCGAGTTGATGTTCACGGTGTCGCCGTAGTCGCGGATCTCGCCCTCGTACTGGCGGTTGGCGACCGAGCCGTAGACGAGCCGGTTGCGCAGCTCGAGCAGCAGCTCGGCGGCCCAGACCTCGGGACGGAAGGTGTCGACAGACATGTGGTGCTAGCTCCTTGAGCGGGAGAGGTAGTCGTCGAGGCGCCCCTCACGGCGCGCGGCGACGATCTCCTCTGGGGACATGCCCTCGGTGGAGGTCAACTGCGACGGGCCGCCACCACGGGCGCCCTGGTCCGCCCCGTTCGGGCGTGGGGTGTTGGCCCCCGAGACGTACTCGGGGTTGTCCTTCAGGAAGGACGCGACCGCCTCGGCGGCGCCCTCCACGGTCCCGTCGTCGGCGACGGTGATGGCCTCGGCGTCGATCAGCCGGTGCAGGTGCGCCGGCTTGATCGCCTTGGCCTCGGTCGCGGCCGAGAGGATCGCCGCCTGGCGCAGGCGCTCGTTGGCCGCCGCGATGCGCGCTGCGGACTCGGACTCTGCCTTCTCGCGGGCGGCGCGCTCGCGCTCGATGTCGCTCTTCTGCGCCTCCTCGATCTCGTCCAGCTTGGCCGCGCGGGCCTTGACCTCGTCGTAGTCGGAGTACTTGCCCCGCTCGCGGGCCAGGCGCTGCTCGACGATGCGATCCACGTCGGCCTGGCTGAAGCTGCGCCCGCCGGTCTCGCCGCCGGTCTGCTGGCCGCCCTGCTCGCCGTTCTCGGGCGGGGGCGTCTGTGTCGACTGTTCGTCGGACATGTGGCTAGGTGCTCCTCATGAGGTGAGTGCCGGGCGTGGGGCCCGTCGGGTCAGCCCGCGCTCCCGTTCGGGAGGCGGTGAATCGGCAGGGCCATCAGGCGGCCCACCCCTCGCCCATGAGGCGGGGTCCGATCTCGGGGTCATCCACGACCCGCACCCCGGAGTCGCGCTCGCGGGGCACATTGCCGCCGCCGGGGTGCTCGCCGAACAGCGGCGAGACGCTGCACTGGCAGCGCTCGTGGATGGGCATCAGGTCCTCGCGGTAGTAGATCTGCTGCGAGGCGACGACGCACAGAGGACAGCTCTCCCCGCCGCCCAGCACGCGCTCGTAGCCGTAGACCTGGTTGGCCGGTTCGGCCATCCAGTCGCGGGCGGCGTGGGTCTGGGCGAGCTGGAGGTCGGTCAGCGCCAGGCGCGCCACCGACGCGCGGCCCGAGGCGAGGGCCGCGGGCAGGGGTGAGCCCTGAGCCAGCTGGCCCGCGAGTGCGCCGAAGGGGCGCGAGTAGACCTCGCGGGCGTCGGCGCGACGCAGGCGGGCGACCGTGTAACGGTCGGCATCCAGGCCGGCGGGGGCGGAGCTGCCGGCGCGCGCCTGACGCCGGCGGGCGGCGAGGTAGCCGTCGGCCAGCTGCACCGCGCGCGCCTGTCCGGCCTCGACCAGGCGCAGGGTCTCGGTGATGGCCTCGCCCTGTTCCAGGTGGAGTCGATCCCAGGCCCGCACCGTGGCGCGACTCACGGCGGCGTTGGTGCGCAGGCGCTCCGCGCGGTAGGTGTTCACCAGGTCGGCCATCAGACGACCTCGGCCGGGACGACGGCCGGCGCGCCGTCCTCGCCATCCTCGGCGTCTTCGGCGAAGAGGGCGCGCATCAGGTCGTCGCGGGCCCGCAGCCCGGCGAACCGGGAGATGGCGGTCTGGGTGTAGCCGAGTCGCTCGAGGGCGGCGGCCCAGGGGATGAGGCCGGCCTGGTACTGCTTGATCACCGCGTCGGTCGTCTCGGCCTCGGTGCGCGTCTCGGCGTCGGCCCACACGATCTCCGAGTCGACCGGGGTTTCGCGCTCGCCGGCGAACAGCCGCGCCAGGCGGATCGCCTCCTCCAGGCCCTCGCCGAAGGAGCGCATCTTGCGCTGCACCTTCTTCACCAGGCCGGACTCCGCGCTTCGGATCGCATCGCCGCTGGGGGACTGGCCGGACTCGATCAGGTAGTGGCGCGGGGTGCGGGTGGTGACCGCGATGTGGAGGACGTCCTGCTCGATCGCCCGGATGTAGCCGCCGAGGTCGGTCTGGGCGAACTCGCCGAAGGACACGTTGGGGTCCTCGACCTGCCACAGGCGGTCGATGGCCACGTCGAACGGCTCCACCGGGGTGCCGTTGTCGTCCTCGTGGATCTTGAGCCCGACGGCCCAGCGCTGGCGGTGGGCGCCGAAGTAGCCGGCCAGGCAGCGCAGGAACAGCTGACCGTTGATCCGGTCCTGGGTGTCGACCACGTCCGCCAGGTCCGACTCCCCCTCGAGCAGCAGGCGGGGCCGGTTGCGCAGGGGGACGATCGGGACGATGCCGAGCGGATTGGCCACGAACGCCTCGTTGCCCTCCATCTCGCGCCAGCCGCCGGTGTCGGTGGGTGCGGGGCGCAGGACGCCCGGGGCCGAGTGCAGGGGCGCCGAGAACTTGTGGATGCCGGCGGGCAGGTACAGGTTCGCCCGCCGGCGCTCCGAGATCTCGTCGTCCCAGATCTTCAGGGCGGCCGCGCGCCGGCGCATGCCTGTGCCGGGCTCGTACTCGACGATCGTCTGCAGCGGATCCTCCACCGCGATCACCGGGTGATCGTCCCCCGACCAGACCGACAGGTAGCTCACGCCCTTGGTCAGCGCCTCGACGAAGGCCGTCTGCGATTCGCTGTCCATCTGGTTGGCCTGCCAGATGGCCCAGGCGCCACGATCGGCCGCCTCGTCCTCGGACGCCGAGAGGCGGAAGCCGTCGACGCGCAGGCGCTCCTCGACCGCGTCGACCACCAGCCGGCAGAAGTTGGACCGCGAGTCCTGCAGCAGCTGGGCGAACTCGTCGTTCATCTTGCGGTTGTGGGCCCGCGTCAGGAACGGCAGCGGGTGCCGGCCGGAGTAGTAGTCGTCGAGCAGGAGCATCCGCGCGCGGCGGGCGATGAGCTCGCGCTCCAGGCGCTCCAGCCACCACCGCGGGGTGCCCACCTCGCTCGCCATCAGGAGAACCCGGCCGTGCGGTAGCGCGAGCGGGAGCGGGCGCCGGAGTGGACGGCATCGCCGCGGGCCTCCCAGGACAGGACCGCGGCCATCGCGGCGTCCATCTTGCGCGGGCTGTCGGGCCGCTCCTTGCCGATGAGCCAAAGGCGGGCGCCGGTCTCCTCATCGCGCAAGTTCGTGGGCCGGCGGTGGGCGTTGGCGATGTGCCGCGCCAGGTCGGGATCCCCGTCGTGGCGAAGCTCGGACTCGGGGTTCCGGATGGCCTGGGCAAAGTTGCGCACCGCGTAGGCCATTGGCTTGCGGCGGTTGGTCCACCACTCGATGACGACCTTCTCGCCGTAGGTGCCCGCCCAGCGACGCACGGTGTCCTGCCAGTAGGGCGGGTCCGCGTAGACGCGCCAGACCTCGTGGTCCTCGAAGGCCTCGGCCAGGGCCTCGTCGATCTCGTCCTCCGGGGCCGCCCACTCCTCGACACCGGGCGGGCGCTCCCACACGCCAATCGGCCACTGGAAGCCGGACTCGACATGGGTCGCGACCATGGCGCAGGCATCGTCGAAGAGGGCCCCGTCGAAGCCGATCGTGATCAGCTGGCCGGCGACCGCCGACGGCTCGTCGGCCGCCTTGGCGGCCCAGGCTGCGGCGTCGAACGCCTTGGCGGCGCCGACGACCTTGCGGTTGCCCCACACGCGCTCGGCGTAGGTGCGGTCCGTGGTCGGGTCGCGCAGCAGCGAGACGATGCCCTCGATGTCCGACCAGCTGCCGACGACCTCGCCTGAGGCCTCGTGCACCCAGGCGCGCACGGCGTGGTCGTCCTCGACCACCTCGGCCAGCGGCGCGGAGGCCTGGCGGTGGAAGAAGAACAGGCGCGGGTCCTCCACCTGTCCGTCGAGGACGTGCTGGGCGTAGTCCCAGGTCGCCTCGGCCACCGAGCCCTCGCCCGGCTCCGGCGCGGTGGTGGTCTCCAGCGACCACGGATCCGACCCCGGGCGCTTGGGGATGTTGGCCAGCATCGTCTGGTGGGCCTTCACCAGCCGCGGCAGCACCATGCGGTGGGTCTCGTCGAAGCCCTGGAAGGTCGTGCGCGCACCGTCGCGGGCGTTCGGGGCGCCGGCCAGGGCCACGGCCTTGCCGTCGCCCCCGGCGCGCATCACCCGCTCGAGCCCCGCGTCGAACAGATCGGCGTCCGGCCCCTCGGTGACGATGGTCAGCAGCGCGCTGTAGGCCAGCTCGTCGGACTGCTCCTCGGTGTAGGCCACCAGGGGGATGTAGGGGTCGCGCACCGGCCGGCCGATCGGGCGGTTGCGCCGGAAGCCGTCGCACCGGACCGGAGCCTCGGGGTGCAGCTCGGCGTAGGCGACCAGGGCCATGATCTCGGTCTTGCGCGAGCCCTTTCGCAGGGAGAGGCCCACGCGCTTGAAGCGGCGCTTGCCGGCATGCGGGTGCCCCTTCGGGTAGACCTCGTACGCTCGCGCGATGAGCGCGCGCACCTCGGCGTCGCAGGTGTAGCGGTCACCGCGGCGATCGCCGGGCCCGTAGACCGCGCGCTCATCGAGGAAGTCGCAGATGTCGGGACCCAGCGTCGGCCAGGGCTTCGGGTCCAGCGGCGGGACGACCATGACCGCCATCAGCTGGCCAGGGCCTTCCGTGGGTCGCGGCGCGAGCGGCGCGCGGCGGGCTGGGTACGCCGCTCCGCCCGACGCTCCTCGGCCTCCTCCACGCGCTCGACCTCCCACTGGAGGCGTCGGCGGTCGATCGGGGTGAGACCGAAGCACTGGCGCTGCAGCCGGATCTCCCCGGCCACCTTGGCGTCCCCGCGCCAGAAACGATCGACCAGCATGGCGAGCATGTAGAGCCCGTGCACGTCGGCGGCCAGGAACTCCGGCGCCATCGGCGAGGTCCAGATGTCCTTCCACCAGGCGAGCGTCAGCGGGTGCCACTCGTGGTCGTCGCCGGCCGGGAGCGGGGGCGCCTTGATCGGGCGCTCGGGCATCGCGATCAGACGGGCCGCGGTGGTGGTGCGGTTGCGCCGCTGGCGCGTCGCGGCCGGCTTGGGTGCGGGCCCCGGCATCAGTCCCGGATCCCGTACACAGCAGTTTCTCCTGAACCCAGCGGGCTTGGGCGCTCCGGCCGGTGGGGGTACCCCACCCCCCGGCGCTCCGGGCGGGCCGCGCGCGCCGTCTCGCGGTTGTGGCAGGGCACGCACGTCGCGCGCAGGCGGTGCAGAGCATCGGGATCCGGAACGCCGGCCTCGACCAGGTCGCGCCGGGTGCGCGGGTGATGGTCGGCGACGCGCGCCGGCGCACCGCACAGGACGCACCAGGGGCAGAGGGCCAGGAGCCTCGCCCGGCTCGCCTCGAAGGCGGGTCCGTAGCGGCGCTCGTCGCGCGGCCGAACTGCATCCTGGCTCGCCCGCGCGGCGGTAGCGCAGCCATCGCAGCGGCCGGCGGCGGTCAGCTCGGCACATCCGGGCGTCGAGCAGGGGCGTAGCCCACCGCGGCGACGTCGGTGGGCGGTTGATGTGGCCATGGAACGACGACGGCCCGCCGAGGTGGCAGGCCGGAGAGACAGCTATCGCATGGGCGGGTGGGTGGGTGGGCGCTTCACCATCGCGCCTCGCCGGTCCCGTTCGCAGTTCGAATGTACCACGAGCCTCGGCCGTCTCTAGCGGATGCTCCGCTCGGGCTGGGTGCCGGGGATGGCGCCTGAGACACCGCGGCCGATGGCGGGGATGCCCCGCAGCCGGCGCTCGTCAGCTGGTGCGGAGCGAGCGTGCTCGGGTGCCGTCGACTCCCCGAGCGCCGCGTCGGCCATGGCGCGCGCCTGGTCCATCAGCACGCGGTGCCGGTTGATGCGGTCCTCCATCCTCAAGGAGCATCCTCCATCGCTTCGGCCACCTTGCGCGCTGCACTCTCGACGCGGTCTCGGACGGACGATCGGGAGATGCCCAGCGCCAATGCGATGGCGCGTTGCGACATCCCACGCTGCACCAAGCGCCATGCGTCGAGCTCTGCCGCCGTGCACACCTGCTCCGCCAACGAGCGGAGGTCGCCAGGTTCTCTCACCACCGTCGAATCCAGCGGCGGAACTGTGTCTGCCGGTCGGCGACGGTCCGCACCACCCCCGTCTCCTGCTCGACCAGGATCAAATTGCCATCGAATGGAAGGATGTCCTCAACGACGAAGCGGCGGTCCCGCTGGAGTCGTGGTGACCACACCGAGCCAAGCCTGGCGAGTGGCCGGATCCGGCCGAGTCGGCGTGGTCTCTCCGCTAGTTCCGCCGCGGAAATGAACAGGGGCACCTTCCGCGCTCCGGCGGCGCCCATCCTCGGATCACTGGCCATCGCGCGCCTCCAGTAGCTGCCTCACCGCAGCCCGCGCCGGCGGACTCCCCGAGCGCTGCAGCTCGCGCAGCTCACGTGCCTCGCCGCTCACCTGCCACCTGGCGATCGCCGCCTCCTCCCAGGCCCGCAGACCGGCCGCCCCGACGAGTCGCTCCTGGTCGATGGTGCCGGTCAGACCGTCCTCGATCGGATCGGGAGGCCCGGGGTCGGGGAGATCGGCCGCCGCGGCCAGCCGTTCCAGGTTCCGGGCCAGCAGTGCGGCCACCTGGTGGTCGCCCACCTCCTCGGTGGCCTCGGCCAGAGCGACGGCGCCGGCTCGCTGGCGCTCAGCATCAACTTGCTGCGGCGGCTGCGCCCCAGGCGCAGGCGCAGTCGGCGCAGCAACCAGACCCCCTCCTCCCGAAGGGAGGGGGTCCTGGTACTGATCCTCTCTCGGTACCTCCCGGGTGCCTCGCGTCAGGGTGGCGGCAGGCTCCGGGGAGCCTCCCTGCTTTGTCCTGGTACTGGCCACCTTCCGTGTGCGGGGGCCATCGGCCTTCGTGTCATCGGCGCGTGACGGCGCAGGACCGAACCGACGGTCGAGCGCGCGGTTCATGGCCGTGGACAATGCCCGCGGGAGGCCACGCGCCTGGGCGGCACGGCGGGCGGCGGTGATGAAGCCGGCGCCGTTGACCTGGTGGTCGACCCAGCCCGGCAGCCAGCGCCACTCTCCGTAGGCGCGCACCAGGCCGGCGCTCTCGAGCTCGGCCAGGGCGGATGTCGCCGCGGCCTCGTCGGGCAGGTTGCAGTCCACCGCGAGCACCTTCGGCAGCACTCGGGTGCCGCCGGCCGCACTGGTCTCGGGTCCGGCGACCAAGCGGAAGAACACCAGCTGGGCGGCGGGGGAGAGGATGGCGAAGGCCGGATCGCTCCAGACCTCGGTAGTGATGTTGCGCGAGGGCATCAGCTCTCCCGGTCGTGATGGTCGAGGGTTGTGGCCCGCACGGCCGCGGCGGCGGGTGTGTCGCGGGTCCGGCACTCGGCGAGCAGGCGCCGACGGCGCTGCAGCTGGACCGAGTAGGCACGCCGCGCCCGCAGGAGCGCCGTGCGGTCGATGCGGCGGGGTGGGGGAGTCACAGTCGGCCTCCACAGGTCGGGCAGGTGTCGGGCGTGTGGTGGGCCGCCGGCACGTCCTGGCCGGTGCGCCCGCACGCGATGCAGGGGACCCCGAGGGCGCCGGCCCCGATCACCACCAGGGCACCGAAGCCCCAGCACGCCGAGCACAGGCGCACGCGCTGGCGAAGGCCGAGCGGCCGGCGCTCCCAGCGCGATCGCCAGTCGGCCCAGCTCTCGACGCGGACGGGGAGTCCGGTGCGGTGGTCGCGGACGGTCAGCACGGGCTCACCCGGCCAGTTCGGCGTCGCGGGCGGCCAGGACGGCCCGGAGGTCCTCAGCGGCTCCGCCGTGGTCCGGGTGGGTGGCTCGCAGGGCCGCGGCGACCGAGCCGTGATCGGCGATCAGGATCCGCCCGCGATCCACCAGGTCCGCGGGGCCGGCCTCCGCCTCGATCGCGACCCATCCCCGGTACTGCTCGCCCGCGCGGGTCATCCCGTAGCGGTCCACGCGGCGCAGGCTCTCCAGGCCGAGCGCGATGGCACGCAGGTTGTCCTGCCAACTCCGGAACCGATCCACGGCGTAGCGCAGCGGACCGTGGGTGCTGGTGAACGACAGCACCACGCCCGGGTGGGCCGCGCGCGCCGCCGCGCGCGGGAGACCGTCCAAGCGGATGTCCGCCTCGGTGATGGCCAGCTCGAGCACGGCGGTCTCAGCGCCCAGGTGGTCGAGCTCGCGCCGCAGGAGGTCGAGGGTCGTCCACCACGCGGCCGAGAAGGGGGAGCGGACTCGCTCGCCCTCCGGGGTCACCGGGCCGGGCCAGGTGGTCAGGGGCCGGGCGCGCATCCATCCCGAGGCCGAGGCGAGGTTCTCCCACGCGGTCACGGCTCGCCGTCCTCGTCGTCGGGACCCCAGCTGCCGCTGTTGAGCGCGTTGTGGAGCATCCCCTCGCGCGCCCACTCGGTGATGGTGTCCGGCCCGTCGAGTCGGTGCAGCCAGCGCTCGCCGGCCTCGTCGACCGTTTCGGCGACCAGCACCCAGCCGGTGAGGATGCCGCCCGCTGTGGGGGAGCACTCGGCCAAGAGGCCCTCGATCGCCTCATGGGCCGCGCGGCGTCCGGGGCGAGGATCGGGTGTGCTCATCGAGGCCGCCTACGAATCAGGCAGCGCCCGCAGCTCGCGGCCAGGGCCACCATCCCGGCGGCGGCGATCAGGGGCCTCATCGCGACCACCGATCTGCCGTAGAAGTTGCCGTAATCGGCGTCCGCGAGGGTCTGTCCGGCTCGGGGTCCTCACCCCCGGGATCACGCTCTACAGTGGCGCTTCGCCTACTCCCGCTAACTCTGGTGGACCCCTTGTGCTTGATTTGCAAGCAGGAGGTCGTCGGTTCGATCCCGTCATCCTCCATCCCACGACCGGCGGTGATCCGATGAGCCGCCGCACGCCCTTCACCGCCGGCCACCGCGCCGGCGCGGGCCCGCCGCTGGTGCTGCTGCACGGCTTCACCGACACCTGGCGCACCTGGGAGCTGGTGCTCCCCGCCCTGGAGCGCCGCCACGAGGTGCTGGCGCCCACCCTCGCCGGCCACGCCGGCGGGCCGCCGCTGCCCGACCCGCCGGACGACGACTCCCTGGCCGACGCCGTGGAGCGGGCCATGGACGAGGCGGGGATGGACCTCGCCCACATCGCCGGCAACTCGCTGGGCGGCCACGTCGCCCTGCAACTCGCCGCCCGCGGGCGCGCCCTGACCGTCACCGCCCTCGCGCCCGCCGGCGGCTGGGCCGAGGGCGATCGGTCGCACCGCGCCACTCTGGACCACTTCTCCGAGCTGCGTGCCCCCCTGCGCCACGTGGCCCCCACCATCCGCCGGCGCCTCTCCATGCCCGATGGGCGCCGGCGCGCAACCGCGATGATCGTGGAGGACGACGCCCGCATGAGCGACGACCTGATCGCCCATCAGGTGGTCGGCGCGGCTGCCTGCCCGGGGGCCGAGGCACTCATCGCCCGCGCGCGCACCCACGGCTGGCCGGTGGACACCTCCCGCATCGCCTGTCCGGTGCGGGTGGTGTGGGGCACCGCCGACCGGCTGCTGCCCTGGCCCGGCGCCGCCGCCGGCTTCCGTGGCCGGCGCCTGACCCACGCCGACTGGGTGGAGCTGGACGGGGTGGGCCACTGCCCGCACCTGGAGGCGCCCGAGGTGGTGGCCGACCTCATCCTGGGGTTCACGGGGGCCTGAGGGCGCCGCGGCCGCGCGCGGCGTGCGCCCGGCCTCACACCAGCTCGGGGTCGGTCATCACCTCCACCAGCGCCGGGCCGCCGAACCTGAGGGCGCGCCGCAGCGCGCCGGCCACATCCTCCGAGCGCTCCACCCGCTCGCCGTCGGCGCCGCACAGGCGCGCGTACTCGGCGAACGACGGGTTGACCAGGCCGGTCTGCCAGGGCTCCAGGCGGGCGGCGTGCTGTTCCTTGGTGATCTTGGCCAGCTCGCAGTTGTTGAGCACCACCACGACGATGTCCATCCGGTGGCGCACCAGGGTGCTCATCTCGCCCATGTACTGGGCGAATCCCCCGTCGCCCGCGACCGCCAGCACCCGCCGGCCCGATCCGTCGGCCTGCACCGCCGCCCACGCGCCCATGGCCGCGGGAAGGCCGAAGCCGATCGAGCCCAGGTAGCCGGACATGAGCACCCGCTGACCCCTGCTCTCGAAGTAGCGGCCGAAGCTGTACGCGTTGTTGCCCACGTCCACGCTCAGCACGGCCTCGGCCGGGGTCTCCGCGCCGAGCGCGGCGAACAGCGCGGCCGAGCTGACCCCCCGCCCGCGGTCGTCTCCGGCCCGCCGGTGCTTCTCCTGGCGCCAGATCTCCCAGCGCGCGGCGATGTCGGCCCGCTGGTCGCCGGCCGCGACGGGGCGCTCCCCGAGCGCCGCGTCCAGGGCGCCCGCAGTCACCTCGATGTCGCCCAGCAGCGGGCACGCCACCGGGTGGAAGCGCCCGAGCGCGATCGGGTCGCGGTCGATCTGGATGATCGGCTTGTAGGGAGCGATGCCGGTGTGATCCGAGAACGAGGCGCCGCACACCAGCAGCAGATCGCTCTCGTTCATCAGCCAGCTCGCGACCGGGGTCCCACTGCGTCCAAGCACCCCTCCGGCGAGCGGATGGTCGTCGCCGATGGCCCCCTTCGCCTTGAAGGTGGTGATCACGGGGGCGCCCAGGCGCTCGGCCAGCGCGATGACCGCCTCCATCGACTCGCGCGCGCCGTAGCCGGCCACCACGACCGGCCGGCGTGCCCCGGCCAGGCGTCCGGCGGCATCGGCCAGGGCATCGGCCGGCGGGGCGACGCGCAGGTCGGGCACGCGCCCGCTGGGGCCGGCGGCGCGCGCCCCCTCGGGCGCAGGGCGCACCTGGACTTCGTCGGGCAGCACAAGGTGGCCCACCCCGCGGTCGAGCACCGCGTGCTTGAGCGCCTGCGCCGTCGCCTCGGCGGCGTCGGACTCGGCGTTGACGGTGCGGCTGATCAGGGCGGCGTCGCCGAAGGCGCCGGTCAGGTCGAGGTCCTGGAACGCGCCGCGCCCCAGGGTCTTCGACGGGACCTGGCCCGAGATCGCCAGCACCGGCGCGCGGTCCACCTTGGCGTCGTAGAGGCCGGTGAGCAGGTTGGTCGAGCCCGGGCCGGCGATGGCGAAGCAGGCCCCGGGCCGGCCGGTCAGCTTGCCGTAGGCCGAGGCGGCGAACGAGGCCGCCCCCTCGTGGCGGATGGCCACGTAGGTCAGGTCGCCGCGGATCTCCGCGCGGCGCATCGCATCGGCGAACCCGAGGTTGGAGTGGCCCACCATGCCGAAGACGTGCGTGACCCCCCAGGCCACCATGGTCTCGACCATCACGTCCGAGACGGTCCGCACCGGCGCGGGCTCCTCCTCGAGGGCCACGTAGACGCCGTCCGCGCGCACCTCCACCGGGAAGCAGGACGGGGCGTCGTCGAAGGGCGGCGGCGGGCTGCCGGTCAGCGGGTCGTAGTCGTAGCCGTGCCAGGGGCAGCGCAGCAGGCCGTTCTCGATCGTCCCCTCGCCCAGCGGGCCGCCCTGGTGGGGGCAGGCGTTGTCGAGGGCCCCGTAGCGGTCGCCGATGCGCGTGAGGGCCAGGGTGCGCCGGCCGGCCTGCACGGTGCGCACCCTGCCGTCGGCCAGGTCGTCGTGGCCGGCGACGCGGTACCAGGTGAGCGTGGGGTCGGTCACGGGGCGGGCCTCCGGTCTCCGTGGGCCGGGCCGGCCGGTACCGACGGGGCGCCCAGCAGGTGCAGGCCGTCCAGGAGCCAGGCCACCGCCCGCGCCGTGGCCTGGTCGGACGGAAGGGCCGCGAGCGGCAAGAGGGCGCCGAAGGGCGCGTTCCAATGGTCGCCGTCGCCCGGGCGCTCATCGCCCCAGGGGCCCAGATAGAGGTACGGCGTCGGGTGGTCGTCGTCACCGGGCGAGAGGCCGAGGTTGGCCCGCTGCTGCGGGCCGGTGCCCACCGCCACGTCGCACGCCAGGTCGAAGTGCTCGGGCCAGAGCTGGCAGGTGCTGGGATCGGCCGCGGGCGTCAGGCGGGCGACGACGGTGTCGAGCACCCGCTGACCCAGGGAGAACGCGCGGGCGATGGCCTCGGCGGCGTCCGCATCGATGCCGAGCGGCGCGTCGGGGTCGCCGGCCGGCGGCGTCGAGTGGCCCAGGTCCAGCGGCGCCGAGAGGTCGACACCGGCGAACTGCGCCGCCGCTCCCAGGGTGGTCAGCGCGGAGACCCGGGCCTGCTCCCCGCGCTCGACGATCAGGTGGGCGCCGGCGGTGCGCACGACCTGCGGGCCGTCCCCGAAGGCCGGCGTCGCCACGCCCCCGGGTGAGGGCCGCAGGCCGATGCGCCCGGTTGCCGCGGAGCGCGCGCGGGCGAGCACATGGGCGGCCATCCGCACCAGGCCGGCCCGGGTGGTGGAGTGGCTCGCGGTGACCTGCGGTGACCAGCTCACGTGCACACCTCCGGTGGGGCCGTCCGCCCATTCTGACTCCCGTCCCGCCCGCCCGCCCGCGCGGCCGCCGGTTTGCGGCCGCCACCGACCGGGGACCGTCACCCCACACCCCAATGCGAGGAGGACTCATGGCCCAGGTCGAGCAGTCCATCACCGTCGCGGTGCCCGTGGCGACCGCCTACAACCAGTGGACCCAGTTCGAGGAGTTCCCCCAGTTCATGGAGGGCGTCGACGAGGTCCGCCAGCTCGACGACACGAACCTGCGGTGGACGGTCACCGTGGCCGGTCGTCAGCAGAGCTTCGACGCGCGCATCACCGAGCAGATCCCGGACACCCGCGTGGCGTGGACCAGCACCGACGGTCCGAAGCACGGCGGCGCGGTCGACTTCCACCGCCTCGACGACGACCACACCCAGGTGATGGTGGTCATGGACGGCCCCGACGACACCATGCCCGAGAAGGCCGCCGGTGCCATGGGCCTGGTGGAGCGCCGGGTCAAGGGCGATCTGGAGCGCTTCAAGGAGTTCATCGAGGCGCGCGGGGTGGCCAGCGGCGCGTGGCGCGGGTCCGTCGCGAAGCCGTAGCAGCGCCCCCGGGGCGCGACCGTCACACGGAGGGCGCCAGGCGCTCCCGTGTGGCGGTGGCCAGGGCGCCCCTCACCTCTGCCAGGCGCCGCCCGTCGGTGGCGTAGGTCCCGACACCGACGATCTCGTGCACCGGCTGACTCTCGATCACCGTCGAGACGGCCAGCACGGCCTCGGCGTGGGCCAGGTGCTCCACGGGCACGTCGCGCACCGTCACCCCCTCGCAGGCCTCGAAGACGAGGCGGCGGGTGAGCGAGTCGAGGATCCCGGTCTCGAGCGACGGGAACACGACCGTCTCGCCCTCGATCCAGCACACCGAGAAGATGTGGCCCTCCAGGACGGCGCGATCGTCGGCCCTGATCAGGAGGGGCGCATGGGCGCCGGCCGCCGTCGCGGCGCGGGCCGCCTGCATGTTGGCCGCGTACGACACGGTCTTGGCCGCGATCAGCAGCGGGCTGATGCGGTGCCCCACCGGTGCCAGCGCCCATGAGGCCGGCAGGGCCGGCAGGGGCTCCTCGCGCACGATGCGATGGCCGGACCGGGTCAGGATGGCGCGCACCCCGCAGTCCGGGGACGAGGTCGCCGCGGCGAAGCGGGCGAGGTCGTCGGCCACCTCGTCGCGTGGGAAGGGCAGGTCGATGCGGGCCGCCGAGCGGGCCATGCGATCCAGGTGCTCCTCGGGGTCGCGCAGGCGGCGCCCGTAGGCGCGCAGGCCCTCGAACACCCCGTCGCCCCGCACCAGGCCATCGTCCAGGGGCACCACGGGCACGGTGCCGGCCGGGATCAGCCGGCCGTCGATCATCACCACGGGTTCAGACATGGTCGCGATGGTACCCCTCGTGTGCGGTGGGGCGGCCCTCCATGACGCCGCCGCGACGCCGGTGCGTCGGCCGATACCGGCATCGGCCGCGTGCGGAGTCCACCTGAGCACCGCCGGCCACCGTCGCGCGTTGACGGGCGGAGGCCGCCCGCACTAGCGTCGTCGGCGGCGCCCCCGTGGGACGCCGGCGACGACGCCCGGTCCGGCATGACCCGGGCCGGCCACGACGAGGAGGGGCCCATGCTCGCGATCGGATCCATCGATGGTGCGCCCGGCGCGGGAACCGCGGACGACCCCTGGGGTCTTCGGACGCCGCCGGGATCGTCGGAGTACACGATCCACCTCGACACGGATGCCGACCCACCCGCCCTGGTATGCCGGGTCGGCTCCACGACGCTGAGCTACCTGGCGCGCGGCGTGGACGACCTGCACGCGATGCTCGCCGCGCATGGCGACTGGATGCTGCTCGGCAGCACCGACGAGGGCAAGGAGCCCAAACCGGGGACCGTGGAGGCCTGGGCACGCGATCCGGGGAATCCGGCCGGCGGCTGGTACGGGCTGCGCAAGGGGTACCGCGGGCGGTTCGCCATGTACGTCCCACCGCTGCTGGAGGCCCTGGGGCTGGTGGAGTTGGAACACAACGCGCGCAACAACCGCGTACGGGCCATCTGACCGCGACGGGTCCGGGTGGCTAGCCTGCCCGGCCGATGGCTCTCGTCCACAGCCGCGCGGCGCGCCGCGTGTACTCGTCGGCCTCCGGCCGGCCGGCGCTGGCCCTCAACCTGGCGGTGTTCGCCGGGGGCTGCCTGGGCGCCCTCGCCCGCTTCGGCCTGCTGGAGGCGCTGCCCGTGCGCCCGGGTGCGTGGCCGTGGGCCACGCTGATCGCCAACGTCGCCGGGTGCGCGTTGCTCGGGGCCGTCTCGGCCCGCCTCCTGCGCGGCGAGCGACCCAGCCGTCACCGCGGGCCCCTCCTGGGCGCCGGCCTCTGCGGGGCGCTCACCACCTTCGCCACGGTCCAGGTGGAGGCCGTCCTGCTGATCGAGGGCGGTCACGTGGCGACGGGGGTCTCGTACCTGTTCTCGACCGTCATCTCCGGCCTGCTCGCGGCGCATCTGGCCGGGCGCCTGGCGGCCCCGCGGGGAACCGGTGCCCGGTGAGCGGCCTGGCGCTGTGGGCGGGCGTCGCGGCCGCCGGCGGGGTCGGCTCACTGGCCCGCGTCCACCTGACGGCGCTCGCCGCGCGCGCCCTGCGCGGCGCGGCGCACCGCGGGACGCTCGTCGTGAACCTCGTGGCGACACTGGTCGCCGGCGTCCTCGTGGGTGCGCTTCCGGCCGGCGACGCGCGCACGGTGGCCGCGGTCGGGCTCCTGGGCTCTCTGAGCACCCTCTCCACGTGGATGGTGGAGGCCGACGCGATGGCCGCGCGCGGCCATCGCCGGCGGGCGCTCGTCTACCTGATCGCCACGGCCGCGCTGGGATTGGCGGCCGCGGCGGCGGGCTACGCCGCGGGCGCGGCGTGGTGAGCCGCGCCGGCGGTCACCCGCCGGCCAGCACCGCCCGGTAGAGCGCCCTCCACTCCTCGTCGCCGGGCGGCGGCCCGGTGCGCCCGGCCTGCGGGCGCGCCAGCGCGGTGGCCACCAGGCGGTCGAGGTCCTCGGCCATGCTCTCCACCGGCCCGCGCGCGCCCAGGGCTCCGAGCAGCGCGGCCACGGAGGCCAGGTCGCCGGCGGCGTCCTCCAGCGCCGTCATCCGCTCCGGGGCCCGCGTGGCGAGGGCCGCGATGCTGTGGCCCAGCACCCGCGCGTTGGCCTCGGCGTGGGGCATCCCGAGGACGCGCACCAGGGTCTGGGCGCCCACATGGTGCAGGCCCAGCCCGGTGCGGTCCATGGCGCGGGCGGCATCCAGGGCGCCGTAGGCCAGGTCCAGGCGACGCGGATGCTCCGGGTCGGCCCAGGCCCGCACCAGCGACCCGGCCGCCCGGTGGGCCAACGCCGCGATGTCCGGCGTGGCGGTGTCGGCCATCGCCGCCGTCAGCGCGTGTCCCAGGGCGTTCGCGCTCGATGCCGCAAGGGCGGGGATGGGAGCCGAGGCGGACAGGAACGGGTCGTTGACGACCATCCAGGCCCGCGCCTTGGGGGTGCCGGGGGGCAGCCCGGTCGCCGTGCGGTGGATGCGCGTCATCTCGGCGCCCGAGAGCGTCGTGGGGACGGCCACCAGGCGCCGGCCGGGCACCGCCGCGGTGAGCGCCTTGCCGGTGTCCATCACGCGCCCGCCGCCGAGAGCCACCATCTCGCGCCCCTCGACCTCCTCGCGCAGGTACCCGGCCACCTGCTCCACCAGGCCGCGGGGCACATGCACCACCCGCTCGGCGCGCGCGGCCAGCGCCGGCGCCTGGGCCGCCGCCCGGCGCGTGGTCAGGAGGGTGAAGCGCTCCGGGAGATCGGGGAGGGCGCGCGCCAGGGCGCCCGGGCCGCGGACCACCAGCCGGCCCTCCAGGTGCGCCCGCCGCGACGGCGGCATCTCAGGCCGGCCCGCCGCCGGCGCGCGGGTTGCGGATCGGCGTGAGCGTGCGGGACAACTCGTCGCGCAGATGGGCGTGGATCGCCGGCACGCGGAGGGCCTCACCCAGGTGCTCCGGGTCCTCGTCCACGGCGAAGCCCGGCGCCGTGGTGGCGATCTCGAACAGCACCCCGCGCGGTTCGCGGAAGTAGATCGACAGGAAGTAGTCGCGGTCGATGACCTCGGTCACGTACCCGCCGGCCTCGGCCACCCGCGTCCGCCAGGCGTCCTGGTCCTGGTCGGCACACCACCAGGCGATGTGGTGCACGGTGCCGGCCCCGGGCCGGCCGCCGGCCACGGCGCGATCGAGCGTCCAGCGGGCCCGCCGGGAGCCACCGGCCAGAACGTAGTGGCCGCCGCCCTCATTGGTGAAGCCGAGCACCCGCGTGTAGAGGCTCTCCTCCAGGGTGTGGAACGCGCTGAAGGCCCGGGCGCCCTCGATGCCGGTCAGTGCGACCTCGGCGGGGATCTCCGGGTGGTGGGCCGCCAGGGGCGGGTTGGCGGCGTGGGCCGGGAGCAGCTCGTACCGCAGCCCCTCGGGATCGGCGAAGGCCAGCACGTCCCCGTCCCGCACGGGCCGCCGGCCGGCGCCGGCCAGGCGCTCCTCCCAGAACGACAAGGCGTCCACCGACGGCACCCCGAGCTGGATGGTGTGCACCATCCCGGCCCCGGGGCGGCCCGGGGCGGCGCCGGCGTACTCGAACCAGGTGAGGATGCTCCCCGGCGCGCCGTCCTCAGCCCCGAAGTAGAGGTGGTAGGCGCCCGGGTCGTCGAAGTTCACCGTCGTCTTCACCAGGCGGAGGCCGAGGGTGCCTGCGTGGAAGTCGACACAGGCCTGCGCATCGGCGGTGATCATCGTGATGTGGTGGGGCCCTTGAAGCCGCATCGCGCTCTCTCTCGACGACTCCCGAAAGGTTAGTCCCTCGATGAACGGGAGCGGCGTGGGCCTCGCCGATGAGCGGCGGCGTCCGTGCGCCCTGCCGAGGGCCGACGTCGAGGTCGGGAGATGGCCGCCTCGACGGCGGCGCGGCCCCGGTCGACGAGGGCGGTGTCGCGGTAGAGCGTGGACAGGCGGTTGGCCAGTTCGAGCGCGGCGTAGAGCTCGAATGCCGGCTGTGCGGCGTCCGGTGCTGCATCGAGTTCGCCTTGAGCCTGCGCGGTGGTGATACTCGCTGTGTGGCGGTTCTGCCCGGCTGCCGGGCGGGGCCGACTCGGCGGCCGGGTCCAGCCCGTGAAGCCGCCTGTGATCGACGACGAGTGGAGCGGGGGGGACCGATGGGCGACGTCTTCATCGACACGTGGGGGACGGGGACACCGGTGGTGCTGGTCCACGGTTCGCTGGCGACCGGGGCCGAGGAGTGGCGGGAGCAACGGCCGCTCGGGGACGAGGGCTATCGACTCCTGATCATGGATCGCCGGGGCTACGGGAACAGCCCGGCCGCCGCCGGCGAGGACTTCCTCCGCGACGCGGAGGACATCGACGCCGCGATCGGTGACGGCGCTCACGTCGTCGCACACTCCTACGGCGGTCTCGGCGCCATGTTCGCCGCCGCCCGGCGACCGGAGGCCATCCACTCCCTTGCGGTGCTCGAACCGCCCGCCCTCACCATGACGTCCGACGCCGCCGCGCGCCGCCTCATCGATGAGATCCGCGGCGTCTGGGACGAGGACCTACCCGACGTGCAGTGGCTCGGACGGTTCCTGCAAGCGGTTGGGACCGACCCCGCCTCCCTGCCCGCGGAGATGCTCGAGGCTGCCACACCGATGGTGCCACTCGTGCGCCGGAGTCGCCCCGCGTGGGACCGCGAGCCTCCGATCGCCGCCCTGGCTGCCGCGTCGTTCCCCAAGCTCGTGGTCTCGGGAGCACACAGCGCCGGCTTCGAGGCCATCTGTGACGAGTTGGCCGAAGCGATCGACGCGAGTCGAGCCGTTGTCGAAGGCGCGGGACACGAGATCCAGTTCGCCGGGGCACCGATCAATCGCGTGCTGTCGGACCTCTGGCGCAGCACCGAGTAGGCGCACGGGACACACGGACGGAGGGCGCAAGCGGTTCCCCACCGCCGACCCGGCACATGATCGGGAGTCCTCCGGGGTCGGCGCCGCGCCCCGCGGGCGCTAGGCTCGATCCGATCAACCGAGCGGGGGTGCTCCTGTTGCCGACGACCGGCGTGGCGCGTGATGCCGATCGCGCGTTCGAGCGCGATATCGAGCCTTTCCGCGGCGAGCTGACCGGGTACTGCTACCGGATGCTGGGCTCGCCGTTCGATGCCGAGGACGCCGTGCAGGAGGCGCTCACGCGCGCCTGGCGTAGCCGAGACCGCTTCGAGGGCCGCTCCAGCGTGCGCACCTGGCTGTACCGCATCGCCGGCAACGTGTGCCTGGACATGATCGAGGCCGGCGGCCGGCGCGCCCGGCCCATGGACCTGTCGGGGGCGGGCACGGTCGAGGGGCCGCTCGCCGAGCCGTTGCCCGAGGTGACCTGGCTCCAGCCGGCGCCGGACTCGCACATCGGCGCGCTGGGCTCCGATGACCCTGAGGCGGCGGCGACGGCGCGCGAGGGGGTGCGCCTGGCGTTCATGGCCGCCCTGCAGCACCTCCCGGCGCGTCAGCGCTCGGTGCTGATCCTGCGCGAGGTGCTGGGGTGGCGCGCGCAGGAGGTCGCCACCCTCCTCGACAGCACGGTCGCATCGGTCAACAGCGCGCTGCAGCGGGCGCGGGCCACCGTCGACGCGCGCGGCCTCGGCGAGGCCGAGCCGCTGCGCCCCGGCGACCCGGGGCAGCGCGAGTTGCTGTCGCGCTATGTGCAGGCCTTCGAGGCATACGACGTCGACGCGCTCACCCACCTGCTCCACGAGGACGCCGTCCAGTCCATGCCCCCGTACCCGCTCTGGCTGCGCGGGCGCGACCAGGTGCTGGCCTGGTGGACCGGCCCGGGCATCGGGTGCAAGGGCTCGCGCCTCGTGCCCACCGCGGCCAACGGCCTGCCGGCGTTCGGGCAGTACCGCCCCAGCGGCCCGGGCGGCCGCCACGAGCCCTGGGCGCTGCAGGTGCTCGAGCTGGAGGGCGATCGCATCGTCGGCTTCACGGCCTTCCTGGACACCGCCACCCTCTTCCCGCTGTTCGGCCTGCCCGACCACCCCGACGGCTGACCCCGCCATCCGGCGCCGGCCGCTGTGCCCGCCCGGTCACCCGCCCAGGAAGAGGCGGTAGGCCGGGTTGCCGGTCTCGGGCCGGTACGGGTAGCCGAGGGTCGCCAGGAACGACTCGAAGGCCGCCATCTCGGCCGGCGGGACCTGCAGTCCCACCAGCACGTGGCCGTAGCCGGCGCCCTCGTGGCGGTAGTGGAACATCGAGATGTTCCAGTTCGGGCTCATCGCTTGCAGGAAGCGCAACAGTGCCCCCGGCCGCTCGGGGAACTCGAAGCGGTACACCAACTCGTCCACCGCGCGCGGCGAGCGCCCGCCGATCATGTGGCGCAGGTGTTGCTTGGCGAGTTCGTCGTCCGTGAGGTCGAGGGCGGGGAAGCCGGTCTCGCGCAGGGTGCGCGCCATGCGCGACGCGTCGGCGCGGCCGGCGATCTGGAGCCCCACGAACAGGTGCGCGGACTCGCCGTCGGCGATGCGGTAGTTGAACTCGGTCACGCTGTGGCCGTCCAGCGTGGCGCAGAAGCGCAGGAACGCGCCGCGCTCCTCCGGGATGGTCACCGCGAACAGGGCCTCGCGGGCCTCGCCGACCTCGGCGCGCTCGGCCACCGCGCGCAGACGGGAGAAGTTCATGTTCGCCCCGCCGGCCACGGCCACCAGTGCACCGCCGCGCGAGGGCGCCCGCGTCGCCCACTCCTTCAGGCCTGCCACCGCCAGTGCGCCCGCGGGCTCGAGGATGCTGCGCGTGTCCTGGAAGACGTCCTTGATGGCGGCGCAGATGGCGTCGTTGTCCACCCGGATCATCGCGTCCACGTGACGCTGGGCCAGGCGGAAGGTCTCCTCGCCAACGCGCTTGACGGCGGTGCCGTCCGAGAACAGGCCCACGTCGTCCAGCGTCACCCGCGCCCCCGCGTCCAGGGAGCGCGCCATGGCGTCCGACTCGGGGGTCTGCACACCCACGATCCGGATGTCCGGATGCAGCGCCTTCACGTAGGCCGCGATGCCGCCGATCAGGCCGCCTCCGCCCACTGCCACCAGGATGGCGTCGATGGGCCCGTGGCACTGGCGCAGGATCTCGATGGCCACCGTGCCCTGACCGGCGATCACCGCCGGGTCGTCGAACGGATGGATGAACACAAGGTCGCGCTCGGCGACCAGGGCCTCGGCGTGTGCCTGGGACTCCGAGTAGGAGTCGCCCACCAAGACCACACGGACGCGCTCGCCCCCGAAGTGGCGGACGGCGTCGACCTTGAGTCGTGGCGTGGTGACCGGCATCACGATGGTCGCCTCGCAGTCCAGACGGGCGGCCGAGACGGCCACCCCCTGGGCGTGGTTGCCCGCCGAGGCGGCGATCACGCCCCGCGCGCGCTCCCCGGGGGTGAGCTGGGCCATCCGGTTGTAGGCGCCGCGCACCTTGAACGAGTGCACCGGCTGCTCGTCCTCGCGCTTCAGCAGCACCCGCCGGCCCAGGCGGTCCGACAACTCGGGCGCCTCGTCCAGCGGGGTGACGCGCGCGATGTCGTAGACGCGGGCGGTGAGGATGCGCCGCAGGTAATCATCCGTGTCCGTCATGGGCGGAGTATGCCGCCGGGGTGGCGGGCGAGCCGGAGGTCGTGGTGGCCGGGAGCGAGGTGGGGGCCCAGGGCGGATTGGCGCTGCGCTCGGCGCGCGGGCGCTGGGTGCTGGCGGCATCCGTTCTGGGATCGGGCATCGCGTTCCTCGACGCGACCGTCGTCAACGTGGCGCTGCCCCACATCGGCCGCGAGCTGGACGCCGGCTTCACCGGCCTCCAATGGACCGTCAATGCCTACACCCTCGCCCTGGCGGCCCTGCTCCTGCTGTCGGGGTCGCTGGGGGACCGCCTGGGGCGCCGGCGCGTGTTCGTCGTGGGGGTCGCCTGGTTCGCCCTCGCCTCGCTGGCGTGTGCGCTGGCCCCGACGGTGGAGGTGCTCGTCGGCGCGCGCATCGCCCAGGGGGTGGGCGGCGCCCTGCTGACCCCCGCCAGCCTGGCGCTCCTGCAGGCCAGCTTCCGGCCGGGGGATCGTGCGGCGGCCATCGGTGCCTGGACCGGCCTCACCGGGGTGGCGGGCGCCACCGGCCCGCTCCTCGGCGGCTGGTTGGTGGACGTGGCCTCCTGGCGGCTGATCTTCCTGATCAACCTGCCCCTGGCGGCGGTGGTGATCTGGGCCGCCGTGCGCCATGTCCCCGAGTCCAGTGCCCCCGGCGAGCGCGCCCGCCCGCTGGATGTGCGCGGCGCCGGTCTCGCGGCGCTGGCGCTGGCGGGCCTCACCCATGGGCTGGGTGAGGCCGCGGCCGGGCGGGGGTCCGCGCACGCGCTGGCGGCCGGTGTCGTGGGGGCCCTGGCCGCGGCCGGCTTCATCGCGTACGAGGCCCGCACACCCGCACCGCTGGTCCCCCTCGGGCTGTTCCGCGAGCGGACGTTCTCGGCCGCCAACGCGGTGACGCTGGTGGTGTACGCGGCCCTCTCGGCGGCGATCTTCCTGCTGCCGCTGCAACTCCAGCAGGTGCTGGACTACTCGGCGCTCATGGCCGGTCTGTCGCTGGCGCCGGTGACCCTGCTCATGCTGCTCCTCTCGCCCTCGGCCGGCCGCCTGTGCCAGCGGGTCGGCCCGCGTATCCCGCTGACCTTCGGGCCGCTGGTGGCGGCGGCCGGCTTCGCCCTGCTGGCGGGCGTCGGGGCGGGCGATGACTACCTGGTCCACGTCCTCCCGGGGACGGTCGTCTTCGGCCTCGGGCTCAGCCTCACCGTGGCGCCGCTGACCGCAGCCGTCCTGGGGGCCGCGCCTCCCGAGCGCGCCGGTGTCGCCTCGGCGGTGAACACCACGGTGGCGCGGGCCGCCGGGCTCCTGGCGGTCGCGCTGGTGCCGGTGCTGGCCGGGATCGGCGGCGACGACTACCTCGATGCGCGGGCGTTCTCGCAGGGGTTCACGAACGGGATGTGGATCACCGCCGGCATGTGCGCCGCCGGCGGCCTGTTGGCCGCGCTCGCGCTGTCGGCCGGGCCGCCGCGGGTGGCGCCGGAACTCCCCGGTCCCGAGACACCGGGGTCACTTGCATCACCATAAAGAGTGTGGATACGGTGCTGCGAGTCCGCATCCCACCAGAGGTCGTCGATGGGTTCCAGCTTTGCCACGGCCCGTCGCAGTCCCCCCCGCGGGCTGTCCGCCCGACCGATCGACGACGGCGATCTGGCGACGCTGGTGCGGGTGGGGATGGCGCGTCGAGTACCCGTCGCCGAGGATCCCTGGGGGATGGTTGTGGTGCGCTCGGACGTCGCGCGCGAGGCCCTGACCGACCTGGTCCGCCGGGGCGCCGAGGAGGTGGCGGCACTGCGCAGGCCCTGCCCCCCGGACGCCGATGCGGCGCTCCATCGTGACTGGTGCCGCATCCATGCCGAGGCCGAGATCGCCGAGGTGCTCCGCGCGCCCGTCTGGTTGTGCGCCTTCCTGGGGCCCGGGCCCGGCGGGCCGGAGCCGCGCGCGGCCCACAGCCTCGCGCTGGCGGTGGAGACCCTGGCCATCGCCGCAGCAGTGATGGGGATGCGCGCCATCAGCACCATCCGGCACCTGCGCCACGAGGTGGACGTCCGCTCGTTGCTCGGCCTCCCGCTCGACGTGATGCCCGACGTCGCCGTGGCCGTGGGCTACCCCGCCGGCGGCCACGCCGGCACCCCCGGCCGGGGTGCCCGGGCGGCGCGCGCCGAAGAGGTCGAGGGCTCCCGCCCGCCGGTCTTCGCCGAGCGCTACGGCGGGCCGGCGCTCGGCCGCTGAGGTGTGAGACGCGTCACCCGATCGGCTAAGGAAGCGTGACGGGGGCGTGACCCACCTCCAAGAAGGGCATAGCCTGGATGAATGCTGGGTCGTGACTACGTCGGTCAGAACTGCTCCATCGCCCGGGCGCTCGAGGTGGTGGGGGAGCGCTGGACGCTGCTGATCGTCCGCGACGCGCTGCGGGGCTTCTCGCGGTTCGACCAGTTCGCCGCTCGGCTCAACCTCGCTCCGAGCACCCTCACCACGCGGCTCAACCGGCTTGTGGAGGAGGGCGTGATGGAGCGACGGCCCTACCAGGAGCGGCCGCGGCGCAACGAGTACCTGCTCACCGAGCGCGGACGCGCGCTGCTGCCCGTGGTCCTGTCGCTCATGGACTGGGGTGACCGCTTCCTGGCCACCGCCGGCGCCCCGGCGCTGGCGTCCCACCGTGGCTGCGGCGGGCTGATCTCCCCCGACACGTCCTGTGCCACCTGCGGGCAGCGAGTGGAGCCGGCCCGGATCGAGTGGCTCCCCGGTCCGGGTGCGGATGAGGACGACGGGGCATCCGAGGTCCGCCCCCGGGACTCCGAGGGGCACCCCGCGCCGCGCTGATCGTCGGTGCGGATCCGCCTGCGCCTCAGCGGCGCGTCGGCTCCAGCCGCTCGCGCAGGCCTGCCAGCAACGCCTCGATGCCCCGCTCGAACAGGTCCTCCACGGGGCCGCGGTGGAAGGCCCGGACCAACTCGCCGGTCATGGGCCGGTCGCGCACCAGGCGCTCGAGCTCCTCCGGGCCCATGGGCGAGGTGCGCGTCAGCGTGAGCACGTCCAGCATCCCGTCCGCCAGCACGTGGCGCACCACGATCCTCAGCGCCGAGATGGCCTCGTCCGCGTCGATCCCGTGCGCCACCATCGTCGCCAGCACCGGCTCGTAGGCCCCCCAGGACGCCGCATACGCCCGGTCGGCGTCTGCCGCGAACAGCGGCAGGGCCCGCGGGTGGCTGCGACAGACATCGCGGAAGGCCAGGGCCACCCCGCGCAGGGCGTCCACCCAGTCGGCCGCCGGCGTCCGGGCCCGTCGCAGCTCGGCCAGCTGTTCCAGGAGAAGGTCGCGCACGCCCTCCACCACGGCGTCCTTGTTCGGGACGTGCTTGTACAGCGACATCGCCTCGACGCCCAGGCGCGCACCCAGCCGGCGCATGGTGAGGTCGCCGAGGCCGTGCTCGTCGATCAGGTCCAGGGCGGCGCCGATGATGCGCGCGCGGGTGAGCGGGGGGCGACCCTGGCGTGTGGGGGCGACCCCCGCCTCGCTCATGGTCGGGCCTAGGCGCGCCGCGGCGGGTTGCCGTCGGCGTCGGCCAACTCGGGGTGCCACTGGCGGAAGTGGTCCCGGTGCTGCTGGGTCACCGCCCCCGGCGGGTAGTAGGCGTCGTAGAAGTCGCAGTCGACGTGCTGGGCCTGGCACGAGAGGCGCGCGTACATGGGGTCGATGTAGGCCGGGAAGCGCCCGTGGGTCTCGAACACGTACTCGCAGAAGTCCTTGACGATCTGGATCGTCTCGTCGTCGGGCCGGTGGATCTGGCTGATGACCTTGTCGGGCTCCTTGTAGGGCTTCGGCACCGTGTCCTCGTACTGGCTCCACTTGGCCTCGAGGAAGGCGTCGATGGCGCCAGACATCGTGCCACCGTGGTACACGGGGTTGAACGACTCGAACACCCCGTCGCGGCCCACGGGCACGCTGGGACCGCGCTTTGCGTCCTCGAAGCGGAAGCCCAGGCCGCGGTTGTCCATGCCGCCGAGCATGAAGCGGGCGATGTAGCCGGTGTAGGTCCAGCCACCCAGGCCCATCGCCTGCAGCGCCAGGTTCATGTTCTGGCAGATGAAGGCCTGCTCCACCACCTGCATCGAGAGCACGCGCTGCTCGATCTCAACCATCCCCATCTGGCGCGCGGGGTCCAGGCGGCCCCTGTCGATCCACTTCTGCAGGCCGGCCGGCGCGTAGCCGTTGGTCTCGTCCACCAGCGTGAAGCGGTACTCGGGGGCGAAGTAGATGAACAGCAGGTTGATGTACTCCAACGTCATGTTGGAGATGGGCATGAACAGCGTCGTGCCCGGCTTGTTGGCGTTCCAGTGGTTGAACACGAAGAGCCCGGGAAGACCGGTGGGCAGCTCGGCGCGCCCGTCCTCGATCTTCACCTTCGCCCCGCGGACCATGTCGAGGATGAACTCCATCTGCGCCTCGCGCGACTTGCCCGACACCGTCGACAGCTCGCCCGGCTCGCCCACCAGCTTCCACATGTCGAGGAAGTAGGTGCCCTCGTCGTTCGTGAAGAACAGCTCGGTTCCGTGGTTGGAGCACGACGACGGCCAGGTGCGCGCGGTCCACTGCACCAGGGCGTCGGCGCCCTGGGACGGGTCGATGTCGCCCAGGTTGGAGCCCAGCAGGCCCGTGCCCGCCATCAGCAACAGCGCCTCCTCCAGCTCGTCGAGCGGCACCGGCTCATAGGGGCTGGCGTAGCCCAGCGTGCCGGTCATCTCCATGCCGAGGGCCATGCGCCGGCTCTTGCGGTCGAAGATCGACGCGAACAGCGGGTAGTTCAGGGCGTCGTCCAGACCTGCAGGCAGGGCGTCCAGCATCGCCTGGGTGTCGATCGGAGGGGTCATTCGGTCGTGCCTTTCCACGGTGGCGGGGAAGTGGGGCAGCAGCTTACCGTTGTAAACTGTGGCTTACAATCGTAAGCTGCCGCTGTCCCGGCGGGGCGGCGTCCCGGATCGCCCCGGAGATCACCGACGAGGGAGTCCAGGTGAGCCAGTTCGAAGATGTCCTCTACGAGACCGGAGGCGGGCGGGCCACCATCACCATCGACCGCCCGGACCGGCTCAACGCCTTCCGCCGCCAGACCGTGCGCGAGCTGGCCGAGGCCTTCGAGGCGGCCGCCGACGACGAGTCG
>JAVJSF010000011.1:0-32479 GCA_040219555.1 Miltoncostaeaceae bacterium
CGCGCGCCACGCACCCGGCACCCACCGGATGATCGGCCGAAGGCCGACTCTCATCCGGTCGACCGGCAGAGGTCGACTCAGCCGGCCCGCCCCGCCGACCGCAAGGGAGGCGGTGCCGGCGACCGCATCGGGCCCCGGCCAGGGGCCCGATGGCACCCCGGAGGCCCGAAAGAGGCCGAAGGGGTGCTGTCGCACCCGCCCCCGCAACGCCCCGGCTCCCCGCCCCTACGAGACCCGCTCGAAGTCGGCCACCAGCCCCAGGACCTCCGCGGCCTGGCCGATCAGGGCGTAGCGCCGGGCCCGGACCCCGTCGTCCTCGGCGTTCACCAGCACGTCGGTGAAGAAGCGGTCCACCGCGCCGGCCAGCGGCACACACGCGGCAAGCGCAGCGCCGAAGTCGCGGGCCTCGCGCCCCGCGCCGACGCCGGCTGCCGCCTCCCCCACCGCCGCGCGCAGGGCCGCCTCGCCCGGGTCGTCGCCGGCGGCTGGCGCCGCATCGGTGCCCGCACCCTTGCGCGCCAGGCGCACCAGACGCGTGGCGGCCTCCCGCGCGGCGAGGAACCCCTCCTCGCCGCGAGACGCCTCGATGGCACGCGCCCACGCCGCGGTGGCGGCCAGCCCGCCCACGCCCGCGCCGGCCGCCGCGGCCACGGCATCGGGCCCCACGCCCTCGTTGCCCAGGATGTAGGCCAGCCGGTCGGCCAGGAAAGCCTCCACGGCCGCCACCGTGGCCTCCCGGCCGAGCGCCAGATCGGCCCCCTGCGCGGCGAAGGCCCCGTGGGACTCGGCCAGCAGCGCGGCCTCGTCGATGTCCCAGCCCCGGTCAAGCACGATGCGCACCACGCCCATCGCGGCGCGGCGCAGCCCGTAGGGATCCTTGGAGCCCGTGGGCGCCTCATCCACCGCGAAGGCCCCCACCAGCGCGTCGAGCTTCTCGGCCATGGCCACGATGGGCCCCACCTCGCCGGCGGGCAGCGGCGAGTCCGGCCCCTCGGGCAGGTACTGCTGCTCCACGGCGGCCGCGACCTCCTCGGCCTCCCCCTCCAGGCGCGCGTAGACCGCGGCCACATAGCCCTGCAGATCGGAGAACTCGTCCACCAGCACCGCGCCCTGGTCGGCCTTGGCCAACTCGGCCGCGCGGGCGGCCTGCACGGCGACGATCTCGGGGACCTCCACGGCAGCGGCCAGGGCGCGGGCTCCGGTGACCAGCCGGTCACGCCGCTGGGCCATCGTGCCCAGGCGCTTGTGGAACACGATCGCGTCCAGGCGGGCACCGAGCGCATCGAGGCCGGCCGCGCGATCCTTGTCGAAGCTGAAGATCGCGTCCTGCAGGCGCGCGTTCAGCACGCCCTCGTTGCCGCGCGTGATGACGTCCGCGTGCGCGGGGTCGCCGTTGGAGACGGCCAGGAAGGCGGGCATCAGGTCGCCGGCGGCGTCGTACAGTGGCATGTAGCGCTGGTGGCTCTGCATCGCCGTCACCAGCACCCGCGCGGGCAGCCGCATCTGCGCGGCGTCGATGGCGCCCGTGATGACGCTGGGCGCCTCCACCAGGAACACCACCTCGCCCAGCTTGCCGGCGGGATCGCGCCAGGTGCCGCCGGCGGCGGCCGCGGCGGCGTCGAGCCCCGCGCGGATGCGCCGCTCGCGCTCGGCGTGGTCGGCCACGACCGCCACGCCCTCCAGGGTCTCGTGATAGCCGGCGGCGGCCGCGATCGTCACCGGACCGCCCAGGAAGCGGTGCCCGCGGCTGACATCGCCCGCCATGAGGCCCTGGAGGTCGAACGCCACGGTGCGCTCGTCCACCTTGGCCACCAGCCAGCGCACCGGGCGCGAGAAGCGCAGGCCAGTGCCGTCACCCCAGCGCATGTTCTTGGAGAAGCGCAGCCCCGTGAGCACCCGCTCGGCGATCCCGGACACCAGGTCGTCGATGGCCCGCCCGGGCTGCTCCTCGAGCGCGAACACGAATGGCCGGCCCTCGTGCTCCTCCACCACCAGGTCCTCCACCGCCACGCCCTTGCCGCGGGCGAAGCCCTGAGCGGCCTTGGTGGGTGCGCCGTCCTCGCCGAAGGCCGCCTGGGCGGCCGGGCCGCGGTGCCGGCGGGTGACCGCCGGCACCGCGGCCGGCACCTTGGCCAGCAGCGCGATGCGCCGCGGCGACACCGAGACGCGGGCCGGGTGATCGCCCTCCACACCGGCCGCGGCCAGGGCGACGGCGAACAGGCCCGGGGCCTGCTCGACGGCCTCCCGACAGGCCGAGGAGGGCAACTCCTCGCACCCGATCTCGATCAGCACGGTCACGGTCCTGTCACTCATCGCCGGCCTCCTCGGGGCTCACCAGCGCCACGTACTCGCGCGCGCAGCGCGCCGCCAGGGCGCGCACGCGCCAGATGTAGGCGCCGCGCTCGGTCACCGAGATCACCCCGCGGGCGTCGAGCAGGTTGAACGAGTGGCTGCACTTGAGCACCTGGTCGTAGGCCGGCAGCACCAGCCCCTGGTCCAGACAGCGCCCGCACTCGGCCTCGTGGGCGGCGAAGGCGCGGAACAGCGTGTCGGTGTCGGCGACCTCGAAGTTGTAGCGGCTCCACTGCGCCTCGTTGCGCTGGTAGATGTCGCCGTAGGTGACCCCGTGGCCGAACTCCAGGTCGTAGACCGAGCGCACGTCCTGCAGGTACATGGCGATGCGCTCGAGCCCGTAGGTCAACTCCACCGAGATCGGGCTCAGGTCGATGCCGCCGGCCTGCTGGAAGTAGGTGAACTGGGTGACCTCCATCCCATCCATCCACACCTCCCAGCCGAGCCCCCACGCGCCCAGCGTCGGCCCCTCCCAGTCGTCCTCCACGAAGCGGATGTCGTGCTCCTCGGGCCGGATGCCCAGGGCGCGCAGCGAGTCGAGGTAGAGGTCCTGCACGTCCTCGGGCGAGGGCTTCAGCAGCACCTGGTACTGGAAGTAGTGCTGCAGGCGGAAGGGGTTCTCGCCGTAGCGCCCGTCGGTGGGACGTATGGAGGGCTCCACGTAGGCGACGCGCCACGGGTCGGGGCCCAGGCTGCGCAGCAGGGTGGCCGGGTTGAAGGTGCCCGCCCCCACCTCGGTGTGGTACGGCGTCACCACCAGGCAACCGCGCTCGGCCCAGTAGCCGGACAGGCGCGCGATGACATCCTGGAAGCTCAGTCCCGTGCTGGACCGTGTACCCACGTGGTCGACCCTCCCGCTGGCGGACCGGCGGAGCATACCCGCCGTCGGGCCCGGACCCGCCCCGCCTCCGCGGTGCCACAATGGCCGAGGTGAGCACCGTCGTCCCGCACCCCCAGGTGCTGCGTACCAAGCTCGGCCCACCGCCCCGGCGGGAGGGGATGGTGGCGCGCCCCGGGTTGGTTGCGCGTCTGGACGGGGACGCCCTCACCCGGCTCCGCGTGGTCAGCGCGCCGGCCGGCTGGGGCAAGACCACCCTGCTGGCCCAGTGGGCGGCCGCCACCGGTCTCCCCCTCGCCTGGGTAGGCCTGGACGCCGGCGACTCGGACCCGGTGCGCTTCTGGGCGCACGTGGTGGCGGCCCTGCACGGCGCCGGCGTGGCCCGCGCGGCGCCCGCCAACCTGGGCGCGGCCGGCGAGAGCGGGCTGGGCGACCTGGTGAACGCCCTGGCCGAGGACGATGCGCCGGTGGCGCTGGTGCTGGACGACTACCACCTGATCCAGGGCGCCGAGGTGCCCGCGGGGATGGCGTTCCTCGCCTCGCACCTGCCGGGGAACGTGCGGCTTGCCATCGGCACGCGCGCCGACCCGCCGCTGGACCTGCCGCTGCGGCGGGCCCGCGGCGAGTTGGTGGAGGTGCGGGCCGCCGACCTGCGCTTCGACGTGCCGGCCGCAGCGGCGCTGGTGGACGACGCCGCGCCCGGGGCGCTGGGCGCCGACGCCGTCCAGGCGCTGCACCGGCGCACCGAGGGCTGGGCGGCCGGCCTGTATCTGGCGGCGCTCTCGCTGCGCGGGCGCGAGGACCCGTCGGCGTTCGTGGCAGCCTTCGCGGGGGACGACCGCCTGGTTGTGGACTACCTGGCGGCCGAGGTGCTGGCCGGCCAGCCGGAGGACCGGCGCCACTTCCTGCTGCACACCAGCATCCTCCCGCGGCTGTCCGCGCCCCTGTGCGACGCGGTGACCGGCCGCGAGGACTCCCAGCGCCTGCTGGCCGAACTCGAGGCGTCCAACCTGTTCCTGGTGCCGCTGGACAGCCGCCGCGGCTGGTACCGCTACCACCACCTGTTCGGCGAGTTGCTGCGCCACGAGCTGGCGATCGAGAGCGGGGTCGACCCGGCCGAGCTGCACCGGCGGGCGGCGAACTGGTGCCGGACGGCCGGCGACGACGACGCGGCCGTGCGCCACCTGGTGGCCGCGGGCGATGAGAACGATGCTGCCGACCTGATCGCCGATGCCTGGCCTGCCTTCCACCGCGAGAGCTGGATCGGGACGGTGGAGGGCTGGCTGGACCTGCTTCGCCCGGCCGCCGTGCGCGCCGATCCGCGCCTGTGCCTGGCCCGGGCCTGGGCCGCGGTCAACATCGGCAGCCCCGAGCAGGTCGGCGACTGGGTGGCCGCCGCGGCGGCGGTGATGCCCGCAGGCGCCTCGCGTGAGCTGCGAGCGAGCCTGGCGATGGCCCGCGGGTTCGAGCGCCTGTTCGCCGGCGACACCCCGGCCGCCCTGACCCACGCCGCCGAGGGGGCCGAGCTGGAACCGGACCCCGGCTCGCCGTGGCGGGCCGTCGCGCTGCTGGCGCGCGGGCTGGCCGAGTATGAGTCGGACCTGCCGGACGCGGCGCACGCCACCCTGGCCGACGCGGTGGCCGTGGGCGAGCGCGCCGGCAATCCGATCCCGGTACTTGTTGCGCTGGGGCACCTGGCAGACCTGGACCTGGCGCGCGGGGACGTGGTCGCGGCCCGCGCAGGCGCCGAGCACGGCCTGCGCCACGCGGCCACCGAGCACCACGACCGCTTCCCGCATGCGGCCGCCGCCCACTGGGCGATGGCCTCCGTCCTGCTGGCCGAGGGCGACCCCGGCGGCGCCCTCGGCCACGCCGACACCGCCGTGGCGCTGGCCCGTCGTGGGCGCTTCGGCAAGGAGATCGCCTCCGCCTTCGTGGTGCGGGCCGAGGTGCACCTGATCCGGGGTGAGGCGGACGCCGCCGCGCGGGACCTCGCGGACGCCGAGGCGGTCCTGGAGGGCGTCCCGGGCGGAGCCGCCTGCATGGCCGCCCGGCGCATCGCCGGACTGCGCGAGGCCGGCGGGCCGGACGGCACGGGCGCGCCCGTCGACGCCCCGGGTCCGGCGGCAGGCGAGGAGCCCCTGAGCGCCCGCGAACGGGTCGTGCTGGGAATGCTCGCCGGGCCGGCGTCGCTGCGCGAGATCGCGGCCGAGCTGGTGGTGTCGCCCAACACCGTCAAGACGCAGGTGCGGGCCATCTACCGCAAGCTGGGGGTCTCCGACCGCGCGGGTGCGGTGGCCGCCGCCCGCCGGCGACCGCCACCCGGCCCGTAGCGCGCCCGCTCAGGCGGGCGGCGGACCCGACTCGGCCGCCGGCTCCACCTCGCGCCAGCCCACCCGCTCGTAGACCCGGCGCAGCGGCGCCGGCGCCCACCAGTTCCAGCGCCCGAACATCCCCATCAGGGAGGGCACAAGCAGGGCCCGGATGATGGTGGCGTCGATCAGCACCGCCGCAGCGGTCCCCAGCCCCAGCTGTTTGATCAGCGAGACCTCCGACGACACGAAGGCGCCGATGGCCACGGCGAACAGCAGGGCGGCGGCCGTGACGATGCGACCGGTGCGCTGCAGGCCGTAGGCCACCGCGTCGGCCGTCGGCTCGCCCGCGTCGTGCGCCTCCTTGATGCGCGACAGGAGGAACACCGTGTAGTCGGTGGCCAGCCCGAATGCCATGGCGCCCAGGAGGATCGGCACGGTGATGTCCAGCGCGCCCACGCTCTCGAAGTTCAGCAGGCCCTCCAGTCGCCCGTCCTGGAAGATCAGCACCATCAGGCCCATGGTGACCCCGAGGGTGAGCAGGTTCATGATCACGGCCTTCAGCGGCAGGATCACCGAGCCGGTCATCAGGAACAGCGCCACCATGGTCGCCAGCGCGATGACCAGGATGGCCCACGGCAGGCGCCCGCCCATGCTGGTCTTCTGGTCCACCAGGCTTGCCGCCAGACCGCCCACCAGCACGTCCTGACCGGCGCCGGCGGACCGGATGTCGCGCACCAGGTCTTGGCCGGTCGCCGACAGGGGCTCCGCGCGGGTGTAGACGTCGATGCGCCAGGTCGCGTCGCCCACCGCCACCGGCGGAGCCACGAGGTCGGCGTTCGGCAGGTCGTCGATCTGCGCCGCCAGCGCCCGCACCCCCGCGGCGGAATCGGCGTCGGTGGGCGCCTCCACCGCCACGAAGATCGGGTCCGAGAGGTTCTCGGGGAAGTCATCCAGGATCGTGTCCGACACGGCCCGCGCCTCCACCGACGCCGGCAGCGCCCGCGCGTCGACGGTGGTGAAGGTCACCCCGAACGCGGGGAGCGCCACCAGCACCAGGCCGGCGGCGGTGACGAAGGCCACCAGCGCCGGCCGGCGCATGACCGCGCGCGACAGGACCACCCAGAAGCCGCGCTCGTCGCGCAGGTGGGCGGCCTCCGAGCGGGCGCGCCATCGCGCCGGCGCCAGGGCGTTCACCCGCCGGCCCAGCAGCATCAGCACGGCCGGCAGCACCACCAGGGCCGCCAGGGCCGCGTTGAGGGCCACCATCACGCCGCCCAGGCCCATGGAGAACAGGAAGGGCTGCGGGAAGACCATCAGGCCCGCCAGTGCGGCGGCGACGGTGATGGCCGAGAACAGCACGCTGCGCCCGGCGGTGGCCAGGGTGCGCGCCACCGCCTCGGCCGGCTCGCGACCGCCGGCCAGCTCCTCCCGGAAGCGCGAGACGATCAGCAGGCTGTAGTCGATGGCCAGGCCCAGGCTCAGGCCGATCACCAGGTTCAGCGCGTACACCGAGATCTCGGTGACGGTGTTCAGGAGTCCCACCGCCAGGAAGCCGCCCATGATGACCAGCACGCCCATCAGCGAGGGCAGCAGCGCGGCGACCACCCCCCGGAACACCCACAGGGACAGCAGGAAGATGATCGGGAACGCGATCAACTCGGCTCGCTTGAGGTCGTCCGAGATGACGTCGGTCACCTGGAAGCCCACCGCGGCCGCACCGCCCAGGCGCACGCCCTCCTCGCCCGCCAGGGAATCGGTGATCCGCTCGACGACGGCCGGCTGGTCGGACTCGCTGACCGGGGTGAAGAACACGGCCATGTAGGTGGCCATGCCGTCGCGCGAGATGAGCGCATCGCCGGCCCCGTCGAAGGCCGTCAGCACGCGGGCGACCTGGGGGTCGGCCGCGATGGTGGCCGCCACGCGCTCCACCGTGGCGCGTCCCTCTCCGGTGCGCACGTCCGAGCCGGGCTCCACCAGCGCGATCACGGCCGGCGCGGGGCTCTCGCCGCCGGCGGCCTCCAGCACGTCGCGGGCCTCCACGAACTCGGCCGACGGATCCTCGAACCCACCCGGCGACAGCGATCCGGTGAGGGTGCCACCACCGATCACGGCGGCGACCAGGAACGCGAAGGTCACCAGCATCACCCGCCACGGGCGTCGTGCGGTCATCCCCGCGAGCCCCCTCATCATCCCCAGCCTCCTGGTCTGTCGCCGGGGCGCGCGCCGTCCGCGCGCGCCAACTCCACCGCCACCACCGTGATGCCCAGATTCGCAAGCCGCGCCAGGATGCCGCCCGGAGCCGCCGGGTCTGCCTCGCGCAGGCTCAGGCGACTGAACCCGCAGGCCGGCCGGGTGACGATCTCGCATCCCAGGCCGGCCGCCATCCGCTCGCTCACGACCCCGCGCACGGTGATGTGCACGCGCCGGTGGTCGTCGGTGGACCGCTCCATGCGCTCAGACTCGCGGGCGGCGGGGTGAGCGGTCCATCACCCGGGCACGGTTTCACCCGGGTGATCCGGGCCGGGCGCGTCGCCGTTGCACGCGGGGCCCCCCGGTGCCACGCTGCCGGGGTGCCCCGCGCCCCCCGGAGGACCATCTGATGCTCCACCCCGGACGCGGGCTGGCCCGGCTGCTGGTGATCCTCGCCGTGATCGCCGCCGTCGTGGCCGCCGTGGCCGGGTGGGCCGAGGGCCAGGCCCTGGACGAGGAGGGCTGGCGCTCCACGGCCGAGGAACTGGTGGCCGATCCGGCCATCCGCGCGGCGCTGGCCGACCACCTGGCGGGCGAGATCACCTCCGCGGTGACGGTGCCACCGCTCGTCGTGGCCGGCCTCCCGTCCGGCCGGCGGGTCGACAGCCTGCGCGGGGACTCGGCGGCGGCCGTCCGGGGGCGCCTGGCCACCGCGATCGAGGTCTCGCTGCGCAGGCCCGGCGTGCAGGCGGCCCTCACGGCCGCGATGGTGCAGACCCACGGGGTCGCCGTCGAGGCGCTGCGCGGAGGCGGTCCGCGGGTCGACTCGTCCGGCGGGGTGGTGGCGCTGGACCTCGACAGCTTTCTGCGCGCCGGGCTGGAGGCCCAGATCGACGGCGGCGAGCGCCTGACACGCCTGCTCCCCGACGACCTCGGGCGGGTGGAGATCGCCGACGCGGACAACCTCGAACCGGCCCGCCACGCGGTATCGCGGGTCGAGACCGCCGCGCGCGTGGCCCCGCTGGTGGCCATCGCGCTGCTGGTGCTGGCAGTGGTCGTCGCCGGCTCCGCGCGGCGCGGGGTGATGATCATGGCCGGTGTCCTGGCGCTGGTGGCGGGCATCGGCCTGGTGCTGCTGCGGTCGGTGATCGGCGTGGGGATCGTGGAGGCCCTGGGCGCCGAGCCGCGCTACCGCGACGCCGGCGAGGCGGCATGGGGCATCGCGAGCGGGGACCTGGCCCGCAACGGCGTCCTGCTGGCCGTGGCAGGCGGCGTGCTCCTGGCCGCGGGGATCGCCCTGGGCATCCTCCGCGGGACCGCCCGCCCCGCCGACGGTTCGTTCGGCGGCAGGGCCTCGGGCGAACGCGACCGGGCCGGCGGGGGCGGGACGTTCGGCGGCGCCGGCCGGCCGCGCGGCGGCCAGCGGTCGGATGGGGGCGCCCGCGACTGGTCGATCGGCAGCGACCCGCGCGGCGATTCCGTCGCCCAGCGGATCGGACGCGCACGCGAGCTCTACAACGGGGGCGCCATGACCGAAGCCGAGTTCCAGGCCGAGGTGCAGCGCATCCGCAACGAGGGCTGAGCGCCGGACCCGGGTGTCGCGAGCCCGCCCGGAGCTACAGGGGCGCCGCCGAGCGCAGCCGCACGCCGAGGTGCTCGGACAGCACCAGGCCGATCAGCCGCTCCACCCCCGCCGCGTCTCCGGCCGGCACCTGCTGGGCGGCCTCCGCAAGCGGGTGGGCCACCAGGCCGGCCAGGGCGGCGGGGCCGCCGGGCTCGCAGCGCTCGCCGTGGTGCGCGCAGCGCTCGCACAGCACGCCCCCCGCCCGGGCGCTGAAGCCCGCCGCCGGCCCGGGCGCGCCGCACATCGCGCACGCCCCCAGCATGGGCAGCAGGCCGCTCACCACCAGCAGTTTCGCGTGGGAGCCCAGTACCAGCGGGTGCAGGCGCGCCGGGCCCTCGGCCGGCGCCGCCCCCACCAGCATCCGAAGCGCCCGGTCGAGCAGGAACCAGGCCTCCTCGCTGGCCTCCTCCTCGGGCATCACCCGCATCACGGCCTCCAGCACCGAACCGGCCGCCTGCAGGCGCCAGCCCTCCACCCACAGGCCGGCCCGCGCGTCCAGCACCGAGGCGCCGCGCACGGTGAACATGTCGCCGCGGCCGCGGTACAGGGATGCCTGCACCGAGACGCCCGGCTGCAACCGTCCACCCAGCCGGCTGGTGGGCTTGCGCGCGCCCTTGGCGATGGCCGAGACCCGGCCCGCGGCGCGCGTGAACAGGGCCAGCACAGCGTCGGCCTCGGCGTAGCGCAGGGTCCGCAGCACCACGGCCTCGGTCTCTAGGGTCGCCACAGCGCCAGTGTGGCACCCGGGCGCCCCCCGGGCCGGGCGGACTACCATCTCGTGACGGTCCCGCCGATCGACGAGGAGCAACCCCTTTGAGCGCCCCCACCATCCGGATGTACACCAGCGCCTCCTGCCCGTACTGCGTCCGCGCCAAGCGCCTGCTGGATGCGAAGGGCGTGGAGTTCGAGGAGATCCATCTCGGGATGGGCGACCCGGGCGCACGGATTCGCATGTCCGAGGAGACGGGCGGGCGGATGACCGTGCCCCAGATCCTGGTCGACGACCGGCCCTTGGGCGGCTTCGACGACATCAAGGCCCTGGATGACCGCGGCGAGCTGGACGCGCTGCTCGGCATCGGCTGAGCGCCGGGCTGCGCCGCTGAGGACGCGGCCCGGCCGGCGTCAGCCCGGGGTGGGGATCACGCCGAGTTGCTGCAGCATCGAGAGGTCGTCGCGCACGGCCCAGTGCTCGCTGGAGCGCCCGTCGCGCATGCGCAACATGTGCATGTGGCGCGCGGTGAAGGGTCGGTCGGTGGGCGGGATGCCCTGAAGCGGGCCCGTCTGCACGCCCGAGAGCGTCGCGCGATAGGCCACCAGGTCGCCGCCGGCGACCACCTCGTGCACCTCCATGTGCATCTGCGAGATCGCCTCGTGCAGCCGGCGCATCCGCAGCCGGAAGCCCTCGACGCCGGGATCCTCCCCGGGCCAGGCCTCGTGGTTGACGAAGTCGGGGGTGACGAACTCCTCGATGCGATCGAGCTCGCCCCGGTTGAACAGCGCCTCCACGCGCTCGCGCGCGAAGCGCTCCATCTCCTTCGGATCCATGCCGGCTCCTCGTCTCGACCGGCGCCAAGCCTAGTATCGCGGCCGTGACACTCCCCGGACCCCTGGTGGACGCGACCTGGCTGGCGGCGAACGCCGGCGATGTCGCCATCGCCGACTGCCGCTGGTACCTGGACGGGCGCTCGGGCCGCGACGCGCACCGCGCAGGCCACATCCCCGGCGCCGTATGGCTGGACACCGACGCCGACCTGGCCGATGCGCCCTCCCCGGCGGGCGGCCGGCACCCGCTCCCCGACCCGCAGCGGTTCGCGGCCGCCATGGGCGCCGCCGGGATCGGCGACCGCACCCCGGTGGTGGCCTACGACGACGCCGGCGGCTCCATCGCCGCCCGGTTGTGGTGGATGCTGAGCGTCCTGGGGCAGCCGGCCGCGGTGCTCGACGGGGGCATCGGCGCCTGGGAGGGACCCCTCGCCGCCGGAGACCGGGCCACCCGGCCGCAGCCCGCCCACTTCACGGCGCGGCAGTGGCCCGCCGAGGCGACCCTGACCGCGGCGCAGGTGCACCCGGCATCGCGCGGGCGCGACCTGATCCTGCTCGACGCCCGCGTGGCGGCCCGCTACCGCGGCGAGGACACCTCGGTCGACGCCCGGCCGGGGCACATCCCGGGCGCCCTCAGCGCACCCTGGCCGGACAACCTCGGCCCCGACGGGCGCATGCTGCCCGCGGGAGCGCTGCGTGAGCGCTTCGCGGCCCTGGGTGCCGACGGCGCGCGCCCGGTGGGCGCGTCGTGCGGGTCCGGCGTGACGGCGTGCCACGACCTGCTTGCGATGGCGGTCGCCGGCCTGCCGGCCGGGCGCCTCCACGTGGGCTCGTGGTCGGCGTGGTCCGCCGACCCCGCCAATCCGGTGGCCCTGGGGGCCGCCCCGGGTTGAGCCGGCGCGGCCCGGGGCGGCGGTCAGTCCGAGCCGGGCACCGGGTACTCGGCGCCGCACCACTCGCAGTGGGTCGGCGGCTCGGCGCCGGTGGTCACCGGCGGTGGGGCCGGCGCCTTGGGCCGTGTGGGCCGGGGCTCCTTCTCGAAGTCGGCACCGCACCACTCGCAGTGCGTCCCGATCGGGACCTCCGCGTCGTCGCGCTCGCCCATGGGACCACCCCTCCTCGCTCGTTCCGGGGGTCGAGTGTACGACGTAATCCGGCGGGCCGGCTAGGCCCGCGCCAGCCACTCGCGCGCCGCCGCACGGCGGGCGGCCAACTGCTCGAGGGTGGCCTCCCCCACCCGCCCCACCCCCACCCGGCGGTTGAGCTCGTGGTTGACCTGCTGGTGGCCCATCCCGGTGATGCGGGCGATCTGGCGCGCCAGCGCGGCGTTGGCATCGCGCAGCTCGCGCCGGCGCTCCCGCGGGCGCAGCGGCGCACCGTCGGGGCCGGTCAGGTCGATCAGGCCCCGCAGGGCCGGCGGGGGCGCCAGCTCCAGCAGCAGGCCGTCCTCGTCGGGCTCCTCCTCGGCTGGCTCCGAGAGCGGGGCGAACAGGGTCCCCTCGAGCTCCGCCGCGCCCGCCGGCGTCGTCACCGCCACCGCCGAGATCGCCTGGAACAGCGACATCTGCGGCTCGTCCTCCACGCGCTCGGGCGGGTACTCGTCCAGTTCGGCCGGGTCGGCCGTCCCGCCCTCGTCCTCGCGGCGCAGGCTGTGGCGGCGCTGGTCGGCGATGGCCACCGCGTGCGAGCGCAGACGGGGGTCGTCGGGGATGAACATGTGGCTGGGCTGCGGGCCGAGGCCCCGGATCCAGCGCACCAGGCGGCCCACGGCCTGGCGGAAGAAGAGCTCGGTTGTGGTGGTGGTGGCGAAGACGCCGACCCGCAGGCGGGGGATGTCCACCCCCTCCGAGAGCATCCGCACCGCGACGATCCAGGGCTCCTCACCGCGGGCGAAGGCGGCGATCGCGTCCGAGGCCCCGGGCTCGTCTGACACCACCACCGTGGGGGCCACGCGCAGTCGCTCGCGCATGACGCGGGCGATGCCACGCGCGTGGTCACGATCGATGGCGATCACCATGCCGCCCGCCGTGGGGTGCGTGCGCCGGATGGCGCCCAGCTTCTGGTGAGCGCGGGTCAGCACGTCCGGAAGCCACTCACCCTCCACCGCCAGCGCCGTGCGCAGGCGCTGCGACGCGCCGGTGGGGTCCAGGGCGTCCTCGAAGGTCGCGCTGGACTGGGTCCCATCGGGGGCCACCCACTCCATCTCGCCGCCGGTGCGCGGGAAGTGCACCGGGCGCACCACGCCGCCGTCGCGCAGCGCCTCGCCGTAGCCGTACTCGATGTCGGCCGTGGCCAGGTCCTGATCGTCGTAGCGCACGAACGGGATGGCCCGGGTGTCCGACCGGAACGGGGTACCCGACAGGCACAGGCGCACCGCCGCGCCCGAGAACGCGCGACGTACGCCGTCGCCCCAGGCGCGGTCATCGCCGGCGTGGTGGATCTCGTCGAGGACCACGAAGGCGTCGCGCGCCACCTCTGCCAGGGCGACGGCGCTGCCTGCGGCCTGCTGATAGCTGGTGACCATGCCGTGGATATCGGCCGGCAGGCGCCCGTCGGCCGCGGTCCAGCCGGACTCCAGATGCAGATCGAGCACCTCGGCGGCGTCGGCCCACTGGGTCTTCAGGTGCTGAGTGGGCGCCACCACGATCAGGCGGCTGCCGGGGTGGGCGGCCATGTACTGGCGGGCCGCGGCCAGGGCGAAGGTGGTCTTGCCCGCGCCCGGCGTGGCCACGGCCAGGAAGTCGGGGCCGTCGCGCAGATCGAGCGCCTCCAGGGCGGCCTTCTGCCAGCGTCGGAGTCTGATCGAGCGGGCCACGGACGGGCCAGGATAGCGGGGGCGCCCGACGGCGCGGCCCGCCGGCCGGGGCGCTCGCGAGCACCCCGGCCGTCCGGCGTCTACTCGGCCGCGCCGCGTACCAGCGAGAGGTCGATGGCGATCTTCACCTTGTCGCCCACCAGCATGTTCCCGCTGCCGAGCGCCTGGTTGAAGCGCATCCCGTAGTCGCCCCGCGACAGCTGGCCGCGCAACTCGATCCCCACGCGCTCGTTGCCCCAGGGGTCGGTGTCGAGGCCCAGGATGTCCCCCTGGAGGGTCACCGGGTTGGTGGCGCCGTTGATGGTCAGGTCGCCGCTCACCTCGATGGTCTCCTCGTCCATCAGCGCGACCGAGGTCGAGGCGAGCGTCAGCACCGGGTGCTGCGCGGCGTCGAAGAAGTCGGGCGAGCGCAGGTGCTCGTCGCGCTGCTCCTCGCGGGTGTCGACCGAGGCGGCCTGCACCGAGGCGCGCACCGAGGCGCGGCCGTCCTCGCCCACCTCCAGGGCGCCCTCGAACTCGCGGAACTCGCCGCGGACGGTGGCGATGCCCATGTGCTTCACCGAGAAGCCCACGGTGGAGTGACCGGGGTCGATGGCCCAGAGGCCGGCGGGGATGGTGGAGGTGACGGGGGTGACGGAGGTGCTCATGAGGGGGTCCTCTCGGTCGCGGGGCCGCGGAGCGGCACTTCGTTGCGTGAGCAAGTATACGGAAGTAAATTGCGTCCGCAACTAATGCGCCCTCATGTTCTTTCCGAACGGCCCGGACCGCGCCTGCCGGAGGGCGCGGCGCGGTCCGGGTGGGACAGACTCGGGACCGTCACCACACTCGGCGGGAGAACGCATGAGCGACGTCACGAAGGTCTTCCTGATCACCGGGGCCTCCAGCGGCATCGGCGCGGCCACGGCGCGCCAGGCGATCGCGGCGGGGCACTCCGTGGTCCTGGCGGCGCGCGGCGCGGAGCGGCTGGGGACCCTCACCGAGGAACTGGGTGCACCGGACCGCACGCTGGCCGTGGAGTGCGACGTGCAGGAGTGGGACCAGGTGGAGGCCATGACGGCCGCGGCGCTGGAGCGCTTCGGCCGGCTGGACGTCGTCTTCGCCAACGCCGGCTTCGGGATGACGCGCGGCTTCACCACGGGCGACCCCGAGGAGTGGCGCTCGATGGTGCTGACCAACGTCTACGGGGCGGCCATCACCGTGCGCTCCACGATGCCGGCGGTGATCGCCGCGCGCGGGCAGTTCCTGCTCACCGGGTCCGTGGCCGGTCGTAAGGCCGTGCCGGGGTCCCTCTACTCGGCCACCAAGTGGGCGGTGAGCGCCATCGGCGAGTCGCTGCGGGCCGAGCTCAACGGCACCGGCGCGCGGGTGACCCTGGTCGAGCCGGGCATCGTGGACACGCCCTTCTACGACAACGGCTCGCCGCTGCCCGACCCGCTGACCGCCGACGACGTGGCCCGCACGATCATGTTCGCGGTGGACCAGCCGGCGCACGTGGACATCAACGAGATCCTGATGCGGCCGACCACCCAGGACATGTAGGCCGGACGCGGGGACGCGGGGCGGCCCGCCGAGGCCGGAGCGCGGTGCCATACTCGCGCCATGATCCTCGGCGGCGTGGAGGCGGGGGGCACCAAGTTCATCTGCCTCGTGGGCGACGACGACGGCCGGATCATTGCGCGGCGGCGCCTCCCGACGCGGGGCCCCGCCACCACCCTGGCGGAGGTTATCGCGACCCTCCGCGACGCTGCCGCGGCGGAGGGGCCTCTCGCGGCGATCGGCGTCGGCGCCTTCGGGCCCGTCGACCTGCGCCCGGGACCGACGCAGGGGCGCCTCCTGTCCACCCCCAAGGCCGGCTGGTCCGGGGCGGACCTGGTGGGCCCGCTGCGCGACGCGTTCGGCGTGCCGGTCGCCATCGATACCGATGTCACCGCCGCCGCGCTGGCCGAGGGCCGGTGGGGCGCGGCGCGCGGCCTGCGCGACCACGCTTACATGACCGTGGGGACGGGGATCGGCGTGGGCCTGATCGCGAACGGGCGTCCCGTGCGGGGCCTCGTGCACCCCGAGGCCGGGCACATGCACGTCCCGCGGATGCCGGGCGACCGATTCCCCGGCATCTGCCCGTTCCATGGCGACTGCCTGGAGGGCATGGCCGCCGGGCCGGCGATGGCGGCCCGCTGGGGCATGCCCGCCGAGGAGCTGACAGGCCAGGCGCGCGAGCGGGCGATCGATATGGAGGCGGGGTACCTCGCGGCCGGCGTCCGGACCCTGATCTACGTGGCGGCGCCGGGGCGCGTGATCATCGGCGGCGGCGTCGCGGCCCTACCCGGACTGCTGGAGCGGGTCCGCGCCCATCTGGCCCGGAACCTCGGCGACTACCCGGGGCTGCCCGAGCACGCCGACCCCGGCTTTGTGCGCCCCCCCGGGCTTGGAGACCTGGCGGGCCCGAAGGGGACCCTCCTCCTGGCCGCATCCGCCGTGGCGCAGGAGGCGCCCGTACCGCCCAGGACCCCGGGAGGCCGGGGCGGTTAACAGAACCTTGTGCGGATGGTAACGTCGTGTCATCCGTGCCGGGGCGCACGACCGCCGCGGCAAGGGCCACATGCTCAGGAGGCTGCGGATGGTGCCGATCCGGCGGTGCGCGCGATGGTGGCGCCGAGCGTTGGCCCTCGTCGTCGCCCTGGTCGCGGCGGGCCCCCTGCTGGCGGCCTGCGGCGGGTCCTCCGGCCCGCCCACGCTCGTCTGGTACGTCAACCCGGACCCGAATCCGCCCGCCGGCTTCGACGGGCCCTTCGGCCAGGCGGGCATCGCCGAGCGGTGCAGCACGGACCGGTACCGGGTCCGCACCGAGATCCTGCCGCAGAGCGCCACGGAGCAACGCATCCAGTTGCTCCGGCGCCTGGTGGCCAACGATGCGTCGATCTCGCTGATGAGCCTGGATCCGGTGTTCACCGCCGAGTTCGCCGCCGCGGGCTTCCTCGAGCCCCTGCCGGACGCCCTCGCGTCGTCTCTGTCCGAGGCGACACTGGAGGGCGCGACCCGCGGCGCGACCTGGGACGGGCGCCTCGTGGCGGCGCCGCTGTGGGCCAACACCCAGGTGCTGTGGTACCGCCGCTCGCTGGCCGAGCGCGCGGGGCTCGACATGACGCGGCCCGTGACCTGGGACCAGATCATCACCGCAGCGTCCGAGAACGGCGCGAGTGTGGGGGTCCAGGCGAACCGCTACGAGGGCTACGTCGTCTGGATCAACGCCCTCATCGAGGGGGCCGGCGGCTCCATCGTCAGCGATACCGAGGCCGGCCCCGACGCCTCGGTGGACATCGGCTCGGAGGCCGGCACCCGGGCCGCCGAGATCGTCAGCCGCCTCGCATCCTCACCCGCCGCCCAGGCGGATCTCTCGGTATCCAACGAGGGCACGGTCCTGGGACCGCTGGGGTCCGACGGCGGCGGGTTCATGGTGAACTGGACCTTCGCCTACAACACGTTCGCCGGCGACCCGGCCGTGCTGGATGACCTGGGCTGGGTCCGCTACCCGCAGACCGTCGCCGGGCAGGAGTCGCGCCCGCCGATCGGCGGCATCAACGTCGGCGTGAGCCCCTTCTCCGAGCACACCGATCTGGCCCTCGATGCGCTCGCGTGCATCACCTCCCCCGAGAATCAGTCGATCTACGCGGTGGAGACGGCCAACATGCCCGCCCGGCAGGCCGCCTACGACGACCCGGCCCTGCGTGACCAGTTCCCCGCCGACCTGCTCGACCTGTGGCAGGAGAGCATCGACACGGGTGGTCCGCGCCCGGCGTCGCCCTACTGGAACACCATCGTCAACGCGATCCTCTCCCGCTGGCACCCGGCCGGCTCGGTGGACCCGGAGTCGACGCCGGCGGCGTCGGCCGACTTCATCGAGCGGGCGCTCCAGGGGAAGGTGCTGCTGTGAGACCCCGGCCGGGGGGCGGGCGATGACCACCGACGCGGCGGGCGCGGCCCCGAAGGCGCGCAGCACCGATCGCTCGCGCGCGGAGGAGCGCCTCGGCTGGAAGCTGGTCGCCCCGGCGGTGGCGATCATGCTCGCCGTCACGGCCTACCCCATGCTGCGGGCGCTCTACCTGTCGCTGTTCCAGTACCGGGCCACGGCCCCGGACGACCGCGAGTTCATCGGGGCCTCCAACTACGTGACGGTTCTCACCGATCCGCTGTGGTGGCAGGACGTCTGGAACACCGTCCTGATCATGGTCGTCACCGTCGGCGTGGAGCTGGTGATCGGCTTCGCCTTCGCCTACGTGATGTGGAAGATCATCTTCGTGCGCGGGCTCATCCGCACCTCGATCCTGATCCCCTACGGGATCATCACGGTCGTCTCCGCCTTCGCCTGGCAGTTCGCCTTCAGCCTGAACAACGGCTTCGTCAACGGCTGGCTCCCGTTCGTCGACAGCGACTTCAACTGGTTCGGCCAGCACTGGTCGGCCATGACGGCGATCATGGTCTCGGAGATCTGGAAGACCACGCCGTTCATGGCGCTGCTTCTGCTGGCCGGCCTGTCCCAGGTGTCCGGGGACATGGTCGAGGCGGCGAAGGTCGACGGGGCCACATGGTGGCAACGCCTGTTCAAGGTGATCCTGCCCAACATGCGAGCCGCGATCATGGTGGCGGTGCTCTTCCGCGCCCTCGACGCCTTCCGCATCTTCGACAACATCTACGTGATGACCCGCGGGGCGCAGGACACCGAGTCGGTGTCCTTCCTCACGTACCGCCAGATCATCGAGCAGTTCGAGCTCGGCCTGGGATCGGCGCTGTCGGTGCTGCTGTTCCTGTCGGTCCTGATCATCGCGTTCGTGCTGGTGAGGTTGTTCCGTGTGGACCTGGCGGCCGCGAGGAGGGAGTCCTGATGCGGGCGAGACGGAGTTCGGGCGTGGTGATCGGCGCCGTGCTGATCCTGGTGTGGTGCCTGCTGCCCATCGTCTGGATCCTGTCCCTGTCGCTGAAGCCGGTGGAGGAGACCGCCGCGGGCAGCCCGCAGTTCCTCCCGAAGGACTGGACGCTCGACAACTTCAGCGCCGTGCTGCAGAACGACGACTTCCAGCGCGCGCTGATCAACTCGTTCGGCATCTCGATCATCGCCACCGTCCTCTCGGTGGTCCTGGCCACGCTGGCCGCCTATGCCATCGCCCGGCTGCACTTCCGGGGCAAGCGTGTGGTGCTGACGATCGCGCTGGCCATCGCGATGTTCCCGGTGGTGTCCCTGATCGGCCCGCTGTTCGACATGTGGCGCACGCTGGGCCTGTTCGACACGTGGCCCGGACTGGTGATCCCCTACATGTCCTTCACTTTGCCGCTGGCCATCTGGACCCTGACCGCGTTCTTCCGCGAGATCCCCTGGGAGATGGAGCAGGCCGCCCAGGTGGACGGGGCCACCCCGTGGCAGGCGTTCCGCAAAGTGATCGTCCCTCTGGCCGCGCCGGGGGTGTTCACCGCCGCGATCCTGGTCTTCTTCTTCGCCTGGAACGACTTCGTGTTCGGCATCTCGCTCACATCCACCACCAACGCACGACCGGTGCCGGCGCAGCTCGCGTTCTTCGTCGGCCCCGACCAGTTCAACCCGCCGGTGTCCACGCTGGCCGCCGCCGCCGTCATGGTCACCGTCCCGGTGATCATCCTGGTGCTGCTGTTCCAGCGGAAGATCGTCGCGGGCCTCACGGCCGGCGCGGTGAAGGGGTAGGAGAGCCATGGCCTCGATCCAGATGAAGAACATCGTCAAGCAGTACGGGGACGGGTTCCCCGCCGTCAACGACGTGAGCATCGACATCGCCGACGGCGAGTTCGTGATCCTCGTGGGGCCCTCCGGGTGCGGGAAGTCGACCCTCCTGCGCATGATCGTGGGCCTCGAGGACATCACCTCCGGCGAAATGGTGATCGCCGGCGAGCAGGTGAATGACAAGGCGCCGCGCGAGCGCAACCTGGCGATGGTGTTCCAGAACTACGCCCTCTACCCCCACCTGACCGTCTACGAGAACATCGCCTTCCCGCTGCGCCTGGCCAAGAACATGAGCGAGGAGGAGATCGACCGCAAGGTGCGCGAGGCCAGCGCCACGCTGGAGCTGGACGAGCACCTGCAGCGCAAGCCCGGCAACCTCTCGGGTGGCCAGCGCCAGCGCGTCGCCATGGGCCGGGCGATCGTGCGCGAGGCCGACGCCTTCCTGTTCGACGAGCCGCTCTCCAACCTGGACGCCAAGCTGCGCGGCCAGATGCGCACCGAGATCTCCCGTCTCCAGAAGCGGCTGGGCATCACGACGGTCTACGTCACACACGACCAGACCGAGGCCATGACCCTGGGCGACCGCGTGGCGGTGCTGCGCCGCGGGATCCTGCAGCAGCTCGCTCCACCGCGCGAGCTCTACGAGCAGCCCATCAACCTGTTCGTCGCGGGGTTCATCGGCTCGCCGCCCATGAACTTCATGCCGGCAACGGTGAAGGACGACCGGGTGGAGCTTCCCTTCGCGACGGTCGACCTGCCCGAGCACGTCCGCGGCGGCAGGATCCCCGAGGACACCCTGCTGATCGCCGGCATCCGGCCCGAGTACTTCGAGGACGCGAGCGTGATGGACCGCTCGAAGATCATCGAGGGGTCCACCTTCCGGGCGACCATCGACGTGGTGGAGTGGCTGGGGAACGAGGCGTACGGCTACATCCCCTACGACGCCCCGCCGGAGGTGGCCACCCAGCTGGAGGAACTGGCCAAGGAGCTCGACAGCGAGGCGCTGCGTACCCAGATCATCGTGGCGCTCGACTCGGCCAGCCGCATCCGGGATGGCGAGGAGGCCGAGCTGCACGTCGATTCGCGGCGCATGCACCTGTTCGAGCCGGGCTCGGGCGACAACCTCACCCTCCGGACCACCACCGAGGAGGGGGCCGGGACGGTGGCCTGAGAGTCAGCCCTCCTGCAGGCGCCGCTCGTCGGCGAGGCCCGGCAGCACCGAGGCCACGTACGAGTCGAGCGCAGCCTCGTTGCCCACCTGATGCCCGGCCCCGGCGGACAGGGCGTCGCGGTGGCGCAGGACCTCGTGGAACAGTTCCGGGGGTTCGCGGCGTGAGCGCAGCGGCTCGGGGACGCGCGCGATCATCGGCTCGTAGACCTCGCGCAGCCAGCGGTAGGCGGCCACCGCCTCGGGCACCGGGGCACCCTCCGAGCGCCCCAGCCACGCCCCGTAGGCCGCGATGTCGTTCAGCAGCCGGCGCGCCTGGTTCTCCTGCACCCTCACCCCCGTGCGGCCGGCCAGCGCGCGCGAGTGATGGCCCTCCTCGACGAGGGTCGGCCGGATGCGCAGGCGCTCCCCGTCGGCCGAACGCACCAGCGCGAGCTCCTCGACGTCGAAGCCCAGCTCGTGCAGTCGCTCCATGCGGCGGTTGATCTGCCAGGGCTCGTCGGCGCCCACCTCGTCCTCGCGGGTCAACTCCAGCCACAGCGCGCGGTAGCGCTCGCCGAACCCGGCCGCCAGCGCGAACGGGTCGAGCCCCTCCTCGATGCGTCCCGCGGCCCGGAGGTCGAGCAACCCGCCTGCGATGTTCTCCACGGCCACCGCCACGTCGTTGTCGCGCAGGGCGCCGGTCAGCGTCGGCCGCCGCTCGGCGGTCTCGGCATCCACCAGGTAGGCCGTGAAGGCGCCGGCATCGCGGCGGAACAGAGCGTTGGACAGCGAGAAGTCGCCCCAGTAGAAGCCCTCCAGGTGCAGGCGCGCCATCAGCACGGCCCCGGCATCCAGCAGACGGTCCAGAAGCCCGGGCCGCCCGCGGCGGGCGAGCAGGTAGTGGTAGGGCAGCGAGTAGTCCAGATAGCGGGTGATCAGCGTGGCCCGCTCGGGCTCGGCCCCCGGCTTGCCCCCCTGCCCCGCCGGCGCACGCCAGCGCGCGACGCCGACCGGCTCGACCACGGGCAGTTGCTCCTCGCGGAGCTGCAGCAGCAGGCGGTACTCACGCCCGGCGGAGCCGGCATCGGTCTCCTTCACGGCATAGACGCGGTCGTCGTAGGCCACGAAGCGCACGATGTGGCGGGAGATTCCGCGCGCCATGCGCACCAGCCGGTTCGATCGCCAGCGCTCCAGCGGCTCGGACCAGGGCAGGTCGAGGAAGTCGGGGTGGCCGGCGCGCACCACCAGCTCGAGCTCGGAGGTCATCCGCGCTCGATGGCCGCCGTGGCCCCATCGATGCGCAGCCGCTGGAGCGGGGCGAGCGTCCCCCCGAAGTGGCGGCGCAGCGCATCGACCCCGTCGGCGGCGAGCTGGAGCGGGGTGACCCCGCCCAGCGAGTGGAAGTCGACGAAGCTCACCACCCGCAGGTCGGGGAGCACCAGCCAGGAGTAGGCCTGCAGCGGCTCGGCCGCGGGGTTGGCCAGCACGAGGCCCGAGCCGTTGAGGGGGGCGTAGGGCCCGGTGAGCGCCGGGGCGAAGAAGCCGTAGAGGCCCGTGGGCCCGGCGACGCCGGGGGCGAAGGTGTGTCGCTGGGTGGAGAAGAACAGGTGGTAGCGCCCGTCGTGCATCACCAGGTGGGGCCGCTCGAGCTCGGTGTTGACCCCGTCGGCGTACAGCAGGGGCGCCGCCAGGCGGTGCTCGCCGCCGGCCCCCACCTCCGCCAGCCCCACCGCGCCCGCGAACGTGCTGACGCCGTCCGGGCGCGAGGCGGCGAACACCACCCACTCGCGGCCGTCGGCGGGGTCGCGGAACGGGAACGGGTCGCGGAAGGCGGTGATGAACCCCAGTTCGCCGTGGTCGGCGTCGGTGCTCGCATAGATCGACCCGTCGGCCGCCAGCACCTCGCGGTGCGGCCTCCAGCCCGTGCAGCGGATGATCCCGCCCTCGGCCACCACCCGGGCGCTCGTGGCGACGATCCGCTGGCGCAGGCGGGGGGTCGTGGCATCGCGGCCGCCCGCGGCGGTGTACAGCACCGCCAGGGTCGCATCGCGCTCGTCGTACACCGCCGTTCCCGCCCACTCGCGCGACCCCGGCGAGGCGCCGTCGGGGAACAGGTGGCCCAGGTCGCGCCAGCCACCGGGGCCGTGGCCGATCAGCCGCAGCCGGGCGATGTCGTGGCGCCCCCACGGGTCGCCGGTGGCCGGCGCCGACAGGGCCAGCCACAGATCCTCCCCCGCGACGGTGGCCGGGGTGCCGGCGGCGGTGCGCACGGGGGCGATGTCCCACAGGTCCAGGCCGGCCACCAGCGGTGCCACCTGGTCGGGGCGGATCACCGGCAGCTCCGCGGCGGCCACGTCCGCTCTGGCCAGATCCTCGGCGCGCCAGACGCTGGTGGGCGGTCGGGGCGGCTTGACGCGCACCCGCGGATGAGGGCTCTCGCCCGCTCCGGTCGCCATCGCCCCCCTCCGCTCGGGTCCCGCGGTCACGGCGATGGTAGTCCACCTGCCCCCAATCGCGTTGGCGCTCGCGAACCCGTCCCCATCTGCTTCGACCTCCGAGACGAAGGCTAGTGTCGCATCATGCCCACCCCGCTCACTCCCGATCCGGCGATTCCCGACCGGTGGTCGCCAACGGAGTTCGGCAGTCTCGTGGCCGCCACGTCCTTCGACGTGCCCGCCGCGTCGATCGCCGCCTACGCTCGCTGGTGGCAGCTCGAGTCGTGGCTCAGGCTGCTCGCCTACTTGGAGCTGCGCGCGCACTACGGCGCCGAGTGGCTCACACGAGTCGACCGACGTGCCGAGAACCGCGCGGCCCGCGAGGCAGAACGGGCCTACATGGGCAGCGCGGATGCGCAGAGCCCGTTGGCATACCTCGACGCAGGCAAGCTCTTTGAGCTCATTCGGGATGATTGGGCGCTTTTCGCTCCCTCGCTGCTTCCCCGCACGACGTGGGACGGCAAGGTGGAGGAACTGCTCCACATCCGTCATCGCTTGGGACACTGCCGCCGCCCCCATCTCGATGACCTCGGCCGCATCGAGCAGACCCTTCGAGACATCGAGAGTGGCGCGCGTGTGGCCCTCGACGCCTACTCGAGTTCGGAGCTCTCGGCGGAGGCCACCGGCGAACTCATCACAGGGTGGTGCGGCCGTGCACATGCCGACGCACGGCGGCTGGTCCACCACGCCGAGCACCAGTACGGCATCGTCTTTGAGCTGCGCCACTCCGTTCGCCCCTGGGTGGACCGCTCAGTCCTGCGAGTCGCAGCTGGTGAGGAGGTACCCGGCGCCCTCTGGGAGGCGCGATTCCACCTCACGGGTGCCCACTACGAAGTCGATGCCAGGCGTTTCTCGGGTCACGGTGCGGTGAAGGCGCTCCTCGATCAGACGGTCTTCGTGGTGATCGAGAGCCCATGGTCGCTCGCGATCACTTTTCCCGCAGTCGATTCACCGGCAGCCGTTGCAGACGCGATCGGAGCACTCTTCGATGCCCTGATCGATGCAACGACGCTGCCTCACCAGCGCTCATGGAAGCCCGACGCCGAGTGGCCCCCGGACACGTCCGGCCTCGACCTCCGCTTTCAGGTAGGCACGGCCCTGAGCGTCTACGACGCGAGCATGGGAGACGTCTCCCTCTTCGGTGTCAGCAGGACCCGATAGGCGCTGGCGGTAGTTCGCTCCTGAGGGCGGGCTGTTGCTTCTCCCGTAGTTGGCGACGAACGGACGGCAAGGTGGCTACTGGGGTGCGCCGGCGATCAGCCCCCGGAAGGCGGCCGCGTTGCGCAGGGCGTGGTCGCGCGCGTTGTTGTTGAACACCACCGCCACCTCCTGCGCCTCCTCGGCCAGCGCCAGGACCGGCTCGACCCACTCCTCCAGCTCCTGCCCGCTGTACACGTAGTCGAAGCGCTCGGCCACGGTGCGGCTGCCCTGCCACGTGCCGGCGTTTCGCCCATGGAGGCGCACGTAGGCCAGCGCCGGCGTCGTCACGTCCAGCAGCGTGGGCAGGGCGCTGCTCACGTCGATGCTCGGCGTGTCCACGGTCACCAGGGCCGCATCGCGCTCGCCCAGCAGCGCCAGGGTGGAGGCGATGCGATCCGGCGCCACCCAGGAGCGGTGGCGGAACTCCACCGCCACGCGCCGGGGCGCCAGGCGCTCCACGATGCGCGCCACCTCGGCCGCCTCGGCATCCCCCGCGGCGACGAAGGGCGGCAACTGGAGCAGCACGGCGCCCAGCTTGTCGCCCAGCGGTTCCACCGCCTCGTGCAGAAGGTCGATGGCGGAGTCGCGCAACTCCCGCCCGGGCCGGCGGATGCGCCCGCGGCGGTCCAGCTGGGCAGGCATGTCGCGCAGCGCCGGCGGAAGCCGCGCCGGCTCACACGGGTGCCCCGAGATGAGCTGATGCGCCTTCACGTGGAAGCGGAAGCCCCCGGGGGTCCGCTCGGCCCAGCGGGCGACTGTGGCGGGATCCGGCAGCGCGTAGAAGCTGGCGTTGACCTCCACCATGTCGAAATGCTCGGCGTAGTACCGCAGCCGGCCCTCGGCGTCGTTCTTGACCGACTCGGGGTACCAGCCGGCCCGGATGAACTCCGGGTCGGTCCACGACGCGGTCCCCACGCGCACCCGCCCCACCGGCCACCTCCCGCCGCTCCCCCGCGAGCGTAGCGGCGGGAGAGCCGTCCCGGCGCTAGCGCACGTAGGCCGAGAGCTGGACCAGCTCGCCCAGGGGGTCCAGCAGCCCCGTGACCTCCAGCGGCCCGCTCGCCCCGCGCACATCCACCCCGGCCCCCGCCGACGGCGCAGCGTCCAGCGGCACAACCGACACCGCCTTCAGCAGGCGCACCAGGTCGCGCCGGCGCAGCGGAGCCCGCGCGGGCGCGGGCGCGTCGGCCGCATCAGCGGCGTAGCCGGCCAGCAGGCGCGGCCAGAGGTCCGCGAAGACGTCGGCGCGCGACAGGACGTCCACGCACACCGGCCGGCCCCCCAGCGCCACCACGGCGCCGCACTGACCCGGGACCACGGGGAAGGCCGCGATGGTCGCCGCGACCCGCTCGGACCTCGCCTCGACCACGCCGGCGTACGCCTGGGTGGCCGACCGCGAGCCGGCGCTGCGGGACATCGAGCGCACCTCGTCCCACACGCGGCCCTGGGCACGACCGGGCTCGCGGGGCCCACCGCACAGGGCCTCGGCCTTGCCCCGACGCAGGCGCGGCGACGCCGTGCGCGGGGCGGCGCTGAAGGAGCCCGCGCCGCCCCACCGGCCGCTCTCCACGCACGAGACCGGAACCGGCAGACGCGCGCCGGCCGGGACCAGCACGCTGAGGTTGATGATCCGGTCCTGCTTCGCTCCCGCGATCTCCTCCCCATCCACCAGCAACACCGCCACCGGCAGCGGGTTCTGCACCACCACGCCAGCCACCGCACCGGCGGCGTCCACCTCGGTCAACCGCGCCCCGCGCTCCATCGCGTCCGCCAGGCCGGTGTAGACCCCCGCGGGCCCCGTGTTGCGCACCAGCGGGGGCACCGTCAGCGGTCCCACCGTCCGCGGCGCGAGCGCCGTGAACATCTCCTCCACCGGCACCGGCAGCCGGATGGCCTGCCTCCCATCGACACCTGTCGTCATCACACACGCTCCATGTAGACGTTCACTACGGTACCAGCGACCGCGGACGTCTGACACAAGGCGTGTAGTCGTCAGCTACAGTGCCGCCATGGAACGCGAGCGCCTGTACGGCCTGAAGGAGATCGCCACGAGTCTGGGCGAGCGCCCCGCCACCCTCAGCGCATGGCTGGCGCGCGGCACCAACGCCATGCCGCCGCCCGACGCGCGACTGGCCGCCGGGCCGGTGTGGTTCGCCTCCACCGTCGAGCCGTGGATGGCGATGCACTCGGCCGACCCGCTCCCCGCCGCGCCCGCCGTGCGCGCGGTCGTGCTGCGGCGCATCCTGCGACGTCACCTGCGCACGACGGCGCTGCTGCTGGAAGACCGCCCGCTGAGGCCCGGGCTGATCGCCCAGTCGCTCAAGGACCTGGAGGACGCCGGCCCCGACTGCGCCCGCGCCGCGTCCGAGGCCGAGGGCCCGCTGGCCCGGGCCCTCGCCGCCGAGCGCGACCTGATCGCCCGCCTGGGATCCGTGCGCCGGGCCACCGAGCGTGAGCTCGCGCCCTCGGGCGACCGCCGGCGCCCGCGCTGGGTGGGGCCCGAGCTGGACCGCGACTTCGCCGCGCTGGGGCGCGCCTTCGGCCTGCAGGCGGCGGCGCTGACGGCGGCGGTCACCGCCTGGCTGGCCGAGCACCCCGACGGCGGGCCGGAGGGGCACCCGCGCACCTAGACTGCCGCGCGTGCTGTTGCTGCCACCGTCCGAGGGGAAGGCGCCGGGCGGGGAGGGCCCGCCGTGGGCCGAGGGCGCTCAGGCATTCGCCGGGCTGAACCCACGACGGCGGACCCTGGGCGTGGCGGTCCGCCGGGCCCTGCGCAGCGGCGACGAGGCGGCCCGCACGCGCCTGCTGGGCGCCCGCGGCGACCTGCTGGCCGCGGCCGCGGCCGACTGGCGCGCGATCGACCGCGCGCCCACGCTCCCCGCCTGGAGACGCTACGCGGGGGTGGTGTGGAGCGCGCTGGACCCCGCGGGCCTCGACCGGGAGGCCCACGACGCACTGCTCGAGCGCGTCCTGATCCCCAGCGGCGCCTTCGGCCTGCTCGCGGCCGGCGACGCGGTGCCGGCGTACCGCCTCAAGATGGGGGCATCTGTGCCCGCCATCGGCGGGCTGGCCGCGTGGTGGCGACCGCGAATCGCCCCACTGGTCGCCGACCGGGCCCACGGAGGGTGGATCGTGGACCTCCTGCCCGGGGAGCACGCCGCCGCCCTGGACCCGGCCCGCATCGCTCGCGGCGGCGCGCGACTGGTGCGCGTGGCGCTCGTCACGGGCGAGGACGCCGGCTCGGCGCGCGCCGTCGGCCACGCGGGCAAGCACGCCAAGGGCCTGCTGGCGCGCGCGGTCCTCACTCACGGGGCACGGACCCCGGACGAGGTCGCCGGCCTGGAGGTCCCGGGCCTGCGTACGCTGGCGGTCACCGCCGACGGCCCACTGCACACGGTGATGATCCGGGTCGCGCCGGCGGGCACCGAGACGCCGGAGCGATCACGCGGGCGGTGAGGGCCCGGCAGGTCCCGCATCCAGCGGGCTGAGCCGCGTGCTCCCGCCCACCACCCGGTCGCGCCCCGCAGCCTTGGCGGCGTACATCGCCCGGTCGGCGGCTTCCACCAGCACCTCGGCCGAGCAGTCGCCCTCCCCGGTGGCCACCCCGATGCTGACCGTCACACGGCGGTGGTCGACCGCCAGGCCGGCGACCGTCGTGCGGACCCGTTCGGCCACCTCGATCGCGTGCTCATGCGCCGTGCCCGGAAGGATCAGCGCCAGCTCCTCACCCCCGTAGCGGGATGCGATGTCGGTCAGCCGGGAGGACCCCCGCACCGCGTTGGCCACCGCGGCGAGCGCATCGTCGCCGGCCAGGTGGCCGTACGCGTCGTTGTAGGCCTTGAAGTTGTCGATGTCGATCAGGCACATGGACACCGGCCGCCCGGTGCGCTGCGACTCGGCCGTGCGCCGGGCGAGCTCGATGTCGAAGCTGCGCCGGTTCCCGAGCCCCGTGAGTTCATCGGTGAGGCTGCGCCGCTCCAACGAGGCCAGCGCCCTGGCGCGCGCGAGCCCCCCGGCCAGCGAGGCCGCCAGCGTCTCCAGCGGGCCCAGGTCGCGCGCCCGCACCCCGTGGTGTGCGACGCGCGCAAGCAGGGGGCGGCGGCACTCGATGACCCCGAACCCCTGCCCCTCCGAGCCGACCGGCACGATGATGACCGCGTCCAGACCCGACCGGCGCATGACCACCGTGGAGGGGGCAGATCCGGGCCGCAGGTGCACCGACCATCCCGGCATCACGCGCTGGGCCGCGCGGCGGGTGATGTCGACCATGACCCCGGCGGTGTCGGCGTCCACCAGGCCGCGCGCGGCGCGATGCAGCACCTCCAGACGCTGGGCGCGTACCCGCAGCTCCCGCTCGGATGCCGCCGAGCCCACCGCGGCCGACACCAGCACCGCCCAGAGGAATGCCGGCGGGCCCAGGGCGCCCGCCGACCAGGGATCTCCACCCTCTGCGGCCAGGAGGACCAGGCCGGTCCCGCTCGCCGCGACGCCGGCGACGAGCCCCAGTCCCGCCGAGTACCCGATGGTGGCCCAGAGCGCGGCCAGCACGAGCAGACCCGCCAACGGACCGGTGGGTCCGCCGGCGGCGGCCACGACCGCGCCGGCCCAGGCCGCGTCCACCACCAGCGAAGCCCAGACCGCAGCCGTCAGGTGCGACGGGCGCCGGCGTGGCTCCAGCCATGCCAGCAGCTGCGCGAGCGCGGCGAACACGCACACCATGACCACGCGCTCCCGGTCCACCTCCGGCGCCCACGAGGGCGCCGCCAGCGCGGCCAGGCCCACCGCGGCCATCGCGGTGAGGCGCAGCCCCAGCACGCCCCCGTGGCGCGCCTCGAGACGGGCCCGCCGGGCGCGGACCGCGGCATCGCGATCGGCGCGCGCGGGCGGGTCGGGTGTCGGCATCGTGACCCTGTTCAGACCCAGCCGCGCTCGCGCGCCAGCAGAAGGGCGTGCGCCTGGCCGCTCACTCCGATCTTGCGGTAGACGTGGTGCAGATGGTTGTGGACCGTCGAGGGGGAGCAGCCCAGTTGCAGCGCCACCTGCTTGGGCGCCAGCCCCTCGGCCAGCATGCGCATGATCTCGAACTCGCGGTCGGTCAGATCCGGCGGGGATCCCGACCCGGCGTCCGGATCGGCGCCCAGCAGGAACGCCTCCAGCGTGGCCTCGGGCAGGCCGCAGGCCGCGGCGGCAGTCCCGACGCGCTCGACGGCGGTCATGTCGCCGGCCCGCGCGTCGACGATCAGCACGGCCAGCCACACCGCGCGCGGGGTGTCGCCCTCCGGCGCCTCGTCCGCGTGGTGGTGCTGCACCGCCGACGCCAACGCCGGCGCCAGGCCCCAGCGGTGCGCGATCCATGCGCCCACGCGGACGTGATCGGTGCCGAACAGCGACCGCTCGGCCGGAAGGCCGCGGAGGGGCTCGGAGACGTGCAGACCGGCGTCGCGCACCACCTGCTGGAGGATCGGCATGCCGATGTCGTGGAGGAGCCCGGCCACGCGGGCCTGGGGACCCTCCGTCGGGGCCAGGCGGTCGGCCACCGCCCCGGCGGCCTCGCTGACGTCGGCGGCGCGATGGACCAGCGCCATGGCCCGCGTGCCGTAGGCCGGCAGGGCGCCGGACAGGAGCGGATAGGTGCTCGCGGCCAGCAGCAGGCCGCGCAGGGAGTCGGCCCCCAGGCGCACGACCGCCCGCTCGATGCTGTCGGCCGCGCCGCCGAAGACCGCGCTGCTGCCCAGGCGCATGACCTGGGCCGCCAGCTCGGGACTCTGGCCGACGCGCTCGGCCACGTGACGCAGCGAGGTGCGGTCGTCAGACAGGGTGCGCAAGGCGCCCTCGACCACGGCCGACGGCGCCGCGAGGCGCTCGGCGGCGCCCGCCACCAGCGCCGGCGAGACCGCGCCCACCCGGCGCCCGGTCACCGGGGCGCTCACGACGAGCCACCCGGAGCCGGGGCCGCGGCACCGCGGCGCACCAGGGCGCCCAGTGCGGCCACGGCCCCGGCGTCGAGCGCGGCGCCCACCGCGTGCTCCACCCGCCCCAGCGCCTCCTCGGGGGCGAGCGGCCCGCGGGCGCCTCCGACCAGCCTGTCGAACGCGTCGGCGGCGGCGATGATGCGGGCCTCCACCGGGATCGCGTCGCCGCGCAGGCCGGCCGGGTAGCCGCCGCCGTCGACCCGTTCGTGGTGGTGGCGCACCCAGGGAGTCATGTCCTCGAGCGCGCAACCCATCAGCATGCGCGCCCCGATCTCGGGGTGGCGCTGCAACTCCTCGAGCTCGCTGTGCTCCAGCGGACCGCCGGCGACCACCACCTCGCGGCGCATCCCGGCCTTTCCCAGGTCGTGCAGACGACCGGCCAGCGCCACGCGCTCGGTGTGCTCCGGCGGGAAGCCGAGTTCGGCCGCGATCAGGCCCGACAGGCGGCCCACGTTGTCCGAATGGCCGATGGTGCCCGGGTCGCGGGAGTCGACGCTTGTCGCCAGGGCCAGCAGCGTCGCCAGGAGCGACTCCTCGTCCGCCGTGCGCCGCTGCTCCTCGGCTTCGAGGATGGCCGCGGCATCACGGTGGTACAGGAAGGTCCGGTCGCCCCCGTGCAGCCGGGCCCAGGCCATGGCCTGCTGAGAGCGCTCGAACAACTCGTCGTGGCCGGCGGCCTGGTCCGGGAAGCTGGACACGCCCACCGACAGGGTGAAGGCGCCGGTCAGGACCGGGTCGTCGCGCAGGCTGGCCCGCAGACGCTCGCCGACGCGGAAGGCGTCGATGCCCTCCACCTCCGGCAGGATCGCCGCCAGCTCGTCCTCGCCCACGCGACAGCCCACGTCCATAGACCGCAGTCGCGCGGCCACGTGGGTGCTGAGGGCCTGCATGGCCGCATCGCCCGATGCGGCCCGCCCCTCGGCGCGGACGTCGGCCAGTCCGTCCAGTGAGAGGACGGCAACCGAGAGGGGGGCCCCGGTGCGCCGGGCCCGTTGGACCTCCTGGTCCAGGCGGGTGCGGAAGTAGCGCGCGTTGAAGAAACGGGTCAGGGGGTCGACGGCCCCCAGGTCGCGGACCTCGCGCTGCAGGACCACGGTGGTGAGGGCAGCGGCGGTGTGGCCGGCCAGCCCGCCGAGGGCCTCGAGGCCGTCGGCGTCGATGCCCTCCTCATGCTCGGACAGCACCGCGAGGTACCCCAGGGCCGCCCGCTGACCGATACCGGCCACCGCTCCCGCCAGGAATCCCCGGGCGCGCAGGGGGTTGTCGACCGCGAGCGGCCCGCGCCAGTGCTCGCCCTGGGCCAGGGCCACGCGCATGTCCCCGGGCACGAGCGCCGCGAGTTCGGTCTCGGTGAGCGGGTCCGTCCCGTCGCAGGCGGCCGTCTCGAGCCGCGCCGCGCCGGCCGCCACCAGCACCGCGGCCGGGGTCGCCGTGAGCGCCCGGGCATCGGCAAGAGCGGTGGTGATGGCCTCGCGGGGATCGGTAATGGCGCGCAGCGCCTCTGCGGCCATGGCCAGGCGACGGGCCCGGCGGCGATCGTCGCCCCGGGCGCGGGCAAGACGCACCGCGTCCAGCGCCAGAGCGCCGTGGGCCGCCACCACCCGGAGCGCTGCCACCGTGCAGGGCTCGGCCTCGGCGCCGAACAGGGCGATGTGACCCAGAGGGCCGTCGGCCACCTCCAGCGGGGCCTCGATGTCCGGGGTGCCCTGGTCGGTGGCGCCCTCCTGGGCCAGCCGGGCGCTGCGCCCGCCGCCCACGGGCCCCGAGACCCAGCCGGCGCGCGCGCCCGTGACCGCCATGGCGCCGTCCAGCAGGACCTGGCCCAGCCGCTCGGGCCGGCGCTCGCGCGCGATCCGCTCCACCACCTCGGCGAGCCGCTCGGGCCCGCTCCTGCCACGGTCCGCCATTCGCCGAGCCCCAGTCCCTCCGTCGCCGACAGCCTCCGGGTGCCTATCGGCGCCGCGGGGGGCCCGCTGAAGCGGCCGGCCACCGTGCGGTCATGTCCGTGCTGCGGGCCGGCCCCGGAAGCGGAGCCTCAGTGGCCCCGAGCGCCACGGTGCCCCGAGGGGGCTCGCGACGTTCGGGGCTGACGTAGGGCTGCTCAGTCCAGGTTGGCGTTGATGCAGTTGAGCATGTCCAGCGCCCGGATGTTGGTGAGCTGGTTGGCGCCCACGCCGGCGCGGGTGAAGGTGATGCTGCCGGCCCGCGGGGTGAGGGTGGGTGCGCCCGCGCCGCCCAGC
>JAVJSF010000012.1:0-28970 GCA_040219555.1 Miltoncostaeaceae bacterium
CCTCATCATCCCGGGTGCGGACACGATCTGGACCCAGACCATCGAGCGTACCGCGGAGGACATCGGCGACCTGCTGTTCGCCACTCCGTACCAGTACACGATGCGTCACCGCTTCCCGAAGCCTCCGGGCGTCTGAGCCTCGGCTCAACGGAAGTGCCCTGCCGGCCGGGTTCCCCCAAGGGAGCCCGGCCGGTGGTCGTTCCGGGGTGAACGCGAGCGCGAGCGGTTTACCCCCCTCCCCCACCCCCTGCGATCAACGCTCGCCGGGCAGATCCCCGCCCACGCGTGCGGCCTTGGATCGGAAGGCTCTAAGGCGCTCGATCAGATCCGCCGCGGCCGCCTCACCCGTCGGCAGCTCCCACAGCAGCAACTCGACAAGCTCTACCTTGCTCGTGCGGACACCGACGCCGCGGAGCTCGTGGATGAGATCCACCAGGCGGTCGTCCAGAGGCCGACGCACCCGGATCGCCAGGTTCACCGCCGCGGCGTCGGCGGGGACGTGCTGGCGAGGGGACACCCGGGGTCGTGCCGCCCGCGCCCGGGCGGACGGCACTGGGGCCGCGGGCCGGGGTGCCGGCGGGGCCGGTGGCTCCTGAGCGCCGGGGGCCGGTGGCGCGGAAGCCTCCGACGGCTCGCCCACAGGTCGACGGGGCGGGGGCGGGCGGCGACTGGCGCGTTCCATGCGCGAGCGCATGGTGTCGATGCCGGATGGAGTATCAGCCACAGGTCACCTCGATCAGATCGGCGACGGCTCGGAATTCGGCCGCGGCTGCCCGCACCCGGACGCCGGGGTTCGGCTGGCTGACCAGCGCCGCTCGCCGCAGACGGCGCCGGATCCAGCGATGCTCGGACACCGGAGGGGCGACAGTTATCCGCTCGCCCGCCAGCGCTGCCAGGCGTTCGACGTAGCGCCGTGGTGGGACCGAAGGAATCATGGTCGGCGCGAGCAAGAGCCGATATTCCGCGAAGTCGTGGACGATCGCATCGAGTGCGTCCATCTCTCTGGCCCCGAGGACGACGGGGATGACCACGAGATCGGCGACCTGCATCGCCCCATCGGTCAGGGCGTTCGCTCCGGGATGGGTGTCCACGACGACATAGGGGTACTCCCAAGCGGTCGACCAGGCCTCGATGCAGTCGGCGACCAACTCGCTGTCGAGACGGCTTGCGGCGAGGTCCGGGTGGGCCGGAAGGAGGGCGGGCTGATTGGGGCGACGCCGCAATCGAGGAGGCGGTCCCACAGGACCCCGCTCGAGAGCATCCAGAAGGGGGGCGCGGGTGAGCGATTGGGGGTCGAAGCCCCACATGCGGGTCGCGCCCCCGGCATCCCAGTCCAGATCGATCAGGACCCCCGACAGGGCGGCGGCGAGCTCGTAGGCGAGCGTCGTCTTGCCAACGCCCCCCTTGGCGGCGGCCACGGTTATCACGCGTGCTGGCATGCGCGCAGTCTCGCGTACGCGCATGCGTCCTGTCAAGCATACGTGCCCGCGCGCCCGCATGCATGGCGCCAACCATGCATGCATGCATCGTTCAGTGGCTGGAACCCGGCCCGGCGGGGCGACGCCCGCCCCTTGCCGGCAACGGTCGATCCGGCTACCGGATGAGCCTGCGAGGAGGCCTGCCGCGACCCTTCGCGGCACGCGCGACGACCAACTGGTGGGTGAACCCACCTTCGACAGCGACCCTCTCGCGCCGGAATCGGTAGCCCGTCGCCGGGTGACAGGAGATCGCTTCGCACGCCCGCGCCACCGCAGCGACGTTGTCGCGCTCTCGGGCACAGGTGGAGCCGACGCTGGCAAAGAACGGCTCACCCAGCCAGTAGGTCTGCCACTCCTCTCCGTCCTCGCCGGCGTCGAAGCGGTCGTTCTCGAGCAGGCCGTACAGCTTCCGGGCAATGGGGGGGAGGTCGCGAAGGACGTCCCAATCGATGTACGCGCCAGCCTCATGGCGGAGCTGCTCCAGGAACCAGCTTCCCAGGAAGATGTAGCCGGCTCGCTCGGTGCGTCCCTCGTTGATCACGGGCCACAGGACACGATCGATGATCCCGAAGTGGTCCTCGTGGGTCTTGCGACCGGTGACCGAGTCGTTGACGTCCCCCTCCCATCGCGCTTCCTGGAGGTTGAGCAGCGTGCGTTTGAGCGCCTGGCGCGCATTGCGTCCCGACTCATGCCAGCCGAAGTCATGCAGCATCCGGTACTGGCTGAAGGGTATTGCGGTCGCTGCGGGCTGCTCGAGCTGCAGCCACCGCGATCCGAGCCACACGATCGCCATGTAGCCGTGGCGGCCGATCGGCGGGCCGGCTGTCTGCCGGATCGATCCGAGACGATCGGCGATGGCCACACCGGCTGCGACCTCGAGGCCCTTTCGCGCAGTCGAGCGGTCCGCGAAGCCGTACTTGAGTGGCTGGTGGAGGGAGCGCAGGTGATCCTGGCTCACGAGGGCAAGTTGCTCCTCGCCCGAATGCGCGTCCTGGGTCGGCGTGTGGGGCCGCAGGCGTGCGCCCGGTCGAGGGAGGGGGTCGGACGTAGCGTCACCGGAGGCCATGGCGCAAGTGTGCCTCACGATGTGGAGGCGATGGGGTGGGGCGCGAGCCGGCAACCGGGGTAAAGAACTCGCACGTGCGGGCGCGCCGCGCGACGCGCGGCGCGGCGTGCCCGCACCCTGTTGTTTCTAGACCTTCCTACCTTCTACTACTACGTGGGCGGATTATCCGCGCGTATGCAGGGGAATCTTGCGTCGGAGTGCGAGCCTCGTACCCCGGTCGGCGCGAGTCGCGTACCCCCGTTTGACGCGAGCGGATTACCCCGGTCGGCGAGGCGATTACCCCGGTAAGTCCACCGCGGCCCGACCCCTCCTGTGGAGAACCACGGACCTGGGGCGAGTGCGCTACCCGGGTAAATGGCTCGCGACCGCGGTCCGCTCGGCGCAGCGGCGGTAATCCGCTCGCGTCAACCCCGTTTCCGCGAGCGGATTACCCCTCCGGCGGCGCTCATCGACCCCCGGTGCGCGAGTCGTCTACCCCGGGTGCGCGAGCGGATTACCCCGGTCAGGTGGTGAGGCGCCGGTAGAGCTGGGGCAGCTTCTGGGGGAGCGTGCGGACGTCGTCGATGATGACGAAGTTGGCATCCGAGTACATGTGGGGCAGATAGTCGCCACCCTCTTTGTCCACGGTCACGCAGAACAGGTGGATCTTTTCCCTGCGCGCCTCGCGGAGGGCCATCTTGGTGTCCTCCTGGGCGTAGGTGTTGTCCTGGTAGGTGTCCGAGTCGTAGGGCTTGCCGTCGGTCAGCAGGATCATCAGCTTCACCTGCGAGTCGGCTGCGGCGAGCCGGCGCGTTGCGTGGCGCAGCGCGGGCCCCATGCGGGTCTTCTGGTGGGCGTAGATCCCCCCGATGCGCCCCTTCACACGGTCGTCGTAGCGCTCGCCGAGCTCCTTGACGACATAGAACTGCGAGTCATCGCGCCCGGATCCCGAGAACCCGTAGATGGCGTACTCATCGCGGATCGCCTCGAGCGCCTCGCACATCAGAAGCAGCGCTTCCTTCTCGATGTCGATGATGCGCTTACGACCGTCGATCTTACGATCGGTCGAACTGGACATGTCGACCACGAAGGCCGTGGTCACATCGCGATCCTTCTTGTCGCGCTTGACGTAGACCCTGCTGGTGGGCGAGATCCGGGCGCGGCGGTCGACCACGTACTCAACGAGGCCGTCGGTGTCCAGGTCGTCGCCTTCCTCCTGGAAGCGCATCTTGCGCAGGCGCTCGGGTCTCATCAGCTGGAAGTTGCGGCGGATCTGGGTGACGATCCCGCCGAACTCGTGGAAGGTCGCGGCGACGAAACCTTCCTGGGTGCGCGTCTGGCGGTGCTCGGTGAGGGTGCACCAGCTCGGCCGGTAGTCCTCGATCTTGTGGTCCCACTCGTCGTAGAGGAACACCCGCTCGCCCAGATCCTCCTCGGGCGCCTCTTCCTCCTCGACCTGGGGCACATCACCGAGGCCCGTCTGGGTGGGCGAGTCCGAGCCACTCCCCTCGGCGTCGTCGGTGCGCCCATCGGCGGTGCCGGGAGGAGTCTCGTCGTCGCCCTCCGAGGTCGTCGACTGCGCCATGTCCTCGGGGTCGCCCTGCCCCTGCTGGACCTCGGTGGTGTTCATGCCCTTCTGGTCGCCGGTCTGGTCGTCGTTCCCCTGCTCCTGACCGTCCTGCTGGTCGGGGTCGTCGACCTGGTCGACGGCGCGCTTGGCCGGCGCGTCGGTCTCTGGCCGGACCATCTCCTCCATCACCGGGGTCATGAAGGGCGGCAGCTCGATCGGCTGGTAGTCCTCGTCATCGCCACCGCTCGCCTGCTCCGGCGGGTCCGTCTGGTCCTCGGGGGAGCGGTCCTCATCCTGCTGACCCTCGGCCTGCTGCTGCTGCGGCGGCTCGTCGGGGCTGATGTTCCGCCGCGGGTCGGCAAGGTGCTCCTCGATGATGATGTACAGGCGACTGGTCAGCGCGGCGGTGTCGCCGACCCGTGCCTCGGGCTCCTCCACCTCTCCGAGCAGCGCGCCGACGTTGGCGATCAACTCACGGGTCGCCGGCGCGACCGTCGACAGGTCCGGTTCCATGCCCAGGGAGTGCTGCAGAAGAGCCTCCACCACCGCCTGGCTGTCGGGGAGACCACCCAGCTCGGGCCGACCCTCGATGCTGGCGCTCTTGATCGCGTCCATGTCGCGGCTGATGCCCGGGTAGGCGCGGCGCACGGCGCAGTCGATGCGGTGACCCTCGATCACGTTGAACAGGTCACGCGCCAGCGCCGGCTGAGGAAACAGCGCGTAGAAGCGGGTGAGGTCCGTCTCGGGCGGGCGGGTGGTGCTCACCGTGTCTCCTGGGGGTAGCGTCGGCGCAGATCGCCGACCGTTCCGGGGATGTCGTCCAACGAGAAGCCATAGGTGCCGAACTCGATGCGCCCGGCTCCGTGGGCGGTGGCGACCTTGTAGGCCGAGAAGTTGTTCGCGTCCGAGTCGAAGACGCTCATCTCGGTCGGCAGCACGATGTGCGCCGCACCGTAGGTGTCGGAGCCGGCGGCCTCGCCGGCCGAGCGGATGGCGACATCGCGCCCGGCCAGGGCCGTGGCGAACAGCTTCAGGATGCGTGCCACGTCCTTGAGAGCGAGGCCATCCTTGAGCTCCTCGAGCACATCGAGTGCGTACTTGGAACCCATGCGGAAGTATCCGCGTCCCACCTCGCGATTGCGTTCGAGGATCACCAGGCCGCGCGCGACCCACTGGCCCGCGCCCTCCACGCTCACCCGCTCGGAGTTGAGGAGGTCGAGAAGGGTGTCGGCCGCCTCGAGCGAGGCCTCGGGATCCACCGCCGCCACCTGCCGCACGAGATCGAGGTAGGCGCTCCGAAAGCGCGGGCGCAGTCGGGCGAGGATGGGGGGGAGGGCGGCGGCGAGCTCCACGGCATGCTTGCGACGCTTCTCGTCGCGTCTGTCCCGAGCCGCGAGCTGGGTGCGGAGCTCGTTGGCCCGCTTGACCTTCGGCTCGATGTTGCGCAGCTCGCGCTCGAGCCCGTCCAGCTCGCCCGCCAGCCCGGTGGTGTCGGCCTCGTCGCCGACGCCCGAGGTGGCCCGGGTGACGATGTCCACATAGGCCCCGGCGAGGGTCGTGTCGGGCGCTCCGTAGAGATCGGGCAGCTGCTTTGCCACCTCGACTCCGCTCTTCCAGCCGACCGTGGCGACGTCGGTCACCTCGCGCAGGTAGCGCTCTACAAGCGCATCATCGCGCTCTGCCAGCAGACGGGGCAGTTGGCGCGCGACCTCCACCCCGAGCTGATACTTCAGCTCGGAGATGCCCTCCACCATGCGCAGGTACGCCTGACGCTGGGCCTCGGGTACCGAGGCCAGCATCTCGCGGGCGACGTAGATGCCGACATTGCCGACGGTCGGCCCGAAGGTCATCGACCCCTCCGGTGCTTAGAACTGGGTGGCGATGATCTCGACGATTGAGCGCTGCATCTCCAGGTCATCGGTGATCGGCTTGCAGATGGTGGCCTCGCAGGCCTCCACCGGCTCCACCCCGGCTTGGATGAGCTGGCCGGCATAGACCAGCAGTCGGGTGGAGACGCCCTCCTCGAGACCGTGGGTGCGCAGGTTGCGCACCTTCCTGCCGATAGTGACCAGCTTCGAGGCCGTATCGGTATCGACGCCGGACTCGGAGACCACGATGGTCTCCTCCAGGTCGGCCGGCGGGTAGTCGAACTCGATGGCCACGAATCGCTGCTTGGTGGAGTGCTTCAGGTCCTTCAGAACGGACTGGTAGCCAGGGTTGTAGCTGATGACCAACTGGAACTCGTCCGGTGCCTGGACGATCTCGCCCTTCTTCTCCAGCGGCAGCACCCGCCGGTCGTCGGTGAGCGGGTGGATCACCACGGTGGTGTCCTTGCGCGCCTCGACGACCTCGTCCAGGTACGCGATCCCGCCGGACTTCACGGCGGTGGTCAGCGGCCCGTCCTGCCAGATCGTCTCATCCCCCTGCAGGGTGTACTTGCCGACCAGATCCGAGGACGTGAGGTCCTCGTGGCAGGCGACGGTCACCAGCGTGCGCTTGAGCCGCCAGCTCATGTGCTCGACAAAGCGGGTCTTGCCGCACCCGGTGGGCCCCTTGAGCATCACCGGCAGCCGGGCGTTGTAGGCGGCCTCGAAAAGCTCGACCTCGTTGCCCAGGGGCAGGTAGTACGGCTCCTTGCTGAGGCGGAAATCCTCGACGCGCTGGCTCTCTACCGCCATGTTCGACTCCTTGCTGCCGACCGGATGAAGCGATTCACAGGACTCTACCGAACGACCCTTTGGACCCGACCGATCACTCCGCGGGCGCCTCGCCCCAGACCGGGGGAAGGTCGACCTCGAAGCCGCCGTCGTCCTCTGCGTGGGCGGCGTGCCAGGCCTTGAAGTTGGGGATGCTGAAGCCCACGACCTGCCGACTGGCCGGATCCACGCGGACCAGGATGTCGCGCTCGGCGTCGTGGATGGCCACGGCGGGGACCGGCGGCCCGTAGGAGACGTGGTAGGTGTCGGCGGCCTCGTCGTAGTGGCTCAAGGACTCGGCGGCGATCTTGGCGGCGTTCTCCGCCGCGAAATCGGGGCCGCCGCCGGAGGGGGGCTGGGAACTCACGGTTGTGGTCGTCCTCTCATGGTCAGCGGTGGAGCGCCGGTCCAGTAGACTCGGCCGTCGTTAGAACTATGGGCCACAGGCCGGGGGGTGGGCCGCATGCGGGCGGTTGACGCGACATTGGCCTGCCTCAAGAGGGCGGGCGTGGATGCCATCTTCGGGATCCCCGGCGGACCGGTGATCCCCCTTTTCGATGCCCTTCACGACGACCCGGACATCCGCCTGTTCTTGGCGCGCCACGAACAGGGCGCCGGGCACATGGCCGAAGGGTACGCGAAGGTCACCGGCAGAGCCGGGGTCTGCACCGCAACCTCCGGTCCGGGCGCGACGAACCTGGTGACGCCCATCGCCGACGCCTACATGGACTCGGTGCCCCTCGTGGCGATCACCGGGCAGGTGGGCTCCGCCCGCGTGGGCACCGATGCGTTCCAGGAGGCCGACATCGTCGGCATCACGCTGCCGATCGTGAAGCACTCCTACCTGATCAAGGATGCCCAGGAGTTGCCGGACGCCCTCACCGAGGCGATCCACATCGCCCAGACCGGCCGGCCCGGCCCGGTGCTGGTGGACGTCTGCGTGGACCAGTGGGCCGTCGATGTCGGCGATCTGCCCGACGGGCCGCCGGACATGCCCGGCTACCACCCGCCCTTGTCGGCGGGCCACCCGCGCCAACTCGAAGCGGCCGCCCGTGTCCTCCAGGCCGCCGAGCGACCGGTGATCTACGCCGGCGGCGGGATCGTCACCGGCGAGGCCTCCGCCCAGCTCACCCGCCTGTCGGAGGTCACCGGCATCCCGGTGAACACCACCCTGATGGGTCTGGGTGGTTTCCCCGGCACGCATCCGCTCTTTGTCGGGATGCCGGGCATGCACGGGCTCGCGGCGGCCACCTACGCCTTCCAGTCCTCGGACGCCATCCTCGCGGTGGGTGTGCGTTTCGATGAGCGCGTCCTGTCGACGGTCATGCACGAGTGGGCACCCAACGCCAAGATCATCCACATCGATGTGGATCCGGCGGAGATCTCGAAGAATCGCGGCGCCCACATCGGCATCGCCGGCAACGCTGCGCCGGCTCTCGAGGCCCTGGCCAACGCCTACGAGTCCCTGCCTCAGTCCCACGATGCCGCGCGCCGCGCCGCCTGGCTCGAGCAGATCGAGGGCTGGAAGCGCCAGTACCCCTACCAGGTCGATGACGAGCCCGGGGTCATCCAGCCCCAGCACGTGATCCAGTCGATCTACCGCCTCACCCGCGGGCAGGCGGTGGTCTGCACCGACGTCGGCCAGCACCAGATGTTCGCCGCCCAGCACTACACCTTCGACCGTCCCCGCCGCTGGCTTACATCGGGCGGCCTCGGCACCATGGGCTTCGGCCTGCCCTCGGCGATCGGCGCCCAGGTCGCCCTGCCGGACGAGCTCGTCGTCGACATCGCCGGCGACGGGTCCTTCGAGATGACCCTGCAGGAGTTGTCGACCGCCCAGATGTACGGGCTGCCGGTCAAGGTGATCATCCTCAACAACGGATTCCTCGGCATGGTGCGCCAGTGGCAGGAGCTGTTCTGGCAGTCGCGCTACTCGGGGACCAGCTACGAGGCATTCCAGCCGGACTTCGCGCGCATCGCGCACGCCTACGGCATCCATGGGTCCACGGTGCATGAGCCGGCCAACCTCGACGACGCACTGGCCGAGGCCTTCGCCGCCGACGGGCCGGCGCTGGTCGATGTGCGCATCAACCCGACCGCCAAGGTCTTCCCGATGGTCCCCCAGGGCAAGGGTCCCGACGCCCTGATCGTCGGGAACCCCTCCCAGGGGCTGTCGACCTGAGCCGGAGCCCGGCCTAGTAGAACTCGGCGATCCGCACCCCGGTGCGGATCTGCTCCTCATCGAAGTCCATCTCCTCCGCCAACGGAGCCGGCACGTGTGCGGGGATGCTCACCTCGAACTCGCCGTCCTCGTCGGCGTGGGCGGCGTAGTACGCGGCGAAGTTGCTGATCGAGAAGCCCAGCACCTCATGGGTGTCCGGGTCGAAAAAGACCGTCAGGCCCTCGGAGTTGGTGACCGCCGAGGCGTTGTCGTGACCGCGATAGATCTGGCGGTAGGTGTCGGTCTCGGCGTTGTAGTTGGGGTCGGCGTCAGACAGCGGGATCTCCTTGAGGGGCGTGCCGTCAGAATCGTTTCGATGCTACCAAGGGTGTCGTCGGTCCCCGCCCGCGCGCCGGGCTGTAGGATGTCCTGCCCGAGCGCCAAAAGAGCGTACTTTGCAGGAAAAACCGCGCGCTTGTTGCACTTGACGCGCAGTGGTAGCGCTCGGTAGCCTTGCGCCCCGTGCGGGCCACTCGGCCCGACATCGGCCCTGCAGTGCCTCCGGTCGCATCGCGGCCGCGGCCGACGTCGGCCGTGAGCCGGCCCCTGTTGCCGACCACGAGGGAGGATTGGATGAGCGAGGCCACGCCCAATGTCCAAGAGGCGCGCCGCATGCTCGCCAAGGGCATTGTGATCGCCGGAGTGGGTGAGACCGAGCAGGGCAAGCTGGAGGGCCGCGGGTCCTTCCAGCTCCTCGAAGAGGTCACCAAGATCACCTTGGATGATGCCGGGATCGGTCTGGCGGAGGTCGACGGGCTGGTCACCGCCTTCTCGTTCGTCGAGTCGACGCTGATGCACTCGACGACCCTCGCGGACTACCTGGGGATGGAGCCGGGCTACTTCGCATCGGTCGCCGTCGGTGGCGCGACCGCGCCGCTGATGGCCGTGCAGGCCGCGATGGCCATCGATGCCGGCCTGGCCGAAGTCGTCCTGTGCGTCCGGGGCGACAACACCCGCTCGGGCATCAGCTCCTCGGGCATGATCGCCATGGCCCGCGAGATGAGTCATGGTGAGTACGAGGCCCCCTACGGCCTCACCACGATCGGTGGCTACGGCCTGCTGGCCCAGCGCTACATGCACGAGCACAACGTGCCCCAGGAGGCGCTGGCGTCCGTGGTGGCCACCCAGTCCGAGCACGCCGCCCTCAAGTGGAACGCGATGCTGCGCGACCCAGTGAGCGTCGAGGACGTCATGAACGACCGGTGGATCGCCACCCCGTTCCACGCCATGGACTGCTCTCTGGTCTCCGATGGCGCCGCGGCGTTTCTCGTGACCACCGCCGCACGCGCCAAGGACATGAAGCGCAAGCCGGTCTACATCACCGGCATCGGCGAGGGCTACTCGCACCAGTACATCACCTCGGCCAAGTCGGTCGACGGCGTGCGCCAGGGCCTCGGCCGCGCCGGCCGCCGCGCCATGGAGGTCGCCGGGGTCACCCCGCAGGACCTCGATGTCGCCGAGATCTACGACTCGTTCAGCTTCACCCCGCTGATCGCCCTCGAGGGCTTCGGCGTCTGCGGTCCCGGCGAGGCCGGCGACTGGGTGCTGGAGGGCAACGCCAAGCTGGGCGGCGCGCTCCCGATGAACACCCACGGCGGCCTGATCCGTCAGGCCCACCTGGGTGCCATGCACCACATCGTCGAGGCAACTCTGCAGCTGCGCGGCGAGGCCGACGACACCGCGCGCGGCGGCGGCGACCACCAGGTCCCCGATGCCAAGGTGGCGATCACCAACGGCTCGGGCGGCATCCTGGCGGCGACGAGCGCCCTGGTCCTGTCCAGCGAACCGCCGTCGGCGGCCTAGGCAACGGAGAACTGAAGATGTCTGAGCAGTCCACCAAGCCGGCCTACACCAAGCCGCTGCCCGACCTGCGCCCCGAGGGTGCGACGTTCTGGGCGGGCACCAAGGAGCACAAGCTCCTGCTTCCGGCGGGCCCCGACGGCACGCCGTTCTGGTACCCGCGCGCCTACGCGCCGGGCACCCTGGAGCCCGTCCAGTGGGTCGAGTCCGCCGGTACCGGCGAGATCTACACGTACTCGGTCCACTTCATCGGCCCGAGCAAGGCCTACAAGGGCGACCCTCCGCACGTGGTCGCCTTGGTCGATCTGGACGAGGGGGTGCGGGTGATGACCAACCTGGTGATCGACCAGGCGCCGGACTACCCGTCGATCGATCCCGCCGATGTCGCCATCGGCAAGCGCGTGCGCGTCGTGTTCCACGACGTCACCGATGAGATCACGCTGCCGAAGTTCGCCCTCGCCTAGGCACGGGCGGGGACAGGACCTGATGAGGGGGACCCAGAATGGGTGAGTGGAGTGACTGGTACAACCGCGATGACCCGACCAAGTGGGTTCTCGCCGAGGTCCTGCGCAACCGCGCCGAGGCCACCCCGGACCGCGAGTATCTGAAGTTCGCGGACAATCCGTGGGTGAGCTATGGCGAGGTCAACGCACGGGCCAACCGCGTGGCCAACGCCCTTCTGCAGCGTGGTCTGCAGAAGGGTGAGTCGGTCAGCGTGCTGCTGCCGAACTGCGAGGAGTTCCTGCCGGTCTGGTACGGCATCCTCAAGGCCGGCGGCGTGATGAGCTCGATCAACACCGCCTACAAGGGCGACTTCCTGAGCTGGACGATCAACCTGGTCGAGTCGCGCACGCTGTTTGTCGCCGACTCGCATCTGGATCGTCTGGACCTCGTGAAGAGCGAGCTGCCGCACCTCAAGCACGTCATCGTGCTGAGCACCGGTGCCAAGGAGGGCCCGGACCCGGACTCCAAGGTCTTCAGCTCGGAGCCGCTCGAGGCTCTCATGACCGCATCCGACGGCGAGCCCGACGGGGTCGAGTACTCCTGGACCGACGATGCGCGGATCATGTTCACCTCGGGCACCACCGGTCGCTCGAAGGGTGTGATCAAGCAGAACGCCGCCGACTACTTCTCGGCGCGCGGCCTGCTGGAGGTGGTCTCGGCCACCGCCGGGCGGAGCATCGAGGAGTTGGCCGAGGACACCTTCTTCTCGTGTCTGCCGCTGTTCCACTCCAACGCCCAGGTGCTCTCGGGCTACCCGGCGCTGGTGGCCGGAGGGCGCGTCGCCTACGTGGAGCGCTTCTCCTCGAGCAAGTTCTGGCAGCAGATCATCGACGCGGAGGCCACGGTCTTCAACTCGATCGGTGCCGTCAGCTACTTCATCTGGAACATCCCGCCGTCGGATCTGGATCGGGCCCACAAGGTCCACACCTGCTTTGCCGCCCCGGCCCCGCGGGACATCTACAACGAGTTCCAGGAGCGTTTCGGGGTCAAGTTCATCGAGGGGTACGGCCTCACCGAGACCGGTATGGCCACCTACATGGACCCGACCAAGCCGGCCGTCCCGGGCTCGATGGGCAAGGCCAACCCGGGCTACGAGGTCACCGTCGTGGAGCCGGGCACCGACCTGCCGCTCGCGCCCAACACCCCGGGCGAGATCGTGGTCGACATGAAGATCCCGAACATCGTCATGCGGGCCTACTACGGCATGCCCGAGAAGACCGCCGACGACTTCCGGAACCTCAAGCTGCACACCGGCGACCTCGGCCGCATGGACGAGGACGGCTACTTCTACTTCATGGACCGCGTGAAGGACTACATCCGTCGCCGCGGCGAGAACGTGTCCTCCATGGAGGTGGAGCGCCAGGTGTCGGATCACCCGGCCATCAAGGAGGCCGCGGCGATCGGCGTGAAGGCCGGCGAGGGTGCCTCCTCCGAGGACGAGATCATGGTGATCTGCATCCCCGAGGGCGACGCTCCGGACCCGGCCGAGTTCACGCAGTGGATGGCCGACCGCATGCCGTACTTCATGGTGCCGCGCTACATCCGCTACGTGGCCGAGCTCCCCAAGACGCCGACCGAGCGCGTGCAGAAGGTCAAGCTGCGCGAGGAGGGCATCACGGCCGACACGTTCGACCGTGACGCCGCCGGCATCGTCGTCAAGCGCTGATCCCGATGGCGGAGATCATCCGGTACGGGGCCTACGTGCCCCGTTACCGGGCTCCCCTCGGGGAGATCCAATCCTTCTTCGGCCGTCCCGGTCGCCCGCGCTCCAAGGCGCTGGCGACCCCTGCGCTGGACGAGGACACCCTCACGATGGCCTTCGAGGCCTCCCAGACCGCCCTCGCCGGTGGTCAGAGCCCCGGGACCCTCATCGCCGTCAGCCAGAGCCCACCGTTCCGGTTGCGCAAACTGGCCTCGACCCTCGCCCGCACCCTCGGCCTGGACGGGGTCACGCCGATCGATCTGGCCGGCAATGGCGCGTCCCTCCTCGACGGCTTCGCGATCGCACAGGCGATCGCCGCGGCCGGTGGCGAGCCGACGCTGGTGGTGGCCGCCGACCACCTCGTGAGCTACGAGGAGCGGGTCTGCGACACCCTGTCGGCCGGTGCGTCCTGCGCCTACCTGATCGGCTCCTCGGGTGGCTGTGCCACCCTCGGGGCCAGCGCCCGCGCCGCCCGTGAGGTGTACGACGTCTGGGTTCTGGGCAACGAGCCCGAGGCCCGCTATCGACTCGAGGTCCTCTTCGAGACCTACGGAGCGGTGGCCGCCGAGGCCTTGGCGGCCCTCGAGGCCGCCACCGAGCGCACCACCGGCGACTACGCCGCGGTCTGTCCCAGCCAGCCACACCCTCAGACCCTGCGCGGGCTGGGAAGGGTGGGCGTGGCCCCCGGTCAGCTCGAGCGCACCAGCTTCGTCGGAGACATCGGCAACCTTGGCGCGGCCTCGGTCGGCGTGTCGCTCGCTCTCGGCCTCGACGGCGCCTCCTCCGGCGACGCCCTTCTGGCCCTCGGCTACGGCGGCGGCGAGGCGATCGCCCAAGAGGTGACCGTCACCGGGACCCCCACCGGCGCCGGCACCGCGGAGGCGATGGCCGACTCGGAGGCGATCAGCCTGTCGACGTACTACCGTTGGACTCGCGGCCGACAGGCCGAACCCCACTAGGGAGGACCGATGCGCATCGGTGTGCTCGGGGTCGGCAAGACCCCCCACAAGATCCAGCACAACAAGTCCCTGCGCGACCTTGCTGTGGAGTCCAGCCGGCTCGCCCTGGACGATGCCGGGCTCTCGCCGTCGGACATCCAGGCGATGTATGTCGGCAACGTCGGCTCGGTCGGCTTCAACTACGAGAACTCCACCGGCCTGATGGTGGCCCACCATGTCGGGGTCGTGCCCGCCGCCGCCGTGCGCGTCGAGGCGGCATGCGGCACCGGCGCGTGGGCGCTGCACCTGGGTTGTGTGGCCATCCTCTCGGGTCTGTACGACACCGTGATGGTGCTCGGGTGCGAGAAGATGAACGACCTCGCGACGGCCGAGGGCACGTCGATCATCGCCCAGGCGGCGGACTCCAAGGAGGAGTACTTCTCGGGGCTCACCTTCCCCTCGGGGACGGCCCTGACGGCCCGTCGCTACATGCAGACCTACGGGCTCACCGAGGAGGACCTGGCCCACACCTCGGTCAAGAACCACCACTACGGTGCCCGCAACCCGTACGCCCACCTGCGCTTCGAGTGCACGGTGGAGGAGGTCATGCGCTCGGCGAAGGTCGCCGATCCGCTCAAGCTGTACGAGGTCTGCCCGATGACCGACGCCTCGTCGGCGATCGTCCTGTGTCGCGAGGAGATCCTGCGCGACCAGCCCGACAAGCCGCAGGTGTATGTCACCGCCAGCCAGATGGCCACGGGCACCTGGTACGCCGCCAGCGACAGCCTCGATGACGCCCACGCACTGTTCGCCCGGCCCGCCGAGCGGGCCTACGCGATGGCCGGCATCAGCGCCGACGACGTGGACGTGGCCGAGATCTACAACTCGTTCGCCATCCAGGAGCCGCTGGGCATCGAGGGGCTCGGTTTCGCCGAGCAGGGCAAGGGCTGGGAGGGCGCCGCCGACGGCTCGACCTGGATCGACGGCAAGGTCGGCATCAACCTGTCGGGCGGCCTGCTGTGCAAGGGCCACCCGCTGGGTGCGACCGGCGCGACCCAGGCGGTCGACATCATCGAGCAGTTGCGCGGCACGGCGCCGCCCGACATGCAGCGCAAGGATGCCGAGACCGGGATCTCGGCCTGCCGCGGCGGCCCGGGCTCGGTGGGCGCCATCCACATCTACCAGCGCCTGGAGGGCTGAGGATGACCGTCTCGGCGATCGAGTTCTCGCGCCTGGGTCCGCCCAAGCTGCGGCTGTATGCCATGCGCTGCACGTCGTGCGAGGCGCTCAGCCCGTGGTGGGAGCACCACCACTGCTACAAGTGTGGCGGCGGCGAGTTGGTGGAGCAGGAGCTGGCCGGAACCGGTGAGATCAGCAACTACACGGTGGTCTACTACCCGCCGCGCGACTTCTTGGGCCAGGAGCCGTATGTCGTGGGCCACATCACCATGGACGAGGGCGTGATGATGCCCGCGCCCGTTGTCGGGGTCGCTCCCGAGGATGTGTCGGTCGGAACGCGGGTGAAGGCCACCCTGCGCCGGATGAAGCTCGGCCACGAGGGCGACATCTACTACTCGCAGAAGTTCGTCGTGGATCCGGAGCGGGCCCCCGCGGGCTAGCTGCCGACGGCCGACCGGGCGCTCGCGATGAGCGCCCGGACCCGGCCGCCCCGGACTTCCGCGCTCAGGCGCGGGGTCCCCGCCCTCCTCCCGGAGGACCGTGTCACCACCAGGTGATGGCGGGCTCCGGCCCGTCGCGCGGCGGGATAGAGGGCCCGCAGGCGTTGCACGGAGTCGCCGACCGCCAGGCCGCGCGCGGTGCGCCACCCTTGGGTCAGGTACAGAAGCCTCGGGGTGCCGGCATCGCCGGCGCATGCGCCGCGGGTGGCGGCCACCACCCCGAGCGCCGGCCAGCGGATGAGGCAACCTCCCGGTCGGCTGGTGGTGCTGCGCGCCGGCCCGAGGGTGGCCGGCGCACCGGCCAGGCCGGTGCGGTGCGGTGCCCAACTGGCCAGGTGCACGGCCCCGTTGGGCGATGCGCGCACCACGCGCGCGATCGCCGGAGGTGCGGCGGAGGAGAGAGGGGTGCGCGCGGCGTCCTCAGGTAGTCCGGCGTGGCGCAGCATCGAGGCGTAGATGCCGAGGACCTTGCGTGCGTACTCGGGGTCGGTGGCCCAGTTGCCGGCGCCCATCCGCTCCCAGCTCGGGGCGCGTCCCTTCGGGTTCACGAAGTCGAAGCGGATGTCCACGTTGGGTCGGGCGGTCGCATCGGCGCGGGCGGTGGGGGAGGCATACGCCCACAGGTGCTGGATCTGGGCACGCACCCCGGTCATCGCATCGGGGAAGGCGAGGCCGCGCGGACACGAGTCGCAGGCCCCCAGCCCCGAGAAGTTGTGGTCCGATGGCCGCACCTGCCCGCCGTAGCGCAGATATCCGGTCTCCAGCATCGACTGGGCGAAGGCCAGATCGCCGCGCACGCCCTGGGCCGACCCCTCGTCCAGGAAGGTGGCCGCCAGAGTGGCGACCGGTGTGGGGCTCCGCGGGACGATCCCGGTCGAGCCGTACCAGGCCGCCATCTGGTCGGCGCTCAGCACGGCGCTCCCGAGCACCGGCGTGGGAGAACTCGCGCCGAGGCCATCGGCGTCTCCGATGGGAGACGCCACCAGCATGGCGACCAAGGCGATGAGCGGGAGCAGCAGGCGGGGTGCGTTCATGTCCGGTGTCTATCGGCACCGGTCGGGTACCTCCAAGGGTCCCGGGTCAGGTGCGGGACGGGCTGATCAGGTCGGCGGTCGCCCGGAGCGTCGGCGCGCTGCTGGGGACGCGGACCACCATGCGGGCGTAGCGGTCGTAGCGGGTCGGCTCCGGGCCGATGAGGACGACGCCCGCCCCGCGCGTGAGCGGCACCGAGGGCAGCAGCGAGATGGGGACGGTTCGCAGGTCCGAGTCGATGACCACCAGCAGGTCGCACTCGGCCGCGAGATCCCACGCCCGCTCCACCCCCGCCGCCGGCAGCGCCTCGTTCCACAGGGAGCCCGAAGGGCGCAGTGGATACGCGCACTCGGCCTCCGGGCAGCGCGGCACCCCGTCGTCGGCGCCGGAGATCAGCACCTCGGCCTCGTCCAGGTCCCGATGGGCCCCGCAGCGCTCACAGCGCACGGTGAGGACATCGCCGTAGACCTCGACCACGTCGCGCACCCCCGCACGTTGCAGCAGGCCGTCGACTGCCTGGGTGACGACATGGTCCACGGCGCCGGCGCTCTGGAGCCGCGCGAGCGCGCGCTGGGCATCGCCCGGGAGGCGGTCGTGTGCCGCCCGCGCGATGGGTAGGAAGGATTCCCAGAACTGCGCCGGTCGCGTGAGGAGGGTGTCCAGATCCACCGTGTGTGCCCACTCGCCGCGGCGGGCGGCGATCTCGGCGATCCCCTCCGGATCCAGGCGCGGGCCGGCCAGCACCACCGTGTGCTCGGCGCCGAGCAGGGCGGCTGCGAGGGCCTCCGGATCGTGTGAGGCGCCGCTCATGCCGAGACGATCCTACCCAGCGCGGCCGGGGTCCTCGATCGGGTGTGGATCCGGCACCAGGGCATGCAGCGCGCGAAGACCCGTCAGGATCGTCAGCGCGGCGCCGGCCGCGGCGGCGCCGGAGAGACAGGCCAGGGCGGGTGTCAGCCCGATCAGGTCACCCAGGACCCCCACCAGCAGCAGCGGCACCGAGAACCCGCCCAGGTAGCAGGCGACGTAGTAGGCCGACAGCAGCTTTCCGCGGTCGGCCGGCGGGGCGATCTGGGTGCAGAGGTCGATGCCGCCCTTGAACACCAGCCCGGCGCCGGCGCCGGTGGCCGCCACCGCGACCAAGGCCAGCGCGACCGAGCCGATCGGCGCCGAGGCCACCACGCCCACGGAGGCCACGGTGGCCCACACCAGCCCCACTCCGATCGCCAGGGACGGGCGCATCCGTGCGAGAGCGATCTGGCTGAGCGCACCCGACACGAGCACCAGGAAACCCGCCGCACCGACGACGGCGAAGTTGTCGACCTCCAGCTCGCGCACCAGGAAGACCGGGATCAGCGATAGCGCCACACCGTCGAAGAGCGAGAACAGCATCCCCGAGGGCACCAGCACCCGCCAGAAGACCGCTCGCTCGGCCGTCGGCACCTCCAGGCGCAGGCTCAGGGGCCGGCGCGAGCGCTCGGTGACCGTCTCGGGGAGTGTGAGCACGATCGCCGTCGCCAGGGCGAGGGCGATGAGGTGCAGTTGGAAGGGCAGGCGCAAGGGGGCGCCGGCGTACTGGGCCAGGACGCCTCCCACCCCCGGCCCGAGCCCGAGCCCGAGACGCACCGAGATCGAGCCGAGCACCGAGGCGAACATGCGGCGACCCGCCGGGGCGGCATCGACCAGGAACGCCGTGCATGTGCCGAAGAAGGCGCCGGTGGCCACCCCCTGGATGCCCCGGGCAGCAAGGACGCCCGCGAGGCCCGGCTCGGTGACGAGCAGGGCCTGTGCCGTCGCGAGGGTCGCCAGGGCTCCCAGCAGCACGGCCTTGCGCCCGATGCGGTCCGAGACCTGGCCCATCGACAGCATCGAGGGCACCAGCCCCACGACGTAGCAGCCGAGAAAGAGGGTGACCACCGTGTCCCCGAAGCCCAGGCGCTCCTGATAGATCGGGATCAGCGGCGTGATGAGGCTGGTGCCGATCGCGAACAACAGCAGGACCGACCAGGTGCGCCAGATGCGACTCACCGCGGACCTCGCAGGGCGAGGGCGATGAAGCCACCAGCACAGGCGCTGCGCACGACCGTCAGTCCGTGCCCGGCCCATCCGACGATGATCGGCGGGGTCTCGTCGGGGCGCAGCCCGGAGAGCACCGCCGCCCGCGGTGGGCGGCCGATCGTTCCCAGCAGGGTTCGGTGAGCCCCCGCCGGCACGTTGGCCAGCAGCACCCGTCCGGACAGCTCATCGGGAGTTAGGCGCTCGAGGGAGCGCCGCTCCAGGCGCACCTGTGCGCCGAGGCCGGCGGATGCGATGCCCGCCCGGGCCTGGGTCACCGCGCGCCCATCGAGATCGCATCCGTCCACCGGTCCGCGGCCGGCGGCCGCCCAGGCCTGGGCCAGCAGCCCCGAGCCGCAGCCGGCGTCGAAGGCGGGCCCGGTGGGCATGTGGGCGAACATCGCCAGGCACATCGCGGTGGTGGCGTGCCCCAGGGGGCCGAAGCCCTCGCCGGGGGTCTGGACCAGCTCGCGCACGCCCGGTGGGGCCGTGGCGTGGCCGGGGGCGCGCCGATACCAACCGGCCACCCGCGCCGCAGGCGGGTCGGGCCAGCCGGGGACCGTGTCCAGTTCCCGCAGCGGGAGCGGGCAGCGCGCGATGGCCGCCCGTGCGCCCTCGGGGTCCACCCTGGGTGAGCAGATCAGTCCCTCCGGGGCGTGGCGGATCGGTTGCAGGGCGATCAGGGCAGGGAAGTGGGCGGCGATCGTGGCCGGATCGGCCTGCACAAGCAGACCCGCCGGCAAGGGGCGCTCGTTAGGGTGAGCGCCGATGACCGGGATCAGCGCGGACCTCCAGGAACTGGTGCGCCGCGCCGGCGCCGCGCAGCCCGCTGTGGCCGCCATCGACCTGGACGAGCGCCTGAGGCGCCTGGCTGCCGGGAGGTCCTCACTGGCCGCCGCCGCCCCGCGCATCGTGGATGCTGCGGTGGCCGAGGTGGGCATCCCCCGGCGTTTCGCCCGTCGCGAGGTCCAGTCGGCACTGGGGGTTCTGGATGCCCTGCCCGAGCTGGCCGAGGCGATCCGCCCCCGTTCGGTGCCGGCGCGCGCCGGCAGCACCGTGCTCGAGTGGTGCCCCTTCGGGGTGGTGCTGGGCTGGCATGCGGCCAACTCGCCGGTGTGGGTGCCCACCCTCGTCGCCGCGTCGGCGCTGGCCGGTGGCAACGCGGTGCTCGCCCGCCCATCGAGTCGTACCCGTGCCACCACCGGGCTGGTGCTCGATGCGCTCGCGGCTCACTGGGCCAGGGGTGCCATCGTGGTGGTGCACGCCCCCGGGCCGCTCGCCGAGCCGCTGATCTGGGCCGATGGGGTGCACGCGGTGGTCACTCACGCCGGCGGAGCCACCTGCGCTCGCCAGCTCGCGGGGCTGGGGGCGGCCTGCATGGCCGGCGCGCGCATGCGCCCCTACATCCCCGAGGGGCCCGGGAATGATGCCCTCATCGTGTTGGCGGGCGCCGACATGGAGCGCGCCGCGCGCGCGATCGCCCTTGCGGGCTTCGCGAACGGGGGCCAGCTCTGCATGGCGGCCAAGAGGATCATCGTGGAGCGGGCGGCCTGGCCGGTGCTCGAGCCCGCCCTGGTCGCCGCGGTGGGGGCCCTGGTGGTGGGCGACGCCGACGACGAGGCCACCGATGTGGCCCCCCTGCCCGAAGGCCGCGCCCGAGCGCTGGCGCGCGCCGCGCTGGCCGAGGCGCTCGATGCCGGCGGGCGGATCGTGGTGGGCCGGGGCGAGAGCGGATCCCACATCACTCCGACCGTCGTGCTGCTGCCCGAGGGCGCCCGCGATGTGGCCCTGTGGCGCGAGGAGACGTTTGCGCCGGTGCGCGGTCTCATGCTGGCCGAGGATGTGACGGATGCCATCGCCCGCGCGAACGACAGCCGGTACGGCCTTGGAGCGGCGGTCTTCGGTCCGGATGGCGGGCGGGCCGGCGACCTTCGCGTGGCGCGCGTGATGCTCGATGAGAGCCCGCTCTACCAGGACCCCCACGTTGTGGTGGGCGGGGTCGGCGACAGCGGCCTGGCCGGCGCTCGCCCCAAGATCGAACAGCTCGTCTATGCGCGCAGGACTCACCGGGGCGCGGTCGCCTAGAGGCGGCGCGCTCGAGCGCGATGCCCGTCGCTCACGCCGGCTCATCCCCCGCGATGTCCTCCTCGGCAAGGCGCACCACCTGCCGGATGCGCCAGGAGGGCGCATAGCCCTCGACCCCGCGGATCTCCTGCTGGGCCAACCGGCGAGCACTCTGGGCATCGGCCGCCCAGACCTCGAGGGCGTGCATGTCGCGGCGTACGAAGCGGTCCTCGGTGTCCTCCCAGAGGGCGAAGACCGCCCGGTAGCGATGGGTGCCCGGAGCACGGGGGGTGAGGGGGCGCAGCATGCCGAGTGACCAGCGCCCCTCGTCGGTGCGTCGCTCGGCCAGCTCGGCCTCGGCGGCGGCGCGCGCGCCGGCCAGGTCCGGCGCCTCGAGGATCAGGCGCGCGGCCACCCGGGGGCGCTGGGTCCCCGGTGGCCGGCGCAGGAGAGTGACCTCCCAGGATGGTGAGCCCTGGGGCGTCAGCCCTCCTTGATCCGGATGCTGTTGATGCGCTGCTCCTCGCGCGGGCGATCGTTGCGGCCGGTTGGCGTCGTGCCGATGGTCTCCAGCACATCGTGACCCTCCACCACCTCGCCGAAGCCGGTGTGGTTGCCGTCCAGCCAGGGCGTGGCCTCGGCGGTGATGAGGAAGAACTGGCTGCCATTGGTGCCCGGGCCGGCGTTGGCCATGGCCAGCGTGCCCTTCACCAGCGGCTTGTCGTTGATCTCGTCCTCGAACTGGTAGCCCGGGCCGCCGGTCCCGGTCCCCTGCGGGCAGCCGCCCTGGATCATGAACTCGGGGATCACGCGGTGGAAGATCTTGCCGTCGTAGAAGCCCTCGCGGGCGAGGGCCGCGAAGCTGCCCACCGTGATCGGTGCGCGCTCGGGCCAGAGATCCACCTGGATCTCGCCGGCAGAGGTGTCGAAGATCGCGCGCAGCGGGGTCTGCGGGTCGGCGGGCGGGTGCGGACTCGGCATCGGTCCCTTCCGGGTCGGGGGCTCGGGGGAGATTGTGACACCTGGGGACGACCCCCGGGCCCGCCCCCGCCAGGCGCACGCGAAGCACGGTTATGTCGGTTCGCTGCCTCTGGGGCTCATCTGGAGCGCTCGTCGAGCACGCCGGCGCTCAGGCGCTCGGCCAGCGCGATCGCCGCCAGATGGGTGTTGGCCGAGGGCACCCGGGCCATCACCGAGGCGTCGATCGCGCGCACCCCCTCCACCCCGAACAGGCGCCCGGCGGCGTCAACCGCGGCCGTGGGGTCGCCCGGGCGGCCCATGCGACAACTGCCGACCGGGTGGTGGAAGGTCTCCACGGTGCGAAGGACATGGTCCGGGTCGTCCATGTTTGGCCACGGCGTGATCAGCTTGCGCAGTGGTCCGGCCGCGGCCACCTCCATCAGGCGCCGGCCGGCGGCCACCGCGGCGGCACGGTCGGACGGCTCGAGGAACCAGCCCATCTCGATCTGGGGCGCCAATCGCGGATCGCGCCCGGCCAGGCGCACCGCCCCGCGTCGGCTGCGTGCGTCGGCCACCTGGACGTTGAAGTCGGTGAAGCGATGCCCGCCCTCGGTGGTGCCCGAGTAGGGCATCACCTGGTAGAAGCGCTCCTGGCCCCCCACCTCGTGCGAGCCGGTCAGCAGCACCTGATACCAGGGGTTGGGCCACTCGGGCAGGGAGCCGGTGACCTCGAAGCGGTACGAGACCTTGGGGTGGTCCTGCATGCCACGCCCCACGGCCTCGTTGAGAGCCACCGGGGCGATTCCGTGGCGGCTCAACTCCGCGGCCGGCCCCACCCCCGAGCGCAGCAGGGCGGCCGGGGTCGCATAGGTGCCGAGCGCCATCAACACGAGATCGGCCTCGATGCGCGCCGGACGCCCCTCCGGATCCAGGTACTCGACTCCGGTCACGCGGCCGCCGTGGACCCGCAGGCGATCGACGGTGACACCGGCGATCAGGGTCAGGTTCGGCCGGGCGAGCGCCGGGTCGAGATAGTGGTCGGCCGGGGTCTGGCGCACCCCGTCGACCATGTTGAGCGGGATCGGCCCCACCCCGAGCGCTCCGGGGGTGTTGTGGTCGGCGATCTCCCCGTGGCCGCATTCGAGGGCGGCCTCCACGAAACGGCGCTGCAGATCCCACCACGTGCCGCGCGGATAGCGGCTGATGCGGATGGGGCCGGAGTCACCGTGGGCCTCGTCGGCGCCGTGGTCCAGGTCGTTCTCGAGCAGTCGGAACCAGGGCAGCCACGACTCCCAGCCGTAGCCGTCGACATCGGCGTCCCACTCGTCGTAGTGGCGTGGGTGACCCCGCAGGGCGATGGCCCCGTTGGTGACCGACGAGCCCCCCACCACTCGCCCGCGCGGCACGTGCACCAGCCGCGGCGAGGCCCCGGCGCGGGCCATGAAGCCCCAGTCGTGGGACTCCTTGATGATGCGGTGTGAGTGGGACAGCGCCGCGGGCCACAGGCCCGGGCGGTAGTGCGGGCCGGCCTCGAGCACGGTCACATCGAAGCCCTCGTCGGCCGACAGGCGCGCCGCGGCCACGCATCCGGCGGTGCCCGCGCCGCAGATGACCACCCGCACCGGGCGGCCCTACCCCTGTGCCAGTCGCCCGCCGTCGATCACCAGCACCTGGCCGGTGATGAAGCTGGCGGCGTCGGTGAGCAGGAACACGATCGGGTCGGCGGCCTCGGCCACCTCCCCCAGGCGACCCAGGGGCGCCTTGGCCACCAGCTTGTCCTTCAGGGCCGGGTTGGCGGTCATCAACTGGTCGACCATCTCGGTGGTGATCGTGCCCGGGGCCACCGAGTTGCAGAGGATCCCGGCGGGCCCCAACTCCACCGCCAGGCTGCGGGTGAGCCCGTCGATGGCCGCCTTGGAGGCGTTGTAGGGGCCGATCATCGGCAGGCCGGTCAGGCCGGCGATCGAGCCGAGATTCACGATGCGTCCCCCGACGCCCTGCTCGGAGAGCGCCAGGCCCACGCCACGCGCGAAGGCCGCGGCGCCCAGCAGGTTGACGCTGATGACCGCATCCCATGCCGACAGGGGCGTGGCGGTCAGCGGCTGGTAGGGCGGTTGCACGCCGGCGTTGTTGACCAGGCCCCAGAGGGTGCCGGGCAAGCCGTCGGCCGCATCGATGGCCTCACCGACCACCGAGGTGTCGGTCACATCGCCGACCACGACGGCAGAGGGGGTCGGTAGTTCGTCAGCGAGGGCCTCGAGCGGCTCGCGCGAGCGCGCCACCAGCACCGTCGAACCCCCCTGGGCACAGACGCGCCGGGCGACCGCGGCGCCGATCCCGCGCGATGCTCCGGTGATGATGACGATGCGGTCATCAAGGCGGAATGGGTCGTTCATCTGGTCAGTCTACCCACCACCCGTGGGTAGACTTGCGCCATCTGTCCGTCCGCATCCCGTGTGGGCGTGCACATCTGATCATCGACCCCCTTTGAGGTTCGCATGCTGAGCTACGCCTTCACGGAGGAGCAGGAGGACCTGCGCGAGATGGTCCGCGAGTTCGCCCAGGCGGAGATCGCTCCCCTGGTCGAGGAGGCGGAGCGCCACGAGAAGTTCCCGGTCGAGCTGATGCCCAAGCTGGGTGAACTCGGCCTTCTGGGCATCGTCTTCCCCGAGGAGTATGGGGGCATCGGGGCGGACAAGATCACCGAGTGCATCTTCGTCGAGGAGATGGCCAAGGTGTCGGCCGGCATCACCGCCTCGGTGAATGCCCACGCCGACCTGGCCGCCTTCCCGATCTACAAGTTCGGCACCGATGCGCAGCGTGAGAAGTACCTGCCGCCGTCGATCGCCGGCGAGATCATCGGCGCGTACGCCATCACCGAGCCCAACACCGGCTCGGACGCCGCCGGGCTGGCCACCCGGGCGGAGAAGAAGGGCGACCGTTACGTCATCAACGGGCGCAAGAACTTCATCACCAACGGCACCATCTGCGACTACTGCCTGGTGGCCGCCTACACCGACCGCTCGCGGCGCGGCGAGGGCATCAGTGTGTTCATCGTGGACCGGAACACCCCGGGATTCGAGGTGACGCGGAAGCTGGAGAAGATGGGCCACCGCTCCTCGGACACCGCCGAACTGGTCTTCGAGGACTGCGAGGTGGGCGAGGAGGCTCTCCTGGGCGGCAAGGAGGACGCCTTCGGCGCCCTGATGGGGGCGTTGATCACCGGTCGCGTCTCGCACGGGGTCAAGTCGGCCGCCATCGCCGAGGCCGCCTTCGAGGCCGCGCGCCAGTACGCCCTCGAGCGCGAGGCCTTCGGGCGCACGCTGTCCAAGTTCCAGGCGATCCGCTTCAAGCTGGCCGACATGGCCACCCGGATCGAGGCCGCCAAGTCGCTCGCCTACAAGGCGGCCTGGCTGTACGCCACCGGCCAGCCGTGCGTGAAGGAAGCGTCGATGGCCAAGTACTTCTCGGCCGAGGTCGCCGACTACGTGTGTCGCGAGGCCGTCCAGATCCATGGTGGCTACGGCTACATCGTGGAGTACCCGGTGGAGCGCTACTACCGGGATGCGAAGCTGGCCTCGATCACCGAGGGCACCAGCGAGATCCAACAGCTGATCGTCAGCCGCGAGATCGGCCTGTAGGACCCCCCCACCCGGACCGCGACGGATGCGCGGTCCGGGTGGGATCGGTGCTATCCCACCCGGACCCGGGAGACGGCGGCCATCGCGCCCCCGAGCACCCGCTCGAGACGGGCCGGTGGCCGACGGCGGGCCAGCCGGGACTGCAGTTCGGCCACCCGACCGCGCAGGGCATCGCGCTCGCGCTCGATCTCGCGCAGGCGGGCGGCAAGCGCGTCGCGCTCGGCGCGCGTGCCGGGCAGCTCCGGCTGGCCAGGTGAGCGCTCATGTCTCATGGCCTCGATCGATGCGGACGCGATCAGCGTGCGCTGCAGACCGGGCTCGCCATGGGTCTCCCCCGCCAGCCGGCCGGACTTGAGGTAGCGCCAGACGGTGCGCTGGGAGACGCCGAGGCGCTCGGCGGCCTCGGCGACGGTGATCTGATCATGTGGGGCGTATGACATGCCCCTCACTACGCCGTGGGCCCCGTGACTCCTTGTCACGGGGCCCACGAAGGCGATCAGGGGAGCGTCAGCCCTCGGTCGGCTTGCGCTGGATCAGCATGTTCCACTGACCCCGCTGCACGACCTTGTCGTCCTGGTTCAGGACCTCGATCTCGTAGATGCACCAGCCCTGGGCCGGATTCTTGTGCTCGGACTTCTCACCGATGGTGCGCTTCACCCGCACCGTGTCGCCGAAGAAGACCGGGGCGCGGAAGGACCACTCCTTGAGTCCCACGAACGCGGCGGTCGCGATCTTGGGCTCCATCTTCTCCACCTGCAGGCCGGTGGCGACCGAGGTCACCAGCATGCCGTGGGCGACGCGCTTGCCGAACACGGACTCCGAGGCGCGCACATCATCGATGTGGAACCAGTTGAAGTCGCCGGAGACGCCGCAGAAGTTGACGACATCGGCCTCGGTGATCGTGCGGTTCAGCGACACCGCCTCATCACCGGGGTTCAGCTCCTCCCAGTACAGACGCTCAGCCACGCGGGACTCCTTGATCGGTTCGGTTCGTGGTGCTTGACCGCGCCGAACCATACCCATGTGGCCCTCGGCACACCCCGGCGCCGGCGGGCGACCGGGGTGTGCGGGCCGAGTCCCCTAGAGGTTCTCCACCGCCTGGCGGATGCGGTCGAGACCCTCCTCGAGCACATCGTCCGGGCAGGCGTAGGTGAGGCGGATGTGGCCCTCGCCGCGGTCACCGAAGGCGGAGCCCGCCACGACCCCCACCTGGTACTGCTCGATCAGGTAGTCGGCGAACTGCTGGGCGGTCATGCCGGTCCCGCGGATGTCCGGGAAGACGTAGAACGAGCCGTCCGGCGTCGGGCACTCGATGCCGTCCATCGCGTTCAGCGATGCGACGGTCTTGTCGCGCTTGGCCTGCAGGCGCGCGGTGGTCTCCAGCACGTGGTCCTGCGGGCCGGTGATGGCCGCCAGCGCGGCGAGCTGCACGAACGCGGGCACGTTGGTGACCGAGTTCTGCTGGAAGATGTCCATCGCCGTGATCTGTTCCTTGCTGGCGACGCACCAGCCGATGCGGAACCCGGTCATGATGTAGGTCTTCGAGAAGGTGTCGACCAGGATCGAGCGGTCGGCCATGCCCGGCACGGCGGCGATCGTCTTGTGCTCGGAGCCCTCGTAGACCATGTGGCTGAAGATCTCGTCGGTCAGCACGGTCACGTTGTGGCGCATGCAGATCTCGGCGATCTCGTCCAGCTTGCCCACGCTCATGCCGTTGGGACGCTGGGGCGAGTTGATGATCAGCATCTTGGTGCGGGGGGTGATCAGGCTCTCGAGCGAGTCCAGATCGAAGCTGAAGTCCGGCTCCACCAGCGGGGCGTACACCACCGAGCCGCCGGCGTAGGTGATCCAGAACTCATCCGGGGGGTAGCCCGGGTTCGGGAAGATGACCTCGTCGCCCTGGTCGACGATCGTCAGGAGCGACTGGGTGAGGGCGTGCTTGGCGCCCATGGTGACGAGGACCTCCTCGCGCACCGTCGGCCGGCCGCGCTTGGTGGCCTCCTCGGCGATGGCATCGCGCAGCTCCGGCAGACCCGGGCCCGGCACGTAGCGCACATGACCGTCGGTGACGGCCTTGGCGCACGCCTCCATGATGTGCGGGGCGGGGCGGAACTCCTCGCCCTGGAAGTCACCCTTCTCGAAGTGGATGACCCGCTTGCCGGTCTCGCGCTCGAGGGCCTCGGCCTTGCGCATGGAGGCCCACTGCTTCGGCAGCACGAAGTGCGAGGTGCGGCTGGAGAGCCGAAGAGCGGGGTTGGTGGCGCTGGTCGCCATGTCTGGTTGACTCCTTGGTGGTGGTCGGGACGCCGGGCCGGGACCCGTCAGGCGTCTCTGTTACGGGACAGCGGGTGGGTCTCCTCGGATGAGGTCGTGCGCACCCGCAGGGTGGCCGGGGCGTATGCCTCGGACTGGTGGGCGCCGAGCCGGCGCGACAACCCGCTGGCCGCGGCCATCACGAGCGTGGCCAGTTCCTCGACGCGGGCGGGGGTGATGCGGGTGACGGGGCCGCCGATGCCGAGCGCCGCCACGACGCGCCCGGTGTGGTCGCGCACCGGCGCACCGATGCAGCGTAGGCCCTCGTCGTACTCCTCGTTGTCGATCGCGTAGCCACGTTCGCGGATGCGCACCAGCTCATGGTCGAGGGTAGCCTCATCAACGATCGTGTGTGGCGTGTAGGCCGACAGGCCGCGCTCACGGATGATCTCCGCGACGCGCTCGGGCTCGAGATCGGCCAGCAGGACCTTGCCGAGGTTGGTCGCGTGCGCCGGATAGCCGCGACCGATGGCCGAGGGCACCCGGAGGGCTCGGCGGGCCTCCACGCGCTCGATGTAGATCGCCTCACCACCGTCGAGCACGGCCAGATGGCCGGTCTCGCCGGTGTCGCGTACGAGGCTCTCCAGGAACGGCAAAGCCTCGTCCCACAGGTTCATGCGCTGTTTGACCAGCCCGCCCAGCTCGAAGATGCGCATCCCGAGGCGGTAGCGACCGGTGCGCGGGTTGCGCTCGACCATGCCGGCGGCGTCCAGGTTGACCATGAACCGGTGGACCGTGGACTTGTGCAGACCGAGCTTGCCGGACAACTCGGTCACCCCGAGCTCGTGCTCCTCGGCGGTGAAGGCATTCAGGATCGAGACGGCGCGCTCGATCGCCTGGATGCGGTACCGGTCGTTCACCGGGCGCACACCCGCCGCCGTTGGGGGTACCGGGATCACGCTGTCACTGCTGTCTCGCATACCGAAGCCGGGTCTTGTGATCGATGAAACGAATGCCGGTTTACACCTGTAAAGCTGCAAGGGCAAGCATCCACCGCACCCTGTGAACATGCGTGCCGCAATGCGAGACGCACCCTCCACCGCGTCGCCCGGGGCCCGCGCCGGCTCAGGTTAGGATGGCGGGCATCTCGCGCCGTGCGCCACGAACTCGAGAGGATCCCGCGTGCCCGAACAGTTCGAAGATGTCCTCTACGAGACCGGAGGCGGGCGGGCCACCATCACCATCGACCGCCCGGACCGGCTCAACGCCTTCCGCCGCCAGACCGTGCGCGAGCTGGCCGAGGCCTTCGAGGCGGCCGCCGACGACGAGTCG
>JAVJSF010000013.1:0-128640 GCA_040219555.1 Miltoncostaeaceae bacterium
GAACGTCGACACCGGCGAGTACGTCGACCTGGTCAAGGCCGGCATCATCGACCCGGCCATGGTGACCCGCTCGGCCCTGCAGAACGCGGCCTCCATCGCCAAGAACATCATCACGACCGAGTGCGTGGTGGTGGACAAGCCCGAGGAGGAGGCCCCGGCGGGCCCGTCCGGGCCCATGATGTCCCCGAACATGGGCGGCATGGGCATGGGCGGCGGGATGATGTAGCAGGGCCTCGGCTCCGGCCGGGACCCGCCGCGCCCAGCGGCATCCAGAGGGGGCCCCACGGGGCCCCCTCGTCGTTGGGGGACCCGCTCGCCACGCCGGTGCCCGCCTGCCGCCACGTCCCGCCGCCGCCCGGTGGTACCGTCCTCATGCGACCAGCATGGCCTCGGTCATGATGGCTGCGTCGCCCCAGACCCCGGCGGCGTCCAGCGGAGCGGACGTGAGTGACGGGACGTGCACGATGGTGGCACGACAGGACTACCGGGTGGTGCGGCCGGCGCTCGGCGCCGGCGGACGGCAGGCGGCCAGGCGGGGCGAGGACGCCCGGGCGGCCGACCGTGCCGAGAACGAGGGCTACCCGCTTGGTCGCACGAGCATGGGCTATGACGACCGCGCGAGCGGGCGCGGGGAGGAGTTCACGATGGGCGACGGTGATGACATCCGCTACGAGCGGCTCGACTACGCGGCGACGCTCACCAAGCTGGGCGACCTCATCGGGCGGGAGATCCTGGCCGAGTTGCGGGTCGGTGGACGACACGGGCCCTTCCGTCTCGCGGCCCAGGGAGTGCTTTCCGGGCCTCCCCCGGGGCAAGCCGGGCTGACCGGCCGTCGGGGCGAGGGTGACGACATCGAGGCCTTCATGATCGACCGCGGGGGCTTCCTGGCCGTCAAGCAGGAGGACTTCGTGGAGGCCCGGTGGCACGCCGGCGCGGACGAGGGCCAGCCCTCGGCGCAGCCCCGGCTGGACATCGAGTTCACCGACTCGGTGCTGCATGTCGCGGTGTTGTGGCGGCACGGACGGTCGCCGCGGACGTAGGCTCCCCTCCGACAGAGGAGCAGCCATGACCCCCACCGAGCAGGACCCCGCCGCCCGGCGCGCGAAGTTCCTGGCCGAACTGGCCACGCGCGACCTGTACCTGTGGTTCGGCATCCCGCGCGACGCCGACGCCGACCAGATCCGCGCGGCGGCCGAGGTCCGCCGGCGTGCCATCTCGGGCACCCCGATGCCGCAGAGTCAGCGGTCCACCGAGCGCGCGTTCTGCGACCAGGGCGAGAAGGCCCTGCTGCGCCCCGACATCCGGCGCGAGTACGACGCCCTGCTGTCGGAGGGCTCCACCAAGCGCGGCATCACCGGCGCGGCAGCGGCGGCCGCCAAGGTCACCGAGGAGCGCGAGGCGCGCCTGCGCGAGGCGCGGGCCCGCATCCAGCACTACGGCCCGGACGACCTGCGGACCTCGGCCGGCGCCGCCGCGCTGCTGGCCACCGACGAGGCCCAGGAGGAGCTGGCCGCGAACTACCGCGAGGCGGCCCGCGTGTCCGACCCCGTCGAGGCCCTGCGGATCGCGCGCGAGGCCCGCGCGCACGGGCGGGTTCTGCGCGGGCTCGCCTTCGCCGAGCGCGCGCACAAGCTGGCCGTCACCCCCGGGACGTTGCGCACGCTGGGGGGCGCCCTGCGTGACACGGGCGACCTGTCGGGCAGCGAGGAGGCCCTGCGGGCATCGGTGGCGGCCCTTCCCAGCCTCCGCGAGAACGCCCCCGGATGGACCGCCCTGGCGGCCACCCTGCGCGCCCGTGGCGAACTGGTGGACGCCGAGGCCATCGCGCGCAAGGTGGTGGACGAGGAGGAGGAGGACGCCCACGCGTGGCGGATGCTGGCCATCCTGGCCGGCGAGCTCGAGGACATCGACACCGCCCTGCGTGCCTGGGAGACGAGCGCCGACCTGGGCCTGGATGTGCCCGGGGTGCTGGCCGCCCTCGACGCGCTGCGCAAGGACCGTCTGGCGCGCGGGGACGCACGCTCGGCCGCAGAGGTCGAGACGCGTATGGCGCGGCTGCGCCAGGCCTGACCGCCGGCCGCCCCCGCGCCGGCGGCCCGATGGGCGGCGACGGGGCGGTTGTTAGCCTCCGGCGCGTGAGCGGGACGTGACCGAGACCGCCTTCGGGGCGCTGCTGATCCTGCTGGCCGGCGCCCTCGCGCGCGAGTTGGGGCTCGTCCGCCGCCGCCAGGGCGCGGTGCTGGTCAACATCGTGATCTACCTGGCGCTGCCGCCCCTGGTGTTCCTCATCATGGTGCGCGCCGAGCTGCACGCGGCCCTCCTGCTGGTTCCTGTCGCGGCGTACCTGATCCACGGCATCCTGTTGGCGCTGTCGTGGGCGGCCACCCGGCTGTGGGGGTGCGAGCCGCGCCGCGCCGGCGCCCTGATCGTGGCCACCGCTGTGGGGAACACCGGTTTCTTCGGCCTCCCCCTGATCGCGGCCTCGGGCGACGGCTTCAGCCTGCCCTCGGCGGTGATGTACGACGCCCTGGCGACGGCCGTCATCACCTGGACCTCCACCGTCGCCATCGCGGGCTACTACGGGCGGAGCCCGGGAGGGCGGAGGGTCAGCCTGCGCGATGTGGGGCGCGCCCTGCTGCTGCCGCCCACGATCGCGCTGGCGCTGGGGCTGGCGGTCAACCTGGCGGGCGTCCACGAGTTGCCGCGCCTGATCGAGCAGCCGCTCGATCTCATGGCGGGCGCCGTACTGCCGCTCACGATGCTCTACGGCGGGCTGATGCTGGATGTCCGCGGCCTCTCCCGGCTGTGGCGCGAGATGGCCTTCGTCGTCGTGATGCGGCTCGGCATCGCCACCCTGGTGGGCCTGGCCGTGGCCGAGTTGCTGCAACTGGACGGGGCCGTCCGCGCGACGGTGGTCATCATGGCCGCCATGCCCACTGCGATGATGTCGCTGGTGCTGGGCGCCAGCGCCGGTCTGCGTAGCGACATCCTGGCCGGCGCCGTGGCCCTCACCACCCTGCTGTGCACCATCACCCTGCCCCTCTGGAGGGCCGTACTGCTGTGAGCATCGCCGCCCGCGATTTCGGCGACCGGCTGGCCCGTCGCGTCCGCGCACGTCAGAGCAGCGTGGTGATCGGGCTCGACCCCGATCCGGCCCGGGTGCTGGGAGGTGCGCCCGGCGCGTCGGCCTTCTGCGCGCGGGTGGTGCGCGCGGCCGCCGGCGCGTGCGTGGCGGCGAAGATCCAGCTGGCCACCTTCGAGCGCTTCGGCGCCGAGGGCTGGCAGGCCTACGAGGAGACCGCGCAGATGGCTGCCGACGCCGGGCTGCTGGTGATCGCCGACGCGAAGCGCGGCGACATCGGCATCACCGCGGCGGCCTACGCCGAGGCCTTCCTGCGCCCGCCGGTGGACGCCCTCACCGTCAACCCGTCGCTGGGCGGGGACGCCGTGGCCCCCTTCGTGGCGGCGGCCGAGGACACCGGCACGGGCATCTTCTGCCTGGTGCGCACGTCCAACCCCGGGGCGGCCGACCTGCAGGACCTCGAGCTGGCCGGCGGCGGGCTGTGGCACGAGCGCCTGGCCGCCCACGTGGCGGCCTGGGGCGCGCCCAGCGTGGGGCGGGAGGGTCTCTCTGCGGTGGGCGCGGTGGTGGGGGCCACGGTCCCGGGGCGCATGGCGGCCCTGCGGGCGCTGATGCCGGCGCAGGTGTTCCTCATCCCGGGCGTGGGGGCCCAGGGGGGGCGCCCCGAGGACCTGGGGCCCGCCTTCGCCGGCCGCCCGGAGCTGGCCCTGGTCTCGGCCAGCCGGTCGATCATCTACGCCGACGATCCGGCCGGCGCGGCGGAGGCTCTGCGAGCGGACCTGTGGGCGGTGGCCGGGGCCTGACCGGCGCACGCCGGCGCGCCTCAGCCCCGGTAGGCGGTGGTGCCCCGCAGGGCCAGCGAGGTGGGCAATGCGGGCGGCGATCCCGGCGAGGAGCCGTCCAGCGCCGCGGCCAGGATGCCGCCGGCCAGGTCGCCCAGCGGCCGGTAGGGGACGAACACCGAGGTGAGCCCCAGCGCCTCCGTGCCCGGCAGGTCGTCGATGCCGGCCACCGAGACGTCGCGCGGGACGCTGAGCCCCAGGGAGGCGGCCGCCTCGAGGGCCCCTTCGGCCAGCTCGTCGCAGAGGGCGATGACGGCGTCCGGGCGCGGGCTCTCCTGAAGCGCAGCCCGCCCGGCGGCCTCGCCGCTGGCCCGGCTGGAGTCGGGGACCTCGAAGGCGTGCACCGGTCCGGCGTCGCCCCAGCCTGCGCGCACCCCGTCCAGGCGTGCGCGCGACTCGGGCCAGGCGAGGATCGCCAGGCGCCGGTGCCCCTGGGCCGCCAGGTGCGCGGCGAGTTCCGCCGCGCCTGCGCCGACGTCGGCCGACACCAGCGGCAGGCCGTCGATGGCCGCGTCGCGGTCGCCCACCACGACCGCGGGCACCGAGCCCTCCCAGCCGTGGCGCGGCTGCGCGTTGCCCAGCAGCACGGCCCCGTCCACACCGGCGTCGCGCCGGCCGGTGAGCACCAGCGAGACGCCGGCCTGGTCGCAGGCCCGCGCCAGGCCGCGCCCGACCAGCGCGAACGACGGCTTGGCGACCAGTTGCTCAACCGATGTGGGCGCCACCAGGGCGATGGCACCGTGGCGGCCCAGGCGCAGGGCGCGCGCGGCGGGATCGGGCCCCCGGTAACCGATGGCGGCCGCGGCGGCCAGGACGCGCTCGCGCGTGGCCGAGGCAACGCGCTCGGGACGGTTGAAGGTGTACGAGACCACCGCCACCGACACACCGGCCGCGCGCGCCACGTCGCGCACGGTGGGACGGCGTACGCGGCCGGGGGTCGCTCCGGTACGGCCGCTCATGGGCGCCGCGCGGAGGGGTGGACGGGGTGACCCGCCGCCACTAGGCTGCCGACAGCACTTCTAAACGTTTCACGAATCCCGAGGTGACCTGTGGCCACGCTCCACGCTCCCCAGATGGTGACCAACAGCAGGATGCTCTACTTCACGTGGGTCCCCGCGGACCCGGCCGCGGTCGCCGCACTTCTCCCCGATGGGCTCACCCCGGCGGAGAACGGCCAGTGCTTCATCAATCAGTACGTGGTCGACTCGCGCGATCAGACCTCCGGCTTCGAGCCGTACTCTCTCACGTACATGGGCGCCGATCTCTCCGGGTGCGACACGCCCGACGGGAACGTGCCCGGTCGCTGGTGGACCCACTACTTCAACTCGAACGCCGACATGCGCGCCTACGCGGCCGAGCGCGGCGTGCCGACCGGCACGGGCGAGACGGTCCTCGAGGTCGAAGGCGGCGTCCTGACGGCCACCACCTCGGTGGACGGCACGCCGATCATCCGCACCACCGCGACGGTGGGCGACCCGGCCGTCGTGGGCAGCGGTCAGCTGCGCTACATCACCAAGGTCGACGGCACCCTCATCAGCGGCCTCTACCCGTTCGTGGCGCACCTGGTCGACCCGTGGGAGGTCACCAAGTTCGAGTTCCTGGCGCCCGACCACGACAGCTACGCACTGCGCCCGGCCGATCCCTTGCAGGTGACCTGGGGCTTCTACTCGCCGCAGGCGTCGTTCTGCTACCCGGGCGGTGAGGGCCCGCTGGGCCAGACCCCCTGACCCCGGGGGCGCGACCGCCGGACCGGGTGCGGGTTGGAGCCGCCCCGGTCCGGGTAGTACTCATGCGCCGTCCCACCACCGAGGAGTCACCCTGACCGGACCCGCCCAGGGCCCCGGCCCGCCCGAGACCGACGACCCCACGGGCGGGCGCCCGCTCACCCGTCGCCTCGCGCGCATCCTCCCCCTGGCGCTGGTGGCCGGCCTGGTCGTCGGCGTCCCGCTGGCCTTCCTGGCCGGCGACTGGCGCCCGGCCGTGATGGTCCCCGCCGCCCTGATGGCCGTGGCGGGGACCATCGCTGCGGCCGTCGAGGACGGGCGCGTGCAGCGCCGGGTGGAGGGGCGCCGCCGCGCCACCCGGCCGCGGGACTGATCGCGCCGGCCCCGGGGCGGGCCGCCCTTCCCGCCATGCGGGATAGGATCGTCCCGTGATCCGTCGGTTGCTGCTCGTCCTGGTGGGCCTGGCCCTGGTCGGAGCCCCGTGGGCGCCGCCCGCCGGCGCCCAGGTGGGCGACCCACCGGTCCCGGAGGCCGCCGCCTTCATCCTGGTCAACGGGTCCACCGGCGAGGTCCTGGCCTCCGAGGACGCCGACATCCCTCTGGCGATGGCCTCGACCACCAAGATCATGACCGCCCTGGTCGTCCTCGAGCAGGCCGACCTGGACGATCGGTACACGGTGCCGCCGGAGGCCCTGATCGGTGGATCGACGGCCTTCCTGGAGGCGGGCGAGACGCTGAGCGTCCGTCACCTGATGACCGGCCTGCTGGTGGCCTCGGGCAACGACGCCTCCATCACCCTGGCCGTCGGCCTCGCGGGATCGCAGGAGGCCTTCGTGGAACTCATGAACGAGCGCGCCCGCACCCTGGGCCTGCGCGACACCGCCTTCGAGAACCCGCACGGCCTGGACGGCCCGGGCCACCGGACCACGGTGCGGGACCTGGCAATCCTTTCGCGGGCGGCCATGGGCATCCCGCTGTTCCGCGAACTGGTCGCGGTCCGGCGCGACACGATCCCCGGCCCCGGGGGCAGCGGCATCCGCACCCTCGAGTCGAACAACCTGCTGCTGGACGCCTACCCGGAGGCCGACGGCATCAAGACCGGGATGACGAACCTGGCCGGCTACACCCTGGTGGCACACGCACGGCGGCCGGCGCTGGGGGTCGACCTCTACGTGGCCATGATCGGCGCCTCGTCCAGCGAGGGGCGCGCCCGGGACGCGGAGGCGCTGTTGCGCTGGGGCTTCGGCCAGTACGCCCGGCCGATGCTCCTCCCGCCCGGGTCCGTGGTGGGCGAGGTGCCGGTGCAGTACCGTCCGGATGAGGGTGTGATGTACCGCGTGGAGCGCGGGGTGCGACCGCCGATCAGGCTGGGCGTGCCGGTGACCGAGGAGATCGCGGCGCCCCTGGAGGTCGCGGGGCCGGTGCGGGAGGGTGATGTGCTGGGAACCGTGACGTTCCGCCAGGGTGAGCGGGTGCTCGCGCGCCGCGATCTCATCGCGGCAGAGTCGGTGGATTCCGCGGGGCTGCTGGACCGCGTGCGCTCCGGGATCGGGGCCCTGCTGTGATCGTCACCGTCACGCTCAACGCCGCGCTCGACCGCACCCTGCGCGTGCCCAACTTCCAGCTGGGGCGGCGCAACCGTGCCGACGCCTCGCTGATCCTGCCGGGCGGCAAGGGGGTCAACGTCGCGCGCGCGCTGAAGACCCTGGAGCAGCCGGTCATCGCCACGGGCCTGGCCGGCGGGCGCATCGGCACGCAGATCATCGAGCAGCTCACGGGCGAGGGGATGCTCAACGACTTCGTGCGCATCCGCGACGCATCGCGCGCCAGCATGGCCGTCATCGACCCCACCACCCTCCAGCAGACCGAGATCAACGAGTACGGGCCCAAGGTGGAGCCCGAGGAGCTGGAGATGCTCCTGCGCAAGCTGCGCTACCTCTCCCAGGGGGCCGACATGTTCGTCCTCGCGGGATCGCTGCCGCGCGATGTGCCCACCGACTACTACGCCACCCTCATCGCCGAGTTGCGCCGCCAGAAGGTGATCACGGCGCTCGACGCCGCCGGGCAGGTGCTGCGCGCGGGCCTTGCCGGCGAGCCCTCGCTTGTGAGCCCGAACATGTTCGAGGCCGAAGAGATCGTGGGCCACGAGTTCGGCGACGCCGACGACATGTGCGAGGGCGCGGAGGCCATCTGCACCATGGGCGCCGGCGGGGCCCTGATCCACCACGAGGACGGCTGCGTGGCCCGGCTGCGCGCCGATCAGGGCAAGGGCCGCTGCACCTGGCGGGCCCACCTGCCGCGCCGCACCGACGTGGTCTCCACGGTCGGCTCCGGCGACGCCTTCCTGGCCGGGTTCCTGTGGGGCCGCTACGCCGGCGCCTCATCCGAGGACTGTCTGGCGCGCGCGGTGGCCTGCGGGGCCGCCAGCACCCAGAGCTTCGGGGCGGGGACGATCATGCGCGGGGACGTCGACGCCCTGATGCGGCAGGTCGAGGTGGTCCGGGTCGCGTGAGCCGGGGCGCTCGCGCCCGGATTGTCACAAGCCTCCGGGCTCGCGCGCCGACCGCGTCGGGGGATAAACTCATCCGATTCGTGGTGAGCGCCGATTGACCTCCTTCGCGTATCCCGTATCCGGGTGCCGCCCTCGTGGGCGCAGGCCCGCGCGTCGCGACGTGTCGACGGCAGACGGGGCGGGGGGAAGCTGAGTGGAGATCGAGATCGGCCGCGGCAAGAAGGGTCGCCGGGCCTACGGGTTCGACGACATCGCCATCGTGCCCAGCAGGCGGACGCGGGATCCTGAGGATGTGGACCTGTCGTGGGAGATCGGCGGCCACCGCTTCGAGTTGCCGCTGCTCGCCTCGGCGATGGACGGCGTGGTGGACCCGCGCACCGCGGGCATCATCGGCAAGGCCGGCGGTCTGGCCGTCCTCAACCTGGAGGGCATCCAGACCCGCTACGAGGACGCCGACGCGCAGCTCGCCCGCATCGCGGAGATGCCCGTGGCGGAGGCCACCCGGGGCCTGCAGGAGGTCTACCGCGAGCCCATCAAGCCCGAGCTGATCGCCCGTCGCATCAAGGAGATCAAGGATCAGGGCGTCACGGTCGCCGCGTCGCTGACCCCCCAGCGCGTCCCCGACTATGTCGAGGTCGCCCTCGACGCCGGCCTGGACATCCTGGTCATCCAGGGCACGGTGGTCTCGGCCGAGCACGTCTCATCGGTGGTCGAGCCGCTCAACCTCAAGCGCTTCATCGTCGACCTGCCCGTCCCCGTGATCGTCGGCGGCTGTGCCTCCTACCACGCGGCACTGCACCTGATGCGCAGCGGCGCCGTGGGCATCCTGGTGGGCGTCGGTCCGGGCGCCGCCTGCACCACCCGCCAGGTGATCGGCGTGGGCGTCCCCCAGGCGACGGCCATCGCCGACGCGGCGGGCGCGCGCATCCAGCACCTGATGGAGACGGGTGAGTACGTCAACGTGATCGCCGACGGCGGCATGGCATACGCCGGTGACATCGCGAAGGCCGTCGCCTGCGGCGCGGACGCCTGCATGGTCGGCTCGCCGCTGGCGAAGGCCGAGGAGGCCCCCGGCCACGGCTACCACTGGGGCATGGCCACCTTCCACCCCACCCTGCCCCGTGGCACCCGCGTCAAGACCACGACGATCGGGACCCTGGAGCAGATCCTGCAGGGGCCCGCCTCCGAGAACGACGGGACGCTCAACCTCATGGGCGGGCTGCGCTCGGCCATGGCGACCTGCGGCTACGAGTCGATCCACAGCTTCCAGAAGTGCGAGGTCATGGTCGCTCCCTCGCTCAAGAGCGAGGGCAAGCGGCTGCAGCAGGCCCAGGCCGTGGGGATGGGGTGAGCGCCCACGAGGCGCCGGCGCTGGACCCCGCGCTCGCCACGGCGGCCCCGGGTGGCGTGCTGGTGGTGGACTTCGGGGCGCAGTACAGCCAGCTCATCGCGCGGCGCATCCGTGAGTGCCGGGTGTTCTCGGCCGTGGTCCCGCACGACGCGGCTCCGGCCGACATCGCCGCCCTCAATCCCGCGGGCCTGGTGCTCTCGGGCGGGCCGGCGTCGGTGTACGAGCCCGGCGCGCCGGCGCTGAACCCGGGGCTGCTGAAGCTCGGGATCCCGGTGCTGGGGATCTGTTACGGCATGCAGGCGATGACGCTGGCCCTCGGCGGCGAGGTCCGCAACACCGGCGCCGGCGAGTTCGGCAAGAGCGACTTGAACGTGCTCTCCCGCCAGGGGATGTTCGACCAGCTCGCGGTCGACCAGTGCTGGATGAGTCACCGCGACGGGGTGGTGCGCGCGCCGGCCGGCTTCACGGTCACCGCCGAGAGCCGCGGGGCCCCCGTGGCGGCCATGGAGAACCACGCCGCCCGGCAGTTCGGCGTCCAGTTCCACCCGGAGGTGGTGCACACCCCCTTCGGGACCGACCTGCTGAAGTGGTTCCTGTTCGGGCCGTGCGACTGCGCGCCCACCTGGACGGCGACGCACGTCATCGAGGAGCAGGTCGAGCGGGTGCGCGCCCAGGTGGGCGACGCGCGCGCCATCTGCGCCCTGTCCGGCGGCGTCGACTCGGCCGTCGCGGCCCTCATCGTCCACCGTGCCATCGGCGACCGGCTCACCTGCGTGTTCGTCGACCACGGCCTGATGCGCATGGACGAGGGCGAGCAGGTGGAGCAGGCCTTCAGCCACCATTTCGGCGTGCCGCTGGTGCACGTCCGGGCCGAGGAGCACTTCCTGGCCCAGCTGGCGGGGGTCACCGACCCGGAGACCAAGCGCAAGGTCATCGGGCGCGAGTTCATCCGCATCTTCGAGAACGAGGCCTCCAAGCTCCGCGATGCGCGCTTCCTCGTTCAGGGCACGCTCTACTCGGACGTCATCGAGTCCGGCTCCCGCGACGCCGCAAAGATCAAGAGTCACCACAACGTCGGCGGCCTACCCGAGGACATGGCCGTCGACCTCATCGAGCCCCTGCGCCAGCTCTTCAAGGACGAGGTGCGAGTCGTCGGCGAGGAGCTCGGCCTCCCCGAGGGCATGGTGTGGCGCCAGCCCTTCCCGGGTCCCGGTCTGGCGATCCGGATCATCGGCGAGGTCACCCAGGAGCGCCTGGACATCCTGCGCCACGCCGATCACGTGCTGCAGGAGGAGGTCCGGCGCGCCGGCCTCTACCGCGAGCTGTGGCAGGGGTTCGCGGTGCTCCCGGCGATCCGCAGCGTCGGCGTGATGGGCGACGAGCGCACCTACGCGTACCCCATCATCATCCGTGCCGTCACCTCCGACGACGCCATGACCGCCGACTGGGCCCGCCTTCCGTACGAGCTGCTCGAGCGCATCTCCGGCCGGATCATCAACGAGGTGGACGGGGTCAACCGGGTGGCGCTGGACATCACCTCCAAGCCCCCGGGCACCATCGAGTGGGAGTGAGGCGCCGGCGGTGACCCCGCCCGGCCTGGACGAGGGGCGCGTGCGCCTGGACAAGTGGCTCTGGGCGGCCCGGTTCTTCAAGACCCGCTCGGCAGCCACCGAGGCGGTCCAGGGCGGGCGCGTCCACCTGAACGGGGCGCGCGCCAAGCCGGCGCGCGACGTCCGCACGGGCGACATGATCGAGGTCACGGTGGGGGAGGCCACCTTCCACGTGGAGGTGACCGGCCTCGCCGACCGGCGCGGCAGTGCCGCCCAGGCGGCACTGCTCTACCGCGAGACGACCGAGAGCCGCGAGCGCCGTGAGCGCCTGCGCGAGCAGCGGCGGATGGCCGCGCCGCTGGGCTCCGACCTGGTTGGTGGCCGGCCCGAGAAGCGTGATCGCCGCCGGCTGGACGCGCTGCGCGGCGGGGGGAGGGGGCGCGGCGGGGCGCCCACCGGGCGGCCCCCCCGGAGCGGCCGCGACGACGACCGGGGCTAGCGCCCGGCGCACCGCGGAGTCGAGCGCCCGGTCAGCTCACCGCGCGGCGGGGGCCCGGCCGGCGGCCCACGCCGCTGCCGGTCTCGGCGACCATCACGCGTCCGCCCTCGCGGGCGAGCACCAGGGCCCCGCGCTCGCCCGAGTCGATGAAGTCGACGAGCACGGCGAGCGTCGCCTCGTCCATGTCGGCGACCATCCGCGCGGTGAGGGCGAGCGCCGAGGCCCGCAGGGCCTCGCCCGCCGGCGGATCCTCGAGCGCGCGCGGGCGCATGGTCGCGGGTCCCGGCGCGGGCCGGGAGGGCGGCCACACCTTGCGGCTCTGGTTGTGGTGCCAGCAGTAGGGACTCCCGCGGAACGGGCTCTGCTGGCAGCGCTTGCCATGCGCGGCGACGGCGATGCAGCGACTGACCGAGCGGGATTCCACGGGTACCTCCGGGGGCGGCGTGACAACGGACCCTCCGCCCTAGTGATATTCGTAACAAGCGGGTCGGACGGTGTCCACCGACGGGTAGCCCGAATCCGCGACTATCCATGCATGGTTGCGCGGCGGTGGCGTTTTACCTAGAGTTCGGCGCCGTTCTCGCGGCACCATCCGGTGCCGTGCCGTTTGTTAGTGGAGGTTTTCCCCGGCCTGTGACCACCGTCAGCGCAAAGCCCGGAACCGTCCAGCGCCGCTGGTACGTCGTCGACGCGGATGGCCAGAACCTGGGCCGCCTCTCGACCATCATCGCCGAGACCCTCGCGGGCAAGCGCTCGCCCTGGTACACCCGGCACGCCGACACGGGCGACTTCGTCGTCGTGATCAACGCCGAGAAGATCGCCGTCACGGGCAACAAGCTCCGCGACAAGCGCTACTGGCGCCACTCGGGATACCCGGGCGGTATCCGCAGCCGGACCCTGGGCGAGCAGCTCCAGCGTCGCCCCGAAGAGGTCCTGCGCCACGCCGTGCGCGGGATGCTGCCGAAGAACCGCCTCGGGAAGACCCAGCTCGGCAAGCTCAAGATCTACGCCGGCCCCGAGCACCCCCACACCGCCCAGCAGCCGGAGCCGCTGCGTCTGACCCGAGTCGCGGAGATCGCATCATGAGCACCGACACCCCCACCCCCGAGCGCACCCGCGCCACCGGCAAGCGCAAGAACTCGGTCGCGCGCGTCACGCTCGTCCCCGGGACCGGTGTCATCACCTGCAACGGCCGCGACATCGACGAGTACTTCGGGCGCAAGGTCCTGGTGACCCAGGCCACCAAGCCGCTCGTGGTCGTCGGCGCCGAGGGCCGCTACGACGTGGTCGCCCTCCTGCACGGCGGCGGCGTGTCCGGCCAGGCCGGCGCCCTGCGCCACGGCATCGCCCGCGCGCTGACCGAGATCGACTCGGGGCTGCGTGGCGACCTCAAGACCGAGGGCTTCCTTACCCGCGACGCGCGGATCAAGGAGCGCAAGAAGGCCGGTCTGAAGGGCGCCCGCAAGCGGCCGCAGTTCTCCAAGAGGTAGCCCGACGTCTCCGCAGTCCGCGGCGCGGACGCTCTTCGGCACCGACGGCGTCCGTGGAGTCGCGAACCGTGAACTGACACCCGAGCTCGCCCTGTCCCTGGGGCGGGCCGTCGGGGCCCGGCTCGGGTCGGGCATCGAGGTACTGATCGGCCGCGACACCCGCCGCAGCGGGCCGATGCTCGAGGGTTCTCTGGCGGCGGGCCTTGCGTCGGCCGGCATCGACGTGCGCCTGGTGGGCGTGCTGCCGACCCCCGCGGTGGCGGAACTGGTGGCTTCGTCGAGCGCCGATGCCGGTGCGGTCATCTCCGCCTCCCACAACCCCTTCCCGGACAACGGCATCAAGCTGTTCGGCGCCGACGGCTTCAAGCTGGCCGACCAGGACGAGGCCGCCATCGAGGGTCTGCTCGATGGCGAGGGCCGGCGTCCCGAGGCCGCCGATCTGGGCGACATCGGCCACGACCTCGGGGCCCGCGAGCGCTACATCGAGTCGGTGATCGAGCGCCGGCGGGTCGACCTGTCGGGCCTTCACATCGTCGTCGACTGCGCCAACGGCGCCGGCTACGCCACCGCGCCGGTGGTGCTGGAGCGCCTCGGGGCCCGCGTCACCGCGATCGGCGACGCGCCGGACGGCGTGAACATCAATGCGGGTTGCGGCTCCACGCATCTCGCCGCCCTCAGCGCCGCCGTGGTGGACGCGGGTGCCGACCTGGGGCTGGCCCTCGATGGGGACGGCGACCGGGTGCTGGCGGTCGACGCGTCCGGTACCGCGGTCGACGGCGATCAGATCCTGGCCATCTGCGCCCTGGACATGCACCGCCGCGGCGCCCTCGCCGGTGATGCCGTGGTGACCACCACGATGACCAACCTCGGTTTCCGGCGGGCCATGGCCGCGGCCGGGATCGACGTGCGGTGGACCGACGTGGGCGACCGCTACGTGCTGGCCGAGATGCGCGCCAACGGCTTCGTGCTGGGCGGGGAGCAGAGCGGCCACGTGATCGACCTCCTGCACGGCCCGTCGGGCGACGGCCTGGCCAGCGGCCTGGCCCTGCTGGGGGCCCTGGTGCGCGAGGGGCGTACGCTGGCCGACGCCGCGGCGGTGATGCAGCGGATGCCCCAGCGCCTCGTGTCCGTCCGGGTGCTGCGCAAACATGGGCTGGCGGGTGCGGCTCCCGTGTGGGATGCCGTACGGGCCGCCGAGCGCGAGCTGGGCGAGGATGGGAGGGTGGTGCTGCGGGCATCGGGCACCGAGCCGCTGATCCGGGTGATGGTCGAAGCGCCGACGATCGAGCGGTGCGAGCACTGGTGTGACGAGATCGCGACGCTGGCCGTGCGCGAGCTCGGCGCGGCGTAGGCGGCGGAACCGACAGCGAGGAGGCCGAGATGTGCGGGATCATCGGATACGTCGGTGCGCGGCCCTCCCGTGAGCTGATCCTGGCGGGGCTCGAGCGCCTGGAGTACCGCGGATACGACTCGGCCGGCTTCGCGTTGATGAACGGCGGCGAGGCGGTGGCCGAGTCGGTCAAGGCGGTGGGGAACCTCTCCAAGCTGCGCGCGGCCGCCGGCGATCACGACGCCAGCGCGGCGAGCGTGGGCATCGGCCACACCCGCTGGGCCACCCACGGGCGCGTCACCGAGGCCAACGCCCACCCCCACACCAGCGCCGACGGCACCGTGTGGGTGGTCATGAACGGCATCATCGAGAACTACGCGGCGCTGCGCGCCGAGCTGCAGGACCAGGGCGTCGTGTTCACGTCGGACACCGACACCGAGGTCATCCCCCAGCTCCTGGCGAGCGAGTACGCCGGCGACCTGGCCGCCACGGTCCACGCCATCCTTCCGCGCCTGTCCGGGCACTTCGCCTTCGTGGCCGCCCACGTGGCCGAGCCCGAGCGCCTGGTGGCTGCGCGCCGCGAGTGCCCGCTGGTGGTGGGCGTGGGGGAGGGCGAGCGCTTCGTGGCCTCGGCCATCCCGGCCTTCCTGCGCGAGACCCGCGACATCGTGGCGCTGCAGGACGACGAGGTGGTGGTCCTGGAGGGCGGCGACCACAGCATCTGGGCCGGCAACGACCGCCACCTGACCCGCGCGCCCGAGCGCGTCGACTGGGACGAGGACGCCGCCGAGAAGGGCGGCTACGAGACGTTCATGCTCAAGGAGATCCACGAGCAGCCATCCGCCCTGTGGGACACCCTCGGCGACCGCCTGCAGGAGGGCGGCGGGGTGATCCTGGACGGGCTGGGCCTGGACGATCCCACCCTCGCCAGGGTGGAGCGCGTGCACGTGGTGGCCTGCGGCACCTCGTACCACGCGGGCCTGGTGGGCCGGTACCTCATCGAGGACTGGGCGCGCATCCCGGTGGCGGTGGAGGTGGCCTCCGAGTACCGCTACCGCACGTGCCTGGCCGGCCCGGGCGATCTGGTGCTGGGCATCACCCAGAGCGGCGAGACCGCTGACACCCTGGCCGCCATGCGGGTGGCCCGCGAGCGGGGGGCCCACGTGGTGGCCCTCACCAACATCATGGGCTCCCAGGCCACCCGCGACGCCGACGGCGTGCTCTACACGCGCGCCGGCCTCGAGATCGGCGTGGCCGCCACCAAGACTCACACCGCCCAGGTGATGGCCCTGGCCCTGCTGGCCCTGAAGATGGGCCGCCTGCGCTGGGCCCTCACCGCGTCGGGTGCTCTCGAGCTGGCAGAGGAACTGCGACGGCTCCCCGAGGCGCTCGAGGGCTACCTGGCGTCCTCGGCACCCGATGAGGTCATCGCCGTCGCCGAGCGCTACTCCGAGCGGCCGTTCTTCCTCTACCTCGGGCGCCACGTGGGCGTCCCGGTCTCGTTCGAGGGCGCGCTGAAGCTCAAGGAGATCAGCTACATCCCCACCGAGGCCTACCCGGCGGGCGAGATGAAGCACGGGCCGATCGCGCTGCTGGAGGAGGGGTCGCCGGTGGTGGTGGTGGCGACCGACGGCCACGTGTTCGACAAGGTGATCTCGAACATCCAGGAGGTCCGTGCGCGTGGCGCTCGGGTGATCGCCGTGGCCACCGAGGGCAACAACGAGATCGCCGAGCACGCGGACGATGTCCTCTGGTCTCCGCGCACGCTGCCCCTGCTGGCGCCGCTGGCGGCCATCGTGCCCCTCCAGTTGTTCGCATACGGCATCGCCAAGGGTCGCGGCCTGAACGTCGACCAGCCGCGCAACCTGGCCAAGACCGTCACCGTGGAGTGATCGTCGGCGTCGGCACCGATGTGGTCGACCTCGACCGCTTCGCCGCCGCCCTGGCGCGCCGCCCCCGTCTGGCCGAGCGCTGCTTCACGCCGGCCGAGGCCGCCTACTGCGCGGCCAAGGGCTTCCCGGCCCAGCACTTCGCCGCACGTTTCGCCGCCAAGGAGGCCGTCGGCAAGGCGCTCGGCATCGGCATGACCCGGTGGCGCGAGGTCGAGGTGGTGCGCGGCCGCGGCGCCCCCACCATCGCCCTGCACGGGCGCTATGCCGAGCGCGGCGCGCAGCTCGGGGTGAGCCGGGTGCACATCTCGCTCACGCACGACCGCGGCGTGGCCATGGCCTTCGCGGTGGCCGAGGCCCTCGGCCCGGGATCCGACCTGCGAGCATGAGCGGCGTGCCCAGCGCCCGCTCCAGCACCGCGCCGCCGCTACCCGGCTGCACCCCGCTCTTCGACGCCGCCGCCATGCGCGAGGCAGACCGGCGCGCGTCCGAGGCCCACTCCATGCCGTCGATCCTGCTCATGGAGCGCGCCGGCCTGGCGACGGCCCAGGTGGTCCGGGCGCGCTTCGCCGACCACCGGGCCGCGTGGGTCCTGGTGGGGCCGGGCAACAACGGCGGGGACGGGATGGTGGTGGCCCGCCACCTGGCCGAGGCCGGCTGGTCGGTGCGCGCGCTGGCCCCGGGCGGACGCGAGCCGGCCGGCGCCGACTCGGAGGCCATGGTGGCCGTGGCGGCCTCGCTGGGGATCCCGGTGGAGGCGCTCGGCGACCAGCGCCCGCCGGCCGGGACCCTGGTGGTCGACGCCCTGCTGGGGACGGGTGCCCGCGGGCTGCCGCGCGGGCCGGTGGCCGAGGCCATCGACTGGCTGCTGGGCCTCGACGCGCCGGTCGTGGCCGTCGACATCCCCTCGGGTATCGAGGCCGACACCGGTGCGTGCGCAGGGCGCTGCGCGCGGGCCGCGCTGACGGTCACCTACCACGGCGACATGGTGGGCCTGGCCGTGACGCCCGGGCGCGATTGCGCGGGCGAGGTGGTGGTGGCCGACATCGGCATCCCGTCGGCCGTCGCCCTGGAGCCCGCGGCCTGGCGCGCCGGCGCGGCCGTGTGCGGCGTGCTGCCCGCACGCTCCGCCGGCGCCGACAAGTACGCCGCGGGCGCCGTGCTGGTGGTGGCGGGCTCGCCCGGGCTCACGGGGGCGGCCTGCCTGGCCGCCCGAGCGACGCTGCGGGCCGGGGCCGGGCTGGCGGTCCTGGCGGTTCCGGCGACCGTTCAGGCCGCGGTGGCCGGCCAGTCCCTCGAGGTGATGTGCGCCGGCCTCCCCGACCAGGACGGTCACCTGGCTCCCGTCTCGGTGGAGGAGGTGTTGTCCCAGGCGGGCCGCGTGGCGGCCGTCGCCATCGGGCCCGGGCTGGGGCGGGCCCCGGCGACCACCGCGGCGCTGGCCCAGCTGCTGGCGCGCCTCTCGCAGCCGGTCGTGCTCGACGCCGATGCCCTGTGGCACCTGGCAGAGGATCCCGGGATGCTGGCCGGGCGGACGCCCCCCACCATCCTCACGCCGCACGCCGGCGAGGCCGCCCGGCTCCTCGGCACCGACCGACAGACGGTGGAGGCGGCCCGCCTGCGGTCCGCCCGCGATCTGGCGGTCCGGTTCGGCGCCGTCGTGGTCCTCAAGGGGGCCGGCACGATCACGGTGGGGACGGAGGGGCCGGCCGTGATCAACGACACCGGCTCGTCGGCGCTGGCCACGGCCGGCACGGGCGACGTCCTGACGGGGACCGTGGCCGCACTGCTGGCCTCGGGCATGGAGCCCCTCGGCGCCGCGGCGGGGGCGGTGGCGCTGCACGGGCGCGCCGGCGACCTGGCGGCCCGGGGCGCGGGCACCATCGCCTCGGATGTCCTGGAGGCCCTGCCCAGGGCTCGGAGCGCCGCATGACCGGCGGCTGGACGCGGGTGGAGGTGGATCTGGGGGCCGTGCGCCACAACGCGCGCACGCTGAGCGAGGCGGCCGGCGGGGCCGGGCTCATCGCGGTGGTGAAGTCGGACGGGTACGGGCACGGGGCCGTGCCGGTGGCGCGCGCGGTCACCGAGGCCGGGGCGGCGGCGCTGGCCGTGGTCGCCGTCGACGAGGCGCGCGAGTTGCGACAGGCCGGGCTGGACGGCCCCATCCTGCTCCTGGGTCCGCTGGCCGGCGAGGGCTGGCGGGAGGCGCTCGATCTGGATCTGGACCTGACCGTCTGGACCGCCGCCGGCGTCGGCGCGGCGGCGGCGGCCGGCGCCCACCACCCCGACCCGCCCCGCGTGCACCTGAAGCTCGACACCGGCATGGGCCGCCTGGGCGCCCGTCCCGAAGACGTGCCGGCGCTCGCCGGTGCGGCGGCGGAGGAGCGGGTGCGGGTGGTCGGCCTGATGACCCACTTCGCCTGCGCGGACGAGACCGCAGGCGAGAACGCCGGCTTCATGCGCGAGCAGATGATCCGCTTCCGTGCCACCGCCGCGGACCTCGGCGCGCGCTTTCCCGAGGCGGTGCAGCATGCGGCGAACTCGGCCGCCACCCTGCGCGATGCCACCACCGCGTGCGGAGCGGTGCGCTGCGGCATCGCCCTGTACGGCTGCGATCCGTTCCACGAGGACCCGGTCGCGCGCGGGCTGCGCCCGGCCATGCGGTGGGTCTCGCGCATCTCCCAGATCAAGACCGTCCGCTCGCGCGAGAGCGTCGGCTACGGCCGGCGCTGGCGCGCGGCGCGGGGCGCGGTGGTGGCCACCGTGCCGGTCGGCTACGGCGACGGCTACGCGCGCGCCCTCGGCGGCCGGGCCGAGGCGCTCGTGGGCGGCCGGCGGGTGCCGGTGATCGGGGCGGTGTCGATGAATCAGATCGCCCTCGACCTCGGCCCCGAGGGCGGCGGCGAGGTGGGCGACGAGGTCGTCCTGCTCGGCGCCCAGGGCGACGAGCGCATCACCGCCGAGGAGCTGGCCCGCCATCGCGACTCGATCAACTACGAGATCGTCTGCGCGGTGGGCCCCCGCCTGGCGCGCGTGTACCTGTGAGCGCGGAGGCCGGGCGCGCCCTGCGCGCCCCGCTGGCGGCGCTGGCGGCCTCCGGCGTGGCCACCTGGCTGGTGGGCGGCGGCATCCGGGATGCGCTCATGGGGCGCACGGTGGCGGACATGGACCTGGCGATCGCGGGCGACGCGGCCCCGGCCGCCGCCGCGCTGGCACGGGCCGCCGGCGCCGACCGCTACCCGCTGTCGCGCGCCTTCGGATCCTGGAGGATCACGGGCGGCGATCTGCCCTTCCAGGTCGACATCACCCCGCTCCAGGGCCCGGACATCGCCGCCGATCTGGCCCGCCGCGACCTGACGGTCAATGCCATCGCCCTGCCGCTGGTCCCGCAGGACGACGGCGACCATCCGGTCGATCCCACGGGGGGTATGGCCGACCTCGCGGCCGGCCGACTGCGCCTGGTGGACGACGGGGCGCTTCGCCAGGACCCCGTCCGCCTGCTGCGCCTGGCGCGTCTGGCCACCCAGCTCGAGTTCTCGGTGGAACCGGGCACGGCCGCCCGGGCACGGGCCGATGCCGGCCGGCTGTGGGAGGCGCCCGGCGAGCGCCTGGCCGAGGAACTGGGGCGCATCGCCTCGCTGCCCCGCGCCGACCTCGCGGTGCGCGGGATGGATGCCCTCGGCGTGCTGGGCGCCCTGTCGCCCGAGCTCGAGGACTGTCGCGGGGTGGAGCAGAACCCGTATCACCACCTGGACGCGCTGGGGCACACGCTGGAGGTGGTGGAGCACGCGGTCGCCCTCGCCGCCGATCCCGAGCCGGTCTTCCGCGGCGTGGCGCCGCGCGTTAGCGAGGTGCTTGCCCGGCCGCTGGCCGACGGCCTGAGCGCGCGCGAGGGGCTGGTCCTGGCGGCGATCTTCCACGACATGGCCAAGGCCGAGACCAAACGCGTCCTGTCCGACGGGCGCATCGGTTTCATGGGCCACGACATCCGGGGGGCCGAGATGGTGGAGGACCTCTTCGGGCGCCTGCGCACCTCGGCGCGACTCCGCGACACGGTGGCGCTGGCGGTGCGCCGCCACCTGCCGCTGGGCTTCCTGGTCCACCGCACACCGCTCTCCCTGCGCCAGATCGATCGTTACCTGCGCAGCACGGCCCCGGCCGAGGCCGAGATCATCGTGCTGACCGTGGCCGACCGCCTCGCCACGCGCGGGGCGCGCACCACCGAGTCCGCCATCCGGCGCCACCTGGTGCTGGCGCGCGAGGTCATGGCCCAGCACTTCGCCCTGGTCGACCGCGGGCCGGTGGAGCCCCTGGTGCGCGGCGACGCCCTGGCGCGCGCGCTCGGGCGCACACCCGGGCCGTGGCTGGCAGAACTGGTGGAGGCCCTGCGCGAGGAGCAACTGGTGGGGCACATCACCACGCCCGCCCAGGCGCACCGCTTCGCCGCCGCCTGGGACGCCGCCCACCCCGGGTGAGCGCGCGGGCCGCCGGCGGGGGCGATGCCCGGCCGGCGGGTAGGGTGCGGTCATGGTCAAACTGACGCGCATCTACACCCGCCAGGGCGACGCCGGCGACACCCACCTGGGCGACATGAGCCGGGTGCGGAAGACGGCGGCGCGCGTGGTGGCCTACGGCGACGTGGACGAGCTCAACTCGGTGCTGGGCGTCGCCCGCGCCCAGGGCCTCGGCACGGTGCTCGACCGCCGGCTGACGGTGATCCAGAACGACCTGTTCGACCTGGGCGCCGATCTGTGCCGGCCCGACGCCCCGGGTGGGCCGGAGCGCCTGCGCATGGTGGCCTCCCAGGTGGAGCGGCTGGAGCGCTGGTGCGATGAGGGCAACGAGGCGCTCCCCGCGCTGACCAGTTTCGTCCTGCCGGCCGGCACGCCGGCCGCCGCCGCCTTGCACCACGCGCGCGCCGTGTGCCGGCGCGCCGAGCGCTCGGTGGTGGCCCTGGCCGACCAGGACGGCGCCGGCGCCGAGGCGCTGCGCTATCTCAACCGGCTGTCGGACCTGCTGTTCATCGTGGCCCGCGCGGCCAACCAGGATGGCCCCGGCGACGTCCTCTGGGTGCCCGGCGAGGGGCGCGCGGCCGACTGAGCGCGGCCCGCGGGGAGCGGGGGCTCAGCCCCCGTCGCGGGAGAAGTGCTGGTAGTCCAGGTCGCCGCGCCAGCGGCCGCCCCACTCCCAGCCGAGGGCGTCGAAGGCGCGCACCATCGTGCCGCCCTCCACCGCCATGCCGCGCCGCACCGGCTTCCGGCGGATGAAGGGGCGGGCGGCCGGGTCGCGCACGTATCCGTCGGAGCGCACGTACGGGTTCTCGCGCGGGTTGATGTCGATGGCCCGGCCGTAGGCGTGCTGCGAGTACCGCGAGGTGCCCGCGACCGTGCGGCAGTTGAAGGCCGAGGTGTTGTCGGCATCGACGCTGCGCGAGTCGTCGCCGCCCAGGCGCTCGATCGGGATCATCCGCCGGATGGGCACCCGGGCGCGGTACATGCGCGCGAAGGCGCGCACCACATCGCGCGCCACGTCGTTGTGCACGACCAGCCGGCCGATCCGCACCCGGCCGCCGAAGTCGTGGTGGCGCATCACGACCACGCGCAGCGCGCGGATGTGCACCGGGCAGCCCGGCCGCCAGGCCGCCGGTGTCATCGCGGCGCGCTCGCCCGGCGCAAGCGCGCGCACCACGGATGCGAATGGCCGCACGTCGCCGCCGGCCGCGGGTGCCGCACCCGGCGCCGAGAGTGCCAGCGCCCCGGCCAGGGTGGCTGCGATGCCGGCGGGCGCGAGGCGGTGCAGGAGCGGGCGCACGCGGCCAGTGTAGACCCGTGCCCTCCGCGGCCCTCGGGCTCCGGTCTCAGCGGCTCGGGCGCCCCCAGCCGGGTGCCGCGTCCACGATGGGGGCCTCCAGGCCGCCCGGGTCCAGGACGCGCCCGATCAGGCCCTCGGAGCCCCCCGGCGCGGGCACCCCGGTGCCGTCCTCGGGCGTGGCAGGGGGTGGGGGAGTGCCTCCCACCGGGTCGCCCGGCGTGGGCGTCGCGGCCTCGGCGGCCGGCGCAGCGGGTGCGGGCACGGCCATCGCGGTGGGTCCGGGCGCGATGGCCGGCGCCGCGGCGCTGAAGACGGGGGCCGCGGGGTCGCCGCCCATCTCGGCCAGGTAGAAGGAGACGTTGCGGGTCCAGTGGCTGTTGAGGCCGGTGGGATCGTTGCCCGCACCGTTGGGCGCCCACCGCGCCTGGATGGCGGGAAGGGTCACCAGGCCGTCGCCCAGGTAGAGCGATCCGCCCAGGTTGCGCGCGGCGGCGTCGATGCCCGCACTCCACGAGGGGTAGACGATGCCCGGCCCCATGCCGAAGGGGTTGTGGATGCCCTGCGAGGGCCCGTAGGTGCCGAATGAGGTCTCGGCGCCGGCGATGGCGACCAGCACCCGCGGGTCGAGTCCCACCGCCCGCGACGACGCGACGAAGTCGGCTCCCAGGCCGGTGAGCGGGCTGCTCTTCGAGGCCAGGTAGCCGTCCAGGCTGGCCGCGAGCGCGGTGTCGTCCGCGTTCGCGGGCGCGGCGGCCGCCGCGGGCAGCGGGGTGATCGGGACGCCCACGGGGGCCGGCGCCGCCGGGATGGACTCCGCCTGGCGGGCGGCGCGCTCGGCGGCCCGTCGCGCCTTGGCGGCGGCGCGCCGTTCCTCGGCGAGGAGTACCAGCGCCCCCTCCGCGTCGGCCAGCTCGGTGTCGGCGCGCGCCAGCAGTCGGGCCTTGCGGCGGTCGAGGGCGGCTTCGCGGCGCCGGTTGGCCGCCAGGGCGGGTCCGGCCAGGGCCCGCGCGCGCGTGCGGACCATCGGGAGTTCCGCCGTGGTCGCCTGCAGCGCGGCGTCCGTGGTGCGGTAGCGCTCCACGGCGGCCGGTTCGGCCGCGGCCCCGCCCGGCCAGCCCAGCGCCATGGCGGCGAGCGCGGCGACCATCAGTCCCGGGTGTTTGGCGTATCGGCCCACACCGGGGATGTCGGAGCCCGCGACCCGGGGCTTGAGCCACCGGGTCGCGGGCCGGGGAGCCTACGGGCGGACCGCCCCCTGGTAGTCGCTGCGGCCGCTCATCGACGACACCTTCACCACGTCGCCGGTCTGGGGGGCGTGCACGTACTGGCCGCCGCCGATGTAGATGCCCATGTGGCCGAGATCCTGGCGATAGAACACCAGGTCGCCGGCCTGCAGGGAGCCGGCCGGCACCTTCGGGAACTGGTTGTAGATGGCCACGGTGTAGTGCGGCACCGACTTGCCGATCTGGGCGTAGGCGTAGGAGGCCAGGCCCGAGCAGTCGAAGCCCGAGGGATCCGCGCCACCCCAGCGGTAGGGGACGCCGAGGTACTGCATCGCGATGTCGGCCGCCCGCGCGTTGCCCGAGCCGCTGGGCGGGGCGGGAGCCGACGTGGCGGGCTCGGGGGCCGGCGCCGGGTCCGAGCCGCCCGACGACGGCTCCGGGGCCGGCGACGCGGGCGCCGGCGAGGACTCCGGGCCGGCCGGGGACGCGGCATCGCGCTCCTGGGCCGCGGCGCGCTCCTGGGCCTGCTGTGCCGCCTGGCGCTGGCGCGCCCGGCGCGCCTGCTCCTCGGCCTCGCGCCGCTGGCGCTCCTCCTCGACGGCGATCAGGCGCTGCAGCCGGGCGTTGGCGGATCCCAGCACGCGCTCGCGCTCGGCCAGCAGACCCTCGATGCGCTCCTTCTCGGCCGTGCGCCGCGACAACTGCTCCGCGGCCGCCCCGCGATCGTCCACCAACTCGCGCCTGAGGTCGGTCAGGCGGGTTCGTAGCTCCGTGAGGCGCAGGACCACCAGCGCGTCGTGCGCGCCCACGCGCTCGACGAACTGCTGCTGCTGGGTGGCCTGGGACAGGCTCCCGGTGATCAGCAGCACCTCCAGGGGGGAGGTGTCGCCGCGTACATAGAGCTGGCGCAGCCGGCTCTCGAGCTGGGCCTGCATGTCGTTCAGCTCTCGCTCGGAGCGCACCAGGTCGCTGCTGTTCTCGCGGATGCGCGTTCGCACCTGCTCGAGCTCGTAGACGGCGCCGTTGTAGGCCTCGGCCGCCTCGGAGACCTGGAGGTTGATCCTGTCCAGCTCGGACTGGATCCGGGCCACCTCGGCGCGCTGGGCCTCGATGGCGGCGGGCTCGGTGGTGGCGCTGCCGGCCGTCAGCGCGAAGGCGACGGCGGCGATGAGACCGGTGAACAGTGCGGCGGCGCGGCGCGTGCGTCTCAGGGGGTGGGCCTCCTGTGTTACAGCGGGATACGGGGCCATGTGGGCCCGGCACACCCGGCGACGCTACAGGAGGGCCCCGTTATTCCCCAACGCACGTTCCAGAGCTGCAACGCCACCCGCAACAGCACCCGGCTCCCCGGCCGGTTTGCCGCCGCCCTCCGGGCGGTCCACAATGCGTGGGTGCGCGCACTCGCCCAACGGGCGGCCCTGGCCGCGATCGGACTCTGCCTGGCCGCCGGCCCCGCCGCCGCCGCCGAGGTGTCGGCCACCGGATATGGCGCGCTGCTGCCCGGCGGCACCCAGGCCGGGGCGTCTCTCACCGGCGCGGGCGAGCGCAACGCCTCGTCCGGCGGCCTGCGCCCCGCGGGCGGCGGCACCATCGCCTCGCTGACCACCGGACTCACCACCGTCGACGACGGGGTCGCCGGGAGCGCCGAGGGGGCGGTCGTCGTCACCGGGATCTCTCTGTTCGAGGGCCGGGTCGAGATCGGGGCCCTCCGGATGGCCGCGCGCGTGGACGTCGGCCCGGAGGGTCGCGACGTGGTGGTGACCGAGGCGGTGGTGGAGGGACTGGTCGTCAACGGGGCGCCGGTGTCGGCCGGGCACGGAAGCCGGGTGGCCGTGGAGGGGATCGGCACCCTCATCTTCTTCGAGCGCTCCTACGACGGGGACGGCCTCAGCATCAACGCCATGCGCGTCGAGGTCACCGATCCGGCCGCGCGCGAGGTGATCGGCGAGCCCTTCGTGGTGGGTCATCTGGACCTCTCGGCCGAGCCCGGCGAGCCCCCCGCCACGCCGCCGCCGGCCGCCACCACCGAGCCGCCGCCGGCCACGACCCCGCCCTCCACCACGGACGCCCCGGAGCGGCCCCCGCGCACCAGCACCTCGCCGCCGCGTACCACGACGACGCCCCCGCGCACCGCCACCGCTCCGGGCGCCACGACGACGGCTCCGGGCACCACGGTGCCCGCACCGCCGCTGCGGCCCTCGCCCATCACGCGGCCGGAGGCCACGCCGCTGGAACCGCTGCCGCGTCAGCCCGCTCCCGAGGTCGACTTCGCCGGGGGCGCGGAGTACGTCTTCCCGGTGTACGGCACCGTGGGCTACTCGGACGACTTCCTGGCGCCGCGGGCCGGCACCGGGCTCCACTACGGCAACGACCTGTTCGCCGATACCGGCACTCCGCTGGTGGCGGTGGCCGACGGGCGCCTGTCCAAGGTGGGGGTGAACACCCTCGGGGGCAACCGCCTCTGGCTCACCGACGACCGCGGCAACTGGTTCTACTACGCACACATGTCGGCCTACGCGCCCGCGGCCGTCGAGGGAGCCCGCGTGCGCGCCGGCCAGGTGATCGGTTTCGTCGGCAACAGCGGCCAGGCCATCACCACTCCGCCGCACCTCCACTTCGAGATCCACCCGGGCGGGATCGACGAGCCGGCGGTCAACCCGTATCCGCACCTGCTGGCGTGGGAGAGGGGGGCCGAGGAGACCCCGCTGGCGTTCGAGGAGGGCGGCACCCCGGCCGCACCGATGCCGGCCGTCGGGGCGGTGGTCGTGGATGCCCTCCCGGAGGTGGACGCCCGGACCGCGCCCGAGGACGGGCTGGCGGTGCCGGTCCTCTAGCCGGCCGCGCCGCCGCGCCACTCAGGCGCCGAAGCTGTCCCCGCAGGAGCAGGTGGCGGTGGCGTTCGGGTTCTTGATCCGGAAGCCCCGCCGCAGCAGACCGTCCTCGTAGTCGATCACCGACCCGGTGACGTGGATGGCCGACTTCAGGTCCATCAGCATGCGGACGCCGTTGGAGTCGACCTCGCGCTCGTCGGCGCCGGCGGACTCGCCGGTGGGGAGCAGGTCGAGCTTGTACTCCAGACCCGCGCAGCCGCCGGCCAGGATGCGCAGGCGCACGCCCTCCTGGGTGCCCTGCTCGGCCGCGCAGCGGCGGATGTAGGCCGCGGCGGCGTCGCTGATGGTGACGAACGCCTCCCCGCCGGCCTGGGCCGCCTTGGCCGCCTTGGCGCGCGCGCGGGCCGCGGCCTTCTTCTCCTCGAGGGTCTGCGGCCGGTCGGGGGCGGTGTCGGTGCTCATCCGAACCCCATGACCTTCATGAGGAAGCGCCCCTCCTCGGTCATGGAGTCGGGGCTCCACGGGGGGTCCCAGACCCACTGGACATCGACGCTCTCCACGCCGTCCAGCGGCTCCAGCGCCGCGCGGGCGTCGCCCATGATCTGCTCGGTCAGCGGGCAGCCCATGGAGGTGAGCGTCATGTGCAGGGTGACGTTGCCGGCGTCGTCCTGGATGACGTCATAGAGCAGCCCGAGGTCGACCACGTTCACCCCGAGCTCGGGGTCCTCGACCCCCTTCATCGCCGTGCGGATCTCGTCCTCGGTGGCCACGTTCAGGCTCCTTCGCTCGACGGGTCGGTCCGGTCCCCCTGGAAGGTCAGGATTGCATCCTTGGCCGCCATCCAGCCCAGGAGGGCACACTTGATGCGCACCGGGTACTTCGCCACGCCCTCCAGGGCGACGGCGTCGCCCAGGCGGTCCTCGTCGGCGGTCTCGGTGCCGTTCATCACCAGGCGGAAGTGCTCCACGAGATCCAGCGCTTCCTGCACGCGCTTGCCCTCCAGCGCCACGCTCATCATCGAGACCGACGCCTGCGAGATGGAGCACCCATCGCCGGTGTGGCGCACCGCGCTCACGGTGCCGTCGGCGTCGATCTGCAACTCCAGGTGGATCTCGTCGCCGCAGAGGGGGTTGTGCTGGTCCACGGCCACGGAGGGGTCGTCCAGGGTGCCCACCCCGCGCTTGCGCCGGTAGTGGTCGAGGATCAGTTCCTGGTAGAGGTCGTCCAGTCCGCCCACGGCTCCCCCTCGCTCAGCTCAGCGCGGCGCGGGCCGTGGCCAGCGCGCGCACCAGGTGGTCGATGTCCTCGGTGGTGTTGTACACGTAGGCGCTGGCGCGGGCTGTGGCGCCCACCCCGAGCACGCGCATCAGCGGCTTGGCGCAGTGGTGGCCGGCGCGGATGCAGACCCCCTCCTGGTCGACCAGATGCGCGATGTCGTGCGGATGGATGTCCGGCAGCGAGAACGAGACCACGGCCCCGCGCCGGTCCGGGTCGCGCGGCCCGTGTATGACGATGCCGGGCACCTCGCCCAGGGCGTCGAGCATGTAGGCGGCCATCTCCCGCTCGTGGGCGCGGACGTTCTCCATGCCCAGGCCGTCCAGGTAGCCCACGGCGGCGCCCAGGCCCACGCCCTCGGCGATGGGCGGGGTCCCCGCCTCGAACTTGTGGGGCAGGTCGGCCCAGGTGGAGCCGGTGGTGGTGACGTTGGAGATCATCTCGCCGCCCCCCAGGAAGGGCTCGATGCCCTCCAGCACCTCCCGGGTGCCCACGAGCACGCCGACCCCCGTCGGGCCCAGCATCTTGTGGCCGGTGAACGCCATCAGGTCGCAGCCGAGGGCGGCGAAGTCGACCGGCATGTGCGGCACGCTCTGCGAGGCGTCCACCAGGCACAGGGCACCCGCCTCGTGGGCCATGCGGGCCACCTCGGCCACCGGGTTGATGGTGCCCAGAACGTTGCTGGCGTGAACCACGCCCACCATGCGGGTGCGCGGGCCGATCAGCGAGGCCATGGCGTCCAGGTCCAGCTCGCCCTCGGCCGTCACCGGGCAGAAGCGCACCGTGGCACCCGTGATCCCGGCCACGATCTGCCAGGGGACGATGTCGGAGTGGTGCTCCATCTCGGTGACGACGATCTCGTCGCCGTCGGCCAGGCCGCGGACGCCCCACGCCCAGGCCACCAGGTTGATGGCCTCGCTGGCGTTCTTGGCCAGGACCGTGCACTCGGGCGACGCGTTCACCAGCCCGGCCACCGCGGCCCGTCCGGCCTCGAAACGCGATGTCGCCTCGGCGGCGAGCTCGTACACCCCGCGGTGGACGTTCGCGTTGGTCTGCTCGTAGTAGGCATCCATGGCCTCGAGCACCGCGCGCGGCTTCTGCGAGGTGGCCGCGGAGTCGAGGTAGACCAGCGGCACCCCGTGCACGCGCCGCTCCAGGATCGGGAAGTCGGCGCGGAGCGCCTCCACATCGAGCCCGGCCGGGGTGTCCACGGGGTGCACGCTCATCAGCCGGCGCTCGGCGCGGCGGCCTCCTCGGCCTCGCCGAACTCGACGTAGCCGTTCTCCTCCAGGTGATCGGCCAGGTCGGGGCCGCCGGTGCGGGCGATGCGACCCTTGTACATCACGTGGACCACATCGGGCTTGATGTAGCGCAGGATGCGCGTGTAGTGGGTGATGATCAGCACGCCGAGGCCCGGACCGCGCATGCTGTTGACGCCCTCGGAGACCACGCGCAGGGCGTCCACGTCGAGGCCCGAGTCGGTCTCGTCCAGCACCGCGAACTTCGGCTCCAGCATGGCCATCTGCAGGATCTCGTGGCGCTTCTTCTCGCCGCCCGAGAAACCCTCGTTCAGGTAGCGGTCGGCGAACGCCCGGTCGAAGCCCAGCAGCTTGCTCTTCTCGTCGAAGAGCTTGATGAAGTCGCGGGGGGAGATCTCCTCGCCGCGGACCGCGTTCAGCGAGGTGCGCAGGAAGTTCATCACGGAGACGCCCGGGACCTCGACGGGGTACTGCATGGCCAGGAACAGGCCCAGCTGGGCGCGCTCGTCGGCCTCCATCTCGGCGATGTCCTGGCCGTCGAACTTCGCCTCCCCGCCGGTGATCTCGTAGCGGGGGTGGCCCGCAAGGGCGTAGGCCAGGGTGCTCTTGCCGGACCCGTTGGGGCCCATGAGCGCATGCACCTCGCCTTGGGGCACCTCGAGCGTCACACCCTTGAGGATCGGCGTGCCCTCGACGGCGACCTCGAGGTCGTTGATCTGAAGGATGGGATCTGCCACGGAACTCCTAGTCGACAAGTGGGTGGGGATGGCTGGGGGTGGGATCCACCAGCACGCGCCCGTCGCGCACGCTCACGGGGAAGGTGGGGAGATCGCGCGAGGCCGGCGGGCTCAGCACCGCGCCGGAGCGCATGGAGAACAGCGCCCCGTGGCGCGGGCACTCGATGCGCTCGCCGTCGACCCAGCCGGCCGACAGCGATTCGAGGGCGTGCGTGCAGACGTCGTGGACGCCATGGACCTCGTCGCCGAGGCGGACCAGGCACACGGGGCGCCCGGCCACCTCCACGCGGTGGGCGGTGCCCTCCTCGAGGTCGGCCAGGGCCATGACGTCGACGGGCTCGCTCATCGCAGCTTGTGCGCCACGGCCGCCTCGAGCTCCTGGCGCAGCTCGGGGAGTTCCACGTGCGCGAGCACCTCCTGCATGAAGCCCATCACGATCAGGCGCTTGGCCTCGGAGAGCGGCACGCCGCGGGACTGCAGGTAGAACAGGTGCTCGTCGTCCACGCGACCGACGGCGCCGGCGTGCGAGCACTTCACCTCGGCCGTCTCGATCTCCAGGAAGGGGATCGTGTCGGCGTGGGCCCCCTCGTTGAGCACGAGGTTGCGGTTGGTCTGGTAGGCGTCGGTGCCCGGGGCGCCCGGGGGCACCACGAGGTTGCCGAAGAACACGGTGTGGGCCGTGTCCTGGATGGCGCCCTTGTAGAGCAGGTTCGAGTAGGCCTGTGGCGCCTCGTGGCGCGAGACCACCCGGTGCTCGAAGTGCTGTTTGCCGCCGGCGAAGAACAGGCCGAGGGCCCTCGCATCGGCGCCGGAGCCGCCCACCACCATCGTGGGCTCGACGCGCACCACGTCGCCGCCCAGGGTGACCACCACCGAGCGCACCTTGGCGTCCTTGCCGGCGTGGGCGCGCAGCATCGCGTGATGGTGCACGCCGGAGCCCCACTGGATCACCGAGACGTGCTCCAGTTCGGCGCCGTCGGCCACGTAGAGCTCGACGGCCGACGAGGCCTGGACGGTTCCGGGGAGATCGGGGGAGACGAAACGGTCGATGACGGTGGCCTTGGCGCCCGCCTCCACCACCACCAGCGTGCGGCCGAACACGCGCCCGGTGGCGCCGGTGGCCGAGAGGGTCGTCTCCACGGGCAGGGTCAGCTCGACCCCGCGCGGGACGTACACGAATGTCCCGGCGTCCCAGCGGGCGGCGTTGAGCGCGCCGGGACGGTCGCCCGTGCCCACCAGGCCGTACAGGCGCTCGCGCACCAGGTCCTCGTGGGAGGCCAGCGCCTCCGAGAGCTCGGCCACCACGACGCCCGCGGGCAGCTCGCCCAGGTCGGGGTCGGTGGGCAGGCCGTCGGTGAACGTGAAGCGCGCCGCCCGCTCGCCGCCGGCCGGCGGGGCGGCGGCGGGCACGGGGCCCGGTGCCGCCGCGTCGCGGCCGTCGAGGGCCAGCGTCGCCGGCGCGGTGAAGCGCCACTCCTCCTCGCGCCCGGTGAGGGCGGGGAGGGTGGTCAGAGACTCCTCGGCGCTGGTGCGGGCCTCCTCGGCCCAGGTCGGTGCCGCGCTAGCCAATCGAGCCCTCCATCTGCAGCTCGATGAGCCGGTTCAGCTCCACGGCGTACTCCATCGGCAGCTCCTTCGCGATCGGCTCGATGAACCCGCGCACGATCATGGCCATGGCGTCCTCCTCGGAGAGTCCGCGGCTCATGAGGTAGAAGATCTGGTCGTCGCCGATCTTCGACACCGTCGCCTCGTGGCCGATGCTCGAGTTCTCCTCGCGGATGTCCATGTAGGGGTAGGTGTCCGAGCGGCTGTCGTCGTCCAGCAGCAGCGCGTCGCACACCACCGAGGCCTTGCTGCGCACGGCGCCCTCGTCCACCTGCACGAGGCCGCGGTAGCTGGTGCGCCCGCCGCCCTTGGAGATGGACTTGGAGACGATGGTCGAGGACGTGTCGGGAGCCGTGTGGACCATCTTGGCGCCGGCGTCCTGGTGCATCCCCTCGGAGGCCATGGCCACCGACAGCACCTCGCCGCGTGCCCCGCGCCCGGTGAGCCAGACCGCCGGGTACTTCATGGTCAGCTTCGACCCCAGGTTGCCGTCCACCCACTCCATCGTGGCGTTCTCCTGGGCCACGGCGCGCTTGGTGACCAGGTTGTAGACGTTGGTCGACCAGTTCTGGATGGTGGTGTAGCGGCAGCGGGCGCCAGGCTTGACGATGATCTCCACCACGGCCGAGTGCAGCGAGTCGGTGGTGTACACCGGAGCGGTGCAGCCCTCGACGTAGTGCACGAACGAGCCCGGCTCGCAGATGATCAACGTGCGCTCGAACTGGCCCATGTTCTCCGCGTTGATGCGGAAGTAGGCCTGCAGCGGGATCTCCACCTGGACGCCCTCGGGCACCCAGATGAACGAGCCGCCCGACCACACGGCCGAGTTCAGCGCGGCCAGCTTGTTGTCCCCCGGCGGGATGACCGTGGCCCAGTGCTCGCGGAACAGCTCCTCATGCTCACGCAGGGCCGTGTCGGTGTCGCAGAAGATGACGCCCTTCTTCTCCAGGTCCTCGCGGATGGAGTGGTAGACGACCTCGCTCTCGTACTGGGCGCTCACGCCCGAGAGGTACTTCTGCTCGGCCTCCGGGATGCCCAGGCGGTCGAAGGTGTTCTTGATGTCGGTCGGGACGTCGTTCCAGTCGGTCCCCTGCTTCTCCGACGCGCGGATGAAGTAGAAGATGTCCTGGAAGTCGATGGTCTCGAGGTCGCCGCCCCAGTCGGGCAGGGGCTTGCGCTCGAAGATCTCGAGGGCGCGGAGGCGGAACTTCAGCATCCACTCCGGCTCGTTCTTCAGGAACGAGATCTCGCGCACGACGTCCTCGCTCAGGCCCTTCTTGGGCTCGAAGACGTAGTTGGCGGGGTCGTGCCAGCCGAACTTGTACTGGCCCAGATCGATATCGGGTGGCTTGACTGTGGACACGTGTCCTCCGCGGTCGCTGTCGTCGCGCCTCAATAAGGATACGCCTATCCCCGGAACGCGGTCGTGGACGCCCCCGAAGGGGTCACCCCGCCCGGCCCCTCAACCGGAACGGCGTCCACGGAGACTAACCGACGCGCCCCGGAGCCGGGCCGCCGGCGCGGCGGACGGGCCCGGTGCGGATCGTCGCGAGGCGCCCGGCGGCGGGCGGCACCGCGTTCAGCGCCGGCGCTGGGCCGCCGCGGTCGGGTCGGGGAAGGCCGCCCGCTCGATGATCCGCCGGCCGTCGACGTTCCGTTCCCACACGACCAGCGCCCGCGTGCCCGCGGCCGCCAGCCGGGGGCCGGCCCGGCCGTTGATGGCGCCGGTGGTGGAGATGCGCCGCGCCGGCGACCACGAGCCGTCCCCGTCGCGCACCGCGGCCACGACCGCCGACTGCTGGCGGCCCACCATCTCGCGCCATGCCACGGCGCCCCGCCGGCCCACGGAGGAATCCACCTGCACCGAGCCCGCCGGGCCCTGCCCGGAGAGGCTCACCGGCGTGCCGGGGCCGAGTGCCGCGGCCACGGGGGCCGCTCTCGTCGTGAAGCGGTCGGTGCCCGCCACCCAGGCCGTCAGGGCGTCACCGGTGGAGTCGATGTCGATGCGGGGCCCGCCGGCGGTGTCGTCGGCCCGCTCGGGGAGGCCCGGCCGCGGGAGCTCGGAGAGCCGGATGCCGGCGCTGTCGGCGGTTCCGCGCCACCAGCGCACGGGACCGCCCACGGCGGCGCTGACGGCGCTGATCGATCCGTCCGAGGCCACGTCGAGATCGCTGCGCTGGTCGCCGCTGGTGCGGAAGGGCAACTCCCGGCGTGAGCTCCAGCGCGCGTCCTCGGGCCCGCGCGCGACGCCGTAGGAGGTGGATCCGCCGCGCACGTCGCACTGCCACCACGCGACCGCCTGCCCACGGGCGCCCACCGCCGCGCGCGGGCGGCGCTCCTCGCGGCAGCCGGCGGTGCCGGAGACCCGCCGCATGGGCGACCAGCTTCCGTCGCGCCAGACGCTGGCCTGTACCTGACCCACGAAACCCGACAGCCGCGGCGAGGTCCCGGTGCCCCAGTGCCATACCGCCACCGCGGTGCCGTCCGCGCCCATGGCCAGCTCGGGCGCGCCCACCTTCAGCCGCGAGGGGGAGAGGGTGGAGACCCCCCTCCAGATGCCCGAGGCGTCGCGGTGGCGGGCGCGGGCGACGAAGCGGGTGCGGGTGATGATCCGGCCCCCGATACGCACCCGCTGAGCGCCGATCGCCTGGCGCCAGAGCACCATCAGCGAGCCGTCGGCAGCGACCTCGATCTGCGGGTCGATGGCGACCCCGCCGGGCGGCGAGACGCGCCGGGCGACGTCCCAGACCCCGTTGCGACGCACGCTCACGGCGATCGAGCGACTCATCCACGGGCCGTCCACCCACGCCACCGCGGCGGTGCCCGATCCGTTCAGGGCCACGGCGGGCGTGCGCCCCTCGCGCCCCTCGGGGGACACGGTCTCGGGGCTCCCCCACGCGCCGGCGCCGGCGGGGAGGCCGGCGGCTACGGCGAGGCCGGCGATCAGGATTGTGCGCGAGCGGGACACGGCGCTGAGGGTATACCCGAACCGGTGTATCCTCAGAGCGTGTGGGTGATCCCATCGGAAGGCGCGGGCGCGAGGTGAGCACGGCACTTCACACGCAGGGTTCCGAGGCCGACATCGGCCGGCTCACCGCCGCGCTGGGCGACGAGACCCGACGCCGGGTGTTCTTCGCGCTGCGCGACGCGGGCGGCGAGTGCACCAAGGACGACGTCGCCGCCACGGTGGGCATCGACCGCCGTCTGGCGGGCTTCCACCTGGACAAGCTCGTCGAGTTCGGCTTCGCCACCGCCGACCTCACCTCGGGGCGCAAGCCGGCGGGGCCCGGCCGGCCCGCCAAGCGCTACCGCGTGGCCCACGACAGCGTGCTGGTGGCCCGTCCCGAGCGCCACTACGAGCTGCTGGCCACCCTGCTGCTGCGCGCCACGCGGGAGGGCGGTGCGGGTAGCCAGGACGCCCTGGAGCGGGTCGGATACGACTTCGGGCTCGAGCTGGGGCTGGGCGAGGTGGCCGCCGGCCGCGAGCGCCCGTCGCCGGAGTCGCTGGCCCAGGGGCTCGAGTCGGTGGCGCGTCTGCTGACCACCATGGGCTTCTCGGCCGACGCCGACGCGGCCACGGGGGAGGGCCACGCCCTGCGCGCCTGCGCCTGCCCGTTCGAGGAACTGGCCTTCGACGAGCCCGGGCGCATCTGCGGGCTCGACCGCGCCATCTGGCGCGGGATGATCGCCGCGTTCGCCCCGGACGCCCGCGTGCGCATCGACCACACCAAGACCGGCGGCGACGCCGACTGCACGGTCGTGGTCGAGGAGGACGACACCGCGGCCTGAGGCCGCGATCCGCTCAGTCCTTCAGGCGGATCGTCCCGAACAGGTAGGTCATGTAGGCGAAGCCGGCGAACAGCACGGCCGCCGCCGCCGGATCGGCGCCGCGGCCCTCGATGACGCCCGCCACGGCCTCGGCGCCCAGCGCCACCGCGATGATCGAGAACATCACGAAGCCCAGCCAGTTGGCCCAGCCCACCGGCAGGTACTTGCGGTTGCCGCTCTGGGTGGCCGCGGGCGCGTAGTTGGCGCGCCGGCCACCGGCCTGGTTCTTCTTCTTCTTTTTGGTCGCCACGGCCCGGGAGGCTAGCACCGACCCGCCGGCGCGGACGACGGCCGCGCCGGCTTCGTAGGATGCCCCGATGAGCGAAGCCCCCCCGCCGGACTGGCGCCAGGCCCTCCTGGTCCACGCCGCCGTCGCCACCGGCCTTCTGGAGGCACATCGCGCCCCGGCCACCCCCGACCAGGCCGCAGCGGCCACCGGCCTCGACCCGCGCGGCACCGGCATCGTCGTCCGGGCGCTGGCCGGCCGCGGGGTCCTCGAGCCGGCGGGCGCCGGCGCCCACGTGCTCACGGGATGGGGCCGCCGGCTGGCGGACCCGCCGCCCTCGCCCGAGATGGACGCGACGGCGGCACTGCTGCTGGAGGCGCGGGCGCTGATCAACCACGCCCGCCTGGAGGATCTGCTGCGCGGGGGCGTGCCGGACGACGACGTCTCCGAGGGCGACGCCGCCACCCGCCTGCGCTTCATGCGTGCCATGCGCCTGGTGGCGGCGCCGCGGGTGCCGCACACCGTGGAGGCGCTCGGCGCGCCCTGGGGCGGGGCCCGGCTGCTGGACATCGGCGGGGCGCCGGGCAGCTACGCGCGCGGCTTCGCCGCCGCGGGCTGGCGCGTGACCGTGATGGACCTCCCGTGGACGCTGGCGGTGGGGGCCGCCGAGCTCGCCGCGGCCGGCGTCGCCACCGTCCCCGGCGACGCCACGCAGGCGATCCCCGCGGGCCCGTGGGAGGTCATCTACCTGGGCAACCTGGTGCACCTCCTGGATCCCGGGGAGGCCGCCGCGCTGATCCTGCGCTGCGCGGGCGCGCTGACCGCCGACGGCGTGCTGGCCGTCCAGGAGGTGCTGGGCGACCGCTCGCCCCAGGGTCCCGACTTCGGCCTGATGATGCTGGCCTCCACCCGTGGCGGCGACGCCTATCCGGAGGCCGCGTACCGCGACTGGCTGGCGGCCGCCGGCATGGAGGTGGCGGACGTGGTGGAACTGGAGGAGGGTGCCCACCACCTGCTGATCGGCCGGCGCGCGTGAGCACCGCCCCCGCGCCCACCACCGTGGCCATCGACGGCTACCGCTTCTCGGCACCGTCGCGGGTGGAGATCGCCGACACCGACCTCGGCGCCGTCGTCTACTACGGCCGCTACCCGCTCCATGTCGACCGTGGCGTGCTGGCCTACCGTCGCCACCTGGGCATCCCGGCGCTCGGCCCCGAGGGGCACCTGTTCGTGGTGCGCCGGCTGGAGGTGGAGTACCGCTCCTCGGCACGCTTCGATGAGGAACTGGAGGTGTTCGTCCGCACCGCCGAGCTGGGACGCACCAGCCACACCGCCCAGGTGCTGATCGCCCGTCCCGGCGACGCCGGCCCGGAGCCGGTGGCCGAGGCGCGACTGGTCATCGTGGGCCTGGACGGGTACGGCGGGCGGCCCTCCCGGATGCCGGTGGGCATGCGCGACGCGATCGCCGCCTTCGAGGGACTGGCCGCGTGAGTCGCCGCGGGGAGCGGGTATGGGGCGAGGATGCCGCGGTGCTCGCGGCCGCCGGGCTCGACGTGGCCGCGCTGGGCCGGCTGGAGCAGGCCGTGATGGCCGATGCCCGCCCGCCCGCCGGGGTCGCGGTACACGACGCCCACGTCCACCTGGGGCGCGACGCCGACGGCCACCAGCTGGCCGCCGGGGACCTGGTGGCCGATCTGGACCGCCACGGGGTGGCGCGGGCGGTCTGCTTCCCCGCCAACGAGCCGGGCTCGGACGGGCAGTTCTCCCTGGCCAACTACGAGGTGGCGCGCGCCGGGCGGGAGCACCCGGACCGGATCGTGCCCTTCTGTCGCGTGGACCCGCGTACGCCCGGCGCCGAGGCGGCCATGGAGCGTGCGGCCGGCGAGGGGGCCCGCGGCCTGAAGCTGCACCCGGTGGCCCAGCGCTTCCGCCCGGAGGACCCGGCCGTGATCGTGCTGGTGCGCCGGGCCGCGGAGCGGGGCTGGCCGGTCCTGATCCACGCCGGCTTCGGTGCCCGCCCGCTGGCCCGCCCGCTGGCCACGCTGGCCGACGCCGCCCCGGATGCCACCCTCATCCTTGCCCACGCCGGCCGCGGGGATGCGCGGGCCCTGCGTGCCGCGCTCGACGGCCGTCCCGGCATCTACTACGACACGTCGCTCGCCACGGTCACCGACCTGGTGCAGACCGATCCGGGGCGCCTGCTGTTCGGCTCGGACCGCCCCTACGGCGAGCACGCGTCGGCCATGCACCTGGTGGCCTGCGCGGGCTGGGCCGCCGGCTGGGCACCCGCCCAGGTGGCGGCGGTGCTGGGCGGCAACCTGTGCGCGCTGCTGGGGGACGACGCATGACCTACGCACCCTCCGACGAGGTACGCCTGCTGGCCGCGCTGGCCCAGTGCGAGATGGCGCTGGTGCGCCGCGATCCGGTGGCCGCGGCCCTGCTGGCCCAAGCCGCCCGCCACGCCGAGGGCCTGCCGGCCGGCGAGTTGGTGGCCACGGCCTCGGCGCTGGTGCGCGCGGCGGGGGTGCACGGCGACGAACCGGCCGAGCGCGCCGCGCGCAAGGTGGCCCAGGCCCTGTGCCGCACGGCCCTGCAGACGAGCGAGGCCGCGCTGGTGGGCGCGGCCTCGGAGACGAGCGGCTAGCGGGTCAGCCCGCCGGAGGCTCAGGCCTTGGAGGCCAGGTACTCGGCGACCATCTTCTCGCCGGCGGCGTGGCCGTCCTCGAAGTAGACGCGGTTGATCTCGGTGAAGATCGCCCACTGGTCCGGGACGTCGTCCTCGGACATGGTCGCGTCCACCGGGCAGGCCTCGACGCAGGCGTCGCAGTCGATGCACTCGGCCGGGTCGATGTAGAGCATCGTCGACTCGTCGGCGTTGTCCTCGCCGGGCGAGGGGTGGATGCAATCGACCGGACAGACGTCGGCGCAGGAGGTGTCCTTGGTGCCGATGCACGGTTCAGCGATCACGTACGTCATCCAGCATCCCCCTCAGGTCTCGTCGTTGCACGGGCGCCCCGAGGCGCTGTCGGCGCGGGCATCGTACCAGCGTACGGCGGGCATCAGTACCCGCACGCCGTGAGGCCGCTCAGCGCGCCCCGGCCGGCGCGGGCGCCCCGAGCGCAGCCACGATCCCGTCCGCCGCCGACTGAAGCGCACGGGCCGACGGTGAGTCCGGCCGCGCGGCCAGCACGGGCAGCCCGTCGTCCCCGGACTGCGCGACCGCGGACTCGAGGGGGACCTCGCCCAGCAGGGGCACGCCCAACTCGTCGGCCAGCAGGCGCCCGCCGCCGCCCGAGAACACCTCGTACCGCGCTCCCGTGTCGGGGGCCACGAAGTACGACATGTTCTCGATCACGCCGATCACGGGGAGGTCGACCCGCCGCGCCATCGCCGCGGCCCGCCGGGCGACGCGCTGGGCGGTCATCTGGGGCGTGGTCACGATCACCAGGGATGCGGTGGGCAGCAGCTGGGCGATGGTCAGCGACACGTCGCCCGTGCCCGGGGGCAGGTCGACCAGCAGGTAGTCGGGCGCATCCCAGAAGGTCTCGGTGATGAAGGCCGTGAGCGCCTTGTGCAGCATGGGCCCGCGCCAGATCACCGGGGAGTCCTCCTCGGTGAGGAAGCCGATGGACATCAGGCGCACCCCGTGGGCCTCCACGGGCACCATCAGGTCGTCCACGGTGATGGCCGGCCGCTGCACGCCCATCATCCGCGGGATGGAGTAGCCGTAGACGTCGGCATCCAGCAGTCCCACGGTTGCGCCGGCGCGGGCCAGGGCCACGGCCAGGTTGGCGGTGATGCTCGACTTGCCGACACCGCCCTTGCCCGAGGCGATGCCGATCACCCGCGTGCCCGAGCCCTCGGCGAAGGGGGTCTCGCGGTCCAGGCCGGCCGTCAGTCCCGAGCGCGTGGCCTTCCGCTGCTCGTCGGTCATCGTGTCGAGGCTGACGTTGATCTGCTCGACGCCCGGCACGGCCTGGAGCGCCTCGGCCACGCGCCGCTGGATCTCGGCCTTCAGGGGGCAGCCGGCCACCGTGAGCAGGATCCCCACCGAGACGCGCCCGCCCTCGATATCCACATCGCCCACCATCCCGAGGTCGACGATGCTGCGGTGCAACTCGGGGTCGTTCACGGCGCGCAGCGCGGCGGTGACCTGGTCCCGGTCGATCACAGGAATGCGCGCGCGAACCGCTCGGCCTCGCCCAGGGTGACCTCCCAGGGGCCGTGGCCGGGGTAGATGCGGGTGTCCGGGGGCAACTCGGCGAAGACGCGCTCCAGGCTGCGGACCATCGCCGCGGGGTCGCTGCCGGGGAAGTCGGTACGCCCGATGCCCTGGGCGAAGACCAGGTCACCGACGATGGCCTCCCCGTGGGCGGCGGCGTACGCCACCATGCAGCCCGGGGAGTGCCCGGGGGTCTCCATCAGCGTGAACTCCACCTCGCCCAGGTTGAGGACGTCGCCCTCGTGCAGCAGACGGGCGGGCTCGACGCCGGGGGTGGGGGGCGGGTTGCCGAACAGGGCCGGGTTGAAGGGCGCCGGAGCCCGCACCCAGTCGGCGTCGTGGGCCGACACCCACACGGGCAGGCCGGCGTCCGCCCAGACGTGGTTCTCGACCACGTGGTCCCAGTGCCCGTGGGTGTCCAGCACCAGTTCCGCCGTGACCTCGAGACGCTTCAGCGTCTCGGCCACCCAGGCATGGCTGCCCATGGCCGGGTCGACGACCCATGCCGTGCCGCCACGCCGGTCGGCCACCACGTAGGTGTTGGTGGCCACCGGTCCGAAGGTTCCTCCGCGTACGATCATGGTCCGAGACTAACGGACCGCCCCCGCGCCGGACGCGCGGGCCGGCGGAGGGCGGAGGGGTGCCGATGAGGGTTGCCGTGGCGGCCGACGAGGCGTTGCCGGTGGTGGACGCGGTGGTGCGAGCCCTCGCTGAGGGCGGGGCCGAGGTGGATCTGTTCGGCCCGCCGGCCGGCGGGACGGAGGAGTGGGTGGACGCCTCGGCCGCCGCCGCCCGGGAGGTGGCCGCCGGGCGGGCGGCGCTGGGCGTGGTGCTGTGCTGGAGCGGTACGGGCGCCGCGATGGCCGCCAACAAGGTGCCCGGCGCGCGCGCCGCCCTGTGCACCGATGCCCCGACCGCGCGGATGGCGCGCGAGTACAACCGGGCCAACGTGCTGGCCCTCTCGATGCGCCTCACCAGCGAGGCCGTGGCCGCGGAGATCGTGGCGGCCTTCCTCGGCGAGCCCGAGGGGACCGGGGAGTTCAACGACCGCAACCTGGCCGCACTGGACGCCGTGGATGGGGCGCCCGACCTGCCCTGGCCCGCGCCGACCCCCGGCCGGCCCGAGTTGTGCTGGGAGGACATGCCCGTGGGGTGGACGTTCACCACTCCGGAGGTGGCGGTGCCGCTCGATGCCGTGGTGGGCTTCGCGCGCCGCTACGACCCGCAGCCCTTCCACCTGGACCCCGCGGCGGCCGCCGGGTCGGTCTTCGGGGCCCTGGTCGCCAGCGGCTGGCACATGACCGCGATCATGATGCGCCTGTTCGCCGACCACGGCCCGCGCATCCGTGGCGGGGTGGTGGGGCTGGGGGTGGAGGAACTGCGCTGGGCGGCCCTGCATCCGGGGCGCTCGGTCCGCATCGAGGGCGAGGTGGTCGAGGCGCGCCGGTCGCGCTCCGGGTCGCCGCGGGGCGTGGTGCGCATGCGCGTGCGCCTGATGGCCGGGGACGATGAGGTGCAGCACATGATCTCGGCCCTGCTGGTGCCCGCCCGCGCCTGAGCGGGCGCGGCGGCGGACCGTGCTCATCCGCCCAGGAGGCTCCCGAGTTCGCTCGGTGCCAGGCGCCGGTCCAGCGGGGGCAGCACGACGGGCTCCTGGGCGCCGTATCCCGACAGGTCGGCCACGATCGTGATGTCGGCCGGCCCGCTGTCGGCTCCCAGGGCCCCGGCCGGGGCCTGGATGCGGGCCTCCACCCGCCGGGCCAGCAGGTCGCTGCGCCCCACCGACACGCTGGCGGTGCCGGTGATCCGCCCGGCCGAGCCCTCGCCGGCGTCGGCTCCGAGCAGCGGCGCCAGGCCGGCCAGTGCCCGCTGGGGATCCAGGGCCCCGGAGACGTCCACCGTGCCGACGCCGTCGCGCGAATCGCCCTCGGTCGTGGCCGGATCCGTGATCCAGCCGGCCAGCTCGGGGTACGCGGCGCCGAAATCGAGGAACTCCAGCGTGGCCGCATCGAGGTCGATCCCCACGTCGCGCCCGAGCACGCTGAGAGCCACCACGTCGCCGGAGCGGCTGAGGTTGCCCTGCAGGGGCAGGCCGGACACGGCGACGCTCACATCGAGGCTGATCCCGTCCGGAGGCAGCACCGGCCCCTCTCCCGAGATGTCGATCTCGTCGCCGAGGAGCGTGCCCACCTGGCCGCCGATGGCGGCGGTGCCGGTCACCTCGAAGCCCAGGCGGAAAGACCGGGCATCGCGCATCGCCTGGGCGCTGCGGTCAAGGATCTCGCCGGGTGCGAGGTCGGCGGTGAGGTCGGGGCCGCCGGCGTCGTCGCCTCCGCCGCAGGCGGCGGTCGCGACCAGCAGGGCGAGCCCCATCAGCGCGAGGACCAGCGGGCGGAGGAGCGCTTTCACCGGCTCGGTATACCATGCGCCCGATGCGAGGGCGAGACACCGTCGGCGGGAGGCCCGCGTGATCCGCCTGATCCCCGTCGGCACGGGTGCGGCCTTCGGCGAGCCGGGTCAGGTGCAGAGTTGTTACCTGGTCCTCGCGGGCCCGCGGCGGATCGTGCTCGATCTCGGTTCCGGCTCGCTGTCGGCACTGGCGCGGCACATGGCGCCCGAGGACCTCGATGCGGTGGTCATCAGCCACCTCCACCCCGACCACTGCGTGGACCTGTTCGGTCTGCACGTGCGGATGCAGTGGGGACCGGGCCGCGGCCGGGTGATCCCGGTGCACGGCCCGCCGGCCCTGGCCGCGCGCCTGGCGGCCTTCGCCGACGGCGAGCGCTGGCGGCCCGAGGACGGGCTCGACCTGCGCCCGCTCCCCGGGGGCGGCGGAACGGTGGACCTGGGCGACGGTGTGCTCCTGCGCCACCGGGAGGTGCCGCACCTCCCGCCGACCCACGCCGTCCGCGTGGAGGCCGGCGGACGGGCGCTGGTGTACGGCGCCGACTGCGCCCCGGACGATGCGCTGGTGGAGCTCGCCGCGGGCGCGGACGTCTTGGTGTGCGAGTGCACCTTCGGCGCGGACCCCGTTCCCGCCGAGGTGCCGCATCTGCCCGCGGAGGCGGCCGGCTCCATCGCCCGGCGCGCCGGCGTGGGGCGGCTGCTGCTCACCCACATGCAGCTGGGCCACGACCGCGGGCGCGCGCTCGCGGTGGCCGCCGAGGCCTTCGGTGGCCCGGTGGCCTGGGCCGAGGACGGCGTGGAGGTGGTGGTATGACCCTGCGCGGACCGCGGCGGCCGCAGCCGACGGGGCGGCGGGCCACGATCATCGCCGTGGTGCTGAGCCTGCTGCTGCCCGGCCTGGGGCACGCGTACCTGGGTCTGCTGGTGCGCGCCCTGATCTGGTTCGGGGGTACGGTCGTGCTGGCGCTGGTGGTGGGACAGAACGACGACAACACCCGGCTGGCGATCGCGATGGGCGTCGCCATCGGGATCTGCGCGGCCATCGACGCCCTCATCGTCAGGCGTGAAGCGTAGACTCGCCCCGATGAGACGCTGCGGAGTGTTCGCATGAGCCTGGGTGGTCCGGCCGGCGTCGGCGCCGCTCAGGGCGACGCCGAGCTGCGGATGCTCTGGCGCCGGTTCAAGGCGCACGAGGATCCCCTGGCGCGCGACCGGCTCATCCTCACCTACGCGCCCCTGGTGAAGTACGTGGCCGGGCGGATGAGCAGCGCGCTGCCCTCCCATGTGGAGGAGACCGACCTGATCTCCTACGGCCTGCTGGGGCTCATCAACGCCGTCGAGCGCTTCGACCCCGAACGTCAGATCAAGTTCGAGACGTACGCGGTGACCCGCATCAAGGGTTCCATCATCGACGAGTTGCGCTCGCTGGACTGGGTGCCCCGGTCGGTGCGCGCCCGGGCGCGCGAGATCGAGCGCACCTCCGCCGAGCTGGAGCACAAGCTCAAGCGGGCGCCCACCGACGAGGAACTGGCCGCGGCGCTGCACATCTCGATGGACGAGTTCCAGGGGATCATCACGCAGATCTCGAATTCGTCGATCGTGGCGCTCGACGAGATGTGGAACGTCAACTCAGGCGGCGAGCCGCTGGCCCTCATCGACACCATCGGCGACGACCGCGTGACCGACCCGGCGGCGCTGCTGGATGTCACCGAGCTGCGCGACACGCTGGCCGACGCCATCGCGATGCTGCCCGAGCGCGAGCGGATCGTCGTGGCGCTCTACTACTACGACGGCCTGACGCTGCGCGAGATCGGCGAGGTGCTGGGCGTGACCGAGAGCCGCGTCTCCCAGCTCCACACCAAGGCCATCCTGCGCATGAAGGGCCGCATGCAGGAGGAACGCTCCTCCTGAGCGACCCGGCCCCGCCGGCGCGCTGGTGCGGGGGCTGGTCAGGGCGGGTCCCCGCGGCATAGACTCGACCTCACGGTTTGTGAGGAAAGGTACGAGCCATGCCGGTGCCCTCTCTCTCCCCGTCCACCATCCGCAACATCGCGATGGTCGGCCATCGCGGCTGCGGCAAGACGAGCCTGGCCGAAGCCGCGCTGTACCGGGCCGGCGCGATACCGCGGCTGGGATCGGTGGTCCAGGGCACCAGCGTCTGCGACGCCGACGAGGACGAGCGCCGCCGGCGGATGAGCATCTCGCTTGCCGTCTGCCACCTGGAGTGGGGCGGGGCACACCTCAACCTGCTCGACACGCCGGGTGAGCCATCCTTCCAGGCCGATGCGCTCTCCGCGCTGGCGGCCGCCGACGCGGCGCTGGTGGTGGTGGATGCCGCCGCCGGCGTGGAGATGCAGACCGAGCGCATGTGGCGCCGGGCCGCCGAGTCCCGGCTGGCGCGCATCGTGGCGGTGTCGATGATCGACCGTCCGCGGGCCGACATGGCCGCGGCGATGGCCGCCGTCGCCGGGCTGGGGGACGAGGTGGTCCCCGTGCAGGTGCCGCTGGGCCAGGGCGAGGACCTGCGCGGTGTCGTCGACCTGGTGGGGATGACCGCGAGGCTGGGTCCCGGGGGGCCGCCGGTCCCGGTGCCCGACGACGTCGCGGGCGAGGTGGCCGGCGCCAGGGGGGCGCTGGTCGAGGCGGTCGTCGCCACCGACGAGGCGCTGCTCGAGCGGTATCTGGACGGCCATGAGCCCACGCCGGGGGAGCTGACGGCCGCTCTGCGGGCGGCGATGCTGCGCGGCGAGCTGGTGCCCGCGCTGGCGGTCTGCGCGGTGCCGGACCCGGTGGGGGTCGAGGGGCTGCTGGACGCGCTGGTGGCGCTGGCGCCCTCGCCGCAGGACGGCCCCCCGCGCGAGGCCCTGCTGCTCGACTCTGGCGAGCGGCTGCCGGTGCTGCCGCGCGAGGACAACCCCGCTCTCGCGCTCTGTGTGAAGACGCTGGCCGATCCGTACAGCGGCCGGGTGAGCGTCATGCGGGTGCTGGACGGCGTACTGCGCTCGGACAGCCATGTCGTCTGCGCCCGCACGGGCGAGCGCGAGCGCGTGGGGCGCCTGTTCCGCCTGCAGGGGCGCGAGCAGCACATCGCCTGCGATGCGCTCGGCCCGGGCGACATCGGCGCGGTGGCCAAGCTCAAGGGCGTGGCGACCGGCGACGCGCTGGTGGCCGGGGGGCCCCTGGTGGCCTTCCCGGCGCCGCCGCTGCCGGAGCCGGCGATGAGCTTCCGCGCCAGTGCCCACGACCACTCCGACGACGACAAGGTGGTGGGGCTGCTGCGGCGCATGGCCGACGAGGACCCCAGCCTCGACGTCCACCACGACCACGAGACCGGCGACCTCATCGTGGGCGGCATGTCCGAGTTGCACGTCGAGGTGGTGGCCGATCGGATCGCGTCGCGCTTCGGCGTGAGGGTGGACCTGGCCCGCCCCCACGTGCCCTACCGCGAGACCATCCGCCGGCCCGCGCGCGCCGAGGGCAGGCACCGCAAGCAGAGCGGCGGGCGCGGCCAGTTCGGCGATGTCTCGGTCCGCGTGGAGCCGCTGGGGCGCGGGACCGGGGTCGAGTTCGTGGACGAGGTCGTGGGGGGCGCCATCCCGCGCCAGTACATCCCGGCCGTCGAGGCCGGCGTGCGGCGTGCCCTGGAGCACGGGGGGATCGCCGGGTATCCGGTGGTGGACCTGCGGGTGATCGCCGACGACGGCAAGAGCCACCCGGTCGACTCGTCCGAGATGGCGTTCTCCATCGCCGGCGGCCTGGCGGTGCGCGAGGCGGTCGCCGCTGCGCAACCGGTGCTGCTCGAGCCGGTGATGCACGTGGAGATCACCGTCGACCCGGAGGACGTGGGCGACATCATGGGCGACCTCAGCGCCCGCCGCGGTCACCCGCTGGGCGTGGAGATGCGCGGCACGCGCGAGGTGGTGGCCGCCCACGTGCCCATGGTGGAGATGCTCACCTACTGCACCGACCTGCGCGCCCTCACCGGCGGCCGCGGCGAGTACCACATGCACCTGGACCACTACGACCCGGCGCCGCCGGCCGTTGCCGAGCGTGCGGCGGCGGAGCCGGTCACGGCCTGACCCGGCGCCCGCCGGCGCGTAGCCTGCCGGGCATGGATGTGCGTGGACTACTGGGGCTGCTGGACGGCCTGGCGCCGTGGGCGCTCGCCGAGGAGTGGGACAACTGCGGGCTGCTGGTGGGTCGCCCCGAGCGGCCGGTCTCGCGGGTGCTGCTGGCCCTCGACCTACGGACGGAGGTGCTGGACCAGGCGCGGGCGCAGCGCTGCGAGGCGGTGCTCACCCACCACCCGGTCATCTTCGGCGGGCTGGCGGCGGTGACGCCGGCCGGTGCCCCGGGCGCCCTGGTGCTGGAGGCGGCCGAGCGGGGGGTCGCGGTGATCGCCGCGCACACCAACCTCGACGCGGCGCGCGGGGGGCTGAACGACCTCTTCGCCGAGACGCTCGGCATGGTGGACACCGCGCCGCTGACGCCGGCCGCCGCCGACCCCTCGGCAGGGCTGGGCCGGGTGGGCGAGGCGCCCGGGATGCGCGTCGGTGACCTGCTGGAGCGCTGTGTCGCCCTCACGGGGACTCCGGTGCGCTCGACGGCCGACCCGGATGCGCCGGCCGGGCGGGTGGCCTGCTGCACCGGATCGGGCGGGTCGCTGATCGACGACGCCCGGGCCGCGGGAGCCGGCCTCTATGTCACCGGCGACCTGCGGTACCACGACCACGACCGGGCCGAGGGGCTCGCGCTGGTGGACGCGACGCACGCCGGCGTGGAGGCCGCACTGCTGCGCACCTGGCGGGCGCGGGTGGCCGGGACGGCGTCCGCGGCGGGGGTGGAGTTGCTGGACGCCGGCGCGGGCACCGACCCGTGGACGGTGGCCGGCGGCGGGGATTGAGGACCACGGGCGGGGCAGGTATGCTGCCCCTCGCTGCGCGGATGTAGCTCAGTTGGCTAGAGCGTCTGCTTGCCATGCAGAAGGTCGAGGGTTCGAGTCCCTTCATCCGCTTCATCCGGCCCGCCACGAGCGGGCCGGCGTCGTTCCGGGGGCCGGTGGGATCGCTACCGGGATGGCGGGGGCGCGTCGGCCGGCTACGCCCGCACGGCCGGCATGAGGTTTCCCGTGGCGGGGTCGAGGACCCCGCGTTCCCACAGCCGCACCAGGGCGGCCACCGTCTCCTCTGCGAACTGGCTCCCCGAGCAGCGCAGGCACTCCTCCACGGCCAGGGCCGGCTCAAGGGCCGCCTTGTAGCTGCGCACGTGGGTCATCACGTCCCACGAGTCGGCCAGGCAGAGGATGCGCGCGCCGGTCGGGATGTCCTCTCCCTGCAGGCGGTCGGGGTAGCCCCGGCCGTCCCAGCGCTCGTGGTGGCTGCGGATCCAGGACGTCTGACGCGCGTCGAGCACCTCCGAGGCGATGGTGGCCCCGAGGGCCGCGTGCGCCTTGACCGCCTCGAACTCCTCGTCGGTGAGCTTGCCGACCTTGGAGAGCACGGCGTCCGGCACGCCGATCTTGCCCACGTCGTGCAGCAGGGCGGCCTCGCGCAGGGCCATCACGCCGTCGACGTCGAAGCCCACCTCGACCGCCAGCATCTCGGCCAGTTCGGCAACCCGCTCGGAGTGCTCGTGGGTGGAGTGGTCCTTGGCGTCCACCGCGCGGGCCAGGGCGCTCAGGCCGGCCAGCGTCCGCTGGCGCGCGAGGCGCTCGGCGCGCTCGGCGGCCGAGAGCTCGCGCACGACCGAGGGCGAGTAACGGTAGGTGACCCCCCGCCCGTGGGCCTTGGCCCAGTACAGCGCCCCGTCGGCCAGCCGCATCAGCTCGTCCGGCCCGTCGGCCTCCTCCAGGCCGCAGACGCCGGCGGAGGCGTCGGCGGCGATCCCGGGGAGCAGCTCGCGTCCGACGATGGCGGCGCGGGCCCGCTCGGCGGCCGAGTAGCCGCCCATCGAGTCGGTCTCGGGGAGGATCCACGCGAACTCGTCCCCGCCCGTCCTCGCCAGCACGTCCCCCGGGCGTGCCAGCGAGCGCAGGCGCCCGGCCACCTCGGCCAGCGCCCGGTCGCCGGCGGCGTGGCCGTGCGTGTCGTTGACCAGCTTGAAGCCGTCGAGGTCGAACACCACCACCGCCAACGGGCGCTGATAGCGGTGGGCGCGCGCCACCTCGGTGCGCAGGCGCTCCTGGAAGGCCCGGTGGTTGGCCAGCCCGGTGAGCGCGTCGGTGGTGGCCTGCTGGACCAGGCGTGCACGCGCGTCCGCGTGGCTGACCCCCGTCGCCGCGGTACGCGCCAGGCGCTCCATCCGCGGCTCGGTGTCGGGGGGCAACTCGCCGCCGCGCAAGCCGACCGCCAGGCAACCCCAGGTGCGCCCGGCGACGGTGACCGGCACCAGCGCCGCCGAGGTGATCTGCTCGCGCCGCACCGCCTGGCCCACCTGGTCGTGCGCGTCCATCTCCGACCGCGAGAAGCGCTGGGCGCGCCCCGTCCGCCGCACGTCCCGCAGCGCGCCCACGATCTGGGTGGACAGCGTCTCACCGACGCGGTGCTGCATCAGTCCGAACAGGCCCCGTAGCGCGATCTCGTCGCCCGCGAACTCGATCACCGCCGCCGCCTCGGCGCCGAGCGCATGGGCGGCGGACTCGGCGATGATGGCGAACACCTCGTCGGCCGGCCGGTCCTCGGCCACCGCGATTGCGATCGACGACTGGGCCTCCTGCTCGGTGGCCAGGCCCAGCAGGTCCTCCTGGGCCTGGCGCGGTTCGGTGATGTCCAGCAGCACGCCGTAGAGCTGGGCCACCGATCCGTCCGCCCCGCGGGCCACGCGCACGATGTCGCGCAGCCACACCACCGAGCCGTCCGGCCGGACGGCTCGGTATTCGAACGTGTGGTCTTTGCCCCGGGTCGTCTCGGTGCGGCAGAAGGCGGCGGCCTGGGTGCGGTCGTCCGGGTGGATCAGCATGGTCCACGACTCGAAGTCGGTCCACGCCGTGACGGGGTGCCCGAGGAGCGTCTGCGCGTAGTCGCTCACGAACGTGAACCGATCGCTCGCCACGTCGTACTGCCACACCACGGCGTCGAGCCCGTGCACCAGTTCCAGGAGCGCCGAGTGGTCGATGTCATCGACGTCGTTGATGTCTGCTCACCGGGGCCGTTGTTCGGGGCGACAAGGATAGCCCACGACCCGCGATGAGCGTAGGGCCGCGGCCGCCGGCGCGCGGCGTGGGCTACCCTGCCCCTCCGTTCGGCACGGCGAGAGGTGGCGGTGAGCACAGCACAGGTTGCGGCCGAGGCCGCGCGGCGACGCACGTTCGCGATCATCTCGCACCCGGACGCCGGCAAGACCACCCTCACCGAGAAGCTGCTGCTCTACGGCGGCGCCATCGACCTGGCGGGCGCCGTGCGCGCCGGCAAGGGTGGCTCGCACGCGCGCTCGGACTGGATGGACATCGAGCGCCAGCGCGGCATCTCGGTCACCTCCACCGCGCTGCGCTTCGAACACCGCGACCGCGTCATGAACCTGCTGGACACCCCGGGGCACCGCGACTTCAGCGAGGACACCTACCGGGTGCTGGCGGCCACCGACACCGCGATCATGGTGATCGACGCCGCGAAGGGTCTCGAGCCGCAGACGCTCAAGCTGTTCCGGGTCTGCCGCCAGCGCGGCACCCCGATCATCACCTTCATCAACAAATTCGACCGGCCGGCGCGCGACCCGCTGGAGTTGATGGACGAGATCGAGGCGCAGATCGGCATGCGGCCCACGCCGGTGACGTGGCCGGTGATCGACTTCGGCACCCTGCTGGGCGTGGTCGACCGCCGCGACCTCACCTTCATCGCCTACCGGACCCCGGCCGAGGGCGGCGGGGAGGCGGACCCCGTGCCACTCGACGAGGCGGGGCTGTCGGACGACATCTGGGCCAAACTCCAGGACGACCTGGACCTGCTGGAGGCCGTGGGCGCCGACCACGATCAGGGCGACTTCTCGGCAGGGCTGACGACCCCCGTCTTCGTGGGCTCGGCTCTGGGCGACTGCGGGGTGCGCCAGTTGCTGGAAGCTGTCGAGGACATGGGCCCGCCGCCGCCGCCGTGGCCGACCGACGACGGGGCGACGCGCTCGGTGGACTCCCCGTTCTCGGCGGTGGTCTTCAAGGTCCAGGCCAACACCGATCCGCGCCACCGCGACCGCATCGCCTTCATGCGCGTCTGCTCGGGCCGTTTCGAGCGCGGCCTCACCGTGCGCCACGAGCCCTCGGACCGCACGCTGGGCTTGCGCCACGCCCATCAGCCCTTCGGCCAGGAGCGGATCCCGGTGGAGGAGGCGTTCCCGGGCGACGTCGTGGGGCTGGTGAACGCGGCCGGCCTGCGCCCCGGCGACACGGTGTTCGCCGAGGATTCGCCGGTGCGCTTCGCGCCCCTGCCGCGCTTCGCGCCGGAGCACTTCGCGGTCGTGCACAACAGCGACACCTCGCGCTACAAGCAGTTCCGTCGCGGCCTGGAGGAGCTGGACCAGGAGGGCGTGGTCCAGGTCCTCAGCCGCCGCGGGCTGGGCGATCAGGCGCCGGTGCTGGCGGCCGTCGGGCCGATGCAGCTGGAGGTGGCCTCGGCGAGGATGGCCGGGGAGTTCGGCGCGCCCATCCAGATCGCCGCGCCGCGCCAGCTGGTGGCGCGCGAGACCGACGAGGCCGGCGCCGACCTGATGGCCCGCCTCGGCATCGAGATCCTGGTGCGCCGCTCGGGCGAACTGGTGGCCCTGTTCCGCTCCGAGCACCACGTGGACAGCATCCAGCGCGACCACCCCGACCTCGTCCTGGTGCGCCTCCTGGCGGGCTGACCGCCGCCCGCGCGGTCGCGGATCGTGGGCTTCGGCGATGAGTTTCCCGAGACCTGACCGTCCAACCGCTCATATGACACCGGCGGGGAGGGGCGATGGGCTATACAGCGGATGACGGCCGCGGGGCGGCGGGTGGCGCATGACCTCGATGCGCATGACCATGCGGGGGGGCAGTGTGACGGCATCGACGAGCGGGCTGGCCATCGAGGCATCGGGCCTGGTGAAGACCTTCGGCGACACGCGGGCGGTGGACGGGGTCGACCTCGCGGTACGGCGCGGGGCGGTCTACGGCGTGCTGGGCCCCAACGGCGCCGGCAAGACCACCGTGGTGCGCATGCTCGCGACCCTGTTGCGGCCCGACAGCGGCGAGGCCCGGGTGCTGGGCCATGACGTGGTGGGCGAGGCCGACGCGGTGCGCGGGCTGGTGAGCCTCACCGGCCAGCTGGCCTCGGTGGACGACGACCTCACCGGACGCGAGAACCTGATCCTGCTGGGGCGCCTGCTGGGCTACGGCCGGGCAAGGGCCAAGCAGCGCGCCGGCGACCTGCTGGCGGCCTTCGACCTCACCGAGGCCGCGGGCCGGCTGGTGAAGACCTACTCGGGCGGCATGCGGCGGCGGCTGGACATCGCGGCCTCCATCGTGGCCACGCCGCAGCTGATGTTCCTGGACGAGCCCACCACCGGGCTGGACCCGCGCTCGCGCAATCAGGTGTGGGACATCGTGCGCGCCCTGGTGGCCCAGGGCACCACGGTGCTGCTGACCACGCAGTACCTGGAGGAGGCCGATCAGCTGGCCGACGGGATCGCCGTGATCGACCGCGGCAGGGTGATCGCCGAGGGCACCCCCGGGCAGCTGAAGGCCTCCATCGGCCGCAGCTCACTGCACGTGCGGCTGATGGATGCCGAGCGGCGCGAGGCGGCCGTGGCCGTGCTCGCCGCCGAGCTGGGCGCCGACGTCGAGCGGGAGGGCGACCCCGCGGCGCTGACGGTCCCCGCCGTCGATCCGGAGCGGGCCGCGGACGCCGTGGCCGCCCTCGGGCGCGCCGGGATCGCCACCAGCGGGTTCTCGATGGGCCAGCCGAGCCTCGACGAGGTGTTCCTGGCGCTCACCGGGCACCCGGTCGAGGATGCGGACACCGACGCGGAGGTGCGGGCATGACCACCGAGCGCATCGAGGAGCGCGGGAGCGAGATCGACATCGGCGGCGTGCTGGCCTCCGGCGAGCGGCCGGGGCGGCCGAGCCTGATCTCGGCGGCGCTCACCTTCGGGTGGCGCGGGATGCTCAAGATCAAGCACGTCCCCGAGCAGCTCATCGACGTCACGATGACGCCGGTCCTGTTCGTCCTGATGTTCACCTACATGTTCGGCGGCGCCATCGCCGGCTCCACGGGTGAGTACCTGCAGTTCCTGCTGCCCGGGGTCATGGTGATGTCGGTGCTGTTCACCACCATCTACTCCGGCGTGGCGCTGAACACCGACCTCACCAAGGGTGTGGTCGACCGCTTCCGCTCGCTGCCCATCGCGCGCCCGGCCCCGCTGCTGGGGGCCGTGCTGGGCGACAGCGTGCGCTATCTGATCGGCGGCGTGGTGGTGCTGGCGGTGGGGATGGCCATCGGCTACCGACCCGACGCCGGCGTGCTGGGCGTCGTCGCGGCCCTGGCGCTGGTGGTGGCGTTCGCCTTCGGCCTGGCGTGGCTGTTCACCACCCTCGGGACCCTGCTGCGCACCCCGCAGGCGGTGATGAACGCGGGTTTCATGAGCATCTTCCCGATCACGTTCCTCTCCAACGCCTTCGTGGAGTCGTCCACGCTCCCCGGCCCCCTGGAGGCGTTCGTCGACGCCAACCCGGTGAGCCACCTGGTCACCGCGGTGCGCGGCCTGATGGACGGCAACCCTGTGGGCCAGGAGGTGGCGTGGGTGCTCATCGCCGCCGCTGCGCTCACCCTCGTGTTCGCCCCGCTGACGATGTACCTGTACCGCCGCCGGGCCTGATCGGCTCACCCGGCGGCTCCGTCATCGCGGGGTCGCCGGGGTGGTGCGGTTCAGCGGCGCGAGAGGAAGCGCAGGGTCGGCCCCAGGGCATCGTCGGCCAGGTCGGCGCCATGGGCGCGGCCGGGGACGATCAGCGCCAGCCGGCCCACGCCGGCGCGGCCCAGCCGCCCCGCCATCAGGCGGGACTGGCGCACCGGCACCAGCCGGTCCCCACGGGCGTGGATCAGCAGGGTCGGCGGGTGCCGCGGGCTGACCCGCGCCACCGGGGACCCGCTGCGGTAGACGCCCGGGCAGGGAGCGGGCCGCGGTTCACGGCTGAGCCATGGGGCACGCGCGTCGATGGGACAGCCGAGCCACACCGGGAGGCGGGCCAGGATCGACCGGCTCAGGGTGCAGCCGGGCGAGCGCCATGGGGGGCCGATGCGACAGCGGGTGAGCGAGCGGGCGTCCTCGGCCATGTCCACCAGGTTCATCGGACCCGACCAGCTCACGACCGCCAGCGGCCGGCCGCGGGCGATGCGCACGGCCCGCGGGTCGTCGCCGGCCAGCGCGGCCAGGTTGCCGCCGGCCGAGGTGCCCAGCAGGGCGACGCGCTCGCGGTCGATGCCGAAGCGCGCGGCCCTCGCGCGCACGAAGGCGAAGGCCCGCGCGACGTCGTCGACCGCCCCGGGGAAGGGGCGCGGGTCGTCGCGGCGGTAGTCGACCACGAAGGCGGCGTACCCGCGCCCCGCGATCCGTGCCGCCACCTCCGCCAGGTCGATGCGGCCGCCCCGGCGCCACGCGCCTCCGGGGATCACCACCACCGCGGGGCGGGGCGCGGCGTCCGGTGCCGGGGCCGGCAGGTAGGCGTCCATCAGCAACGTCCGGCCGTCGTCGTCGCGGGCGAAGGCGATCTCGGGGCGGACCTCGACCGGCGGGGCGATGGGGCCCAGGACCCCGGCGGCCGGGAGCGGGGCGCCGGCCGCCGGGTCGCCGGACCAGGCACCGCCGCCGGTGCCCGCCAGTGCGATCAGCGCGCCCAGCGCCGCCGCGCCGCGGGCCAGGGATGCGGGCCGGCGCTTTGTTATCCTCGGCGGCCGAGCGCGGTGACGTGGCGAAATGGGAACGCTTCGGTCTGCAAAACCGACATGAGTGGGTTCGATTCCCACCGTCACCTTCGTTGAGCGAGTGCGACCGGCCCCCGCGGCGCGCGCGGGCCGGTCGTTGCGCGGGCCACTCACTCCGCCGCGAGCACCTGGACGAACTCCACCAGGTTGCCGACGGGGTCGCGCACGAAGATGCGCTCGCGCGCGGCGATGATCCCCTCGGGTGCCTTCCAGGACACCCCGGCGCCGGCCAGTCGCTCGCGCACAGCGGCCACGTCGCCGGTCTCGAGGCAGAAGTGGTGCATCCGCGCGGGGTCCGGCGGGATGGCCGCGGGGATGAAGTGAAGCTCCACACCCGGCTCGGAGGTGAGGAACCAGATCCAGCCGCGCTCGGCCACCTCGGCCGGCACGTCGGTCTCGGCCAGCCCGAGCACCCCGCCGTAGAAGGCGCGGATCTCCTCATCGCGGCCCGGCGGGAAGGTGACGGCGGCATGTTGGAGGCGCATGCCCACAGCCTCGCACGTCGGCGCGCCATGCTTCAGGGGTGATCGCCCTGCTCGATCTGGACGCGTTCTTCTGCGCCTGCGAGGAGGGCCGCCGGGCAGAGTTGCGCGGCGTGCCGTTCTGCGTCGGCGGGGATCCGGGCGGGCGGGGCGTCGTGGCCACCGCCAACTACGCCGCGCGCGCCTTCGGCATCGGCTCGGCGATGCCCAGCGCCGAGGCCCGCAGGCGCTGCCCGGACCTGATCTTCCTGCGCCCCGACATCGCCCACTACCGCGAGGTGTCGCGCGCGGTCTGGTCGGCCCTCGGGGCGGTGTCGCCGGCCATCGAGCAGACCGGCATCGACGAGGGCTACCTGGCGGTGGCCTCCGAGGACCCCGCCGCGGGGGCCGTCCTGCTGCAGGAGACCGTCCGCGAGAGCGCCGGCGTCACGTGCTCGGTGGGTGTGTCCACGATCAAGGTGGCCGCCAAGATCGCCGCCGACATGCGCAAGCCGGCCGGCGTCACGGTGGTGGCGGCCGGGGACGAGGCGGCCTTCCTGGCGCCGCTCCCGGTCACCCGCTTGCCCGGGGTGGGCCCGAAGACGGCCGAGCGCCTGTCGGCGCGCGGGATCACGACGATCGGCCATCTCGCCGGGCTGACCGACGACGACCTCCTGGAGATGGGCGCCGGCTCCACGGCGGTGGAGTTGCGCGACCGCGCGCGCGGTATCGATCCGCGCCCCATCCGCACCGAGCCTGTGGAGCCGGTGCAGATCTCGCGCGAGTCGACCTACGCCACCGACATCCGGCGCTACTCCGATCTGCACCGCGCGGTGGACGATCTGGCCGCCCAGGTGGCCGAGCGCCTGCTGGCGCGCGGGCGCGCCGGGCGCACGGTGACCGTGAAGCTCCGCTACTCGCGCGGCTTCCGGACGGTGACGCGCTCGCACACCCTGGGCGCCGCCACCCAGGACGGGGCCCTGATCGCGCGGGTCGCCTGGGGGCTGGCCCACGCCGCGCTGAGGGAGGAGCCGGGGCACCTGCGCCTGGTGGGCGTGGGCGTGGCCGGCCTGGCCGGGCAGTGGCAACTCATGCTTCCCGCCACCGACGACCCCGACGAGGCTGGGCCCGCGGGGGGTGGAGACACGCGGCTACCCTGAGTCGATGGGAAACACGGAGCCGGCCGGCGCGTCGGGGGCGCGTGGGGGCGAGGACTTGCCGAGTGCCCCGGGGCCGCCGGCCGCCGGTGGCGCCGTCGCCTGGGCCGGTCGCCTGTGCGCCCCGCCCGGGGCGCTCCTCACCTACCTGCTGTTGCCCGCGGGCGCCGGCGGACTCACCTCCGAGGCGCGCGCCACCGCGGCGGCGGTCGTGCTCATGGCCATCCTCTGGATGACCGAGGCCATGCCGCTGGCGGCGACGGCGCTGATCCCGGTGGTGGCGTTCCCCCTCGTGGGCGCGCTGTCGCTGGCCGAGGCGACGGCGGCCTACGCCGACCCGGTGATCTTCCTGTTCCTCGGCGGCTTCCTGATCGCGCGCGCCATGGAGCGCTGGGGGCTGCACCGTCGTATCGCCCTCGCCGTCCTGGTGCGTGCGGGCGACCGGCCCGCGGCGATCGTCGCGGGATTCATGCTCGCCACCGCCTCCCTGTCGATGTGGATCTCCAACACCGCGACGGTGGTGATGATGTTCCCCATCGCGCTGACGGTGATCGCGATCGTCGACGCCGACTCCGAGCGCTCCGACCGGGGGACTTTCGCCATCTGCCTGATGCTGGCGGTGGCCTACTCGGCCTCGATCGGCTCGGTGGCGACCCTGATCGGGACGCCCCCCAACCTGCTGCTGCGGGCCTTCGTGGAGGAGCAGTACGGCATCACCATCGGCTTCGGGCAGTGGATGCTCGTGGGGGTGCCGCTGGCCGCGCTCATGCTCCCCGTGGCCTGGGCGCTGCTGCTGCGCGTCCATCCTCCCGGCCGGGACCGCCTGAGCGGCGGCCGCGCCGCCCTGCGCGCCAGGCGCGAGGCGCTCGGCCCGATGTCCGCCGGCGAGCGCGTGGTGGCGGTGGTCTTCGCCGGCGTGGTCGCGGCGTGGGTGCTGCGCGGGCCCCTGACCTCGTGGGATGCGGCTCTCGCGTCCGCGCCGTGGCTGGCCGACGTGAGCGATCCGGGCATCGCGATGGCGGGCGCGCTGGTGCTCTTCGCCATCCCCCTCAGCCCGCGCCGCGGGGTGTTCGTGCTCGACTGGGAGCAGGCGCGCGGCCTGCCGTGGGGGATCCTGATCCTGGTCGGCGGCGGGCTCAGCCTGGCGGCGGCGGTGCGGGCCAACGGGCTCGACGCCTGGGTGGGGGAGGGTCTGCACGGGCTCGGTGCCCTGCCGGCGCTGGGGCTTCTGGTCGCGGTCGCCGCCGTGATGATCCTGCTCACCGAGGTGACCAGCAACACCGCAACGGCGGCCACCCTGCTGCCCGTCCTGGCCGGCGTGGCGCTGGCGATCGGCGTCGACCCGCTGGACCTGCTGGTGCCCGCGGCGCTGGCGGCGAGCTGCGCGTTCATGATGCCCGTCGCCACCCCGCCGAATGCCGTGGTCTTCGCATCCGGCCGGCTGACGGTGGGCCAGATGGTCCGTGCCGGCGTACTGCTGAACGTGGCCGGAGTGGTGCTGATCGCGCTCGTCTGCACGCTGCTGGTGCCCCGCGTCTTCTGACTCCCGCCGCGGGCCCGCGGCGGGAGCGGCCTCATCCCGCGGCGGCCTCGCGCAGGCGCTGCAGGCGCTCGCCGTCCAGGCGCAGGTCCATCGCGCCCATGAGTTCGGTGACCTGTTCCACCGAGGTGGCGCTCGCCAGGACGGCGGCGATCGCGGGCTGCGCCGCCACCCAGGCGACGGCCACCTGGGACGGGGTGGCGTCCACCTCGCGCGCCACCGCGTCGAGGGTCTCCAGCAGGCCGGTCCCCCGCGCCTCCAGGTGCCGGCGCACGCCGGGCACGCGCACCGATTCCGGGAGCGGCTGCCCCGGCCGGTACTTGCCGGTCAGGTAGCCGCCGGCCAGCGCCGGATAGGGCACCACGGCGATGCCGCGCTCGACGCAGATCGATTGCATCGCGCCCTCGAAGTCGTAGCGATCGACCAGGTTGTAGCGGGGTTGGAGCACCGTGTACGGGGCCCAGCCCTCGCGGGCGCTGATGTCGAGCGACTCGGCCAGGCGCTCGGGGGGCAGGTTGGACGCGCCCAGGTGGCCGACGACCCCCTGGCGCACCAACTCGTCCAGGGCGCCGAGGGTCTCGGGCAGCGGCGTGGCCGGGTCGTCCTCGTGGGTGTAGAGCAGATCGATCCGCTCGACACCCAGGCGCTCCAGCGATCCCTCCACCCAGCGCATGATCCGGTCGCGCCCCAGGCCCTTCTCGAAGCGTCCGCCGGCCATGCCCATCTTTGTGGCCACCAGCACCCGCTCGCGCATTCCCGGGCGCGATGCCAGCCACGAGCCGATCATGCGCTCGGACTCGCCGCCCGCACATCCGGGCGCCCAGCCGGGATAGGTGTGGGCGGTGTCGATGTGGGTGCCCCCGCCGGCGGTGTAGGCGTCCAGGATGGCGTGGGCCGTCCGCTCGTCGGCCGACCACCCGAAGGTGTTGGTGCCGAGCGCGAGCGTGGAGGTGTCGAGGCCGGTGGCCCCGAGCGGTCGGGTGTCAGGCACGGGTGGCGACCTCCAGCGACGGGGTGGTGGCCTTCGCGTCCCGGCGTCCGGTGGGGAGGGCGAGGGCGAAGAGCGTGGCGATCAGCGCGGCACCGGCGCCCACCCACAGCGCCGTGATGAACCCGCCCTCCGCGGGGATGGCGGTGCCGGGGATGAGGTCGTTGGCCACGAGGGTGATGGAGACCTGGGCGCCGATGACGCTGCCGAGCGTGCGCACCACGGTGTTCATTCCCGTGGCGATGCCGGTCTCGGAGATGTCGACCGCGTCGGTGATGAGCTTCGGCATCGCGCCGAAGGCTATCGCCACCCCGCCGGCGCCGATCGCGTAGGTGACCACGATCTGCCACGGCTCAGCGTGGAAGAGCGCCATCAGCGCGCAGCCGAGCCCGGACAGGATCAGACCCACCACCAGCGCGGTGCGGTAGCCGGCTGCACGGCCCAGCACCCCGCCCAGCGGGCCCAGGGGCACCATCACCAGGGCCCCCGGGAGCATGAGCAGGGCCGAGACGGTCACCGAGGCGGCGAAGCCGTAGGTGACCAGCGTCGCCACGTCCGGGGGCAGGCCCGCGCCGGCCTGGCTGAACTGGGGCAGCACGGTGAAGATCGCGTACATCATCACCCCGCAGAACAGGGCGGCCAGATTGGTCATCAGGACGGGCCGCCGGCGCATCATGCGCATGTCGACCATCGGCGCCGGGCTGCGCATCTCCACCAGCACCCACACGGCCAGCACGGCCGCGCCGGCGCCCGCCAGGCCCAGCGTGGCGGGCGAGCCCCAGCCCCACTGGGTCCCTTGGGTCAGGGCCACCAGCACCATGATCAGCCCGGCCGACAGCAGCACGGCGCCGGGGATGTCCAAGCGCGCGCTGCCGTAGCGCTCGGACCGGGGGATGAACGCGACGGCGCTCGCCAGCGCGAGGACCCCGAAGGCCGCCCCCATGACCATCAGCCAGCGCCACGAGGCGTGATCGACGATCACGCCGCTCATCACCAGCCCGAGTCCGCCGCCGATGCCCAGCGTGGACGACACCAGGCCCATGGCCACCCCGACCTTCCGCGGCGGCATGGTGTCGCGCATGATCGAGAAGGCCAGCGGGTACGCGGCCCCTCCGATGCCCTGGAGCGCCCGGAACACGATCAGCGACCAGATGTCCCAGGCCACCACCGACAGCACGGATCCCAGGACGAAGACGGCCATCGTGGCGAACAGCAGGCGGTCGCGGCCGAACCGGTCGCCCAGCTTCCCCAGCAGGGGTGTCGCGACCGACGCCGCCAGCAGGTAGATGGTGACCGTCCACCCGGCCCAGCCGACGGTGGTGCCGAGGTCGCTGCGGATCTCCGGCAGGGCCGGCACGACGGCCGCCTGGAGCAGAGCGAAGCTGCCCGTGCAGAGCGTGAGGGCCGTAAGGATGAGGCCCGGACGCCCCCGGAGGGGGTGCGGGCGCGGGGCGACGGCATGCGGCAAGGTGGGGCTCCCGGGACGGCCCACTAACGTTACGGGGCGTAAAGTTAGCGACGGTGAACGCATGATGCCCATCCGCAAGCTCGACACCACGCCACTCGACCGGCCGCGCGGGCGTCCGCGCACCGAGTGCGAGGGGGCGATACTCGAGGCGGCGTGGCGCCTGCTGGGCGAGGTGGGATACGGGCGCCTGACGATGGAGCGGATCGCACAGGAGGCCGGCGTGGGCAAGCCGACCCTCTATCTGCGCTACCCGTGCAAGGCCGAAGTGGTTGGCGCCGCGTTCATGCGGGCTCGGCTCGAGCGTGCGCCCGAGCCCACCGGAGACCTGGTGTCCGACATCGCCGCCCAGCTCGACCACATCCGCGCGGTGATGGACGGCGTCGGGATGGCCCTGGTGGGGACCTGCCTCGCGGAGGAGGAGCACGTCCCCGACCTGATCCACCGCCTGCGCGAGCACAGCCTGCGCCCTGGCCGGGAGTTGCTGCGCTCCATCCTGCGCGACGCCGCGGCGCGCGGCGAGCTGCCGGCCGCCTGCGACGTCGAGACGGCCCTCGAGATGGCGATCGGCGCCTTCTACGCGGTCCGGATCGCCGGCGAGCCGTTCGACGAGGGCTGGGCCGGGCGCATCGCCGCCGCGACTGTGCGGCTACTGAGGGCCCCCGCCTGAGCGACCGGCCGCCGGGTTCGCCGTGGCACGGGACCGGGCCAGCGGCTTACGGCATAAGAGGAGTCAAGTGGGCGCGGCTGCGGCCGACATTGAGGGTATCCGTGCCGAGCCCGGCGCACACCGCATCGGAGTCCGCTCACATGTCCGTCGCCCTGACCGCCGACACCACCGGCGCCACCGCCCCCGCGTCTCACGGTGATGACCTCGCGCGTCTGGTGATCGAGCAGGATGCGCTGCTGCGCGTGGCGCGAGCGGTCGCGAGCGGGGCGCATCCCGAGGTCGTCTTCGCCCTGGTGGCCCAGGAGGTCGCGCGCATCATGTGCGTGGAGGCCGGCATCGTCTGGCAGTACTGCCCCGAGGGGTCGCGCGTGGTCGGGACCCACGGCGAGCACGGCTCCCAGCTGGGTGTGGTGTTCCCCACGACCGGTGAGGGCGCCGTGGCCATCACCGCCCGCACCGGCCGGCCGGCGCGCGTCGACTACCGGGCGATCCCGGCCGCCGACCCGACGGCGGCCCGGGTCGTCTCGCAGGGCTACACCGGCGGCGTCGCCGCACCCCTGGTCATCAACGGCAGGCCGTGGGGTGCCGTGCTGGCGGCCACGACCGGCGACGAGTCGCTACCCAACGACGCCGAGTCGCGCCTGATGCATTTCGCCGAGCTGGCCTCGCTGGCGATCGCCAACGCCCAGGCCCGCGAGGAGCTGACGCTGCGGGCGACCATCGATGATCTGACCGAGTCGATCAACCAGGGCGAGTTCCAGCGCCGCATCGACGGCCTGGTCGACGACGCCATCGGCGGAGGTGCTCCGCTGTCCCTTGTCGTGGTGGACCTGGACCACTTCAAGCGGGTCAACGACGACTTCGGCCACCAGGTGGGGGACCGGGTGCTGCGTTCGGCGGCGCGCGCCATGTCCGGCGTGATCCGTCCCGAGGGTACGCTGGCCCGGGTAGGCGGCGAGGAGTTCGCCATCATCCTCCCGGGACTGGACGTCGATGCCGCGGCGCGCGTCGCCGAGCGGGCGCGTCACGCCGTGGCGCGGATGTCCGAGCCAGGCCTGCCGCCGGTCACCGCGTCGGCCGGCGTGGCCGACCTGGCCGATGCCCGCAGCGCGGACCAGTTGTTCGCCGCCGCGGACCGCGCGCTCTACCTGGCCAAGGAGAGCGGGCGCAACCGCGTCATGACCGTCGCCGCCGCCACGGCCGCCTCCGGGATGGCGGGCGGGCCGGACCCGGCCGCGGTGGAGTCGCCCGGGCCGCTGGCCGCCGTGAGGGCGCTCGCCGTGGCCGTGGAGGCGAAGGATCCCGCGACGCGGCGCCACAGCGAGCGGGTGGCCGATCTGGTGGGGCGCATGGCCGCCTCGGCGGGCTGGGCCGCCCGGGACATCGATGCTCTGCGCGAGTGCGCGCTGGTGCACGACGTCGGCAAGATCGGGGTGCCCGACGCCCTCCTGCTGAAGCGCGGCCCGCTGAGCGCGGACGAGTACGAGCAGGTCAAGGCGCACGCGCCCATCGGCGCCCAGATCGTCCGCGAGCTGCTGGGCCCGCGTCAGACCGCGTGGGTGCGCCACCACCACGAGCGCCACGACGGCGCCGGCTATCCCGACGGCCTGGGCGGTGACGAGATCCCCGCGGGCGCGCGCCTGCTGGCGGTGGCCGACGCATACGACGTGATGACCACGGGCCGCAGCTACGCGGCCGCCCGGACGCCGGCCGACGCCATGGCCGAGGTGCGGGCGATGGCGGGCACCCAGTTCAGCCCGGACGCCGTGCGGGCCCTCGGGGACGCCCTGCCCGGCTGAGGGGCTCCCGCGGGCGCGGGTCCTGCGCTGGCAGACTGGTCCCCATCGGGGCGAGCGGAGGTGGTGGTGGCGCGAGGATCGGGCAGGCGGCAGGCGGTCCCCGGCTCCAAGGATGCGGTGGTGGGCGCCGCGCGGGCCATGCGCGACGAGGGTGCGGTGTGGTCGCGTCGGGTCCTGGTGGCCCAGCGCAAGCAGCAGCGCTTGGTCAAGGCCCGCGAATCGGCGGGGGAGGAGCGCTCGGGCATCACCGCCGGCGACGTCGCCGACGCCGCGCGCGCCGTGCGCGAGGCCCGCGACGACGACGCGCAGTTGCGCGCGGCCCTCGCGGATCTGGAGCGTCAGCTGGCCGAGTGCACCGAGACCGAGGCCGACTGGGCGCTCCAGGCGCGGCTGGACGCCGACCGCGTGGCGGCGGGGCTGGCGGGGGAGCCGGACCCGGCCGGCGGCGCTCCGGGCACCATCGACAGCCTGCGCGGACTGCCGCCGGCGGTGATGGTGGCCGGCGCGGTGTGGGTGCTGGCGGTCGTGGCCCTGCTGGCCGTCGCGCTGGCGGGACGGGTCTGAGGGGCCGTCCCGCGCTACCGGGTACGGGGGCCGGCGCGCTGGCGACGGTGCGGCGGCATGACCAAGACCCCGCGTCAGGCGGGGCCCTGGTGAGGTGGGCTGTACTGGGCTCGAACCAGTGACCCCCAGCTTGTCGAGCTGGTGCTCTCCCAACTGAGCTAACAGCCCTCGGCGACGCCACGGGCGCCGACGGGGCGCGCAGCATACCAGTCCGCACACGGCCCCTGATAGCGTCACGCCGTGCCCGATCAGGACCCGCCCGCCTACGACATCGGCATCGCCGGCGCCGGCCAGCTGGCCCGGATGACGTGTCTCGCGGCCTGGCCGCTGGGTCTGCGCGTGGCGGTCCTCGGGCGGCCCGACGAGCCGGCCGCGCCCATGGCCGCCGGCGTTGTGGAGGGCGACTGGAAGGACGCCTCGGCCGTGGCCCGCCTCGGTGCCGCCGTGGGCGTCGTGACCTTGGAGAACGAGTTCGTCGACGCCGGCGCTCTGGCGGCCGTGCAGGCGGCCGGCACCCCGGTGCGCCCCGACCCCGCCGCCATGGCCACGGTCCAGGACAAGGCGCTCCAGAAGCAGCTCCTGGCCGACGAGGGCCTGCCGGTACCGCGCTTCGTGGTGGCGGCAGGCCCCGGGGATCTGCCCGCCATCGGCCGCGACCTCGGCTGGCCGCTCATGCTGAAGTCGCGCACCCTCGGCTACGACGGGTACGGCAACGCCACCTGCGCCGACCCCGAGGCCGCGCGGGAGGCGTTCGCCCGGCTCGACAAGGGCGAGGGCGTGCTGGCCGAGCAGATGGTCCCCTTCGCCAACGAACTTGCGGCCATGGTGGCCCGCTCGGTGAGCGGCGCCGAGGCCGTCTACCCGGTGGTCGAGACCATTCAGAGCAATCACGTCTGCCACGAGGTGATCGTCCCGGCGCCGGCCTCGGCAGGGGTGCTGGCGCGCGCCGCGGAGATCGCGCGTGCCGCCGCCGCGGCGGGCGGCGGACTGGGCGTGATGGGCGTGGAGATGTTCCTGCTGCCCTCGGGGGAGGTGCTGGTCAACGAGCTGGCGCCGCGCCCGCACAACTCCGGGCACTACACCATCGAGGCGTGTGAGACCTCGCAGTTCGAGAACCACCTGCGCGGGATCCTCGACCTGCCCCTCGGCGATGTCTCCCTGCGCACCCCGGCCGCCGTGATGGTGAACCTGCTCGGCTCGACCAGTGGCCCCGCCCACCCGCGCCGCGCCGAGGCGCTGGGCGTACCCGGCGCCCACCTGCACCTCTACGACAAGGCCGAGGTCCGACCCGGCCGCAAGATGGGCCACATCACCACCCTCGGCCCCACTGCCGCCGACGCGCGCGAGCGCGCCCGACGTGCCGTGGCCGCGGTGGGCCTGTAGCCGCGAGCCGGAGGAGCCAGCGATGGCGCGTCAGACGCCCACCCCCCGCGTGGGGATAGTGATGGGAAGCGACAGCGACCTGCCGACCATGGAGCCGGCCGCCGCGGTGCTGACCGAGCTGGGGATCCCCCACGAGGTCCGCGTGGTCTCGGCCCACCGCACCCCGCACGACATGATCACCTACGGCGGCGAGGCCGCCGACCGCGGCCTGCGCGTCATCATCGCCGGCGCCGGCGGGGCCGCACATCTGCCCGGGATGCTGGCCGCGGTGACCCTGCTGCCGGTGATCGGCGTGCCCGTCAAGAGCAGCAGCCTGGACGGGCTCGACTCGCTGCTGTCGATCGTGCAGATGCCGCGCGGCGTACCGGTGGCGACGGTCGCCATCGGCAACGGCCGCAACGCCGGCCTGCTGGCCGCGCAGATCATGGCGCTGTCGGACCCGGACCTGACCGGCGCCATCGCCGAGTTGCGCGCCGACGCCGCCGAGACGGCCCGCACGGCGGACGCCCGTGTGAGCGCCAAGTACTGACCGGTCGGCCGGGGCGCCCACGGCGCCCCCGGCGCCCCCGGACGCGGGCACCGCGGGTCGATGAGACTTTGCTCACATTGGCCTGACGGTCCAGATCCGTCTGCCACCATCCGTCCATGAGGCGGCTCAGGGAACTGCTCGGCGAGGGCCGCGTGGTCGCGGTGCTCATCGGGGTGGCCGCCATCGCGGCCGCGGTGGTCGCGGTCCGGATGCTGTCGGCCGCTGACTCGGCGACCGTCGACGCCCTCCCGGTGATCGACCTGCCCGCCCGGACGGCCGAGGAGCGTGTCGCCCCGCCCGCCCAGACGCGGCCCGCGGAGACCGCACCGAATCCGGGTGTCACGACGCCCGGCGAACGGGCACCCTCCTCACCGCCGGGCTCGAACCCCGCGTCGCCTCCGCGGGCCGCCCCCACGCCGCCGCGCCGGCGCCCCACCACGCCGGCTCCCGCGCCGGCGCCGGAGCCGCCGGCCCCGCTCTCGGTCCCCCGCGACGACGATGATGAGGATGGGGACGACGATGATGAGCGCGAGAGGGTGCGGCCCGCCGCCGCCGGCGGCGACGACGACGATGATGATGACTGATGGGGGCGATGGCTGACGGGCCCCGTCGGCCGCGGCTCGGCCTTCGCGCACGCATCCTCGGTGGCTACCTCGTGCTGGTGGGGCTCGCCCTCGTGCTCATCACGGTGGTGACCTTCCGCCAGGCCGACCGTGCCCAGCGGGAGGCCGTGGACATCGAACTGCGCGAGGAGGTCCGCGACTTCGGGGCCGGCCTGCAGGCGGGGCGCAACGACGGGCTGACCGTCGACGAGGCGATCGACTCCTACACCGACTCCTGGCCCGAGGACGACCGCGACTCGATCGTGGTCCTGGTGGGCGAGGAGCCCGTCCGCGGTGCCGGCCCGCTGGCGCGCTTCCCGGTCATGTCGGATCTCGCGCGCGAGGCCACGTCCCCGCGCCTCATCAACCTGCGTGTCGAGGGCAACGAGTTGCGCGCGTTCGCCACACCTCTCCTGCTCGACGGGCGCCGGATCGGCGGGACCGTGGTCGCGCGCTTCACCCAGGAGGAGCGCGACGCCCTGTTCGAGCGCCGCCTGGCCGTCCTCCTGGTCGGCGGGCTGGCGTTCCTGCTGGCCTCGGTGATCGCGTGGTTCACGCTCGGGCGCCTGCTGCGGCCCGTCAAGCAGATCGCCGCGACCGCGGACGGCATCGCGCGCAGCGGCGACCTCTCGCGGCGCATCGACGTCGGGGCGCGCAACGACGAGGCCGGCGTGCTCGGCACCACCTTCAACCGCATGCTGGAGCGGCTGGAGGGCTCATTCCGTCGCGAGCAGCGCTTCATCCGCGAGGCCTCGCACGAACTGCGCACGCCCATCACCATCTGCCGCGGGCACCTCGAGGTGCTGGGATCCGACCCCAGCCCGAAGGAGATCGAGGAGGCCCACGAGGTCGTCGTCGACGAGCTGGCGCGCATGGGGAGGATCGTGGAGGACATGGCCACCCTGGCGCGTGCGGAGGACCCGGGCTTCATCCAGCTCCAGGAGGTGCCGGTGGAGCGGTTCCTGGGCGAGGTGGCCCGGGCGGCCGAGCCGCTCCTGGACGGCAGGTTGAAGCTGGAGCAGCCGCCCTCGGGCGGCCTCATCCGCCTGGACCCGCAGCGCATGCAGCAGGCGCTCCTGAACCTGCTGCAGAACGCGGCCCTTCACGCCCCGGTGGAGACCGAGGTGGTGCTGGGTGCGGCCGAGAGCGGCTTCGGCTGGCGCCTGTCGGTGGCCGATCGTGGCGGCGGGGTGCCCGCCGGCGAGGAGGAGAAGCTGTTCCGCCCGTTCGCCCGGGGCGCCTCGCGCGCGCCCGGGTCGGGGCTGGGCCTGGCCATCGTGCGCGGCATCGCCGAGGCGCACGGCGGGCGGGCCGGCTGTGACAACCGCCCCGGCGTGGGCGCGACCTTCTGGGTGACGGTGCCGAGATGAAGATCCTGGTGGTGGAGGATGAGGCCCGCATCGCCTCGTTCGTGGTGCGGGGGCTACGCGCCGAGGGCTACGCCGTGGAGCACGTGGAGACCGGCGAGGAGGCCCTCCGGCGCGGACGGGCCGACGATGTGGACCTGATGATCCTGGATCTGGGGCTGCCCGACATGGACGGGCTGGACGTGCTGCGGCGGCTCCGGACCGACGGCTCGCACCTCCAGGTGCTCGTCCTCACCGCGCGCGGTGGGGTGAGCGACCGGGTGGAGGGCCTCGACATGGGCGCCGACGACTACCTGACCAAGCCCTTCGCCTTCGACGAACTGCTGGCCCGGGTGCGTGCCCGGGTGCGGGACCGGGGCACCGACGAGGCCGGCGCGGGGATCCTGGAGGTGGGGGACGTCACTCTGGACGTGGCACGTCGCCGCGTGCGCGTGGGCGAGGTGGAGCACGACCTCACCGCGCGCGAGTTCGCGCTGCTGCAGGCGTTCATGCGCCGGCCCGACCAGGTGCTCTCGCGCGAGCGGATCCTGTCGCAGGTGTGGGAGCTCGACTGGGACCCGGGCTCGAACGTGGTGGACGTCTACGTCCGGTACCTGCGGCGCAAGCTGGGCGACGAGCGCATCGAGACGGTCCGCGGGGTCGGCTACCGCTTCATCGCGCAGGTCTGATCGGCCGGTCGCCGTGGGGCCGGCGCGCCGTCCCGGCTCAGCCCGGGGCTGGTGAGTGCAGGTGCAGGTGCGCGGGGATGTCGGTCGCCGGCTCCAGCGCCGCCAGGAGGGCGGCCAGCTCGGGCCGGTCCTCCGGCGCGTGCGCCAGGCAGGCGTCGATGATCTGCGCCAGCTCGCGCGGCAGGCCCCGGCGGTGCCGGCGTACCGGATCGGCGACGCGCGTGAGCTGCGGCGGCTCGTCATCGCTCTCGGTCCAGCCCGGGTCGTCTTCGGCGCCGGTGCCCGATCCCGTCCTCGACACCTCGCTCTCGCCGCCGCTCCAGCCCTCGGTGGGCCCGCCGGTCCCGTCCTCATCCTCGTCGTCGTCCGGATGGCCGAAGGCCCGCCGGCCGGCCGCGGCCTCCCACAGCACGACGCCGAGGCCCCAGACGTCGGCCGGCGGGCCCACCGCACCGCCGCGCGCCTGCTCGGGGGACATGTAGTAGTGGGTGCCGAGGCCGGCCCTCACCCGGCCGGGCCGCCGCGCCAGGCTGAGGTCGATCACCTTCGCCCGCCCCCCCTCGGCCACGATGTTGCCGGGCTTCAGGTCGAGGTGCAGCCAGCCCTGGCCGTGCAGGTAGACCAGAGCGGAGGCCACGTGCATCCCCAGATGGGCGATCTCGGCCGGCCCCAGCCGGCGGGTGCTGGTGTGCAGGAGGTTCCCCAGGGTGGCGCCGGTCAGCGTCTCGGTGACGACCATCGGCTCGGGGGCGCCGGGCGCCGGGTAGCCGCGCACGATGTGGGGGTGGGAGAGGCGCCGCAGCAGGCGGCCCTCCAGCTCGAGCCGGCGCGCCACCCTGGGCCGGTCCAGGCGATCCGGCCGCGCGACCTTGACCACGCAGCGCGCCGCCCGCTCCAGGCTGAGCACATCGTGCACATCCAGGTGGCGGCTGCGGTTGATCAGCCCCAGGATGCGCAGCCCCGGGGCGATCTCCGACCCCGCCGGGCGCGGCGGCGGGCCCTCGTCCGGTCGCTCGACGTACTCGATCACGCGTGGACCAGAGGCATGCCGGCGTCCCGGTCCGCGGTGGGCCGCCTCTCGGCGGGGGCCCACTCGCCCACGCGCACGGCGTCCTCGATCTCCCGCTCGCTCGCCCCAGGGCGGCCGACGGCGATGTTCTCGCGGGCGCTCGCCTCGAGCACCAGTGTCTCCTGGAGCAGCACGGCCACATTCTCGCGCAGCGCGCCCAGGCGCAGGTCCCGCAGGTCGATGCCGTCGTAGCGCACCGAGCCGTCGTCGGGGTCGTCGAAGCGCAGCAGCATGCGCGCGAGGGTGCTCTTCCCGGCGCCCGAGGGTGTGGCGATGGCGGGCAGGACCGCCGCCATGAGGATGCTCAGGGCCAGCCACCATCGGAACGGGCGCAGGTCGGGCCAGAAGCGCCGCATGATCTCGCGCACGCGCACCGTGGGTGCGGCGGCCACGATCTCGGGGCCCATGGTGTCCGGGACGAGCCACCGGTTCATCAGCGCGCCAACTCGGCCCATGGTCCACTCCGTCGCTCGCCCGCCGGCGCGCACCGCGCCCCGGCCCACCTCATGCGCCGCAGGGTATGGAGCCCCCATGAGCGGACGGTGAGCGGCCGATGAGAGCGTTCTCATGCCGCGTCGAGCGCCGCCCTCAGGGAGCCCGCCTCCCGGGCGAACGCCTCAACCCCGGTCCACCGGGGCGGATCCACCAGCACGTGGTGCACCCCGAGGCCCGCCAGGGCGGGCGCAAGCAGGGCCACGGCCGGGGCGTCGGCCCTCACGCGGACCGACAGCGTGAGGTCGCTGTCATCGCGCGTCCTGCCGGCGGCGACGAGGGCCGCGTCGAGACCCTCCAAGCGGCGCGCCAGGCGTTCGGGGGTCGAGGTGGTGGTGTGCCACCCGTCGCCCAGGCGCACCGCCCGCCCGATCCCGGCCGGCGAGTTCCCCCCGATCCACACCGCCGGCCCGCCCGGGCGCGCGGGCCCCGGCGCCAGGCGCATGCCGCGCAGGTCGTGCGGGCCGATGTGCACGTCCTCGCGCCCGGCCCACAGCGCGCGGCAGACCGCGATGGCGGTGTCGGTGAGCGCCCCGCGCCGCCGGAAGGGGACCCCCAGGGCCGCGAACTCGCTCTCGCTCCACCCCGAGGCCGGGCCGGCGATGGCGCGCCCGCCCGACAGGGCATCGAGCGAGGCCAGCGTCTTGGCCAGCGCCACCGGGTGGCGGTAGGGGGCCACCAGCACGGAGGTGCCGAGGCCCACCCGGTGGGTGGCCGCGGCAGCCCAGGTGAGGACGGTCAGCGGGTCGTGGAAGTCGGTGGGCGGGCTGTCCGATCCGGCGGGCAGCAGCAGGTGGTCCGACACCCAGAGGTCGTCCGCGCCGGCCTCCTCGGCGGCCGCGGCGGCCTCGGTCAGTTCGGCGCCCGCCAGCGCGGCGCCGGCGCGGAACTGCGGCAGGTGCAGGCCCAGGCGCACGGCCGCTCCTCAGCCCGTCGCCACGCGGGCCTGCTGGAAGACGTCCGCCGGGAGCGGGTGGCGCAGTTCCCACAGGATGCGCATGGGCCTGCTGCCGGTGTGCTCGCGGTAGGTGGCGGGGCCCGCGTACAGGTACGGCGGGGTGGTGCCGTCGGCCTCCTTCTTCACGCGGCGCACGAACAGGTGCACGCCGGAGCCGCCCGCGACGTGGTCGCGGTAGCGCCGGCCCGTGGGGCTGTCGGCGCTCGTCGTGCTCTGAGACTCCCACTGGAAGAGGTCCGGGGTGAGGGCGCGGTCCTCGTACATCGTGGTGGGCGAGTAGTGGTCGGCGGTCTTGTCGAGGGTGACGAACAGGATGTCGGCGTCCTCGTCGGGAAGCCACTTCACGCCCTCGCGCACCGACGCCGGCTGGCGCATGCCGAAGGCCGCCAGCGCCTCGTTGCGCGTGTACCGCGCGTGCACCTGCAGAGGCACCGGGCGCAGCGCGCGCAGGGGCTCGGTGACGCGGTGCCGGCGGGCGGCCAGCAGCGGCAGCAGGGCCGCCAGCTCGTCGCGGCGCGCCGGCTCGGACCACAGCAGCCGCAAGCCCTGCTCCAGGTCGTCGACCGGGCTGAGCGAGGTGCCCCAGAGCGCGTGGTGGAACATCGCCAGCAGCCGTCTCCCGCGCGGATCGGCGGGCACCACCGGCACGGTGGGGGAGGCCAGCAGACCGGCCAGGAACTCCAGCCGCTCGGGGTCGTCGATGTGCAGCAGGCGGCCGATGGCCTTGCCGAGGGCTCCGTCACGCTTGGGGTCGGCCGGCGCACGCCGCTCGTGGCCGGCGGCGCGGCGCAGTTCGGTCCACGTGCGCCCCGACCCGCGGTAGAGGTCCTCGGGCTCCAGGCCGGTCTCGGCCAGGAAGGTGCCCAGATCGACGTCGCCCAGCCGGCGCAACTCGGCCGTCAGTTCCTTCGTGTTCACCCGCAGCGCACGCTTCACGCCCTCCAGCACCCGTTCCTGGGTCTGGCGGTCCAGGCGGATGTGGCAGCCCGCCGGCAGGTGGGGGAAGCGCCCCTGCACCTCCCTGGCCAGGCCGCTGCGACTGGCCCCCGTCAGCGCCCGGAAACGGAGGTCCAGCCGGAAGTCGGCCGACTGGTGCCCGATGAAGTCCAGCACCGTCAGGCACGGCTTGTCGGGGGTGCGGCGCAGCCCGCGGCCCAGCTGCTGGAGGAAGATCGTCGCGCTCTCGGTGGGGCGCAGGAACAGCACCGTGTCGATGTCGGGGATGTCCAGGCCCTCGTTCAGCAGGTCCACGGTGAAGAGGATGTTCACCGTTCGCGCCCGCAGCGCCTGGAGTAGCCGCGCGCGCTCCTCGGGGCCCGTGCGCGAGGTGATGGCCGCCGCGGCGATGCCCCCGTCGATGAACCGGCGCGCCATGAACTCGGCGTGGTCGATGCTCACGCAGAAGCCCACCGCGCGCATCGCCGCCACGTCGGCCACGCGCTCGCGCACCTCATCGAGGATGCGCCGCACGCGCAGGTCGTCCCCGGTGAACACGTTGGTCAACTGGTCCACGTCGTAGCCGGTGCCGCGCCGGAAGCGCAGCCCGCGCAGGTCGGTGCCGTCGTCCACGCCGAAGTAGTGGAAGGGGCACACCAGGCCCTGCTCCAGCGCCTCCCACAGGCGCATCTCCACCGCGATGCGCCCGCCGAACCAGCGCGTCACATCGCCGCCGTCCATGCGCTCGGGTGTGGCCGTCAGGCCCAGCAGGATGCGCGGGCGCAGGTGCTCCAGCAGCCGTGCGTAGGTCCGCGTCTCCGGCCCCGCGTGGTGGAACTCGTCGACGATCACCATGTCGAAGTGGTCCGGCGCCAGGGCGCGCTCCAGGTCCAGGCGCGCAAGCGACTGGATGGAGGCGAAGACGTGCTCGCCCCGCGCCGGCCGCTCCCCGCCCACCATCAGCTCGCCGAAGCCGGGATCGCCCACGATCTGGCGGAACGTGGACAGGCTCTGTCGCAGGATCTCCTCGCGGTGGGCCACGAACAGGAGGCGCCCGACGGTGCCGGCGTCCCGCAGCCGACGGTAGTCGAGCCCCGAGACGATGGTCTTCCCGGTACCGGTGGCCATCACCACCAGGCTGTGCGGACGGCCGTGGACCCGGCGCTCGGTGTCCAGCAGTTCCAGGATCTCGCGCTGGAAGGGGTACGGCTGCACGTCGATCTGCGCGAGCGGCAGCGCCTGCGCGGGCGCCCGCTCCACGGAGCGCTGATCCCCCAGCGCCCGGCGCAGGCGCTCCTCCTGTTCGGGGTCGTCCGGGTCGTAGCGCTCGAAGCGCGGATCGGCCCAGTACTCGTCGAAGGCGCCGGCGAAGGTGTCGAGGAGGTGGGGCTGCTCCGTGGCGCTGAGGCGCACGTTCCACTCCAGGCCGTCCACGAGAGCCGTCTTCGAGAGGTTCGACGAGCCCACGTAGGCCGTGCTGAAGCCGGTGTCGCGGTGGAAGAGCCAGGCCTTGGCGTGCAGCTTAGTGGCCTGATCCTCGAAGGAGAGGTGGACATCGACCCCCAGGCGCGCCAGGCGCTCGATGGCCCGCACCTCGGTGGCGCCCATGTAGGTGCTGGTGATCAGGCGCATGCGGGTGCCCGTGCGGGCCAGCAGGGTGCGCACCGCGTCCTCGATCAGGCGCACCCCGTGCCATTTCACGAACGCGCAAAGGAGGTCGACCCGGTCGGCGGAGGCCAGTTCGCGCTCCACCTCGCCGCCGATGTTGGGCTGGCCGCGGGCGTTCATCAGCAGGGCGCTCTGGGCCAGCGGCACGCTGGGGCGGGGGAGGGGCTCCGGGAGCGCGCCGGCGGGTCCGTCGCCCGGCGGAGCCGGCAGCACCTCGATCAGCTCGCGGGGGTCTCCGTGGACCCACCCGTCGCAGTCGGTCTCCTCGACGATGGCGGCCGCGATGCGGTTCGCCAGCGCCACCTGCCGCGCGACGGCCGCGGTGTCGGTGCCGCCACTCGCGCGCAGCGCCGCGCGGGCGATGGCGTGCAGATGGCGGGCCAGGGTCTCGTGGGCGTCGCCGGGGTCCAGCCGCTCGGTGCGCACCCGCGCCGCGTCCAGGGCCATGAGCTCGCGGGCGAGGTCCGCGGTGACAAGGCGCTGGTGGAGGCCGGGGCGCGGCGGGGGCACGCCGGCACTCTATGGCGCACCCCGGACACGCGGGCGCGCAGGGCCTCCGCGGTGCCTCAGGCCGGCGCGAAGCGCACGGTGCGGGTGTCCACGTCGGCCTCCACCAGCACTGCGCGGACGCGCTCGCCCAGGGGCAGGCGCGACCCCTCCGGCCCGGCGATGCGCGCCGCCACCGCGGGGTCGTCCAGCATCAGCAGGCCGCGGTGCGGTGCGCCGGCATCGCGGGTGACCACCGTCCCCTCGATGGTCCCGCCCACGTGAGGTGCCAGCACGGCGGCCTCCACCAGACTCGTGACCGCTCCCTCGTATGTGGATGCGCGCCGGCCCGATCGCGCCATGGTCTCGGGGAGGTCCGGCAGGCCCTCGCGCACCCACCCCGGGGCGGGCCGCCCCGCGCAGGCGGCCACGCAGGCTTCGAGCGCGAAGCGGTCCACCAGCCGGCGCAGCGGGGCGGTGACATGCGCGTACGGGCTCGCCAGGCCGGCGTGCAGCGCCAGGTCGCCATCGGGCGGATCGCCGTCGAAGGCCCGGTAGCCCGAGCCGCGCAGCAGTCGCTGACAGGCCGCGAGCATGGCGGCGTGAGCCGGGCGGGACGGGTTGAGACCGTGGACCATCACCGCGTGGGGCTCGCCCTCGGCCCACGGGACCCCGAGCGCCCGGGCGGTCCGGCGCAGGCGCGCCAGGTCCTCATCGGCCGGCGGGGGCAGCGTGCGCACCACGCCCACGCCCGCGTCGAGCATGATCCGCGCAGCCGCCATGCCGGTCAGCAGCGACACCTGGGCGTTCCAGCGCTCCACCGGCAGCATGCTGCGGAAGGCCAGCGACCAGCGCTCGCCCTCCACGCGGACCTCCTGCTCCGGGATGGGCAACGACACCCCGCCGCGGGCGGTCTCGGCCGCCACCAGCAGCGGGCCCAGCCGGGCGAGAGGTGCGAGCGCCGGCGGCGCCTCGCCGGCGTCCAGCAGGGCCTGGGCCCTCTCGTAGTCCAGCCGCAGAACGGTCCGCACCCGCGCGCGGCGGACGGCCGCCGTGCGCGTCAGGCCGTCCGGGCCGACCTCGATCTCCCACAGCAGGGCCGGCCGCACCTGCCCGGGCAGCAGCGAGGCCGCGTCCTCGGAGAGGGCCGGCGGGTGAAGGGGCAGCGAGCGCTCGGGGCCGTACAGGGTCTCGCCGCGGGCGCGTGCCTCGCGGTCCACCGGGTCGCCCGGGTCCACGAAGGCGGCGACGTCGGCGATGGCGTAGTGCACGCGCACCCCGCCGTCGGGCAGATCGGCCAGGTGCATCGCCTGGTCCAGGTCCATCGAGCCGGGCGGATCGACCGTGACCATCTCCAGGTCGGTGCGCTCGGCGCGTGGCGTCGGATCGGTGGGGCCGCGGGCGGCAGCCCGGGTGGCGGCGGCGACCACCTCCGGGGGGAAGCCCTCGGGGAGATCGATCTCGGCCCCGATGCGCTCCACCTGCGCCCGCAGGGGCGCCGCGGCGGCATGGGCGACGCGCAGGATGCGGCCCGGGGGCTCGGGCGGCGCGGTGGCGCCGGGCGGGACGGCCGTGCTCACGGCGGTGAGCGTACGCCGCCGGCGCGGCAGCGATCGGGTTGGTCGGCGCGGTCAGACCGCCCGCCCGGCTCCTCAGCCCTGGGGCATCTTCATCTGGCTCGGGCGCACGCCGTAGCGCGCGATCATCACGGCGGTCTCGACCGCCTCCGCCTTCAGCTCACCCTTGGAGCGGTCGGCCACGTGCCAGGCCTCGCCCTGCAGGTAGGCCAGCCGCTCGGGGGCGTCGCCTAGGCCGAGCGAGCGCTCCGCCTCGGCGCGCAGATAGGCCAGGATCTCGCGCGTCTCCTCGGGCCCCCACCTGGGCTGCTGGAACGGCCACTCCTTGTTGCGCAGGATGAACCACCACAACAGGCCCACCAGCGGGAACTTCAGGACGAAGACCGAGAAGATCACCCACAGCGTCTGCAGGTGCTGGTTGCCGGCCATCGTGGGCGTGAGCACCAGGAGGAAGCTGCCGAACAGTGCCACCGCGATGCAGCCCGCAAGGGTGCCGATCATCCGGCGACGGCGCACCCGGCCCTCGGGCGTGAAGAGGAACCGCTGCAGCATCACGCTCCATCGTCCCGGATCGCCATTCCCCGGGCAACCCCCCCGGGGGTACGGGGTACACTCGCCCGCGATGATCACGGTGCACCTTCCCGACGGAACCCCGCTCGAGCTGCCCGACGGGGCCACCGGGCACGATGCCGCGGCCGCCATCGGCCCGGGGCTGGCCCGCGCCGCCCTCGCGGTGAGGGTGGGCGATGAGATGCGCGACCTCGCGCGACCCCTGGCCGACGGCGAGTCGATCTCCATCGTCACGCCCAAGAGTGGCGACGACTACCTCTATGTGATGCGCCACTCGGCGGCCCACGCGCTGGCCGAGGCCGTCCAGTCGGTGGTCCCGGGCGCCAAGTTCGGCTTCGGCCCGCCCATCGCGGACGGCTTCTACTACGACTTCGACCTCCCGCGGCCGCTGACCGAGGACGACTTCCCGGCCATCGAGGCCGAGATGCGCCGGATCGTGAAGGGGAAGGCCACCTTCGAGCGCACGGTGATGTCCATCGCCGAGGCCGAGGAGTTCTTCTCGCGCCGGGAGGATCCCTACAAGGTCGACCAGGTGCAGGAACTGGCCCGCCTGGGCGAGACCGAGGTGTCGATCTACCGCCAGAACGACTTCATCGACCTCTGCCGCGGCCCCCACCTCCCGCACACCGGCAAGATCGGCGCGGTGAAGGTGATGTCGCTGGCCGGCGCCTACTGGCGCGGCAGCGAGAAGAACCCCCAGCTCACCCGCGTGTACGCCACGGCGTTCCCCACCTCGGCGGAGCTGGAGGCCCACCTCGAGCGGCTCGAGCAGGCGCGCGCCCGCGACCACCGCCGGGTGGGGCGCGATCTGGACCTGTTCCACTTCGACGACGCCGGCCCCGGCTTCCCGTTCTTCCTGCCGCGCGGGATGGTCGTGGTGAACGGCATCAAGAGCGCGGTGCGCACCGAGCTCGATCGCATGGAGTACGACGAGGTCCAGACGCCGGTGTTGCTGTCCGACCAGTTGTGGCGCGACAGCGGGCACTACGAGCACTACAAGGACAACATGTACTTCACGGAGGTCGACGGGCAGGGCTTCGCGGTGAAGCCCATGAACTGCCCCGGGGCCTGCCTGATCTACCGCAGCCGCCGCCACAGCTACCGCGAGCTGCCGCTGCGCCTGGCCGAGTTCGGCCACGTCCACCGCCATGAGCTGTCGGGCGCCCTGCACGGCCTCTTCCGGGTGCGCGCCTTCACCCAGGACGACGCCCACGTGTTCTGCCGGATGGACCAGGTGCAGGACGAGGTGCGCGGCGTTCTGGAGATGGTGGAGCGCTTCTACGCGCGGTTCGGCTTCGCCGACGTGCGCCTGTTCCTGTCGACCAGGCCCGAGAAGGCCGCCGGCGCGCCGGAGATGTGGGAGGGGGCCGAGGAGGCGCTGCGCAACGCCCTGGGCGACCGCGACTACGGCATCAAGGAGGGCGACGGCGCCTTCTACGGGCCGAAGATCGACTTCCAGGTCACCGACACCATGGGCCGCTCCTGGCAGCTCGGCACCTGCCAGCTCGACTTCTACATGCCGGAGCGATTCGACCTCTGGTACACGAACGCGGACGACCAGGAGGAGCGCCCGGTGATGATCCACCGGGCCATCACCGGGTCCATCGAGCGCTTCCTCGGCATCCTGATCGAGGACAGCGGCGGGGACTTCCCCTTCTGGCTGGCCCCCGAGCAGGTCCGGATCCTCCCCATCAGCGACCGCCACCATGGGTACGCCGCCACGGTGCGCGCTGCGCTGCGCAGCGCCGGCCTGCGCGCCGAGGTGGACGGGCGTTCCGAGTCGGTGGGGAAGCGCATCCGCGAGGGTGAGCTGGGGAAGGTGCCCTACCTGCTGGTGGCAGGCGACCGCGAGGCCGAGGCCGGCTCCGTGGCGGTGCGGGCGCGCCACGGGGGAGACGAGGGCGTGGTGCGGCTGGACGACCTGGTGGTCCGCCTGCGCGCCGAGGCGGCGGGGTAGCGGTGCGCGTCAACTGGATCGGTGTCCGCAACGCCGCGATCATCGCCGGCCTGGCCGGGCTGGTGTTCGTCTCCCAAGAGGGCTTCGGCGACGCGGCCGGGTCGATCAACCTCATCCTCTCGCTCCTGTTCGTGGCGGCGATCATCTTCTTCGCCTACACCTACTTCCGCCAGAACACGCTGGCCTGGCTGGTGCTCAAGCCGTGGCAGAGGATCGTCATCGTGCTGTGCGGTGTCGGCATCGTGGCGCTGCTGCTGGTGGGCTTCCCGTTGCTGGGTGACCGGCTCACCCCACTCGGGGTCCTGGCGCTCGTCGCTGTCCTGGTGCTGATCATCGTCTGGGTCGTGCGCGAGAGCCGCCGCTTCCGCTGATCGGCTGGCCGCGATGGTGAGGGTTCTCCATACGGCGTTATGCTCGGCGGATCGGCGCCGATGAGATGACGCTGGCGCGTCTGCGCTCAGCGGTACATCGGGAGCGTGGCGCGTGGGCGCAGAGGGATCACAGACCGCAGGCGGTGGCCGCCCCGACGGCGGTGGCCTCGCGGGTTTGGGACTGGACGCGCTCGCCCGGCACGCGGTGGGCGTGATGCGCGCGGCCGGCGCCGAGATGGCGGCGCTGGTGCGCTTCGACGGTGACGCCCTGGTGGATGTGGAGCGTGGCCAGGGCGCGCCCGTCTGTGGCGACGAGTCGCGCTCGCGCGAGTGCATGGACGTGATCGAGGCGGTGCGGGCCGGGGCGCCCGCGGCCCGCTCGGGCCACGCCGTGGCCAGGCGGGTCCTGCGCGACGGGAGTCCGTGGGGTGCGGTGGCGGGCGCGGTGCCCGCCGGCCGGCCGGCGGCTCTGGGTGCGCTCGAGGCGGTGCAGACGGAGCTGGCCGGTCTGGTGGAGGCGCACCTGCAGGTGGAGCACGCGCGCAACGTCGCGGAGCGACGCTCGCACATGATCCTCGACTCGATCGCGGACGGGGTCTACGGCGTCGACCTCGACGGGCGCGCGACCTTCATCAACCCCGCCGGCGCCGCGATGCTCGGCCGCGGACGGGAGCGGTTCATCGGCCGTCACACCCACCCGCTCGTGCACCACAGCCACGCCGACGGCACGCCGTACCCGGCGAGCGAGTGCATGATGATGGCCGCCGTGCGCGCCGGCGTGGAGAGCTACCGCGAGGACGAGGTGTTCTGGCGCCCGGACGGCACCTGCTTCCCGGTGGCCTACACCACCACGCCGCTGCGCGACGGCGCCGCGCTGGTGGGCGCCGTGGTGACGTTCCGCGACATCACCGAGCGCCGCCGCACCGATCGTCGCCTGCGGGCCAGCGAGGAGCGTTTCCGCACCCTCACCCGCCACGCGCCGGTGGGCATCTTCCAGGCCGACGTCCACGGCGGGTTCACCTTCGTGAGTGAGCGGTGGTGCGCCATCACCGGCCGGCCCGCTGAGCTTGCGCTGGGCGACGGGTGGCTGGACGCGGTGCACCCCGACGACGTGGATGAGGTGGCGTCGGCCTGGCGCGCGGCCGTCGCGGACGAGCGTCCGCTGGCCGCGGAACACCGCTATCGCGGCGAGGAGGATCCGCCCGTATGGGTGCTGTTCGACGCCGTGCCCCTGCGTGGGGACGAGGGCGGCCTGACCGGATTCATCGGCACCATCACCGACATCAGCTCGCGCCGGGACGCGGAGCGCCAGGCGCGCACCGACGTCCTGACCGGTCTGGCCAACCGGCGGGCCTTCATCGAGGCCCTGGGGGCCGAGATCGGGCGGGCGACCCGCCTCGAGGAGCCGCTGGCGCTGGTGATGCTCGACCTCGACCGCTTCAAGGACGTGAACGACACCCACGGCCACGTGGTGGGCGACCGGGTGCTCACCGAGACCGCGGACCGCCTGCGCGGGGTGGCACGCGAGCACGACACGCTGGCGCGGATCGGGGGCGAGGAGTTCGCCTGGCTGCTGCCCGACACCGGGCCCGACGGGGCGCTGGCGGCCGCCGAGCGCGCGCGGTTGGCCGTCCGGGGGGAGCCCTACGAGGTGGCCGGGCTCCTGACGATCTCGGCCGGCGTGGCCGCAGGCATGGGGGAGGCGCTGGCGGGAGAGGAGTTGATGGCCCGCGCCGACGAGGCGCTCTACCGGGCAAAGCGCGGGGGACGCGACGCGGTGGCCGGCTGACCGGACCGGCTGGGCGGAGCCGGTCCCCGCTCGCCATCATGTGGCGCCGCCGGAGTTGGTGCCGATTGACACGCGCCGGGACCGGTGGGAGGCTTACACGGTAAACCGCCGCCCAGGAGCGCCCCATGTCCGACGCACCGCCCGCCGCCGCGGAGATCCCCGACATCCCGGTCCTGCAGGCGCTGGGCGACCGGCGCAGCATCCGCTACTTCGACGCCTCGCGCACCGTCGAGCGCTGGAAGATCGAGACGATGCTGCAGGCGGCCCGCTTCTCGTCGTGTCAGGGCAACATCAACTGCACCGAGGCCATCGTCGTCACCAAGGACTCGGAGCTCTGGGACGACGTCGAGGAGTGCGTCTCGGGCTTCAACGTCCAGATCATCAACCAGGCCTCGCACCTGATCCTCTGGCTCACGAACCTGAACGCGTGGTACGGACGGGCCGTGGACGGCATCTCGACGGTCTCGATCTCGGGCGCGACCACCAAGTACCACGGGTGGAACTACGAGTTCTCGATGACCCAGACCATCCCGCGCCTCATGAGCTTCCCGACCGAGCGCACGGAGAACCTGCTGCGCTTCGAGACCGGTCAGGCCGTGGCCAACGCGATGTCCGCCGGCGTCGGCGTGGGCGTGGGCAACATCCTGATCGCCTTCGGCCGCAAGCCCGGCGGCATCGAGAAGGCCTTCGGCCTGCCGCCGCACTACCGGTTCACCTGGGGCCACGCGGTGGGATACCCGCTGGAGAACCCGAACGCCGGCGGTCAGCGCCCGCGGCTGAAGTTCGCGAAGCTCTTCCATGACAACGAGTTCGGCGTGCCGTTCGAGAGCGACCCCGACACCGCCGCGATGCTCCGCCAGAAGGGCCTCATCCAGGAGCAGGCGCCGCTGCCCGGCCGCATCGAGGAGGTGCAGCGCATCGCCGTCGAGCACGGGCGCGACCCGGGGATGCTGTTCTTCCCCAAGCGCGAGATCGAGCGCCTGATGGCCGACGACGACTGGGACTTCGAAGAGAACTGGATCAACTACGCCAAGGAGGTCATCGCCACCCAGGACCTCCCGGACTACCCGGATGAGATGCGCGAGACCTTCACGCGCCTGATGGCCGAGCACGGCATCGACGCCGGCAAGTTCCTGCCGGCCGAGGACTAGAGGGGGCCGGCGTGGGCTACGAGGACATCCTGGTGGAGACCGCCGGCGGGCGCTGCACCATCACCATCAACCGCCCGGACCGGCTCAACGCCTTCCGCGGGCAGACGATGGTCGAGCTGTGCGAGGCCTTCGAGGCGGCCGCGGACGACGAGTCGGTGGGGGTGATCGTCTTCACCGGCGCCGGCGAGCGCGCCTTCTGCGTGGGCGGCGACGTGCTGGAGCCCACCCGCACCATGCGCGAGAAGCGCGCCGGGCACATCATCGGCCCGCGCCTGGCCGCGGCGATGCGCAACAACGGCAAGCCGATCATCTGCCGGGTGCGCGGCTACTGCATCGGCGGCGGCAACGAGCTGAACATGATCTCGGACCTCACCATCACCGACAGCACGGGCCGCTTCGGCCAGGCGGGGCCCAAGATCGGCTCGGCCCCGCTGTGGTGGGGCTGCCAGTACATCCCGGCGGTCGTGGGGGAGAAGAAGGCGCGCGAGGTGCTGTTTCTCACCCGTCAGTACAGCGCCGAGGAGGCGCTGGAGATGGGGCTGGTGAACCGGGTGGTGGCGCCCGAGGACCTCGATGCCGAGGTGGACGCCTGGTGCACCGACATCCTGCGCCGGTCGCCCCAGGGGCTTCGGCTGGCGAAGATCGCCCTCAACGCCGCGACCGAGCACCTGCACGGGTCGGTGAACCACGGCATGGAGTTGATGGCGCTGAACCACGTGTTCGGCGACGAGCCCAAGGAGGGCATCCGTGCCTTCCAGGAGAAGCGGGCCATCGACTGGCGGCCGTTCCGGGCCGGCCAGGGCCCCGAGCCGGAGGAGCGGCGTTGAGCCCCGAGTGGACCGACTGGTACGCGCGTGAGGACCCCCGCGAGTGGGTGCTGCCGCGCATCCTGGACCGGCGGGCCCAGGAGCACCCGGACCGGCCCTACCTGCGCTTCGAGGACGGGCCGTGGCGCACCTACGGGGAGGTGGCCGCGCGGGCGAACCGGATGGCCGGCGGCCTGATCGCGCGCGGGGTGGAGCCCGGCGAGTCGGTGAGCGTCATGCTCCCCAACTGCGAGGAGTTCGTGCCGGTCTGGTACGGGATCCTGGGCGCGGGCGGCGTGATGAGCTCCATCAACACGGCCTACAAGGGCGACTTCCTCACCTGGACGGTCAACCTGGTCGAGTCGCGGGTCCTGGTGATCAGCGACGAGTACCTCGACCGCCTCGAGCTCGTGGCGAAGGACCTCACGCACCTGCGCCGCGTGATCGTGTGGTCCTCGGGCCGGCGCGCCGGCGACGAACCCGCGGGGCTCGAGTGCGAGCCGCTGGAGGCGGTGGAGGAGGGTGGCTCCGACGCGCTGCCGGCCGTCGAGCACTCCTGGACCGACGACGCGCGGATCATGTTCACCTCGGGCACCACCGGCCGCTCGAAGGGCGTCATCAAGCAGCACGCGGCCGACTACTTCTCGGCGCGGTCGTCGATCGAGGCCATGCGCGTGCGTCGCGGCGTCTCCATGGAGGACCTGGCCGACGAGGTCTACTTCTCGTGCCTGCCGCTCTTCCACAGCAACGCCCAGGTGCTGTGCGCCTACCCGGCGCTGCTGGCCGGCGCGCGGGTGGCGTTCGTGGAGCGCTTCTCCACCACGCGCTTCTGGGAGCAGGTGATCGCCGCGGAGGCCACCACCTTCAACTCCATCGGGGCGATGATCTACTTCCTCTGGAACGCCCCGCCGTCGGATCTCGACCGGGCCCATCGCGTGCACTCGGTCATGGCCGCGCCGGCGCCCAAGGACGTCTACGAGGCCTTCGAGGAGCGCTTCGGCATCACCTTCGGCGAGGGCTACGGGCTCACCGAGACCGGCGTCGCGACGATGATGGACCCCACCCGACCGCCGCGCCTGGGCTCGTGCGGGGTGGCCAACCCCGGCTATGAGGTCTCGATCGTGGAGCCGGGTACCGACCGGCCGTTGCCCGCGGGGGAGGCCGGCGAGATCGTGGTCGATCAGCGGATCCCCAACATCATCATGCGGGCCTACTACGGCATGCCCGAGAAGACCGCCGACGACTTCCGCAACCTCAAGCTGCACACCGGCGACCTGGGCCGCATGGACGACGACGGCTACGTGTACTTCATGGACCGCGTGAAGGACTACATCCGCCGCCGGGGCGAGAACGTGTCGTCGATGGAGGTGGAGAAGCAGGTCAACTCGCACCCCGGGGTGCGCGAGTGCGCGGCGATCGCGGTGAAGGCCGGCGAGGGTGCCTCCTCCGAGGACGAGATCATGGTGGTGCTGGTCGCCGAGGGCGCCGCGCCGGACATGGCCGAGCTGACCCTCTGGCTGGCCGAGCGCATGCCGTACTTCATGGTGCCGCGCTACCTGCGCGCCGTGGAAGCGCTGCCGAAGACCCCCACCGAGCGCGTCCAGAAGGTCAAGCTGCGCGAGGAGGGCATCACCGCCGACACCTGGGACCGCGAGGCGGCCGGCGTGCGGGTGAGCCGGTGAGCGAGGCCGCCCGTGAGGCCCTGGCGGCGCTGCGGGTGGTGGAGCACGCGCTGACCGAGCGCCACCCGGAGGGGCCCCGCCCGCATCCGCTGTCCGGCCGGCCCGACGCGCCGGCGGCAGCGGTGTTCCGCCACGGCGACGCGCTCTCGCTGATCTCCCTCGACGTGCGCGGCGAGGGTCCGGGGGAGTGGTCGCTGGGAGCCACCGCGGTGCTGGCGCTGGCTGGGGCCGAGATCGACGCGGCGCTGGAATGGGTGAACGAGCGCAACCGGCGGCTGTCGGTGGGCAAGTACTACTGCGCCCACTCGCGCGAGGCCGGCGTGGCGGCGATCGCCTATGACACCTGGGTCCAGGGGGCGGCCTTCGGCGCCTGCTCCGGGGCCGACGAGGCCGGCGGGCGACTCGCCACGGTGCTGCTGGCGATGGTGGCCAACGTGCTCGACACCGGCGCGGCCGAGGCCGCCCAGGCCGCGGCGGCCATCGGCGGGCGCCCGCCCGGCGACTCGGAGGCCGACCGCCAGGCGCTGCTGGTGATCGCGCTGGGCTAGTTGCGAACGAGTATGCGCGTACCCGCGAAAGGTCCGGGGCGCGTGCCAGATTGATCGCATGATGACACCGACGGGCCGCGCGGCCGCTCGCCGGCTCGGACTCTCGCACCGTGAGGTGGAGGTGGTCGAGCATCTGATGGCCGGCCGCGACACCTCCGAGATCGCCGAGCGTCTGCACCTGGAGCCGCAGACCATCCGCAACATCACCCATCGGATCGGACGCAAGCTCGGTGTCTCCGGCCGGCTGCGCATCGTCGCCCGCGCCCACGAACTGGACGCCGGCACGCGGGAGGGCTGAGCGCGAGCGCCGTCGGGCGCGCGGTCCGCGCGTCACGGGTGTCCGGTCGGGGCCGTGGCACCACCGGCACGTCGGTTGCGCCACCCGTGACATCGGCCGGCCTACCGTCGGTGCATGCCCCGCCCGCTCACCCGCTCCGCGAGCTCCGGCCAAGCGGCCGTCGAGCTCCTGGCCCTGGTACCGGCGGTGGCGGTGCTCGCCCTGGTCGGCTGGCAGATCGTCGTCGGCGCGCATGCCTGGCTGCACGCGGCCGGGGCCGCGCGCGCCGGCGAGCGCGGGGCGCTGGTGGGCGCCGATCCCGCGGAGGCGGCGCGCGCGGCGGTGCCCGAGGGCTGGGGTCGCCGGCTGGCGATCACGCCGGCGGCGGGTGAGCGGCCACTGCGGGTGCATGTTCGTATCCCCGCCGTCCTGCCCGGCCTACCGCCCACTCGTCCGGTGGTCGCTGCGCCGCGCGGGCAGCGCCCGTGACCCCCGCGGGCACCCGGCGCCGGCGCGGCCGGCCCGGGGCGCGCGGCCAGGCCGCCGTCGAGGTCCTCGCGGCGGTGCCCGCCGTGCTGCTGGCGGCACTCCTCGCCTGGCAACTGGTCGCTGTCGTCGGGGCGGGGCTGCGGGCCCAGGACATCGCGCGCGAGCGCGCGATGTCGGTGCCCGCGTCTGCGCCGGCCGTCACCGTGACGGTCCGCGAGCGGGTCACGGTGGTCCTGCCCGGGCTCGGGCGCATCGAGGTCCCCGCGGTGGCCGTGGGGGGCCGCCCGTGATCGCCCCGGGCCGGCCACGGCCCGGGAGGGCTCAGGCCGGACAGGCTCTGCCCCTCCTGATGGGCGTCGTGGTCCTGCTCATCGCGGCCGCGGGCGTGGTGTTCGCCATCGGCCACGTGCACCTGGCCGCCGCACGGGCGCAGACCTCGGCCGACCTGGCGGCCCTGGCGGCGGCGCGCGAACTGCGCGACCGCCTGGGGAGCCTCGCCATCACGGACGATCCGCGGGGAGCCGCCCGGTCCGCGCTGCTGGCCGACCTCACCACCACGGCCACGGTCGTCGCGGGGCCCGCCGCCGGCCGGGTCGTGGCGGTGCGCCTGGTGGGGGAGGGGTGGCCCCCCACGGCGGTCGAGGTCACGGTCGCCCACCGGGGTCCGGGTGGACGACCCGTCCGCGCGGTGGCGCGCGCAGGCCTGGTGGCCGGCGCGCCGGGGCCCGACGGGCGCACCGGGTGGGCCCGTGGCGGGGGGTACGCCGGGCCGCTGGTCTACCGCGACGGCAAGCCCATGTGCCCGGCGGTGGCGGCCGCCTTCGACCTGATGGATGCGTCGGCGAACGCCGTGGGCGTCGAGCTGTTCGTCAACAGCGGGTTCCGCAGCGACGCCGAGCAGGCGATCCTGTTCGCCCGGCACCCCGACCCGCGCTGGGTTGCCCCGCCGGGGCGCAGCCGCCACCGGGACGCCACCGAGCTGGACATCAACATGGGCGACGGCGGGCGTGCGCACGCCTGGCTGCGCGAGCACGGCGGGCGCTTCGGCTTCGTCCAGCGCTACTCGTGGGAGCCGTGGCACTGGGGCTATCTGCCCGGGTGCGGCGCCGTCGCGCCGGGGGCCACCGGCCCGGCGCGCCCCGCCGCCGCTCCGTCCGCGGCGGCGGGGCTGCCCTCCTGGGTGCCGATGCCGTTCCGCGCCACCATCGCGCGCTCGGCGCTGGCCAACGGACTCCAGCCGGTGCTCCTGGCCGCACTGCTGCGGGCCGAGTCGGGCTTCCGGCCGGATGCGGTCAGCCACATGGGTGCCCAGGGGATCGCACAGTTCATGCCCGAGACCGCGCGAGGGATGGGTCTGGCCGATCCCTTCGATCCGGACCATGCCATCCCCGCCGCGGCGCGCCTGCTGGGCGGGCACGTGCGCACCTTCGGCTCGGTGCCGATGGCGCTGGCGGCCTACAACGCCGGCCCGGGCGCGGTGCGCCAGTACGGCGGGGTGCCGCCCTATGCGGAGACCCAGGGCTACGTGGCGACCGTCATGGCCCTGGCAGGCGGCGCAGGTGCCCTCGGCGCGGGTCCCGGGGGCGACGGGGTGGCACTGATGCGCGTCGACGGGCGGTACGTCTGACCGCCGCAGTCCACGCGGCGGCGACGTGGGCCAGGCCTACAAGGCGATCGCCGAAGCCAGGCCGGCGCCCCGATGGGGCGAGGCCGTCGCGCCGGCCACCACGCAACGGTCGCGACCGAGGTCCTTGGCCGAGTACAGGGCCCGGTCGGCGGCGCGCAGCAGGCTCTCGGCATCCGTCCCGGCATCGGGGTGGATGGCGAGCCCCACGCTCATCGTCACGTCGAGGCCGTGCGCCGAGACGGCATCGTGGACCGCCCGCCGTGCGCGCTCGGCGGCCGCGATCCCGCCACCCAGGTCGGTGCGGGGAAGGACGAGGGCGAACTCCTCACCGCCCAGGCGGGCGACGAGGTCGCCGGTGCGACGCTGCTCGCCGAGGGCTCCGACCACGGCCTTGAGCACCTCGTCGCCCTCGTCGTGGCCGTGGGTGTCGTTGATCGTCTTGAAGTGATCGATGTCGCACAGCAGGAGCGCCAGCGGTTCCCCGGTGCGACGGGTCCGACCGAGTTCGTCGGCCAGGCCCTCGTGGTAGGCGCGCCGGTTGGCCGCTCCGGTCAGGGGGTCGGTCCTGGCCGCCTCCGCCAGCGCCGCCGACACCCCGTCTGCGACGGAATGGATCCGGGAGATCACGGCGCCCGCCGTCGCCAGGGTGATCGTGAGGATGAGCCAGTCGGTGACGCCGGACTCGGTGGGCTTCAGTATCAGCAGCGCACCGAAGCAGGCCGCGGCGAACGCGACGTGCAGGCCCGCCGCCCACGGCCTGAAGAAGACCGCGGCGTAGAGCATCGCCAGCACGTACGTGTAGGCGAACCCGGTGTGCGTCGCACCCTGTGCATCGATCCCGAGCGTGATGAGCACGGTCCCCCCCGCCACCAGGAGGTTCTGGGCGACCACCCCGGGCCGAGGGCCCATCGCGACGCCCACGGCCACCGCGGCGCAGATGCCGCCCTGCAGCAGGATCCGCGCCTGGTCGAGGCTCGGGTCGTGCGGCAGCAGCACGATGAGGAGGGCCATCAGGGCTCCCGCGCCGTAGAAACCGGCGAGGGCGCGGGTCGCGCCCGACCAGTCCGCGATCTGCGGGCCGCGGCGCGGCGTGGTGACACCCCCCGATGCCCGCCGGGCGGTGGAGGTGACATCTGCGGGGGGCGTCGGCATCTACACGGGTGATCGGCGGCCCCGACCGGGAGTTGAGGCCGGATCCCGTGCGCCGATCAGGGTGCCGGCGTCTCCAGCAGTAGCGCCCACGTGGCCGGCCCGGCGACGCCGTCCGGGCGCGCCCCGCGGTCCAACTGGAACGCGGCCACGGCGGCCCGGGTGCGCGGGCCGTAGTGGCCGTCGCGCCGCACCGGGTAACCCCAGGCCACCAGACGCTCCTGGAGCACCAGGCTGGGGTCGCCGCGCTTGCCCGGCCTCAGCACCGGGTACTCGCGCGGCGCGACCGCGGGTGTGGCGCACGCCCGCTCGCTGCTGAGCGCCCTGGTCTGCTGCGCCCGGGTGTGCTGCAGGCTCCAGTAGCTGACGCCGAACCAGCCCAGGCCGGCCGCCAGGCAGCGGAACCGGCGCAGGTCCGCCACCCGCTCGCGCGAGTACGTCCCGGCGGTGGGTGCGACGGGCACCCCGTAGAGGGTGTGCCAGCTGGCGGTGCGCGCCATCGCCGTCGCCACGGGCACGCGGAAGGCGCCCCAGTAGACCTGGGGGAGCACGGCGTCGGCGGCGTCGGGCCCGTGCAGGAAGGCCGAGTACGGGAAGCGCGGATGGCCGTCGATGTAGGCGAACGAGCTGAGCCCCACCGGGACGCGGTGACCGACGAGGCGCCGCAGCACCCGCATGTAGGCGCGGGCCCTGCGGTGCGCGGCCGAGGCGCGCCCGACGCCCATGCGCTCGAACTCCGCCTCGGCGTTGACGATGAAGCACTCGGCGCCCCCACGCACGGCCCGCGCGGCCACGCGCGCCTCCTCCACCGGCCGGCGCCCGTAGATGTACTGCCAGCCGCACACGCGCAGGCCGGCGTCTCGCAGGGGTCCGATGGCGGCGTCGAACTGGCGCCAGTGGTTCACGCCGTCGCCCGACTTCAGGTAGACGGTGTCGATGCCGAGCGCCCGGGCGCGCCGGATGATCCCCTCGGGGCCGCCGACCTTGGGCGCCTCCCACACCCAGATCGCCACGCCCTCAAGCGGCGAATCGGCGACGCGCCCGGGGCCGGCCGCGGCCGCCACCGGCGACAGGCGCGCCGGACACGTGGCCGCCAGCCCCCAGACCTCCCGCAGCGCCGCGTCCAGGCGCGGGCATCCCGGGCCCCCCACGTCGCCGGCCCATCGCCAGGTCCCGTCGGCCCGTCGCAGGAAGCGCTCCGGCTCCGCCGCCCCGGGGAAGAGGGCGATGGCGTGGCCCACGCCATCGAGCTCCGCCGCCTGGACGGTGCCCTCGCGCGGAGAGACCCGCGCGCCGGCCCGAGCCCCGCGCCCGAAGACGCGCGCGTCGGCGAGGGTCTCGCCGAGCGCCGCGTCCACGGGCAGGGGCGTCGCCGGCCCGGGCGCCGCCGCCAGCGCCGCCGCCCGGTCGGCCACGGCGCCGGCCAGCGTCCGCACCTCGGCCGCGTCCGCGCCCGGTTCCCCGGCGGCGGCCCGGCCGGCCGCCGGCCCGGCCTCCACCCCGTGGAGCCAGGGCCCGGCGGCCACCAGCGCCACCGCGCGGGCCGCCCCGCTCCTCGGCGTCACCGTCACCAGCCGGATCGTCGCGGCGCCCCTCACGCCGGTGCGCGCCGTGCGTGCCCCGGCGGGCGCCCCGGCCGCCACCGCCCGGGCCAGCGCGTCGCGCAGGCCCGCGGCGTCGCCGGCCGTTCGCAGCCGCACCGCCCACGAACGCAGCCCGCCGCGCCCCTCCGCCGGTCCGAAGAGCCGCTCCGAGCCACCGATGAACCCCGCCGACCGGGCGGCGCGCAGCGCCCGCCGGCCCGCCGGTCCCGCGGGGGACACCACGGGGCCGAGCAGCGCCTCGGCACCGGCCAGCTCGCGCTGGACGGCCACGGGACGCCCCGACGCCTCGACCGGGTCGACCAGTCGCTCGGGCGCCACCGCCGGCACGGCGCCGGCCGGCGCCGTGCCGGCCAGGAAGGCCCCCGCGACCAGGGCCGCCACGATGCCCCCCCGGCCCGCTCCCGCCGACCCCGCCGTCCGCGCCGCCCGCCGTCCGCTCATCGTCCCCACCAGCGCATCCTCCGGTCCGTGTCCGCCCGGCGTGCGCCGGCCCGCGGCGTCCCGGTTCTGGGGGTGCTCCTATACTCGACCGGATGTCCCGCGCGCTGCGAGAACAGCTGGCCGGCCTGCCGATGTCGCCCGGCGTCTACATCTACCGCGATGCCTCCGAGCGCGTGCTCTATGTCGGCAAGGCGAAGGCCCTGCGCAAGCGCGTGCTGTCGTACTTCCAGGCGCCGCTGCGGCCCGAGGCCGGCCCGGACGCCCCGCTGCGTCCCAAGGTGGGCTCGCACGCCAAGGTGGCCGAGATGGTCGAGCGCATCGCGGCCATGGAGGTGGTGGTCACGGGCGGCGAGAGCGAGGCGCTCATCCTCGAGGCCAACCTGGTTCGCCGGCACCGGCCGCCGTTCAACGTGCGGCTGCGCGACGACAAGAGCTACCCCTACATCGGGATCAGCCTCGACGAGGAGTACCCGCGCGTCTATTTCACGCGCGAGAAGCACCGCCGCGACCGCGCCTACTTCGGGCCGTTCTCCAACGCCTACAAGGTGCGCGACACCCTCGGCGTCATCAACCGCATCTTCCCCAGCCGCCCCTGCGAGGGACGCGAGCCCGGCCGCCCCTCCGGGGTCCCGTGCCTGGATTACCACATCAAGCGCTGCCTGGCGCCCTGCGTGGGCTACATCTCCCGCGAGGACTACCGGGCTCTGATCGACCAGATCATCGCGTTCCTCTCGGGGCGCTACCGCGGCCTGGAGCGCGAGCTGGAGGCCGAGATGCGCTCGGCCGCCGCGGCCCAGGAGTTCGAGCGGGCCGCCGGCCTGCGCAACCGGCTCGAGGCCGTACGCCACCTGATGGAGCGCCAGCTGGCCACGACCGACACGGTGGGGACCGCCGACATCATCGGGCTCGCGGTCGGCGACGGGGCCGCCAGCGTGCAGGTGCTCCAGGTGCGCGACGGGGTGCTGCAGGATCGCCAGTCGTTCTTTCTCGATGTCGGCGGCGCCGAGGAGCCGTCGGATGTGGTGGAGCAGTTCGCCTACGAGTACTACGGCATGGGCATGGCGATTCCCCCGCTGGTGGTGGTGGGGCATGACATCGACGGCGCCCAGGCCCTGGGGGACCTGCTGACCGACCGCCGTGGCAGCGCGGTGGAGGTGCGTGCCGCGGCGCGCGGGGACAAGCGCCGGCTGGCCGACATGGCCCGCCGCAACGCCGACTTCGCTCTCGAACAGGACCGCCGCCGCCACGAGGCCCAGCGCGGCCGGCGACGCGAGGCGCTCACCGAACTGGCCGACGCGCTCGCCCTGCCGGCGCCGCCGCTGCGGATCGAGTGCTACGACGTCTCGAACCTGGGCGAGACCTATGCGGTGGCGTCGATGGTGGTCTTCGAGCGCGGTGCGCCGGCCAAGGCGCACTACCGCTCGTTCTCGATGCGCTACGACGGCGGCCCCGACGACTTCGCGCGCATGGAGGAGGCCATCACCCGCCGCTTCACCCGCCTCGCGTCCGGCGCCGAGGACGATCCCTCGTTCACTGCCCGCCCCGGCCTGGTGGTGATCGACGGCGGCAAGGGGCAGCTGGGCGCCGCGCTGGCCGGCATGGCCGCGGCCGGGGTGGAGGGGGTCCCCGTGATCGGCCTCGCCAAGCAGCGCGAGGAGGTCTTCCTGCCAGGTCGCCGCGACCCCGTGCTGCTGCCCGAGCGATCGGCCGCTCTGCGCACCCTGCAGCAGATCCGCGACGAGGCCCACCGCTTCGCCCTGCGCCACCATCGCGGCCGGCGGGGGCGCGGCATGACCGAGAGCGTGCTGGACGCGCTGCCGGGGGTGGGCCCGGCGCGCAAGGGTGCCATCCTGCGCCACTTCGGCTCGGCGGAGCGCATGATGGCGGCGACCCGCGACGAGCTGACGGCCGTGCCCGGGCTCCCGGACCGGGTGGCCCGGAGCATCTATGACCACCTCCACCGCACCGGCGAGGCACCCGGGCCGGCGTCGCTGGCCGGCGGAGGCAACGGGGAGGACCGGTGGAGCTGACCGTCATCACCGGCATGAGCGGTGCCGGTAAGAGCTATGCCATGGGCGCCTTCGAGGACGCCGGCTGGTTCTGCGTGGACAACCTGCCGCCCGGCCTGCTGCCGGCGCTGGCCGAGCTCTTCCTGCTGGAGGGCTCGCGGGTGAGCAAGGCCGCCGTGGTGTGCGATGTCCGGGGCGGGGTCTGGTTCAAGGACCTCGAGCGGGTGCTGGACCGGGTGGCCTCGGTGGGGGTGCGCCCGCGCATGGTCTTCCTCGAGGCCTCCGACGAGGCGCTGATCAACCGCTTCCGCGAGACCCGCCGGCCCCATCCGCTGGGCGACGGGCACGGGGTGCTGGCGGGCATCACCCGCGAGCGGCGCGAACTGGAGGACGTGCGCCAGAGGGCGGACGTGGTCATCGACACCTCGGCCCTCACGGTGTGGGACCTGCGCCGGCGCATCACCGAGACCCTCATCGAGCGCGACGACCGCCCCCGGCTGCAGGTGCAGTTCGTCTCGTTCGGGTACAAGCACGGGGTCCCGCGCGAGGCCGACCTGCTGTTCGACGTCCGCTTCCTCCAGAACCCGCACTACGTGCCCGGCCTGCGCTCGCTGACCGGCCTGGACACCCCCGTGGCCGACTTCGTGGCCTCCGCGCCCGGGATGAACGAGTTCCGCGCGCGGCTGGAGTCGCTGCTGGACTTCCTGCTGCCGGCCTACCGCGACGAGGGCAAGACCGGCCTGGTCGTCGGCATCGGGTGCACCGGCGGCCGCCACCGCAGCGTGGCCATCGCCGAGATGCTGGCCGCCCGCTACGCCGACCGCGGGTTCGACGTCAGCACCGCCCACCGCCATCTCGGGCGCCCCACCGGTCCGCCGCCCGAGGCGGCCGCGTGACCCGGGCCGCCACCCGTCGCGCCCACATCGCCGCGCTGGGCGGCGGCACCGGACTGGCGGCGCTGCTGCGCGGCCTCAAACGCGGCCCGCTGGACATCACGGCCATCGTGACCGTGGCCGACGACGGGGGCTCCTCGGGCCGGCTGCGACGGGACCTCGGCATCCTGCCGCCCGGGGACATCCGCAACTGCCTGGTGGCGCTGGCCGACGACGAGTCGCTGATGGGCCGGCTGTTCCAGCACCGGTTCGCGGACGGCGATCTCTCGGGCCACCCCTTCGGCAACCTGTTCCTGGCCGCGCTGGCCGAGGTCACCGGCGGGTTCGACCTGGCCATCCAGGAGTGCAGCCACGTGCTGAAGATCCGCGGCGAGGTGCTCCCCTCCACGCTCGACTCCATCCGGCTGTGGGCCGAGCGCGCCGACGGCCGGGCGGTGTGCGGCGAGACACGTATCGCCGAGGGCGACGGGCCCTGCCGGCGCGTCTGGCTGGAGCCCGAGCCGGTGGCCCACCCGCCGGCGCTGGCGGCCATCGAACGGGCCGACCTGGTGCTGCTGGGGCCGGGGAGCCTCTTCACCAGCGTCCTGCCCCACCTGGCGGTGCCCGCCATCGCCCGGGCGCTGGCCGACACCGACGCCCTGCGGGTCTACGTCTGCAACGTCATGACCCAGCCGGGCGAGACCGACGGCTTCGACGCGGCCGACCACCTGGACCGGGTGCTCGAGACGGCCCCGGGGTGCGTGGACGTGGTGGTCGTCCACGACGGCCCGCTCGACCCCGCCGCCGCCTCGCTGTACGCCGCCGAGGGCCAGGAGCCCGTGCCGCCGGTCATCGCGCGGTTGCGCCGGCGCGGGGTCCGGGTGGTGGCGGGGGACCTGGCCGAGGCCGACAGCCTGGTCCGTCACGCCCCGGAGGCCCTTGCGCCCGTGCTGATGGGGCTCGCCCGGGACGCGATCACGCGCTGAGCGGCGCCCCGGGGTCCGCGCGGAACACGCGCGGGAGATCTCGAGAATGCAACGGTTGCCACGAGCCCGTCGCGGTGCATAGACTGGCCCCGCGTCGGGGGAGACCCCGCCGTCCGTCCGCCACCTTTTCTTTCTCATCCGGCGGTACGGGTCCCGCACTCATCACAAGGAGCACAGTCGCAATGGGCGCACGTGCAAAGGCGATCATGCCGCTGGCGATCGTCGTCGGAGTCCTCTCGTTCCTCTGGAGCGAGTTCGCTCTGAACTTCACCTTCCACTGGGCCGCCGATGCTGAGCTGGTCCCGGGCAACTTCCACTTTGTCATCTGGGCCGCCTTCATCGCCGCCGGTCTGTTCTTCGCCGCCGGTGGTGACAACGCCGCCGCCACCAAGATCATCGTGGCGTCGATCTTCGGTACCGTCGCTGCTCTGATCACCATGGCCGTCGCGCCTGAGATCGCCGCCGTGCCGGACTTCTGGGGCATCGCCCTCATGGTCGGCATCATGGCCTTCGTCCTCGTGATGGTCCTGGTCGCCGGCGACTGGTACTACGTCGCCGGTACGTTCCCGGCCTTCGCCGCGACGTTCGCGCAGTGGCAGGTCACGGGCCTGGACAACTGGGTCCCCGAGGGTGCTTCGCAGCCCTACGGCTGGGTCTTCCTGAGCGTCCTCGCCAGCATGGTCGCCGGTGTCATCTTCCTCGGCCTCCTGGCCGCGAAGATCACCGCCGCCATCACCCCGAAGCCGGCTGCCGCCGAGGCCTGATCCTCAGCACAGCGGTTCCGCGGTAACGCGGCGTGCGGGGGCCCTCCGGGGCCCCCGCCGTCGTTCGTGGCCGGATACGGCGGGCCGGCGCGCTCACCCGGGCGAGCCCCTTGGTAGATTCACGCGCGCTTCCGTCACTACCGAAAGGCCACAATGAGCGTACGGGTGGGCATCAACGGCTTCGGACGGATCGGGCGCAACGTCTTCCGAGCCGCAACCCTCGGTGAGACCGACGTCGAGATCGTCGCGGTCAACGACATCACCGACACCGCGACCCTGGCCCATCTGCTCGACTATGACTCGATCTTCGGTCGTTATCCGGGCCACGTCCACGCCCACGACGACCACCTTCACGTGGACGGCGCGCACGTCCAGGTGATGGCCGAGCGGGACCCCGCCAAGCTGCCCTGGGGCGATCTCGGCGTCGATGTGGTCATCGAGAGCACCGGCTTCTTCACCGAGCGCGACCAGGCCGCCAAGCACCTCGAGGCGGGCGCCAAGAAGGTCATCATCTCGGCCCCGGCCAAGAACCCGGACATCACCGTGGTCCTCGGCGTCAACGACGACGAGTACGACCCGGCCAAGCACCACGTCATCTCCAACGCGTCGTGCACCACCAACTGCCTTGCCCCTCTGGCCAAGGTCCTGATGGACAACTTCGGGCTGGAGCACGGGTTCATGACCACGTGCCACTCGTACACCAACGACCAGCGCATCCTGGACCTGCCGCACAGCGACCTGCGCCGCGCCCGGGCCGCAGCCCTCTCGATCATCCCCACCTCCACCGGGGCGGCCCGCGCCATCGGCGAGGTGCTGCCGTCGCTCAAGGGCAAGCTCGACGGCATCGCCCTGCGCGTGCCGACGCCCGACGGCTCGGTGGTGGACCTGGTGGCCACCGTCGGCCGCGAGACGACCGCCGAGGAGGTCAACGCGGCGTTCCTGGCGGCGGCCGAGGACGGCCCGCTCGAGGGCATCCTGGGCTACACCGAGGACCCGATCGTCTCGCGCGACATCGTGGGCGACCCGCTCTCGTCGCTGCTGGACGCCTCGCTGACGATGGTCAGCGGCACCACGGTCAAGCTGATCTCGTGGTACGACAACGAGTGGGGCTACTCGTGCCGGGTCGTGGACCTGGCCGAGCGCGTCCTGCCGGACTGAGCGGGGCCGGATGGCGCGACCCCTCGGGCTCGACGACCCGGGTGCCGACTGGCGCGGTGCCCGGGTGCTGGTGCGGGCCGATCTCAACGTCCCCCTCGACGGGGGGCGCATCACCGACGACGCGCGCATCGTTGCGTCGGTGCCCACCCTGCGCCGCCTGCTGGCGGCCGGCGCCTCGGTGGCCGTCTGCTCGCATCTGGGCCGGCCGAAGGGCCGGCGGGTGCAGGACCTGTCGCTGGCGCCCTGCGCCACCCGGCTGGGGCAGCTCCTCACCCGGCGGGTGGACCTGATGGAGGACTGCGTCGGCCCGGCCGTGCGCGAGCGCGTCGAGGCGATGCGCCCCGGCGAGATCGTGCTGCTCGAGAACCTGCGTTTCCACCCCGAGGAGGAGGCCGACGACCCGGCGTTCGCCGCCGACCTGGCCGCGGGGTTCACCCACTACGTCAACGACGCCTTCGGGGCGGCGCACCGGGCGCATGCCTCCACCCACGGTGTCGCCCGGCTGCTGCCGGCGCGCGCCGGCCTGCTGCTGGCCCGCGAGGTGGAGGTCCTGGAGGGGCTCCTGAGCGCCCCGGCCGGGCCGTTCGTGTCCGTGCTGGGCGGGTCGAAGGTGAGCGACAAGCTGCCGCTGATCGAGAGCCTGCTCTCGCGCTGTGACCGCGTGCTGATCGGCGGGGCCATGTGCTTCACCTTCCTGGCGGCGCTGGGCGAGTCGGTGGGCGCCTCTCTGCACGAGGATGAGGCCGGCCAGGCGATGGCGCGCGACCTGCTCAAGCGGGCCGCCGACGTCAACTGCCAGCTGCAGTTGCCGGTGGACGTGCTCATCGCCGACCGCTTCTCCGCCGACGCCGAGCTGCAGGTCGTCCCCACCGACGCCATCCCCGAGGGATGGATGGGCGTCGACATCGGCCCCGCCACGGCCGGCGCGTACCGGGAGGCCATCGCCGGTGCGGGGACCGTCTTCTGGAACGGCCCGATGGGGGCGTTCGAGATCCCGCCGTTCGCCGACGGCACGCTCACCGTGGCCCACGCGATGGCCGACAGCGTCGCCGCCACCGTCGCGGGCGGGGGCGACTCCGGCGCCGCGGTGGCCCAGTTCGGCCTGGCCGACCGGTTCACCCACGTCTCCACCGGCGGCGGTGCCGCCCTGGAGATGCTGGAGGGCAAGACCCTGCCGGGCGTCGCCGCCCTGCCGGCGGCATGAGCGGCCGGCGCCCGCTGATCGCGGGGAACTGGAAGATGCATAAGACCGGCGCCGAGGCGCGTGAATACATCACACACCTGGGCGAGTTGGTCGGGCGTGAATCCCCGGTTGCCGATGTCGCGGTGTGCGTACCGTTCACGGCGCTGGAGGCGACGGCCCAGGCGGCCGCCGGCACCCCCGTCGCGGTGCTGGCCCAGGCCGTCCACGAGGCCGAGAAGGGTGCGCACACCGGCGAGGTGTCGGTGGGCATGGTGCGTGCCGCCGGGGCCGCCGGCACGCTGGTGGGACACTCCGAGCGCCGGGCCGCAGGCGAGACCGACGCCCAGGTGGCCGCGCGGGTGCGCGCCGCCCTGGCCGGCGGCCTCGGTGTGATCCTCTGCGTCGGCGAGTCGCTGGACCAGCGCGAGGCCGGCGAGACCGAGTCGTGGCTGGCCGGGCAGGTTGCCGCCGCGCTGGAGGGGCTCACCGAGGTGGACACCCGGGCGCTGTCGATCGCCTACGAGCCGATCTGGGCCATCGGCACCGGGCGCACCGCCACCCCCGACATCGCCCAGGCCGCGTGCGCCCACGTACGGGCCGAGGCCGGGCGCTTCCTGGACGGCTCGGCCCTGCGCGTGCTCTACGGCGGCAGCGTGACGCCCGAGAGCGCCGGCGAGTTGCTGGCCCAGGCAGACATCGACGGCGCCCTGGTGGGCGGCGCCAGCCTCGACCCCGAGAGCTTCGCCGCGATCGTGGCCGCCGCATGAGCCGACCCGGGCCGCTGGTCCTCTGCGTGGTCGACGGCTTCGGGATCGCCCCCGCCGGCCCCGGCAACGCCGTCTCGCTGGCGCGGACGCCGAACCTCGACGCCCTGGCCGCAGAGGGCTCGGCCACGCGGATCGCGGCCTCGGGGCTCCCGGTGGGCCTGCCGGACGGCCAGCAGGGCAACAGCGAGGTGGGGCACCTCAACCTGGGCGCCGGCCGGCGCGTGCCGCAGATGCTCGTGCGCATCGACGAGGCCGTCGCGGACGGCTCGCTGGGGAGCATCGAGGCCGTCCGCAGCGCCCTGCGCGTGGGGCGGGCCTCGACTCTGCACCTCATCGGCCTGATCGGCGACGGCGGCGTCCACGCCAGCCAGCGCCACATGAACGCCCTGATCGCCCTTGCGCGCAGCGAGGGGGTCACCGATCTGGTGGTACACGCCTTCACGGACGGGCGCGACACCCGGCCCGACGCGGCCCTCGGCGTGGTGGCCGAGTTGGAGGCCGCCGGCGTGCGGGTCGGCTCCGTCGTGGGGCGCTACTACGCCATGGACCGCGATCACCGGTGGGACCGCACGCGCAAGGCCTACGACGCGATGGTGCACGGCAACGGGGAGGGCTTCCAGTCCGCCCGGGACGCAATCCAGGCCGCGTACGCCGAGGGAGTCGGCGACGAGTTCATCGAGCCGGCGGTGATCGGCCCGCGCGAGACCGGGCGCATCCGGGGCGAGGACGCGGTCGTCTACTGCAACTTCCGTCCCGATCGCGCGCGCCAGCTCACCATGGCCCTCACCGAGCGGACCTTCGACGGCTTCGACCGCGGCTATCACCCGCCGTGGCCCTCGGTGACGACCATGACCCGGTACAAGGCCGAGTTCGCCGCGACGCCCATCTTCGAGTCCGAGGATGTGCGCCAGGGGCTGGCCGAGATGGTGTCGGACGCCGGCCTGCCCCAGCTCCACGTGGCCGAGACCGAGAAGTACGCGCACGTCACGTTCTTCTTCAACGGTGGCCGCGAGGCGCCGTTCGAGGGGGAGGAGCGCGTCCTGGTCCAGTCGCCCCAGCACGTGCCGACCTACGACCACGCGCCCGAGATGAGCGCCCTCGGGGTGCGCGACGCCGTGCTCGCGGGCATCGCCGCCGGGGAGGCCCGGCTGATCGTGGTCAACTTCGCCAACGCCGACATGGTGGGACACACCGGCGTCGTCCCTGCCGCGGTGCGCGCCATCGAGACCGTCGACGCCTGCATGGGCGCCATCCGCCCCGCCGTGGCCGGCGCCGGCGGGCTGCTGTGCGTGACCGCCGACCACGGCAACAGCGAGCACATGATCGAGCCCGACGGCAGCCCGAACACAGCGCACACGGCCAACCCGGTGCCCCTCTGGATCGACCGGCCCGGGCTGCCGCTGCGCGAGGGCGGGGCTCTCGGGGACGTGGCGCCCACGCTCTGCGGGCTGGTGGGCTGGGATCCCGGACGCGCGATGACGGGGACCCCGCTGGTCTGACGCTGGAGCGGGTCCGCTATTCTCGTGCCGTCTGGGGCGAGGGTCCCGGAGCGGACGACCGCGACGAGGGCGGGGGGTGAGCGGCATGGAGGACCGGGTGATCGACGGGGCGGCCCGGCCGCCCGCATCGTTCCTGCCGATCGCCGGCGTCCCCGCGGTGCGCGCCTGACGCAGCACCCGGGGCGCCCTCATGGGAGTTCCCACATGACACATGCTGCACACCCCGCCCCGGATGACCCGTCCGCGAACCTCCCGGCGGCGCTCGGATGGGAGCCGCGCCTCGACGCACTCCTGGCCGAGGTCGATCCGTCCGCCGTGCCCGCCCGCGTCGTGCGCGTCGACCGCGGCACCGCCCGCCTTCTGAGCGCGACGGGCTCCGCCGCCGCGCACCTGCCCGGGGCCGCCGTTGGCGACCACGTCGCCCTCGCGCCGGACGGCGGCGCGCACCTGCTGCCACGGCGTGGTGCCATCGCGCGCCGGGCCGCGGGCTCCGGCGACTCGGCGCAGGTGCTGGCGGCCAACGTCGATCGGGTGCTGGTGGTGCACGGCGCGGACCGGCCGCTCCATCCGCGCCGCATCCACCGCTCGCTGGCGCTTGCCTGGGAGGGCGGGGCCGAGCCGGTCGTCGTCGTGACCAAGAGCGATCTGGACCCCGATGGCGACGTCCTGGCGGAGCTCACGGGGGCGGCGCCGGGCACGTCCGTCCACGCCGTCGGGGCCCGGACCGGAGAGGGGCTCGCAACCGTCGCCGGCTGGGCTTTCCCGGACCGGACCCTCTGCCTGGTCGGCGAGTCCGGGGCGGGCAAGTCGACCCTCATCAACGCGCTCCTGGGCTGTGCCGGGCCGGCCGCGGCCACGGCGCCGGTCCGAGGCGGAGACAACAAGGGGCGCCACACCACGACCGCACGCCATCTGCTGCCGCTGCCGGGCGGCGGGTGCATCATCGACACGCCCGGGATACGGGAGCTCGGGCTCTGGGGGGATGGTCGCGGCGTGGCGATGGCGTTCGCCGACATCACCGCGCTCGCCGCCGAGTGCCGCTTCTCCGACTGCCGCCACGCCGGCGAGCCGGGATGCGCGGTGGCGGCGGCGGTGCAGCGCGGTGACCTCGATCCCTCGCGCGTGGACAGCCACGCGCGCCTGGTGGCCGAGGAGGAGGCCCTCGAGCGTCGTCGCGTCCCGCACCAGGAGCGTGCGCACGGCCGGCGACGGTCGCGCATGGTCCGCGAGGTCGTCCGGTCCAAGGGGCGCCGCCCCAGGTGAGCTGGCGCCGCGTGGGCCGGCGGGAAGCGGTCCTGCGGCCTAGATCAGCGTCAGCTGGGACTGCCCCCGCCCGCCGGCGCCGGCGGGCGGGCGGCGCCGCGAGCCGAAGCGCGCCTCCTCGTAGTCCTCGTGCTCGGGGCCGGGGCCGCCGTGGCGCGCCACCGACTCGCGCACGCGCCGGACCATGTCCCGCGCCAGGCCGGCCGGCGCGTTCCCTCGCACGTACTCGCCCGCCAGCCGCGTCGCGTGCTCGGGGTGGGTGCGCCCCAGGCGCTCCAGGTAGTGCTCGCGCACGCCGTCGCGCAGGTGGAGCATGATCGGGGTGATCGACACCGCGCCGGCGTCCACCGCCGCGCGCACCACCTCATCCAGGCGCCTTCGGTCGTCGGAGAGGCCCGGGATCACCGGCGCCAGCATCACGCCGCACGGCACGCCGGCCGCGTTGAGCGCGGCAACGGCCTCCATGCGCCGGCGCGGGTCCGGGGCGTGGGGCTCGGTGGCCCGCCACACCTCCCGGTCCAGCGTCCCGATCGAGAGCGCGGCGTGCACCGTGGTGCGCCGCGCGGCGGCGGCCAGCAGGTCGATGTCGCGGGTGATCAGGGTCGACTTGGTCAGGATCGAGAACGGGTTGCCGGCGTCGGCCAGCGCGTCCACGATGCCGCGCGTGAGCCGGTAGCGGCCCTCCACCGGCTGGTAGGGGTCGGTGTTGGTGCCCATCGCGATTGGCTCGCGGGCACGTCCGGGCGCCGCCAACTCGGCACGGGCGAGGTCGACCGCGTTCACCTTCACCACCAGGCGCCGGTCGAAGTCCTCGCCGGTGTCGAGGCCCAGATAGGCGTGGGTGGGGCGGGCGAAGCAGTAGGCGCAGGCGTGGCTGCATCCGCGATAGGCGTTGATGGTCCAGCGGAAGGGCATGCGCGAGCCGTCGGGCACCCGGTTCAGGAGCGTGCGCGCCCGGACGTGGTAGAGCTCGAGCCCGGCCAACTCGCCCGTCCCGGCCACCGGCGCGGGACCTGCGATCAGCCGTCCCTGGGCGGCGTCCTCGTCGGCCAGGGGCCACCGCAGCGCCGGCCGGCCCGCGGGATCACTCCCCCGCGTCACCGGCACCGGTGCGCAGGGCCCGTCGCACGATGCGGCGGGTGGCGGGCGACGGGCTCTCTGCCAGCCACCTGCGGCACGTGGCCGTCACGAGGACCGGTTGGCGCCGGGCCAGCCGGCGCAGGTCGTCGCCGACCCGGTTCTGCACCCGCGGGCTGGGGTGCGCGCGGAAGGACTCCAGGGCGGCCAGGCCGGCGTCCGGGCGGGACGCTCGGGGGAGGGGCAGGGGGAGGCTCGGTGCGGTCATGCGGGTGACCATAGCGAACATGTGTTCGTGTGAGAAGCAACACGCGTTGCGCGTGCAACGGCGCCGGCAGGATCGGCACTGCGCGCGTGCAAGAGGCTCGGCACGACAACGACCACGAGAGAGGACCCGTCGTGAGCAGCCGCATCCGCGTGCCCGAGCGCGAGAGCGACTTCAGCTGGGAGGAGCCCTACCGCAGCGGCGGCGGGGGCGGCGGTCGCAGCAGCGGCGGCGGCGGTCGCCGGCGGCGTCCCCCGTCCCGGCGCGGTCGCGGCGCGGGCCCCCGGCAGGTTGCTCTCCCACTGCTGGGCGTCGCCCTGGTCGTGGGACTCCTCATCGGCTTCCTCGCCGGCGGGAGCGGGGGGACGACCACCGTCACCGAGACCGCCACCGTCACCACCGAGGCGGCCGAGCAGGCCCCGACCGCCGCAGGCCCCGGCTCGCGCGCCACCATCGCCCTCACCGTCCTGAACGGCTCCGGCGAGAACGGTCTGGCCGCCAGCACCGCCGAGCGCCTGACGGGTCTCGGCTACCGCAACGTGACCGAGGGCAACGCCCCCAGCCAGGTCACCGCCGACCGGGTCCTCTACCGGCCGGGGTCCGAGCCCCTGGCACTCCAGGTGGCCGCCGACCTCGACGCCGGCGCTCCGCTTCCGCTGGCGGACGCCACCGGCATCGCCGAGGCGGCTCCGGACGCCGACGTGGTTGCCGTCATGGGTCCCAGCGCGGGCGGCGACACCGGCCAGGACACCGCCGAGGCCCCCGCGCTCCCCGATGAGCCGGCCGGCGACGGGGACGTGGACGGCGTCGGCTCGGGCGAGGCCGGCCCCTGATCAGGTCGTGAGACGTACGCGGGCCGCGAACTCGTCGCGCCCGCGTGCCTCGACCTCGCGCAGCCACACCAGTTCGTGGCCCGTCCGGTGACACCACGCCGGCAGGTCGACGCGGATCAACGGGTCGGTGGCCAGCAGGTCCAGCACCGCCCCCGCGCGCAGCCCGCGGGCTGCGCGGTCGAGGAGGCGGATGGGCACCGGGCACCAGGTGCCGAGCGCGTCCACGACGCGGCTGGGAGCGGCAGGGCCCGTGGGCTCGCCGGCTCCGCTCACGCGCCCGCGAGCGGGCTGATGGCCCGCAGGCGGGCCAGTTCTTCGCCGAAGGCGCGCACGGCCGCCTCGGCCTCGGCATCGGTGGTGGCGGGCCCGGCCGACAGCAGCACCGCGCTGTGACTCCACGGCGGCTCCAGCCCGATGGCCTCCAGCGTGGGCGCGGCTTTGCCGCCGGCGGTGGTGCAGGCCGAGCCGGGCGAGCAGGCCACCCCGCGCGCAGCCAGGGCCAGGCACAGGCTCTCGCCCTCCACATCGCCCACCGACACCTGGACGCTGCCCGGCAGTCGTCCGCCGCGCGGCCCGTTCAGGCGCACCCCCGGGAGGGCGAGGAGGCCGGTAATCAGCCGCTCGCCGGCCTCCGTCATGCGGGCGGCGCGCTCCTCCCGCTCCTCGGCCGCCCAGCGGGCGGCCCACCCCAGCGCCACGATGCCGGGAAGGCACTCCGGGCCGGCGCGCTTGCCCATCTCCTGCAGGCCGCCCTCCATCTGCGGGTGCAGGCGTGCGCCCTCGCGCACCACCAGGGCGCCGGTCCACGGGGGCGCGCCCAGGCTGCGCCCGTCGACGGTCAGCGCATCGATCCCCAGCGCCCCCATCTCCAGCGGCAGGACCCCCGCGCTCTCGCCGGCATCGATGTGGATGCGCACCTGCGGGCCGGCCGACCGCGCGGCGGCGACCAGGACCGGCAGGTCCTGCACGGTGCCGATGTCGCCCTGGGCGTGGTGCAGCGACAGGACGGCCCCGCCGCCCTCCAGCGCGCCCGCCACCGCGCCGGCGTCGAGTCGCCCCTCCTGGTCGACGCCGACCGACCGGACCATCACGCCCGCCGCCTCCAGCGTGCGCGCACAGGCCAGTACCGCCGGGTGCTCCACGGCCGACACCACCAGCCCGGGCGCGCCGTCCGTCGCGGGGTTGCCGGCCACCAGGCCCTTCACGGCCAGGTTGCGCGCCTCGGTGGCGCCGGCGGTGAAGATGACCCACGCCGGGTCGGCGCCGACCAGCGCCGCCACCCGCTCCCGGGCCTCCTCGAGGGCCTCCGCGGGCGCCAGCGCCGCGTCGTGCAGCGCGTCCGGATTGGCCCACATCGCGCGGGCGGCACCCGCCATCGCATCGAGAAGGCGGTCCTGGGGCGGCCACGCCGCGGCGTGATCCAGGTAGACCTGCGCCACGCCTTCAGCGCCCCTCGGCCAGGCGGTGCGCCAGGCCTGTGGGGAGATCGGCCTGGAGGATGGCGTTCTGGGCCGCGGCGACGTCGTACGGCGTCCGTCGGAAGTGGATGGTGCGCTCGTCCGAGTCGTAGATCGCCCAGGCCGCGCGCGCGTCGCCGTCGCGGGGCTGGCCGACCGAGCCGGGGTTCACCAGCCAGCGACCCACATCGAGCGCGATCGGCGCGTCGATGGGCGCCCCCCGGCGGTCCATCGCGCCGTCGGGGGTCAGGCGCCAGGCGCACGGGACGTGGGTGTGGCCCACCAGCGTGAGCCCCACCCGGCGGTCCTCCAGCGCCGCACGGGCGCCTCCCACCTCGGTGATGTACTCCCAGACGGGGTCGCGGGGGCTGCCGTGGAACATCGGGACCTCGTGGTCCAGGTCCACCGCCTCCAGGCGCTCCAGGCGTCCGCGCCCGGGCTGCCCCAGCGTGGAGCGCGTCCACTCGATGGCGGCGCGTGCGGCGGGCGTGAAGGAGGCGATGCTGACCCGGCCCGAGACGCCGAGGTCGTGGTTGCCCGCGATGCAGCGCTCGGCCTCGGACAGGGCCAGGCGCATGCAGTGCGCGGGGTCGGCGCCGTAGCCCACCACGTCGCCGACGCACCACCAGGTGCGCGCCCCGGCCTGGCGGGCGGCCTGGAGAACGGCGTCGAGCGCCTGGCGGTTGCCGTGGATGTCACTGAGGATGGCGATGCGGGGCGTGGTGACCTCGATCCCGGGGGTGTCCCTAGCATTGTGCCGTGAGCGGCGGACCCCAGACCCGGCGGTGGCCCTCCCACCGCGTGGCGGCCGTCGGCGGGTTGCTGCTGCTGCTGGTCGTACTGGCGCTGCTGCGGGCGTTCGCGTGGCCCGAGGGGGCGCCTGCGGCGCCCGTCGATCCGGCGCGCTGGTTCGACATGGACGCGGCCGCGGCAGATCGCCCGTTCCGGCGTGGCCTGTGGGCGCTGGCGGTGGCCGGGGCCCTGATCGTGCCGGCCGTGGCGGTGGCGGCGGCCGCCACCGGCGGCCGCTGGCGGCCCGCGGTGGTGCGGCTGGCGCGGGCCCGCCCGTGGCGGGCGGGCCTGATCGCCGGCGCCGGCCTGGGCGCCGCGATGGAGGTCGCCCTCCTGGCCGTGGGGGGCGCGCGCTTCGCATGGGGACGCCGCCACGGGGTGATCGTGCAGCCCGCCATGGAATGGCTGGCCGACCGGGCGCTGGCCGCCGCGATCACCCTGGTGCTGTTCGCCGCGCTGGGCGCCGGGCTGGCCGTTCTGCTCGCCCGCCTGCCACGGGCCTGGCCCGCCGTACTGGCCGCCGCGCTGGCCGCGCTGGCCGTGCTGCTCGTGGCCCTCACCCCGCTGCTCATCACCCCGCTGTTCGAGCGCACGACCCCGCTGGACGACGCCTCCCTGCGCGCGGACGTGCTGGCCCTGGCCGAGCGCGCCGGCGTGGAGGCGGGGCAGGTGCGCGTCAGCGACGCCTCCGCGCGCACCGTGGCGGCCAACGCCCGCGTGGCGGGTCTCGGCGACGGCCGGCGGATCGTCCTGTACGACACCCTGGTGGACGGTTTCCCGCGCGATCAGGTGCGCACCGTCGTCGCCCACGAGTTGGCCCACGTGGCCCGTGATCACATCCCGCGCGGCACCCTCTGGGCGGCGGTCCTGATGGCGCCGCTCTGCCTGTTGCTGTCCGCCGCCGTGGCCTGGCGCACGGGGACGGCGCCGCCGGCGCGCGATGCGGAAGGGTGCGACCTGGTGGTGCGCCGCCTGGCGGTGCTGGCCGCGGCCGGCGCGGTGCTTGCCCTGGCCTCGCTGCCGCTGCAGAACGGGCTCAGCCGTGCCTTCGAGCGCGAGGCCGACCGGCTTGCGGTGACCCTCACCGCCGATCCGGCGGCGGCCATCGCCCTCCAGCGGGGTCTGGTGGAGAGCAGTCGCAACGTGCCCGACCCGCCGGGCTGGGTGGTGTGGCTGTTCGGCACCCACCCGCCGGCGGCCGAGCGGGTGGCCATCGCGCTCGACGCCGGCGCGGGGGCGTCCTGATGGGTCGTCGCGCCGGCGGCAACCCACGCCTGCAACTGGCCTGCGTGGGCGGCCTGCGCGCGCCCCTCGACCGCGCGGGGGCCATGTTCGAGGAGCGCATCGACCGTATGGCCGGCCTGCGGGTGGACGAGGTGAAGGCCGAGCCGGTGCAGCGCGGCGAGGCCCGGGCGCGGGCGGCCGAGGGCGAGCGCCTGCGGGCGCGGCTGCTGGAGCGCGCCTGGGTGGTGGCCCTCGACCCGCTCGGCCGTCAGCCGAAGGACTCCGAGGCGTTCGCGGCGGGCCTGGGCCGGCGCATGGACGAGGGGCGCCCCGTGGCGTACGTGATCGGCGGCGCCGCCGGCCTGGACCCGGACCTCCTCGCGGCCGCCGACGAGCGATTGGCCATCGGGACGCTCACCATGCCCCACCAACTCGCGCGCGTGGTGCTGACCGAGCAGGTCTACCGGGCGCTCTGCATCCTGGCCGGGCACCCGTATCCGCACTGAGCCCGGCCGGCGGGACGTCCCGGTGCTACCGTCGCGCCATGACCACGACCGACCCCTCCACCGTGATCCGGTGCCCGAACTGCGAGACGCTTAACCGGGTGCGCCCGGTGGCCAAGGGCACGCCGCGCTGTCGCTCGTGCAAGGAGCGCCTGCCCTGGATCGTCAACGCCACCACGGCGAGCTTCGACGCCGAGGTGGACGCCGCGGTGCCGGTGCTGGTGGACCTGTGGGCCCCCTGGTGCGGCCCGTGCCGCCAGGTGGCCCCCATCCTGCAGCGCATGGCGCTCGACCGCGCCGGCGCCTTCAAGGTCGTCAAGGTCAACGTGGACGAGGAGCCGGAGTTGTCGGCGCGCTTCGCCGTCCAGAGCATCCCGATGATGCTGCTGTTCGTCGACGGGCGCGAGGTCGACCGCATGATCGGCGCCTCGCCGATGGAGCAGATGCGCAACTGGGTCGACTCCCGCCAGGCCGCCGCCGGGGGCGCCGCGGGGTGAGGTCCGGGCCCCGGGCTACCCTCGGGCCATGATCCGCGACGACGACGGGACGCTGCTGCTGGCGGCGACCGACCTCACCGACCACCTCGCCTGCGAGCACCTCACCGAGCAGCGCCGGCGCCAGGCCGTGGGCGAGCGCGGGAAGCCCCACGCCTGGGAGGACGCCCACGGCGATCTCATCCGAGAGCGCGGGGAGCAGCACGAGCGGGAGCAGTTCGAGCGGTTGAAGGAGGCCGCCGGCGGCGACTGGGTGGATCTGGCGGCCGGTGGCGGATCCTTCCCGCGCACCGCTCCCGAGTTCGCCGCCGCCCGCGGCCGCACCGAGGCGGCGATGCGCGCCGGCACGCGTCTGATCTTCCAGGCCGGCCTGTTCGACGGGCGCTGGCAGGGGCGGGCCGACTTCCTGCGGCGCATCGAGGAGCCCTCGGCCCTGGGTCCATGGTCGTACGAGGTCATCGACACCAAGCTCTCGCGCCAGGTCAGGCCGGCAACCGTGCACCAACTGGCGCTCTACAGCCGCCTGGTGGGGGAGATCCAGGGCCGTGCCCCGGCGCTGGCCCACGTCATCACCGGCGACGGGACCGAGCACGCGGTGGACCTGGGGCGGTACGCCGCCCTGCACCGCCACCAGATCCGCCGGCTCGAGCGGGTGCTGGCGATGGGGGAGCGCGACACGTATCCGGAGCCCACGGGCCACTGCGACATCTGCCGCTTCGACCGCGAGTGCTCGGGCCGCCGGCGCGAGGACGACCACCTCAGCCTGGTGGCCGGAGCCGCGCGCACCCACCGAGAGCGACTGGTGGCCGCGGGCATCGGCACGCTGGGCGCCCTGGCCGAGCACGACCCCGCCGCCCCGCTGGCCGGCCTGGCTCCCGAGCGCGTGGACCTGCTGCACCACCAGGCCCGCCTGCAGAGCAACGCCCGGCAGGGACTCTCGCCGGTTCGCCGGCACCTGGAGCCCCTGGCCGAGCGCGGCTACGCCCGCCTGCCGGCGCCCGGTCCGGGCGACCTGTTCTTCGACCTCGAGGGCGACCCGTACCTCGACACCGAGGGCGGGGTGGAGTTCCTGTGGGGGTGGTGCGACGCCGCCGGCGACTACGAGTGCGTCTGGGCGCTCGACCGCGCCGCCGAGCGGGAGGCGCTACGGGCGTTCATCGACCGCGTGGAGTCGGCCCGCGCCGCACATCCGGACATGCACGTGTACCACTACGCGCCGCACGAGCGCTCGGCCCTGAGCCGCCTGGCCATGACCCACGGGGTGGGCGAGGCCGAGGTGGACGACTGGCTGCGCTCCGGCGTGCTGGTGGACCTGTACGGCGTCGTGCGTCAGGGGTTGCAGGTGGGGGAGGAGAGCTACTCCCTGAAGCGCCTGGAGCACCACCACGGCTTCCGCCGGCTGGAGGAGTCGGTGCGCGCCGGCGGCGGGGCCATCGCCACCTTCGAGGCCTGGCGCGAGTGCGGGGCGCAGGAACTGCTGGACGCCATCCGCGATTACAACCGCGAGGACTGCGAGTCCACCCGCAGCCTGGCCGCGTGGCTGTGGGAGCACATGCGCCCCGAGGCCGAGGCGCAGTTCGGCGTGGACTTCGGGGCGCTGATGGCCGAGGTGCCGGAGGCCCACGATCCGCCCCCGTGGCTGGGCGAGGTGGAGGCGCTGCGCGAGCGCCTTCACGCCGGGTTGCCCGACGAGCCCGCCGACGACCACCTCGACGAGGCCGAGCGGCGTCTGCTGGGCCACCTGATCCTGTACCACCACCGCGAGAACAAGCCCCAGTGGTGGGACTACTTCCGGATGGCCGGCCTCAGCGCCGAGGAACTGGCCGACGAGCGCGAGGCGATCGGCCTGATCGCCCTGGACGAGTCGGTGGCGCCGACGCCGTACAAGCGCTCGCTGGACTGGACGCTGCGCTTCCCGCCCCAGGAGACCAAGCTCGGTGCCGGGCCCGCCCGCGACCCGATCGCCGGCGACAATCACACCATCGTCTCGGTGGACGAAGGCACACTGGTGCTGCGGCGGGGGAAGGGCAAGGATGCCCCGCGACCCACCGCGCTGATGGGCGGCACTCCGCCGGATCCGAAGGCACTTCGCGGGGCGCTGGTCGAGTTGGCGGGTGAGGTGGCGGACGCTGCGGGCGCCGCCGGTCGTTTCCCCGCCCTGCGGGCCCTGCTCCGCGGCGATCCGCCGGCCCTCGACCCGTCCCTGCTGCGCCCCGAGGTCGACTCCCTCGTGGTCGCCACGCTGGCCCTCTCGGGCACCACCCTTCCCGTGCAGGGGCCGCCCGGCACCGGCAAGACCTATTCGGGGGCGCGGATGATCGTCGCCGCGCTCGCCGCCGGCCGGCGGGTGGCGATCACCGCCAACAGCCATGCCGCCATCCAGAACCTGCTGCGTGCGGTGGAGGAGCACGCCGCCGAGGTCGGTGCCCCGTTCGCCGGCGCCTACAGGGGCGAGGGCTACGACGGCTCCGCGGGGTACATCGAGGAACTCGGCAACGAGGAGATCGAGGCCGGCGATCACCAACTGGTCGCCGGCACCGCCTGGCTGCTGTCGCGCGAGGCATTCCGCGCGGAGGGCCCGCGCTTCGACCTGCTGTTCGTGGACGAGGCCGGTCAGATGGCCCTGGCGGCGGCCCTGGCGGCGGGCACCTGCGCCGATTCGCTGGTGCTGCTGGGCGACCCGCAGCAGTTGCCGCAGGTCAACCAGGCCGCCCACCCCGAGGGCGCCGGCGCCTCGGTGCTGGAGCACGTCCTGGCGGGCCACGACACGCTGCCGTCCGACCGGGGAGTGCTGCTGGACGTGAGCTGGCGCATGCACCCCGAGGTGTGCGCCTTCGTGTCCGAGCGCAGCTACGGCGGGCTGCTGGCCTCGCGCCCCGAGTGCGCGGTGCGGTCTGTCGATGCCCCGGGGCCGCTCGCCGGCGCCGGCCTGCGCACCATCGAGGTGGACCACGCCGGCCGCTCCCAGGAGTCCGCCGAGGAGGCGCAGGCCGTCGCCCGGGCGTGCGCGGATCTCCTGGCCGGCGGCACGGTGACCGACCGCGACGGCTCCCGGCGCCCGCTGACGGCCGAGGGCATCATGGTGGTGGCACCGTTCAACATGGCCGTCGCGTGCATCCGCCGCGCCGTCCCCGAGGGCGTTCGCGTTGGGACCGTCGATCGCTTCCAGGGCCAGGAGGCGCCGGTCGTCTTCTTCGCGATGACGTGCTCCTCGGGCGAGGACGTGCCGCGGGGGCTGGAGTTCCTGTTCGAGCGCAACCGTCTCAACGTCGCCATCTCGCGCGCGCAGTGCCTGGCGGTGCTGGTGCACAGCCCCCGCCTGCTGGACGCCGACTGCCGCTCGCTGGAGCAGATGGCACTGGTGGACGGGGCGTGTCGCTTCGTGGAGATGGCGGCCGGGCAGGCGGGGGTCATCACGCCGGCATGAGCGCGCGGTAGGGTCCGCCGCTGTGACCGAGAGCCCGCACCTCGCCCCCATCCGCGCCGCCCTGGGCGCCGCCGCCGAGGCGGTCGCCGGCCAGCCCCCCGCCGCCGTGCCGCTGGCACCGCCGGCCCAGCCCGAGATGGGCGACATCGCCAGCCCCGTGGCCATGGCGATGGCGAAGGCCGCCAAGCGCCCGCCGCGCGACATCGCCCAGGGGATCGCCGACCTGCTGACCGGCGCTTCGCACGACTGGCTGGAGTCGGTGGAGGTGGCCGGCCCCGGCTTCCTGAACCTGCGCCTGACCCCGGCCTGGTTCGCCGGCGTGGCCGCCGCGGTGGCCGAGGCCGGCGCCGATCATGGCCGCGACTGCGTGGCGGAGCCCAGGCGCATCCTGATGGAGTACGTCTCGGCCAACCCCACCGGTCCGCCGCACGTGGGCCACGCGCGCCAGGCCGCCTACGGCGACTCCCTGGCCCGGCTGCTGGCCTTCGGCGGGCACACCGTGGCGCGCGAGTACTACGTCAACGACCACGGGCGCCAGATGCGCCTGTTCGGGGCGTCGGTGGCGGCGCGCTATGCCCAGGCGTGCGGCATCGAGGCCGAGATCCCCGAGGGCGGGTACCAGGGCGAGTACGTGGTGGGGATCGCCGCCACGCTGTTCGCCGAGATGGGCGACGCGTGGGCCGACGGCGCCGACCCGCCCACCGAGGAGGCACTCGGGTGGTTCACCGACCGCGGCCGCGAGTTGATGCTCGACCAGATCGGCGCGGAGCTGGAGCGCTTCCGTGTGCGCTTCGACGCCTGGTTCTCCGAGACGACCCTGCACGAGGCGGACCGGGTGGCGGCGGCGGTGCGGGCGCTGCGCGACTCGGGTGACGCCTACGAGCAGGAAGGGGCCGTCTGGTTCGCGACCAGCCGCTACGGCGACGAGAAGGACCGTGTGCTGGTGCGCTCGGACGGCGAGCCCACCTACCTGGCCGCCGACGTCGCCTACCACCTCGACAAGGCCGGCCGTGGCGACGACATCCTCGTCGACGTGCTGGGCGCCGACCACCACGGCTACATCGCCCGCCTGCGTGCGGTCCTGGCCGCGGGCGGCCACCCGCCCGAGATGCTGGAGACCAGCATCATCCAGTTGGTGAGCCTGATCGAGCACGGCGAGGCGCGCAAGATGAGCAAGCGCTCCGGCACGGTCGTGACCCTGGGCGACCTGCTGGACGACATCGGGGTGGACGCGGCCCGTTTCTTCCTGGTACAGCGCTCGCACGAGACGGCGCTCGACCTCGACCTGGACCTCGCGCGCGAGCAGAGCCAGGAGAACCCGGTCTACTACGTGCAGTACGCGCACGCACGGGTCTGCAGCATCCTGGGCCAACTCGCCGAGGGCGACCATCCGCCGGCCGGGACGCCCCCGCCGGCCACCCTCGATCCGGCCGAGCGGGCGCTGGCACTCGCGCTTGCCGCCTGGCCCGAGGCGCTGGCCGAGGCGATCGAGCGCCGCGCACCGCACCGCGTCGCCACCTACCTGGTGGACCTGGCGCGCGAGTTCCACGGCTTCTACCACCGCTGCCGCGTGGTGGGGGAGCCCGAGGACGTGCGCGCGCTGCGGATCGCCCTGTGTCGCGCCACCGCCGGGACGGCGCGCGCCGGCCTGGACCTGCTGGGGGTCGAGGCGCCCGAGCGGATGTAGGCGAGCCCGCGGCGGGCTTGCCGCCGGTCAGCCCGAGCGGCGCCCGCTGATGATCAGGTGCTCCGCCGGCATGGCCACGGTCCCGTCCGGGAGGCGCAGGCGCTCGAAGAACGCGTGCAGGTCGCCGGTGAACGCCTCCCATACCCCGGCCGCCTCGAGCGCGGGCCGCGCCGCCACGATCGGGCCGAACCGGTCGCGGTACAGTGCCGTCGCGGCCTCGGTCGAGGTGAAGGGGACCGTATAGGTGCCCGCGACGATGGCCAGGTCGGCGCAGCCGGGCTGGTCGAAGACCGCGCGGATGTGGTGCGGGTCGCCCCACTGCAGCGGCGACTCGATGCCGGCCGGCGGGGGCGGGCTGTGGCGCGCCGGCAGGCCGAGGAACTCGGCCACGGCTCCGCCGGCGTCCCAGGTGCTCATGGCGAACCGTCCCCCGGGCGCCAGGACCCGCAGGATCTCACCCGCCACCAATAGGTGCTGCGGGGCGAACATCGCGCCGAAGTTCGACAGCACGACGTCGGCGGCATCGTCCTCCACCGGCAGCGAGCGGGCGTCGCCCTCGCGCAGGTCGAGATGCAGGCGGGCCTCGTCGGCGGCCGCCCGAGCCCGATCCAGCATGCCGGGGGCGATGTCGATGCCGATGACCCGCGCGCCCTCGCGGGCGGCCTGCAGCGCGACGGTGCCGTTGCCGCACCCCACGTCGACCACCACCTCGCCCGGCTGCGGGGCGGCGCCGGCCACCAGCGCCGTGGCCACCGGGGCGATCATCCGGGCGAACGGGTCGAAGTCGCCCGCATCCCAGCTCTCGCGCTGCCTGTCCACGAACCGGTCGAACTCGTCCATCGTCGCCTTCCCGCGCCGCACGCCGTGCCCGTGGTCTATCCGGAACCGGCGCGCGCGACAAGCCGGCCGGGAGAATCGGCGTGGTAATCTGACCCGCACTGCGGATGTAGCTCAGTTGGTAGAGCGTTGGCTTCCCAAGCCGAAGGTCGCGGGTTCGAGCCCCGTCGTCCGCTTCATGAACCAGGTGGCTGCAGCGTCCGTCAGGTAGTCGCGCCGCCTTGTGCCGAGTCCACAGCGCGCCCGTCGGAGCCGATGACCGACATGCTGCCGTCGGTCTCCAGGACGACCGCCGCGACGCCATCGAGCCCCCCGCGCCCCGATGCGCGCACGGCCTGCATGACCTCCGCCTCCGTGAGTCGCTCGCGCCGCAGCACCCCATGGAGCAGGCGACCGTCGCGCACCACCAGCGAGGGCTCCGACTTGACCAGCGCCTCGATCTTCGATGAGCGCGTCTGGCTGTAGGCGACGGCCGCCTGCAGGCCCACAAGGGCGGCGAACGCCAGCACCGACTCCACCAGCGGGACGGAGGCGTCGAGTACGGCGGCGGCCAGCGTCGACCCGAGCGCCACCGTGACCACCAGGTCGAAGGCGTTCAGCTTCGCCAGCGTCCGCTTGCCGGAGGTGCGCAGGACGAACACCAGGGCCCCGTAGGCGAGCGGCGCGAAGACGGCGATCCGGGCGACCCCGATCCAGTCGTCGAAGAAGTTCATGCCGCCTCCCGCGGATGGTGTGGACGTCCCAGCTCGTCGCGCCGGCACGCGGCATCATCTCGCAGGGCCGATCCGCCGGTCGATCACGACGTCGTGCCGCCGGCCGCGATCGGCGCAGCACCGCCCCGGGGCCCGTCTTGTGCCCGTACGGCGCCTGGGCCATGATGCGCGCGCCCGCCGGCCCGTGCCCGATCAGGAGTGACCCAATGAGGAAGTCCATCGCCATCGGCGCAATCGGTCTGGCGACGCTCGCCGGCGGGCTGGCCGGCTGCGGCGGAGACGACGACCCCGCCGCGGACACCGTCTCGGCCACGGCTCCGGCGACGGATCCGGCCACCGCGCCGGCGCCCGGGGGCGATCAGGAGGCCGTCCGCGCGAGTGCGGCCGAGCGCTTCCTGACGGCGCTCGAGACGCACGGCGAGACCCTCGATGCGACGGGGTCCGACCTCAACGACGCGCTCGAGGCCGAGGATCGAACGCGCATCGCGGCGACCATCGCCGACTACGCCGCCGCCATCGCCGCCTACGACGCCGACGTGCGCGACATCGCCGTCCCGGCAGACGCCGAGGACGCCCACCGCCGGCTGCTGTCCGCCGACGAGGCCGCCATCGCCGCTGCGGCCGAGGTCGAGCGGGCCCTCGACGCCGGCGACGACGAGGCCACACTGGCCGCCCTGGCCGACTTCAACGAGGCGGACTCGGCCGCGATCGCGGCCTCCCGCGAGGTCCGCACACTGCTGGTGCGGTCCGACCCCTCCTAGGTCCTCCGCGTCGGCTGCGGGTCGCCGCGCCGGCGGTTCAGCGATCCGTCTCCCGCGCGCGCAGCGGGCAGGACGCGCAGCGCGTCTCGTTGCCGGCCTCGGCCGCGAGGCGGGCCGAGGGGCTGCGGTATGCCAGGCAGCAGGTCCCGCGCACCACGCGGCACGCGGGATCGTCCATGGCGGCCGTCACCCGCGGTCGCGGGGCGGGCACGCCGTCGCGCGGGTACTCCATCGCGTCCACCACGGCGCCCGCCGTCCGCCACAGGCGGGCGGCCTCGGCGCGGTGACCAGCGGCGAGGGCAACCGCCGCTCCGCTGTGCGCCGCGTCGGCCATCGCCCCGCGAAGCGTCCGCGGGGGAAGGGGGGACAGATCCGTCAGCGCGTCGACGACGGGCTCGATGCACCCGCGTGCCGCCAGGGCGAACCGCGACCGGACTTCGGCCAGGTCGTGGCAGGCGTGGGCCCCGGGGCAGCCGGCGCACCGGCCGTCCCCGCCCGCCGTCCACAGGGCCGCGGGCGCGAGGCCCGTGGCCTCCACCCAGCCGTCGGGGTGGCGGCGCACGTGCAGGCGCTCGGGCCCCAGGCAGGGGGCACGGCCGCAGCCGGTGATGAGGGCGACCCCCGGGCCCAGCACCGCCCCGGCCAGCCAGCCCATCAGGAACGAGGCGGCCACCGCGCGCGGCCGGCGCCCCACCGGGTCCGATGCGCAGACGACCTCCAGCCAGTGATCGAGCGCGGCGGGTGCGGTGCAACGCCACCACGGCTCGCCGCCGCCGGTGCCTGCCTCGAAGCACCACGGCGCCATCAGCGTCCCGGTCAGGCGGCTGCTCTCCTGCAGCAGGGCGACCGCGGTGCTCATGCCGGTGCCGCCGCGCGTCCGACGGGGACGATCATGGGCGTCCCGGCCACCGGGTCGTCCACCACCCGCGCCTCCAGCGCGAAGGCGTCGCGGATCACCGCCGGGGTCATCACCTCGGCGGGCGCGCCGGCGGCCACCGCCCGGCCCGCGGCCATCACCACGATCCGGTCGGCGTAGCGCGCGGCCAGGTTCAGTTCGTGCAGCACCATCACCACCGTGGTCCCCCGGGTGCGGTTGAGCGCGCGCAGCAACTCCAGCACGTCGAGTTGATGGGTGAGGTCCAGGAAGCTGGTGGGCTCGTCCAGCATCAGGACCGCCGGATCCTGGGCCAGCGCCATCGCGATCCATGCGCGCTGGCGCTGGCCGCCCGACAGGGCGTCGACCCGTCGCCCGGTCAGGCCCGCGGTGCCCGTGGCCGCGAGGGCCTCGTGCACCGCCGCCTCGTCGGCCGCGCTCCAGCGACCGAGGGCGCCGCGGTGGGGATGGCGCCCGCGGGCCACCAGGTCGCCCACCGTGATCCCCTCCGGCGCCCGCGGCTCCTGCGGCAGGAGTCCCAGGATGCGTGCCACCGACCGCGTGGGCAGCCGGTGGATGTCCGACCCGTCCAGGGTCACGCCCCCGCCGGCCGGCTTCAGCAGGCGGGCCAGCCCGCGCAGCAGGGTGGACTTGCCCGAGGCGTTCGCGCCCACGATGGCCGTGATCCGCGCCGGCGCCACCGCCAGATCCACCCCGTGCACCACCCGCACCCCGTCGTAGGCCAGGTGCAGGGCGGTGGCCTCAAGCCGGTGGCCGTGTGGCTCGCGGTCGCTCATGCGGTCCTCCCGCGTCGGTCGCCCGTGGCCAGAAGCCACAGAAGGTACGGGGCCCCGACGGCCCCGGTGATGACTCCGGCCGGTACCTGGATGTCGCCGGGCAGCAGGTGGCGCCCGGCCAGGTCCGCCGCGGCGACCACCACCGCGCCCACCAGCGCGGCCGGAGCCAGCGCCATGCCGCCGCCGGCGATGCGGCGGGCGATCGGCGCCGCCATGAATGCGACGAACGCCACCGGGCCCGCGGCGGCCACGCCGACTGCCGCCAGAGCGACGGCAATAGCGATGATGCCCGCGCGGGCCCGGTGGGCGTGGACGCCCAGACCGGTCGCGGCGTCGTCACCGAACTGGAGCACCCGCAGCGCCGGCGCACGCGTGAGGGCGATGGGGATCAGGACCGCGAGCGCGGCAGCCAGCACCACGATCTCGTCCCAGCGCGCCGACCCGACGCTCCCCACCAGCCAGACCCAGGCGGACTGGGCGTCGCGCACGTCCGCGCGCGTCAGCATGTAGCCCAGCGCGGCCTGACCCATGAACGCCACCGCGATCCCGATCAGGACGAAGCGCTGCCCGGTGACCCCGTCGCGCCAGGCGAGCAGGTGGATGGCGGCAGCGGCGATCAGGGCTCCCGCCAGCGCGGCGCCGGACACCGCCAGGCCGCCCCAGCCCAGGACCAGCAGCCCGGTGACGGCGCCCACCGAGGCCCCTTGTGTGATCCCGATGATGTCCGGGCTGGCCAGTGGGTTGTCGAGCAGGGCCTGCATGAGCGCCCCCGCCAATCCCAGCGCGGCACCCACCAGGACGGCCATCGCGACGCGCGGCAGGCGGACATCCAGCACCACGAACTGCTCGGCGCGCGAGCCGCCGCCCAGCAGCGTCTCCACCACGCCGGGTACGGCCAGGGGGTAGCCGCCCAGGCAGACGGCGGCGACCACGGTGGCGAGGGTGAGCCCCCCGAGCGCCGCCGTGGCCGTGGCGCGCCGGCGCCTCCCACCCGGCCCGACCGGGCGCACCGCGCCGTCGACGCCGGCGCCGCCCGGGCTCACGCCCGGCTCCAGCGCCCGTGGCGGACCAGGGCGATCAGGGCCGGCGCGCCCAGGAACGCCACCACCAGGCCCGCCTCGATCTCGGCGGGCCGCGCGATCACCCGTCCGAGCACGTCCGCAAGCACCAGCAGGATCGCCCCGAGAGGGATGCTGTAGGCCAGCACCCAGCGCTCGTCGGGGCCGGTGATGCGCCGTGCGATGTGCGACACCACGAGGCCGACGAACACGATCGGGCCGGCCAGGGCGGTGGCCGCCCCGCAGAGGACGATCACCGCCAGGCCTGCGCCGGCGCGCACGCGCGCGGGGCGCAGCCCGAGGGCGCGCGCGGCGTCGTCGCCCAGGGCGAGGGTGTTCAGGGCGCCGCCCAGCAGCAGGGCCAGGACCGCCCCGGCCAGCAGCAGCGGGCCGAGCGCCAGCAGGGCGCCGGCCTCGCGCCCGGCCAGCGACCCGACCACCCACAGGCGGTATCGCTCCAGGGTCTCCAGATCGCGCAGCAGCACGACGCTGATGAGGGAGGTCGCGGCCGCCGTGACCGCGGCCCCCACCAGGGCGAGGCGCACCGGCACCTCGCCCTCGCGCCCGCGCGCGCCGATGGCGTAGACGAGCACCGCGGCGGCCGCGGCGCCTGCCATGGCGAACACGACGTAGCCCCCCGGCGCCGCCACGCCGAACCACGTGATGGCCACAACCACCGCCAGGGAGGCGCCGGCGTTGACGCCCAGCAGCCCGGGGTCGGCGATCGGATTCCGCGTCAGGGCCTGGGCCAGGGCGCCGGCGATTCCGAGGGCGGCACCCGCGGCCAGGCCCAGCAGCGTGCGCGGGGCCCGCAGCTCCCGCACCACCACGTGGTCGGTAAGGCCGGCCTCGGGCCACCACAGGGCCTGCCAGACGTCGCCGGGCCCGATGGAGCGGGCTCCCACGGCCAGCCCCAGCACCGCCGCCACGAGGACGGCGATGCCGAGTACGGCCAGCCCTGCCCACAGCGCCGCGACCGGCCGGCGCGCGGCGCGCGCGGATCCGCGGGGGCGGGCCGTCGCGCCGGTGGCGCCGGCCCCGACGGTGGCGGGCGGGGCGGTGCTCACGCGCTAGGAGGCGTCGGCTGCCCGCGCCGCGCCCGAGAGCAACTCCACGTACTCGTCGAGTCCCCAGGTGAGCGACAGCGCCGTGGGCGGGGAGACCGCCGCGATGAATTCCGTGCCGACCACCTCGGCCACCGCGCCGCGGCGCACCTGATCCATGGTGCGCCCGTGCGCGGAGGAGAGGAACTCCCGCGATAGTTCCTCGCTGTCGGCGAAGCTCACCAGGATGTCGCTCTCGATCCCGTCGACCTCCTCCTGGGACAGGGTGTAGAAGAAGGTCGAGTCGCCGTTGGCCAGTTCCTCCACGCTCGGGTCGCTGACCAGGCCGAGCGCCTCGGTGGCCTCCACCCGGGCGTCGGCCGGGCGGTACACGTAGAACGTGCCGGCCGAGTCCCACACCATGGCCACGCTCTTGCCCTCGAGCTCGGGGTGCTCGGCGGCCTGGGCGGCCAGGCGCGCGTCGATGTCGGCCAGCAGGGCCTCGGCGTCGGCCTCCCGGCCGAGCGCGGTGCCGACGATGCGGATGGTCTCGCGCCATGGGGTGGCCCAGGCCTCCTCCGGATAGGCCACGGTGGGCGCGATCTCGCTCAGCAGGTCGTACTGCTCCCGGGTGACCCCCGAGTAGGGCGCCAGGATCAGGTCCGGCTCGGCCGCCGCGATCTCCTCGTACGGAGGCTCCTCGCCCGAGTCGGGCAGGACCGCCGGCATCGGGTCCCCGCTGCTGGTGAGCGCCTCGCGGATCCAGGGCAGCACGCCCTCCTCATCGCCCCCGTACGACTGGAACGGGATCGCCACCGGCGTCACCCCGAGCGCGATGGCCGCGTCGGCGCTGGCCCAGCCCCACGCCACGACGCGCTCGGGCTCGCCCTCGATCACCGTCTCGCCGAAGGCGTGCGCGATCGTCACGGGGCCCGCGGTGCTCCCGGTGGCCGCGCCCGTGGCCGTTCCGGCCCCCTCGTCGTCCCCGCCGCACCCGGCGAGCAGTGTTCCCACCGCCAGCGCCGCGACCAGCGCGCCCCACCATGACCGTCTGCGCACCATCTGAGCACCCCCTTAGTCCAGGACTTAGGCGCGCCACACTACACAGATAAGGAAACGACCGCTAGAGAAATATGGCGGGTCGCGACGTCCATCCCGCGGGTGGCCCCGCGGCCGGCCATGCTGCGGCTCCGGGCCGCCCGACGGAGTCCTCGAGCCGGGCCCCGGTCCTGCTGTGCCCGCCGCGACGCCGGCGCCGGCGTCGCGGCCCGGTCAGATGCGGCCGGCGGGCAGGCGGGTGGGGGAGAAGGGCGCGGCGTCCAGCGAGTGCGAGGCGCCGTCCAGGATCATCTCGGCCACCATGCGCCCGGTCGCGGGCGCGTTGAGGATGCCCCACGAGGCATGGCCGGTGGCGATGTACGCGCCCGGGGCGTCGGGTACCGGGCCGATCAGGGGCACCCCGTCGACGGTCAGCGGGCGGTAGCAGGCCGATGTGCCCGCCAACCGGGCCCGGCCGAGCCGGCTGGAGTGCAGGCCGGCCACCCGGTGCAGTTCGGCCACGGCATCCTCGGACGGGGCGATATGCGCCGGGTCGTCGGGGAGGGGTCCGTGCTCGGGGTGCCCGGAGACATAGACGGTCCCGTCGCTGCGCGGATAGATCTCGATCGTGCTCCGCTGCCCGGTGGCGGCGATGAACTCGCTGAAGACCGCCTGGGGCGGCGCCTCGGCCGACAGGACCACGCTGGCGCTCTTGGTGCCGAACACCTGCGGGAGGGCCAGCCAGCGCTGGGCCCGGTCGGTCCACGGCCCGAGCGCCAGCACCACGACGTCGGCGGGGTGGGTGCGGCCGTCCACGACCACGCCGGCCACCGCGCCGCCGGGTCCCTTCAGGTCCAGGCCCTCCACCACCCCGGTGACGCTCTGCGCGCCGGCGGCCACGGCCTCCTCCATCAGCGCTGTCGTGAACAGCCGCGGGGTCACCTGCGCGGTCGTCCCGGGTCCGCCGATCACCTCGTGGGCCACGGCGCGCCCGTCGAGCCACTCCGGGTTGGGCAGCCGCCGGTACCGCTCGAGGTCGCCCTCGTCGGCGGCCGCCGTCATCAGCGCGTCCATGTCCCGGTAGCCCAGGCGCTCGGCGCCGATGCTCGTCGCCAACTCGCGATGGAGGGCGAAGCTGGCGCGCGCCAGGTCGTCCAGGGGGTTGCCCGCGTTCCAGTCGAGGGCCAGGAAGCCTGCGGCGCGGCCCGATGCCGCGGCGGCCGGCCCGCCGCGGTCCACCACCAGAGGGGCGGCTCCGCGGCGCGTCAGGAAGTAGGCCACCGACGCGCCCACCGCCCCGGCGCCGCAGACCACGATCCGTGGCGCCGCTTCCCGGGTGGTGCCGTGCCCGGCGGCGCTCAGGGCTGGACCGGCCCCTCGGCCGTGTCGGTGTCGGGGACGATGGCCTCGTCGCCCGGCTGCGAGGACGCGGCGCCCGTCGGCTCGGCCGAGGCCGTGCCCGCCGCGGCCGACGAGGCCTCGGGCTCGTAGCCATCGGTGGTGTAGGTCACCAGGGCGTCCCACATGATCCACTCGTCGATGCCCAGATCGCGCGCGGCCTCGATCTGCGCACGCACCTCCTCGGGCCCGTACTCCACGCCCAGGCTGAAGTCCTGCAACCACGGCACCAGGCGCGCGCCCGTGCCCTCGGTCTGCTCCTGGAAGTCGCGCAGCGACTCGCGCACGATGTCGTACGGCTGCGCGTCGGGGTGCTCCACGCCGTAGCTGCCGCGCCCCCAGTGGGACGGATAGATCATGGGGGCGATGTAGTCGACCACGCGGGCGAGGGCCGGCACGTCCTGGGCGATGTCGCGCGGATTCCTGGCGGCGACACCGAACACCGAGATGCCGATGAAGGCCCCGGTGTCCTGGAGTTCCACGTCGGCCTCGCGGAAGAACTGGACGACGTTCTCCGAGGCGCTCCCGCGCATCTCGGGGAAGCGCATGGTGTCGATCGGACCGTCGGGCCGGCGGGCGTAGTCGTAGAGGATGTCGTCCACGCCGGCCTCGGCCGCCTCGCGCGCGATTGCGATGTTGTACTCGCGCACCTCCGGGTGGGCGAAGTTCGTGAACCCGCCGTAGCCCTGGTAGCGGCCGCCGTCGGGGCTCTGGATGACCTGGTCGCGCATCCCGTTCGACCAGGCGTATTCCGCGTGGATCGGGTCGCGGAAGGCGACGATGCGGCCGATCACGCGTCCGCCGAGGTCGTGGATCTGCTGGACGGCCTCGGCCAGCTCGTACTCGGGCTTCACGGCGCCGATCTGGCGGGCGAAGGCGAGCTCCGAGTTGTAGCCGACCACCCCGGCCTCATCCTTGAGGTCGAGTTCGATGGTGTTGATGCGACCCTCGCGCAGCATCTGCAGCACCGGCTCGCGCAGCGAGTCGACACGCCACGAGATGGCGGTCATGTGGACGGCACGGGTGGGAGCCAGCGGCGCGCGGGGTGCCACCGGGACGGCGGTGCGCACGCCCCGCACGTTGCCGGCGCGGTCCATGGCGGTCACCAGCACCGGGGCGGCGGGCGGCTCGGGAAAGGTGTGGCTGAAGGTGCCGTCGGCGGCGACCGCCACCGGGCGGTCGGCCACGCGGACGGTGGCGGCCTCGTCGACGCGGCCGCTGACCGACGCCGGCGCGTCGCGGACGAACCGGGTGGGCGGATCGGCGATCTCGATCCGGGGGCGCGTGGTGTCGACCGTGAAGGTCCACTCGCGCTGCATGCGGCTCCAGGTCACGAACGGCTGGTCGATCTCGAACCGCAGCGTGTGGGTGCCCTCGGTGAGGTCCTCCGGGCGATAGATCAGTTCCCCGTCCTGGATGTACGCCTCCGGGAGCACGTCCGCGCCGTCGTACTCGAGGGTCGCGGTGCTCATCAGGCTGGGGAGGTCCGCCTCGATGCGGAACACCAGGTCGTCGGCGTCCTCGGAGTTGATCACCGCCCCCGATGCGGGTGCCGTCGTGGACAGCTGCAGGCCGGCATCATGCGTCGCGAAGCCGCAGACCAGCCCGAACAGGAGGGCGCCGAACGCGGCCAGCGCGTATCGCGCGCGGCGGGAGCGGCGAGGTCGCGACGGCGGCCCGGACGGGGCTTTCGCCACGTCCTCGGGGCGCGCGTCAGGTCCTCGTCCCGGGGGATCGAGGACCGCTGTGCCGTATTGATCGCCGCCGTCCGAGGACACCTCGGAGGCGCGATCCGGCCAACGGTCGCGAGGCATGGGTTCGCAGACTACCCGAGCGGTTCCGCCGGGCACAATTACCTCGCCGTGGTGTCACATCGGCGATTCTGGCGATACGGGCGTCCGGGGCGGTGCTCGCGCGCGCACGCGCGCGACCGACTAGAAGTTGCGCTCGGGCGAGCCGCGATCCTCGGCGGTCTGGGGTTCGGCGTCCTCGGCGCTGTAGCCCTGGCCGTTCCGGAGGGGCGAGAGCGTGGAGAACTGGCCGGCCAGCGACCAGAGCCCCGACAGCAGTGCATCCCCGGCGATGACCGGCCAGCGCCACACCAGGGTGTAGGCGACGTACCAGCCCGGGCCCAGTTCGCGCGCGCGCACGGCCCGGGTGGCGGGGCCGCCGGCGGTGCTGACCGAGCCCCCGTTGACGATCACGTAGGTCGAGCCCGCGGGGCCGTCGATCCGCTCGTAGGGCTGGCGCGCGGGCGCGCGCTTGCGCGCGCGGCGGTCGTGCTCGCCTCTGAGCCATCCCAAGCCGAACGGGGCGCTGAGCGTCAGGCCGGCGACGCACAGCACGACGATGAGCCGGCCGAAGCCGACCTCGATGAGATCCCCCGAGATCCAGTCGACCGCGAGTGCGAGCGCTGCCGCGCCGAGCATGAACGCCCCGCCGCGCCAGGCCGCGGTCTTGTCCCAGGGCCCGGGGGGGAGGTGGCGCCGTCCGCTCACGGTCGGCCGGTGCTCACCGTCACGGTCTCGCGGTTGTCGATGGAGAGGCCCGTGCCCGAGCTGTACATGCACCCGACTCCGCGCAGGCAGAACGCCCCGCCCACCGTGCCGCTGGTGACCAGCAGGACGACGATCACGATGATTCCGATGATGACTGCGATGCTCTTCATGTTGGGGGGCGTTTTCGTCCCCGGGGGCGCCACTCCTTCACCGGATGCGGCCGACCGGGCGATCCGGCCCCGAGCCCTCCGCGCGCCGGCCCCCTCGTCTGGCACGATCGCGCCATGACCGACGGCCCCACCGAGCGCCCGCGCCGGCGCAGCGACCCCGCGTGGGTCTGGTACGCGCTCGCCGGCGCGGCCCTCGCGCTGCTGGCCCTGCTGCACATCACGGGTGTCCTGGACCGGCTGGGGCCCTGAGTCCCGTGCGCCGCCGGCCCGGCCGCGCGCGGCGCGGATCCGGGCCGGCGGGCGCGATCACTCCTCGCCGAGCGCCACCGGCACGCCCACCAGGCTGCCGTACTCGGTCCACGAGCCGTCGTAGTTGCGGACCCGCTCGTAGCCCAGCAGCTCGTGCAGCACGAACCACGAGTGGCTGGAGCGCTCGCCGATGCGGCAGTACGCGATCACGTCCTTGTCCCGCGTCACGCCCTTGGCGGCGTACAGCTCGGCGAGTTCCTCGTCGCTCTTGAACGTGCCGTCCTCGCGGGCGACGCTGGCCCACGGGATGTTGGCGGCCCCGGGGATGTGGCCCGGCACCTGCGACTGCTCCTGGGGCAGGTGCGGCGGCGCGAGTACCTCGCCGGTGTACTCGGCCGGGCTGCGCACGTCCACGAAGGCGTTGCCGCCGCCGCCGACGTGGGTGAGCACGTCCTCGCGGAAGGCGCGGAGGCTCTCGCGGGTCCCCGCGGGCGCGCCCGGGTCGGCGGGGGTGACCGACGGCGCGTCGGTCACCAGTTCGCGCCCCTCCAGCTCCCACTTCTTGCGCCCGCCGTCCACCAGCACCACGCGGTCGAAGCCGCGGTAGCGGAGCACCCAGTAGGCGTAGGCCGCGAACCAGTTGTTGTTGCCGCCGTAGAGGACGACCGTCGTGTCCGGTCCCACTCCGGCCGCGCCCAGCAGGGCGCGCACGCCGTCCTCGTCGATGAACTCGCGCAGCGGGTGCTTGTGCAGGTCCTCCCGCCAGTGCCATCCGACGGCGTTGCGGATGTGCCCCTGGGCGTATGCCTCGGTGTCCTCGTCGACCTCGACGATCCGGATCGACGGGTCGTCCAGGTGCTCGGCGACCCAGTCCGTGCTCACCAGCACGCTGTCGCGTCTGCTCATGCGTTCATCCCCCGGGTGGAGTCGGTCGGTGACCACCGCTCAAATGACGGTAAAGCCAATGAGTTTAGGAACAATAGCGCCCGCGTGCGGGGGTGGGCCGTCCGTCACCGATGGGTCCACCGTCATCCCGTCGCGACGCGACCCCCTGTTACCATCGATCCCGATGCGCTCCCGAATCCGCTTCGTCCTCGCGCTCTCCCTTGCCGCCGTGCTGGGCGGCTGGTTGCTGTACGTCAGCATCGGCGGGGCCACCGAGACCTACACGAGCCCGTCGCAGCTGACCTCGTCGTCCATGACGGACGAGACCTACCGCCTCAACGGCCTGCACGTGGGCGAGGTGCCCGACGATGTCGCGGCCCAGGCCCGCAGCGACGCCGGATACACGTTCCGGGTGGCCGACAAGGACGCGCCGGGGCGGACGGTCACGGTCATCTACCGCGGCACGATCCCGGACCAGCTGAAGGACGGGCGCGAGATCATCGTCACGGGCGCGCTCGATGCGCGGGGCGACTTCGTGGCGAAGCGTGACTCGCTCTTGGCCCTCTGCCCGTCGAAGTTCACCGCTGCTCCCGGAACCAGCACCGAGCACTAGGGGCACCCCGTGAGCCTGTTCGGGCGCGCCGTTCTGCTGCTGGCGCTCGGACTGGCCGTCTACGCCATCGCCATGTCGCTCGCCTCGCGCCGCGGAGGCAGGAGCCACTGGCAGCGCAGCGCCGAGAACGCAGTCCACGCGGTCGCCGGCCTGACCACGGTGGCCATGGTGGGCATCTGGATCGCCTTCCTCACCGACGACTTCTCGCTGCGCCACGTGGCCGAGTACACCTCGAGCACGCTCGCGTGGGAGTACAAGCTGACGGCGGTGTGGGGCAGTCAGGCGGGGTCCCTGCTGCTGTGGATGTGGATCTTCTCCCTGTTCGCGTCGCTGGCGGTGTACCTGAACCGTGCGCGCAACCGCGAGCTGATGCCCGTGGTGGTGGCGGTCCTCATGGGCGTCGCCGTGTTCTTCCTCCTCCTGCTCTCGTTCGTCACCAGCCCGTTCGAGGTGCTGGCCGTCGTCCCGGATGAGGGGAGGGGGCTGAACCCGCAGCTGCAGAACTTCTACATGCAGATCCACCCGCCGATCCTCTACCTCGGCTACGTGGGGCTGGCGATCCCCTTCGCCTTCGCGATGGCGGCCCTGGTGACGCGCCGGCTGGACACGGCATGGATCACCAGCGTCCGCCGGTGGACGATCTTCTCGTGGCTGTTCCTCGGCATCGGCATCCTGCTGGGCGCCAAGTGGGCCTACGAGACCCTGGGTTGGGGTGGCTACTGGGCGTGGGACCCGGTGGAGAACGCCGCCTTCATCCCCTGGCTTGTGGCCACGGCGTTCCTGCACTCGGTGATGGTGCAGGAGCGGCGGGGGATGCTGAAGGTCTGGAACATGGTGCTGGTGGTCCTCACGTTCGTGCTCTGCCTGTTCGGCACGTTCCTGACCCGTTCGGGGATCGTCCAGTCGGTGCACGCCTTCGGGGAGTCGACCCTCGGGCCGTTCTTCCTCGGGTTCATCGTCCTGATCGGCGCCGGCTCCTTCGCGCTGATCATGAGCCGGCTGGACGACCTGCGCTCGCAGAACACGCTGGAGAGCTTCGTGTCGCGCGAGGCGATCTTCCTGTTCAACAACCTCCTGCTCCTGGCGATGGCTTTCGCGGTCTTCTGGGGGACGATGTTCCCGGTCCTCACCGAGATCGTCCGCGGCGACCGGATCGTCCTCGGCCAGGGCTTCTACAACCAGGTGGCCGCGGTCATCGGGGTCCTGCTGCTGATACTCACCGGCATCGGCCCGCTGATCGCCTGGCGCAAATCCTCGCCGGCCCAGCTGCGCCGGCGCTTCGCCGGGCCGCTGGCCGGGACCGCAGCCGTACTGGTGCCGGTGCTGATCTTCACCGACGCCCGGCAGCACTGGCTGGCGGCCATCACGATCGCGGCCGCCGTGTTCGTGACCTCGTGCGTGCTCAGCGAGTTCTGGCGCGGGACGAGGGTGCGCCACGCGGTGGGCGACACCTCCTGGCCGGGCGCGCTCGTGTCGCTGGTGGCGCGCAACCGGCGCCGCTACGGCGGCTACATCGTCCACCTCGGCATCGTGGTGCTGTTCATCGGCTTCGCCGGCTCCAAGGGCTTCACCACCGAGGCAGACCGCATCATCGAGCGCGGCGGCTCGGCCCAGGTGGCCGGCTTCACCCTCGTGAACGAAGGGGCCGAGCGGATCACGACGCCGCATGTGACGACCACCCAGGTCCGGCTGGGCGTCCTGGACGGCGGCGATCGGATGACGACTCTCACCCCGGGGATCCAGGAGTTCTCCGTCGACGAGGTCCGCGGCTCCAAGGTGGCGATCGACTCGAGCCTTCAGCGCGACATCTACGTGGTGCTCACCCGTCTGAATGCGGACGGCTCGGCCGAGTTGTCGGTGTTCGTGAACCCCCTGGTCGCCTGGATCTGGATCGCCGGCTTCATCATCGGTGCGGGCGGCCTGCTGGCCGCCTGGCCGGGGGGCGGCGGCCGCGGCGGTACCCGCGCCGGCTCCGGCCCCGCCGAGCGCCCGCGCAGGGCGGTGGTCACCCCGTGAGCGGGAGCCTCATCGGCATCGTGGTGCTCGCCGTGGTCGGGGTGCTGGCCATCGGCTTCGCCGCACTGCCCCTGTTGGCCGCCGAGGACGCCGGGGCGTCGCGCACGGCCCGCGAGGAGGCGCGCGCAGCCGAGATCGCCGAGGCCGAGGAGGCCCTGGCGCGATCGCTGGCCTCCATCCGTGAGATCGAGGCCGACCACCGCGCCGGCAACCTGTCCGAAGAGGACCGGGCGGCCCTCGACACCGCAGAACGGCAGCGCGCCGCGAGCCTTCTGCGGGAGCGCGATCGACTCGCCTCGGCGTCGGCCGGGGCCCCGCCGACGGGCGACGCGAGCATGCCTCGGAGTGACTTGTCCTGATCTCACTATGTGGGACAGGCACTGTTATGCAGCCTGCGACGTTTCGAATCGGCCGCGACGCGGTATCCGCGATCTTTACCGGCTTTTCACCGGGGGTTGTGAGCACCGTCACGCCCGGTGTCCTTGACCGCCCTGCGGACCCCGCCTACAGTGCCGCGCGTTCGACGTACACGACCCCTCCACCCTCGGATGTGTCCCCGGGGTGGTCGCCGCAGAGCCCCCGGCCTGCGGTGGGAAGGAGCCGAAACGTATGACGCATGCGCCTGAGCGCAGCACCGCGGTCCGCCGCCGCCGCACCGCAGGGCTCCTCGCCCTCGCTGTGGCCCTCACCGTCACCGCGAGTCCGGCGGTGGCGCAGGTCGAGCTCCCGTCCCGTTCGGGTGGTGCGGCGGCTTCCGTGCCGACGCCCGCCGCGGCTCCGGCCCCCAGCGCGGAGGCATCCTCCCCGGCGGCCGCGTCGCGCGTCGTCCGGCGCTCGGTCCCGGTCCGCCTGTCGCTCGGCTCTCGCGGAGCCGCGGTGAAGAAGCTCCAGAGCGCCCTGCGGCGCCGCGGTCTGCGCATCGCCGTGGACGGCGCCTTCGGGCCCGCCACGCGCCGCGCGGTCCGGATCATGCAGAAGCGCATGAAGCTGCGGCCCACCGGCGTCGCCACCGCGCCCCTGATGCGCAAGCTCGGCCTCTCCACTCGCGTCCGCGTGGCCCTCTCGGGAACCTCGCCGCGCACCTCCCGCGGCACGGCCTACCTCCAGGTCTTCCCGGTGATCGGCGAGTACACCTACTTCGACGACTTCGGGGCGCCCCGCCACCAGGGCTCGCACGAGGGCACCGACATCATGGCCGACAAGGGGACCCCGCTGGTCGCCGTGGTCGATGCCAAGGTCGACCGGGTGCAGCGCACCGAGCGCGGCCTGGGCGGGCTCTATGTCTGGCTGGAGCGCTCCGACGGCACCGAGTACTACTACGCCCACATGGCCGCGGTCGCGCCGGGGCTCAGCGAGGGGCAGTCGGTCAAGGCCGGCGACATCCTCGGTACGGTCGGCAACACCGGCGACGCCCGTCACGGTGCCGCCCACCTGCACTTCGAGATCCGGCCCAGAGGAGTCGGCTCGATCAACCCGTATACGCATCTTGTGGCTGTCGACGGCAAACGTTCGGGTAGCGCTGCGCGCCGGTGAGCGTGTCTGAGGCAGGTCGCGGGCGTCGGCTCGCGGCCGGGGTGGCCATGGGACTCTGCGCGGCGGCTATCGCCGCCGGGGTCGGTGGGGCCGCACCGGCCGACGAGAAGGCCGACGTCGATCGTGAGCTCCAGGAGTCGCGGGAGCGCCTGAACGCGGCGCGCGGCCGCGAGCGGGTGCTCACCGACGAGCTGGGCTCTCTGTCCTCGCGCATCCGCGTGCTGGAGCAGAAGCTCGAACCGCTGCGCGCCGAGGCCGAGCGCCTCGAGGGCGAGCTGGCCGAGCTGCGCGAGCGCCTCGCGGCGCTGACCGGGCGGCTGCAGCAGGAGCAGCGGCGCCTGGCCGCCGCCGAGGCCGAGCTGAAGCGGCGCCAAGACCAGCTGGGCCAGCGCCTGCGTCAGCTCTACGTGCGCGGGACTCCGAACCAGCTGGCGCTCCTGCTCGAGTCGGGCTCGCTGAGCCAGGCCGTGGAGACCCAGCAGACCCTCGAGGTGATCGCCGACCGCGACCGCGAGCTGGCCGACACCGTGAAGGCCTACGCCGACGACGTGCGAGCCACGCGCAACCGCATCGCCGATGTGCGCGCCGACGTGGCCACGGCGGAGGAGCGCGCCGAGGTGGCCACCCGGAAGGCCAACGAGGCGAAGGCCGGTCTCGAGCGCCAGCAGGCGCAGGTGAAGTCGGTGGCAGACGAGCGCGCGACTCTGCTCTCCCGGGTGCGCGGTGACCGGCAGGCCATCGAGGTCGAGACCCAGGGCCTCGAGGCCCGCTCGGCCGCGCTGGGCGAGGAGATCCGCAAGGCCCAGGCCGCTGCGGCCGAGGCTCAGGCGGCCCAGTCCCAGTCATCGTCGGGCGGGAGTGCGCCGGCGCCGCAGGGCACCGTCAGCCGCGAGGCCTCCTCGCAGGGCTTCATCTGGCCCGCCAGCGGGGTGCTGACCTCCAACTTCGGCTGGCGGTGGGGCCGCATGCATCAGGGCATCGACATCGGAGCCGGCACGGGGACGCCGATCTCCGCGGCCGCCCCGGGGACCGTGATCATCGCCGGCTGGAACGGCGGCTACGGCCAGATGGTCGTCGTCGACCACGGCAACGGCATCAGCACCGCGTACGCGCACATGTCATCCATGAGCGTGGGCGTCGGCGCGGCCGTCGGCCAAGGCACTATCGTGGGAGCCGTCGGCAACACCGGCAACTCCACCGGCCCCCACCTCCACTTCGAGGTCCGCATCAACGGCGGAGCCGTGGACCCGCTGCCCTACCTGTAGCGACGGCACCCCTGCGGCCTCTTGCGGGCCTACGGGGTGCCATCGGGCCCCTGGCCGGGGCCCGATGCACACGGCGGCACCGCCTCCCTTGCGGTCGGCGGGACTGGCCGCCTGAGTCGACCTCTGTCGGTCGACCGGATGAGAGTCGGCCTTCGGCCGATCATCCGGTGGGT
>JAVJSF010000014.1:0-155000 GCA_040219555.1 Miltoncostaeaceae bacterium
ACCCACCGGATGATCGGCCGAAGGCCGACTCTCATCCGGTCGACCGACAGAGGTCGACTCAGGCGGCCAGTCCCGCCGACCGCAAGGGAGGCGGTGCCGCCGTGTGCATCGGGCCCCGGCCAGGGGCCCGATGGCACCCCGAAGGCCCGCAAGAGGCCGCAGGGGTGCCGTCGCCGTCGCCGTCACCGGGCCGTTGTGCGTCGGTACTTTGCCACCGCCAGCGGGGCGAAGACCGCCACCAGCCCCACCGACCAGATGACCGAGTAGAGCGCGGCGTCGCCGGCGGGCACGCCCAGCCACAGGTCGCGCGTGGCGTCCACCAGGTGGGTCACCGGGTTGTGCTTGGCGAACCAGCCGATGCCCGCCGGCATCGAGTCCACCGGCACGAACGCGGACGAGATGAACGTGATGGGGAAGATGAGCGTGAAGCCCACCCCGTTGGCGGCCTCCGGCGAGGACACCATCAGCCCGATCAGCGCGAAGATCCAGGACGAGGCGAACCCGAACAGGATCAGCAGCCCGAGGCCCGCCAGGACGCTGAGGACATCCGTGTCGAACCGGAACCCCACAACCAGGCCGGTGCCCACCAGGATCACCGCGCCCACCAGGTTGGTGACGATGTCCGAGATCGTGCGCCCGGCCAGCACCGCCGGCCGCGCCATGGGCAGCGACCGGAAGCGGTCGATCAGGCCCTTGTTGAGGTCCTCCGACAGCCCCAGCGCCGTGTAGAAGCCGCCGAAGGCGATGGTCTGGGCCACGATGCCCGGGATGAGGAAGTCCGTGTAGTCCTGGAACCCGGGGGTGGCGATGGCCCCGCCGAACACGTAGACGAACAGCAGGACGAACATGATCGGCTGCACGGTGAAGCCGATCAACAGGTCGGGCGAGCGCGGCAGCCGTCGCAGGCAGCGGCCGGCCATCACCAGGGTGTCGTCGACCAGCCGGCTCATCGGGCCTCCTCCGCGCTCTCGTCCTCGCCGGCGTCCTGCTCCTCCTCGGCCCGCCGGCCGGTGAGGGCCAGGAACACGTCGTCCAGCGTCGGCCTGCTGACGATCACGTCCTCGGCCGCCACGCCGGCGGCGTCGAGCCGGCGCACGGCCTCCACCACCGCACCGCCGCGCTCGCGCACCCGCACCCGCACGACCCCGTCCTCGGTCTCGGGCGGCTCGTCGCCCATCTGCGCCAGGGCGGCCGCGGCCGCGGGCGCGCTGGCGGGGTCGGCCAACTCCACCTGCACCCGCGCGCCGCCGACGCGGTCCTTCAGGTCGTCCCCGGTGCCCTCGGCGATGACGCGCCCGTGGTCGATCACGGCGATGCGGTCGGCCAGGCGGTCGGCCTCGTCCAGGTACTGGGTGGTCAGCAGCACGGTGGTGCCGTCGGCCACCAGGCCCTCGATGGTCTCCCACAGCCCCAGGCGGCTACGCGGGTCCAGGCCGGTGGTGGGCTCGTCCAGGAACAGCACCGGCGGGCGCGCCACCAGGGCCGCCGACAGGTCGAGCCGCCGCCGCATGCCGCCGGAGTAGGTCTTGGCCGGGCGCCCCGCGGCCTCGGTCAGCTCGAAGCGCTCCAGCAGCTCGGCGGCCCGCGTCCGCGCGCCGCGCCGGCCCATGCCGTAGAGGCGCCCCACCATCACGAGGTTCTCCGAGCCGGTGAGGTTCTCGTCCACCGCCGCGTACTGGCCGGCCAGGCCGATCTTCGACCGCAGCGCGGCGGCGTCGTCCACCACGTCGAGGCCGGCCACCCGGGCGGTGCCGGCGTCCGCGCGCAGCAGGGTGGACAGGATGCGCACCACCGTGGTCTTGCCCGCGCCGTTGGGTCCGAGCACTCCGAGCACGGTCCCCTGGCGCACGTCGAGGTCGACGCCGTCCAGCGCCCGCACGTCCTTGAAGGTCTTCACCAGGCCGCGGACCTCGATGGCGGCGCCGGTGGTGGTCTGTTGGGTCATGCGAGGCACCATACGGAGAGATGCGGTCAGTTTACGGCCGCAATAGCTGACACGATCCGTCACATGACCGCCGCCGGCACCTCGGGACGCCTGCTGACCCTGCTGTCGCTGCTCCAGAGCCGTGCCGAGCGCGCCGGCCCCGATCTGACCGCGCGCCTCGGGGTGTCGGCCCGCACCCTGCGCCGGGACATCGAGCGGCTGCGCGGGCTGGGCTACCCGGTGGAGTCGGTCCCCGGCCCGGCCGGCGGGTATCGACTGAGGGCAGGGGCCGCAATGCCGCCCCTGCTGCTGGACGACGAGGAGGCGGTGGCCATCGCGGTGGGGCTGCTCACCGCCGCCCGATCGGGCGTCACGGGGGTGGGCGACGCCGCCGTCCGGGCTCTGGTGAAGCTGGAGCAGGTTCTGCCGGCCCCGCTGAGGGCTCAGGTGGAGGCGCTCGGCTCGATCGCCACCAGCGTGGCCCCCGGCGGCGGGCCCACGGTGGCGCCGGCCGTCCTGATGGCGCTGGCCGGCGCCTGCCGCGAGCGCGTGCCGGTGCGCTTCGACTACACCGCCCGCGAGGGGGAGGCCAGCCGCCGCGAGGTGGAGCCCCACGCCCTGGTGAACCATCACAACCGGTGGTACCTGCTGGCCTGGGACCGGCGGCGGTCCGACTGGCGCACGTTCCGGCTCGACCGCATGGGGGCGCCGTGGGTGGGCGGCGAGCGCTTCGAGGCCCGCCCGCTACCGGGCGGGGATGCCGCCGCCCACGTGGCGGGCTCGATCCGGGGCTCGGGCTTCCGCCATCAGGCCACGGTGCTGGTGCACGCTCCGCGCCACCACGTGGAGGGGCGCCCATGGGCCTGGGGGCGGGTCGAGTCCGTTGATGCGGCCACCTGCCGGCTGCACACCGGCGACGACGACCTGGACTGGCTGCTGCTGCGGCTGCTGATGATCGGCCACCCGATCACCGTGGAGGGGCCGCCGGCCCTGGCGACCGCCCTGGCCGCCCTCGCCGATCGCCTCGGAGGCGCCGCCGCGGGTTCAGCCCCGGGGGCCTGAGCCCGAGCCGCTGCGCCCACGCGGCCGGCGCCCGCGCCGCCCGCGACCGCTCCCCGAGCCGCCGCCCGAGCCGCCGCCGTCGCCGCGACCGCCGCCCCGGGTGGCCGCCGCCTGCAACTCCTCACCCGTGGCCGCTGCCCACGGCGCCTGCAGTCCCAGGGTCCGCACCATGCCGCGCACGTCGTCCAGGTGCTCGGTCCCCACGAACGTGAGCGCCACGCCGCGCTCGCCGGCGCGCGCGGTACGCCCGACGCGGTGGGTGTAGTCCTCGGCCTGCCCGGGCGGGTCGAAGTTGACCACCGTGGCGATGTCGTCCACATGGATGCCGCGGGCGGCCACGTCCGTGGCCACAAGGGTCGTGGTGCGCCCCTGCTCGAATGCCGCCAGCGCGCGCTCGCGCTGGCCCTGGGTCTTGTCGCCGTGCATGGCGACGGCCGCCACGTCGTGGCGGGCCAGGTGGCGCACCAGGCGGTCGGCGCCGTGCTTGGTGCGCACGAACACGATGGTGCGCTCGCCGCCGCCCCCGATGTGGCGGGCCAGGCGGGCCACGCGCTCGGTGCGCTCGATGCGCTCGAAGCGGTGCTCGATGTCCGGGCCGCGCCGGGTGGCCGGCGTGTGGACATGGGTCACCGCGTCCTGGGTGTAGCGCGCCGCCAGCGCGCCGGCCTCGCCGTCCAGGGTGGCCGAGAAGAACAGGGTCTGGCGGGCCGAGGGGCAGCGGCCGACGATGCGGTCCACCGCCGGGCGGAAGCCCATGTCCAGCATCCGGTCGGCCTCGTCCAGCACCAGGATCTCAACGTGCGACAGGCCGAACGCGCGCCGGGCCAGGTGGTCCTCGAGTCGGCCCGGGGTGGCCACCACGATGTGCGCCTTGGCGGCCTCGCGCCCCTGTCGCTCCAGGCCTACGCCGCCGTACACCGCGGCGATCTTCAGGGCGCGCGAGTGCGCCAGGCGGTACGAGGCCTCCACGATCTGGCCGGCCAGCTCGCGCGTGGGCGCCAGCACCAGGGCCGCCGGACGGCGCGCCTCGGCGGCGATGCGGTCGATCAGCGGCACCATGAACGCCAGCGTCTTGCCCGAGCCGGTGGGCGACTGGGCCAGCACGTCACGGCCGGCGAGGACGTCGCCGATCACCTTGGTCTGGATGGCGAACGGGGCGTCGAAGCCCTCATCGGTGAGGGCCGTACGCACGGCGGTGGATACGCCGAGATCGGCGAAGGTCGGTTCTGACATCTGGTCATCCCTGGGTGCGGCCGGCGCCCGTACGGGGCGACGACGGTGGGGAGGCGTGCTCTCCCGAACCGCCGGCGGCGGGACCTGAGGAAGCGGACCTCTCGACCGGCGGGTGCCGATCTGGTGCGGGACCATAGCCGACGTGGCGCGCGGGACGAAACCGCCGGCGCCGGGCGCTATCCGATGCACGGGCCCGTGTCGACCGGCTCCAGCGGCGAGTCGAGGCCGCGGGCGATCGGCCCGGGCGGTACCGCGGCGCCCCGGTTCGCCCCCGGCGTACCGCCGAAGATCATCGCGACGACGCTCCCGGAGCGGTCCACCACCGGCCCACCGCTGGACCCCGGCCCGAGGTCGCCGCGCATCACCACGACGCTGCGGGGGGCCGGCGAGCGCCCGAACCCGTCCGCCGCGATCACCGTGCGCGGCGCCGCCGCAGTGCCGGCCACCGTGCGTAGGGGGCCGTCTCCCGGATAACCCATGAGGACCACGGAGACCGGGCTGCGCGGAGCCCGGCCCAGGGCCAGGGGCCGTCCGGCCAGTCCCGGCACCCGCAGCAGGGCGACATCGTTGCGCGCATCCAGGTACACCGCCCGCCCGGTGAGGGTGCGCCCGTCGGGGGTGCGCACGGTGGTCGAGTCCTGTCCGGCGATGACGTGCGCGTTGGTGGCCACCAGGTCCGCGCGCACCACCCACCCCGACCCCTGCCGCCCGACCCCGCATGCGCGCCCGCGCAGTTGCACCACGCTCCCGGCGGCCCGTCGCGCCGCGGGGTCCTCCAGCACCGCCGGGTCGGGATCGGGGAGGGTGCCCGCCGGCAGGGGGATCGACGGGAACGGGTTGATGGTCCCGAGGGTGCCCATGACCCGATCCGGTGGTACCGCCTCCAGGGTCGCGCGGATGATCGTCGAGCGCTGCAGGTGCTCCCGCAGCGTGCTGCCGAAGCGGTCGCCCGCCTGATAGATGACCGTGGCGCTGACCAGCCACACGATCGCGAGGCCCAGCGCGGCACCCACCGCAAGACCCCCCGCCTGGTCGACCCGCCGCAGAGGCCCAAGTCCCAGTAGGCGCCGCAGCGGCAGTGACAGGCGCAGGACCAGGGCCTGCACGATCACGGCGCCCAGCAGCGCGCCGGTGAGCGCGGCCAGGGGCACCCACTGTGAGTCGCGCCCGTCGGGCAGCAGCATCGGACCCACACGCGAGCCGGCCAGCGCTCCCGCGGCGAGGCCGCCCAGGGAGAGGGCCTGCTCGGTGGCGCCACGGCCCGCCCCGTTCAGTGCGAAGCCGACCAGGACGACGATGACGATGAGGTCGACGAGTGTCACGGGCCCCGGCGCACCACGACGCGGGCTGTGGTGGTCGGGTCCATCCGCGCAGGCAACCGGATCGGTGGCCGATCGGCGAACGGCCCGGGTGCGGCCGACCCGCCCGCCCGCGCGATGGCGCTCAGAACGCGGTGCTGGGCAGGTCGCGCTCGCCGGCCTCCAGGGCGTCGCAGATGCGCCGCGCCACCGCGGCGGGAGCCCGTCCTTCTCCCAGGTCCGGGGCGATGCCCGCGATGGTCCGTCCGGCGAGCCCGGTCTCGGTGTGCGGGGGCCGTGCGTCCAGGACGCGCACCTTCGCCCGCCGGGCCTCGCGCGCGAACGCCTGGGCGAAGGCGTGCACCGCGGCCTTCGAGGCGCCGTAGGCGGCCATGCCGGCCACGTTGCCCTCGGCGATGACCCCGCTGATGGTCACGATCGCGCCCCCGGGCGCCACCGCGCCGGCGGCGGCGCGCGCCAGGCGGATCGCCGCGAGCGTGTTGAGCGCGAAGAGCTCCTCCAGGGCGGTGGCGGGCAGATCGGCCGCCGCTCCGAACGCCACCACCCCGCTGGCGTTGATCACCACGTCCAGCCCGCCCCACGCGTCGGCGGCCTCGGCCACCAGTGCCTCGCACGCGCCCGGCTCGCGCAGGTCTCCGGGGTGGCGGGTCCCGGGCAGCGACAGGTCGCTCAGGCGCCTCTCATCACGGCCGGCCAGCGCCAGCCGCTCGGCGCCGCGGGCGAAGCACTCGTGGGCCAGTGCCGCCCCCAGGCCACCCGAGGCGCCCGCGATCAGCACGCGGGCCCCGGCCAGGGGGTGGGGAAGGGTGCTCATCATCGTTGCGGGCCTCCGGTACTCAGGCGCCGGCCAGCAGGGCCAGGGCGATGGCGCCGCGCGCGGTCCAGAGGGCCGTGCGCAGCCAGTTGGTGGTGACCAGGCGGCGGTGCTGGCCGGCGTCGAACCCGAGAGCCAGCCGTCCGTGGCAGCGCGCCGAGACCAGCAGGGTGATGCCGGCCAGAGCCAGCACCAGGCCCGCGCCCGTCAGCGCGAGCGGGGATGGGGCCAGCGCCGCGATGACCAGCGCCGCGCCGCCCTCGGCCAGCATCGGCGGGCCCACCACCCAGGACGTGCGCCGCGAGTGCTCCGCCGAGTACGCGGCGAAGGCCGGCTCGGGCACGTCGGCGAACATCGGGTAGTGGACGACCTGGACGAACCAGACCAGGCCCACCATGTAGAGGGTGGCGAACGCGTGGACGACGAGGAGCGCGGTCACACCCGTGATCCGCGCCCCGGGGCGGTTCCGGTTCGCGCGCGGGGCTACCCCGAGGCCACCGGCTCCCTCGAGGCGTCGATGCGCTCGGGCTCCGGGGGGCCGATGGGGAGGTCCGGGCCGAACGGGTACCGCAGGCACCAGGCCACGATGGCGTCCTGGGCCCCGGTCTCGACCCTGTCGAACTCGACGCCCAGCACGGATGTGCCCTCGCCTGCGGCCGGCCACACGGCGGCGACCGTGCCCCGGACGCGGACCGCGCCCTCGGCCAGCAGCAGCACGAGGGTCACCCGCTCGCCGGTCCGGTGGGTCCCCCCGGCCACCAGGCGGGCCCCGCTGGCGCTGAGGTCGCGCACGTGCGCGGGCCACCCGGGCTCCTGGTCGCCCACGCCCATCGTGGCCTCCAGTCGCACCGGGAAGCGGTGACTGCGCCGGCGGTGGCGCACCGAGCGCGCCCAGGTGATCACCAGCGCGATCAGGACGAGGTTGGCCACCGCCCACAGGGCGGTCACCACCAGGGCGCCCACCCCGAGCTCGCCGGGCAGCGACAGGGCCTGCGCGGCGCCCTGGTAGGCGAGTGCTCCCGCGGTCAGCGCGGCCACCGCCACCGGAAGCCGAAGCGCCCGGGCCAGGATGGCGCGGTCGTCGCGCGCCCCCTTGGGCGTCACGGTGAAGGCCGAGCGCCGGCCGGGGATGAACGCGGCCAGCGCCGCCACGTAGGCCTCCATGCGCACGATGGAGTAGCGCTCGGTCTCGAGCATGCGGTAGCGCCCGCGGGTCAGCGCCTTGGATGCCAGCGGGGTCAGCAGCAGTTGCGGCGCGAAGATGAGCGCGTAGACCAGGGGACCGGCGGCCACCGGAACCAGCCCGGTCACCAGGACCAGCGGCGGCACGAGGAACAGCACCAGGCGCTGGAAGCCCTCGAGGAAGTGCACGCACGAGGTGGTGTACTCGACCCGCTGGTTCATCGTGAGGCCGCGGCGGCGCAGCGGCAGATCGCGCGCCAGCACCTCCAGGCAGCCGCGCGCCCAGCGCCCGCGCTGGACGACGTACGCGCCGATCTCCTCCGGCGCGAGCCCGAGGGCCATGACCTCCGGGTGATAGACGGTGCGCCATCCGCGCGCCTGCAGGTGGATGCTGGTGTGGAAGTCCTCCACCACGGTATCGGTGCGCACCCCGCCCACCTCCATCAGGGCGCTGCGGCGCAGCACCGAGGGGCAGCCGCACCAGAACGCGGCGTCGTGGCGGTCCTTGCCGCGGCAGACGGCGTCGAAGAAGACGCTCTGGTCGTGGCGCAGCGGATCCACGACGCCGGGTGAGTGCTGGAAGCCGCGGTTGTAGAAGGTCTGCGGGGCCTGCACCACGGCGACTCGCTCGTCGGCGAAGTATCCGAGCATCCGCTCCAGCAACTCCGGGCGCGGCACGTGGTCGGCATCGAGCGTGACGACGAACTCGGCGTCCACGTGGGTGAGGGCGTGGTTGAGGTTGCCGGCCTTGGCGTGCAGGCGGGGTACCGGGCGCACCAGGTGGCGTGCTCCCAGCTCGGCGCACATCCGCGCGACCCACTCGCGGTCCCCGTCGTCGAGCACCCACACCTCGGGGGCGGGGTCCTGGCGCACGCGTAGAGCCCCCAGCACCGTCGGGCGCAGCACCTCCTCGTCCTCGTTGTAGGTCGCGATCAGGATCGCCACCCTCCGGCCCGGGAGCGGATCGGGGCGGGGGCGGTCCGACAGCGCCCAGCATGAGTGCGCCAGCAGCGCCAGCATCAACAGCGCGTAGGTCTCGGCCAGCGCCAGCGGGATGCCCAGCCACATGGACGCCCCGTCCAGGGTGAACCCCCAGCGCCAGCCCAGGTAGACCGCGCCGGCGGCGAGAGCGAGGGGCACCAGCAGCCGGCCGGCGAGGCTCATGCGCTGGACGGGGGGCCGCGGCGAGCGGCGGCGGGTGGGTGTGCCTGATGCGGGCGGCTGGGACATCACTGCCCTCCGGAGGGTGGCGTACGCAGGTTCCCTTCGGCCGGAAGGGACTGCCGATCCACTCCCGCGCCGCATCACCTGCGCGTGACGAGCCCCCTCAGGAGTGTGCGCACCTTCGTGGCCATCGGCACCGCGTAGGGATTGTCCGGCGGCTTCGACTCGGCCGCGCGCACCCCGGGCAGCACGGCGGCCACGGCGGCGGTCAGGAGCACCACGATCGCCACGAGGTAGATGAAGGCGAGGAAGGCGATCACGGCGCCCAGCGATCCGTACACGGCGTTGTAGTTGCCGAAGTTGGCGACGTAGAAGCCGAACGCGTTGGTGAGCGCCCACAGCCCCACGCCCCCGCCGAGGGCCGCCCGCCATGCGGCCGACCACGGGATCCTCACCGCCGGCACGAACCTCAGCAGCCCCAGCAGGACCAGGAAACCCACCACCACGGGGATCAGGATGCCCACCAGGTCGCTGCTGCCGGGGATCCCCAGCCGTGCCAGCAGCTCGTCGTCCGCGACCCGGAGTACCACCGTCACCGCCGCGGCCCCCAGCAGGACCACCCCGGCGAGGAGCACGAGCAGCAGGTCGATCAGCTTGCCGGTGATGAACGGGCGCTTGCGCCCGGCGCCCATCACCGTGGTCATCCCGGTGCGTATGGCGCCCATCACGCCGCTGGCGGTCCAGATGAGGCCCACGATCCCCGCGAGCCCCACGGCGCCCGAGCCCTCGCCGGCCCCGCGCAGGATCTCCGCGATGTCGGCGGACCCCTCGCTGGTGAGCGGCAGCGCCTCCACCGCGCGGTCGATGAGGTCGTCCAGGCGGTCGCCTCCGAGGATCAGGCCGGTCATGCCCGCCAGGGCCAGCACCAGCGGCACGAACGACAGCAGCGCGTAGTAGGCGATCGCGGCGGCCGCGCGGGTGCCGCCGGCCGCGATGAACCCGCGTACCGCGCGCTCCACGAGCATCTTGATGCGCCACAGGTGCACTCCGGAAGGATGCACGACCCGCCCGCCTCCCGCCGCGCCGTGCCCGGGAGGACCCAGCCCGCCGGGTCCGCGCACGCCGTCCCGGCGCCGGCCGGCGCTTGACCGGCGCCCGCCGCGCCCCGTAGCGTCGCGGGCGATGGTCGACACCCCCGAGCAGCCCCGGATGCCGGTGTGCCGGATCTGCGGCGAGCGCGTGGTGCGCTCACACCGCGGGACCGGCCACAGCCACGTCTCGCGCCTGGTGGCCGCGTGCGAGCTGGACGGCGATCACGTCGCGGATCTCGACACCGTCGCGCTGGGCGAGGTGCCCTGTGCGGGCTGCGCCGGCGCGGTGGTCGACCGGGGAGCGGGCTGGGAGCACGTCGCCCCGGGCCCGGCCGGCCACGAGCCCTCGCCGGTCCACCCGCTGATCTAGTCCGCTCGCCCGTCCTCGGTCGAGGACCCGGCCTCCCGGGCGCCACGGGGCCGCCCTGGCCCTCCGGCGCCGGCCGTTCCGTCCGCGCCGCCCGCCCGGCGCGGGGCCCACGGGGGGCCGGGGCCGGTGGAGGGCGCGTCACGGACGGTGTTGCGGCCGGCACGTTTGGCGTCGTACATGGCGGCGTCGGCCGCCTCGAACAGCCCGCGGGCGGACCCCTCGGCGGCGATCGTGGCCACGCCGGCGGACACGGTGACGGTCCCCGCCACCGGGAAGGGGCGTTCCCCGATGGCCCGCCGGGCCCGCTCGGCGGCCGTGTGGGCCTCGTCGGCACCCGCCTCGGGGATCAGCCAGGCGAACTCCTCGCCGCCGGTCCGCCCCAGTGTGTCGTCGGTGCGCGTCAGCATCCGCACCCGGGTGGCGAATTCCACCAGCACGCGATCGCCGGCGGGGTGCCCGTAGGTGTCGTTGATCCGCTTGAAGCCGTCGAGGTCGAACACCACCAGGCTCAGCGGGCGCCCGTGGCGTGCGGCGCGCCGGCGCTCGGCCTCGAGGCGCTCGAAGAAGGTGCGCGAGTTGGCGAGACCGGTCAGGGGGTCGCGCATCGCCTGCTGGACCAGGGTGGCACGCGCCTCGGCGTTGGCGATCGTGAGGCCCACCAGGTCGGCGAAGCGCTGGAGGCTGTCGGCCGCCCCGTCGCGTATGCCGTCACGGTCGCACGTGGTGGCCAGGATGCCGCCCCACAGGCGGCCGTCCACGCGCACGGGCACCGCGGTGCCGGCGCGGAAGCCGTGGTGCAGCGCGTGGCCACGGACGGGGGCGGTGGCCTCCAGCGCCGCGTAGTCGGGCACCGTGGCGTACGAGCCGGTGCGGGCGACCGTCGCGAGGCAGCCCGCTCCGCCCAGGGCAAGATGATCCCCCGCCCGGAACTGGTCGCCCGCCGCGCCCTCCACCACGGCGCCGGCGCCGTCGAAGCGGGCAACCAGTGCGGCGTCCACATCCAGCAGGGACCGGGCCTCCCGGGCCACGAGGCTGTGCACGTCGCCCGCGCCCCCGGCCACCTCGGCGACCTGGGTGGCGACCCGCCGGAGCGCCGCCTGCTCGGCCTCGAGCGCGCGCACCCGCTGCAGGTTGCGCGTCGTCTGCACGCGCATGTGGGCGTGGCCCAGGGCCAGCGAGGCGAGGCTCGCCAGGCTCCGGGCCACCGAGCACTCGTGGGCGCGGAAGCGTCGGCGCCCCCCGAACGAGCAGTACAGCGCGCCCAGGACCGTCGGCTCGGCGCCCGGCCGGGCGCCCACGTCGTGGTGTTCCAGCCGCACCGCGATCAGGGACGCGGCCCGCAGCTTGTCCACCACCGTCGCCGGGATGCGCGCGTCGGCGCTCGTGTCCTCGATCAGCATGAGCGGATCGCGGTTCTCCCGCTGGGCCTGCCACAGCGGGAAGCGCGCGGCGGGCCGTCCGGCCGCCCGCTCGATCAGGCCTCGCACGGCCGGATCGCTCTCGGTGGTGTGCACCGAGCCCACGGTGCCGGTGGTCACCTCGTAGGCGTAGCAGGTGGCCCGTTCGGCGCCGAGCGCCGCCCGGGCCGCATCCGCGATCCGCGCGAGGGCCGCCCCCAGGTCGTCGTCCGGTGTCATGGGCGCAGCCCCCGGCTCCCGTGCCGGGTGGGCCCCGCCGACCCGCTCCTTCATCCGCGCCGTCCGCGTCGACCGACCACTCGCTCCGACCCCCTGTCGCGGTGTCGCAGGGTCGGGCCCGGCGAGCGCCGCTCGCAGAATGTCGGCGCCGAGGGGGGTCTGCCACCCCTCGGATGAGTGAGGTTCAGCAGATCGCCACCCCGGGGTCGTTCAGGGCGGCGTCGGCGATCGCGGCGGCCGCGTGGCCGCTGGAGACGGCCCCCTCGATGGAGGGGTGGCGCGTCAGGTCGCCCGCCAGGACCAGCCCGGGGACGGCTGTGCGCTGATCCGGCAGGCCCGCGCGCACCCCGGGCGTGACCCGGAACTGGGCGTGCGGGTGGTGCACCACCTCCACCAGGCGTCCGCGCCGGCCCAGGTCGAAGCCCGGCGACCAGCGCTCGATCTGCGCCGAGAGGGCTGCGGCGACGGCCTCGGGCTCCGGCGCCTCCGCAAGCCCGGTGGTGACCGTCATGGCGAGCAGCACGTGCGAGCCGGCCACGGCCGGGCGGAGGGTGTTGCTGGTCTGGCACACCAGGTCCACCCGCGCCCCTCCGTCGGCCGGTGCGCTGTTGAGGATGATCGCGCGACCGCGATAGAGCGGGGTGTCCAGGATGTAGGCCAGGGTGAGCGCGCCGGCCTGCTCGCGCGGCACGGCCGCCGCCGCGGCGGGGTCGATGGGCTCCAGCAGCCCCGCGGCGGCCGGCGCCGCCACGGCCATCACCACGGCGCGCGAGAGGATCTCGGTGCCGTCCTCCAGTCGCACGCCCGCGGCGCGGCCGGCGGATGAGGTGATCACGCGCGTCGCCCGTGCCCCCGTGTGGACGCGCCCGCCCCGATGGACCAGTTCCGCGGCGGCGCGCTCGGTGATCATCCCGTGGCCGTCCACGGGCATCACCGCCGGCCCGCGGGTGAGCATGGCGAACAGGAAGCGGAAGTAGGCCGCGTCGCAACCCAGGGTGCGATCGAGGGTGATCACGCCGAACAGCGGCCGGAAGAAGCCCTCGATCGACCGCGCCGAGAAGCCGCACCGGGCCAGGTACTCGGCCGCGGTGAGCGCCTGCTCGGCCCCGTCCAGCAGCTCGTCGGGCGAGCGGCGGGCGACCTCGGCCGCCAGGCGCCCCAGGCGCAGGACATCGCCGGCGCCGAACGGCTCCAGCCCACGCAGGGCGCGCGGATCGGCCGTCAGGTGCCGCCAGCCGGCCCCGTCGTCCACGACGGCCCCGCGCTCCAGCGGCAGCAACTCGTCGCGGCGGATGCCGATGGCGTCCAGGAAGGAGCGGGTCTCGGGATAGGCCAGGAACATCGACTGGAAGCCGCGATCCACCGGCAGGCCGTCGTGCCAGACGGTGGCGGCGCGGCCACCGGTGGTCGGCTCGGCCTCGACCACGACCACCCGTCGCCCGGCCGTCGCCAGGCGATGGGCGGCGCTGAGGCCGGCGAGGCCGGCACCCACCACCACGCAATCGGCCGTCTCGGTCATCCCACGCCTCCTGATCGTCGGGCGGGCCCGGCCGGCCGCCGCCCCCGCCACGCATCATGCACGCCGCGGCCCGTCCCCGGTCCCGCGGGGCCGGTCGCGCTCCGAGGCCACGCAGCGGTCGCGGCCGGTGGCCTTGGCACGGTAGAGCGCGGTGTCCGCCGCAGCGAACAGGTGCCGCGGCGACCCGCCGTCCGCGAGGGCGGCGACGCCTGCGGAGAGGGTCACGTGGCCGACGCCCGGGAACGGCTCGGCGCCTACGGCCTCCCGCGCCCGCTCGGCGGCGATCAGCGCGGCGTCGAGGCCGGTGTCGGGCATCAGCCAGGCGAACTCCTCGCCGCCGATGCGCCCCAGCAGGTCCGAGCCGCGGGCCACGGCGTCCAGGCGCCGGGCCGTCTCCACCAGCACCGCGTCGCCGGCCAGGTGGCCATGGGCATCGTTGACGCGCTTGAAGTGGTCCAGGTCGATCATCACCAGCGCCAGGGGGCCGCGGCCCCGTTCGGCTCGCAGCGTCTCGTCCTCCAGGCGGTCGAAGAAGGTGCGGTGGTTGGCCAGTCCGGTCAGGGCGTCCTGGGTCGAGCGCTCCACCAGGCGCGTCCGCGACTCGGCGTTGCTGGTGGCCAGCCCCACCAGGTCGGCGAAGTGCTGCAGGCGCTCTCGCCCGTCGGCATCGATGCTGTGCGCCCGGTCGAATCCGGCCACCAGGACCCCCCATACGCGCCCCTCGGCGCGGATGGGCGCCGCCGCCGCCGAGCGGGCGCCGGCGCGCAGGCGCTGCGCCCCCTCCGGCGCGTCGGACTCCAGCAGGTCGTAGTCGTCCACCGCCACCGGCCGGTGCCCGGCGAGCGCGCCGTGCAGCACGCCGCCCTCCACCACGGGCAACTCGGTGCCCAGGCGGTCGCTGTCGCCGAACCCGCTCACCACCCGCGCCACCTCCCCGTAGCCGCGGGCAACGATCGCCGAGGTCGCCCCCAGCAGTCCGCAGGCCTCCTCGGCCGCCACGTCGTAGACGGCCTGGACACTCCCCTCGGACATGGCGACCCTCGTGGCCACCCTCAGCAGGGCCGCCTGCTCGGCCTCGATGGCGGCGAGTCGCGCGAGGTTGGCCGAGGCCGCCCGTTGCAGGTGCGTGTTGGCCAGCGCCAGCGAGGCCAGGGTCCCCAGGCCCGCCAGCGTGGCGCGCTCGGAATCCCCGAAGCGACGTGGGCCCGCGAAGCTCACGAAGAGCGCCCCCAGCGGCCGGCGCCCGTCGGCGTCGGCCACCGACGCGTGGTCCAGCCGCACGCCCATCAGGCTCTCCACCCCGACGGTCGCCGCCAGGGTGCGGGGGACGCGCGGGTCGGTGGAGAGGTCCTCCACGGTCAGGAGACCGTCCGGTGCGCGATCCAGCAGGCGCGTCATGGGCAACTCGCCGCGGTCGCGCCCCAGGGTCTGCTCGATCGCCTCGCGCCGTCCGGGGTCCACCTCGGTGGTGTAGAGGGTGGTCACCAGTCCCGAATCGGGCGCGCAGGCATAACACGTCGCCCGCAGGGCGCCCAGGGCGGTCTGGGCCGAAGCCGCGATCTGCTGGAGCGCGGCGCCCAGATCGACGGCGGCATCCAGCAGGACGGCGGCGTCCAGGGTGTGCCGAGAGGTGTTCGACGGGATCGTCACCGGGCGATCGTACGACGGGAGGGGGACTCCCACACCATCCGTGGGGTGGGGAGGGGAGATGCCCGGTCCGCCCCCGGTCCGCCTCCCCGGGGGCGGCCTCACCGCCAGATGCGCCGCACCGCCGTCTCGGCGTCGATGGCCTCGGCGGCCGCCTCGGCGAGCGCCAGTCTCCCCGGGCCATCGCGGCCGGTGAACAGCACCTGCCCGGGTCCGAACCAGCGGGCCCAGGCGGCGTGGAAGGCGTCGGCGCGCTCGCGCCGGCCGGCCAGGTCGTCCGGCACGCCGCTCCAGCGCATCGGGTACGGGGTGCGTCCGGCGAGGGCGCGCAGGGCGGCGCCCAGGACGCCGTGCCGGCCGGGGACGAGGCGCGATACCACGTACCGCGAGGTGGCCGGCGGGCGCAGCAACTGGTCCAGGGCGGCCGTGAAGAGCGCGCTCTCCTGCTCGCTCGCCCCGGGGAGACTCACGCGCAGGTAGCCCGAGGCGCGCGGCTCGATCTCCAGCCCGCCGGCGACCTCGGGCGACAACTCGCCCAGTGTCGCCAGGGCGTCGCGCACCGCCAGCGCGGCGCGCTCGATCGGCATGAGCGAGTTCAGTTCATCGCGCGCCCGCCCGATGGCCAGGGCCGCGCCGAGCCGGCCGGCGGGGATCGGCTGGGCGGTGCCGGCCGTCCGCCGCGCGGGTGACCCCCCGGTCCTTGGTCGCACCACCAGGGTGCTGGTCTCGGACGCCGCGTACCCGCCACCCAGCCGCCACAGCGCTCGCGCGCGGCCGTGGTCGGCCGCGCGACGGGCCATCTGGTGGTTGATCTCGGCGAACTCGTCGTGCGCCGGTGGCGCGAACGGCCCGAGCGCGGGGTGGACGTGGCTGGGGCCGGCCTCGATGGCGCCGTCGTCGGCGGGCGCGTACAGGTGCTCGTGCTTGCGGACGAACCGCTCGTAGTCGGCCTCGCCGCGAGCGTGCCCCGGGGCGATGCAGACCACGTCCCAGTTGTTGGCCAGCTTCGCGGGGTCGGCCGGGTCGAGCCGCAGGGAGCGCCCGCGCATCTGGGTGGTCGACACGCGGGTCGTGGCGGCCGTGAGGTCCACCAGGCAGTTGACGCACGGGGCGTTCCAGCCCTCGCCCAGGAGGGCGCGGGTCCCGACCATGGCCATGATGTCGCCGTCCTGCAGCGCCTCGGTGGCCAGTCGCACCCAGGTCTGCGGGGTCCACTCGGGCCCGGTGGCCTCGATGCGCGCCAGGCCGGTCGGGTCGGGCTCCACGTGCCAGCCCTCCAGGCCGGGGGCGCGAGCGGCCAGCGCCGACATCAGCATCTGGGCGTCGGCGGGCATACAGCGCACCCCGCGCCCCGAGACAAGGGTGGGCACCAGGTGCCCCGTGCGGGCGTCGGACCCGAGCGCCTGCACCGCCTCGGCGGCCGTTCCGGCCGCGGCGGGCAGCACGCCCGTGAGGGCGTCGTCGGGGCGCTGCGCGCGGCGCTCGGCGTCGCACAGCACCAGCGCGCGGATGCCGTGTCCCCGCGCCGCGTGCTCGACCGAGAGCACCTCCACCAGCGCCAGGGCCTTCGCGGCCGAGGACACCAGCAGCCGGTCCACGTCGCCGGCCCCGCGGCGGATCCCCTGGCGGGTGAGGGTGTAGCCCAGATCGCGCAGGGCCGCGGCGATGGCGGCGTCGCGCGCGGCGGCCTCGGGCGAGGGGTGGGTGCGCAGGCAGCGCAGCACGTAGTCCTGCAGCAGGGCCAGCCAGTCCTCCAGGCCCGGCTCCTCGCGATACCCCTCGCCGGTGGGGGCGCCTGCCGGCGGCGTGAGCCCCGCCGAGATCAGGAACCGCGCCCCGGCCCGCGCCAGGCGCGGGCGCCGGCGGGCGAAGGCCGCCCAGGAGAGGGCGGCGTCGTTGTCCTGCTCGCCGCCCCCGGGGCCGCCGCCCGCGTGGTCCTCATCCGGTTCCGCGGACGAGGCCACCGGCCGCTCGCGCATCCGCCCGATGACCCAGCCGGGGAAGCTGAGCGGGCCCTCCATGTCCTCGTGCAGCGTGGCCACCAGGTCGCGGAAGCGCTGGTCGTGGTCGTCCAGCCACCGCGACTCGCTGTCCAGCGGCTCGGTGAGCCACGCCAGCTCCTGGTAGGGCGCCAGGTGCCCGTCGATGACCACCGCCGGCGTGGGCACCGTGAAGTCCACCGGTCCCAGCAGGCTCTCGTACAGCTCGGCCTCGTCGGCGGTCAGCTCGCCCGGCGGCGTGGCGGTGAGCCCCACCAGGTGTGTCCCGGGCCCCAGTTCCTCCACGATCAGGCGCACGATGTAGCCCCACATCGAGGCCAGGTGGTGGCACTCGTCCAGAACCACCGTGCGCACCCCGGCCTGGCGCAGCGCGTCCAGGCGGCCCCGCGCGCCGGCCTGCAGCAGGTCCCCCAGGTGCAGGTCGCCGTGTTCGGCGCGCGCGATCTCGCGTTTGATGCCGTTGGCGATGCGCGCCAGCTCGCGCGAGCGCCGGCGGGCGGCCTCGCCGGTCCAGAGCGCCGCCGCGGTCGCGACGGCCTCGGGCGTCTCGCCGGTCACCTCGGCGCGCTCGGCGGTCCAGCGGCGCGTCGCCAGATCGCCCAGCACCAGCTCGGGCTCGTCCAGCCGGCACAGCGACTGGTAGGTGAGCACGGCGATCGGAGACCCCGGCTCGGTACCCACCTGGGCCGGGCCGGCGCCGAACATCGCCGCCGCGGCGGGCCACTGGGCCTGCACTGCCGAGTTCGGGGTCAGCACCACCGCCGGCGCGCCCAGCCGGCGGACGATCTCCACCCCGAGCAGGGTCTTGCCCGACCCGGGCGGGGCGACGATGTGGGTGCGGTGGCGCGACGCGGCCAGGTCGCGCTCCATGGCCGCCAGCGCCAGCTCCTGGTAGGGCCGCCAGCTGCCGGCGAAGCTCAGGGCCGCGAGCCCATCGTCGGGCGCCGCGAGGTTCACCGGGTTCGGGTGCCGGGGCTGGTCATCCGCCGGCGAGACTAGCCGGTGAGGGGCTCGGCGGAGAGCCGACCGGCGGCGGGCGTAATCGTTTAGCCTGCCCGCCATGAACATCGTTATCGCCGGTGGGGGCATGGTCGGCATGACCCTCGCCCACCTGCTCCGACGCCGGGGGTTCGAGCCGGTCGTCGTCGAGCGCATGCGCGAGGGTGACTACGTCCCCCGCGGTTACATGATGGGTTTCCAGGGCTTCCCGCCGCTGGACGAGATCGGCCTCATGGGGGAGATCCGCGGCGCGGGGTGGGACATCGCCCCGCGCGAGGACGGCTCCACCGTGGCCATCGCCGTCAACATCAAGACGGTGCTGCACTCGCTGGCCCGCGACCTGCCCGTGATGTACGAGCACTCGGTCGTGGGGCTCGAGAAGGACGGCGAGGGCCGCGTGGTGGGCGTGCAGGTGGAGGGCCCCGACGGCCCCCGCACGCTCCCGTCCGACCTCGTGGTGGCCTGCGACGGCGTCATGTCGCCGGTGCGCAACATGGCCGGCCTGGAGGCCGAGGTCACCGAGCTCTCGGATGCGTCGCTGGGCTTCATCAGCCCCAGCCCGGTGAGCATCTCGTTCAAGATGGAGTACTTCGCGGACGGCGGGCACATTGGCCTGCTGGGCTGGCCCGAGGGGTCGGCCGGCTGGCGGAGCCTCGACAAGATCGGTGCCGAGGCGGCGCTCGCCCCCGGGCTGGAGGCCATCAAGCGCATGTGGGCCCGCCTGATCCCCGAGTCCGAGCCGGGCGTCTCGGCGCTCACCTCCATGGATCAGGTGCGCTACAGCGAGCCGCGCATCATGAGTTGCCCGCGCTGGTGGACCCCGGGCGTCGTCATCATCGGCGACTCGGCCCACTTCTTCGGGCCCGAGACCGGTGTCAGCTCGGGGCTCGGCCTCGGCGACGCGCACGCGCTGGCCCAGGCCTGCATGCAGAACCGCGACGACGCGGATGCGGCCTGTGCCAGCTACGACACCTGGCGCGCCCCGGTCATCCGGCCCTACGAGGCCACCGACCCCGGGCTCTCGCGCATGATGGGCGCCACCGGCGAGCCGCGGCCCGAAGAGATGTGGCCGCCACCCGAGGGCATGTAGGGGCCGACGCGATCTCGTCACGGCACCGGTAGGGTTCGCCGTGACGTCCTCTTCCCAAGGAGTTCCCCCTCCATGAACACGACGCGTGACGGCACCCTCATCGATGCCATCATCCCGCGCCCGAGCGACCGCACCCTCGCCATCGCGCGGGACGCGACCCTGGTGAGCGCAGGCATCCTGCTGATGACCCTCGCGGCCCAGGTGAACATCCCCTGGTACCCCGTCCCCCTGACCGGCGGCACCTTCGGGGCGCTGCTCATCGGTGGACTGCTGGGCTTCCGCCGCGGCACGCTGAGCCTGGCGCTGTACGTGCTGGTCGGCATCCTCGGCCTCGGCGTCTTCTCCGAGTGGAGCGGCGGCTGGGACTACTTCACCGGCAGCACCGGCGGCTACCTGATCGGCTACGTGTTCGCGGCCGCGCTGGTGGGCTTCTTCGCCGACCGCGGCTTCGACCGCAGCATCACCAGCATGGTGGGCATCCTGCTGATCGCGAACGCCATCATCTACGCCGTCGGCGTCCCGTGGCTGGCCGCCTGGACCGCGCCGGGCGCCGAGGCCGCCTTCGGCTGGAGCGCGGCGTACGAGTTCGGCCTGCAGCCGTTCATCCCGGGCGACATCGTGAAGCTCTTCTTCGCGGCCTGCCTGCTGCCGGGTGGCTGGGCGCTGATGAGGAAGCTGGGCGCCAAGGACGACCCGCCGGCGGGCTCATAGACGGGTGATCCGACCCCGGGCGGCCGCCACCACGCGCGCCGCCCGGACGTGCCCTAGAATTGCTCGGAATGCCGACTAATTCGCCCCAGCCCGAGGTCCTGAGCCTGGCCGACGGCTTCCCGCCGGTCGGCCGCGAGCGGTGGATGGACGCCGTGGTGGGGGTGCTCTCGCGCGGCCGCGACCTCGACGCCGAGGCCCTGGCGGCGCGCTTCGACGCGGTGCTGCGCACCGCGACCCACGAGGGGATCACGCTCGAGCCTCTCTACACGGCGGCCGACGCGCCGGAGCCGGGCGCGGAGGGACTGCCCGGGTTCGCCCCCTTCACCCGGGGGACCGCACCGCTGCGCCCGGGGGGCGTCTGGGATGTCCGCCAGGTGGTGCGGGTCGCCGGCGACGGCGCCTCCGCGGCGGGCCGTGCCGTACGGGAACTCGAGCGCGGTGCGGTGTCGGTGGAACTCGACCTGCGCGAGGCGGACACCATCGACACCGCCCTGCTGGACCGGGTGCTGGAGGGCGTCCACCTGGACGCCGCCCCGGTGGGCCTGTGGGCGGGCCCGCGCGCGGCCGCGGCCGCGCGGGCGCTCGGGGCCGTCTGCGCCGAGCGGGGGGTCGACCCGCTGAGGGCCGCCGGGGCCCTGGGGATCGATCCCATCGGCGACCACGCCCAGAGCGGGGGCGCGGCCGGGTCCGTGGCGGACCGGCTGGAGGAGGCCGCCGCGCTCGCGCGCGTGGTGGGCTCGCGCAACCCGCACGTCCGGGGCATCGCCGTCGACGTGGCCCGCTACCACGCCGCCGGCGGGACCCAGACCCAGGCCCTCGGCCTGGCGCTCGCGACCGGCGTCGCGTACCTGCGGGTCCTCGTGCGCGCCGGGATGAGCACCCGGGACGCCGCCGCACAGATCGAGTTCAGGGTCGCGGCGCCCCCGGATCAGTTCCCCACGATCGCCTCGCTGCGCGCCCTTCGCACCTGCTGGGCGCGGGTGGGCGAGGTGGTGGGCCTGCCCGCCGAGGCGCGCGGGGCCCGCATCCACGCCGTGCCGGCCACGGCCACGCTGACCCGCCACGACCCGTGGGTGAACCTGCTGCGGGGCACCGTCTCGTGCTTCGCCGCCGCGGTGGGCGGAGCCGACGTGGTGACGGTCGCCCCCTACGACGACCTGGCCCCGGGCGGCGCCGGCGAGCTGGGGCGGCGGATGGCGCGCAACACGCAGGCCCTCCTGGCCGACGAGTCCGGTGTGGGCCGGGTGGTCGATCCGGCCGGCGGCTCGCACTTCGTGGAGCGGCTCACCGCCCAGATGGCCACCTCCGCCTGGGCCTGGTTCCAGGAACTCGAGGCCGCCGGCGGCGCCGTGGCCGCGATCGAGACCGGCCTGGTGGCCGAGCGCCTGGACGAGCGCTGGGAGGCGCGGCGCGCGGCGATCGCACACCGCCGCGACCCGATCACGGGCGTCAGCGAGTTCCCGATCCTCGAGGAGGACGTCCCGGCCCCCTCCGGGCAGGCCGTGGCGGAGACGGGTGCGCCGTTCCCGCCGCTGCCGGTGCGGCGCCACGCCGAGCAGTTCGAGGCGCTGCGCGCACGCGCCGAACGCCACCGGGCCGCCACGGGCGCTCGTCCGTCCGTGTTCCTGGCCACGCTGGGGACGCCCGCCGACCACATCGCCCGGGCCACCTTCGCGGCCAATCTGTTCGCCGCCGGCGGCATCGAGGCGCTCCCGGGCGGCGATCTGGCGCCCGGCGACGACGTGGGCGCTGCCTTCGTCGCCTCCGGCGCCCGGCTGGCCTGCATCTGCTCCACGGACGCCCTCTACTCGGAGCGGGCCGCCGCGGCCGCCTCGGCCCTGCGCTCGGCCGGCGCGGCGCGCGTGCATCTGGCGGGAGCTCCGGGGGCCGACGCGGACGCGCTGCGCGACGCCGGAGTGGACGAGTTCGCCCATTCGGGAATCGACGCCCTGGCGCTCCTCGATCGCGCCCTCGACGCCGCCGGGGTGGCCCCGTGAGCATCCCCGACTTCCGCGACGTGCCGCTGGCCGGCGGCGAGGACCCCTCCGGCTCGCGCGCCGACTGGGAACGCGCCGCAGAGCAGGCCACGGGGCTCCCGGCCGAGGAGACGGCCTGGCACACGCCCGAGGGCATCCAGGTGGCCCCGCTGGCCACGCCCGAGGACCGCGCGGGGCTCGACTTCCTGGACACCTACCCCGGGATGGCGCCCTTCCTGCGCGGCCCGTACCCGACGATGTACGTGAACCAGCCGTGGACCATCCGCCAGTACGCGGGCTTCTCCACGGCCGAGGAGTCCAACGCCTTCTACCGGCGCAACCTGGCGGCCGGTCAGAAGGGCCTGTCGGTGGCCTTCGACCTGCCCACCCACCGCGGGTACGACAGCGACCACCCGCGCGTGGCCGGGGACGTGGGCATGGCCGGGGTGGCCATCGACTCGATCCTCGACATGCGCCAGTTGTTCTCGGGCATCCCGCTCGACCAGATGACCGTGTCGATGACCATGAACGGCGCGGTGCTGCCGATCCTGGCGCTCTACATCGTGGCCGCCGAGGAGCAGGGGGTCTCGCCCGAGAAGCTGGCCGGGACCATCCAGAACGACATCCTCAAGGAGTTCATGGTCCGCAACACCTACATCTATCCGCCGGGCCCCTCCATGCGGATCGTGTCGGACATCTTCGCCTACACCGCCCAGCGCATGCCGCGCTACAACTCGATCTCGATCTCCGGCTACCACATGCAGGAGGCCGGGGCGACGGCGGACCTCGAGCTGGCCTACACGCTGGCCGACGGGGTGGAGTACCTGCGCGCCGGGCGCGAGGCCGGGATGGAGGTGGACGCCTTCGCGCCGCGGCTGTCGTTCTTCTGGGCCATCGGCATGAACTTCTTCATGGAGGTGGCCAAGCTGCGCGCGGCACGCCTGCTGTGGGCGCGCCTGGTGCGCGACTTCGGCCCCAGCAACGAGAAGTCGCTCTCGCTGCGCACCCACTCGCAGACCTCGGGCTGGTCGCTGACCGCGCAGGACGTCTACACCAACGTCATGCGCACCTGCATCGAGGCCATGGCCGCCACCCAGGGCCACACGCAGTCGCTGCACACCAACGCCCTGGACGAGGCGCTGGCTCTGCCAACCGACTTCAGCGCGCGCATCGCGCGCAACACCCAGTTGTTCCTGGCACAGGAGTCGGGCACCACGCGCGTCATCGACCCGTGGGGCGGCAGCTACCTGGTGGAGCGGCTCACCCACGACCTGGCCCGGGCCGCGTGGGGGCACATCCAGGAGATCGAGGCGGCAGGCGGCATGACCGCCGCCATCGAGGAGGGCATCCCCAAGCTGCGCATCGAGGAGGCCGCGGCGCGCGCCCAGGCGCGCATCGACTCGGGCCAGCAGCCGGTGATCGGCGTCAACCGCCACCGGCTGGCCGACGACGAGCCGCCGGACGTCCTGAAGGTCGACAACCGTTCGGTGCGCCGGCAGCAGCTCGCCAAGCTGGAGCGCCTGCGCGCCGAGCGCGATCAGGCCGCCTGCGACGCCGCCCTGGAGCGGCTGACGGCCGCCGCCGGGCGTGCCTCGGAGGGCACCCGTGGCCCCGGCCTGGAGGAGAATCTGCTGCACCTGGCCGTCGATGCCGCCCGCGCCAAGGCCACCGTGGGCGAGATCTCCGCCGCCCTGGAGCGCGTCTACGGCAGGCACACGGCGCGCATCCGTACCATCGCGGGCGTGTACCGCAGCGAGGTGGGCGACTCCGACGAGGCCGAGCGCGTCCACGCGCGCGTGGCCCGTTTCTCGGCCGACAACGGGCGCCGGCCGCGCATCCTCGTGGCCAAGATGGGCCAGGACGGGCACGATCGCGGCCAGAAGGTGATCGCCACCGCGTTCGCCGACCTCGGCTTCGACGTCGACGTGGGCCCCCTGTTCCAGACCCCGGCGGAGGTGGCCCGCCAAGCCGTGGAGGCCGACGTGCACGTGGTGGGGGTCAGCTCCCTGGCCGCCGGCCACCTGACGCTGGTGCCCGAGCTGCGTCGCGAGCTCGAGGACCAGGGGGCGGGGGAGATCCTGGTGGCCGTGGGGGGCGTCATCCCGGCCGGCGACTGGGATGAGCTGCGGGCCGCGGGCGCGGCGGCCATCTTCCCGCCCGGCACCGTGATCGCCCGCGCGGCCGACGAGCTGCTGGACCGGCTGGAACAGGCGCAGGCCGGCCCGGCTCGATGAGCGGGCCGGCGCGGCGCGCCGAGCCTCCGGTGGCCGACATGGTGGCGGGGGTCCTGGCCGGCGAGCGGGCACCCGTGGCGCGGGCGATCACCCTTGTGGAGTCCACGCTGCCGTCGCACCGGGCCCGGGCGCGCGAGCTGCTGGCCGCGCTGCTGCCGCACGCCGGCGGGGCGCACCGGGTGGGCATCACCGGGGTCCCGGGGGTGGGGAAGTCCACCTTCATCGACGCGCTGGGGACCCACCTGACCGCGTCCGGGCACCGGGTGGCGGTACTGGCGGTGGACCCCTCCTCCACCCGGCGGGGGGGCAGCATCCTGGGCGACAAGACGCGCATGGCTCGGCTGGCCGTGGACGATGCCGCGTTCATCCGCCCCTCGCCCACCGCCGGCACCCTGGGCGGGGTGGCCCGCGCAACGCGCGAGGCCATCGTGGTGGCCGAAGCGGCGGGGTACGACGTGGTGCTGGTGGAGACCGTCGGCGTGGGGCAGTCCGAGACCACCGTGGCCGGCATGGTCGACACCTTCCTGCTGCTGACCATCGCGCGCACCGGCGACAGCCTGCAGGGCATCAAGAAGGGCGTCATCGAGCTGGCCGACCTGATCGCCGTCAACAAGGCCGACGGCGGGCACGAGCAGGAGGCGCGCGCCACCGCCCGTGAACTGCAGGACGCCCTGCGCCTCGTGCATCCCGCCGGCGGGGCGTGGAAGGTGCCCGTGCTCACCTGCAGCGCGGCGGAGGGCCCGGGGGTGGGTGAGGTGTGGGAGGCCGCCGCCGCCCACCGCGCGGCGCTGGAGGGCGCGGGGGAACTGGCGCGCCGCCGGGCCGACCAGGAGGTGGCCTGGATGTGGGCGATGGTGCACGATGCGCTGCTGGAGCGCCTCCACGCCGACCCGGCGATGGCCGCACGGGTACAGGAGACCGAGGCGCGTCTGCGCGCCGGCGAGGCCACGGCGGCGATGGCCGCCGATGACATCCTGGGAGCCTTGGGCGGCTGACACCTCGTGCAGGCGCACCTCATCCGGTGGCCACGCGGGTGTCCTCGGGTGCGCCGCCGGGGGCCGCAGGGCCAGCCGATGGCGGGTGATCCCCCCGCTCGCGTAAGCCGGCTGACCCTCGACGGCCCGGGGGCACGTCAGTTCGGGATGTGCATCAGATCCTCCTGGTCCGCGGGGCGGGGCGACCGTGGTCCTGTGGATCACGGCCGAGGGCGAAACTACGGCCGGCCGGCCGATCCGTCGAGCCCTCCGGGCACGGCCCGGGCGGCCCCCGGTGGCGTAGGCCCCGGGGGACCGCCCCCGCCCGTCAGTCGACGCAGCCCAACCGGGTCTCGGGGGCCACCTGGGGCCGCTCGCCCAGCGTCACCTCGACGGTGCGCTGCGCGCCGTCGGGGCCCACCACAGTCAGGTCCACCACCGCGCCGGGCTCGCGCGCGGCCACCGCGAGTTGCAGGGCCTGCCCATCGGCGATCGGCTCGCCGTCCAGGGCCGTCACCACGTCGCCGCCCGCGCAGACCGGTCCGGTCAGGCCCTCCTCGACGGTGTCACCCAGGCGCAGGCCCGCCCGCTCTGCGGGCCCGTCCATGGCCAGGCCGGTGATGAGGGCTCCCTGCTCGGCGCCGATGCCGTCGACCCCCTGCAGGGTCTCGTCCACGCTGGCCGTGCTCACTCCCAGCCAGGCGTAGTCCACCTCCCCGTCGGCCAGGATCTGCTCCACCACCCGCGTCGCGGTGTCCGAGGGCACGGCGAACGCCACCCCCACGAAGGCGGGCACCCCCGAGTCGGCGATCTGGGTCGGCACGCCCACCAGCTCCCCGTCCGCGTTCAGCAGGGCGCCACCGGAGTTGCCCCGGTTGATGGCCGCGTCGGTCTGGAGGGCGTCGGGGACCGAGAAGCCGTTGGGCGAGGTGATGGAGCGCCCCAGCCCCGAGACGACCCCGGTCGTGGCCGTGCCCTGGTAGCCGAAGGGGGCCCCGACGGCCATGACCGCCTCGCCGATGCGCAGGTCGGCGCTGCTTCCGACGGGGACGACGGTCAACTCGGCCGCGGGGACATCGACGTCCACCACCGCGAGGTCCGTCGAGGGGTCGGTGCCGATGATCCGCCCGGCCACCGAGTCGCCGTCGCTGAAGGTGACGCGCACCGTTGCGGCGCCGCTGACCACGTGCTCGTTGGTGAGGATGCTGCCCTCGTCGTCGATCACCACGCCCGAGCCCTGGGACACCCCGCCGCCGCCGCGGCCCCCGATGCCGCTGGCGTCGCCTCGCGCCAGGATCGACACCACGCCCGCGGCACGCCGGTCGTAGACGCTGCTGAAGTCGACCGCGGTGGCGTTCACCGTCAGATCGGGGGCATCGCCGGCGGGGGCGGCGCTCGCGACGGCCGTCGTCGCGGCCGGCAGGGCCGGGTCCTCATCGTCGCCCTGGAGCAGCATGGTGCCGCCCGCCCCGAGTACGACGGCCGACAGCGCGATCGCGGCGATCGCGCCCCAACGGGCCGGTGAGCGTGGGCTGGGGTCGGGCATCGGGGGGCTCCTCCTGTTCGGTGACCCACCAAGTCATGACAGTCCGGCGTGAGGCCCGTCCAACCGTCCCGAGGTGCTCGTGTTAACGGTCCGACGGCCTCCGAGCCAGGAAAACTGGCCATCAGTGGCCCGGATCGCTCGCGGTGAGCCGGTTGTGCGGCTAGGGTTCCCGCTCTCGTGTCGATCGGCGGCGTGTGGTGGCCGGTCGGTGCGAGCGCGTCCGCGGGCACTGCTAGGTTCCGCCCGCGGTATCCACCGCTGCCGCACACCGATCGATGGGGGTACACATCGTGAACAAGTCCGAGTTCGTCAGTCGGGTGGCCAAAGAGGCCGAGATGAGTGCCGCTGATGCCGACCGCGCCGTCAAGGCCATGCTTGCGGTCATCACGGATGCACTGAAGAGCGGCGAGGACGTCGCGTTCGCCGGGTTCGGGAAGTTCTCCGTCTCCGAGCGGGCCGCCCGAACGGGCGTCAACCCGCAGGACCCCAGCAAGAAGGTCGAGATCCCCGCCCGCACCGTGCCGCGGTTCACCGCCGGCGCCGTGCTCAAGGAGGCCGTTGCCGGCAAGTAGTCGTCGGCACCTCCTCCCGGGGGTGCCCGACATCGAGGAGATCCACCACGCCGCGCCGGGCCCGAGGGGCCTGGACGCACCGTGCGGCGTCCGCAGGGGCTCGCGAGCCGGGCTCCTGCTATCTTCAACGGCCGCTGCCCACGCGGCGGTCTTTCATGACGCGCACACACCTCCTCACCCGAACCCGCCGTCACCCCGGCGTGCCGTCCGACACCAGGGGTCACGGCTGATCACCCGAGGGGGGTTGTTTGCCACCTAGGCGCGGACCCGACACCCGTCCGCCCGCCGGCCCGACGACGCGCATCAACGACGCGATCCGGGTCGACAGCGTGCGACTCATCGATGCCGAGGGCGAGAACCGCGGCGTCGTGAAGATCGGCGAGGCCCAGCGCATCGCCACCGATGCGGGGCTCGACCTCGTCGAGGTCGCGGCCGACGCGCGTCCGCCAGTGGTCCGGATCATGGACTACGGCAAGTGGCGGTACGAGCAGGAGCAGAAGGCCAAGCAGGCCCGGCGGCACCAGAGCACGATCACCATCAAGGAGATCAAGTTCCGGCCGAAGATCGATCCGCACGACTACGCGACCAAGAAGGGTCACGTCGAGCGGTTCCTCCGTCACCGGGACAAGGTCAAGATCACGATCATGTTCCGCGGCCGTGAGCTGATCCACCCCGAGCGCGGGGAGGCGATCCTGCTCAAACTCGCCGACGAGCTGAAGGATCTCGCGATCATCGAGAGCCGTCCCAACCTGGACGGTCGCAACATGGTGATGATGCTCGGTCCCACCAAGGCTCCGCCGCCCGACGCCCCGACCGAGGCCGGCGAGGGCCAGGCGCAGCCCGAGGACCCGCCCGCGGAGTCGCCCGCCGCCGAGTCGCCCGCCGACGACACGTAGCCCGCGGCGCAATCCACTCCACGACGGGGCGGCGGTGGGCTATAGTGCCCGGCCGGTCCGTTCCACGACGAGGTTCTCAAGCATGCCGAAGGTGAAGACACGCAAGGCCGCACAGAAGCGGTTCCGCATCACGGGGACGGGGAAGATCCGGTTCCAGCGGTCCGGCCTGCGGCACAACCTCGAGAACATGTCCGGCAAGGATCAGCGGCACGCCTCGAAGGAGGCCGAGCTGGCGCCGGAGATGACGGCCGGCGTCAAGCGCATGCTGGGGAAGAGGTAGTCCGATGGGTCGTGTGAAGCGCTCAGTCAACGCGCGCAAGAAGCGCCGCAAGGTCCTCGACCAGGCCAGCGGGTACTGGGGGACCAAGAACTCCTCGTACAAGCGCGCGAAGGAGCAGGTCCAGCGCTCGCTGCGCTACGCGTACCGCGACCGCCGGGTGCGCAAGCGCGACTTCCGCCGCCTGTGGATCGCCCGCATCAACGCCGCGGCCCGCGAGAATGGCCTCACCTACGGGGAGTTCATCCACGGCCTCAAGCTGGCCGGCAACGAGATGGACCGCAAGATCCTCGCCGAGCTGGCCACCCACGAGCCGGCCGCCTTCGCGGCCCTCGTGACGCAGGCGCGCGAGGCCATCGCCGCCGCGCCGGCCTCCTCGTAGCACCCGCGGGCACCTCGCGGAATCTTCGCCTCGCCAGCTCGGCGCGCAATCCCGCGCTGCAGCTGGCGCGGGCGTTGCAGAGCAAGAAGGTCCGTCGCGAGCGCCGGCTGATGCTGGCCGAGGGCGAGGACGTGGTCGACGCCGCCCTCGCACACGGGGTGCGGCCGGTCGCGCTGCTGATCGACTCCGAGCGCGTCCCCGACGATGATCCGCGCCTGCTGGCCACCGGCGACATGGCCGAGCGCTACCGCGTCCCGACGCAGCTGCTGTCCAAGGTCAGCACGCTGGCGGCCCCGCCGCGCATCATGGCCATCCTGCCCCAGCCGCCGGTGCGCAGCTTCCGGGACGTGACGTTCCCGCCGCGCCTGGGCGTGTGGCTGGCCGGCGTGGCCGATCCCGGCAACGTCGGCACGCTGGTGCGGACCGCCGCCGCACTCGGCGCCGACTGGCTGGCGCTGGGCCCCGGTTCGGCCGACGCGTTCCACCCGCGCGCGGTGCGCGCGGCCATGGGGTCGACCTTCGCGCTCCCCGTGCTGGAGGGCGTCACCGCGGCGGACCTGGCCACGCGGGAGGGCTTCGCCGTGGTGGCGGCCACCCCGCGCGACGGTTCGCCGCCCTGGGAGGCCGACCTGGCGCAACCCCACGTTCTGGCGCTCGGCGCCGAGCGCACGGGCCTCGGCCCCGCCCTGGGCGAGCTGGAGGGCGGTCATCCGGTCGTGCGCGTGACCATCCCGCAGGCGCCCGGTGCCGAGTCGCTTAACGTCTCCGCGGCGGGGGCCGCCCTCATGGCCGAGGCGGTGCGCCAGCGGGCGGTCGGGGTGCGGTAGGTTGCCCGCTTGGTGACCGGACACACGCGCAACACCCGGAGGCCGCGATGAGCGCCGATCTGGCCCGGATCGAGGCCGCCGCGCTGGCCCAGGTGGCCGCCGCGGCCGACCTGGAGGAGCTCGAGCGGGCGCGCGTCGCCCACACCGGACGAAAGAGCCCGCTGGCCCAGGCGCTGGCCGGCATCGGCTCCCTTCCTCCGGCCGAGCGCGGCCCGGCCGGCAAGGCCGCCAACGCCGCCCGGCGAGCCATCGAGGCCGCCCTGGCCGAGCGCACCGAGGCACTCGAGGCCGAGGCCATGGGCGCGGCCCTGGAGCGCGACACGGCCGATGTCACCCTGCCCGGCGACCCGCACCCGGTGGGGGCCATCCACCCCATCACGCAGGTCCGCCGTGAGATGGAGGACATCTTCCTGGCGCTCGGCTACTCGGTCGCCGACGGCCCCGAGGTGGAGACCGAGTGGCACAGCTTCACGGCGCTCAACACGCCCCAGGGCCATCCGGCGCGCTCCTCCAGCGACACGTTCTTCATCCAGGGCCGGCCGGACCGGCTGCTGCGGCCACAGACGTCCACCGTCCAGGTGCGCGTGATGGAGACCACCCAGCCGCCGATCCACATCATCGCGCCGGGCTTCGTCTACCGGCGTGACGACGTCGATGCCACCCACAGCCCCATGTTCCAGCAGATGGAGGGGCTCGCGGTGGACGAGGGCCTGACGATGGCCCACCTGAAGGGCACGCTGCTGCACTTCTTCCGCACGCTGCTGGGCGCCGAGCGCGAGATCCGCCTGCGCCCGCACTTCTTCCCGTTCACCGAGCCCTCGGTGGAGGTGGAGGTGTCGCACATCGACAAGAACGGGCGCACCATCTGGCTCGAGCTGGCCGGCGCCGGCATGGTCGACCCCGCCGTGCTGTCGGCCTGCGGCATCGACCCGGAGCGCTACAGCGGTTTCGCCTTCGGCTGGGGTCTGGATCGCATCGCCATGGTGCGCTTCGGCGTGCCGGACCTGCGGTACCTCTACGAGGGGGATCTGCGCGTGCTGGAGCAGTTCACATGAGGCTGCCCCTGTCGTGGCTGGCCGAGCACGTCGATCCCGGCCTCGGGGTGGACGACCTCGCCGACCTGCTCACCGCCTCGGGGACCCTGGTGGAGGCCGTGCACCGCATCGGGCCCGAGGACTCGCCGGCCAACCGCACGGCCCTGCGGGTGGGCAAGGTCCTCTCGGCCGACAAGCACCCCGACGCCGACCGCCTGCGCGTGTGCATGGTCGATACCGGTGACGACGAGCCGCGCCAGATCGTCTGCGGCGCGCCCAACGTGGCCGCCGGCCAGACGGTCCCCGTGGCCCTGCCGGGCGCGCTGCTGCCCGGCGCCGACAAGCCGCTCAAGGCCGCCAAGCTGCGCGGGGTGGCCAGCCAGGGGATGATCTGCTCGGCGGCCGAGTTGCAGCTGGCCGCCGACGCCGCCGGCATCCTTGTGCTGGACGACGCGCTGCCGGCCGGGGCCTCGGTGATCGAGGCGCTCGACGTGTCGGAGACCGTCCTCGAGCTGGAGATCACCTCCAACCGGCCCGACTGCCTGGGCGTGTGGGGGCTGGCGCGCGAGGTGCACGCCGCCTCGGGCGCACCGCTGGTACCCCTGGACGAGGCGGACCCGCCGGCCGAGGGCCCGGGCCGGGTGGAGGACCACGTGGCGCTGGAGGTGGCGGATCCGGACCTGTGCCCGCGCTACATGGCACGCGTCTTCACCGATGTCACCGTCGGCCCCTCGCCGCCCTGGCTGCGCCGCCGGCTCGAGGCCGCGGGGATGCGCTCGATCTCCAACGTGGTCGACATCACCAATTACGTGATGCTGCTGGCCGGGCAGCCCCTGCACGCCTTCGACCTCGACCGGCTGGCGGGACCGCGCATCGTCGTGCGGCGTGCCGGGGAGGGCGAGACGATCACCACCCTCGACGGGAACGAGCGCGTCCTCGACCCCTCGATGCTGGCGATCTGCGACGCCGAGCGGCCCGCGGTCATCGCCGGCGTGTTCGGGGCGGAGTTCGCCGAGGTGGGCGAGGGGACCACCAGGGTGCTGCTGGAGGCCGCCAGCTTCGATGGGCCGGGGATCCTGCAGACCTCGCTGGACCTCGGGTTGCGCACCGAGTCGAGCGCACGCTTCGAGAAGGGCCTCCCGCGCCGGCTGCCCCCGCGGGCGATGGCGATCGCCTCCCGCCTGCTGGTGGAGTTGTGCGGGGCCAGGATGGTGCCCGGCACCCTCGACGCTCACGTGCCCGAGGAGCCCTCCGTGCCGATCGCCTTCCGGCCTGCGCAGGTGGGCCGGGTGCTGGGCGTCGAGGTGCCGGCCCACGAGGCCGGGGCCATCCTGGGCCGCCTGGACTGCGTGGTCGCCGACGCCGGCGACGGGGTGCTGCACGTCAGCCCGCCGTTCGAGCGCGCCGCCGACCTCACCCGTGCGATCGACCTGGTCGAGGAAGTGGGGCGCATCCATGGCCTCGGCCGCATTCCGGCCGAGTTGCCGCGGCTGGTGGGCCACGGTGCCCTCACCCCGGCGCAGGCGCTCGAGCGCCGCCTGTCGCGACTGCTGGCGGACATCGGCCTCTCGGAGGCGGTCACCCATCACCAGGTGCCCGAGTCGGACGCGGACGCCCTGGGGCTGGCGCCCGACGACCCGCGTCGCGACGTGGTGCGGATGGCGTATCCCATGAGCGCCGAGATGGCCGTGATGCGCCGCTCGATGCTGCCCGGGCTGCTGCGCGCCGTGGCGCGCAACCAATCCCACCAGCGCGCCGACGGCGGCCTGTTCGAGATCGGGCGTACGTACGCCCCGGACGCCGACGGCACCGCCGACGAGCGCTCCTGGGTGGCCACCGTCCAGTTCGGGCGCGTGGGCACCGACGGCTGGCGATCGGAGAGCCGGCCGGCCGACGTCTTCACCGCCACGGGCCTGGCCCAGGCGCTCGCCCGCGCCGCCGGCGTGGGGCTGGAGACCCGGCCGAACGCCGCGCCCTACTTCCACCCGGTGCGCCAGGCCCGCCTGGTGGCCGCCCACGACCCCGAGGCGACGGTGGCCTGGGCCGCCGAGGTGCACCCGCGGGTGCTGCGGGCCTTCGACGTGGAGGGGCCGGTGGCGGCCGTGGTGCTGGACCTCGACGCGCTGGTGCGCCTGTCGCGGGCTGAGCCGGCGCGGTTCGTCGACCTGCTCTCGGTGCCGGTCTCCACGCGCGACCTGGCGGTGGTGGTGGACGAGGGGGTCGCCGCCGGCGATCTGGTGGCCGCGGCCCGCGCGGCCGGCGCACCGCTGGTGCGCGAGGTCTCGGTGTTCGACCGCTACGCCGGCGAGCAGGTGGGGGAGGGCCGCGTCAGCCTGGCCCTGCGCATGACGCTGGCCGATCCCGGGCGTACCCTCACCGACGAGGAGATCGAGGGGGCCGTGGGCGCGGTGCGCGCGGCCCTGGAGGAGCGCGGGGCGAGGTTGCGGACATGAGTGCCACGGTGCATGTCTTCGGCGCGGCGGGCTACGCCGGCGCGCAACTGGCCGCCCTGATCGACCGCCACCCCTTCTTCCTGCTCGGCAGCATCACCGCCCGGAGCGACGCCGGCCGGCGTCTGGTGGAGGTCGCGCCCGAGCACCGGGTGGAGGCACGCCTCAGCGAGCCCGACCCGCTGGCCGTCGGGCCCGGAGAGTTCGCCGCGGTCTGTTACCCGCACGCCGCGGCCTCGGAACTGGTGGCCCAGCTGGTCGACCGCGGCGCCCGCGTGGTGGACGTCTCGGCCGACCACCGCCTGACCGACGCCGAGCTCTACCCCGAGGTCTACGGCTTCACGCACCCGCGTCCGGACCTCCTGGCCGAGGCCGTCTACGGGCTCCCCGAGCGCCACCGCGAGCGCATCCGCACCGCCCGGCTGGTGGCCAACCCGGGCTGCTTCCCCGAGTCGGCCATCCTCGCCCTGCTGCCCCTGCGCGGGCGCCTGGCGGACGTGGTGGTGGACTCCAAGACCGGCGTGAGCGGCGCGGGCCGCACGCCCAGCGACACCGTCCACTTCTCGAACGCGGCCGACAACGTGAGCGCGTACAAGGTCTACGCCCACCGCCACCGGCCCGAGATCGAGCAGGAGATCGGCGTGGAGATCACCTTCACGCCTCATCTGGTGCCGGTGGATCGCGGCCTGCTGTCCACCTGTTATGCGCGCCTGCCCGGCGGCGTGCCCCACCCGGACGACCTGCGCGAGTTGTACCGCCACCACTATGCCGACCACCCGTTCGTGGAGGTGGTGGAGCAGCCCCCCGGGATGCGGGCCGTCCAGCGCACCAACTACGCCCAGGTGTGCCCGGTGGCCGACCCGCGCGGCGGGCGCGTCACCGTGTTCGGCGTCATCGACAACCTGGGCAAGGGCGCCGCGGGCCAGGCCCTGCAGAACCTGAACCTGATGGCCGGCCGGCCCGAGACCGAGGGCCTCCTCTGACCGAGACGTCCTGGGAGCCGGTCGAGCGGGTCGACTGGCTGCGCGCCCCCGAGCGGCTCCTGCGGATCGAGGGCGGAGTGGCCGCGCCCGAGGGCTTCGTCGCGGCCGGGGTGGCCTGCGGCCTGAAGCCCTCCGCGGCGCTCGACATCGGTGTCGTGGCGAGCACCCGGCCGAGCACCTCGGGCATGGTCGACACCACCAGCGCCCTGCCGGCGGCCCCCGTCGTGCGCAACCGCGGGCTGGATCGCGGGGCCATCCGCGCCGCCGTGGTCAACGCCGGCAAGGCCAACGCCGCCACCGGCATGGTCGGCATGGAGCACGCCCAGGCGATGGGCCGCCGGGCGGCGGCGCTGCTCGGCGTCCCCGAGGACCGGGTGGTGGTCAACAGCACCGGCACCATCGGTGAGTACCTGGACATGGACCTGGTGGGGCCGGGCATCGACGCGGCCGTCGCGGCGCTGTCGGACGCCGGCGACGCCGAGTTCGGCCGGGCCATCTGCACCACCGACCGGGCCCCCAAGGGTGGTGCGTTCCGCCTGGAGACGGCGGCCGGGCCGGTCACCATCGGCGCCGCGGCCAAGGGGGCCGGGATGATCTCGCCTCACATGGCCACGATGCTGGCCTACCTGACCACCGACGCCGCCCTGGCCGCCGAGGACCTGCAGCGCATCGCGGGCAGCGCCGCGCGCGCCGGCTTCAACCGCATCAGCATCGACGGCCAGATGAGCCCGTCGGACACGCTGCTGGTGATGGCCAACGGCCAGGGCGCGCCACTGACCGGGGCCGACCGGGATGCGGTGGCGGGCGCGGTCGAGGCCATCTGCCGCTGGCTGGCGATCCAGATGGTCAAGGACGGCGAGGGCGCCGACCACGCCGTGCGCCTGCTGGTCGGCGGCGCCGCCGACGACGCCGAGGCCGCCCGCGTCGCGCGGGCGGTGGGCAACTCCCCGCTGGTGAAGTCGGCCATCTTCGGCCGCGACCCCAACTGGGGGCGCGTGTCGCAGGCCGTGGGCCAGGCGCTGGCCGGCGCGCCGGGGACGGTGCACGAGCCGGCGGTGGCCGTGGACGGCGTCCCGTTCGGCACCGAGGGCGTGCACGAGGTGCTGGAGCGCGCCGAGTACGACCTCACGGTGGACCTGGGGCGCGGCACCGGCGCCGACGAGTTGTGGGTGTGCGACCTCACCCACGCCTATGTGACCCTCAACGCCGAGTACCACACCTGAGCCCGGCGCCGGCCGGCGCGCTGCGGTCCGGGGGTCAGCCCCGCGGGCCCGCCAGCCCGTCGACGATGGTCGTGACGTTGTGGCGGACCATCCCGACGTAGGTGCCCTCGGGGGTGCCCTCGTCGCCGGCCGCATCGGCGAACAGCGCCCCGCCCACGCGCGAGTCCTGGCCGCGATCGCGGGCCGCGGCCAGCACGGCCTCGATCGTCTGGCGCGGGACCGACGACTCGATGAACACCGCCGGCAGGCCGCGCTCGGCGATCGTCGCCGCGACGCGCTCGATGTCCGAGGTGGTGGCCTCGGTGGCCGTGGAGGTGCCCTGGATGGCCGCCACCTCGAAGCCGTACTCGCGCCCGAAGTAGCCGAAGGCGTCGTGGGAGGTCACCAGGACCCGCTGCGCCGGCGCAACGGTGGCCACCTGCTCGCGCACGAAGGCGTCCAGCTCGTCCAGCTCGGCCAGGTACGCGTCGGCACGGGCACGGTAGTCGTCGGCGTGAGCCGGGTCGAGCTCGGCGAAGGCCTCGGCGGTGGTGGTGACCGCGCTCTTCCACAGCGGCACCGAGAACCAGACGTGCGGGTCGAACTTGCCCTCGAACTCGGTGGGCCGGCGCAGCGCGTCCTCGGGGATGTCGCGCGTCACGGCGACGGTGGGCCGCGTCGACTCCAGCTCCGCGAGCAGGTCGCCCATGCGGCCCTCGAGCTCCAGGCCGCCATAGAGGACGATGTCCGCCTCGCGCAGGGCACTGACGTCGCCGGCGCTGGCCTTGTAGAGGTGGGGATCCACCCCCGGCCCCAGCAGCCCGGTCACCTCGACGCGCTCGCCGCCCACCACCTCGGCCAGGTCGCGGATGAAGTTGACGGTGGTGGTCACCTTGATGGGCCGCTCGGCGATGTCGCCGCCGCCGCCCGACTGGGAGCTCGCACAGCCGGCCAGGACGATGATCGACAGCGCCGCGAGGATCGCGGCGGCGAGGGTGCGCAGGTTGATGGGAGGCTCCTTCAGGAAGTGGGGGACGAGAACGCGGCCGCCAGGGCCGAGCGCCGGCGGCGGGCGCGCACGGCGCGGGCGATCAGGCCGTGCTGGGGCGAGCCCAGCAGGGCCACCAGGAAGATGGCGCCGGCCGCCAGGCCCATGGCGCCGGCGATCGAGGCGTCCAGCGCCACCGCGGCGCGATGGCCGGCGATGGCGCTGACCCAGCCGATGGCCACGCTGACCGCGACCATGACCCACAGCCGGTCGGTCAGCAGATAGGCGGTCGCCGCCGGGACGATGAGCAGGGTCACCACGAGGATCGCCCCCACCGACTCGAAGGCCGTGACGGCGGTGATCGCCACCGCGACCAGCAGGATGCGGGCCACCCAGCGCGGCGGGATGCGCACCGTGCGGGCGAAGTCCGGGTCGAAGCTGGTGACCTTGAGCTCCTTCCAGAGCAGGGTCACCAGGGCGAGGTTCGCCACCACGACGATCGCCATCGTCAGCACCGAGCGCGAGAGCAGCAGGCCGCCCACCTCGACGGTCCAGAAGGGGGCGAAGGCGATCTCGCCGTAGATCGTCGAGTCCAGATCCAGGTGCAGGTCGTCGGCGTAGCGCTGGATGCCCAGCACGCCGAGCGCGAACAGGGCGGGGAAGACCAGACCGATGGCGGCGTCGCCGGCCACGAGCCCGGTGGAGCGCAGCGCCTCGATCAGCAGCACGCAGATGATGGCGAAGACCGCGGCGCCGATCACGGTCACCAGCGGGGCGCGGGTCTGGAAGATGAGGAAGGCCACGACGATCCCGGGCAGGACGGCGTGACTGACCGCGTCGCCCATCAGGGCCACGCGGCGCACGATCAGGAACGGGCCCAGCAGCGCGCACGCCGTGGCCACCAGCCCGGCCGTGAGAACGATGATCATGGTGTCGCTCAAACCCGACCTCCCGCGGCCAGGCGCTGCAGGCGCCCGAAGGCCTCGTCGCCCAAGCTGCCGCGCAGGTCGCGCGGGTCGGGCTCCCGGGCGTCGGTGATGCCCAACGAGGCCCCGTGCTCCAGCCACGCGCTCCACATGGCGCGCGCCTCGATGGCGGCGTGGGCCGCGGCGGCCCCCTGTGCGGAGAGGCGCAGACGCTCGCCGTCGCGCTCGATCAGGCCCGAGCGGTCGAGCCCGGCCAGCGCCCGGCGCATGGGACGTACGGGCCGGGCGCAGGCCAGGCACAGCTCAGACTCGGTGGGCGGCGGCCCGGCGTGGAGCATCGTCTCGAGGTCGATCAGCAGGGCCGCGGCCTCCTGGCGCCGGCGCTCGGCGCGCCGCGCCCCGGCGCGCCACAGCACGCCGCGCCGCGGCGCCAGCAGTACCGCCACCAGCACCGCGGCGGTGCCGGTGAGCACGATCACCGGCCCGGTGGGCACCTGGGCGGAGGCCGCCAGCAGGGCGCCGGTCACGCCCACCGCGGCGCCGACGGCGCCGGCCAGCACCAGCATCGGCGCCAGGCGGTCCGTGAACTGGCGCGCCACCACCGCCGGGATGATCAGCATCGCCACCATCAGGATGGCGCCCACGGCCCGCAGGCCGATCATGATCGCTACCACCAGCAGCGCCGTGGTGGCCAGCTCGACCAGGCGCAGCGGGAGCCCCGCCGTGGCGGCGAACTCCCGGTCGAAGGTGGCGGTGCGCAGCGGGCGCAGCCCCACCACGACCGCCAGCACGGCCACGCCCGCAAGGGCGGCCATCACGTTCACATCGCGCTCCAGCAGCCCCGCGGCCTGGCCGAACAGGTACCGCTCCAGGCCGGCCTGCTGGGCGTTGCCCTGCGCGGCGATGTAGGTCAGCAGCACCACGCCGAGCGAGAAGAACACCGACAGCACCACGCCGATGGCCGCGTCCGGCCGGATGCGGGAGGTGCGCTCGATCCCCACGATGGCCACCGCCCCGATCAGTCCGGCGATGCCGGCGCCCACCAGCAGCGACGCGGGGTCCTTGGCGCCCGTGATCAGGAAGGCCAGCGCCACCCCGGGAAGCGCCGAGTGGGCCAGGGCGTCGCCCACCAGGCTGCGGCGGGCCAGCACGGCGAAGGTGCCGAGCACCCCGGCCGCGATCCCCAGGACCAGCGCCCCCAGCGCCACCACGCTGTCCGTGTAGCTCAGCGGGAGCAGGTCGATCAGGGGACCCACACGCCCCCCGCGTCGGCGCCCACGGCGGCCAGTCCGGTCTCCGCGCCGGCGTAGGCCCGGCGCAGGTTGTCGTCGCTCATGACCTCATCGGCGGGGCCGCAGGCGATGGCGCGCACGTTCAGCAGCAGCACCCAGTCGAACACCGAGCGCACGGTCTGCAGGTCGTGGTGGACGATCACCACCGAGCGCCCCTCGCGGTCGCGCAGCTGGCACAGGAGGTCCAGCAGGGCGGCCTCGGTGCGCGCGTCCACGCCCGCGAACGGCTCGTCGAGCACCATCACGTCCGCCTGCTGGGCCAGGGCACGGGCCATGAAGACCCGCTGGCGCTGCCCGCCCGACAGGCGTCCGATCTGGCGACCGGCGAACGAGGTCATGCCCACCCGCTCGAGCGCGTCGGCCACGATGTCGCGGTCCTCGCGGCGCAGGCGGCGGAACCAGCCCACATCCGGGTAGCGCCCCATCTCCACCACCTCGCGCACCGTGATGGGGAAGTCCCAGTCGACGGCCTCGCGCTGGGGAACGTAGGCCACTCGCCGCATCGCCTCGCGGGCCGGGTGGCCCAGGATGGTCACCTGGCCGGCGTCGGCGCGCACCAGGCCCATCGCGGCGCGCAACAGCGTCGACTTGCCCGAGCCGTTCGGTCCGACGATGGCCGACATGGTGCCGGCGGGGAAGTGGGCGTCGACGTCCCACAGGACCGGCTGGGCCCCGTAGGAGACCGTGAGGCGGCGCAGTTCGAGGGCGGCGGAGCCCTGTGTCACAGCGGTCCTTCCGGCGGTTGGACAGTACCGGCTGCGAAGGGTAGTTAGCCGCGGCTAGCAATGTCAAGTAGTCACGACCCGATCAACGCGTCTCCCGGCAGCGGCCGGCCGTACCCGGGGGTCCCGTGCCGGCCGGACCCCGCGCGCGGGCGCGGGTGCCGAGGCGGATGTGGCACGATGCCGCGCGTGAGCGCACCCGAGCCCGAGCCGACCCGCGACCTGCTGCAGACGCGCGTCGGCGTGCTGCTGGAGGCGCTGCCCTACATACGCCAGTTCGCCGGCGCCACCATCGTCATCAAGTACGGCGGCGCGGCCATGACCACCCCGGACCTGAAGGCCTCGTTCGCCCGGGACGTGGCCCTGCTGAAGCTGGTGGGCATGAATCCCGTGGTGGTGCACGGCGGCGGGCCGGACATCTCGCGCTACTCGGACCGGCTGGGCCTGGAGGTGCGCTTCGTCCATGGCCTGCGCGTGACCGACGCCCCCACCATGGAGCTGGTGAAGATGGTGCTGGTGGGGAAGATCAACAAGGAGATCGTGGCCCAGATCCACCTGGCGGGCGTCTCGGCGGTGGGGCTCTCGGGCGACGACGGCGGCCTGATCCGGGCCGAGAAGGCCCAGAGCGACGCCGATCTGGGCTTCGTGGGCCGGGTGGTGGACTTCGACGTGCGCGTCCTGGAGCGCCTGCGCGACTTCGTGCCGGTGGTGGCCACCGTGGGCGTGGACGAGACCGGCCAGAGCTACAACATCAACGCCGACACCGTGGCCGGCCGCCTGGCCGCCGCGCTCGGCGCGCGAAAGGCGATCTTCCTGACCGACATCGAGGGGATCATGCGCGATGTCGCCGACCCGGCCAGCCGCATCAGCGAGTGCGACCTGGCCGACGTGCGGGACATGATCGACTCGGGCGCCGTCGCGGCCGGGATGATCCCCAAGCTCGCCGCGGTGGCCGACGCGCTCGAGGGCGGGGTGGAGGCGGCCCACGTGGTGGACGGCCGCCAGCCGCACTCGGTGCTGGTGGAGGTCTTCACCGAACTCGGCATCGGCACCAAGATCACCCGATGATCGACGAGGTCATCGTCGAGCGCGAGGCCGCCGCGCTCATGAGCAACTACCGCCGCCAGCCGGTCTGCTTCGTGAGCGGGCAGGGCGCGGTGCTGACGGCCGACGACGGGCGCGAGTACGTCGACTGCATGGCCGGCATCTCGATGAGCAACGTCGGCCACAGCCATCCGGCCGTGGTGGCGGCCATCGCCGACCAGGCCGGACGCCTCGTCAACACCTCGAACCTCTACTACACCGAGCCGATGATCGCGCTCGCGGAGTGGATCCGCGACAACTCGCTCGGCGGCCGCGTGTACTTCTGCAACTCGGGGGCCGAGGCCGCCGAGGCCGCCCTGAAGCTCGCCCGCAAGCGGGGAGGGCCCGACCGGCCCGAGGTGGTGGCGCTGGTCGACGGCTTCCACGGGCGCACCTACGGGGCGCTGTCGCTCACCGGCCAGGCCGGGAAGCAGGAGCCATTCCGGCCGCTGGTGCCCGGCGTCGTCCACGTGGAGCGCGACGACCTGGACGGCCTGCGGGCCGCGGTGGGTCCGCGCACCTGCGCGATCTTCCTGGAGGTGATCCAGGGCGAGATCGGGGTGCTGCCCGTCTCGGAACCCATGCTGCGCCTCGCCCGTGAGCTGGCGGACGAGCACGGTGCGCTGCTGGTGTTCGACGAGATCCAGACCGGCCTGTCGCGCACCGGGGACCTGTTCGCCTACCAGGGCGTCGGGGTGCAGCCCGATGTCATGTGCCTGGCCAAGAGCCTCGGTGCCGGCGTGCCCATCGGGGCGGTGGTGGCGCGCCCGGGGATCGACGAGACCTTCCAGCCCGGCGACCACGGGTCGACCTTCGCCGGCGGGCCGCTGGCGTGTGCGGCGGGGCTCGCCGCGTGCCGGGTCCTGGCCGAGCCGGCGCTGCTGGCCCACGTGCGCGAGACGGGCGGGCGCCTGCTGGACGGCCTGCGGGCCCTGGTGGCCGACCGCGTGGCCGTCGAGGCGCGGGGGCGCGGGCTGATGTGCGCCATCGACCTGCCCACGGCGCGGGCCGGGGAAGTGGTCGACGCGATGCTGGCCGAGGGCTACCTGATCAACAACACCACCGCGCGAACCCTGCGTTTCCTGCCGCCCCTGGTGATCTCGGCCGAGCAGGTGGACGGCCTGCTGGCCGCGCTGCGGCGGGTGCTCGGCCGGGCCTAGCGTCCCGCACCGGCGGGGCGGGGACCCTCAGGCTTCGACGAAGCGGCCGATGGTGCCCTGGGCGCGCACGCCGGGCAGCGCAGCGGCGAAGATGCGGTAGTAGGCCAGTTCCTCGCGGGTGCGCAGGGGCGGATCGATCGCCCCGCGCTCGCGCCGCAGGTCGTCGTCGCCGACGCTCGCCCCGAAGTGCTCGGCCAGTACCAGGTTCATGCCGGTGCCCCGGCCGAACTGCTCCTTGCGCCTCCAGAGGATCTCGTCGGGCAGCCAGCCCTCGAAGGCCCGCCGCAGCAGCCACTTCTCGGGGCGACCCTCACCGGTGAGCTTCCAGGCCGGCGGCAGCGCCAGCGCCAGCTCCACCAGGTCGAGGTCGAGGAACGGGATGCGCGCCTCGAGGCCGTTGTCGCCGGCCACCCGGTCCACCCGCTGCAGGCCGCCGATGTGCAGGCCACGGATCGTCTCGACCAGCTCCGACTGCAGATCGTCGGCGATGTCGATGTCGCCGTAGTGCGCGTAGCCGGCGAACAGCTCGTCGGCGCCCTCGCCGATCAGCACGGCCTTCACGTGCTGTGCGGCCAGCTCGGCCACGAACTGGTTCGGCACCGTGCTGTGCACCAGCGTCGGGTCGAACGACTCGAGCATCTCGATGACGCCGGGGGTGGCGGCGATCGCCTCCGCGGGGCTGTAGATGCGCTCGTGGTGGTCGGTCCCCAGGTGATCGGCCACGAGGCGCGCCGCGATGAGGTCGCCGCTGTCGGGCAGGCCGGCGACGAAGGTCTTGAGGGTCCCCCCCTCGCGGCGGGCCGCCCGCGCGGCGATGGCCGCGACGACGCTCGAGTCGAGTCCGCCCGAGAGGAACGCCCCCACCGGCACGTCGGCGCGCATCGCGTGCTCGACGGCGCGCACCAGGGTCTCGCGGATCGCGTCGAGCACCCAGGCCGGCGGGTCCTCCTGGGGGTCCCGGCTGCGCATCAGCACCGGCGCCGCCACCGGGGCGGGACGGAAGGGCACCAGCCCCTCCCCCGGGGTCCACATGTGCCCGGGGGGGAACGGCTCGATCAGCGCCCGCCATTCCTCGTCGAAGGCCTTCAGCTCCGAGGCGAACAGGGTCGTCTCCTCGCCCCGGGCCCAGTAGAGCGGGGCGATGCCGAAGGTGTCGCGCGCCACGGCGAAGCGGCCGTCCTCGCCCGCGATCGCCAGCGCGAAGGTCCCCCAGAGGTGCTCGAAGGCCGCGGTGCCCTCATCGGCGAACAGCAGCAGCGCGGCCTCGTGGTCCGACCCGGTGCGGAAGCGCTCCTCGCCCAGCCGTCGTCGCAGGCGCCGGTGGTTGTAGACCTCGCCGTCGCCGACCAGCCACAGGCCACCGTCGCCCGTGCCCATCGGCTGGTCGCCGCCCTCGGGATCCACGATCGCCAGCCGGCGGTGGCCCAGCCACGCGCCGGCCACCTGGCGCTCGCCCTGGCCGTCCGGGCCCCGGTGCGCCAGACGCGCCAGCATCCGGCGGCCCACCTCTGGGTCGAGAGATCCGTGCGCCGCCACCAGCCCCGACATTTTCCGCTCCCTGTGCTCGGAGACCACCGTGCCGTGTCCCTCATGCTGGCCCATCCGGGTCCGGGGCGCCCTCCCCGGGGGCTGCGTCCCCCCGCGGCGAGGCGGTTTGCAGGGATTTCGGGGTGATATGGGGCTGCGGCGTTTGCCGATGCGTAACCCTTGCGGCAGGACCCCTTCGGTAGCCTCGCGCCGACGATCCCGAGCCAGGAGGCCGGCGTGAGCGCCGAGGCGACCCCGAGCACCCCGAGCACCGAGTCCCCGAGCGCCGGCGGAGCCGCCGCCCGCGCGGTCGACGCCGTCAAGGTCTACGGCAAGGGCGACGCACAGGTGCGCGCGCTGGACGGGGTGAGCGTCGAGTTCGACTCGGGGCGCTTCACGGCGATCATGGGTCCCTCGGGGTCGGGCAAGTCCACGCTCATGCACTGCCTGGCCGGCCTGGACACGCTCACCTCGGGCGAGGCATGGATCGGCGAGGTGAACCTCTCCACGATGAACGAGAAGGAGCGCACCCGGGCGCGTCGCGACAACGTCGGATTCATCTTCCAGGCCTTCAACCTGGTGCCCACCCTCACCGCCGCGGAGAACATCCGCCTGCCCCTGGACATCGCCGGGCGCGAGGTCGATCAGGACTGGATGGACCAGGTGGTGACCACCGTCGGCCTGGGCGACCGGCTGGGGCACCGCCCCAGCGAGCTCTCGGGCGGCCAGCAGCAGCGCGTGGCCGCGGCCCGGGCCCTGGTGAGCCGGCCGAGGGTGGTGTTCGCCGACGAGCCCACCGGCGCGCTCGACTCCAACAGCTCGGCGGAGCTGCTGGGCTTCATGCGCCGGGCCGCCGACGAGTTCGGCCAGACCATCGTCATGGTCACCCACGATCCGATGGCCGCGAGCTACTCGGACCGGGTGGTCTTCCTGGCCGACGGGCGCGTCGTCGACCAGCTCGCCGCCCCCACGGCCGACGCCGTGCTGGACCGCATGAAGTCGCTCGTGGCGGCACGCTGACATGTGGCGCCTGACGCTCAAGAGCATCATCGCCCAGAAGATCCGCCTCGCCCTCACCGGCCTCGCGGTGATGATCGGCGTGGCGTTCATCTCGGGGACCTTCGTGTTCGGCGACACGCTGAACAAGGCGTTCGACAACCTGTTCGCCGGGATCTACGCCACCACCGACGTGGTCGTGCGCGGATCCGATGCCGTGTCGGCCGAGGCGCGGCCGCCCCTCGACGCGGCCGTCCTCGATCGCGTGCGCGGGGTCGAGGGGGTGGCCGAGGTCAGCGGCGGGGTGGCCGGGACCGCCCAGCTCATCGACGCCGACGGCGATGTGGTGACCACCGGCGGCGGCCCGGCGCAGGGGTTCTCGTGGGGCGGCGACAGCTCGCTGAACCCCATGAACATCTCCGAGGGTGAGGCGCCCTCGGGCCCGGGCGAGGTGGTCATCGAGGAGCAGACCGCCGAGCGGGGCGACTTCTCGGTGGGGCAGGAGGTGCGCATCACGCTCCCCGTGGGCACCGAGAGCTTCACCGTGGTGGGCCTGGCCCGCCTGGGCGACGGCAGCGACTCGCTGGCCGGCGCCACGACGGCCTTCTTCGACTTCGACGAGTCCCAGCGCATCTTCGAGCGCGAGGGGCTGCTGGACGAGATCAGCGTGGCCGGCGACGGCTCGGTCTCCGACGAGGAGCTGCGCGACCGCATCCGCGAGGAGGTGGGCGGTGACGGGGTGCAGGTGGCCACCGCCGCCGAGGTGTCCGCCCAGCAGTCCCAGCAGATCAAGGACGACCTGAGCTTCCTCACCACCTTCCTGCTGGTGTTCGGCTTCATCGCGGTGTTCGTGGCCGCGTTCATCATCTTCAACACGTTCAACATCACCGTGGCCCAGCGCGCCCGCCAGCTGGCCATGCTGCGCGCCGTGGGCGCCAGCGGCGGGCAGGTGACGCGGCTGGTGGTGGCCGAGGCGTTCGTGGTCGGCGTGATCGCATCGGTGATCGGTCTGCTGGTGGGCTTCCTGGTGGCCATCGGCGTCCAGGCCCTGTTCCGCGGCTTCGGCGCGAGCCTGCCCACGACCACCCTGCAACTGGAGCCGCGCACCATCCTGGTGGGGCTCCTGGTGGGCGTGGGCGTGACGGTGGTGGCCGCGCTGGTCCCCGCCGTGCGCGCCGCCAGGCTCCCGCCGATCGCGGCCCTGCGCGAGGACTTCTCGCTGCCCACCGGTTCGCGCACCCGCCGCCTGATCGTGGGCGGGGTCGTGACCGTGGCGGGCGCGGTGCTGATCGGCCTGGCCCTCAGCTCGGAGGGGGCCGTCCAGCAGATCTTCACCCTCCTCGGCGCCGGAGCGCTGCTGGTGTTCGTGGGCGTGGCCATGCTGGCCCCGCTGGTGGCCGCGCCTGTGGCGCGGCTGCTGGGGGCCCCGATGGCCGCGCTGGGCGGGGTGCCCGGGCGCCTCGGGCGGGGCAACGCGATGCGGAACCCGTTGCGCACCTCCCAGACCGCCACCGCGCTGACCATCGGCATGGCGCTGGTCACCTTCGTGACCATCTTCGCGGTGTCGCTGTCCCAGACGTTCGCGGGCGAGATCGACCGCCAGCTCAAGGCCGACCTGGTGGTCTACGACGAGGCCAGTTTCTTCGGCTTCACGCCGGCGGCCGCGGGCTCCATCGAGGCGCTGGACGACGTGGATGCCGTGACCGCGGTGCGCACCGGCCCGGTGCGGGTGGACGGCGACACCGAGGTGGTCTCGGCCGTCGATCCCGCCCTGGCGGTGGACTCCTACGACCCCGAGTTCACCTCGGGTGGCTGGGAGGACCTGCGGTCCGGGACCATCCTGCTGCAGACCGACTTCGCGTCCGACCGCGACCTCGAGGTGGGGGGGTCGGTGATGTTGCAGATGCCCGTGGGCCCGGCGCGCGAGATGCGCGTGGTGGGTGTCTACGAGGCGCTGACGGTGGGCGCGATGCTCATTCCGCTCTCCGATTACGTGGAGGGCTTCGCCACCCAGGCCGACATCGTGCTGTTCGTCAACGGCCGCGAGGGCGTGGACCCCGTGGCGCTGCAGGGGTCGGTCGAGACGGCTATGGAGGAGTACCCCTCGCTCAGCGTCCAGAACCAGCAGGAGTACAAGGAGTACATCGAGGGCCAGGTGAACCAGTTCCTCGGTCTGATCTACGCCCTGCTGGGGCTGGCGATCATCATCGCGATCTTCGGCATCGTGAACACGCTGGCGCTGTCGGTGTTCGAGCGCACGCGCGAGATCGGGCTGCTGCGGGCCGTGGGTCTCAGCTCGCGTCAGGCCCGGCGGATGGTGCGCTACGAGGCGGTCATCGTGGCCGTGCTCGGCGCGTTGCTGGGCGCCGTGGTGGGCGTGGCCTTCGGGATCGTCACGGTGATGGCCGTGGAGGAGGTCAGCGAGCTGGCCGTGCCGGTCGGCCGGATCCTGGTGTTCCTGGTGGTCGCGGCGCTGGCCGGGGTCCTGGCGGCGGTGCTGCCGGCCCGGCGGGCGGCGCGCCTGGACGTCCTGCGGGCCGTCACCACCGACTAGGGATCACTCCGGCGGGCGCGTCGTGCGCCCGCCGGCCCCTCACGCCGCCCGGGCGCCCCGCTCGCGGGGCCGGAAGTCGGCGACGACCTCCGTGCCCGGTCCCGCGGGCCGCAACTCCAACCGTTCGGTGAGGCGCTCCATGATGTAGAGACCGCGCCCGTGGGCGCTGGTGGCCGCGGGCGGCCCCGAGGGCAGCACCGGCTGGCACGCCCCCGGGCGCCCCTGGTCGCGGACGATCAACTCGGCACCCGCGGCGTCGGCGCTCAGGCGCACCTGCACCTCGGCGCCGTGGACCGATCCGTGCTCGATGGCGTTGCTGATCGCCTCGCTGGCCGCCAGCAGCACCCTGCAGGTGGGCTCGCCGGCCCAGCCCTCGCGGGTCAGCAGGGCGACGATCGTGAAGCGCACGAACGGGACGGCCGCATGATCGGCCGGGATCCTGAGGGCGGTGGAGACGCCGTGGGGGATCGCTGTCACCCGTCGTGGAGTGGTCGCCTGCATGAACAGCCTATCGGCACCCCCCGGACGGTTGTCCACCCCGGCGCCACACGGGGGCGTTCGTCACCCCGCCGGCGGGGTGCCCGCCGGCCCTCGGGCCGGCGGGCCCGAGCGGGTTACACTCCTGCGGATCACCCGGACCGGAGGCCCCCACGTGCCCGAGCATCGCCCAACCCCGCCAGTGGCGGGGTACCTCGCCGAACCCCACGAGGTGCACCGCGTGGTGCTGCTCTACTCGGGCGGGCTCGACACCTCGGTGATGCTGAAGTGGATCCAGGACGAGTACGACGCCGAGGTGATCGCGCTCTGCGTCGACCTGGGCCAGCCGGCCGACGACTTCGAGGCCGTGCGCCTGAAGGCCCTGAACCTCGGCGCCGTCGAGAGCCTGGTGGTCGACGCCAAGGAGGAGTTCGTCCGTGATTACGTGGCGCCCTCCATCCGCGCCAACGCCCGCTACCAGGGCGGCTACCCCCTGTTCACCACCCTCGGCCGGCCCCTGCTGGCCAAGCTCGCGGTCCAGGTGGCGCGGGAGCACGACGCCGACACCGTGGCCCACGGCTGCACCGGCAAGGGGAACGACCAGGTGCGCATCGAGGCGACCGTCGCCACGCTGGCGCCCGAGCTCAGGGTGATCGCGCCGGTGCGCGAGTGGGCCATGGGTCGCGACGAGGAGATCGCCTACGCCGAGGAGCACGGCATCCCGGTCACCTCCACGGTGGCGCGGCCGTACTCGATCGACGACAACCTGTGGGGCCGCTCCAGCGAGGGCGGGACCATCGAGGACCTCGAGACGGCACCTCCGGACGACGTCTTCGAGCTGGTCACGCATCCCACCAAGGCCCCGGATCGTGAGGAGGACGTGGTCCTCGGCTTCCGGGACGGTCTCCCGGTGAGCCTGGACGGGGTCGAGATGGGCCTGGTGGAGCTGATCCAGCGCGTGGCCGAGATCGGCTGCCGCAACGGCGTGGGCATCGTCGACCACATCGAGGACCGGGTGGTGGGGCTGAAGGTGCGCGACCTCTACGAGGTGCCGGCCGCCGAGATCATCCTCACCGCCCACCGGGAGCTCGAGAAGCTGGTGTGCACCGGCCGCGAGAACCACCTCAAGCCGACCCTGGACGCTCTGTGGGCCCAGCTCGCCTACGAGGGGCTGTGGTACGAGCCGCTGCTGGCCGACATCAACGCCTTCATGGACGCGGTGAACGCGCGCGTGGAGGGGCAGATCACGATGCGTCTCTACAAGGGCAACGCCGTCGCCGTGACGCGCGCCTCGCCGAACGCCCTGTACGACAAGAGCCTGGCCACCTTCAACGCCGACGCCAGCTTCGCGCAGGGCGCGGCGCCGGGCTTCATCGAGTTGCACTCGCTCCAGAGCCGTATGGCCCACCGCATCGCGACCGCCCGGGCGGAGGGATGAGGCGGGGCGCCGCCGAGCCGCGTCTGGCGGTGGACCCGTCGCTGGCGCCGGCCTTCGCGCGCGTGGCGATCGGCAACCGCGGCCTGCGCCTGGTCCCGGCCGACCCGCCCGAGGGCGTGCCCACCGCGGCGGCGCGCGACCTGATCCTCGAGTCGGGTGCCCCGGTGGGGCTGCGCTCGGCGGCGCTGGTCAACGACGGGACGCTCGCCTTCGGCCTGGGTGCCCTGGGCGGCGTGGCCTACAGCGTCGGCGTTCCGCGCGTGCGGGTGATCCACGACCGCCGCCCGCCCGGGGTGGATGCGGTGGTCGGCTCGGCCCTGGTGAACGCCGGCCTGATGCACTCCGACGGAGGCTGGCGCTGCGTGGTGCTGCCCTCCCTGGGGGACGTGGCGGCCGATCTGGGCCCCGGGCCCGCCGCCGTGAGCCACGACGGGCGCACGCTGGCCGTGGCCGACGTGGACGTGGTGATCGTGGCCCCGCTGCGCGGTGAGGGCTCCCAGGACGAGCACCCCGGACCCGTTGACGCGCTGGCCTTCGACGGCGACGGGACCCTCTGGGCGGCCCGCGGCGCTGCCGTCGGCGCGCCCGGCGTGGCGGCCGGCGAGGGCCCGGCGGTGGTGGCGCTGGCCGGCGCGGCGCGCGCGCCGCGGGTGGCCGCCCTGCACGAGGACGGGTCGGTGAGCGTGTGGCAGGCCGGCGCCGCCGGGCCCGTGTCGCGCCTGGACGCCCCCGTGCCCGGCGCGGGCACCATCGTCCTCAGCGCCGACGGCGAGCGCGTGGAGCTAGGCGTCCCGGTGGGTGACGCGCCCGCCGCGGCGGTGGTGCGCGTGGCCGACGGGGCGATGGAGCGCCGGGTGGAGGGCGCCCGCGTCGTCGCCGAGACCCCTTCGCGCCAGGCGCTGTTCGTCGCCGGCGACTGGGGCTCGGCATGGTTGATCGAGCCTCCTGAGAGCAAGGAGTAACCGTTGAGCAGCAACCTCCATCGCACCCCGCCCGAGATCCTCGTGGACGACCCCGGCCCCTGGGCCGTGGCGTGCAGCGTGTTCTCGTACGCTGGCGGCCCGGGCCGCCGCCGCCGCCAGTCGCCGCTGGGGCTGATGCTCTCGCCGGCGCCCGACCGGGGCGCGGCGGTGTCCGGCCTGGAGGCCGAGCCCACGGTGGCGGGAACCGGGGCGGTGCGCATCGTGGCGGGCACGCGTGAGCCGGCGCACCGCCTGTGGTTCGAGGGCGACGTGCTGCACGGCGTGAGCCCGTATGTGCGCCGCACCTGGTCGGGCAGCGACCTGGCGCTCCTGTCCGAGGACCGGCCGGGGGGCGACCTGGCCGACCAGATCCCGCTCCCGGTCCACCCCGACGCCCTCGATGCCGAGGACCTCCCCGGCGCGGTCGAGGCTCCCGGCGGGGAGTTCCTCGGGGTGTCCACCCGCGAGGCCCGAGCCGAGGTCGTGGCGATCCTTCGGGCATCCGACCGCGCGATCGTGCGCTGGATCCGCGGCGCCCGGGCCATCGCCTGGAGCCCGCAGGGCGACAAGCTGGCCATCGGTGCCGAGTGGGGGATCGTGCTGGCGGTGCCGCACACGCCGGGCGGCTGACCGCACCCGGCGGGGGTCAGGGCGGGCTCATGTATTCCTGGGTCCAGAGGCGGGTCTCGGAGACGAAGCGATCGCGGACGATGCGGCCATCGGCCGCGATCCAGACCTCCACCCACAGCGGCACCTCGGGCAGGGCGTAGGCGACCCGCCTCAGGCCCGGCCGCGCGGGGAGCTCGCGCACGTCGCGCGCACCCCCGACCCCGTACATGTCGGCCAGGTCCTCGCCGGCGACGATCCGGGGCGGATTGACGTAGACGCCCTCCTCGGGGTCGCTGGTCACCCGCTCGACGACCCGGACCCTCGGCACCCCGGCCGAGGCCGAGACCGCACGGGCCAGCAGGGGTCCCGCCCCGGGCGGCAGGGGCCACGGGAAGCGGAAGCGCGCGGTCCGCGTGCGCTCCGCGTACTCCACCTCCACGTCGAGCACGATCGACCCGGTGGGGACGGGAGCCCGGCTCTGCACGCACCCGTCCCCGCATCCGGCAGCGCGCAGGTCCTGCGCCGGCGCCCCGTCGGCAGAGAGCGCCAGGCGGGTGACCCGCGGGGCGGGGAGATCGATCTCCGGCGGGTACAGGGCCGCGCGCAGGCCGTCCGCGCGTACCTCGATGCCCACGCTCACCAGCCCCGCGCGCTGGGCCAGCCGCAGGGCCGGCCGCCTGTCGGGCGGCTCCGCCGCGGCGGGACCCCCGGGTCCGTCGGCGTCCAGGACGGGGCCCAGCACCAGCGCCAGTGCGATGGCGAGCGCAAGGGCGAGGGCGGCGGCGACGATCAGGCCTGCCCGCCGCGTGCGCTGGTGCACAGCACTCACTCGGCGTCCAGGTCCTTCCCTACCGGGTCGGCCACGCCGCGCGCGGCGGCCTCGCCCTCGCTCGCGACGACCATGGGGACGGGGGTCTCGGCCATCTCGTCGCGTTCCTCCTGGGCGGTGGGGTGTCGGGGCATGGCGGCGGCCGTGACCACGGTACCGATGATCGGCCCGCGGACGACCCGGCCGGCCCCGTGGGCCGTGAGCAGCACGGCGGTTCCGTCGCGGCGCGCTGGTAGCCTCACCGACCATGGCCGCACGCGCTCAGGACCCACCGTTCGTCCACCTCCACGTGCACTCGGACTACTCGGTGCTCGACGGGGCATGTCGCATCCCGAAGCTCCTCGACCGGGTGGAGGAGATGGGCCACGGGGCCGTGGCGCTCACCGACCACGGCGTGATGAGCGGGGCCATCGAGTTCTACCGTGCCGCCACCAAGAGGGGCATCACCCCGATCGTCGGCCTCGAGGCCTACACGGTGCCCGATCACCATGCGCGGCCCACCCGCGAGCGGCGCAACCACCTCACCCTGCTCGCATCGACCACCCAGGGCTACTACAACCTGATCAAGCTCTGCTCGGCCGGGTTCCTGGAGGGCTACCACCGCAAGCCGCGCATCTCGCACGAGCTGATGAGCCGCCACTCGGACGGGATCATCTGCCTGACCGGGTGCCTGTCGGGGGTGGTGTCCAAGCGCCTGACCGACGACGACATGCCGGGGGCGCGCGAGGAACTGGACACCCTCACCCAGATCTTCGGGCGGGAGGACGTCTATGTGGAGATCCAGCACGCCGGGCTGGACATCCAGACGGGGCTCAACCAGCAGCTGCGCCGGCTGGCCTTGGACGCCGGTCTGCCGATGGTCGCCACCTGCGACGCGCACTACCCGTGTCGCGAGGACGCCGACGCGCACGAGGCGCTGCTGGCCATCCAGACGCGCGATGTGCTCAGCAATCCCAAGCGCTTCAAGTTCGACACCAAGGAGTTCTTCCTCAAGTCGGCGGCCGAGATGGCCCAGGCCCTGCCGGACTTCCTCGATGCGCTGCCGGTGTCGGTGGAGATCGCCGAGCGCTGCTCGGCGCTGGAGCTGCCGCTGGGTGACATCAAGCTGCCGCGCTTCCCGTTGCCCGAGGGCGTCTCGGACCTCGAGTACCTCGAGCGCCTGGTGCGCGACGGCATCGCGCGCCGCTACCCGGGCGGGCCGCCTGCCGAGTGCGAGGAGCGCCTGCGCTTCGAGCTCGGGGTCATCGGCGAGATGGGTTTCGCCAGCTACTTCCTGATCGTCTGGGACTACATGGACTGGGCGCGCCGCAACGGGGTCGGCGTGGGCCCGGGCCGCGGATCGGCGGCCGGGTCGCTGGTCGCCTACGCGCTCCGCATCACCGATCTGGACCCCCTGGAGCACGGCCTCCTGTTCGAGCGGTTCCTCAACCCGGGCCGCAAGTCCATGCCCGACATCGACACCGACTTCGCCGTGGCCGGCCGCGAGCGCGTGGTGGCCTATGTCACCGAGAAGTACGGCTCGGCCGCGGTGGCCCGCATCGGCACGTTCGGCAAGCTGCTGGCGCGCGCCGTGGTGCGCGATGCCGGGCGCGTGCTGGGCCACAGCTACGGCCAGGTCGACCGGCTGGCCAAGCTGGTCCCCGAGCGCCCCATCGGCATCAAGCTCGCCGACGCGATGAAGCCGGGCAGCGAGCTGTACCAGGCGTACGAGAACGATCCGGTGGCCCGGGAGATCATCGACCGGGCCCTGCCGCTGGAGGGTCAGGTGCGCAACGAGGGCGTGCACGCCGCCGGCGTGGTGATCGCCCCCTCGGACATCACCGACTACGTCCCGGTGCGCGTGGACGACGCCGGCAGCGTGGTCACCCAGGTGCCCGACCACGACGTCGAGGCGCTCGGCCTGCTGAAGATGGACTTCCTGGGGCTGCGCAACCTGGATGTCATCCAGGGCTGCATGGAGTTGATCGCCCGCGGCGGCGGCGCGGGCTTCGACGTGGAGCACCTGGCGCTCGACGATGCGGCCACCTACCGGATGCTCGCCCGCGGCGACGCCGTGGGGGTGTTCCAGTTCGAGTCGGCCGGGATGCGCGAGGCGCTGCGCGAGGTGGGCCCCACCGAGTTCGCCGACCTCATCGCCCTGGTGGCCCTGTACCGCCCGGGCCCCATGGCGTTCATCCCCACGTACGCCAAGAACAAGCGCAACCCCAAGCTGGTCACCTTCCCCGACCCGCGCCTGGAGCCCATCACCGGTCCCACCTACGGGGTGGCGGTGTACCAGGAGCAGCTCATGGCGATCTCCCGGGCGCTGGCCGGGTTCTCGCCGGCGCGCGCGGACGATCTGCGCAAGGCCGTGGGCAAGAAGGACAAGGTCCTGATGGCCTCGCTCAAGGACGAGTTCCTTCAGGGCTGCGGCGAGAGCGGTACGGACGCCAAGGTGGCCGCCGACCTGTGGGGCCTCTGCGAGGCCGCAGGCGACTACTCGTTCAACAAGTCCCACGCGGCCTGCTACGCGCTGCTGGCCTACCGCACGGCCTACCTGAAGGCCAACCACCCGGCCGAGTACATGGCCTCCCTGTTGTCGTCGGTGATGGACACCAAGGACCGGGTGCCCTTCTACGTGGCGGCGTGCCGCGAGATGGGCCTCTCTGTCCTCCCGCCGGACGTGAACGTCAGCCTCAGCGACTTCTCGGTGACCGGACCCCAGACCATCCGCTTCGGGCTGACGGCGGTGAAGGGGGTGGGCGAGAGCGCGGTGGCCAGCATCATCGCGGCGCGCGACACCGACGGTCCCTTCGCGTCGATCTGGGACTTCTGCCGCCGCGTCGATCAGGCCCAGGTCAACAAGCGGGCCCTCGAGAGCCTGATCCGCTCGGGCGCCCTCGACTCGACGGGCGCCACCCGCTTCGGGATGCTCGACTGCCTGGCCGCCGCGATGGGGCAGGCGGCCCGCCGGCGCAACGATCAGGCGTCCGGCCAGGAGTCGCTGTTCGGGATGCTCGAGGCCACGACGGCCCCGGCGGAGCTCGACTCGCCCGTCGATCCGCGTGAGATGCCCAAGGACGAGCTGCTGGCCGCCGAGAAGGAGGCCCTCGGGCTCTATGTCTCCAGCCACCCGCTGCACGACTGCCGCCGCCAGCTGGCGCGGGCGGTCACGTGCGGCCTGGCGGGGCTCGTCGAGCGGGGAGACGGCGAGTTCGTCACGGTCGGCGGCCTGGTGGGGTCCGTGAAGGCCATCACCACCCGCAAGGGCGAGCCCATGCTGTTCGTGCGCGTGGACGACCTGGAGGGACAGGTGGAGGTGGTGGTCGTCCCCGCCGTCCTGGCCGAGGCGCGCGAGTTCCTGGGGCTCGACTCCATGGTGCTCATCACCGGCCGGGTGGATCAGAAGGGCGAGGGGGAGACCAAGCTGGTCGCCCAGTCGGTGCAGCCGTTCACCCCCGAGGAGGGGGCCGAGGAGGACCGTCTGCTCCTGCGCGTGGAGGCCGACCGCCTGGCCGCCACCTCGCTGGACGAGTTGCGCCGCGTGCTGCGTGACCACAGCGGGGAGGTGCCCGTGGTCCTGGATGTCGTCACCGCCGACGGGGCGCGGCGACTGCGCTTCGGCGCCGACTACGGGGTCGACCCGCGCGCCACGGGCCTGGTGGCCGAGCTCAAGACGCTCTTCGGCGAGCGCTGCCTGGCGTGAGCGCCATGGGGCCGGCCCACCGTCCGCACTCGATCGGCCCCGGCTCGTGCCGGCGCTGCCCGGTGACCTGTGATCGCGTGGTCCACCCGGCCGGGTGCTTCGAGCGCGAGTGCCCGGCCCTGCGCACCCACCGGTCCGGTGGCCGGACCTGGATCGGCTGTGCCGAGGGCGTGTTCCGCACCCAGATCGACCTGGAGCGCTTCCGCGCCCTCCAGCGCACGGTCGTCGGCTTCGGCGGGCTGCGCGCCGAGCGCGAGCCGCTGCCCATCTGCTCGTCGGAGGTGCAGCGCACCTTCGCCCACCGGGAGGGGACCTGCGTCAACCCGGACTTCCTGCTGTCCGACGCCCCGGGGGGCTACCGGGTGCAGGTGGCGGGCGACCCGGGGCCCGAGGGCGACGGGTGAGCGGACCGGTCGGCATCATCACGGGTACCGGGCTCTACGACCTGCCCGGCCTGGACGGTGAGCCGCGAGAGGTGACCACCGAGCACGGCACCGCCGAGGTGGTGGTCGGCTCCTGGGACGGGGTGGAGGTGGCCCACATCGCACGCCACGGCCGCCGCCACGCGCGCCTGTCGCACCAGGTGGGAGCCCGCGCCAACATGGCGGCCCTCGCCCGGCTGGGCGCGCGCGCCGTGCTCGCCACCACGGTCTGCGGTGCGGTGGATCCGGGCCTGGCGCTGGGCGACCTGGTGGCCTTCGACGATCTGCACTTCCCGTCCAACCGACTCCCCGACGGGAGCCTGTGCACGCTCTTCGGCCGGCCCGACACCCCGGGGCGCGGCCACTGGGTGTACGAGCGGGCCATCAGCGACGGCGCCCGCGCAGCGCTGGTGGCTGGCGCCCGCGATGCCGGCGCCACGGTACGCCCGGCCGGCGTCTACGGCCATGTGGACGGGCCCCGGTTCAACACCCGCTCGGAGATCGCCGCGCTGGCGGCCGTCGGGGTGAGCGCCGTCAGCCAGACGGCCGGCCCGGAGGTGGTCCTGGCCGGCGAGGCGGGCATCGCGTTCGGCCTGCTGGGTTTCGTCACCGACCACGCCAACGGCGTCACCGACGAGCTCACGCCGCCGGAGGTGGTCGAGGCCATGTTCCGATCGAGCGCATCCGTGCTGGCAGGGGTCCTGCGCGCGTCCCTGCCGCACCTGGCCGGCGCCGGCCCGCGTCCGGCGGGCGCCATCCTGGCGCTGTAGCGCCGTCGGCCCGCTGGCCGGGCGGGGCTAGGCTGCTGCCGGCAGCACGAACAGGCCCGCCGCGGCCCGCTCGCCCAGGGTGTGCTCGTCCCCGCCGATGGTCACCGTCAACTGGCCGGCGGCCCGGTCGACCCGCAGCACCGACAGCGCGGTACCCGGCACGAGTCCCTGCTCGTAGAACCAGTGCAGCAGGTCCCCGTCGTGCTCCGCCAGGCGCACGATGGTGGCGTCCTGGCCGGCATCGAGCGCGGCGAGCGCGCTGAGGGCCGCGTTCTCCTCCTGCTCGTGGCTGGGGTCGACCGGCCAGCCGTGCGGACAGCGATCCGGGTGACCCAGCTGGGTGGCGAGGCGCTCCACCATCTCGTCGGTGAACGCATCGCCCATGTCGTCGGCGTGGACGTGCGACTCGGCCGGCGTGTACCCCATGAAGTCGGTGAGGAAGCGCTCGATGATGCGGTGGTTGCGCACCACGCGCTCGGCCTCGCCGCGGCCCTTCGCCGTCAGGGTGGGACCCTTGCGCGGCTTGCGCTCCACGTAGCCGTCGGCCTCCAGACGCTTCATCATCTCGCTGGCCGTCGGTGCCGTGACCCCGAGCATCTCGGCCACCCGGGCGGCCGGCACCGGCGACTCGCCGGACACGATCGGGCCGTACTCGCCCACCGGTGTGGCCAGGAAGTAGATGGCCTCCAGGTAATCGGCCACCGAGTGGGTTCGGCTCATGGGAAGGAGTCTAGTCGCGGGGCGGCTCAGGTGGTGGTCTCGGTGACGCGCACGGCCGTGATCGTGACGGTCTCGGTGGGGCCCTGGGCCGTCGGGTCCCCGGGGTCCGCGGACGGGTCGGCCAGCCCCTCGATGGCCTGCGCCACCTCGAGTCCGTCGGTGACCGTACCGAACTGCGAGTAGGCGTTCGGCAGCGCCGATGCGTCGCCGGTCACGATGAAGAACTGCGACCCGGCGGTCCCCGGCCCGGCGTTGGCCATCGCCAGTGCACCGAGCGGGTAGCCGGAGCCCTCCGGCAACTCGTCCGGGAGGGTGTACCCCGGCCCGCCGGAGCCCGTGCCGGTGGGGTCACCGCCCTGGATGACGAAGCCCGGCACCACCCGGTGGAAGGTCAGGCCGTCGTAGAACCCGTTGGTGGCCAGGAAGACGAAGCTGTTGACGGTCTCGGGCGCGGCCTCGGGATCCAGTCGCACCGTGATGTCGCCCAGGCTGGTCGCCAGCACCGCGGAGTACGCGCAGCCGGGCTTCAGCACCTGCTCGGGTGCGTCGAAGCTGTCGGTGCCGGCGTCGGCCACGGGCAACTCACCCCCGGCGCAGGTCGCCGTAGCGCCGGCGGTCGTCTCCGGGGCCGGATCCTCGTCGTCCGAGCTGCAGGCCGCGCCGGCGAGCGCGAGTGCGAGACAGACGGCCACTGCGAGCGCACGGCGCGGGCGGGCTGGCATCAGAACCTCTCATGGGTCGGCGGGCGAGGCGGCGGGCGGTGGGCCGCGGAGGTCCCGCAGGTCGAAGTAGGTGAGCGTCCATGCCACGGCGATCAGCGGCGCGGCGAGGGTGTTCCCCAGGGTGGGGCCGACCAGGTCGGTGGCGAGCGTGCCGAGCGGGAGCATGCCGAATCGCAGTGCCAGGCTGAAGGCCAGTTGGATGAGCATGGTGATGACGGCGATCTGGAACACCGGGAACGCGCGCCCGCTGACGAGCGCCCGCGAGCGCGCGAACCCACCCCGGACCGTGCTCCCCTCGATCACGATCACGGCGGGCAGCACGACCCACCAGGTCAGCAGGACCAAGCCGGGCACGATCAGCAGGAGCAGGCCCGCCATGACGCTGACGGCGGCCAGCAGCGAGGCCACGGCCAGGCGGCGGAACCACTCGCGACTGGCGCGCAGGGTGTCGCCGAGGGCGGGCGCGTGGCCGGCGTCGGCGCGCATCCGCTCGACCACCCACACGATCGCCCCCTGGACCAGGAACATGCCGGTCAGGTTCAGGAGGGTGGAGAGCGCCAGCGCGCCGGCACCCTGCCCGGAGAGGGCGAAGCCGAGCACCCCCAGCGGCACGAACACGGCCGCCGAGATGGACAGCAGTGGCCGGAGCTCGTCGCGATAGGTCGCCAGCGTCCGCGCGATGACATCGCGCGGGAGTATCGGCGCCGCGACGGCGGCGCTCACGTCCGGATCCCCACCCCGCGGCGGAAGCACCACCAGGCACCGGTCAGGAGTGCCGCGGCCAGCAGGGCGGTCAGGCCGAGGGGGAGGGCCGGCGCCACCTCCGCTCCGCCGATCAGGCCGGTCCGGGCCGCCGCCACCATGTGGTAGATCGGGTTGGCCTGGGAGACGGTCCGCCACGGCTCGGCCAGGCTCTCCACCGAGTAGAAGACCCCGCCCAGGAACACCAGCGGCTGCAGCACCAGGGTCCCCACCACGTTCTGGCTCTCCCAGCTGCGCGCCATCAGGCCGACGATGGTCCCGAGGGCTGCGAACCCCACCGCCACCATCAGCAGGACCGACGCCAGGATCAGCGGCCGCTCCATCGGGTAGTCCACCACGATCCGGGCGACGGCCAGCGTCGCGACCCCGATCAACACCCCGCGGACGGCCCCGCCGGCCAGGTATCCGATCAGCAGGTGGCGCGGCTCCATGGGGCTGCTGGCGGGGTCCTCGATGAACCCCTCGTTGCGCGCCTGGTAGATCGAGGTGGCGTTGTTGGCGAAGGCGGACGTGGCCACGCCCATCAGCACCAGGCCCGGCACGATGAACACGGTGTACTCCAGGCCCTCGACCACGCGGATCTGGTCGCCCAGGGCGACGCCGAAGACCACGATGAAGAGGACCGCCACCAGCACCGGGGGCACCACGGTCTGCCGCCACAGACGCACCACGCGCATGACCTCGCGCTCGGCCAGGGCGAGGGTCCCCCGCCGCCGCATGCGGCGGACCTCGGCGGCCTCGGCGGCCGCCAGGGTGCTGCTGCTCATCTGCCGACCACCTCGAGGTAGACGTCCTCCAGGCGGTCGGCGCCGAAGCGGGTGCGCAGCTCGGCCGGACTGCCCCCGGGCAGCAGTCGACCGTCGCGGATGAAGTCGACGTGCTCGCAGAGCTCCTCGGCCTCGTCCAGGTAGTGCGTGGTCAGCAGGATCGATGTGCCCGCGGCGTGGAGGCGGCGGATGTAGTCCCACAGGTCGTGGCGCAGGGCCACATCGACGCCCGCCGTCGGCTCGTCCAGGATCACCAGCCGCGGCCGGTGCAGCAGCGCCCGGGCAAGCAGCAGCCGGCGCCGCATCCCGCCCGAGAGCTGGTTCGATGTCGCCCGGGCCTTGCCGGTCAGGTCGAAGACCGCCAGCATCTCGTCCGCGCGGGCCGCTGCGTCGGCGCGGTCCATGCCGAAGTAGCGGCCGTGGAGGCGCAGCAGCTCACGGATGGACACGAAGCGGTCGAGGGCCACCTCCTGCGGGGCGTGTCCCACCATGCGGCGCGCCAGAGCGCCCCGGGCGCCCGTTGTGGGGACGCCGAAGATGTGGACCTCGCCGGCGCTGGGCGTCGTGAGGCCGGTGATGCTCCGGATCAGGGTCGTCTTCCCGGCACCGTTGGGCCCGAGGAGGCCGACGAACGCACCCTCGGGCACCACCAGGTCGACGCCGGCCAGGGCCAGGACGCCGCCGGGGAAGCTCTTCTCGACCCCTCGGCATTCGAGCGCCGGGGGGTCGGCCGGGCGGGTGGGGGCGAGCGTCCCCGCGGTCACTCCGCCGCGGGTGCGGGCTCGGCCTCGGCGGGCTCGGGGCCGGAGCGCCGGCGCATCAGGATGGCGGCGATGGCTGCGCCGACGGCCACGAGCGCTCCGACGCCGATGAGGACCGGTACCCGGCGGTTGCGTCCGCGGCGGGGGAGACGGACGGCACCGAGCACGTCGCCTCCGACCGAGCGGGCGCGGTCCACGGCACCGCTCACCTCGTCCTCGGCCTCCGACAGCGCGCGCAGCACGGTCGGCCGGATGCTGTCGAGGAGGTCCTCCGCGCGCGAGCGCCCGGTGTCCAGCAGGTCCTCGGCGCGCGAGCGCCCGGCGTCGAGCGCGTCGTCGGCGCGGGCGAGCCCACCGCGGACCCGGCGCTTGACCGGGTTGCCGCCGGCGGTCTGGACGGAGGAGCAGTTCAGATGGTGATGTGACATGTGGCCAGTCTAGCCAGGCGGGTCGGGTGCGGGCCGCGTGCGCTACCATCACTGGCGGCGTGCGACGAGCGGCGACATTCGTGTTGCGCTCGTCCCGGCGTGATCAACGAGGAAAGGATGCGGTCCTGGCGACCAAGGAGAAGGAAGAGGCCATCGAGGTGGAGGGCGAGGTCACCGAGGCCCTCCCCAACACGATGTTCCGCGTGGTGCTGGACAACGAGCACGAGGTGCTCGCGCACATGGCCGGCAAGCTCCGGCGCTTCCGCATCCGCATCAACCCGGGCGACCGGGTCAAGGTGGAGCTGTCGCCGTACGACCTCAGCCGCGGCCGCATCACCTTCCGTCTGAAGTAGTGACGGCGCGTCCCGTCCCGGAAGGGGCGTGCCCGGCCGCGGCGAACCCCCTTGGGGAGTCCCGCGACCCGGAGGCAGACGTGAACATCGCACCGCGCATCCACCCCGTCGTGATCGCGGCGGGCGGAGTGCTGCTCCTGACCGCCGGGTGGCTGCTGGGCATCGGGGGTTAGGCCGTCCGTCCCACGGGGGTGGGACGTTTACGGACATCGCTGTGCGCTAATCTCGGCCGGTGGGCGAGAGCAAGAAGCGCAAGAAGGTGAAGGTCAAGAAGCGCTGCTGCGACAGCAAGCGCATGTGCGCCGGCTGCCCCATGCGACCGGAGAACCGCAAGCGCCGGCGCTGACCCCGCGGCTCCGCCGGTGAAGTCCGGGGTCCCCGTGGTCGATGGTCACTCCATGGGTGTGTCCATCCACCGGCCGTCTCCGGCCGGCCCCTCGGCGTGAGCACCGCGCGCATCGGCGCCGAACGCGTGGGGGCGGGGCCCGAGCACCCCGATCCACTGATGTCGTCCCCGCTCCCGGTGGCGATCGTGGCCGTCGATCTCGACGGCGTGGTGGCCGAGGTGAACCCGGCCGCGGCGATCCTGTTGGGCGCCACGCGCGAGGCCCTGCGCGGCACCACGCTGGCGCGTCGCTGGCCGTTCGCCGAGCCCGGGCGCCTGGCGCGCGAGGCCAATGATGCCGGCGGCGCCCGCGAGGGCCTGATCCCCGCGGCCCTCGGCGGTCAGCGCACCCTCCGCTATTCGGTGGCCGCGGTGCCGGCGACCGGCACGGGGCGCCAGGGGTTCATGGTGGTGGCGCTCGACATCACGGCCGACCGGCAGCGCGAGGCATCGCTCGACGCGCAGCGGCGTGCCGCGCTGGCCGCGGCCCTCGACCCGGACCCCGCGGCCGCCCTTGCCGCCATCGCCCGTGAGTCGGCGGTCCTCGGGGGCGCAGCCCGGGCGGGCCTGATCCGCTTCGAGGGAGCCGAGGCCGTGGTGGTGGCCACGTCCGCACCCGAGGGGGAGGACCCGGGCGAGGACGGCGCGGGTCACCGCCGGGTGTCGCTCGATGCGGCGGGGCCCGTGGGGGCGCTCGAGCGCGACGGGGGCGCTCACGGCTCCCGCGATCCGCTGGCGGCGGCCGGCGGGGTGGCATGGGGTGCCCGTCCCGGGGAGCGCACGCTGGCTCTGCCCGTGAGGGTGGCCGGCGGACTGTGGGGGGCCCTGTGGCTGTCGCTGCCCGACAGCGCGCCCGATCCGCCGGAGGGGATCACCGCGATGTGCGACCTGGCGGGACTGGTGGCCGGCCGGACCGCCGCGGGGGAGTCGGGTGCCCGCGACACTCTGGAGGCGGCCTTCCGCGGCGACCTCGATGGCCGGCGCTCCCTGGGGATCCTGATGGACGCGGCGCGGCGCGCCCTGGGAGCCCTGCGGGTCACCCTGCACATCGAGAACGCCGGCGGGGCCCTCGACGAGGACCTGCTCTCGGTGGCGGCCGAGGGGGCACCGAGCGCGGATGCACCGGAGGTGGCCGCGCGCCTGAGGGCCGAGTTGCCGCACTGGCGCAGGCTCCTCGGGCGCGGCGGGTCGGCCCGGGCCGAGGTGGGCGACCTGCGGTCGGACCCCCGCGTTGCGACGGGCCTGCTGGCGACCACCGACGCCCGGACGGTCCTGGTGCGCCCGGTCGACCCGCCCGGCCAGGGGGACCGCGACCCGTTCGGGCTCCTGGTGGCGTGCTGGGAGGAGGCGCACCGCCTGGACGACCGCGACCGGCTGGCGCTCGACAGCCTGTCCGCCCTCGCGGGAGTGGCCCTCGCCGGCGGCGGCTTACCCACCGGACCGGGCGCCGCCGTGGCCACGCCGCGCGACCCGCTCACCGGGCTCCTCACCCACCGGGCCTTCCAGGAGCGCCTGGCGGCCGCGGCCGAGGGGGCCATCCTCTCCGGCGGGGACCTGGCGCTGGCGTTCGTCGACATCGACCGCTTCCGCCAGGTCAACCAGAGCCACGGTCACGCCGTGGGCGACCGCGTGCTGGCCGACGTCGCCGCGCGCCTGCTTGCCGAGGCCGGGCCGGACGATGTCCTCGGCCGCACCGGAGGTGAGGAGTTCGCGTGGCTCTCGCCGCGGCCCGGGGTCGAGCTGCTGAACGCTCTGGACCGGGCGCGGGAGGCCATCGCGGACGGCGCGGTGGGCGGTGTCGAGGCCGTCACCGTGTCGGCGGGCCTCTGCGACATGGGGCAGGCCGGCTCCCGGGACGAACTGGAGCGTTTCGCAGAGGGCGCGCTCTACTGGGCCAAGCAGCACGGGCGCGACGTGGCGCTGGCGTACACGCCTGAGGTGGTGGAGGTGCTGTCGGCCGACGAGCGCGCCGAGCACCTCGGGCGCTCGCAGGCTCTGCAGAGCATCCGCGTCCTGGCGCGCGCCGTGGACGCCAAGGATCCCTCGACGCTGCGCCACTCCGAGCGCGTGGCCGACCTGGCCGTGGCGATCGGCACCGCCCTCGGCTGGGGGAGCGAGCGCCTGGTGGCCCTGCGCGAGGCGGGGCTTGTGCACGACGTCGGCAAGATCGGCGTCCCCGACGCGATCCTCTTCAAGCCGTCGCGGCTCACCGAGGGCGAGTACCGGGAGATCATGCGCCACGCGACGATCGGCGCCGAGATCCTCACCGACGTCCTCTCGGCCGAGCAGGTGTCCTGGGTTCGCGGGCACCACGAGCGCTGGGACGGCGGGGGGTATCCGGACGCCCTGGCGGGCGAGGACATCCCGCTCGGTGCCTGCGTGCTGGGCCTCGCCGACGCGTGGGACGTGATGACCTCCGAGCGGCCGTACCACGAGCCCCTCGGCTGCGACGCCGCCCTGGCCGAGTGCCGCCGCTGTGCGGGCGGCCAGTTCGCGCCGGAGGCCGTGGCTGCCATCGAGCGCCTCGTCGCGGCCGGGGTCGTGCCGATGCGCGGGGCCTGAGGGCGCACGGCCGGGGCGGGTCTCAGCCCCCCGGGAGCCGCACCGTGAACATGCCGCCGGGGCCCGGCGAGGCGGTGACATCGCCGCCGGCGGACTGCGCCAGCCGGCGGGCCAGCGCCAGCCCGAGGCCGGCCCCCGACCCGTCGCTCGCGCCCGCCGACCCGTGGCGGCCGGGCTCGAAGATCGCCTCCAACTCGTCCTCGGGTACGCCCGGCCCATCGTCTGCGATGCGGATCACCACGGCACCCTCGGCGCGCGCGATCTCGACCTCGATGGACGTCACCGCGTGGCGGCACGCGTTCTCGATCACGGGGACCAGAACGCGGACCCCGAGGGCGCGGTCGACCCCGGCGGTGATCCCGTCGGCCGCGGGGATGATGCGCAGCGCGACGCCCCGGTCGACCGCCAGGCGCCGGCACGCGCGGACGGCCTCGCCGGCCAGCTCGCCGGCGGGGGAGACCCCCCGCGCCGAGTCCCCCCGCGCGCGCGCCGCCTCGAGCAGGGTTTCGATGGTGTGCTCGAGCCGGTCGGCGCCCTCGGCGATCTGGCCCAGGGAGCCCCGGTAGTCGGCCCCATCGCGCGGCCTGCGCAGGGCCAGGTCCACCTCGGCCCTGATCTGCGCCAGGGGGGTGCGCAGCTCATGGGAGACCTCGGCGGTGAGCTGGCGTTCCCGGCGGACGCCGGCCGCGACCCGGTCGAGCAGGCCGTCCAGGGTGGCGGCCAGCTCGCCGATCTCGTCGTCGCGCGCCCCCATCGCGAACCGGCGGTCCAGGTCGCGGTCGCTCCAGCTGGCGGCGTCGCGCGTCATGCGGAGGATCGGCTGGAAGGCCGCTCGCAGGAGCAGGCGCGCGGCGACGGCCGTGGCCGCCAGGATGACCAGGGCCATGGCCAGTGAGATCAGCAGGGCGCGCTCGCTGATGCGCTCATACGGGGCCAGCGGGACGCCGGCCACCACGGTGCCCACGCGGCGGCCCTGGTCCATGATCGGTAGGGCGTGCAGGAGTGTGGAGGGCGACCTCACGCGCGCGCTGGTGCCTCCCTGACTCGCCAGATCGAGCGCCGCGGTGCGCACCGCCGGGTCGACACGGGGCTCGCTCACCGGGACGGCGCCCTCGATGATCCATGCCCGGGTCTCCAGCGTTGCGCCCGCTCGCGGTTGGCCCGTCACCCGTCCGTCGACGACCCGTACCGCGGCCAGTTCCTGGGCGGCCCGGCCGCGCACCACCGTGGCCGCGTCCGCATCCAGCTGCCACGCCAGCAGGACGTTGAAGGCGGCCAGGGTGACCGCCAGCGTCACCCCGACGATGGCCAGGACGGTGACCAGCAGCCGCACCCGCAGAGTGGTGGGGCGCCTCATCCGATTCGGTAGCCCACCCCGTGGACGGTGTCGAGGGCCGGCGCGCCGGGGAGTTCGCGGAGCTTGCGCCGGAGGCGCAGGATGTACGCGTCCAGGGTGTTGTCGTTCACGATCGCGCCGGCCGGCCAGCCGGCCCGCATCAGGTCGCGGCGGCGCACCGCGGATCCCGGGTTCGCGAACAGGGCCGCCAGCAGGCGGAACTCGGTGGGGGTCAGTCGCACCTGCGCGTCGCCACGGTGCAGCGCGTGTGTGGCCGGATCCAGCGTGGCTCCGCCGACGGCGACGCCGGGCCGCGGCCCGGCCCGGCGCATGAGGGCGCGCAGGCGCGCCACCAGTTCGTCCAGGGCGAACGGCTTGGTGAGGTAATCGTCGCCGCCGGCATCGAAGCCCGCGAGGCGGTCGACCAGCGCGTCGCGCGCGGTCAGGAAGAGCACCGGTGTGTCGACACCGCGGGCCCGGAGGGCCTGACACACATCGCGCCCGTCCGAGTCGGGGAGCCCGATGTCGATGATGAGCGCCGCGGGCGGCGGGTCGGCGCTGGCGTGCACGATCAACTCGGCTCCCGTCGCGACGCCGACGCACCGCAGGCCCTCGTCCACCAGTCCCCGCGTCAGCACCGAGCGCAGTGCGGCGTCGTCCTCGGCGGCGACGACGAGCGGCTCGAGCACGGGCCCTATTCCTCGGGCGGGATCACCATGGGCGCGCGCTCGGCGTCCATGGCGACCATGGTGAACAGTCCCACCGTGCAGAGCTCGTTCTCCCCGCTGATGGGACTCTCGCGGCGCACCTCCACCCGCACCTTCATGCTGGTGCGACCCACGTCGGTGACCACCGCGTGGATGTCCACTAGGTCGCCGTGGCGGATGGGCACCTGGAACGAGAGGTCCGAGATCGCCGCGGTGACCACGGTCGAGCGGGCGCGTCGCATCGCCGCGTACCCTGCGGCCTTGTCCATCCACGACATCAGGGTCCCGCCGAACAGGGTTCCCTGCGGGTTGGTGTCGGACGGGAAGACCGACTCCAGCAGACGCGCTTCCATCTGTGACCTTCCCGGCTTGCGGTGGGTGCTGCCGTTCAGGTTACCTGTGGGCCATACGGAATCGTCGGCGCGAGGCTGGTCCCCGCGTCCGCCTCAGGGAGGCTCGCGTGCTCTCGGACTTCAAGCAGTTCCTGCTGCGCGGCAATCTCGTGGCCCTCGCCGTGGCCGTGGTCGTAGGCGTCGCCTTCAACGATGTGGTCCAGTCGCTCGTGGCCAACATCATCACCCCGTTGATCGCGGCCCTCGGTGGCGAGCCCGACTTCGCGGAGCTGAGCTTCGAGATCAACAACAGCACGTTCACCTACGGCCTCTTCATCAACGCGCTCGTGGCCTTCGCGGTGATCGCCGCGGTGGTCTTCTTCCTCGTGGTGCGGCCCGTCAACCACATGATGGAGCGCATGAACCGGGAGGAGCCGGAGGACCCCACGATGACCAAGTGTCCCGCGTGCCGGATGGAGATCCCCATCGATGCCACGCGCTGCGGGCACTGCACCAGCGAGGTCGTCGCGGGGGCCTCCTGACCGGACTCCCCGACGGCGTGCCCGGCGGCATCGTCGCGACGATGCTCGTCGGGCCCTGCCGGGACATCGGCGCCGAGGCGCTGGCGTCGGTGGTCGGGTGGGTCGACGGGTGCCTGCTGATCGACACCGGCGCCGGCGACGGCAGCTTCGAGGCCATGTGCGCGGCGGCGGGACCCAAGGCCATCCCCTCGGCGTGGACCTGGACCGACGACTTCGCCGCCGCGCGCAACTTCTCCCTGGACGAGGCCGAGCGGATCGGCGCCGGCTGGGCGGTCACCATCGACCCGGACGAGCGCCTGAGCGTGGACGGCCCATCGCTGCGGGCATTCCTGCGGTCCACCGAGGCGGGGTGCATCCTGATCCCGGACGCCTCGCGCACCTACTTCAAGGAGCGCATCGTCCGCCTGCCATGCCCGGTGCGCTACGTGGGCCCGGTGCACGAGGCGTTCGCCGGCTACCGGGTGGGCACGGCACGCTACGGCGACGCCCACTTCACCGAGCTGCCCAAGTCCGCCGAGGCGCTCGAGCGCAAGACCCGGCGCGACGTGGCGGTGCTCCAGCGGCACACGCGCACGGTGCGCGACGATCCGCGCTGGTTCTACTACCTCGGCGACGGACTCCAGCGCCTGGGGCGCACCGACGAGGCCATCGCCGCATTCCGCTCCTGCTGGGAGCTGCGCGGCTGGGCTGAGGAGTCGGCCTGGGCCTGCTACCGGGCCGCCGAGTGCGAGCTGGTGCGCGGGCGCCACCACGAGGTCATCGACTGGTGCGCCCGCGGGCTGACGCGCCACCCGGGCGTGGCCGAGTTGCCATGGCTGGCCGCGGTGGCCGCGTACCGCGCCGGCCGCCCGGCCGATGCCGCGGCGTGGGCGCGCATGTCGGTGGCGCTGGGGAAGGCGGGTGGCGCGGGGGGGTCGGTGGAGCGGATCGGCTTCCACCACCCGCCCGGTGAGTACGAGGGGCCCTATGACGTGCTGCGCTTCGCGCTGCGCGCGCTCGGGGACGCCGCAGGGGCGGACCGCGCCGAGGCGGACTACCTGCGGGCCAAGGCCATGCGCGAGGGCCGCGCGGCACCCGCCTGAGCGGATCTGCGGCTAACATGGGCGGCCGTGCGGGTGTAGCTCAATGGTAGAGCAATGGCCTTCCAAGCCACAGACGGGGGTTCGATTCCCCTCACCCGCTTGCGGCTGCCGGCCCGCCTACCGCAGCGCCAGGCCCTCCTCGTGGAAGCGCCTCGCGCGCAGGAGGTTCTCGGCGTCCGGACCGTTGCCCTCCACCCCCGGGACCTCCAGGAACACCGGCAGGTGCTGGATGGCCGGGCAGCCCAGGATGCTGCGCATCCCGTCGGCGCCGATCTCGCCGTCGCCCAGGTTCTCGTGGCGGTCGCGGTTGGAGCCGAACGGCGTCTTGGAGTCGTTCAGGTGGAAGCACCGCAGCCGGTCCAGTCCCACGACGGCGTCGAACTCGTCCATGACGCGGTCGACCCCTCCGGGCTCGTGCACCGGGAATCCCGAGGCGAACAGGTGCTGGGTGTCCAGGCAGAAGCCCACCCGGTCCGGTGAGCCCACCGCGTCGAAGACCGCGCGCAACTGCTCGAAGGTGCGCCCGATGGTGCTGCCGGCGCCGGCGGTGTTCTCGAGGAAGACGCAGCAGGACCCCGGGGCCGCCTCCAGCGCCTCGGCGATGCCGAGCCCGATGCGCCCGATGGCCTCGTCCTCGGTGCTGCCCTTGTAGGCGCCCACGTGGAGCACCACCCCCGACAGCCCGAGCCGCTCGCCGATGACCAGGTGCTGGGTCAGGCTCTCGATGGATGAGCGGTAGATGTTGCGCGTCCGCGTGGCCGGCTTGTTGGGCGGGCCGGTGGGCACCTCGGCATCCGGCGCGCCCAGGTTCATCAGGTAGAGCCCGTGGCTCACCAGGGGGCCGAGACCGTGCTCGGCCACGCCGGCGCGGAAGGCCTCGATCTCCGCATCGGTGTGGTTGATGGGCTTCCAGGTGCGCGGGTTGTGGGTGAACACCTGGAGGGTGTCGCAGCCGATGTCCAGCCCGCGCCCCACGGCCTTGCTGATGCCTCCCGAGGAGGACACGTGGGCACCGAATCGCATGTGTCTATCCTACGGGCATGGCGAGAGAGCGTAGGGACATCACGGGGCCGGTGCGCGTCCGTTTCGCACCCAGCCCCACGGGCAGCCTGCACGTGGGAGGGGCGCGGGCCGCCCTGTTCAACTGGCTGCTGGCGCGCAACACCGGCGGCACCTTCGTGCTGCGACTGGAGGACACCGACCGGGAGCGCTCGACGCCCGAGAGCGAGGCCGAGATCCTGCGGGCGCTGGGCTGGCTGGGGCTGGACTGGGACGAGGGCCCCCTGCGCCAGAGCGAGCGGGGCGACGTCTACGCGGCGGCCGTGGATCGCCTGCGGGCCACCGGGGCGGTCTACGCGGCGTGGGAGACCGACGAGGAACTGGACGCGCAGCGCGCCGCGGCGCGTGCCGATAAGCGCGCCCCTGTGGTGCGCGGCCGGCGCGACTGGCCGGCCGAGGACATCGCCCGCTTCGAGGCCGAGGGCCGCCGGCCGGTGTGGCGCTTCGCCGTGCCGCTGCCGGGCGAGACCGTCATCGAGGACTACGTGCGCGGCACCGTGACCTTCGGGCACGACAACATCGAGGACTTCGTCGTGGCGCGCTCCGACGGGACGCCCACCTACAACCTGGCGGCGGCCGTCGACGACCTCGAGATGGGGATCACCCACGTCGTACGCGGCGAGGACCACATCTCCAACACCCCCAAGCAGGTGCTGGTGATGCGCGCGCTGGGGGGCGATGTGCCCGGCTACGCACACATGCCACTCATCCTGGGGCCCGACAAGAAGCGGCTCTCCAAGCGCCACGGGGCGGCGTCGGTGGAGGACCTGCAGGCCGACGGCTTCCTGCCGCGGGCCGCCGTCAACGCGCTGGCGCTACTCGGGTGGAGCTTCGACGACAAGACCACCATGTTCACGGTGGACGAACTGATCGAGAAGTTCTCGATCACGCGCGTCTCCAAGAGCCCCGCGGTCTTCGACCTGACCAAGCTGCGCGTCATCAACGGGCGCCACCTGCGGCTGATCCCCACCGACGAGTTCGCCGAGCTGCTGCTGGAGTGGCTCCGCGCCACCGGCTACCTGGAGGGCAAGGGGCCGGAGGCCGAGGACCTGGTGCGGCGCACCGCCCCGCTGGTCAAGCGCAAGCTGAGCACCTTCGCCGACTACGACGAGCTGGCCGGCTGGCTCTTCCGTCCGCTGCACATCGAGGAGGAGGCCTGGGAGGTGGTGACCCGCGACGTGAAGCACTCGATCCAGGTGATCGGCGGCGGGCTCGGCCGGCTCGAGGCGCTCCCCGAATGGACGCTCGATGCCATCAAGGACGCCCTCCAGGACCAGTTGCACATCCTGGGCGAGGCGGCCAAGGACTTCCTGGAGCCGCAGCGCATCGCCATCACGGGGCAGACGGTGAGCACGGGCATCTATGAGAGCCTCGAGCTGCTGGGCCGCGAGGAGGCGCTCAGGCGCTACCGCAGCGCCATGGCGCGCCTGGCCGAGATCTGGGCAACCGCCTGAGGCCTGTCGTGCAGCGTCAGATCATGCTCACCGCGGCCGTGATCTTCGGCGCCTTCGGGATCACCGCGCTGGTTTTCAACCAGACCGGCGTCTCCCGTCAGACCCTCTCGCTGGTCGGTGGCGCGGCCGCCTACCTGTTCCTGGCCGCGGTGGTGGTCATCATGCTGCGCGCCTGGCGGGTGAAGGGGCGCGACCCGGTGGACGAGGCGATCGCCTTCGTGCGCCGCCACCCGCGCGTGGCCGCCACGGTGGGCCACCCCGCGAACGTGGGGCACCCCGAGGGGGAGATCCCCGGCGGCAGCGGCGACGCCCAGGCCAATCTGGACGTGGTGGTCAGCGGCCCGGACGGGCTGGCACGCGTGGACCTGGTGATGGTGCGGATGGGCCGCCGGTGGGAGGTCCTCTCCGCCACGCTCACCTCCGAGGGCGAGTGCGTGTCCCTGCGGGAGGGTCCCGTGGAGTCCGCCTGACCGGATCGATTCCGCGCGTCCGGGCCGATCGTCTATCGTGCGGCGACCGCAAGGGGAGTATCCCTCCGCGGCGCCATCGTCAGTCCGGCCCGCGCGAGGAGAGCGCCGAGCCCGGTGGTGTCGGCCCTTCACGGGGCGGGAGAGACCTTCGGCGATGGCCGCCGTTGTGCTGACGTCGAAGGAGCCTTCTGTTGGAACCCCCGTTGTGGGCATGGTTCGCCCTGATCGGCGCCGTGCCGGTGCTTGCCTCCATCGACCTCTTCTTCTTCGGTCGTGGGAAGCGCGAGGTGTCGGTGAAGGAGGCCGGCCTCTGGAGCCTGGGCTGGATCACGCTGGGCGTGAGCTTCGCCGGCGTGGTGGGAGCGACCTCGGGCAGCACCTACGCCGGCGAGTACATCGCCGGCTACCTGGTCGAGTGGAGTCTCTCCATCGACAACCTGTTCGTGTTCGCGGTCATCTTCGGCTACTTCGCCGTGCCGAAGGTGCTGCAGCCGCGGGTGCTGATGTTCGGTGTGCTCGGCGCCCTGGTGTTCCGCGGGATCTTCATCGCCATCGGGGCGGTGGCGCTCGGCGCCGCGCACTGGGTGATCTACATCTTCGGCGCGTTCCTGGTGTTCACGGCCTACCGGCTGGCGCGCAGCACCGGTGAGCACGTCGACCCCTCCAAGAACAAGCTGCTGCTACTGGTCAACCGCTTCGTGCCCAGCGTCCCGGACTACCGGGGCACGCGCGTGTTCGTCAGCGAGAACGGCAGGCGGTACGCCACGCCGATCTTCGCGGTGCTGCTGGTGGTGGCCAGCACGGACCTCATCTTCGCCATCGATTCGATCCCGGCGATCTTCGCCATCACCGACGAGGCCTTCCTGGTGCTGGCGGCCAACGCCTTCGCGCTGATGGGCCTGCGCGCGATGTACTTCGTCATCGTGGGCGCCCTGTCGCGGTTCAAGTACCTCAACTACGGCCTCGCCATCGTCCTGGGGCTGGTCGGCATCAAGATGCTCACCAGCGAGCTGTACCACCCGCCCATCTGGCTGACGCTGGGCGCCGTCGTGGTGGTGCTGGGCACCTCGATCCTGGCCTCGCTGTATGCCACCCGCAACGACCCGCCGATCGACCCCGACGAACTCGTCCACACCGACGACGAGCACGCACCGACCGAGCGGACCAGGGCCTGAGCCGGACCCGGCCTCAGTCCGCCAGGACGGCCTGGTCGACGGCGAGGGCGGTAAGGGCGCTGTTGCCGTAGGCCGGGCCGCTCGCTCCCGCCTGGAAGTTGCAGCGCAGGTCGATGTCGCCCCCGTCCGGGGCGGCCACCACCGTCGCCAGCGAGACGCTGCCGCGGCCGGGCCGCTGCGGCGACCGCCCCGCCCATCGACCTCGCAACATCGCCCTCTCCCTGTCCGGTACCCGCCACCCCGTTTCCGGGTGAGTCTCTGAGGGCCGCCCCCGCGGTCGAGCGGGGGCGGCGCGGGAGCGCAGATCGGCTACGCTTCGGCGCGCATCGGCGGGACGTGGCGCAGCCTGGTAGCGCACTCGCTTTGGGAGCGAGGGGTCGCCGGTTCGAATCCGGCCGTCCCGATGAGAGGGCCGAGACCCGGGCCGGCGGCCCCCACCACCGGGCGCCCCCGGCGCGTCGATCAGCGCCGGCCCACCATGCGCGACAGGGCGGCCATCAGTTCCGCGTGTCGTTCGTCGCGCGTCGCCGGGTCGGCGTCCAGCAGGCAGTGGCGCGTGTGGTCCTCCACGAGAGCCAGAGCCACCTTGTCGAGCGCAGCCTGCACGGCGCTCACCTGCTGCAGGACGTCGATGCAGTACCGCTCGTCGCTCACCATCCCCTGGATGCCCCGCACCTGGCCCTCGATGCGGCGCAGGCGCTTCAGCACCGCCTCGGTCTCCCGGGCGGCGGCGTACCCGGGCGTGTGATCGTGGGGGGCGGGGGTCTGGTCTGTGGTCATGGCACGGAGGCTTGCATACCCCCAGGGTGTATGCAAGAGTGCCGACCGGAGGACAAGTACTCCCCCAGGGTATACACAGAGGAGCAAGGATGGCCGACCCGATGCGGACACGCACCTACACCGTCGCGGGGATGACCTGCGGGCACTGCGTGGCCGCGGTGCGCGATGAGGTGGGCGCTCTCGCGGGCGTGAGCGCCGTCGAGGTCGATCTGGACGCGGGCAGGATCACCGTCGAGGCCACCGGCGTGAGCGACGACGCCGTCCGGGCTGCGGTGGACGAGGCCGGCTACGAGGTGGTGGGGTGAGCGCCACCGCGCGGCTGGTCCTGTTCGGGGCCGGACTCCTCGCGGCGGCGGCCATCGGCGCCGGCGCGGGATGGGCCGTGCCCGAGCTGCGGGATGGCGCCGGCGACGGGCGCGAGCACGCGCCCGCGCCTCGTCCGGCCGACGACCGCGGGGCGCACGGCGCGATGTACCGGGCCCACGTCGACCTGCCGCGCGCCGGCGCGGTCCGCACCGTGGCCCACACGGTCCGGGTCGGACGATGATCGGCAGCGACGCCGACCCCGGGCGGGTCGAGCTGCCCATCCAGGGCATGACCTGTTCCTCGTGCGCCTCGCGCGTGGAGAAGCGCCTGAACCGCATGGAGGGGGTGCACGCCAGCGTCAACTACGCCACCGAGCGCGCCACGGTGGAGTTCGATCCGGCGGCGGTCGCCATGGACGACCTGATCGCCACGGTCCGCGCGACCGGGTACGACGCCACGCCGCCGGCCCCCGCGGGCCCGCGGCCCGCCCCGGGCGAGGCCGCAGCCGGCCCGGGCGACGACCTGGGCCGGCGGGTCCTCATCGCCGCGGCTCTCGCGCTGCCGGTGCTGGTGGTCTCGATGGCGCCGGCCCTCCAGTTCGACAACTGGCAGTGGCTGGCGCTCACCCTCGCCAGCCCGGTTGTGGTGTGGGGCGCCTGGCCCTTCCACCGTGCCGCGTGGCTGAACCTGCGCCACGGCGCGGCCACCATGGACACACTCATCAGCGTGGGGACCCTGGCCGCCTGGGGCTGGTCCCTGGTGGCGCTCCTGTTCCTCGGCGCCGGCGATCCGGGGATGCGGATGGGCTTCGATCTGGTCACGGACCCGGCCGCCGCGTCCGAGCACATCTACCTCGAGGTGGCCGCCGCGGTGACCGTGTTCCTGCTGGCCGGCCGGTGGTTCGAGGCGCGGGCCAAGCGGCGGGCCGGCTCGGCGCTGCGGGCGCTGCTGGAGCTGGGGGCCAAGGATGTGGCGGTCCTCGACGAGGCCGGCGTCGAGCGCCGGGTGCCGGTGCAGGAACTGGTCCCGGGCACCCGCTTCGTGGCGCGGCCCGGCGAGCGCATCGCCACAGACGGCGTGGTGGAGGAGGGGCGTTCGGCCATCGATCGCTCGCTGCTGACCGGGGAATCGATACCGGTGGAGGTGGGGCCCGGCGACGAGGTGGTGGGCGCATGCGTGAACGCCGGCGGGCGCCTGGTGGTGCGCGCGACGCGCGTGGGGGCCGACACCGCGCTGGCGCGCATCGGGCGCCTGGTGAGCGAGGCCCAGGCGGGCAAGGCGCCCGTGCAGCGCCTGGCCGACCGCGTATCGGCGGTCTTCGTCCCGGCGGTCATCCTCCTGGCCGCGGCCACGCTGGGGTTCTGGCTGGCCAACGGCGCCGGTGCGGTCTATGCCTTCACGGCGGCCGTGGCGGTGCTCATCATCGCCTGCCCCTGCGCGCTGGGGCTCGCCACGCCCACCGCACTGCTGGTGGGCACCGGGCGCGGCGCGCAGCTGGGGCTGCTCATCACCGGCGCCGAGGTGCTGGAGTCGACGCGCCGGGTGGACACGGTCGTCCTCGACAAGACCGGCACCGTCACCACCGGCACGATGGCCCTGGTCGAGGTGGTCCCGGCCGCCGGCCTGGAGCGCCGGGACGTACTGGGCCCGGCGGCCGCAGCAGAGGGCGCCTCCGAGCACCCGATCGCCGCGGCCATCGTCGCGGGCGCGCGCGCGGAGGGCCTGTCGCCCGCCCAGGTGACCGACTTCGCGGCCCACGCCGGCGGGGGCGTGGAGGGTGTGGTGGACGGCGAGCCGGTCCTGGTGGGGCGGCCCGGGCTGCTGGCCGAGCGGGGCGTGGTGGTCGATGCCGACCTCGCGCGCTCACTGGAGGGCCTGCGCGCCGCGGGCCGCACCGCCGTGCTGGTGGCCGTCTCCGGGCGCGCCGTGGGGGCGCTGGCGGTGGCCGACGAGCCGAAGCCCACGAGCGCCGCGGCGGTGGCCCGCCTGCGGGCCCTGGGCATGCACCCGGTGCTGCTGACCGGTGACAACGCCGTGACCGCGCGGGCCGTGGCCGACCTCGTGGGGATCGAGGAGGTCATCGCCGACGTGCTGCCCGCCGACAAGGTGGCACAGGTCCGTCGCCTGCAGGAGGAGGGGAGGGTGGTGGCCATGGTGGGCGACGGCGTCAACGACGCGCCGGCGCTGGCCCAGGCCGATCTGGGGATCGCCATCGGCACCGGGACCGACGTGGCCATGGAGGCGGCCGACCTCACGCTGGTGAGCGGCGACCTCACGGCCGCGGCCGATGCCGTGCGCCTCTCGCGCCGGACCCTGGCGACCATCAAGGGCAACCTGTTCTGGGCCTTCGCCTACAACGCCGCCGCCCTGCCGCTGGCCGCCGCGGGCTTCCTCAACCCGCTGGTGGCCGGGGCGGCGATGGCGCTCTCCAGCGCCTTCGTGGTGGGCAACTCCCTGCGCCTGCGCCGGTTCCGGGCGCAGGGTGCGACCGGCGCGGCGGCCGCATAGCCTGCCCGGAGCACCCACCGTCAAACTCGTCAGGAGGCCCGCATGGCCGAGCTGCGCATCACCGAGTACACGGATCCCGGCTGCCCGTGGGGCTTCAGCGCCGAGCCGGCGCGCCGGCGGCTCATGTGGCTGTACGGCGAGCAGATCGCATGGGACCTGCGGATGGTGGGCCTCGCGACCACCGGCGAGGAGTTCGAGGCGCGCGGCTTCACGCCGCAGGAGCAGTCGCGGGCGTTCTCGCGCATCGCCTCCGAGCATGGGATGCCCATCGACGACGCCCTGCGGCCCCGCATGGCGGGAACCGCCTTCGCCTGCCGGACGGTGGTGGCGGTCCGCCTGCACGACCCGGCCAACGCGCGGGAGGTGAGCCGGCGCATCTCGATGCGCCACTTCGCCGGGCGGCTCATCGACGAGCCGCAGACGATCATGGACGCGGTGGTGGACGCCGGGCTGGACCCCGGGCAGGTGGCGGGCTGGACGGCCGAGGAACCGGTGGGTGAGGCCCTGGCGGCGGACATGGTGGCCGCCCGCACCCCGAGCCCCGCGGCGCTGGCGCAGCCCGAGCGGCTGGCCGACTGGGAGGGCGGCAGGCGCTACACCTGCCCCGCCTACGAGATCGAGCGCCTGTCCGACGGCGCGACGATGTCGGTGCCGGGGTTCCAGCCGGTGCGCTCCTACGAGATGGCGATCGCCAACCTCGCCCCGCACCTGACGCGCGCGGCGGACCCCGAGGACCCCGCCGCCGTGCTGGCGCGCTTCCCCGGCCCGCTCGCCACGATCGAGGTGGCCGGCGCCATGGGCCTGTCGCGGGCGGAGGTCCGCAGCGGGCTCGAGCGCTCGGGCGCCTCGTTCGATCCGGTGGGCTTCGACGGCTACTGGAGCCTCGGGTGAGCGGTCCCTCCGCCGCCGGCGGACCGCTGGACCCCCGGTTGCGCGCCGACGCCGAGCGCGTCAGTTGCTCGGCGATCTGCGACGCGATGATGCGCCGCCACGCCCACCGGGCCCACATCGCCGACCTCGTGTCGCCGGTGCCCGAGCGCTGGGTGCTGGCCGAGGCCGTGACCATGGCCTTCATGCCCCTGCGATCCGACCGGCTCGATCCCTCGGTCCACGATTTCGGCCCCCTGGTGCTGGAGGCGGCGGGGGACGACCCGGCCGGCAAGCTGCTGGTGGTCTCGGCCGGCGGGTACCCCGACCAGCCCATCGCCGGCGGGAAGAAGCTGTCGCGGCTGCGCAACCTCGGCATGGCCGGCGTCCTGACCGACGCGCGGCTGCGCGACTTCGACGAGGTGGTCGATCTGGGGATCGCCGCCTGGGTGGGCGGGGAGACGGTCCGCCAGGGCGGCGAGACGATCATGCCCTTCGCCGCGAACGTGCCCGTGGCGGTCGCGGGCGTGACCGTGTTCCCGGGGGATGTGGTCTACGCCGACCGCTCGGGCGCGGTGGTCATCCCCTCCCAGGACCTGGGGGAGATCCTCGAGGAGGCGGCCCGCATCGAGGAGCGCGACGCGGCCACGGTGGAGCGGATGCGGGCCGAGGACGCGGCTCTCCGGGAGCCGCATCCGGCGGGCTGAGGTTCCGGCGCGCCAAACGTTCAGGACGCCTTCAGGTGACCCGGTGCAAGATGTAGTTCGAGGGTCCGCGACTACCTCTCCAGTAGCGGGCCCTCGGTCTCTTGGTGCCGGGCGGGCTCAGTCGCCGTCCGGGAGCCCGACCACCACCAGGCGCGGCTCGGTCATCGAACGCACCGCGTAGCGCGGCCCCTCGCGGGTGTTGCCGCTGTCCTTCAGCCCTCCGTAGGGCTGCTGGTCGGCGCGGAAGGTGGGGGTCTCGTTGATGGTGACGCCGCCGAAGTGCAGGCGGCGCGCCCAGTTCAGCGCCCGGTCGGTGCGGGCCGTGAAGATGCCCGCCTGCAGACCGTAGGGCGATCCGTTGGCCAGCTCGATGGCCTCCCCGATGGTGCCGAAGGCCGCGATGCCCACGACCGGCCCGAACACCTCGTCGCGCACCACGCGCATGTCCGGGGCGATCCCTTCCAGGACCGTCGGGGCCAGCACGCCGTCACGGACGGTGCCGCCCAGCAGCACGTCGGCGCCACCGGCGCGGGCCTGGCCGATCCAGTCGACCACCCGCTCGCACGAATCGGCGTCGATCACCGGGCCCACGTCGGTGGCCTCGTCCATCGGGTCGCCCACCACCAGGTCGCCCACCGCCGCGGTGAAACGCTCGGTGAACTCCCGGGCCACGGAGCGGTGAACGTAGACGCGCTGGACCGAGATGCACGACTGGCCGGCGTGCGTGTATCCCGAGGCCGCCAGCTTGCCGGCGGCGAGCTCGAGGTCGGCGTCCTCGGCCACGATGACCGGCGTGGCGTTCCCCAGCTCGAGCGCCACGTGCTTGCGCGGCACCCGCTTGCGGATGCCCCAGCCCACCTCGGGCGAGCCGGTGAACGAGATCATCGGCACGTCCGGGTGGTCCACCAGGGCGTCGCCCACGTCGGAGCCGGAGCCCATGACCACCGCCAGCATCCCCGCCGGCAGGCCGCTGTCGGCCAGCGCCTTGGTCAGCAGCAGGGCCGAGAGCGGGGTGGCCGACGCCGGCTTGAGCACCACCGGGCAGCCGGCGGCGATGGCCGGGCCGATCTTGTGCGCCACCAGGTTCAGCGGGAAGTTGAAGGGCGAGATCGCCCCCACCACGCCGATGGGCTCCCGCAGCACAAGGCCGATGTGGCCCACGCCCGAGGACGAGGCCTCCATCGGCACCATCTCGCCGGCCAGCGTGCGCGCCTCGGCGGCGGAGAAGGTGAGGGTGTCCACGCACCGCGCCACCTCGCCGCGCGCCTGGGCGATGGGCTTGCCGGCCTCGAGGCAGATGGTGCGCGCGAACGACTCGGCGCGGTCGGCCACCCGCCGGGCCGCGCGCTCCAGCACCGCGGCGCGCTCGTGGGCCGGCGGCAGGGCGGCCATCAACTCCGTGGCCCGTGCGACCGCCTCGACCACGTCCTCGGCTCCGCCGCGCGCGACGTTGGCGATGATGTCGCCGGTGTGCGGGTTGCGCACCGATCCCTGCTTGCCGCGGTCCTGGAAGCGCCCGTTCATGAACAGCCCGGTCGGCTGCGCGGGGTCGAGCGCGGTGCTGATGATGGCCATCGGCCGCTCCTGATCTGTGCTCCGGGTGCCGTCGAGGATAGCGAGGCACCCGGCGCGGTCATCTCAGGCCGGGCACCCTCCGCCCCCAGGCGACACCCGAGCTCCAGTAGTTCTCCAGGTGGCTGACGGTGGGGCCGCCGCGCGATCCCGAGGAGTGGACGATCCAGCCGCCCCCCAGAGCGATGCCGACGTGGCTGATGGCCCCGCGCGGGGTGCGCGGTCCCTCGGAGCCGAAGAAGATCAGGTCCCCGGCGCGCGCCTGGTCGGGCTCGATGCGCGCCGCCAGCGACTCGTGGGCCATGTCGTCGGCGGTGCGCCCCCGCAGGGCGGGCCCGGTGGCCAGGCCCCGGGTGGTGCGGGCGCCCTTGAAGGTCCACCACACCAGGCCCGAGCAGTCGAAGCCGGCGGCGCCCTGCCAGCCCCAGGGGGAGCGCCGGCCGGGCCAGTCGCCGCCCCACACGTATGGGCGGCCCACCTGGGCGAAGGCGGCCTGAACCGCCGAGCGCTCGGCGCTCGTCATCTGCGGCAGCGAGATGTCGCGGTAGCGCTCCAGGCCCGCCAGCCGCCACTCCGACAGGTCGTCCAGGGCGCTCGCCATGTGGGCCAGATCGGCCATCCGCAGGCGCTGGGCGCGTCCCCGCTCCTGGTCGTCGTGCTCGGCGGGGTGGTTGACCACCAGGCCCAGCTCGCGCACCAGCACCTCGGCGCCGAAGTAGCGGGGCACGCGCAGGCGGGTGCCGTCGGCGGTGTGGATGCGGTGCAGGCCGCGCAACTCGCGGACCAGGCCGAGGGCCCGCACCACGCGGACGTGCGCGGCCCACACCGACACCGGGCGCGTGGGGTCGGCCACCGGGCGGAACGGCAGGTCCAGGCGGGTGAGCACGGCCTCCAGGTCGCCCCAGGTGGCGTCGCGGTCCAGGGCCGCGGCGTCGCTGCCGGACCAGGCGCCGTCGCGCACCAGGCGCATGGCGGCGGGGCGCAGCCAGGCGAAGGCGTCGGCGCTCGTGGCGTGCGCGCGCGCCGGGGAGGCCGCCGGCCCGGACGGCTGAGGGGCGGCGGGGGCCGGCGCGAGGGGGGCGGCGGCCAGAGCGGCGCAGGCCAGCATGGCGGCCAGCGCGGGGCGGAGGCGGATGAGGCGGGGCATGGTGACAATCTCGGCAGGCCCGGTCGATCCCTTCACGTTCCGCGGCGGTGTCGGTTCTCTGTCACCACCATCTGCCACCATGGGTCCACGATGCGTTGGTTCCGAAAGAGGAAGTGCATGGCCGAAGACACCCCTGCCAAGCGCAGCCTGAAGGAGCGGCTGACGCCCGAGCAGTACGAGATCACCCAGTGCGCCGGCACCGAGCCCGCGTTCTCGGGCATCTACTGGGACCACCACGACGACGGCATGTACCGCTGCGTGGTCTGCCAGGCCGAGCTGTTCGACTCGGGCACCAAGTTCGAGTCGGGCTCCGGGTGGCCCAGCTTCTATGAGGCCGCCGCCGAGGGCCGGGTGGCCCACCGGCGCGATGTCAGCTACGGCATGGTGCGCGAGGAGGTGCTCTGCGCCAACTGCGGGGCGCACCTGGGCCACGTGTTCCCCGACGGGCCGCAGCCCACCGGGCAGCGGTTCTGCATCAACTCCGCCTCGCTCGACTTCGCCGGCCGCAAGGATGCGGCGGAGGGGGAGGGGTAGCCGTCACGGCGCTGGCCATGGCGGCGCTGGCCGCGGCCGTCGCCGGCGCGGCGGCGGGGGCGGTGGGTGGCACCCCGCCGGCCGGCGCCCTCGCGGCGGCGACCCCGGCTCCGGCCGAGGCGCCCGCCCGCCCGCCGGCCACCCTCGCCCAGTTGGCGGGGCAGCGGATGGTCGTCGGCTTCCCAGGCACCACCGTGCCGGCCTCGCTGGCCCGCAGCATCCGCCGCGGCGAGACCGGCGCCGTGATCCTGATGGGCGGCAACGTGCGCAGCCGCTCGCAGGTGGTGCGCCTGACCGCGGATCTGCAGTCCATCCCGCGCCCCGCCGCCGTGGACGCGCCGCTGCTGATCGTGACCGACCAGGAGGGCGGCCAGGTGCGCCGTATCCCCGGGCCCCCCGGCAGGAGCGCCGTGCAGATGGGGCGCGGATCGGTCGCCTCCACCCGGGCGACAGGGCGGGCCACCGGGCGACTGCTGGCGGGCCTCGGCATCGGGGCGGCGCTGTCGCCGGTGGCCGACGTGGCGCGCCCGGGGTCGGTGCTGGAGCGCTTCGGGCGCACCTTCGGCCGCACCCGCGGCCGGGTGGCCGCGCACTCGGTGGCCTTCGCGCGCGGCCTGCGCGAGGGAGGGGCGCTGGCCACGGCCAAGCACTTCCCGGGTCTGGGCGTTGCGCGGGTGAACACCGACGACGCCCCCGTGGCGGTGCGCCGCTCGCGCCGCGAACTGGAGCGGGTCGACCTGGCGCCGTTCCGCGCGCTCATCCGGGCGCGGGTGCCGATGGTGATGAGCGCCTCGGCGTCCTACCCGGCGCTCGGCTCGCCCGGGCCGGCGCTGCTGACGCGCCGCGTGGTGACGGGGCTGCTGCGCAACCGTCTGGGCTTCGACGGCGTGGTGATCACCGACGCGCTCGACACGCCGGCGCTGGGCGCCGTGGGCCCCGACCGCGCGGTGGCCGTCCGTGCCGCTCGTGCCGGGAACGACCTTCTGATCTACATCGACCCCGCTCGCGGCGCGGCCGCGGCCCGCGGGCTGCGGGCGGCGCTGGGCTCGGGCCGGCTGGACCGAGACGAGGCCGAGCGCTCCCTGGAGCGGGTGCTGGCACTGCGGGAGACCCTGGCCGCCGGCGGGTAGGGCGGTAACATCCCGACCGCGCCGGAGTAGCTCAGTTGGCCAGAGCAGCCGCCTTGTAAGCGGCAGGTCAGGGGTTCGAATCCCCTCTCCGGCTTCAAGGGTTCCATCTGCCTGGGGTTCTCTTTGTCCGACATGGCTCGGAGGCGTCTCGCGCACATTGGGCCACCTTTCGAAGCGTTGGCACGGCCTGGGACCTTTGGGGCGCTGCGGGGAGGGAAGCGTGTGCCGGTATGGCCTTGGCCCTGACCATGGGCGATACTGGTCGCTCTGTGTCGCGTCGGATCGAATACGAGCACCTGCCTACGTCTGATCTGGTCGTCGGTGCCGTCTATGCGCAGGGTCCCCAGGCATCGGTCGCCGCGGAGCCCTTGCACCGCCTGCTTCCGGGTGTAGGCAATCAGGGCGGTTTCCGGGCCGCGGGAAGCGTGGCCTTGGGAACGGTCCGCTACGTGGCTATCTACACCTCAGGCGAGGATCCGGACTGGCCGGATCGGCTCGACGAGGAGACCGGGCTCTTTAGCTACTTCGGCGACAACAAGCGCCCGGGAGCGGACCTACACGCAACCACCCGAAGTGGCAACCGCCTGCTCCAGCGTTGCTTCGATGCCCTGCATGGTGAGCCTCCGGCGAGGTCTTCGGTACCGCCGTTTCTGGTGTTCGCCAAGGCAACTCCGGGAGGGAACCGCGACGCCGTCTTTCTCGGTCTCGCCGTACCCGGTGGCCGCGATGTGCCTCCGAGCGCTGATCTTGTCGCGCTCTGGCGTACGACCGCGGGCGAGCGCTTTCAGAACTACAGGGCGACGTTTACGATCCTCGACGTCGCAGTCGTCTCCAGGGATTGGATGAATGAGCTGGCCGACGGCATCGCTCTGGGCCCCGCTTGCCCAGACGCCTTTAGGCGCTTCGTCCAGGAGGGCGCCTACGACCCGCTGGAGGCGCCACGAACGCGGCAGTTCCGTAGGCCCAGTGACCAGGCGCCTTCCAAGGAGTGGGGCCGCGCGCTTGTGCAATCGGTGTACGAGTACTTCGCGTCGGACCCCTATGCCTTTGAGGCCTGCGCGATCGAGCTCTGGAAGATGGCGACCGGCGGCGCGGTCACCTTCATCGAAGGTACGCGTAGAAGCGCGGACGGCGGGCGCGATGCGGTCGGCCTCTACTCCTTGGGACCGCCCGGGGACCCGATCCACCTGGACTTCAGCCTCGAGGCCAAGTGCTATGCCCCAACAAACCACGCCGGCGTGCGGGACGTCGCCCGGCGCGCGCGCCCGGCACGGCGACCCATCGGGAGACGATCTCGGCGCGGCGGCGCACCGCGATCTACTGAGCGGCCTCGAGGGGCGCGTGGCTCAGGTCCATTCCGACCTCACCCAGTTCCCCGTCGCCTACTACTTCGAGTCCTCCGACCCGCGCAACTCGCTGGCGCACGCACTGCCCGCCCTGTTCGACGAGGCCGACCGGTCCCGGGCGTCCCCCGATCCGGACGTCCGCTTCGCCGCCGAGCGCTTGCGCATCGCGCTTGAGCGCCTGGCCGAGGTGATCGGCGGTTCCCTCCAGCGCAGACCGGACGACCCGCCGGCGCGGGTGGTCGCTCGGCTGCAGGAGGAGCGGGCGCCGGCGTACCGCAGTTCCTGAGCCGGCACGGCGTGTCGGCCGCCATCCGGCACCCTTCGTCCGCCCCGTCTGAGACGCTTCGGGCATGACCATGATCATCATCGGTGCCCTCGTCCTGCTCGTGTCGGCCACCCTCCTCGCGTGGCTGGCCCGGCGCGCCTCCGCGCGGGCGGAGGCCTTCGCCGAGGTGCCCCGCTACGACTGCGCCCAGGTGGCCGAGCATGGCGAGGCGGCACCCGGCATGCGCGTCAGCGTCTCGGGGCGGGCCGAGCCCGGCGCGAAGCCGCTCACGGCGCCGGCCAGCGGGCGCGAGTGCGTCTGGTACCGCCTGGTCATCAGCGAGCGCCACCGGGAGGTGCACCGCGACTCGAAGGGCAACACACGCCCGCGCATCGTCGAGCGCCAGGTCAGCGAGGAGCGCTCGCACGACGCCTTCGCGGTGGCCGATGCCAGCGGCCGGGTGCTGGTGGACCCCGACGGGGCCGACATCGATGACCCCGTGGAGACGGTGGACCGGGTGGAGTCGGTCTCATCGGGCGCCGGCATGAACCTGTCGCTGGGCACGTTCACGTTCAACATCGGCGGCTCCAGCAGCCTGGTGGGCGTGCGCACGCGCGAGCACATCCTCCCCGTGGGCGAGGAGCTCTACGCGCTGGCCGGCGCCGGCCAGCGGGACGGACACGCCGTGCTCGGTCGTCCGAACGAGGGGGCGTTCGTCGTCTCCACCCGCTCCTCTGACGAGCTCGAGAAGCGGGCGCGGCGCGTGATGTGGGCCTGGACGGCGGCCGTCTTCCTGGGATCTGCTGCCGGAGCGGCGCTGATCGTCGGCGGCCTGATGTCCTGATCCGCCCCGGGGTGTGGCGGGCGGCCCGCGCGCCTACTCCAGCCCGGTGAACACCCAGTCGTCCTCCTCCACCAGCCCGTGGCAGCTCCAGCAGGTGGCGTCCTGCAGGCTGGCGTCGGTGGCGAACGACTGGTCGGCGCTGTCGCGCTTCCACTCGATGAACTGCCAGTCGCCGTGGGCCGGATCGCTGCCGGCGATCTTGCGCATGACGGCGATCAGCGTGATGGTGTCACCGGTGCTGCCGGTCTTCAGGAGGATCGTGCCGTCGGGGTAGGGCAGGCGCTGCGCGCCGCCGGTCCCGGTGATCTGCTGGCGCGTGCGGTTGACGTACACCTGCTTGGTCGAGAGGTGCGCGTCGAAGCCGACCTGCTGGCTGTCGGCCGAATTGGGCGGGATCGGTTCGGCGTTCAGCCGCAGCCAGCGCTGGAAGCCGGCCGTGTAGGCGGGCAGCCCCGGGAGCGCCCGCGGCCTGGGCGGGGGCGTCGGGGCCGGGCGGGTGGTCGCGGGGGCGGTGGTGGGCGGCTCCGGCTCCGGCTCCGGCTCCGGCGCGGTCTGCGGCGGCTCGCCGGTGGTTGCGGGGCCCGTGTCCTCGGCCACCGTCGGCGTCGTGGCCGGCGCCTCACCCGAGTCGCCGTCGTCGCCCGAGCCGCAGGCCGCGCCGGTCAGCGCCACCAGCGCCACCGCGGCGAGGCCCGCCAGCGTGCGAACCCGTGTCATGTCCCATCTCCCCGGTCCGTGGACATCGCCCGCATGATCGCGGCGATGTGTGAACGGATCCTTACAGGGCGGCGGGGATCCTCAGGAGCCGGCGCCGGCCTGGTCGGCGTGCGGGCACGAGCCCTGATCGCCCTCGCGGGGCAGGCGCTCGAGCAACTCGCCCAGCCGGTCCGCCTCCTGGGAGGTGAAGCGCTCCTGGAAGAGGGCGTCGATGGCCGCCAGGTGGGTGGCGGCGGCGCGGTGCAACAGCGTCCGCCCGTCGTCGGTCAGGCGCGCGTAGGTGACGCGGGCGTCCGAGGTGCACTGGGCCTTCTCCACCAGTCCGCCGGCCTCGAGCCCGTCCAGCAGGCGCGTGATGCCCGATGGCGTGAGACCCACCAGCTGGGCGAGATCGACGCGCCGCAGGTGGCCGTCTGGCGCACCCTCCAGATGGCGCAGGACCTCGAAGTCGGTGACGGTGATGCCGTGGCCGGCCTGCAGGTCGGCGTTGAACGCCCGCGTGAGCGCGGTGTGGGCGTGCAGCATGGCCACCCAGGCGCGTGCGGCGCGCCGGGCGCTCTCGGTGGTCCGCAGTGTCGTCGTCGCCATCGCTCACCCCGCTCCGCTTGCGGGCTCAAGTGTAGCACCGTCCCCCGGAGCCAGATCCGGCGTCTCCACGGGCATGGGAGGCGGCAGCCGGCGCACCGTCAGGGCAAGCACGGCGGCGCCGGCCAGCACCACCAGGGTGCCGGTTCCCTGGATGCTGAGGCTGAAGGCGAGCGCGACCCCGGTGTCCGCGCCGAAGGCGGTCACCAGCAGCGGCACCAGCGCCAGCTCGCGCACCCCCGCACCGCCGGGGGTGATCGCGAGGACGCTGGCCACCGTGGCCACCAGATAGGCGACCGCAGCGGCCGCCGCGGGCAGGCCGAAGGCCAGGCACAGGGCCACCATCGAGACGAACCGCGTCCCGGCGGTGAGGGCCTGCAGGCCCAGCGCTCGCAGCAGGTCCGGCCGGTGGCGGAACACCCCCGCGCCGCGCAGCACGTCGCGCAGTCCCCGCGCGGCGCGCCCGGTGGGGCGCGAGCGCACGACCCGGCGCTCCAGGGCCACGACCGCCAGGGCCGCGGCGATGCTGGCGACAAGACCCGCCGCGGCGCCCCAGCGCAGGGGGTTCAGGTCGGCGGGCAGCGGGATCACCAGCGCCAGGAGCAGCGCGCTCCCCATCCCCACCACGCCGTCCACCAACCGGAAGCCGCCGATGCTCCCGATCACCTCCGAGGTGCGACCACGCGCCTCGGGCACGCGCCGCAGCGCGGCCACCCGGATGCCGTCGGCCACCGGGGTGGGCACCACCTCGGCGCCGGCCCGCGACAGCCAGTGGGCCCGCTGCACCTGCGCCGCGGGCGGACCGGCCCCCAGCGAGGCGCGCAGCGCACAGCCCCAGACCTGGCCCAGGAACACGAGCGAGAGCAGGTACAGCGCGCACGAGACGACCACCCATCCCACGTGGGCGCCGGCCAGAGCCTCCAGGAGGGCGGCTGGATCGATGGCGTCGCGGGCGAAGAAGGCGATCCCCGCCAGCACGGCGAGTCCGGCCAGCGCCACCAGCGCGTGCCGCATCGATCTGGGCGTGCGCCTCGGCACCCTCACGGCGCCGATCGTAGCCGCACCCGTGCGCCCCGGCCCGGCGGACTCCCGCCGGTGAGCCCCGCTAATCTGCCGCCATGCCCGCCGTCCTCACCCCGCGTGCCCGCCATGTGGCCCTGGCGGCCGCCTGCGGTGCGGCCGGCACCGCCGCCTGGGCGGCGATCGAGCCCCCGCTGGCGCGGCGCCTGGGCCACGGGTACTCGGACGTGCGCCTGCTGGGGCGCTTCGCCGCCGGCGAGCGACTCTGGCGGCCCGCCGGCGTGGCCATCCACCTGTCCAACGGGGCGGCCTTCGGGGCGGCGCTGGCGCTCACCGGGGCCACCACGCCCCGCCGCGCGGTGGCGCTGGTGGCCGCGGAGACTCTCGCCACCTGGCCGCTGATGGCCGTGGCCGACCGCATCCACCCGGACCGGCGCTCGGGCCGCCTGCCCCGTCTCCTGACCAGCCGCTCGGTGATGGTCCACGAGGCCATCACGCACGCGCTCTTCGCGGCCGTGATGGCGGCACTGTTCGCCCTGATCGGACGCGGCCCCCGCCGGTGAGCGCCGCGGGCGCATGAGCGGTACCTCTCCGTCGGACTCCGACCCGCGCCGCGCCCCGGACGGGGGTCCCACCAACCGGGCCATCGTCCGCACCGTGCTGGTGGTGGTCGCCCTCTTCGCCCTGCTCTACCTGGCATGGGCCTCGCGCGGGGTCCTGACGTGGGTGGCGATCGGGGCCTTCCTGGCCACCGCCATGGATCCGCTGGTGACGTTCCTGCAGCGCCGTCTGCGCCTGCGTCGCAGCGCCTCGATCGGGCTGGTCTACCTGCTGGGCCTGGGAGTCACCGCCGGCGCCGTCTTCCTGTTCGTGCCGCCGCTCATCGACGCCGGCCAGCAACTCTCCGAGGAGATCCCGGGCTATGTGGGCCAGCTCCAGGAGTCCCAGCTGGTGCAGGACCTGGACGCCGAGTACAACCTGCTGGACCGCCTCGAGGAGGAGGTCACCAGCACCCTGGAGGGGGTGGCCGGCCCGGACACGGCCGTGGAGATCACGCAGCGGATCGTCAACGGGCTGCTGGCCTTCATCAGCATCGCCGTGATCGCCTTCCTGCTGAGCCTCTACGGCGGGCGCCTGCGCGTCTGGCTGCTGGAGCAGTGGCGCGGGCAGCAGGCGTTGCGTCTCGAGCGGATCCTCGACCGGATGTACCGCGTCGTGGCGGGCTACGTGGTGGGGGTGTTGCTGGTGGCCGTCGCCGGCGGGCTGGCCGCCTACATATTCCTCACCGTGGTCGGCGTGCCGTTCGCCCTCCTCCTGGCCTTCTGGGCGGGCCTCGCCTCGTTGATTCCGCTCGTGGGTGCAACCATCGGTGGCATCCCGTACATCGCGGTCGCCTTCTTCCAGGGCTGGCCCATCGGCGTCGCCGCCATCGTGTTCCTGATCATCTACCAGCAGATCGAGAACAACGTGTTCCAGCCGGTCATCCACCGCTTCACCGTCAACCTCAACCCGCTCTGGATCATCCTCGCCGTGCTCATCGGCGCTCAGTTGCTGGGCGTGGTGGGCGCGCTGGTGGCCATCCCGGTGGCGGGCATCCTGCAGGTGGTGCTGCAGGAGTGGTGGGCCTGGCGCAGGGGCGACGCGATCGAGCCGGTCCCGCCGGTCGGGGTACCGGAGGAGGCCGCGGGAGAGTGAGCGACGGGGGCGATCGAGCCCGCCCGTCGGTGGCCGTCGACGAGCGCACCGTCGATCTGCTCGAGCTCCCCGCGGTGCGGGAGCGCATCGCCGGGCGTGCCCTGTTCCCCGGAGGCCGCGACCTGGCGCTGGCCCTGACGCCCTCCGCCGAGCCCGCCGAGGTGGCGGTGCGCGTGTCCGAGGTGGAGGAGGCGATCGCCCTCCACGACCTGGGTCTGGGCGGGCCGGGCGGGGCGGTGGACCTGCGGCCGGGCACCGCCGAGGCGGCTCGCGGGGCGGTGCTGGAGCCCGATGAACTGGCGGCCGTCCTGGCCACCGTGCGCGTGGCCCTGGAGTCGCGCGAGGCCGTGATGGCCGAGGCCGAGAGCGCTCCGCGCCTGGCCGAGCGCATCCGCTTCATCAGCATCCCCGCCCTGCGGCGGGTGGAGGGGGCGCTCGACCGCGCGCTCGATCCCCACGGTGGGGTCGCCGACGGCGCCAGCCCGGAATTGGCGCTGCTGCGCCGGCGCATCATCCAGGCCCGTCGCGCCGCACAGGACACCCTGCGTCAGCTGGCGGTCAGCCTGCGCAGTCACCTGCAGGAGGGGTTCACCACCGAGCGCGCGGGTCGGCCGGTGCTGGCCGTCAAGGCGAGCTCGCGCTCGGCGGTGCCCGGCATCGTCCACGACAGCTCGGGGTCCGGAGCCACCATCTTCGTGGAGCCCCTGCCGCTGGTGGAGGCCAACAACCAGGTGCGCGAGCTGGCCGCCGAGGAGGCGCAGGAGGTGGCGCGCATCCTGCGGATGCTCTCCGCGCTGGTGGGCGAGGAGCGCGTGGCGCTGGACGTGGCCGTGGAGGAACTTGCCCACCTGGACCTGAGGATGGCCTCGGCCACGGTCTCCCGCGAATGGGACGGGACGCGGGTGGAGCCCGCGGGGCGGGTGCACCTGGAAGGCGCCCGCCATCCGCTGCTGAACCCCCGCGAGACCGTGCCGGTTGACCTGCCGCTCGGCGGGGTGCGGGCGCTGGTGGTCTCCGGGCCCAACACCGGGGGCAAGACCGTCGCGCTGAAGACCCTCGGCCTGCTGGCGATGCTGCACCAGTGCGGCCTGCGGGTGCCCGCCTCGCGGGCGGAGCTCCCCGTGTTCGACACCATCCTGGCCGACATCGGCGACGACCAGTCGATCGCCGAGAGCCTGTCCACCTTCTCGGCGCACGTGGGCCGGCTGAAGGCGATCCTCGCGGCGGTGACCGCCCGCTCGCTGGTGCTGCTGGACGAGCCCGCGGCGGGTACCGATCCCGACGAGGGGGCGCGCCTGGCGGAGGCTGTGATCGCGCATCTGGTGGGGGAAGGGGCCCTGGTGCTGGCCACGACCCACCATCCCCAGGTGAAGGAGTGGGCCAGCGCCAGCCCCGACGCCCTCAACGCGTCGGTGGCGGTGGACCTGCGCACGCTGAGGCCGCTCTACACCCTGGTGATGGGCGAGCCGGGCGCCTCCCATGCGCTGGGGATCGCCGAGGGGCTGGGGCTGGAGCCGTCGGTGATCGAGGCCGCCCGCGCGCTGGCGCGCCCCGAGGAACGCGAGCTGGAGTCGCTGCTGGGCGAGGCCGCCCGCGCCCGCTCCGCCGCCGACGACGAGCTGACCGCGGCGCGCGAGGCGCGCAGGGAGGCCGAGGGCGAGGCCTCCCGGGCGCGCAAGCGCGCCGACGAACTGGAGGGCCGGCTGGCGCGCTCCCGTGACGAGGCCCGGGCCGCCAAGGCCGCGGCGCGGGCCGAGGCCGAACGCGAGCTCGCCCAGGCCGCGCGCGAGCTGGCCGAGCTGCGCCGCGAGATCGCGGCCGCCCGCCGCGAGGAGAGCGGACGCAAGGGCGAGTTGGCCCGGACCGCCACCGAGGCCGACCGCCGCGCCCGCGAGCGCGACCGCCGCCTGGGTGCCGCCGGCGACCGCTCGCGCCGGGCGCGCGCCGCCCTGGCCGACGCGCCCGCCCCGGAGGCCGAGCCGCTGCCCGAGGGGCCGCCGCCGGAGGTGGGGGACCCCGTGGTGGACTCGATGACGGGTATGCGCGGCACGGTGGCCTCGATCCGCGGCGGACGGGCCGAGGTGCACGGTGGCGCCGCGCGGATGACGGTGCCGCTGGAGCGGCTCTCGCGTGATCGCGCGGCCGCCGCCCAGGCCGAGCGGGCCGCCCGGCGCCCACGCGCCGCGCCGCCGCCCGCCCAGCCGAGCACGCCGGCCACCATGGAGGTGGATGTGCGGGGGCGGCGGGTCGACGAGACCCGCCGCGAGGTGCGCGAGCGCGTCGACGCCGCCGCGGTGGCCGGCATCGACGAGTTGCGCATCGTCCACGGCCACGGGACGGGGGCCCTGCGCAACGTGGTGCGCGAGGAGCTGAAGAGTCACCCCCTGATCGCCCGCGCCGAGCCGGCGCCTCCCGAGGAGGGTGGCGACGGGGCCACCATCGCCCACATCCGCTGAGCGCCGCTCCCGCCCCGGCGACGGGCCCCGGCGCGACGAAGGGCCGGAGATCTCCGGCCCTTCGGGTGGTGCGAGGCGGTGCCGGCCTGCGCCGGCCCGGGACTACTCGGGCTTCGGGAGTTCCTTGAGGCCCTTCAGCACGCCGACCTCGGGGGCCATCGTGCGGAAGGCCTCGTCCTTCTGGAGGACGCCCACCGTGTAGACCGGCGCGTCCTGCATCCGGGCGAGCATCGAGGCGGCGTCACGCGAGCGCGGCACGGCCTTGTAGGTGGAGACCAGGATGGCGTCGTAGGCGTTCGCCTTGGCCTCCTCGAGGGGCTTCGGCCACAGCGGGTCGACGACGGTGACATCCCACCCCGCGTCCGACAGGCGCTGGAGGGCGACCTCTGAACCGGGGAAGCGGACCTTCCCCTCCTTGTTCAGGACCTCGGGGGTGTTGACGGTGACAAAGAGAAGTTTCGGCATGGTCAGGGAGGATACCCGCTGCTTGGGCCCTCCGTCGGAGCGCGTGATGGTCGGACCAAGCGCAGGGATGGTCAGACCATGGGTCTCATTTCCGCCGAAAACCGTGTGTGACGACCCGCACGAGCGCCATTACGCCTGTAGATTGCCGCGCGTGGTGGGGGCGCCTCCCCTCGTCGGGCGCGCGCGTCCGCCCCGTTTCCACGCGAACATCCAGGGGGACGCATGTCCGTAGAACTCCCCGGCAAGTCCTTTTTCCAGACTGTCGGTGACCGTCGCAGCATTCGTTACTACGACCCGGACCGGAAGGTCGAGGAATGGAAGATCCAGGCCATCCTCGAGACCGCTCGTCGTGCGTCGTGCCAGGGCAACATCAACGCCACCGAGGCGATCGTCATCGACCGCGAGACCTGCGACCTCTGGGATGAGATCGAGGAGTGCGTCTCCGGCTTCAACGTCCAGATCATCAACCAGAGCTCGCACCTCATCATCTGGCTGACGAACCTGAACGCATGGTACGGCCGCGCCAACGATGGTCTGTCGACCCTCGCCCTCTCCGGCGCCCTCACCAAGTACCACGGGTGGAACTACGAGTTCACCATGACGCAGACCGTCCCGCGTCTGATGAGCTTCCCCACCGAGCGCACCGAGAACCTGCTGCGGTTCGAGACCGGTCAGGCCGCGGGTATCGCGACCCTCGCCGCCACCGCGCTGGACATCGGCTCCATCCTCATCGCCTTCGGCCGCAAGCCGGGCGGTCTGGAGAAGGCCTTCGGCCTGCCGCCGCACATGAAGTTCACCTGGGCGCACGCCTTCGGCTACCCGCTCGAGGACTTCTACGGCGGTGGCCAGCGTGCCCGTTTGAAGTTCGACCGTCTGTTCCACAAGGACGCCTTCGGCACGCCGTACCACCAGGACGCCGAGGTGACCAAGGCCCTCGAGGCCGCCGGCGTCATCCAGGAGCAGGCCCCGACCTCCGGCCGCATCGAGGAGATCGACGAGCTCGCCTCCAAGTTCTCCCGCGACCCGGGCGTGGTGTCCTGGCCCGCCAAGGAGATCAAGCGCCTGGTCAACGACGACGACTGGGACTTCGGCCCGAACATCAAGGCCCGTGCCGAGCAGGTCCTCGCCGAGGGCAACCTCCCGGACTACCCCGACGAGATGCGTGAGACCTTCACGCGCCTCATGGAGGAGCACGGCATCGACGCGAGCAAGTACCTGAGCTAGTCCCACCGGACTGCGCTGCGGTACCGCGGCCCCGCTCTCCCTCGGGAGGGCGGGGCCGTCGTCGTTTGTGCGCCGGTACAGACCGGGCGGGCGATCTTCTGCCTCAGGTCCGTACAGCCCCCGCGCCGGCGTGGCCAGTATGCGGAGGCGTCAGTCGGTCGGGGCCGGCGCCCCGCGTCTCGCGAACATCTCCTCCCGGCGGGGGAGTGCGCGCACAGCATCCACAAGGAGCGGCACATGTCCGTGGCCACGCTGAGCGAGCAGGAGATGGCGAGCCTCCTGGAGATCCCTCACCCCACCAAGGCGGTGGGTGAGTCGATCTACGGCTCGACCAAGGTGTTCCCCGACTATCAGGCCGAGCCCGGCGAGACCTACCTCGGCATGGTGCACGGCATCGCGCACGAGTCCTCGGTCAGCTTCGTCGCCGTGCTTCTCGGCATCCGCGCTTTGCGCAAGGGCTTCGACACGGCCCTGTACTTCTTCGGCATCGGCTCGCTGAACTGCCTTCACACCCGCGGCCTGCCCACGGTCGGTGCCGAGGTGTTCCCGGGGATGCGCAACGAGAACGACCAGCTCGAGCGCTTCATCTCCGAGGGCGGCAAGGTCTACGCCTGCCGGCTGGGCCTGGCGCTCCACGGCGCGCGCGAGGAGGACCTCATGGAGGGGGTCATCCCGGCCCACCCGCTCGACATGCAGGACGCGATGATCGAGTACGCCCGCAAGGGCGCCATCATCAACACGACCTGGATGTTCTGATGGCGCCGCGCACACGCCGGCCCGGCGGGGGTGGGCCGTGATCGACCTGGCCACGCGCGCCGAGCTGGCGGTGCGCGGTATCCGCGGCGCGCCGCCCCTGCGGCGGCGCGCCGGCGCGGGTCCGAGCGACGACGGCCACTGGATGGTGGGCGGATGCGCCACCGCCGTTCCGGTGGCCGAGGACTCGCCGTTCGCGGTCGACGGCCTGGGGGCCCTCACGCGCGACGGCGTGCCCGTCGAGGACGCCCTCGTCGAGCCGATCGACCGCCCGCGCTTCTACGACCTGCTCACCGACGACGGCACGCCCTACGAGCGCCTGGCGCGCCTGCACGGCAGCGATGTGCTGGCGACGACGGTGGTGCAGACATGCATCCGCTACACCGAGCGGGACACGCGCTGTCGCTTCTGCACCATCGAGGAGTCGCTGCGGTCCGGGGCCACGGTGGCGGTGAAGCGTCCCGAGGACCTGGCCGACGTGGCCGAGGCCGCGGTGCGCCTGGACGGGGTGCGCCAGGTGGTGATGACCACGGGGACCTCCAACGGGCCGGACCGCGGCAGCCGGCACCTGACCCGGTGCGTGGCCGCCATGGTGGAGCGCGTGCCCGGGCTGCCCGTGCAGGTGCAGATCGAACCTCCGGTGGACCTGGAGTGGATCGATCGCCTCCACGAGGCGGGCGCCACGGCCATCGGCATCCACGTCGAGAGCCTCGACCAGGAGGCGCGCCGGCGCTGGACCCCCGGCAAGGCGACGGTGTCACTGGCCCGCTACGAGCAGGCCTGGCGTCGCGCCGTGGCGGTCTTCGGGCCCAACCGGGTCTCGACCTATCTGCTGGTCGGCCTGGGCGAGGACCCGGACGAGCTGGTCGCCGGCGCCGAGCGGCTGATCGCCATGGGCGTCTATCCGTTCGTGGTCCCGTTCCGCCCCTTGGTGGGTGCGCTGGCGCACGCCGACGGGGTCCCGCCGCCCGATCCCGCGGTGCTGGAGGACGTCACCACCCGCGTGGCGGCGGCCCTCACCCGGGCGCGGATGCGCGGCGCCGACCAGGGCGCCGGCTGCGCCGCCTGCGGGGCCTGCTCGGCCCTGGCGAGGGCCGGCGGATGAGTACGCTCGCCGGAGGGCCCGACCCGATCGCCCTGCTGGGCGGCCCCGGGCCCCGCACCTCGCCCGCGGCGCCGTTCCTGGTGGTCGACGCGAGCGACGACCCGGTGCGCGTCGAGGCCTACCGCGCCCTGCGCCGGCGGGCCTTCGTGGACGACCAGGGCCTGTTCTCCCGCCACGACCTGGACGATCACGACCTGGCGCCGCGCACGCGGGTGCTGGTGGCCCTGCGCCACGACGGCGCGGTGGCCGGTGGCGTGCGCATCCACTCGGCCACCGACGACCCGGATCTGGGCTGGTGGCAGGGCAGCCGCCTGGTGGCAGTCGGCGGCGCCGGCGTGCCCCGTGCGCGGGTGGGGGCCGCCCTGGTGCGGGCCGCCTGCGCCCGCGTGCTGCACGAGGGCGCGCTGCGGTTCGACGCACACGTGCAGGAGCGCCACCGCGGCTTCTTCGCCCGCCTGGGGTGGGAACAGGTGGGCACCATGACCGTCCGCGGGACCCCTCACGCGGTGATGCGTCACGACATCACCCGCCTGGCCGACCACGCCACGGCCCACAAGGCGCCCATCGGCGACCTGGTGGGCGCCCTGCTGCCCGCCGGCGCCTGGCGCGGCGACGACGGCGTGCCGGTTGGCGACACCGGAGCGGTGGCGTGCCTGGACGCCATCACGCCCTCCATGGTGGAGCGCGACCCCGGCTGGGCCGGCTGGTGCGGGGCGCTGGTGACCGCCCACGACCTCTCGGCCATGGGCGCCGCGCCGCTGGGGATGCTGAACTCGCTGGCCGCCCCGGACCGGGCGCACGCCGCGCGCGTGCTGGAGGGGCTGGCGGCCGGAGGCCGGGCGATGGGGTTGCCGATCCTGGGCGGGCACACCCAGCTCGGCGTGCCCGCCGCGCTCGGCGTGACCGGTCTCGGGCGCACCGCGCACCCCGTGCCCGGGTCGGGGATGCGCCCGGGGCACGCCATCGCCCTCACCGCCGACACCGCCGGCGGCTGGCGACCCGGCTACGGCGGCACCCAGTGGGACTCCACCTCCTGGCGCGACCCCGCCGATCTGCGCGCGATGCTGGGCGCGGTGCCCACGGCGCGCCCCGCGGCCGCGAAGGACGTGAGCATGGCCGGGATCGTGGGGAGCGTCGGGATGATGGCCGAGGCCGGCGGTTGCGGAGCCGAGCTGGATGTGGCCGCCATCGGCAGGCCCTCCGGCGTCACCGCGGGTGACTGGCTCACCTGCTTCCCGGGGTTCGCGATGGTCAGCGCGGGGCCACCCGGCGTGGCGCCGCCGTCCGGCGGACCCGCCCGCGGGGCGGTCTGCGGAAGGGCCGAGCGGGCGGCCGGCGTGCGCCTGCGCTGGCCGGATGGTGTGGTGACCACGGCGCTGGCCGGCCCGGTGACGGATCTGGGCGGCGCGAGCGAGGAGACGACGACATGGGCGTGATCGGCATCGGGGCGGCGGCGGCACCCTTCGGGCGCGACATGGATGGCTGCCTGGACACCATCGCCCAGCACATCCAACGCGCGCGGGCGCTGGACCTGGACCTGCTGGTGCTGCCCGAGGCCGCGCTCGGGGGCTACGTGGAGACCCTGCACGGCGACGCCGAGCCGCCCCCGGCCCTCGACGCCGGCGGCCCGGAGGTGGCCCGCGTCGCGCGCCTGGCCGGGGACATGGTGGTCTGCCTGGGATTCTGCGAGGACGGCGGGGACGGGGTGCGCTACAACGCGGCGGCCTGCGTGAGCGGGGACGGCCTGCTGGGGGTGCACCGCAAGGTCCACCTGCCGCTGGACGAGGACCGCTTCACCACCGCCGCCGGCGACCTGTCGGCCATCGACACGCCCGTCGGTCGCCTGGCGATGCTGATCTGTTACGACAAGGCCTTCCCGGAGGCGGCGCGCACCCTCGCCCTCGACGGGGCCGAGATCCTCTGCACGCTGTCGGCATGGCCGCGGAGCGCCACCAACCCCGCCGACGACCTGGTCGAGGACCGCCAGTGGCGCCGCGCCGAGCTGTGGGACCGCGCGCGGGCGGCCGAGAACTCCTTCGTGGTGGCCTCGGCCAACCAGACCGGCAACTTCGGCCGGCTGGCCTTCCTGGGAGGCTCGCGCATCGTGGGGCCGGGCGGGGACATCGTCGCCGCCACCGGGCCGGAAGGCGGGCTGGCCCACACCCGTCTCGACCTGGCCGCCACCGTCGCCCGCGCGCGGCGCGCGCTGTCGCCCATCCGCGATCTGCGCCCCGACGCGTACCGCTCCGCCCAGCCGCTGGTCGCCTGATGGGGGGCTCGCGCTTCGTCTCCGCGCTGGCCGACGGGTCCCTGATCACCGGCGAGCTCACGCCGCCGCGCGGCGCCGACCCCGCGGTCCTCATCGCCCAGGCCGAGAGCTGGGCCGGCCACGTGGACGCCGCGCATGTGAACGACTGCCTGCTGGCGACCGCGCGCATGAGCAACCTGGCGGCCGCGGCCCTGATGCGGGGCACGGGCCTCGAGCCCGTGCTGCAGTTCTCGCTGCGCCACCGCAACCGCATCGCCCTCCAGTCGGACCTGCTGGGCGCGCACGCCGTCGGGGTCCGTGGCCTGGTGCTGCTCTCGGGCTACGACCTCAAGGTGGGCTCCGACCCCGACGCCAAGGAGTCGGGGGACCTGCGCACCGCGCCGGCCATCGGCCTGACGCGGCGCTTCTCCGACCAGGGCCGTTTCTTCAACGGGGATCGCCTCGACTCGGCGCCGAACTTCATGGTCGGCGCGGTCGAGAGCATCGGCCCCGGGGACCCGCACGCCCAGGTGGAGCGCGTCGAGGCCAAGATCGCCGCGGGCGTCCAGTGGCTGCAGGTCCAGGGAGCCTTCGACATCGAGACCGCCGTGGCGTGGTACGACGCCATGTACGAGGCCGGCGTGCACGAGCGTGCACGCCTCGTGGGCGCCGTGATCCCCTTCCGCAGCATCGAGCGGCTCCACGTGCTCGACCGGGTGCCCGGGATCCGCATCCCCGCCGAGGCCTGGGCGCGCATGCGCGCCCGCGACGACGAGTCGGAGGGCTTCGACATGGCCCGCGAGGTCGCCGCCGCGCTGCAGGACCACCCCGCCGTGAGCGGGGTCCACATCCGTCCCTTCGGCTGGGAGGACATCGTGCCGCCGCTGGCGTCCGCGCTGCGCCCGGCGACGATCCCGGTGGGGTGAGAATGCCCAGCGTCGCGTTCACCGTCCGCTGGCCCGACGGGCCGGCGCAGGACTGCTCATGCCCCTCGCGCAGCATCGAGCGCGCGCTGGTGGTGGGGGGCACCTATCCGGTGGCCGAGTTCGTCCGCCGCTGCGAGGCGGCGCTGGGCGAGGCCGAGGAGCGCGTGCGCGCCCGCTACGGCTTCGCGTGCACGGCTGCGCGTGCCCAGGCCGGCGACATCCGCGCGCAGGCGGCGCGCCGGCCGGACGGGCTGGTGCGCGTCGAGGCGATGGAGCGCGAGGGGTACCGCCCGCGGGCCGCCGCGGGAGCCGTGGGGGGCCATCACGAGGCGATCATCGTCGGCGGCGGGCAGGCGGGGCTCGCGATGTCGGCGTGCCTGGCCGAGAGCGGGGTGGGCCACCTGGTGATCGAGCGCAACCGGGTGGGCCACAGCTGGCGCTCCGAGCGCTGGGACAGCTTCTGCCTGGTGACCCCCAACTTCCAGTGCCGGCTGCCGGGCATGGACTATCGCGGCCCGGATCCGGACGGTTTCATGGTCCGCGACGAGATCGTGGCGTTCATCGACGAGTACGCCCGCGAGGTGGACCCGCCACTGGTCGAGGGAGTGAGCGTCCGGACGGTCGACCGGGACCCGGCCGGGCGCCTGCGGGTGGTCACCGACTCCGGCACGGCCACCGCGGACGCGGTGGTGCTGGCCGTGGGCGGGTACCACGTGCCCACGGTACCCCGGCTGGCCGAGCGCCTGCCGCGCGGCCTCACCCAGGTGCACTCGAGCGCGTACCGCAACCCCACGGGCCTCCCGGACGGGGCCGTCCTTGTGGTGGGGAGCGGTCAGTCCGGCGCGCAGATCGCCGAGGACCTGCACCTGGCGGGGCGGAGCGTCCACCTCAGCGTGGGGAGCGCCCCGAGGGTGGCCCGGCGGCACCGGGGCCGCGACTGCGTGGCATGGCTCGAGGACATGGGGCACTACGACCTCAGCATCGACCAGCACCCCGAGGGCACGGCCGCCCGCCACGAGGCCAACCACTACGTGACCGGCCGGGACGGCGGCCGGGACATCGACCTGCGCGCCCACGCGCGGGACGGGATGCGCCTGCACGGGCGGCTCCTGGACATCGACGGGCCGCTGCTGTGCACCGGCGACGACCTGTGCCGCAACCTCGACGCCGCCGACGCCACGAGCGCGCGGATCCTGGCCGGCATCGACGCCTGGATCGAGGCGAACGGCATCGACGCCCCGCCGGCGAGCTCGTACGAGCCGGTCTGGCACCCCCCGGCCCAGAGCGGCCCCGCGACGCTCGACCTGGCGGCGGAGGGCATCACCTCGGTCGTCTGGGCCACCGGCTTCCGCTCGGACTGGTCATGGGTGCGTCTGCCGGCCTTCGACGGCACGGGCTACCCCGAGCACCACCGGGGGGTCACCAGCGTCGAGGGCCTGTACGTGCTGGGGCTCCCCTGGCTGCACACGTGGGGGTCGGGGCGCTTCGCGGGCATCGCCCGGGACGCCGGCCACCTCGCCGCGCAGGTGGCCGCCCGCGTCGGCGTCTGACCGGCCGCGGTCAGGCCGGTCCGGGCCGCACGCCGCGCGGGTGGGCCCGGCGGTGGGCGATCAGCAACAGCACCGCGCCGACGAGCGCCGCCAGCAGCGAGCCGGCCAGGATGCCCACCTTGGCCGCCTCCAGCAGCTCGCCGCCCTCGAACGCGAGCTGGGTGACAAAGAGGGAGATGGTGAAGCCGATGCCGGCCAGGCCTCCCAGCCCGGCGATGTGCGGCCAGCTCACCCCGACCGGCCGGCGCGACAGTCCCAGGCTCACGGCCACCCAGGCGCCCAGGAGCAGGCCGAGGGGCTTGCCCACGACGAGGCCGAGGATCACGCCGAGGGTGACGGCGCTCCCTGCCGCCGCCTCCACCGATGCGCCGTCGAGCACGATGCCGGCGTTGGCCAGGGCGAAGACCGGCACCACGGCCATGGCCGTCCAGGGGTGCAGCGCGTGCTCGATGCGGTTGAGCGGGGAGATCGCCTCGCGCGTCAGGTAGACCAGCCGGCGCCATGGCTTCGCGTCGGCCTCGCGGGTGTCGCGGCCCTCCAGGATCTCGTCGGCCACCAGCGCCGCCTCGCGCGCCACCCCCATCCGCGGCTGGAACGGCCGGGACGGTGTCAGCAGGCCGAACAGCACGCCGACGACGGTCGGGTGGACGCCGGCCGCGAGCGTGAAGCACCAGCACGCCGAGCCTGCGGCGATGTACGGCAGCAGGTGCCGCACGTGCAGCCGGTTCATCGCGGCCGCCGCGACGGCGCACGCGAGCGCCGCCAGCAGGTACACGCGCTCGCCGCCGTGGCTGTAGAAGATGCTCATCACTGCCATGGCGCCTACGTCGTCGATCACCGCCACCCCCAGCAGGAGGGCGGTCAGCGCCGGCGGGGCACGACGCGACAGCAGGGCCAGCACACCGAGCGCGAAGGCCGTGTCGGTGGCGATGGGGATGCCCCAGCCGCCGGCCCCCTCGCCGCCGGCGGTGACGGCCGCATAGATCAGCGCCGGCACCGCGAGCCCCCCGATGGCGGCGAACAGGGGCAGCGAGGCGGCCCGGCGGCTGGCCAGCTCGCCGACGGTCAGCTCGCGCTTCACCTCCAGCCCGATCAGGAGGAAGAAGAACGTCATCAATCCGTCGTTGATGAGGAAGCGCAGGTCCACCCCGTAGCTCAGCCCGCCCAGGCGCAGGTCGATCTCCGTGCCGAAGAGGTCCTCGTAGGAGGCCACGTCGGTGTTCGCCCAGATCAGCGCCGCGAGCGCGGCGGCCAGGAGCACCAGGCCGCCCGAGGCCTCGTAGCGCAGGAACTCGCGCAGGGGGCGCACCACCGCCCGGGGCAGGCGCCGCTCCGAGCGCGACCAGGGCCGCTGGATCTCGTGCTCGGGGCTCACCCCTCTACGCCGCCGCGACCGCGGCGCGTAGGATCGCGGGCATGAACCCCGGATTCCTCACCAATCTGGCCCTGCTGCGGCGGATCGCGCTGGTGCTCGGCGTCGTCGGCCTGGTCTGGGCAGCGGCCGTCACCCTGGTCGCCAACGAGGTCATCGCCGAGGACTCGGCCCTGAGCCCCGTCGACGGCCGCAACGGCTTCGGCATCGGCCTGGGCATGGTGGCCGCATGGCTGGTCTGCGCCGCGGGCGCCGCCGCCATCCCGCGGTACCCCGCCGCGGCCGCCTCCCTGCTGTTCGTCGGCGCGTGCGCCGGCTTCTTCCTGGTCGGGTCGCCGTGGATCGGGCCCGGCGCGCTCCTGGCCGCGGCCTCGTGGCTGGCCCTGCTCGGCATCGCCAACCCCTTCCAGGCCGAGTTGGACCGCGAGGCCGCCGCCCGCGATGCCGAGGCGGGCGCCGCGACGCCACAGGAGTAGCGGGGCGTCATGGGCGGGGCGGCGGTCGTCACCGCCGCGCATTCTGCCGCCGCCATGGGTCCGCCGCCAGCGCGTGCCCGCCCATGCGCCCGGCAGGATTCGAACCTGCGACCAACGGATTAGAAGTCCGACGCTCTATCCGGCTGAGCTACGGGCGCGCGCGTCCGGCACGGTAGCGCACCGCCGCCCGGCGGTCGGGGAGGCGGCGGGGGGTTTGGCCTGGGGGCCAAGGTGGGGGCGGGATCATGTCGGTACGGTCCGGAACGACATCGGGGAACGGGGGCGGGTGTGTCGCTTTTCACGGGCTATCGGGTGGACGGCTTCTTCGATGAGACCTTCGAGGCCGACGGCGTCCCGCGCGGCGGGTACCGCCGGCTGCTGGACGGTCTGGGTCGCATCGCGCCCGACGCCTTCGCCGAGCGGAGCGCCGCCGTGGGGCGCGCCTACCTCAGCCAGGGCATCACGTACTCGCACGGCGGCACCGAGCACGCCTTCCCGTTCGATCTGCTGCCCCGCCTGATCCCCGCGGACGAGTGGGCCGTCCTCGAGCGGGGCCTGGCCCAGCGGGTCAAGGCCCTCGATCGCACCCTGGCCGACATCTACGGGCCCGGGCGGGCGGTGGCCGACGGGGTGATCCCCAACTCCCTCGTGGTCACCTGCGCCGGCTACGTGCGCCAGATGATGGGCGTGGAGCCCCCCGGCGGCCGCTGGATCCACATGTCGGGTATCGACCTGGTTCGCGACGGGCAGGGCGTGTGGCGGGTGCTGGAGGACAACCTGCGCTCGCCGTCCGGGCTGTCGTACGTGGTGCAGAACCGCGCCTTCATGCGCCGCGCCTTCCCCGAGGCGTTCACCGACCAGAGCGTGAGCCCGGTGGGTCACGCGCCGCGGATGCTGCTGTCGGCTCTCCGCGGCGCCGCCCCGGAGGGGCGCACCACGCCGCGGGTCGTCGTGCTGACGCCGGGCCCGGCCAACGCCGCCTACTACGAGCACGCCTTCCTGGCCCAGCAGATGGGGATCCCGCTGGTGGAGGGGCGCGATCTGATGGTGCGCGAGCGCCGCGTGTACCTGCGCACCACGGCGGGCCGCGAGCGGGTGGACGTGATCTACAGACGCGTCGACGACAGTTTCCTGGATCCGGCGAGCCTGCGGGCGGACTCGATGCTGGGCGTCCCGGGGCTGATGCAGTGCTGCCGGGACGGCTCGGTGGCGGTCTGCAACGCCATCGGGACCGGGGTGGCCGACGACAAGGCGCTCTATGCCTACGTCCCGGACCTCATCCGCTACCACCTCGGCGAGGAGCCGATCCTGGCGCAGGTGCCCACCTATCTGCCCGAGCGGCAAGACGAGCGCGAGCACGTCCTCGCGAACATGTCGGACCTGGTCGTGAAGGCCGTGGACGGCGCCGGCGGGGTGGGGATCCTGATCGGGCCCCACTCGACGCCCGACGAGCGCCGGGACTTCGCGCGCAGGGTCATCGAGAACCCGCGCGGCTACATCGCCCAGGAGACGATCTCGCTGTCGCGGGCGCCGGTGCTGCTGGACGGCCGCTTCCGGGCCCGCCATGTCGATCTGCGCCCGTTCGTCCTCTACGGGGACGGCGAGCCCATGGTGGTGCCGGGCGGGCTGACGCGCGTGGCCCTGCGCGAGGGGTCACTGGTCGTGAACTCGTCCCAGGGTGGCGGCAGCAAGGACACCTGGGTGGTGGGGGAGGGCTCGGGCCACGCGCCCGTGGCGGCTCCCGCCGACGAGGACCTGGAGGTGGCCACCTCGGCGGCGACGCCTCCCGACCCGGTCGCCGCGGCCGGCGGTGCGCCGGCCGAGCGGTACGCCGAGGCCATCTGAATGCTGGCCCGCGTCGCCCACGCCCTTTTCGCACTCGCGCACGACCTCGAGCGGGCCGAGGGACTGGCGCGCCTGCTCGAGACCGGGCACGCCTTGGCACTCGAGTCGCACGCGGCCGACGGGCGCGCGTCGGAGGCGGTCTGGGAGCCCCTGGTGGCGGTGGCCGGCGACCCAGAGGAGTTCCACCGCACCCATCTGCGGGCCGACGCGCGCTCGGTGTCGTGGGCCTTCGCATTCGACATCGAGGACCCCACGAGCATCGCCGCCGCCCTCACCCGCGCGCGGGCGAACGCCATGAGCGTGCGCGACACCCTCCCAACCGAGGTGTGGGAGGCGATCAACGGCGCGGCCATGGAGCCCGGCCGCTGGCCGCCCAAGCGCGTGGCGCGTGAGGGCGTCTACCCCTTCTGCCGCGACATCCGGCGCGCCGGCCATCAGATCGCCGGGGTGATGGACCACGCGATGCGCCGCGACGAGGCCTGGGAGTTCATGTGCCTGGGCCGGTTCCTGGAGCGCGCCGACTTCACTGTGCGCATGGTGGCGGTGCGGTACGGCAGCGCGAGCGCGTCCCCCGATGGCGGCACCTGGACCATGCCGGTGGGCCATCCCGTGGCCGACGAGGCCCGCCTGCTGATCGACGGGGTCGGCATCGCCCCCGAGACGATGAGTCGCCTGCTGATGCTGGACGAGGGCTCGCCGCGCTCGGTGGCCTTCGGGATGCTCCAGCTCGAGCGCGCCATCATGCGACTGGCCGACATGGGCTCCATCGCCCCGGATCCGCCGGCCCTCACCCTGGCCCGCGCGGCCCGCGGGATGCTGGCCGAGGGCGCCGGCGGCTCCTGGGCGCCCGCCGACGTCGACGCGCTCGGCGAGCGCATGATCGCCCGCCTCGGGTCGATCGCCCAGGCGATCGCCGACTCCTGTTTCCTCGCCGCCCACGACGCCCCGATCGGACGCCATGCCCAGGCTTCACGCCAAGCACAGAACTGAGATCTCCTACGCCGGGCCCGCCATCGAGAGCATCAACGAGGTGCATCTGAGCCCGTTGGAGGACGCCCGTCAGTCCGTGGACTGGGCCCGTATCTCGGTGCAGCCCGCGGCCGACGTGCAGTCCCACCTCGACGCCTTCGGCAACACGGTGCACTGGTTCCAGCTCGTGGACGCCCACGACCTGCTGGTCGTCGAGGCCGAGGCCATCGTGCAGACGCGCCCCGCGCCGCCGCCGGCCATGGGGGGGCCGGGCATGGAGGCGCTCGCGGACTCCGCCTACCGGGATTCCCTGGCCGAGTTCCTCATCCCGTCCGTGCACGTGCGCTGGCCGCGTGCGGTGACCGCGGTCCGGGGGCGTATGGAGTTGCCGGAGGAGGGCCCGGTGGGCGGCTGGCTCACCACGCTCGAGTCCGAGGTGAACCGGCTGGTGACCTACACGCCCGGGGCGACCATGGTCGACACGCCCATCGAGGAGGTGGTGCGCGACCGCCGCGGCGTCTGCCAGGACATGGCGCACCTGATGATCGCGCTCTGCCGCGACGCGGGGGTGGCCGCGAGGTATGTCAGCGGGTGGCTGCACGTCCCGGGTCTCGAGGGGCCGGCCGAGAGTCACGCCTGGATCGAGGCGGCCATCCCGGGTGCCGGGTGGCGCGAGTTCGATCCGACGCACCCGGCCCCGGCCTGGGAGCACTACGTGCGGGTGGCCCTCGGCCGCGACTACGCGGATGTGGCGCCGCTGCGCGGCAGCTACTCGGGCGCACCCACCGAGGCCATGCGCGTCGTCGTGGAGATGAGCGAGGTGGCGTGAGGGCGACGCGCGGGCGCATCGCGCGCCCCGGGGTCCGCTACGGTCCCCCGGCGGCGGCGCATGGGGCGCCCTCGCGGCGACCGCAGGAGGCATGTGTGGGGCTCATCAGGAGCGGTGTGCGCGGGGGCTGGGCGGCGGCGGCCGCGGCCGGTTGCGCCCTGGCGCTGTCGGCCGGGGCATCCGGCGCGGCGGCATCCGGCGCGGCGACCGTCAGCGCCGGCGAGTTGCGGGCCGATGTCCGCTGGGCCGGCATGCGCGCGGACCCGAGGGCCATGGTGCTGAGGGTCCGCGACGGCGAGCGCGGCGTGCGCATCGGCGGCCTGCAGCGCCGTGGCTACGGCGTCCCGCCGGCCGGGCCCTTCCTGCGGCTGGCGAACCTCGACCGCGCCCGCGGCTTCGAGGTGGTGCTCCAGACCACCACCGGCGGCATCCGCTGCTGCCTGCGGACCCACATCGTCTCGACGGCCGCCGACGGCCCGCCGCGCGTGATCGCGCGCCGCTGGGGCCAGGCCGGCTACCGCCTGCGCGACCTGAACCGTGACCGGGTGGCCGAGTTCGTCGCCGGCGACGAGCGCGTGCTGGCCGGGCTCTCGGTCCCGCCGCCGGCCCAGGTGTACCCGATCCGGATCTGGGCGCTGCGCGACGGCACGCTGGCCGACGTCACCCGCTCCTTCCCGCGTCACGTGCTGGCCGACATGCGCTCCCACGGGCGCACGATCGGCGATCTCGAGCGCGCCGGCGCCACGCCGCGGGCGGGCATCGCGTCGTTCCTCGCCACCGCCATGCTGCTCGGGCGGGAGGACCTCGCCCTGGACCGGCTGAGGGCCCGCTTCACCGACCCCGGGACCCGCACGGACATCGAGCGCATCGACACCCGTCTGCGTGCGCTCGGGTACGACCGCGAGGAGACCGCGTGAGCACCGCCGGGGCAACCCTCCGTGAGGACATCCGCAACGTCGCGATCGTCGCCCACGTCGACCACGGCAAGACCACGCTGGTGGACGCGATGCTGTGGCAGTCCGGCGCGTTCCGGGCCAACCAGGACGTGGCCGATCGCGTGATGGACTCGGGCGACCTGGAGCGTGAGAAGGGCATCACGATCCTGGCCAAGAACACGGCCGTCCGCATGGACGGGATCAAGATCAACATCATCGACACCCCCGGCCACGCCGACTTCGGCGGCGAGGTGGAGCGCGGGCTGACGATGGTCGACGGCGTGCTGCTGCTGGTGGACGCCTCCGAGGGGCCGCTGCCCCAGACCCGGTTCGTGCTGCGCAAGGCGCTCGAGGGCCGGCTGCCCGTGGTGCTGGTGATCAACAAGATCGACCGCCCCGACGCGCGCGTGTCCGAGGTGCTGAACGAGGTCTACGACCTGTTCCTCGACCTCGATGCCGACGAGTCGCAGATCGAGTTCCCGGTCGTCTACACCAACGGCCGCGCCGGCACGGCGTCCCTCACCCCGGACCGCCAGGACGAGGATCTGTCGGTGCTGTTCGCGGCGTTGCGCGAGCACATCCCGGCGCCGCGCATCACCCCGGGCTCGCCGCTCCAGGCCCAGGTGACCAACCTCTCGGCGTCGTCGTTCCTGGGCCGGCTGGCCGTGTGCCGCGTGCACGAGGGCACCATCCGGCGCGGCCAGACCGTCTCCTGGTGCCGCGCAGACGGCTCGGTCCGCCAGGCGAAGGTGACCGAGTTGTTCGTCACCGAGGCGCTGGAGCGCGTATCGGTGGAGGAGGCCGGCGCCGGCGAGATCATCGCGGTGGCGGGGATCCCCGAGGTGACGATCGGCGAGACCCTCGCCGACCTGGACGACCCGCGCCCGCTGCCGGTGATCACCGTGGACGAGCCCAGCCTGTCGCTGACGCTGGGTATCAACACCTCGCCGCTGGCCGGCCGCGAGGGCAAGCGGCTCACGGCACGCATGGTCAAGGAGCGCCTCGATCGCGAGCTGATCGGCAACGTCTCGCTGAGGGTGGTCGACACCGAGCGCCCGGACACCTGGGAGGTGCAGGGGCGCGGCGAGCTGCAGCTGGCCGTGCTGGTGGAGACGATGCGCCGCGAGGGGTTCGAGCTGACCGTGGGCACGCCGCGCGTGCTGACCCGCGAGATCGACGGGCGCACCTGCGAGCCCATGGAGCGCGCGAGCATCGACGTGCCCGAGGACTACGTGGGGGTGGTCACCCAGCTGCTGGCCATGCGCAAGGGACGTCTGGAGCAGATGGTCAACCACGGCACCGGCTGGACGCGGATGGACTACCGCGTGCCGGCGCGCGGGCTGGTGGGCTTCCGCACCGAGTTCCTCACCGAGACCCGCGGCGCCGGCCTCATCCACCACGTGTTCGACGGCTGGGAGCCGTGGATGGGCGAGATCCGCGCCCGCCCCCGGGGCAGCCTGGTGGCCGACCGCACGGGCGCGACCACCGCCTTCTCGCTCTTCGGCCTCCAGGAGCGGGGGACCCTCTTCGTCGCGCCCGGCGAAGAGGTCTACGAAGGCATGATCGTGGGCGAGAACAGCCGCGGCGACGACCTGGATGTGAACCCCACCAAGGAGAAGAAGCTCACCAACATGCGCTCGTCCACCTCGGACGAGCTGGTGCGCCTGGTGCCGCCGCGGCTGCTGTCGCTGGATCAGGCCCTCGAGTTCGTGCGCGAGGACGAGTGCGTGGAGGTCACCCCCGGGGCCGTGCGGCTGCGCAAGGTGGAGCTCGCCGCCAACGCCCGGACCAAGCGCGCGAAGCGGGCCGCCCAGCCCGCCCCGCCGGGGTGAGTCGGTGAGCGCCGGCGAGGCTCCGGCCGAGGGCGCCGCACGCGCCCGCAGGGACGAGGTGCTGGGCGCGCTGGTGGAGGCCGGGGAGGCCGGGGTCTCGGGCGAGGTGCTGGCCGAGCGCCTCGGCTGCTCGCGCGCCGCGGTGCACCGCCACGTCGAGGCGATCCGCCGCGCCGGTACCCCCGTCGTCGGCCTGGCGGGCGGGTATCGCCTGGGCCCGGAGGCCGACCCGGTGGTCCCCGCGCTGGTGGCACCGCGGCTGGCGCCGCCGCTGGCCGGCCCCCTGGAGTGGCTGCCCACCACCGGTTCCACCAACGACGACGTGCTCGCGCGGGCCCGCGACGGGGCGCCCGAGGGCCTGGTGATCGGCGCCGACCATCAGGGCGCCGGCCGCGGCCGGCGCGGCCGGCAGTGGATCACCTCCCCGGGCGACGCGCTGCTCCTCTCGGCGCTGCTGCGCCCGCGGGTGGCGCCCGTGGACGCCGGCCTGCTGCCCATCGTCGCCGCCGTCGGGGTCGCGCGGGCCATCGGCGACGCGGCGCGGATCGTGTGGCCCAACGACATCCTGCTGGGCGCCCACAAGGTCGCGGGCATCCTCTGCGAGATGTCCGCCGACCAGGAGCAGGTGGCGTGGGCCGTGGTGGGCGTGGGCGTCAACGTGCGCGGTGCGCCGGCCCTGGGCGATGCCCGCTGGAGCGCCGGCTCGCTGGCGGCCGCCGGCGACGCGCGCCGGCGGCCCGAGGTGCTCGCGGACCTGCTGGCCGGCCTCGGCTGGGCCTACCGCGACTGGCTCGATGCCGGGCCCTCGGGCGTGCTGGCCGAATTCGCCCGCCGCGACGCGCTGGAGGGGCGGGGCGTGACGGTCCTCGCCGGCGAGCGGCGCATCGAGGGCACGTGCGCGGGACTGGACGAACTGGGGCGCCTGCGGGTGCGCGGCGCGCTGGGCGAGGAGGCGCTGGGGGCGGGCGAGGTGACCCGTGTGGAGGGGATCGGCCCCGGGCCCGGCTGAGCGCCGCGCGTCACTCGGACCCCAGGACCGGGCCGGGGCCGCTGGAGCGGGGAAGTGGTGCGCCCACCACCCGGTCGCGCCCGGACGCCTTGGCCCGGTAGAGCGCCGCGTCGGCCTCCTCCAGCAGGCTCTCGGGGGGCGACCAGCGCGGCGGCCCCTCGGCGACGCCCAGCGAGATCGTCACGCCGGCGGTGCCGACCTCCTCCGCGGTGCGCGCACGCAGCCGCTCGGCGACGGCGAGGGCCTCCGAGGCGGGCGTGTCGGGCAGGAGGGCCACGAACTCGTCGCCGCCGACGCGGTACAACAGGTCACCCGCGCGCAGGTGGCCGCGGAGGGTCCCGACCACCCGCAGCAGGAGGCGGTCGCCGTGGACGTGCCCGTGGGTGTCGTTGACCGCCTTGAACCCGTCGAGGTCGATGGCGAGCGCGCAGAGCCGGGCCCCCGAGCGGCGGCTCGTCGCGGTGAGCCGGTGCAGGTCCTCGGCCAGCCGCCGCCGGTTGAGCGCCCCGGTGAGCGGGTCGGTGGCGGCCTCTGCTCCGCGGGCCTCGATCAGGCGCGCGGCCGTCCGGCCCGCGGTCACCATCCGCACGCTCGCGATGGCGGTGGCCAGCATCACCGCGGCGCCCAGCACCCCCTCGCCGACCGCCAGGACCGCCACGGCCGACAGCGTCGCCGCCGCCGGCAGGGCGTCACTCCAGGACGGCGGCTCACCCTCGGCGCGCTGCAGGCGGCTGCGCGGGTGCGCCAACCGGTCCGCGGCCGCGATGGCCAGGGTCCAGCCGGCGGCCGTGAACAGCAGCCACGCCCCGATCGGGTCGTCCGCCGAGCCGAGCGCCTCTCCCAGGTGCAGCACCTCGCCGGCGCTCGTCAGGACCAGCGCCGCGAACGTCAGGCGCAGGAAGTGCGGCCCTCCGCGCAGGCGCAGCACCAGCCAGCCGGCGATGGTGGCCGCCGCGATCGCCAGGGCCGGGAAGATCAGCCAGCTGGCATCGACGACCCCCTCCTCACCACCGTGGAGGGGGCGCAGCACCACCGCCCAGGCGACGATCCCGAGAGAGACGGTCAGCGCCAGCGCGTCCAGCGCCCCCTGCCAGCCGCGCTCGGGCCGCACCCGTGCATACATCAGCACGACCGCCACGAGGAAGCAGAGCCCCGCGAGCACCCAGAAGGCATCGGACACCAGTGCCGCTGTGGCGCCGGGCCCCGCGGCGGCGGTCACCAGCATCACCGTGTCGCCGGCCACCCAGCACGCCAATCCACCGGCGAGTATCGACCACGACAACCGGCCGATCCCTTCGGCGCTCACGGCCACGGCGATGCACAGTGCCATCGCCGTGAGGTCGGCGGCGAGCTGGGCGAGGTGCGACGTGACCACCGCCCCCGTGGAGGCGCCGAGCGACAACACCACGACGGCGGATCCTGCGGTCGCCGAGAGCGCGACGACCAGCAGGGCGTGGCGCAGGTGGGTGGGCGTGCGTTCGAGCATCGTCCTCATCATCGGCGGCCCGGGTGCCCGGGGCGAGCCGAAGAGCATGACGACTTCTCGGGGCCCACGCGCCGGGCCCCTCCGCTATGCTGCCGCGGGCACGGGCTGGTGAGTGCCCGTCCGATGGTGAACGTAGCTCAGTTGGTAGAGCTCCTGGTTGTGGTCCAGGCGGTCGTGGGTTCGAGTCCCATCGTTCACCCTTCGGGTGTCGGTCCCCTCGCGGGTGTGGCGGAACCGGTAGACGCGCTAGGTTTAGGTCCTAGTGGGGCAACCCGTGGAGGTTCGAGTCCTCTCACCCGCATTCCACGACAACCCTGCCCGTCGGGAGAATCAATGGCGTTGACGGCCGAGGTCACCACCCTGGAAGAGAACCGCGTCCGCCTGGACGTGTCGGTCCCACAGGACGAGGTGCAGAAGGAACTCGACCGGGCGGTGCGCAAGCTGGCGCGCGAGGTCCGCGTGCCGGGCTTCCGGGCGGGCAAGGTGCCGCCGGCCGTGATCATGCAGCGCATCGGCCGTGATGCCGTCGTGGACGAGATGCTGCGGACCTCCCTGGGCTCGTGGTACTCGAACGCCGTCACCGAGAGCGGCGTCGCTCCCATCGACGAGCCGGAACTGGACCTCGACGGCGTCCCCGAGGAGGGGGACCTCCAGTTCACCGCGACGGTCCAGGTGCGCCCCAAGGCGACGCTCGGCACGTGGAAGGGCCTGTCCGTGGGCCGGGCAGAGCCCGAGATCGACGAGGCCGACCTGGAGAAGCAGCTCGAGGGCGTCCGCCAGCAGGCCGCGCGCCTCTCCCCGGTGGAGCGGCCGGCGCAGGCCGGCGACTTCGTGGTGATCGACTTCGAGGGCCACTCCAACGGCCGCAAGCTCCGCACCGCCGGCGCCCGCGACTACCTGGCCGAGCTCGGGGCGGGGCGGCTGGTCCCGGAGTTCGACGAGCGCCTCACCGGCGCATCGACCGGCGATGTGCTCGAGTTCTCGGTCAGCTACGGCGAGAACGACCAGCGCGGTGAGCTGAGCGGGCGCACGGTGGACTACACGGTCACCGTCAAGCAGGTGCAGGAGCGGATCCTGCCCGAGCTGGACGACGATCTCGCGCTGGAGCACACCGAGTTCGAGACGCTCGACGAGGTGAAGGCCGACATCCGGGCCAAGCTGGACGAGCGCGCGCGGGGCGAGGTGGACGAGCTCTTCCGCCGGATGGCGATCGACGCCGTGGTGGCCGACGCCACCGTCGACGTTCCCCAGGTGATGACCGACCGCCGGGTCGGGGCCATCCTCAACCAGACGGCCCAGCGCCTGCCCGAGGGCGTGTCGTTCGAGGATTACCTCGCCGCCACGGGCCAGGAGCTCGAGAAGGTCATCGAGGAGCTCCGGCCGGACGCCGAGATGGCGATCCGTCGCGAGCTGGTGGTGGAGGCCATCGCCGACGCCGAGGGCATCGAGGTCACCGACGAGCAGATCGAGCAGCAGGTGCGCGAGGACGCCGAGGCCACCGGCCGCGCGCCGGAGCGACTGCTCGAGGACCTGAGGAAGCACGGCGGCTGGGAGACCATGCGCGAGGAGCTGCGCACGCGCGGCGCGGTGGAGGCGCTGCTGGCCGCCACCGAGGCGATCCCCATGGCCCAGGCCGAGGCGCGCGAGCGCCTGTGGACCCCCGAGGACGCCGGCGAGAAGGAAGGTTCCGAGGCGCCGGCGGGGAAGCTGTGGACGCCCGGCGACCCGTCCTGAGGCCGCTGCACCCCGCCCTGGACGCATCCCGCAAGGAGCGCGATTGAGCCCCCTGATCCCCATGGTCATCGAGCAGACCTCGCGAGGCGAGCGCTCGTTCGACATCTACTCGCGGCTCCTGAACGAGCGGATCGTCTTCCTCGGCACGCCGATCGACGACCAGATCGCGAACCTGATCGTGGCTCAGCTCCTGCATCTGGAGAGCGAGGACCCCGACAAGGACATCTCGCTGTATGTCAACTCCCCGGGCGGCGACGTGTACTCGGGGCTGGCCATCTACGACACGATGCAGTTCATCAAGCCCGACGTGCAGACCATCTGCGTGGGCGTCGCGATGAGCATGGGGGCGGTGCTCCTGGCCGGAGGCGCCGCCGGCAAGCGCATGGCGCTGCCGAACGCCAAGGTGATGATCCACCAGGTCTCCAGCGGCTTCCGCGGCCAGGCCTCGGACATCGAGATCCACGCCCGCGAGGTGATCGAGCTGCGCGAGACCCTCGACCGCATCATCAGCCAGCACAGCGGTCAGCCGTTCGAGCGGGTGAGCAAGGACACCGACCGCGACTACTTCATGAGCAGTGAGGAGGCGCGCGAGTACGGGGTCGTCGACCGGGTCATCGAGTCGCACTAGGCATGGCGAAGACCAGCGATCCCAACGAGCAACTCCTGTGCAGCTTCTGCGGCAAGTCCCAGCGCCAGGTGAAGAAGCTCATCGCGGGCCCGGGCGTCTACATCTGCGACGAGTGCATCGACCTCTGCAACGAGATCATCGATGAGGAGCTCACCGCGCCGTCGGGCTTCGACGGCGAGAACCTCCCCCGCCCGCGCGAGATCTACGACGTCCTGAACGACTACGTGGTGGGGCAGGAGGAGGCCAAGCGCACCCTCGCGGTGGCTGTCTACAACCACTACAAGCGCGTCCAGATGATGTCCGACGGCGACGCGGAGATCGAGCTCCAGAAGAGCAACATCCTGCTCCTGGGGCCCACCGGCTGCGGCAAGACGCTGCTGGCCCAGACGCTGGCACGGATCCTCGATGTCCCGTTCGCCATCGCCGACGCCACGGCCCTCACCGAGGCCGGCTATGTGGGCGAGGACGTCGAGAACATCCTGCTGAAGCTGATCCAGGCCGCCGACTTCGACGTGAAGAAGGCCGAGACCGGGATCGTCTACATCGACGAGGTCGACAAGATCGCCCGCAAGGCGGACAACCCGTCCATCACCCGCGATGTCTCGGGCGAGGGCGTCCAGCAGGCCCTGCTGAAGATCCTGGAGGGCACGGTGGCCTCGGTGCCGCCGCAGGGGGGGCGCAAGCACCCCCACCAGGAGTTCCTCACCATCGACACCACCAACGTGCTGTTCATCTGCGGCGGCGCGTTCGCCAACCTCGAGCGGATCATCGAGCGCCGCGTGGGTCACAAGGGCGTGGGCTTCGCGTCCGAGGTCAAGAGCAAGCATGACCACGACCCGCACGCGAGCTTCAGCCAGGTGCTCCCCGAGGACCTCATGAACTACGGGCTCATCCCGGAGTTCATCGGCCGTCTGCCGGTCATCTCGGCGGTCCACCAGCTGTCGCGCGACGACCTGGTGACCATCCTGACCGAGCCGCGCAACGCCCTGGTTCGCCAGTACAAGCGCTTCTTCACGTTCGACGAGGTCGAGCTGGTGTTCAGCGACGACTCGCTGACGGCCATCGCCGGCCTTGCGCTGGAGCGCGAGACCGGCGCCCGCGGCCTGCGGTCCATCATGGAGGCCGCACTCATGGACACGATGTTCGAACTGCCCTCGCGCGATGACGTGCGCAAGTGCGTCGTCACCCGCGAGACCATCGACAAGGGGCTGCCGCCGACCCTGGTCACCGAGGCGCGCGACCGCCTGGACGCGGCGGGCGGCGAGTCGGCGTGAGCGGGGCCGCCGAGCGCGCGCCCGAGCGGCTGGTCGTGGGGGAGGTGGAGGAGCGCTGGACCGAGGCCTGGGCGCAGGCGGGGATCGGCGCCGCCGACCCCTCCCGGCCGGGCCCGGCGTACACCATCGCCATCCCGCCCCCGAACGTCACCGGCGTGCTCCACATGGGTCACGCCCTGAACAACACGATCCAGGACCTGCTCATCCGCACCCGGCGGATGGCCGGCGACGAGACGATGTGGATCTGCGGTACCGACCACGCCGGCATCGCCACCCAGGCCGTCGTTGAGAAGGACCTGGCCAAGGCCGGGGTCCGGCGCGCCGATCTGGGGCGCCAGGAGTTCCTGAACCGCGTGTGGGACTGGCGCGAGGAGTACGGGGGCCGCATCATCGGCCAGCTCCGCCGTCTGGGCTGCACCCTGGACTACGGGCGCGAGCGCTTCACCATGGACGACGGCTACGCCGCGGCCGTGATGCGCGTGTTCGTCGACCTGCACGCCAAGGGCTACATCTACCGCGACCACTACATGGTCAACTGGGATCCGGGCCTCGGATCGGCCATCTCCGACCTCGAGGTGGAGGACCGCGAGGTCACCGATGAGATGGTGTCGATCGCCTACCCCCTCAGCGACGGCTCGGGCGAGATCGTGGTGGCCACGGTGCGCCCCGAGACCATGCTGGGCGACACGGCCGTGGCGGTGAACCCGGGCGACGAGCGTTACGCGCACCTGATCGGGCGCACCTGCACCCTGCCGCTGGTGGGCCGCGAGATCCCGGTGGTGGGCGACGAGCACGTGCAGCCGGAGTTCGGCACCGGTGCCCTGAAGGTGACGCCGGCGCACTCCCCCGACGACTTCGAGATCGCCCGCCGTCACGGGCTGCCCGCGGTCGGGGTCATCGGCGAGGACGGGCGCATGACCGCCGAGGCCGGCGATCGCTACGCGGGGCTCACCCCGGACGAGTGCTCGGCACGTGTGGTGGACGACCTGAGCGCCCAGGGGCTTGTGCGCGAGCGTCGCGAGTACAGCCATACGGTGCCCTTCTCGCACCGCTCGGGCGCCCGGGTGGAGCCGCTCATCTCGCTGCAGTGGTTCTGCGACATGACCGCGCTGGCGGCCCCCGCCATCGAGGCCGTGCGCCAGGGCACCGTGCGCTTCACGCCGTCCAAGTGGGGCGAGGTCTACCTGCGTTGGATGGAGGAGATCCGGCCCTGGTGCGTCTCGCGGCAGCTCTGGTGGGGCCATCAGCTTCCGGTGTGGTACCGCGGCGACGAGATCCACGTCGGCCTGGAGGCCCCCGAGGGCGAGGGCTGGACCCGCGACGAGGACGTGCTCGACACCTGGTTCAGCTCGGCGCTGTGGCCGTTCGCCACGCTGGGCTGGCCGGAGCAGACGCCGGAGCTGGAACGGTTCTACCCGACGGCCGTGCTCTCGACCGCCCGGGACATCATCTTCCTCTGGGTCGCCCGGATGGTGATGATGGGCATCGAGTACATGGGCGAGGTCCCCTTCCGCGATGTCTACATCCACTCGGTGGTGCAGGCGCCCGACGGCCGGCGGATGAGCAAGTCCCTGGGGACCGGCGTCGACCCGGTGGAGCTGATCGAGGCCAACGGGGCCGACGCGGTGCGCTTCGGCCTGCTGATGATGTCCAGCACCCAGGACGTCCGCTTCAGCCAGGACCGCATCGACCAGGGTCGCCAGCTGGTCACCAAGCTGTGGAACGCCACGCGCCTGGTGGCCGACCGCGACGGCCGCGTGGGCCACGACGCCCCGCCGGCGCCGGCCACGGTGGCCGACCGCTGGATCTTCTCGCGGATCGCGCGCACGGTGGCCGAGGCCGACGAGCTGCGCGAGGGCTTCCAGCTGAGCGCGCTGGCCGACGGGGTCTACCACCTGGTCTTCGACGACTTCTGCGACTGGTACCTCGAGCTGCTGAAGGCCGGCGAGGCATCGGCCGAGGTGGCCGGGCATGCGCTGGAGCAACTGCTGGCACTGGCGCACCCGCTGATCCCGTTCATCACCGAGGAGTGCTGGGCGCGCATGCCCGGCGCCGAGGGGCTGATGGCCTCCCATCCTCCGCCCGCGGCCCCGGGGCCGGTGGACGAGGCCGCCGAGGCGGAGATCGACGCGGTGCGCGAGGTCGTGACGGGTCTGCGGACCTACCGCCACAAGCGCAACCTCCCGCCCCGGGCCGCGCTGGTGATGGACCCACCGCCGGCGCCGGCGGTGGCCGCCCTCGACCCCGTCGAGCCGGCCCCGGCCGAGCGCGTGGCCGGCCTGACGAGCGTCCTGCTGGCCGAGGGCTCGATCGCCGTCGGCGCGGCCGAGGGCGCCGCCGATCCCGAGGCCGAGCGCCGCCGGGTGGCCGAGGAGCTCGAAACCGCCGAGGCGGAACTGCAGCGGGCCCGGGGCAAGCTGGACAACGAGCGCTTCGTCACCCGAGCGCCGGCCGACCTGGTGGACGCCGAGCGGCGCAAGGTCGAGCGCTACGGCGCCGAGGCGGCGGCCCTGCGCGCCCAGCTCGACGCCCTGGCCTGATCTCCGCCGCCACGATGTCCGCTGCCGAGCGGTGGATCGCCGGGCTCGACATCCTTGGGATGCGCTTCGGGCTGGAGCGGATGCACGCCCTCCTCGATCGCCTGGGCCACCCCGAGCGCGGGGTGCCGGCGTTGCATGTGGTCGGCACCAACGGCAAGTCGTCCACCACCCGTCTGGCGGCCGCGCTGCTGGGGGCCGGCGGGCGCCGGGCCGGCGCGTACCTGTCTCCGCACATCACCACCTGGCGCGAGCGCGTCCAGGTGGGGGGCGAGCCCGTGGGTGAGGAGACCTTCGCGACGGCGGTCGCCGCGGTGCGGACCGCATCGCGGGAGGTGGAGGAGTCCCTGGGCGAGCCCGTCACCCAGTTCGAGGCCCTCACCGCCGCGGCCTTCGTCGCCCTGCGGTCCGAGGGGGTGGATGCCTGGGTCATCGAGGCCGGGCTGGGCGGCCGGCACGACGCCACCAACGTGCTGGCCCCCGGCGCCGCGGTGGCTCTGACCAACGTCGCCCTCGATCACACCGCCCTGCTCGGGGACAGCGAGCGAGCCATCGCCGGTGAGAAGCTGGCGGTGTGCCCGGACGGCCACGACCGGCTGGTGGTGGGGCGCTCGGGAACGGCGGGCGCCGAGGCCGTGGCCGCCGAGTGCGCCGCGCGCGGCCTGCGGCCCTGGTGGGTGGGGCACCAGGTCACCGTGCGGGCCGAGGCCGGCGGCGTCGTGATCGAGACCCCGCTCGGTGCCGGCGCGCCGCTGCCGCTGGGGCTCGCCGGGCGGGTGCAGCGCGACAACCTCGCGGTGGCCGTCGCCGGCGCCGCCCTGGTGGACCCCGGGATCCTGGGCCGCCCGGGCCTGCCCGAGGCCGTGGCCGCGGTGCGCATGCCGGGCCGGCTGGAGTGGTTCCCGGGTGCGCCTCCCGTGCTGCTGGACGGCGCCCACAACCCGGCAGGGGCCGAGGCTCTCGTGGAGGCGTTGCCCGCCATGGTCGGCAGTGCCCGTCCCCTGGTGGGCGTGATGTCGGTGCTGGGCGACAAGGACGTGGAGGCCATGTGCGCGGCCCTGGTGCCCCACCTGGACGCCGTGGTGGCCACCGGATCGCACCATCCGAGGGCGCGTGCGGCCGGGGACGTGGCGGCCGCCGTGACCGCCGCGGGCGGCGTCGCCCACACCGCGCCGCACCCCGAAGCCGCGCTCGCGCGGGCCCGGGAGCTCGCCGGCGCGCGCGGAGTGGTGGTGGTCGCGGGCTCCCTGTATCTGCTCGGCGACCTGCGCGCCGGCCTCGCAGCGGGGCTCTGAAACGGTCGTTCCACGCTGCCGGAGCGGGATCCGGGGACCGAGGGCGGGCGGGGGCCCTGATACACTCGCGCGCGTTTGCCGGGCCCCGCCCGGTCCCAGCGATCCGATCCCGGGTGAGGCGTGGACGAGACGACCAACAGCGATCCGTTCGAGAGCATCTCCGGGTTCTTCGAATCCGGAGCCTGGGACCTCACCGTCCTGCTGCTCCAGGCCTTCGCGGTCACCTTCTGGCTGGCGCTGATCTTCTGGACCTTCCAGGATGCCCGGCGACGTATCGAGAACCCGGGCCTCGTGGCCGCATGCGTGGCGCTGTCGGTGGTGCTCCCGTATCTCGGGTCGATCGTCTACCTCATCGTCCGCCCGCCCGAGTACCTGGACGATGTGCGCGAGCGCGAGCTCGAGCTCATCGCGCTCGAGCAGCGTCTGGCCGAGACGGGGGACACCGAGGGGCAGGCGATGGTCGGCAAGCTGCTGGCGCGCGAGGGGATCACGGGCGGCGGCGACGCGGTGGCCACCAAGCGCGCGCTGCGCCAGGCGGGCGTGGCGATCCAGGATGACGTGAAGGACCTGGACGCCCGCCTCACCGAGCTGGAGTTCCGCCTGCGATCCCGCGCCGGCGTTGCCGAGCGGGCCGTCGAGGGCGCGCCGGTGGCCGAAGACGGAGCCGGCCGCACCGGCGAGACCGGCCGGCGCCTGCGCGGCTGGCGCACCCGACAAGACCAGGATGCATATGACTGAGCGCTCGTTCGTGATGGTGAAGCCCGACGGCGTGGCCGCGGGTCTGACAGGGGAGATCATCGGCCGCATCGAGCGGCGCGGCCTGCACATCGTGGCCCTCCGCAAGGAGGTCATGGCGCGCTCCGTGGCCGAGGAGCACTACGCGGAGCACCGCGAGCGGCCGTTCTTCGGCGAGCTGGTGGAGTTCATCGTGTCCGCGCCCGTGGTGCTCATGGTGGTGGAGGGTGACGGCGCCATTCCGGTGCTGCGCACCATGATGGGTGCCACCGACCCCAAGAACGCCGCACCGGGGACCATCCGGGGCGACTTCGCCCTCGACGTCGGCCAGAACGTGATCCACGGCTCCGACGCCCCGGGCTCCGCGGCGCGCGAGCTCGCGCTGCACTTCCCCGCGCTCGACGCCTGACCCGGGCGCGCCGGTGATCATCCTCGCGTCCGCCTCGCCGCAGAGGTGGGCGCTCGTCGGCACCCTCGGCGTGGCCTACACCATCGACATGCCCGAGGTGGAGGAGGGTGCCGACCCCATGGCCAACGCCCGCGCCAAGGCGGCCGAGGTGGCCGGCCGGCGCCACCTGGAGCCCGGCGAGGTGGTGGTCGCCTGCGACACCGAGGTCGTCCTGGACGGCCGCGCGCTCGGCAAGGCCGGCGACGAGGCGCAGGCCCGGGAGATGATGACATCCCTCGCCGGCCGCGCGCACGAGGTGGTGAGCGCACTGGTGGTGCGGGGCCCGGCCGGCGCGCGGGAGGCGCTGGTCAGCACCGCGGTGCACATGCGGGCGCACGAGCCCGCCCTGATCGAGTGGTACCTGGGAACCGGGGAGTGGTCCGGGCGGGCCGGCTCCTACGCCGTGCAGGGCGCCGGCGGCGCCCTGGTGGAGCGGATCGACGGCGACCCGAGCTCGGTGGTGGGCCTGCCCCTGCCGGCGCTGGTCAGCGCGCTGCGCGACCTCGGGATGGCGCCCTTCGCATGAGCGACAGCACCCCTGCGCGCTCTTTCGGCGCTACGGGGTGCCATCGGGCCCCTGGCCGGGGCCCGATGCGGTCGCCGGCACCGGCTCGCTCCGCTTCGCCGGGACTGGCCGGCTGGGTCGACCTCTGTCGGTCGACCGGATGAGAGTCGGCCTTCGGCCGATCATCCGGTGGGTGCCGGTTCGGCTCGTGGGCCGGTAGGGGTACTGCGCGCCGGCCTTCGGCCGGCGTACTGCTTTTCGCGCCGGCCTTCGGCCATCGTACTGCCTTTTCGCGCCGGCCTTCGGCCGTCGTACTGCTTCCTCGGGCCGGCTCCGCCCATCTAGTAGAGGGGTGGGTAGCGGTCCATGAGGTCGGCGTGCCGGCGGGCGCGCTCGCGCTCGTCCTGGAGGGAGGCGTCGTCGGCCTCCTCCTTGAGGCGGCGCAGCGTCTCCATGATCTCGTCGCGCCGGCGCGCCCGGGCCTGCTCTTCCTTCTCGGCCCGGCGGGCGGCGCGCCGATATGCGCTGTTGTCGTCGGCGAACAGGGGTGTGCCCATCCCCAGAACGGTAGCGGACCCGGCAACGTCGCTTGCGCCCGCGCGGAGGCGCTGGCGCTATGGGCCCGGGCTCGCTACCGTGGGCGATGCCGGGGCGACCCGCGTGCCGGCGCGGACGTCCGTGCACAGACGTAGGATGCGCGGGGGCCGGTTGCGGCACACCCACGCGACGGGAGGCACCGATCGGGTTCTGGAGCTACCTGACCGGGTTCGGCGGACGCGACATGGCCGTCGACCTCGGCACGGCGAATACGCTCGTCTATGTCCGCGGACGCGGCATCGTGCTGTCCGAGCCGTCGGTGGTCGCCATCGACCAGCGGACGGGCGAGGTGCACGCCGTCGGCATCGAGGCCAAGCGCATGCTCGGCCGGACCCCCGGCAACATCAGCGCCATCCGGCCGCTGAAGGACGGGGTGATCGCCGACTTCGACGTCACCGAGCAGATGCTGCGCCACTTCATCCAGAAGGTGCACCAGAACCGCTGGGCGCATCCGCGCGTGGTGGTCTGCGTGCCATCGGGGGTCACCGGCGTGGAGAAGCGCGCCGTGGAGGAGGCCACGCTGTCCGCCGGCGCGCGCAGCGCCTTCCTCATCGAGGAGCCCATGGCCGCCGCCATCGGCGCCGGCCTTCCCGTGGCCGAGCCCACCGGGAACATGGTGGTCGACATCGGCGGCGGCACCACCGAGGTGGCGGTGATCTCCCTGGGCGGCATCGTGGTGGCCCAGTCCATCCGCGTCGGCGGGGACGAGCTGGACGAGGCGATCATCGCCTACGTCAAACGCGAGCACAAACTGATGATCGGCAGCCAGACCGCCGAGGAGGTCAAGCTGGAGATCGGCTCGGCCTACCCGCTGCGCGAGGAGGTCCAGGCCGAGATCCGCGGGCGCGACATGATCACCGGCCTGCCCAAGACAGTCGTGCTGTCGTCCGAGGATGTTCGCGACGCCCTCGAGGAGCCGCTGGTCCAGATCGTCGACGCCGTCAAGAGCACCCTGGACAAGACCCCGCCCGAGCTGGCGTCCGACATCATGGACCGCGGGATCATGCTGGCCGGCGGCGGCTCGCTCCTGCAGGGCCTGGACGAGCGGCTGCGTCGCGAGACCGAGATGCCCATCCACGTGGCCGAGTCGCCCCTCACGTGCGTGGCGGTCGGCTCGGGACGCTCCCTGGAGGAGTTCGAAGTGATGCAGAAGGCGTCCTCGAACGGGCGACCGAGGCGGCGCTACTGAGCGGGCGTCCGGCAACCGGACGGGGGTGCGCACGATGAGCACCTCCGGCTCCGGCGTCCAGCGACGACGCGCCAACGTGCGCCGTGCGGTCATCGCCTCCCTGGTGGTGGCCTGTCTCGGCCTCATGACCGGCTACTTCCGCGAGGACGGCGCCGGCCCGCTCCATTCGGTCCAGAGCTCCACCGCCGGCGTGATGGCGCCCGTGCAGGAGATCGCGGGCAAGGCCGTCGAGCCCTTCCGCAACGGGTGGAACTACGTGGCGGGCCTGCGCGACGCGCGCGACCGGGCCGCGCGCCTCGAGCGCGAGAACGAGATCCTGCGCGCCGCCGCGGCCGACAACATCGCTCGCGACGCCGAGCTGCGGGCCCTCCAGCGCCTGATGGGAGTCGGCAACGAGGTCGACGGGTACGGCAAGGTGAACGCGGCGCTGTTCGCCCGCTCGGTGACCGCCTGGGACCGCCTGGCCCGCATCAACAAGGGGAGCGGCGACGGGGTCGTGCGCAACTCGCCCGTCGTGGCCGGCTCGGAGCGCGGCATGCAGTTGGTGGGGGTGGTCACCTCGGTCCGGGCCCGTTCGGCCGACATCGCCTTCATCACCGACGGCAACACCGAGGTTGGCGCGTTCGTGCCCGAGGCCGGGGGCAACTACCCCGGGCTGATCCAGGCCATCACGCCGGGCCAGTTGCGCCTGAGCATGATCCCGCGCGAGGCGCGACTGGCCGACGGTCAACTGGTGCTCACCTCGGGCTTCGTCGCCCGCGGCGGCGGCCTGCCCTCCATCTATCCGCGGGGCCTGCCCGTCGGCGTGGTGACCAACTTCGGCGCCCGCGAGGCCGACGCGCAGGCCACCGTCCAGGTGACCCCGTTCGTGGAGTTCAGCGAGCTGGCCTATGTGACCGTCCTGACCCCCGAGAGCCCAGAGGCGTTGCGCAGGGCCGAGGGGTGAGCACCCAGCCCGGAGGGACCTCCGCCGGCGGTATCGCGCCGCGCGCCATGCGCTCGTCGCGGCGCCCCGTGGCCGGGGTGGGGCTCGGCTGGGTGGCGGCCATGATCGTCGTCGGCGTGCTGGTGCAGGTGAGCGTCCTGCCGTACGTCAACATCGCGGACGGCATCCCCGACATCATGGCGCCCATCGTCGTGGTGGCGGCTGTGCTGCGCGGGACCCTCGTGGGGGCGGTCGGGGGCTTCGGCGCGGGCCTCCTGGTGGAGCTCGCCTCGCCCGTCAGCACGCTGGGTGTTCTGGCGCTCCTGTACCTCATCGTGGGCGCCTGGTGCGGGCGCTACTGTGAGCGCGAGGAGGGGGCGAGCCTCAGCGCACCCCTCGCGCTGTCCGTGGTCGCCGCGCTGTTCGTGCAGTTCGGCTACATGGCCGTCCGGCTGATGCTGGGCGACAGCATCCCCCCATCTGATTTCGTGGCCCAGGTGCTCTTCCCGACCCTCGTCCTCACTGCCCTGCTCTCGCCGCCGGTCCTGCTGATCGGCCGCCGTCTGCTGGGCGCTCCGCAGAACGTCGAGCCGGCGGGGCTGGCGCGATGAGCCGGCTCGACCGCCCCCCGCGGGGCCTGGGCCGCGGACCGCGCGGCGGCAGCTGGGCGCCGAGCCTCACGCCGCGCGCGGCGGTGCGCATCGCCACCCTCGGCGGCATCATCGTCGCCATGCTCGGGCTGCTGCTGGTGCGGCTGTGGTTCCTGCAGATCATCAGCGGCGAGGACTACTCGGCGCGCGCCCAGGGGAACTTCCTGCGCGAGGTCGTGGTGGAGGCCCCGCGGGGCAACATCCTGGCCGAGGACGGCCGGGTGCTGGTGGGCAACACCCCCGGCAAGAACATCGTGGCCGCGCCCAGCGAGCTGCGCGGGGCCCAGCGCGAGCGGGTCCTCACCCGCCTGGCGCGCCGGCTCGGTGAGATCGACGGCGAGCGGGTCACCCCGGCGGACCTGATCGAGACCATGGAGACTGCGGAGAACCAGGGCCAGCCCACCGCCGTCCTGCTCGAGAACGTGCCGCCGCCGGTTGTGCGGTACATGTCCGAGCGCTGGCGCGACTACCGCGGCGTCTCGCTGGAGAACACCTGGGTGCGCACCTACCCCCAGGGCCGCCTCGCGGCCCACATCCTCGGCACCACCGGCAAGATCGGCCAGGACGACCTGCGCGAGTACCGCCGCGACGGCTACACCGGCAACGAGGTCATCGGGATCGGTGGCCTGGAGGAGCAGTACGAGAGCCTGCTGCGCGGGGTCCCCGGCCGCAGCGTGTACGAGGTGGAGGCGTCGGGCGAGCCGAGGGCGCAGCCCCCGGTGTCCACCGAGCTGCCCCGGCAGGGCAACGACATCCAGACTTCGATCCACATCGACATCCAGGCCGCGCTCGAGGCCTCGCTCGCGCGACGTTCGGAGCGCCTCGGCTCCGGCCGGGGCGCCGGCGTGGTGCTGGACGTGCGCACCGGCCAGGTGGTGGCCAGCGCCTCGTACCCGACCTTCGACCCGGCCATCTTCGTCGAACGGCGTCCCCGCGCCATCGAGCGGCTGTACACCAACCCCCGCCAGCCCGTGTTCAACCGGGTCACCCAGGGCGTCTATCCGGTGGGCTCGACCTTCAAGCACGTCACGGCGGTGGCCGGCCTGCGCACCGGGTTCATCAGCCCCGGCTCCACGCTGGAGTCCTCGGCCACGGTCGAGCTTTACGATCAGACCTTCCAGAACTTCCGCTTCGAGCAGCACGGCTCGGTGAACGTGTCGAAGGCCATCGAGGTCTCCAGCGACACGTTCTTCTACCAGATCGGCGACAACTTCTTCCGTCGCGACGACTCCCCGCTCCAGGACGAGGCGCGGCGCTTCGGCTTCGGTTCGCCCACCGGGATCGACCTGCCCTCCGAGAGCGCCGGCCTGGTGCCCGACCCGACCTGGAAGAAGCGCCGCTTCGCAGGACCGGACTTCGATCCGTTCGACCGCGAGTGGCGCCCCGGCGACACCATCCAGTTGACCGTGGGGCAGGGGTACTTCCAGGCCACCCCGCTACAGCTCGCCCAGTCGTATGCGGCCATCGCCAACGGCGGCACGCTGAACAGCCCGACCATCGGCGGCACCGTGCTCGAGCCCAACGGCCGAGCGGTGAGGAGCGTCGCCGAGGGCGCGACCGCCCGCGATTCCGATCTCGCCGACGAGTGGCTGACGGCCATCCGCGAGGGCGTGTTCCTCGCGTCCAACGGGTCCGAGGGGACCTCGACGTCGGTGTTCGGCGCTCTCCCCGAGGGTTCCAAGGTGGCCGGCAAGACCGGCACCGCCGAGACCGGGCAGCCGGCCGAGGGCGGCGGCTTCACCCCCGACCACTCGTGGTTCGCGGGCTACGGCCCGGCGGACGACCCGCGCTATGCCATCGCCGTGGTGGTCGAGAACGCCGGCACGGGCTCCAACGCCGCCGCCCCGGTGGCCTGCGAGACGATGACCATCGCGCTGGACGTGGATCCCGAGGACTGCGGCTCCGCGTCGCAGGCCGAGCCGGGTATCTAGGATGCGCGACTGATGGCCACGGTCGCACCATCCCGGCAGCGCCCCGTCCAGGTCGGAGACCGCGTCCGCGCGGCGGCGCTGAGGGTCGACTGGATCCTCGTGGGCGCCGCCCTGATGCTCACCGCCATCGGGCTGCTGATCATCGGGACCGCCACCGAGGGCGAGGTCGCCGGCGATCCGCGCTTCTTCCTGGACCGCCAGATCCTGTTCGTGGCCGTGGGCGTTGTGATGATGGTCCTGGCCAGTCGCGTCAACCTGGACCGGGTGGTGCGCTGGACGTGGCCGATGCTGGGCGCCCTGATGGCGGCCCTGGTGGTGGTGTACTCCATCGGCGAGGTCACCCGCGGGGCGCGCTCCTGGTTCACCATCGGGCCGTTCTCCCTCCAGCCGTCCGAGTTCGGGCGCATCGCTCTGATCGTGATCCTGGTCGGCCTGGCGCTCGAGCGCGCGCAGGACATCGGCACCTGGCGGTTCACGCTCCTGCTGACCGGGGTCGTGGCCTTCCCGACGGCCGCGGTCTTCGTGCAGCCCGACCTCGGCATGACGATGGTCTACGGGGCGATCCTGATGTCGGTCCTGTTCCTGGTCGGCGTGCCGTGGACCCACTTCGCCGTGTTCGGGTCGGTCATGGCGGTGCTCATCCTGAGCGTCCTCTGGATACTCCCCACGGCGGGGGTGCAGGTGCTCCAACCGCACCAGACCGAACGTCTCACGGCCTTCGTGGGCGCCGAGCGCGACACCAACGCCGCCGGCTACCAGTTGGACCAGAGCAAGATCGCCATCGGCTCGGGCGGCCCCGTGGGCAAGGGCGTGGACGGGGCGACCCAGACCACCAACAGCTTCCTGCCCGAGTACCACAACGACTTCATCTTCGCGGTGGCCGGCGAGATGTTCGGCTTCGTGGGCGGCGCGCTGATCATCGGCCTGTTCGCGCTCATCCTGTGGCGCGGCCTGCGCGTGACGACCCGCGCCTCCAGCCAGGCGGACATGATCGTGGCCGGGACGATCGTGGGCATGCTCGCGTTCGTCGTTTTCGTGAACATCGGCATGACGGTCGGGATGATGCCCATCACGGGTCTTCCGCTGCCGTTCATGAGCTACGGCGGCAGCCACACCCTGGCCACCTTCATCGCCGTGGGTCTCCTGCTCGGCATCCACCGTCGTCGCGCAACCGGCGGAGGCTGAGGTATGGGACTCGTGAAGCGCGCTCTGAAGCCCGCGGTGAAGGGCGCCCGGCTCGCCGGGCCCCTGTTCTCCCTGGCGCAGGAGGGCGATCAGGGAGCGCCGGCCGGGGGCGACATCGCGCTGCTCGGCGAGGGCCCCCTCCGCGAGGTGCTGGCGGGTGCCATGGGGGCTCCCGGCGGCACGCCCCAGGAGGCCACCCTGACGGTGGCGATCCCGGCCGACGCCGCCCAGGCGGGCGCGCATGCGGCGATCCTGGCCGCCCGGCGCGCGCGAGAGCGGGGTGTCCTGGCCGTCCTGGTGGGCGACGAGGCTCATCGGGACGCTCTCGAGGAGGCGCTGACGCTGGGGCACGGTCTGGAGCTCTCCGATCTGGTGCACGTCGCGGCGCTCGACGACGAGGGCCTGGAGATGGTGCTGGACGCCGTGGCCGGGGTCCTCGCCGACGATGCGGTCGGCGTGGCGCGCCGCACACCGGCCCTCCGCCCGGCGATCGGTGCGCGACTGGTCGAGGACGCGTCGCGCCGCGCCGGCCTCGTGGGCGCGCTGCCGATCGGCGGGGCGGACCTGCCGGCCCTCGCGGTGATCCAGGTCCGCATGGTGGCCCACCTGGCCGCCGCGCACGACCGGCCGCGCGGGATGGAGCGCGCTCTCGAGGCGCTCGCCGTGGCCGGGTCCGGCTTCGGCTGGCGCGCCATCGGCCGGACGGCCGTCAAGTTCGTGCCGGTGGCCGGGTGGGCCGCCGGCGGCGGGGTGGCCTACGGGGCCACCCGCGCCATGGGCACCGTCGCCCTGAAGAGGCTGGCGGCGGGGCACGATCCCATCGATGCGGGCCCCCTCGACCGGGTGCGCCCACAGATCGATCGCCTCCTCGCGCGCGTGGGACGCGGCGGGGACGGCGCACATAAGGAGTCGCACTGAAGAAGCAGATACTGGTCGCCGTCGACCGCGCGGAGACCCGGGTGGCCATCCTCGAGGACGGGCGCACCGCCGAGTGCTACATCGAGCGCCGCGGTCGGCGCTCCGTGGTGGGCCACGTCTGGAAGGGCCGCGTGGAGAACGTCCTCGCCGGCATGGAGGCCTCTTTCGTCGATGTCGGGCTCCCGAAGAGCGGGTTCCTGCACGTGGACGAGGTGGTGGCCCAGGGGGTCCCCAAGCGCAAGCGGCAGATCGCCGATCTGCTGTCGCGCAACGACGAGGTGATGGTGCAGGCCACCAAGGACCCGATGGGGACCAAGGGATCGCGCCTCACGATGCAGCTGTCGCTGGCCGGCCGTTTCGTGGTCTACGTGCCGTACGGCGACGGCATCGGCGTCAGCAAGCGCCTGTCCGACGACGAGCGGGTGCGGCTGCGCGCCATCTGCGGGGCGCTGCCGCTGGAGGAGGGCGGGCTGATCGTCCGCACCGCCGCAACGGGCGTCTCGGCCCGGGATCTCGCCCGCGACCTGGCCAACCTCAAGCTGCTGTGGAAGGCGCTCCAGGAGCGGGCCGCCGCCGCCAAGGCGCCGACCCTGCTGTACTCGGAGGCGGACGTCTCGCTGCGGGTCATCCGCGACCTGCTGAACGTGGACGTCGACGAGGTGATCGTCGACGACGAGAGCCAGTTCCAGCGGATCACCGGCTTCCTGCGTCGCACCTCGCCCGAGATGGCCGACCGCGTGCGGTACTACGACGACGAGCAGCCGATGATGGAGCACTACGGCGTGGAGGCGGCCATCCGCTCGACGCTCGACCGCCGGGCACCCCTGCCCGGCGGCGGCTACCTGATCATCGACGACACAGAGGCCATGACGGTCATCGACGTCAACAGCGGCCGCAACGTGGGCAAGGGCGGCAACAGGCTCGAGGACACGGTCACGAAGACCAACCTCGAGGCGGCCGTCGAGGTGGTCCGCCAGCTCCGCCTGCGCGACATCGGCGGCATCGTCCTCATCGACTTCATCGACATGGACGACGCCGACAACCGCCGCGCGGTGAAGGACATCCTCGACGCCGAGCTGTCCCGTGATCGCACGCGCACCTTCGTGGGCGAGATCTCGGCCCTCGGCCTCGTGGAGATGACCCGTCAGAACATCTCCGACGGGCCCCGGGAGGTCATGACACACGCCTGTCAGGACTGCGACGGCGGTCTCGGCTTCGTCGTGAGCGACGAGACCAATGCCATCACGGTGGAGCGCGGGCTGCGCAAGAAGCTGCGCGGTCGCGGCGACGCCGAGGTGAGGGTCACGGTGCATCCGCACGTCGCCGCCCTCCTGGGCGAGGAGGACGGTGCACGCCTCCAGGACCTCGAGGCGGATCTGGGGGTCCGCATCCGGCTGGAGCGCGACGGCGGCCTGCCCCGCGACGGCGTCCGGGTCGGGCAGGGCTCCGGGGCGACGTCCGCCCCCTCCGGGCCGTCCGCCCCGGCATCGTCCGCGCCGGCGCCGGCCCCGGAGGCCGCGCCGGCCGGGGGCAAGCGCGTGAAGCGCCGGCGCGAGGGTGCGCCCGAGTCCGCCGAGCCGGCCCCCGCGGCCCCGGCCCCGGAGGAGCCGCCGGCCGCCGAGGCCCCCGCCGAAGGCGAGGGCGGGGAGCCCGCGCCCGGGTCCCCGCGACCGCGGTCGCGTCGTCGCGCGACCTCGCGCAGCCGCTCCGCGGCCGCCGAGGCGTAGCGCCGACCGCGCCCGACCGCTACAATCCCGCGTCGCTCATCATCGTCAGGACTGGAACCGTGCCCGATTACGCCGTGATCGCCCTGGGGGGCAAGCAGTACCGAGTTCGTGAGGGCGAGCACCTGCTCGTCGATCGCCTCCAGCACGAGGAGGGGGCGACCTTCACCCCGCAGGTTCTGGCCACCGGCACCGCGGGCGGCGACATCGCCCACGGGGGTGCGGTGACCGCCTCGGTGGAGGAGCACGTCCTGGGCAAGAAGATCCTCGTCTTCACCTACAAGCCCAAGCGCAACTCGCGCAAGCGCCGTGGCCACCGCTCGCGGTTGTCGCGCGTCCGCATCCAGTCGATCTCGGCCTGACGCCGCACAAGGACAGGTAGCGCTCCATGGCACACAAGAAGGGTGGCGGCTCAAGCCGCAACGGTCGTGACTCCAAGCCGAAGATGCTCGGGGTCAAGGTGTTCTCGGGACAGGTCGTCCCCGCCGGCTCCATCATCGTGCGCCAGCGCGGCACCCGCTTCCGTCCGGGCGACGGCACCGGTCTGGGCCGTGATCACACGATCTTCGCCACGGTCTCGGGCCGCGTGGAGTTCACCAAGGGCCGCAAGGGCCGTCGCATCTTCGTGCACGCCGAGGAGCCCGCCGGCGTCTAGCCGCGCGCGCCCGGTGGCCGCCATGGCCGCGGGGCGCCGCCGGCGGACGGTGGGGGGTCTCGACTGATGGCCTTCACCGACCGCGCGCAGATCCACGTGGAGGGGGGGCGCGGGGGCAACGGGTCCCTGTCCTTCCGGCGTGAGCCCAGGATCCCCCGGGGGGGGCCCGACGGGGGCAACGGCGGGCGCGGCGGCGCGGTCGTGCTGGTCGCCGACGAGCAGGTGACCGACCTCTCGCGCTTCCGCCATGCCGTCCACCACAGGGCCACGCACGGCGCCCACGGTGAGGGCCGCCTGCGCCACGGGCGCTCCGGTGAGGACCTCGAGGTGTCCGTCCCGCCGGGAACGCGCGTCATGCGCGACGGATACGCCATCGCCCACCTGGTGGCGCCCGGCGACCGCGTGTCCGTGGTGCGTGGCGGCGATGGGGGGGTGGGCAACAAGGCCTTCGCGTCGTCCACCAACCGGACCCCCCGCACCGCGACCGCCGGTACCGACGGCGAGGCGGCCTGGGTGGTCCTCGAGTTCCGCCTGGCGGTGGACATCGCCCTTGTCGGGCTGCCGAACGCCGGCAAGAGTGCGCTGCTGGTGGCCCTCACCGGCGCCGCCGCCACCGTGGCGCCGTACCCGCAGTCCACGCGCGAGCCGGCCCTGGGGCCGCTGGAGGACGAGGACGGCGAGTTGCTGCTGGTGGCCGACCTGCCCGGCCTGGCGGCCGACGGCGAGCCGCGCGACGATCACCACCTGGACCAGCTCGAGCGTGCCGCGGTGGTCGTGGCGTGCGTGCAGGCCGACGATGACGAGCCCTTCGCGGCGGCCCTGGCGGCGGTCCGGGCCGGCATCGCCCCCTTCCTGCCGGCGCGGGCCGCCGAGCTCGTGGTGGCGACCCACGGCGACATGATCGACACGGTGCCACCGGGGGCCGAGATGGTCGTCGACAGCCCCAGCGGGGCCGGGGTGGACGACCTGCGCCGCCGTCTCGTGGCGCTGACGCACGCGGCGCGTGCCCACCCGGGGCACGCCGACGCGGGTCCGCCGGACGAGCGCCCGTGAGCATCATCGTCATCAAGCTCGGCTCGTCCACCCTGGTGGCGCCAGACGGCTCGCTGCGCGACGAGGTGCTCGAGGCCCGCGTGCGCGACCTGGTCCGGGTCCGCCGCCAGGGCCACCGGCCGGTCCTGGTGTCCAGCGGTGCCGTCGCCTGCGGGGTCGGCCGCCTGGGCCTTCCCGCCCGCCCGTCCGCCCTGGCCGACATGCAGGCCGCGTCGGCCGTCGGTCAGGGGGTCCTGTTCCAGCGCTACAGCGAGCTCTTCTCGCCGCACGGGGTGGTGCCCGCGCAGGTGCTCCTGACCTCGCCGGACCTGGCCCGGCGACGCTCATACCTGAACGCCCGCCAGACGCTGACCCGCCTGCTGGACCTCGGCACCGTCCCGATCGTGAACGAGAACGACACCACGGCCACCGACGAGCTGACCTTCGGCGACAACGACGTGCTGGCCGCACAGGTGGCCATCATGCTCGGCGCCGACCGCCTGCTGCTGCTGACCGAGCGCGATGGGCTGTACGGGGCCGGGGCGGACGGCCGCCCGGTGCTGCTGGGCGACCTGCCCGCGGGCACGCGCCCGCAGGACATCACGCTGGCGCCCATGGAGGGCTCGGCCCTCGGCCGTGGCGGGATCGCCAGCAAGGTCGCGGCGGCCGCGATGGCGACCGGCGGCGGCGTCGGCTGCGTGATCGCCTCCGGCTCGGCCGAGGGGGTCATCACCGGGTTGGCCTCCGGGCGGCACATCGGCACGCGCTTCCGGCCGACCGGCCGTCGCGAGCCCGCCTTCAAGCTCTGGCTGCGCCACGCCCGTGGCGAGTCGGGCACCATCGCCGTCGACGCCGGCGCGGCCCGTGCGCTGCGGGCTCGCGGCACCTCGCTACTGGCGGTGGGCGTGGTGGGCTGCGCCGGCTCGTTCCAGCCCGGGGATCTGGTGCGGGTGGTCGAGGAGTCGCGGCAGGAGACCGTGGGCAAGGGTATCGTTCGCCTGGCGATCGACGAGCTGCGGGCGGTCGCGGGCATGAAGTCCGACGCCGTGAGGCAGGTCCTCCCGGAGGCGCCGGCGCAGGTGATCCACAGGGACGAGTTCGTGCTGGTCGAGGTGGCGCAGGGCGGGACGCCCGCACCGGGCGCGCCCGTGGCATCGTCGGGGGGGGAGCGCGGGGATGAGTGAGCTCGAGCGGGTCGTGATCGATGTCCGCGAGGCCAGCCGGACGCTCGGCGCCCTCAGCGGGCAGCAGCGCGACCATGTGCTGCACGTCATGGCCGAGGCCCTCGAGCGCCGGCGCAAGGAGATCCTCACCGAGAACGCTGCGGACATCGAGGCCGCCCGGCACGACCGGTTGGCGCCGGCGCTGATCGACCGGCTCTACCTCGACGAGGACCGCATCGCCGACATCGCCGCGAGCGTGCGCCGCGTGGCGGCGCTGCCCGACCCGGTGGGGGAGGTCGACGGCGGGCGCCGGCTGGCGAACGGGCTCGACATCGTCCGCCGCCGCGTGCCGCTCGGAGTGGTGGCCGTGGTCTACGAGGCCCGCCCGAACGTCACCGTCGACGCCGCGGCGCTGTGTGTGAAGAGCGGGAACGCCGTCATCCTGCGCGGCAGCGGCAGCGCGCGACGGTCCAACCTGATCATGGCCGAGGTGCTCGCGGGCGCACTCATCGAGGCGGACGCGCCGCGCTGGGCGGTGGCGATGCTGGGGTCCGACCGCGAGGAACTGCGGCGCCTGATCGCCGACGAGGGCGCCGTGGACCTGGTGATCCCGCGCGGCGGCGAGGCCCTGAAGGGCTTCCTCAAGGAGCATGCGCGGGTGCCGGTCATCTACGCGGCCTCGGGCAACAACCACGTGTATGTCGATGCCGGCGCCGATCCCGAGCAGGCGGCGCGCATCGTGCTGAACGCCAAGGTTCAGCGGCCCGGGGTGTGCAACGCCGCCGAGACCCTGCTGGTGCACCGCTCGGCGGCGCCCGAGTGCCTGCCCCTGATCGCCTCGCGGCTGCGTCAGCACGGGGTCGAGTTGCGCGTCGATCCCGCCGCCCGCGAGGTCCTCGGCGTCTCCGCCGAGGGGCTCGCCGCCGCGACCGACGAGGACTTCGCCACCGAGTTCCTCGCGCTCACCATCGCCGTCCGGGTGGTGGACGACATCGATCAGGCCATCGCGCACATCGCCCGCTTCGGATCTGGGCACAGCGAGGCCATCGTCACCGGATCGGCGTCGTCGGTGCGCACCTTCGAGGCGCGAGTCGACGCCGCCGCGGTCTACATCAACGCCTCCACGCGCTTCACCGACGGCGGCGAGTTCGGCATGGGTGCCGAGATCGGGATCTCCACCCAGAAGCTGCACGCTCGCGGGCCGATCGGCCTGGCCGAGCTCACCACGTACAAGTACGTCATCACCGGGGACGGGCACGTCCGGTAGCGCTCAGCGGGTCGGCGTGCTGGGCGGGTCCTTCGACCCGCCCCACATCGGCCACCTGGTGGTCGCCGCCGAGGCGCTCTGGCGGCTGGGCCTGGACGAGCTCCTTCTGGTCCCCGCCGGCGTCCCGCCGCACAAGCCGGGGGGCACCGAGGCCGACGGGGAGCGCCGGCTGACCTGGTGCGCGGCCCTCGCGGCCACCCAGCCCGGTCTGAGCGTCTCCCGGTGCGAGATCGACCGTGCGGGCCCCAGCTACACCGCCGACACCCTCGGGCAGCTCGCGGCGGAGCGTCCCGGGGCGGCCCTGTGGTTCCTGATGGGGTCCGACCAGCTCGCCGGCCTGCCGACCTGGCGCTCGCCGGAGCGGATCCTCGCCCTCGCGCGCCTGGGCGTGGTGCCGCGCCCGCCCCACTCGCTCGCGGACGTCGAGGCGCTGGGTGCCACGCTGGCCCCCGGGCGCGTCGATCTGGTGGACGCCCCGCGGATGGACGTCTCCTCCACGCTGGTCCGCGCGCGCCTGGCGGCGGGGCTGCCCGTGCGTCACCTCGTCCCGCACGGGGTGTGGGATTCGCTGGTCGCGGAGGGTCTGGTACCCTCGCCGCATTCGTCGTAGAAGAGAAAGGCACCGCGTCGGACACCGGTGAGATGGCACGTGCCGCAGCGGGCGCGGCCGAAAGCAAGAACGCCCGCGACATCGTGCTGCTGGACATGCGCGAGTTGGTCGCCTACACGGACCACATGGTGGTGTGCACGGGGCAGACCCCGCGCCAGACCAAGGCCATCGCCGACGAGGTACGCCAGGTCATGAAGGCCGACCACGGGCTGCTGCCGCGCAAGGTCGAGGGCGACCGCGAGGGCGAGTGGATCCTGATGGACTACATCGATGTCGTGGTCCATGTGTTCACCCCGCAGGCGCGCGACTTCTACCGCCTCGACCGGCTCTGGAACGAGGCGCCGCGCGAGGCCTACGCGGCGGCCGCGTCCTAGCGAGGAGCACCCTTCCGCCCGGCGATCCCGTGGCCTATACTTCCGCCGCCCCGGGGGATTAGCTCAGCTGGGAGAGCGCTACGCTGGCAGCGTAGAGGTCACCGGTTCGATCCCGGTATCCTCCACTCGGACGAAAGGCCCCGCACCGCGGGGCCTTTTTCGTGGCCGCGGAGCCACGACCGGGCGGCGCACCGCGGCCCCGCGGGTGCCGCGCCGGCCGCCGGCCGCCGTCTCTCGTCACCGCGGTCCCGCCCCGGGCCCGGCGCCGGTGGGGTATGCTCCCGCGTCGTGAAACACACCCTTTCGGTCCTGGTCGAGAACAAGCCGGGAGTCCTCTCCCGCGTGTCGGGACTCTTCACCCGGCGCGGCTTCAACATCGACTCGCTCGCGGTGAGCCCGACGGAGGATCCCGCGCGGTCGCGCATGACGGTGACCGTCGATTCCAGCCAGTTCCCGGTCGAGCAGATCGCCAAGCAGGTCGACAAGCTCATCAACGTCATCAAGATCCGCGATCTCGATCCGAAGCACGCGGTCCAGCGCGAGCTGGCGCTCATCAAGCTCCAGGCCGACGCAAGCAACCGCGGCGAGGTGATCCAGCTGGTCGAGATCTTCGACGGGCAGATCGTGGACGTGGGCACCGACTCCATCACCGTGCAGGTCACGGGCGAGTCGGACGTGCTCGACAACTTCGAGGCACTGGTCCAGCACTTCGGCGTGATCGAGCTGGTGAAGACGGGCGTGGTCGCCCTCGGCCGGGGCTCCTCCAGCACCTGACGCCGCCCCGGGGGAACGCGTCACCGCACCAGGATCCACCCGCACGGCAGCCCCGTGCCCCCCGACGAGACGAAGCGCAACACACGAATCCGGAGCGCGGAATGTTCTACGACGACGACGCCGATCTCGGCCTCCTGTCCGGCAAGACGGTGGCGATCATCGGCTACGGAAGCCAGGGTCACGCCCACGCCCTCAACCTCCGCGACTCGGGCGTCTCCGTCGTCGTGGGTCTGCGCGACGGCTCGCCGTCGGTGGAGAAGGCGCGTCAGGAGAACCTGAACGTGCTGCCCCCGGCCGAGGCGGCCGCGGCCGGCGACCTGGTGATGATCCTGGCCCCCGACGAGCTCCAGGCCGGGATCTACCGCGACCAGATCGCCCCGGGGCTGACTCCCGGCGACACCCTCCTGTTCGCGCATGGTTTCTCGATCCACTTCGGCCAGATCGTGCCGCCGGCCGGCGTCGACGTGGTAATGTGCGCGCCCAAGGGCCCGGGCCACCTGGTGCGCCGCACCTACGCCGAGGGCGCCGGCACCCCGGGCCTGGTCGCCGTGGCCCAGGACGCGTCCGGCTCCGCCCTCGCGACCGCCCTCGCCTACGCCAAGGGCATCGGGTGCACCCGCGCAGGGGTCATCGAGACGACGTTCGGCGAGGAGACCGAGACCGACCTCTTCGGCGAGCAGGTGGTGCTGTGCGGCGGCCTCTCCGAGCTGGTCCGCGCCGGCTTCGACACCCTGGTTGAGGCCGGCTACAACCCGGACCTCGCGTACTTCGAGTGCCTGCACGAGCTCAAGCTCATCGTGGATCTGATCTACGAGAAGGGCATCGCCGGGATGCGCTACTCCATCTCCAACACCGCCGAATACGGCGACCTGTCGCGGGGGCCGCGGATCATCACCGACGAGACCCGCGCCGAGATGAAGCGCGTCCTGGCCGAGATCCAGAACGGCCAGTTCGCCAAGGAGTGGCTGCTCGAGAACCAGGTGGGCCGGCCCACCTTCAACGCCATCGCCCGCCGGCAGGGCGACCACCAGATCGAGGTCGTCGGCAAGCGCCTGCGCAGCATGATGAGCTGGATCGACGACAGCGAGGACTTCTAGGTCCCCGCACCCGCCCCCCGCACGGCCCGCGAGCTGGAACGGAGTTCCAACCTGACCCCCGAGACGAGCACCACCCCCACGCAGACGGCCACCGCACCGGTGACCGTCGGAGCACTCAAGAGCACGCTGATGGTCCCCGGCCCCACGCCGTTGCCACCCAGCGTGGAGGCCGCCGGCGCGCGGCCGATCATCTACGCGCGCAGCGGCGAGTTCGTCGCGATCTGGCAGGACATGGCCGCGCGCCTGGCCCGCGTCTTCCAGACCGCTTCCGAGGTCCTCGTCTTCGCCTCGTCGGGCACAGGCGCCATGTCGTCGGCCATCGCCAACCTCGCCGCGCGCGGCGAGCGGGTGATGGTCGCCTCGGCCGGGCATTTCGGCAACCGCTGGGCGTCCATCGCCAAGGACCACGGCCTCGATGTGCTCCACCACGAGTGTGAGTGGGGGCAGTCGCTGGACCCGGACGCCATCGCGGCGGCCCTGGCCGACGAGCCGGACATCCGCGTGGTGTTCACGACCCAGAGCGAGACCTCGACCGGAGCGGTCAACGACCTGCCGGCCATCCGCGCCGCCGTGGGTGACCGCCTGCTGGTGGCCGACGCCATCTCGGGCCTCGGCGTGGTCGATCTGCCGATGGACCGCTGGGGCATCGACGTGGTGGTCTCGGGCTCCCAGAAGGGCCTGATGACGCCCCCCGGCATGGCCTTCATCGCCGCCACCGAGCGCGCCATCGCCCGCTCCACCGAGCTCGGCCCGGGCGGCCACTACCTCGACTGGGACCGCACCCGCAAGGGGCAGAACCAGGACCCGCCGCGCACCGCCTTCACCCCTCCGGTGACGCTGGTGGCACAGCTGCAGGCGGCGCTGGAGCACATCGAGGACGAGGGCCTCCAGAACGTCTTCCAGCGCCACCGGGTGCTGGGGCGCATCTGCCGCGCCGGCGTCGTGGGCGCGGGCCTCGACCTGCTCGGCCCCGAGAACCCCGAAGCCAACGTCGTGACGTCGTTCCGCGTGCCCGAGGGCGTCGACGGCAAGGCCATCCCGCGCCTGATGCGCGACCGCTTCGGCATCACCATCGCCGGCGGCCAGGGCAAGCTGTCGGGTCAGATCTGTCGCTTCGGCCACTGCGGCTACTACGACTATCGCGACATCTTCACCGCCATCGGGGCGCTGGAGCTGGTGCTCGCGGAGCTGGGGCAGCCGGTGACCCTCGGAGCGGGGGTCTCCGCCGTCCAGCGCAGTCTCGCCGAGGCGATGGGGGTGGGCGCGTGAGCGGCGACCTGCGGGTCCTCGTGGCCGAGAAGATCGCGCCGGCGGGCGTGGAGTATCTCTCCGAGCGGTTCTCGGTCGACGAGCGCCTGGGCCTCGACGCGGCCGGGGTGGCCGAGATCATCGCCGACTACGACGCCATCGTGGTGCGCAGCGCCACCAAGGTCACGGCCGACCTGATCGCCGCCGCGCCCCGTCTGAAGGTGGTGGGGCGCGCCGGCACCGGCGTGGACAACGTGGACGTCGAGGCGGCCACCCGCCGCGGCATCATCGTCTGCAACGCGGCCGGATCGAACTCGCTGTCGGCCGCGGAGCACGCCATCGCCCTGATGCTGGCCCAGGCGCGCAACATCGCCCAGGCGCACGACGCCCTGGTGGACGGCCGCTGGGATCGCAGCAAGTACTCCGGCATCGAGATCACGGGCAAGACCCTGGGCGTCCTGGGGTTCGGCCGCATCGGCCAGCTCGTGGCCGAGCGCGCCAAGGGCCTGGGGATGAACGTGGTCGCCTTCGACCCGTTCGTCACCGACTCGCGCTACCGCGAGCTGGGCGTCGAGCGCGCCGGGAGCGCCGACGACCTCTATGCGGTCTCCGACTTCGTGAGCGTCCACCTGGCATCCACTCCGGAGACGCGCGGCTCGATCAACGCCGCGGTCTTCGCGAAGATGAAGCCGGGTGCCCGCCTGATCAACGCCGCGCGCGGCGACATCGTGGACACCGACGACCTCGTCGCCGCCATCCAGAGCGGCCACCTGGGCGGCGCCGGCATCGATGTGTTCGCCCAGGAGCCCACCACCGAGAGTCCGCTGTTCGGCCTCCCGGGCGTTGTGGTCACGCCGCACCTGGGTGCCTCCACCTCCGAGGCCCAGGACCGGGCCGGCGTGGTGGTCGCCGAGCAGGTGGCGGCCGCGCTCACCGGCGGCGTCGTGACCTCGGCGGTCAACATCCCCGCCGTGGGCCCCGAGGCGCTCGCCGTGCTGGGCCCCTTCCTGCCCCTGGCCACCCAGCTCGGCAAGCTGGTGGCCGCCTTAGTCGACGGCGTGGCCTCCCCGCTGGAGATCAACTACGAGGGCCACCTGGCCGACCTGGACACCCGCCTGCTGACCTCGGCGGTCCTGACCGGCGCCCTGGAAGGGCACGTCGAGGACCCCGTCAACGTGGTCAACGCCGGGTCGCTCGCCGCCGAGCGGGGCATCACCTGGACCGAGACCTCGACCCCGCAGTCGCGGGACTACACGAACCGCCTCACCGTGGCGGCCGGCGGGGTCGACGTGGGGGGGACGACCGTGGGCACCACCTCGCGGCCCCGGCTGGTCCAGGTCTTCGGGCAGGAGATCGACATCGAGCTCTCCCCTCATCTGGGCATCTTCCGCTACACGGACGTGCCCGGTCAGATCGGTCGGGTGGGCACGCTGCTCGGGGAGTCGAAGGTGAACATCGCCTCGGCCGCCGTGTCGCGCTCCGAGGACGCCGGCGCCGCCGTGATGGTGGTGGCCGTCGACAGCCCCGTCTCGGACGAGACCGTGGCCCGCATCGCCGCCCTCGAAGGGTTCGAGGACGCGCGTTTTGTCAGCCTGGCCTGACCCCGTGACCCGGTGAGCCCGGGGGCGGCGGGTTCTGCTCCGGCCGCACGACGAACAGGCGCGCGATTGCTGCGCGCCGTGCTCGGCGGGGGCTTGGCGGCATGGCTCCACGCGCTGGCCCCCTTGGCCGCCCCGGTCCCGGCCCAGTCGTTCGTCAGCCTCGTGGACGGTCCGGTCATCGTCATGCCCCAGGGCGCCGGAGCCGCCGCCGCCCCGGAGGCGCTGCGGTTGCGCGTTCGGCTGCCATCGGGTGTCACTGTGGCCCTCACCCCCCTGCGCGAGGCGCGTGGACCCGGGGGCGCCCTGGCGTGGAACGGCCGGCGGGGCGACGAGGCCAGGGGTCCACGGGCGCCGGACGGCCGCTATCGGCTCACGGTGGAGACGGCTGACGGACGATCCCGTCCGTCCACCCCGGTCCTTGTCGTGCTGGACTCCGTCCCGCCGCGCCTCGCGGTGACCGCTGCGGATCCGGTCGCGACGTGGCAGGGGACGTCGGTAGGGCTCCGGGTCGCGGTGCGCGACCGGGCGCCGGTCCGCGTGCGGATGATCGTGACCGCGGTCGGCGGCCGGCCCCTGGCGGCCGGCCCTTGGCGCGGGGCCGGACAGGTGCCTCTGCCCGCCTCTGCTGCGGCCGGGGGGCGGGTGGGCACCGTCCTCGCCGTGATCCAGGGCCGTGACGCCGCGGGCAACCTTTCCTCGTCCGGGCCCCGCGCGGTCGTGCTCCCCGGATCGCCCGGGCCTGCGCGTGTCACGAGGAGAGTGAGCACGGCGCGTCCGTGGGTGGCCCTCACCGTCGACGATGGGTACGACCCTGTGGCGCTGTCGTCGATGGTGTCGACCGCCGTGAGCATGCGCGCGCCGTTGCTGCTCTGCGTGAACGGCGGGGCGGTGGCGCGCTACTCGCCGGCGCTGGTGGCCCGGTTGCGCGCGGCCGCTCGCGACGGCTGGGTGCAGGCCTGCAACCACGGCCACTCGCACGCCACGGCGAGTGGGACCCCCTACGGGATCGCGTACCGCGACATATTCGCCAGCCTCGTCTGGGACCGAACCATCGGGCAGTCCTCGCGACCGTTCTACCGGCCCCCCTACGGCGCCGTCGGCCCTGGCATCGCGGCCGCCGCGGGCGACCTCGGGTACCGGCATGTGCTCCTGTGGGACGTCGACACCAACGACTGGCTCCACCGCTCGGCGGAGCGGACGACCGCCCACGTGATGGCCGAGGCAGGTCGCGGATCGGTGATCCTGATGCACGGCTTGCCGTCGTCGGCCGCAGCGCTACCCGGAATCGTCCGGGGTCTCCGCTCACGCGGCCTCGAGCCGGTCGCGATCGGCGACCTCCTGGCCTCCGGCGAGCCTCTGCGCTGACGGGTCCTGCGGGCCGCGGGCTCACCCTCACCCGCCGGCGCGCCGATGTCCGCTCTGTGGACATCCCGGAGCCCCCGTCGTCGGTCGCCCTCTCGCGGCCCGGCGCCGTCATCGCCGCCATCGAGCGCTGCATGGCGGCGCGTCTGACCCCGGACCGGTCCGGCTGGTCGGCGGCATCGCACCTGTCGCGCGACCTGGAGCGCCACTTCGGCGTGGTCGCGCCGGGGCCGGCGATCGAGGCCGCCCTGCGGGTGCTCGCCTCCCGCCGGCGCGTCAGCCTGCGCGCCGACGACGACGGCGCCCTCTGGTACCGCCTGCGGGGCTGAACCGGCCCGGCGCCGGCGGCCGGCGCCCCCGATGGGGGACTGCGTCGCCATCGTCACAACATGGTGTCTTGACCAGTGCAACATGTCGCGCATAGCGTGACGGGGCTGGTTCCTGATTTCCCGACCCAGAGGGGGGACGATGGCCATCCCGGACATCGGCGGTACCTGGAGCACCCGCGACACCGACAAGATCACCGGCATGTACAAGCCGGACGGCGTCCGTCATCAGATCGCCCTGCCCGAGGCGCGTCTGGTGGGCCACGAGGCCATCGCCGGCGCGGCCCAGGGCCTGATCGACGCCGTGCCCGACGAGGTGGTCGAGGTCACCAAGGTCACCGAGGGCACCAACGGCACCGTCGTCGTGGAGTGGATCTTCAAGGGCACCCACACCGTCGACGCGCCGGGCTGGCCGGCCAAGAACGAGGCCGTCCACCTCGTGGGCGTCAGCGTCTGCGACATGGACGGCGACCTCATCGCCGAGGAGCGCGTCTACTGGGACCTGGCCACCCTCCTGGCCGGCGCCGGCCTGCTGGGCTAGGTGCAGCCGGCCAGCACGTCGCCGGAGGCCTGAGCGCCGGACGGGCGAGGGCCCCAGGGTTCCCGTGGAGGTGTCCAGCGCCTCCGCGGGCGCCCGGGGGTCCTCGGCGGCCGCGTCGGGCGCTGTCGATTTGCCTCCCCGCATCGCGGTCGGGTATCGTGCGCACATGCCTGTGGACACCGCTCGCACCCCCTGCATGCTGAGCGGTCCGCTGCGGCTTCGTGGGCTCCTCCCCCGGTAGGGGGAACTTGCCGACACCCGCGCCCGGTCACCGGGCATCCGACGCCCTCGACGCCCGTCCTTAGAGGAGGACACCGCATGACCGCCGACACGCAGGCGCACGCGAACGACCCCGCCGACCGCATCACGATCTTCGACACCACGCTCCGCGATGGTGAGCAGGCGCCGGGCATCACGCTCAACACCCGGGAGAAGGTCGAGATCGCGCAGCAGCTCGTGCGTCTCGGGGTCGATGTGATCGAGGCGGGCTTCCCCATCTCGTCCCCCGGAGACTTCGAGGGCGTGCGCGCGGTGGCCTCCGAGGTGCCCGGCGCCACCATCGCCGGCCTGGCCCGTGCGAACCGGCGCGACGTGGAGACCGCCGGCGAGGCCGTGGCCCCGGCCGAGTACGGGCGCATCCACACCTTCATCGCCACCAGCGACATCCACCTGACCTACAAGCTCAAGATGTCGCGCGAGCAGGTGCTGGACGCCGCCACCGATGCCGTGCGCCTGGCGCGCTCGATCGTCGACGACGTCGAGTTCTCGTGCGAGGACGCCACCCGTTCCGACGTGGCCTTCGTGGCCGAGGTGGTCGGCGCGGCCATCGCCGAGGGCGCGACCACGATCAACATCCCGGACACGGTCGGCTACACGATGCCCACCGAGTTCCAGGCCTTCCTGATGGACCTCTACCGCCTCTGCCCGTCGCTGGCGGACGTGACGCTGTCGGTGCACTGCCACAACGACCTGGGGCTGGCCGTTGCCAACTCGCTGGCCGGATGCCAGGTGGGGGCCCGGCAGGTGGAGGGCTGCGTGAACGGCATCGGCGAGCGCGCCGGCAACGCGTCGCTGGAGGAGATGGCGATGATCCTGCGCACCCGCGCCGAGGCTCTCGGCGGCCTGTGGTGCGCCATGAACACGCCCGAGATCACGCGCACCAGCCGCATGGTCAGCCGCATGACCGGCTATGTCATCCAGCCGAACAAGGCCATCGTGGGGCGCAACGCCTTCGCCCACGAGGCGGGCATCCACCAGCACGGCGTGCTCGCCAACCCGCTCACCTACGAGATCATGGACGTGGCCTCGGTGGGCCTGGCCGAGAGCGAGATCGTGCTCGGCAAGCACTCCGGGCGGCACGCCCTGCGCAACGCGCTGCTCGAGCTGGGCTACGAGCTGGAGCGCGAGGAGCTGGACGTCGCCTTCGACCGCTTCAAGGACATGGCCGACCGCAAGGGGCGCATCTCGGCCGCCGATCTCGAGGCGATCATGGGCGACGAGATCCGAACGGGCTCCACCGAGGACGGGGTTGCCCTGGTCGGCCTCCACGTGGAGGCGGGCACGGGCGAGGAACCCTCCGCGCGGGTGGTCGTATCCGACGCCGAGGGCGTCGAGCACCGGGCCACGGCTGTGGGGGACGGGCCGGTGGACGCGCTGATGAAGGCGATCGACGCCGCCATCGGCAGCGAGGGGGTGCTGGTGGAGTACCACGTGTCGGCGGTCACCGAGGGCAAGGACGCCCTGGGCGAGGCGCGCGTGGTGTGCGACATCGGCGGCCGCCGCGTGGCGGGCCAGGCCGTGTCGCCCGATGTCCTGGAGGCAAGCGCGCTCGCCTATGTGCGCGCGGTCAACGCCAGCCGGCACGCCGGTGCCGGCGAGCGGGTTGCGACGGGAGGAGTGTGATGGCGGGCAAGACCCTGTTCCGCAAGGTGTGGGACGCGCACGAGGTGCGCGCCGCCGACGCCACCGGCCCGGCGATCCTCTTCGTGGACCTGCACCTGGTGCACGAGGTGACCTCGCCCCAGGCCTTCGACGGGCTTCGGCTGGCCGGCAGGCGCGTCCGGCGCCCCGACCGCACCATGTCGACCGTCGACCACAACGTGCCCACCATCGGGCGCGAGAAGGGCATCGTCGACGAGCTCTCCCGTCAGCAGGTCGAGGCGCTCGAGCGCAACTGCAAGGAGTTCGGCATCCCGCTGTTCTCCATCCGCAGCAACCGTCAGGGCATCGTCCACGTCATCGGGCCGGAGCTGGGGGTCACCCAGCCCGGCATGACCATCGTGTGTGGCGACAGCCACACCTCGACCCACGGCGCCTTCGGGGCACTGGCCTTCGGCATCGGGACCAGCGAGGTGGAGCACGTCCTGGCCACCCAGACCCTCACCCAGAGCGTGCCCAAGACGATGCGCATCAACATCGACGGCGACGCCGGCCTGGGCGTGGGTGCCAAGGACCTGATCCTCGGCACCATCGGCCAGATCGGCGTCTCCGGCGCCCAGGGCTACGTCATCGAGTACGCGGGGTCCGCCATCCGCGCGCTGTCGATGGAGGGCCGGATGACGGTCTGCAACATGAGCATCGAGGGCGGCGGCCGCGCCGGCATGATCGCCCCCGACGAGACCACCTACGAGTGGCTCGAGGGGCGTCCCGCGGTGCCGGCCGACTTCCGGGCCGCCGTCGACCACTGGCGCACGCTGCCCTCGGACGCCGACGCGGTGTTCGACCGCGAGGTGTACGTGGACGCGGCGAGCCTGGACCCGCAGGTGACCTGGGGCACGACCCCGGGCATGGTGGCGCCCATCTCCGGCCGGGTACCCACCCCGGACGACTTCGAGGACCCCGCCGATCGCGACGCCACGCGGCGCGCCCTGGAGTACATGGGGCTGCGCGGCGGGGAGGCGATGGAGGACATCGCCCTCGACACGGTGTTCATCGGCTCGTGCACCAACGCTCGCCTGTCGGACCTGCGCGATGCCGCCGCCGTGGTGCGCGGCAAGCGCGTGGCCAAGGACATGCGCGCGATGGTGGTGCCCGGCTCGATGCACGTGAAGGCCCAGGCCGAGGCCGAGGGCCTGGACCGGATCTTCACCGATGCCGGCTTCGAGTGGCGCGATGCCGGGTGCTCGATGTGCCTGGCCATGAACGACGACGTGCTGGCTCCCGGCGAGCGCTGCGCGTCCACCAGCAACCGCAACTTCGAGGGCCGCCAGGGCAAGGGCGGGCGTACCCATCTGGTGAGCCCGCCGATGGCCGCGGCGGCCGCCATCGCCGGCCACCTGGTGGACGTGCGCCGGCTCGATCTGGACTCCGCGCCCGTGGGGGTGGCCTGATGGAACCGTTCCGCCGCGTCGAGGGCGTCATCTGCCCGCTGGACCGCTCGGACGTCGACACCGACCAGATCATCCCCAAGCAGTTCCTGAAGCGCATCGAGCGCACCGGGTTCGGCGAGTTCCTGTTCTGGGACTGGCGCGGGGAGGAGGGCTTCCCGCTCGACCGCCCCGAGTACGCCGGCGCGCCCATCCTGGTGGCCGGGCGCAACTTCGGGTGCGGCAGCTCGCGCGAGCACGCCCCCTGGGCTCTCGAGGACCACGGCTTCCGGGTGGTGATCGCCCCCAGCTTCGCCGACATCTTCCGCAACAACTGCACGAAGATCGGCATGCTCCCGGTCATCCTCCCGGACGCCGACGTGCGGGAGATCATGCGTGAGGCCATGGAGAACCCCGGGGCCACGGGCGCCGTGGACCTGGAGCGAACGGTGGTCACCACCCCGGGCGGGCGCGAGATCCCGTTCGAGTTCGACGAGCTGGGGCGCGAGCGCCTGCTCAACGGATGGGACGACATCGCCCTCACGCTCACGCACGGTGACGACATCGAGGCCTTCGAGGCCGAGCGCGAGCGGACCGGCCCGGTCACCACGGCGCTCACCTCCCTCCCCGGAGCCTGAGCCGGGCCCCACCGCCGCACCCCGGTCCGGGGTGCGGCGGTGGGATGTCAAGTTCTGCGCATGACGAGCCGATACAGCCGTCATGCGATCCGTGGGCACCCAGGACGGATTCAGCCTGACCGAGGCTCTCGTGGCCGTGTTCGTGCTGGTCGTCGGGGTGCTCGGGACGGTGGCGATGGTCTCGGCCGCCAACGATCAGACCGTGCGCAACCTCGGCGAGGATGCCGGAAACAGCCTTGCGCGCGAGATCACCGAGGTGGCCCGCCACGTCCCCTTCGGCGAGGTCCAGACCGCGGCGGGCGCCGCGACCTCGATCCGCCCCCACGTCCCCGGCTCGTCCGCGCTCAGCGGCACGTCGTGGACCGTCACCCGTCGGAACCGTGACTACACGGTGAGTGTCGACGCGTGCCGGATCCTCGCCACCGGGGCGGGCGGATGCACCACCCCCGTGGCCGACCCCACGGCGGGCGCCGACAGCGACACGGCGATCCTCGTCGATGTGCTCGGCCTGGCCGGCGTCGATCTGGGCGGAGGCATCCCCAACGCCCTGTGCGGGGTCTTCGGGCCCCAGTTCAACCTGTCGGTACTCCCGATCGTCGGGGTCGATGCCACCACCTGCGCCAACGACGGCTCGCAGGGATCGGTCCCGTCCGACCCGCCGAGGCTGGCGCGGGTCAGCGTGACGGTGGGCTGGTCGGATCGCGGGCGTCCCCGGCAGGTGACCACCACCGCGCTGGTCGTCGATCCCACCACCCTCGCGCCGCCCACATGAGCGGCCCCGGGGCATCACGGGACCGCCGGCGGAGGCAGAGGGGGATGACCCTGATGGAGCTCCTGCTCTCGGCCGGGATGCTTCTGGTGGTTCTGGTGGGGGTCAGCGGCCTGGCGCTCTCGTTCAACGACCGCGCCGCAGGCACCGGAGAGGTGGTCGCCGCCCAGGAGGCGGCGCGCGACGCCGTCTCGGGCCTCACCTTCGAGCTGCGCAGCGCCGGTCCCACCTCGCAAGGGGTGGTCCTGCTGCGCGCCGGTCCGTCGGATCTGGCCTTCGCCTCCGACAGCCTGCGCGAGGCGCCCGGCCAGTGGCGCGCGGCCCGCTACTGCTGGGACGGCCAGGACGTGATCCGCCAGGTGCGCACCACGCTCGTGGCGCCCGGAGCATCGTGCCCGGACTCGTCGTGGGGGTCGGCGCACGTCGTGGCCCGCGACATATCGGGCCCGCTGTTCACCTACTCCGAGGCCGTGGGGGCCACCCCGACGGTCACGGTCACGATGTCGGCCGCCGGCGCCCGGCCGCTGCAGAGCGCCGTCACCATCCGGAACCGGGCGCTGGGCGCCGATGCGATCGCGTGCGACCAGACGAACGCCAACAACGCCCTGCTGACGCTGACCCTCGGCGTCGGTCAGACCGCCGAGATCCCGGTCAAGATCGACGATCTGGTGGGACTCAAGGCCCTCCTGTTCGGCGCGTCCACCCCGCCCGCATCCTGGGAGTGCCCATGACCCCGGCCCGCAGGTCCTCACAGCGCGGATCCGCCCTGATGAGCGCGATCGCCCTGATGGCCATCATGGCCGTCGTGGGCATGGCGACGCTGGCGATGGTGAACACCCAGATGGTCGCAGCGGGGCGCGAGCGCTCGGCCGACCGCTCGTTCAACCTGGCCGAGTCGATCGCCCACCTCCAGGTGGGGGTCTTCAGCCAGGGCTGGCCGGACGCGGTGCCGTTCGTCTGTGAGGGCACGATGGTCACCCCGACCTCGGGCACGGTCACCGACGATCCGCGCTGCGTCTCGCCCCAGCTGGTGGCCGCAAGCCTGACCGGGGTCGACCTCACCGGGGCGAACTGGCGGGTGCAGGTGGGCGCCGGCGACTCCGGCCGCCTGACCCTGCGCGTCTCGGCATCGACGACCGGGCCCGAGGGCGCCGACCGGGCCGTGGAGGCGCTCGTGGACCGCCGCAGCGCCCAGGCGCTGCCCTCGGGGTACGTGGTCATCGCCAACGCCTTCTCCAGCGAGCTCGGCCTGATCCTCAATCAGGTCAGCAACGTCGCGATCCTCCAGCAGTTGCTGGGCAACCACCTCCTGATCCGCGACGGCAAGATCGGGCTGCGCTGCAACCTGATCCACGGACCGGTGACCGCCGACGACGACCCCAACACGTGCGTGATGGGTGCCCTGCACCTGGCCGGCCCCAACGGCCTGCCGGGGATCGCCGCCATCCTCGGTCTCAGCGCCATCACCAACTACGGCTACCCCAGCGCGGCGACGCCGGCGGTGATGGACTCGCTGCGCACCCAGGCCATCGAGGCGGGGACCCACGTCCCGAACGTCGCGCACGGCGCGGAGTGCTGGACCGGCCCGATGACCTCCGAGAGCATCATCTACGTGGACCAGGTCGGCGCGGGCGACGGCACCTGCACCGTGACGCTCGAGATGGGCACCACCACCGAGGTCGCCGCCATCATCGTCAACCGCGGGCGGGTGCTGGTCCGCGGCCAGGGCGACGGCTCCGAGCCCGGCGTGATCCGCGGGGTCATCTGGTCGCAGAACGGGCAGGGCGCCACCACGGGCGACATCGTCCGGCTGGCCGGCGCGGTCCAGGTCCGCGGGATGCTGGTGGTGGATGGCACCGACGGCACCGTGAGCCTGCGTCCCTCGCCCAACGAGGGCACGGCCACCCAGATCCAGGCCGACTCGATGGCCGAGGAGGTGGACGAGACCCACTCGGCGCTCGAGAGCCTCACCCAGGAGCAGTTCGACCTGGTCGCCGGCCTGATCGCCGACGTCGAGTCCAAGCGGGCGCTGGTGCAGCAGGCCCGCAACGCGAGCCCCTACCCGCGGCGCAACTGCCCGATCCTCCAGGCCGCGCCGAACCACCAGGCGCTGAAGGGCCGGCTGGCCGATCTGGCGGACTCCATGGGGGACCTGATCATCGCGGTGCCGCCTCTTCCGGGCACCTCCGGCTATGTCAGCAGCCTGCAGTCCGAGCGCCAGAACGTGATCGACCAGGACAACGCGCTGCCGCACCCGGCGCCCTGCGTCCTCCTGGGGCTCGACCAGATCCTCGCCGGCCTGTTCGGCACCCTCGACGCGGTGCTTGTGACGGTCACCGACCTGCTGACGGGCCCGAGCGGCCTGCTGGGCTACCTCGAGGACCTGCCGATCGTGCTGCAGGAGACGCTGGACCAGAAGAGCAACGGCCTCGGCCAGCTCCTCACCAACCAGCTCGGCGAGTACGAGAGCGAGGGGATGGTCATCTACGACGCCGAGGCGGTCGGACGCCTGAAGGCCGACGGCGGCGCCGGCATGGTCTCCGACAGCTTCCGCCAGGTGGCGCCGGACTGATCCTCGCGGGGTGGCCGCCCGCCCGGCCACCCCTTGGTACCCTCCGCGGCCGGTCCGCAGGCGACGAGGGGGACACAGGTGCGCGAGGTCCAGGTGGTGGTGCTGCCCGGTGACGGGATCGGCCCGGAGGTGGTGCGCGAGGCCATCCGGTGCGTGGAGGCCGTCGCCCCCGAGCACGGGCTGTCCATCGAGTGGACCGAGCACCTGGTGGGCGGCATCTCCATCGACGAGCACGGGGCGGCGCTCACCGACGAGGTGCTCCAGGCCTGCGCGGACGCGGACGCCGTGCTGCTGGGCGCGGTGGGCGGTCCGAAGTGGGATACCACCGACCCGGCCAAGCCGCGCCCCGAGCAGGGCCTGCTGGGCCTGCGCTCCGGCCTCGGCCTGTACGCGAACCTGCGCCCGGTGCGCCCGTGGCCGGCGCTGTACGACGCCAGCCCGCTGCGGCGCGAGCGCATCGAGGGCACCGACCTGCTGGTGGTGCGCGAGCTCACCGGCGGCCTCTACTTCGGCGAGCGCGGCCGCGAGGGCGACCGGGCCTACGACACCTGCGTCTACACCAGGGACGAGGTCGACCGGCTGGCCGAGTGGGGCTTCCGTGCGGCCGCCGGCCGGCGCGGGAAGGTGACCTCGGTCGACAAGGCCAACGTGCTCGAGACCTCGCGCCTGTGGCGCGAGCAGGTGCTGCAGACCGCCACGCGCCACCCGGGTGTCGAGCTGGACCACATGCTGGTGGACAACGCGGCCATGCAACTGGTCAGCCGCCCCGCCGACTTCGACGTGATCATCACCGAGAACCTGTTCGGCGACATCCTCTCGGACGAGGCCGCCATGATCTCGGGCTCCATCGGCCTGCTGCCCTCGGCCAGCCTGGGGCCGGGCGCCAAGGGCCTGTACGAGCCGGTCCACGGCTCGGCCCCCGACATCGCGGGCCAGGGGGTGGCCAACCCGCTCGCCACGGTGCTGTCGGCGGCCATGATGCTGCGGTACTCACTCGACGCGGCCGAGGCGGCGGACCGCCTGGACGCCGCCGTGGAGACCGTGCTGGCCCAGGGCGCCCGCACGCGCGACCTGGGCGGCGAGCTGGGGACGGGCGCCATCACCGAGGCGCTCCTGGCGGCCCTCTGACCGCCCTCGGGCGGCCGGTAACCTACGAGCACACCGCACGCACCCGGGAGAACGCGCCATGCAGGAAGCCGAGAAGATCTGGATGAACGGCGAGCTGGTCGACTGGGCGGACGCCAAGGTGCACGTGCTGTCCCACGGCCTGCACTACGGCACGTCGGTGTTCGAGGGCATCCGCGCCTACGACGCCGAGGGCGGCACCGCGGTGTTCCGTCTGGACGACCACCTGGCCCGCCTGCAGCAGTCGGCGGCGATGTACTACATGCCGCTGCCCTACTCGCGCGACGAGCTGCGCCAGGCCGTGCACGGCGTGCTGGCCTCCAACGATCTGGGCGCGTGCTACATCCGGCCGATCGCGCTGCGCGGCTACGGCGTGATGGGGCTCTTCCCGCTGGACGCGCCCGTCGATGTGGCCATCGCCGCCTGGCCGTGGGGCGCCTACCTGGGCGAGGAGGGCCTGAAGCGGGGCATCCGGGCCAAGATCGCCTCGTGGCGGCGCATCGGCTCCAGCACCATCCCCGCCACGGCCAAGGCCGGCGGCCAGTACCTCAACTCGATCCTGGCCAAGGTGGAGACCCACAAGGCCGGCTACGACGAGGCCCTGCTGCTGAACGAGGCCGGCTACGTGGCCGACGGTTCGGGGGAGAACCTGTTCATCGTCCGCCACGGCGAGATCATCACCCCGCCGGTGCAGGCGTCGATCCTGGAGGGCATCACGCGCGCCAGCATCATCGAGCTGGCCCGCGAGGAGGGCCTCACGGTGGTCGAGCGCGAGGTGGCCCGCTCGGAGCTGTACATCGCCGACGAGGTCTTCGTCACGGGGACCGCGGCCGAGGTGTGCCCCATCCGCGAGGTCGACGAGCACGAGATCGGCGACCCGGGTCCCGTCACCCGGCGCCTGCAGGAGCTGTTCTTCGCCTGCACCGAGGGCCGTCACCCGCGCTCGGCGCAGTGGCTCGACTACGTGGGCTCGGCCGCGCCCGCGGGCACCGCGTGAGGGCGATCCACGAGGGCCGGAAGGCCCGCCCATGAGCGACCGCGTCCTGATCTACGACACCACCCTGCGCGACGGCATGCAGCGCGAGGGCCTGTCGCTGTCGGTGGGCGAGCAACTGGCCGTGGCCATGCGGCTGGCCGACTTCGGCGTCGACTACCTCGAGGCAGGCTTCCCCGCGTCCAACCCGAAGTACGGCGAGCTGTTCCGCCGCCTCGAGGACGAGGACCTGGGCACCACGCGGCTCGCGGCCTTCGGGATGACCCGGCGTCGCGACACCGCCGCCGGCGACGATCCGGCCATGCGTGGCCTGGCCGAGTGCATGGCCCCGGTCATCACCCTGGTCGGCAAGACCTGGGACCTGCACATCGAGCGCATCACGCGGGTCAGCCGCGAGGAGAACCTGCGCATGATCGAGGAGTCGGTGGCCTTCCTCGTGGCCCAGGGCAAGGAGGTGGTCTACGACGCCGAGCACTTCTTCGATGCGTACGAGGCCCATCCGGACTACGCGATCGAGTGCCTGCGCGCGGCCCAGGCCGGCGGGGCCTCCTGGCTGACCCCCTGTGACACGAACGGCACCACGCTCCCCGGCCGGCTGGCGCAGGTCGTGCGCGAGGTGCGCGCGGCACTGCCCGACGCGTCCCTGGGCATCCACACCCACAACGACGCCGAGTGCGCCGTGGCCAACAGCCTCGCGGCCGTCGAGGAGGGTGCCCGCATGGTGCAGGGCACCATCAACGGCTACGGCGAGCGCTGCGGCAACGCCAACCTGGTCTCGATCATCCCGTCGCTGTCGCTCAAGATGGGCATGGAGGCGCTGGACCCCGACCGGCTCACCGAGCTGACGAGCCTGTCGCACTTCGTGGCCGAGACGGTGAACCTCGCGCCCGATCAGTGGGCCCCGTACGTGGGCCGCAACGCCTTCGGCCACAAGGGTGGCATGCACGTCGCCGCGATGAACATCGACCCGCGCAGCTACGAGCACATCGACCCGCTGCTGGTGGGCAACGACCGCCGCGTCCACGTGTCGGAGCTCTCCGGGCGCGGCACGATCCTCTCCAAGGCCGAGCAGCTCGGCGTGGATCTCGGCGATGCCGCCAAGGTCTCGTCCATCCTGGGGCGCCTCAAGGAACTGGAGCACGAGGGGTACCACTTCGAGGTGGCCGACGGCTCCTTCGAGCTCCTGCTGGAGCGCGAGACGGGCTCCTACCGGCCGCTGTTCGTCCTCGAGAGCCTGCGCGTCATCACCGAGAAGCGCGCCGACGGGCGGGTGGAGACCGAGGCGACCGTGAAGCTCCTGCACGAGGGTGAGCGCCTGGTTGCCACCGCCGAGGGCAACGGCCCCGTGAACGCGCTCGACTCGGCGGTGCGCAAGGCGCTCGGCCCGCGGGTGCCCGAGCTGGCCGACATCGGGCTGGTGAACTTCAAGGTGCGGATCCTCGACGAGACCAAGGGCACCGACGCGGTGGTGCGGGTGCTGCTGGAGTGCGGCGACGGAACCGAGACATGGGGGACCATCGGCGTGAGCGAGAACGTCATCGAGGCGTCCTGGGAGGCGCTGGTCGACAGCCTGGAGCACGGTGTCAGGCGCATCGCACGCGTGCGGGCGGCCGCCTCGTGAGCGGGTCCGCCGAGCGGATCCCGCTGGCGAAGCCCGTCATCGGCGATCGCGAGCGCGAGCTGGTGGACGAGGTGCTGCGCTCCGGCCAGCTCTCGCTGGGCCCGATGGTGCCTCGCTTCGAGCGGATGTGGGCCGAGCGCGTCGGCGTGGAGCACGCGGTCGCGGTGTCCAGCGGCACCGCCGGCCTGCACCTGTGCCTGCACGCGCTGGGCCTGGGGCCCGGCGACGAGGTCGTCACCTCCTCGTTCTCGTTCGTGGCCTCGGCCAACGCGATCGTCTTCACCGGGGCCACGCCGGTGTTCGCCGAGGTGGATCCGCTCACGTTCAACATGGACCCGGCGGCGGTCGAGGCGGCCATCACGCCGCGCACCAAGGCCATCCTGATCGTGGACATCTTCGGCTACCCGGCCGAGGTGCCGGCGCTGGTGGAGATCGCCGAGCGCCACGGGCTGGCCCGGGTGGAGGACGCCTGCCAGTCGATCGACGGCGGGTACGACGGGCGCAAGCTCGGCACGTTCGGGCACCCGGCCGTGTACGGCTTCTACGCCAACAAGCAACTCACCACCGCGGAGGGCGGCGTGGTGCTCACCGACGACGCGCGGCTGGCCGATGTGCTGCGCAGCCTGCGCAACCAGGGGCGGTCGGACGACGGGGCCTGGCTGGTGCACTCGCGCCTCGGCTTCAACTACCGCCTGTCGGACGTGCACTGCGCCATCGGGGTCGGGCAGCTCGAGCGCCTCGGCGACATGCTCGACGCCCGGGCCCGCGTGGCCGGCTGGTACCAGGAGCGGGTGCGCCAGATCGAGGGACTGACGCCCATGTACGAGGGCCCCCAGGCCCGCTCGTGGTTCGTCTACGCGCCCCGCCTGGATCCGGACCTGGATCGCGACCTGGTCATCGGCAGGCTCGAGGAGCGCGGGGTGTCCGCCAAGCCGTACCTGCCGTGCATCCACCTGCAGCCCTACTACCGCGACGACCACGGCCACACCCCGGGCGAGTTCCCGGTCACCGAGGCCATCAGCTCTTCCACCATCGCCCTGCCGTTCTTCCCGCAGATGACGCTCGACCAGGTCGAGCGCGTCTGCACCGAGCTGGCGAGCGCCATCGCCGCGCAGCGCTCCGCGCCGGCCCCCACGCGGTGAGCGACGGGCCGCGCCTGTGGGGCGGGCGCTTCGCCGGGGCCTCGGCGGACGCCTTCGACCGCATCAACTCCTCGCTCGATGTCGACCGGCGCATGTGGGCCGAGGACATCGAGGGCTCGCGGGCACATGCCGCGATGCTCGCCGCCCAGGGGATCATCCCCGAGGCCGACGGCCGGGCCATCGCCGAGGGGCTCGACCGGATCGAGGCCGAGCTCGGGGCCGGCGAGTTCGCCTTCCGGCCCTCGGACGAGGACATCCACACCGCCGTGGAGCGACGGCTGACCGAACTGGTGGGGGACGCGGGCCGTCGCCTGCACACCGGTCGCAGCCGCAACGACCAGGTGATCACCGACACCCTGCTGCACCTGCGCCGCAGCGCGGAGGGGCAGCGCGATGGGCTGCGGGCGCTGGCCGGGGCGCTGCTCGACCAGGCCGAGCGGCACATGGACACCCTGCTGCCCGGATACACGCACAGCCAGCGCGCGCAACCGGTGCGCCTGGCCCACCACCTGCTGGCCTACGTGTGGATGCTCCAGCGCGACATGGTGCGCCTCGATGCCGCCGCGGAGGCGGCCGGGGCATGGTGCCCGCTGGGCTCGGGGGCGCTCGCGGGCGTGGGTTTCCCCATCGACCGGGCGCGCACCGCGGCCGCGCTCGGGTTCGCGGCGCCGAGCCCCAACAGCCTGGACGCGGTGGCCAGTCGCGACGCCCTGGTCGACTACCTGCACTTCGCGGCCCAGCTCGGCGTGCACCTCTCGCGGCTGGGAGCGGAGATCGTCGCCTGGGCCGGTGAGGAGGTGGGGTTCGTGGGCCTGGACGACGCCTTCACCTCGGGCTCCTCGATGCTTCCCCAGAAGAAGAACCCCGACGCGGCGGAGCTGGCGCGAGCCAAGGCCCCCCGGCTGACCGCCGACCTCGCCGGCCTCCTGAACACGCTCGCCGGCCTGCCGCTGGCCTACAACAAGGATCTCCAGGAGGACAAGGCCTACCTGTTCGATGCCATCGACAACGTCGACCTGCTGCTGGCGGCGATGGCGGGCATGGTGGCCGGGGCCGAGTTCCGCGTCGACCGGATGCGGGCCGCGGCCGACGACGGATTCCTGGCCGCCACGGACCTGGCCGACCACCTGGTGCGGGGCGGGGAGCCGTTCCGGACCGCGCACGAGCGGGTGGGAAGCCTGGTGCGCATCTGCCTGGAGCGCGGCATCGGGCTGGCCGACGCCTCGCCGGACGACCTGCGGGCCGCGGGCCTCGATCCCGACGACGTGCCCGAGCTCACCGCCATCGCCTCGGTCGAGACCAAGGCCGTGCCCGGTGGGACGGCGCGGGCCGCGGTGGTGGAGCAACTGGGCGCCGCGCGCGCCGCGGTGGCCGCCTGGCGATGACCCCGGCGGCCCCAGCGGCGCCGCGGGCCGCGCGCGCCGTCCCGGATGTGCTCGTCCTCCCGGCGGTGGACGCCGCGCGGGAGCTGATCGGCTGGACCCTGACGGTCGCCGGCTCCGGCGGCGAGATCGTGGAGACCGAGGCCTACGAGCAGGACGACCCGGCCTCGCACTCGCACCGCGGGCCCCACGGCCGCGCGGCCCCGATGTTCGGCCCCCCGGGCACGGTCTACGTCTACCGCAGCTACGGGGTGCACTGGTGCATGAACCTGGTCTGCGGCCCCGAGGGCCGGGGCGAGGCGGTCCTGATCCGCGCGCTGGCGCCCCGGCACGGCATCCCGGCGATGGTCTCGCGCCGGCCGGCCGCCACCGGACGCGACCTCTGCCGTGGTCCCGGCCGGCTGTGCGCCGCCCTGGGGGTGGACGGCTCGCTGAACGGACGGCACCTGGCCGACCCCGGCCTCCCGCTGGCGCTCGCGCCCCCGGAGGAGGACGCGCCGGCGCCGGTCGCGGGACCGCGCATCGGGATCAGCCGCGCCACCGACCACCCCTGGCGCTTCGGCCGCGCCGGATCACCCCATCTCTCACGCCCGTTCCCCACCGGAGTCGCCCGATGAGCACCCCCGCCCCGGCCCTGGCCGATCGCACCGTCGACTGCGTGCCCGACGGGGGCCTGGCCGCCAAGCTCGCCCTCGGGCGCCCGCTGCGGGTGAAGTTCGGCGTCGATCCGACCGCGCCGGACATCCACCTGGGACACACGGTGCCGCTGACCAAGCTCCGCGAGTTCCAGGACGCCGGACACATCGCGGTCCTGATCATCGGCGACTGGACCGCCCGGGTGGGCGACCCCAGCGGGCGCACGTCCACGCGGCCGATGCTCTCGGCGGAGGACATCGAGGAGAACGCCCGCTCCTACCGCGAGCAGGCCTTCCGGATCATCGATCCCGAGCGGACCGAGATCCGCAGCAACGGGGAGTGGTTCGGTGGCATGGGCCTCGGGGAGGTGTTCCGGCTCGCCGCGTCCACCACGGTCAACCAGCTCCTGCGACGCAACGACTTCGCCACCCGCCATGCCGAGGACCGGCCGATCTCGGTGCTCGAGCTGCTCTACCCGCTGATGCAGGCCTACGATTCGGTGATGGTCGACGCCGACGTGGAGCTCGGCGGCACCGACCAGCTGTTCAACCTGATGCTGGGGCGCGAGGTGCAGAGCGCGTTCGGACGGGATCCGCAGGTGGTGATGACCATGCCCATCCTCGCCGGCACCGACGGGCTCAAGAAGATGAGCAAGTCCCTCGGCAACCACGTCGGGCTCACCCAGCCGGCCGCCGAGCAGTTCGGCCGGATCATGAGCATCCCGGACGAGGCGACGCCGGAGTGGTTCCGCCTCCTGCTGCCCGGCGAGGTCCCCCCCACGGGTCACCCGGGGCAGGAGAAGCGGCGCCTCGCCCGTCTGATCGCCGACCGGTTCCACGGCGCGGGCGCCGGCATGGAGGCCGAGAGGGTCTTCAACGCGGTGGTCCGCGACCGAGGGGTGCCGGATGAGATCCCCACGGTCGCGCTCCCTCCCGGCACGGTCCACCTGCCGGCGCTACTGGTGGACTCCATGGGGATCGCCTCGCGCAGCGAGGCGCGGCGCCTGGTCGCCGGCGGTGGGGTCAGCGCGGACGGAGAGCCGATGACCGAGCTGGACGTGGACGCGGGGACCCTGGACGGAAGGGTCGTGCGGGCCGGCAAGCGCCGTTTCGCGCGGATCCTCGTCTCCGGGGACTGACGGAGCAAAGAAACGCCGGGATGGGCCTTGACGGCGAGCGCGCGGACGGGCACTATCCCCGAGCCGCTGAGAGAGAACATCTCGATGCGGCGCGGGGAGATCGGCCCCGAGGCGCGGCGGAGAATCTTCTTCCGTCACCGTCTTGACACAGTCGGTCGCTCCGCTAAGATCCACAAGCCGCTGAAGAGAGAACCTCTCGAAGTGGCGCAGGACAGCAAGACGCAGGACTACCGTTTCCGCTCTCGGAAGCAGTTCCGCCACGAGGTCCGCAATGGGCCCGGCGGGTTCCAGGAGAGAGACAACCGGGAACGGCAGCCAGATCGAACGGGCGCCACTGGCGCACCACGATCCTTGAAAACTGAACAGCATGCATCTGGCATGCGGATTTCCTCCGCATGGCCATGATGGCCAGGTTTTTTCATGAACCCGTCATCCGACGGCGTCCCGGCGTGAGCCGCGGCGTCGGCAGGACGACAAATCAGCTTGGATCGTCGGGCACCTCCGGGTGGCCGGCCTTCTTCTGAGAATCGGCAACGGCCTTCGGGTCGCGGCCAGCAATTCTTTCACGGAGAGTTTGATCCTGGCTCAGGACGAACGCTGGCGGCGTGCTTAACACATGCAAGTCGAGCGAGAAAGCTCCTTCGGGAGTGAGTACAGCGGCGAACGGGTGAGTAACAC
>JAVJSF010000015.1:0-175722 GCA_040219555.1 Miltoncostaeaceae bacterium
GAACGTCGACACCGGCGAGTACGTCGACCTGGTCAAGGCCGGCATCATCGACCCGGCCATGGTGACCCGCTCGGCCCTGCAGAACGCGGCCTCCATCGCCAAGAACATCATCACGACCGAGTGCGTGGTGGTGGACAAGCCGGGCGAGGACGGCGGCGCGCCCGACATGGGCGGCATGGGCGGTATGGGCGGCATGGGCGGCATGATGTAGTCCTCCCCTCACGGGGATCGCCGCGCGCCCGCGGCATTGAGGGGGCCCCACGGGGCCCCCTCGTCGTTGGGGCCCAGATGGACCCGCAGGGGCGATGGGCGCGTGGCGCGGGCAGACTGCCGGGAGTGGACGCGCCCGCCCCTCTCCCCCCGCGCCGGCGCGCGGCCGCGTTCTGGACGGTCACCGGGCTGATCGGCCTCGACACGATCCTGTTCACGATGGTCGTGCCGGCCCTCCCCGACTTCGCCGAGCGCGACGACTTCGGCGACACCACCGCGGCCCTCATCTTCGCCGCCTTCCCCGTGGCGCAGCTCATCACCGCGCTGCTGGCCGCCGGTCTCGTGGAGCGCCTGGGCCGCCGGCCCGTGATGGTCGGCGCGGTGATGCTCCTGACCGCCGCCACCCTCACCTTCGCCCTGGCCAGCGGCGTACCGGCCCTCACGGGCGCACGGGCCCTGCAGGGCGCCGCGGCGGGGTTCGTCTGGACCGCCGGGATGGCCTGCATCGCCGACATCTACCCGCGCAACCAACTGGGCCTGCGGATGGGCCTGGCCGAGACGGCCGGCGGGGCCACCGGGCTCCTGGGGCCCGTGGTGGGGGGCGCGCTGATCGCCGCCGTCGGCGTGCAGGAAGCTTTCCTGCTGGCGGCGCTCGTCCCCGCGCTGGCGCTGATCCCCACGGTGATGGTGCCGGAGACCCGCCGCCACGGCCGCTCGCGCGCCCCGCACGTCTTCCGCGCCCTGCGGATGCTGGCGCGGGTTCCGCGGGCAAGGGTGTCGGCCGCTGCGCTGGGCCTGTTCGCGGGTACCCTGGCGCTGCTGGAGCCCCTGCTGCCGCTGGACCTCGATCGTCGCCTCGACATGGGCTCGCTGGGGATCGGGCTGGTGTTCGGCAGCGGGCTGGCGGCCTACTACGTGGTGATCCCCATCGCCGGCCGGTGGTCGGACAGGCACGGGCGCCGCAGGCCGCTGATGCTGGGCGGGCTCATCATGGCTGCGGGCCTCCCCGCCATGGCGGTGGCGCCCGGTCCCGTCGTGGCGGTGGCCTTCGCCGTCGTGGGCGCGGGCATGGCGTGCATCTCGGCGCCCGCGGGACCGCTGATGGTGGAGGCGGTCGACGAAACCTCGATGGCCGGCAACCACGGCGTGGCCGGTGCGGTCCTGACGGCCATCTTCGCCGCGGGCTACGCGGTGGGGCCGCTCTCGGGCGCCCTCGCCTCGCTGGCGCTGCCGTTCGTGGCGACGCTCTGCATCGCGGCGGCGGCCGCCCTTCTGATCTCCCTGGGCGCCGGGCGATCCCTGGCGCCCCGCGCATGAGCGGGCCCGGGAACGAGTCGGGGGTGCCACATCGGCTCCGCGGTGGCACCCCCTCGGCTCTTCTCACCACCGGCGTGTCGCGGACGTGCGCGGCCGCCGGCCGGCGTTCATGTGTCTATCGGATGCCCGCACATCGGCTGCGGCCGGGTCCGATGGCGGACGTCGCCAGGGTGCCGTTCAGACGTCGCCTCCTCTCGGGTGGCTCGCCCCGACGCGATCGGCGATGCCATCGCTCGCTTCTGCGCTCACCGCGACTCCACGTCGCATGATGCGACGGCGCCAGATCCGTCCGTGCCCGGCCGTTGCCTGGCTCGCGGGGGACGTCTCGGTGTGCGTGCGGAGGTGCATCGTCGATCCACCCCGGTGCGATCATGCCGGTGGGGACCGTTCTACCGGCCCCTCGCCATGCACCATTGCACCGCACCCGGCGGGCGTCAAGCGAGCCGGCCGGGTGCGGTGAGCGGGCAGTCAGTGCGAGGAGATCACCCGGTCGATGACGCCGTAGTCGGCGGCCTCCTGGGCACTCATGAAGTAGTCGCGGTCGGTGTCCTTGGAGACCTTCTCGAAGGGCTGACCGGTGTTCTCGGCCAGGATCTCGTCCAGTCGCTTGCGCAGGGCCAGCGCCTCGCGCGCGTGGATCTCGATGTCCGACGCCTGACCGGAGAACCCACCCGACACCTGGTGGATCATCACCTTCGCGTTGGGGAGGGCCATGCGCTTGCCCTTCGCCCCGCCCGCGAGCAGGAAGGCGCCCATGCTCATGGCGATGCCGCAGCAGATGGTCTGCACGTCGGGCTTGATGAAGCGCATCGTGTCGTAGATCGCCAGGCCGGCGTACACGTGCCCGCCCGGGGAGTTGATGTAGAGCGAGATGTCCTTGTCGGGATCGTCGCTCTCTAGGTGGAGCAGCTGGGCGACGATCAGGTTCGCGACCTGGTCGTCCACGGCCGTGCCGAGGAAGATGATCCGCTCGTTGAGCAGACGCGAGTAGATGTCGAACGAGCGCTCGCCGCGCGAGGTCTGTTCGACGACCATGGGGATCAGTGGGCTCATGCCCGGCAGCCTAAACCGTCAGTCTGGTGATGCGCCCGCCGTGGTCGACGACGACACGGTGCTCGATGTCGGTCGCCGAGCCCGCGGCGCGGTCGCGCACCCGGATGGTGAGGACCACCTCCGGCGGATCCAGGCGCGCGCCGCGGTGCCCGGAGCGATCGGGAGGGGTCACCTCGCGCACGCGATCGAGGGTGGCCGGCTCGCCTCCCACGGTCACCTCCGCACCCGGGGCGAAGAGTGCCCGGTACTGCTCGATGCCGGTGTTGAGCGCGCCGGTGTAGAGCTTGCCGAACTGGCGGGCCTGGTCGTAGGTCAGCATCCTCGCTACCCCCGGATGACGATGATGATCACAAAAAGCGTGTAGGCCACGGCGATCACGATCCCCAGCGTCAGCAGGACCGCAGTGACGGCGCTCATCGGCCGGCGGGGCGCGGCGGGGCCGGGGCCGGGGGCGCCGCCCGTCGCGCCGCGCCGGCGCAGGCCGCCACGACGAAGGCGCTCGGCCACCACCACCAGGACGGCGGCGACCAGGCTCGCAAGAGCCAGTGAGGGCATCGGGCCGAGGCCCAGGCGCGGCACGGTCAGGAGCAGGACCAGCCAGACCGGCAGCCCGACGATCAGCGCGGTACGCGCCCAGGCGCGGAACGCGCGCGTCATGCGCTCCACATCGTCGAAGTCGCGCATCGCCTCCGGATCGGGACCAGCCGGCTCCCGGTCCTCCGGATCCGGCGGCCGACCGGTCATCCCCGTGCGCCCGCCGGCGGCAGTGCGGCGCGCATCAGGGCCAGCGCGGGCTCGTCGCGGGCAGCCACGATGTGGCGGTGGGTGGTCACATCCAGGGGAGATCCGGCCAGGTCCTCCTGTCCGGGCATGCCCACCAGCATCCCGGCCTCCAGGGCGAACAGCTGCGCCGCGGCCACATCGACGGGCCGCCCGGGCCCCAGGCCGACCATGGCATCACAGCGCCCGGCCGCGGCGTAGCACAGGGACAGGGCCAGCGAACCCACCGCCCGGAAGCGCCCCACCCGGCCCTCGAAGACACCGGCCGCGTGGGCGATGCGCCGCGGTAGCGCACCCTCCACGGCCACCAGCTCCAAGCCCGTGCTGACGGGCGGCCTCACCGGGAGCCCGTCCACCGCGGCGCCGGCCCCGCGCAGGGCGAGGAACTCCTCGCCGGTCCCGTGATCGTGCACCAGACCGAGGGTGACATCGGCCATCGTGCGCCCCGATGCGACCGCGATGGACGTCGAGAAGGGGGTCATGCCGCGGCCGGCGTTGAGGCTCCCGTCGATCGGGTCGACCACCACCACCGTCGGCCCGCCGCCGTTCACCGGGCGCTCGCCCGCCTCCTCGCTGATCAGCAGGAAGGGCAGGCCGGTGTCGGCGAGCTCGGCGATGACGATGTCCTCGGCCATCCGGTCCACCCGCAGCGTGGTGTCGCCGCCGGCGCCGGCGCCCAGTCGCTCCCGGCGCGCCGCCGGATCGAGGCCGGCCAACTCGCCGGCGATCCGCCGGCAGGCCCGGCGACAGGCGCCGAGCCACAGCGGATCGTCGCCGCTACCGCGCATCGACCAGCGAATGGAACGCCACGCCGGTCAGCAGCTTGGGATAGAAGTAGGTCGACTTCTGGGGCATCGTCTCGGCCGCGTCTGACACGGCCGCGATCTCGCTCTTGGGGATGCCGCGCATGATGAAGACCGCAGCGGCCTCGCCGGAGGCCACGAGGGCCGCGGCCTCGGCGGCGTCCTTCACGTAGGTCAGCTCGCCGTCGTGGGCCAGCTGGGCCTGGTCGGCGCCGAGATGCGGGATCAGCACCTCGCGCTCCAGGGTGGCCACGTCCAGTCGCTCCCCCGGGCTGGCACCCTCGGGCGCTCCGCCGGACAGGAACCACATGCCCTCGGGGCGCACCAGGCCGAGGGCCGGCACCGCGGCCGGCGCCGAATCCAGCGCGCCCACGAGCTCGTCGAGATCGGCCACCGGGCGGCGCTCGAAGGCCGCCTCGGCACCCTCGCTCCACCGCTTCAGCACCCGATGGGTGGGCAGAACCACCAGACCCGGGTCGTCGAGGGCGGTCAGGCCCATCATCACCCGGTTGTGCGGCCCCTCGGTGTCGCCGCCGGCGGCGCGCACCTCGTCGCGGTAGGCCAGGGCGGTCTCGTACCGGTGGTGCCCGTCGGCGATCAGGATCCAGCGGTCGGCCAGGGCCGCCGCCACGGCCCGGTGGGCCTCCGGGTCGGCGATGCGCCAGAAGCGGTGCACCACGCCGTCGGGGTCGGTCATCTCGGCGTCGGCGTTGCCCGCGACGCCCATGGCCGCCCAGGCGGCGCCCTCGGCGTCCGGGTAGAGACCGAACACCGGCGAGAGGTTCGTCTGCACGGCGCGCGTCAGGCGCAGGCGGTCCTCCTTGGGGCCGGCGTGCGTGCGCTCATGCGGGCGGACGACCCGCGCCTCGTAGGGCTCGATGGTGACCGCGCCGAGGATGGTGCGCCGCTCGCGCTCCACCCCGTCGGCCAGGGTGAAGGTCTGGGTCCAGGCCACCAGCTGGGGGCCCTCGGCGCGCTCCAGCACGCCCTCGTCCTCCCAGTGGGCCAGGAGCGTCGCCACCTCCTCGTATCCCACCTCCGGGAGGATCAGGCGCACCGCGTTGTACGGGCTGCGCGCGAGGAGCGTCCGCCGCTCATCGGCGGAGATCACGTCGTAGGGCGGGGCGAGGAGGCTGCCGAGCGGGCCCGCGGGAGGGGCGTACTGCAGCGCTGGGAAAGATCTGACGTCGGCCACGGCGGGCGACTCTACCAGCGGCCCCGCCGGGCGGGCGGCCCGCATGTCCGCGGATGCGATTACCGTGTGTCACATGGAGCTGACCCCCGAGCAGCACGCAGCGGTCGCCCACGCGGGCGGCCCCGCCCTGGTGCTGGCCGGGGCGGGCGCGGGCAAGACGCGCGTGCTGTGCGAGCGCCTGGCCTGGCTGGTGGCGGGTGGCGCCGCACCCGCCGAGGTGCTGGCCCTCACCTTCAGCCGCGAGGCGGCGATCGAACTGCGCCAGCGCGCCGAGGAACGCATCGGGACCGCCCACGCGACGCTGCGGGTCAGCACCTTCCACGCCTTCGCCCAGGACCTGGTGCGCATCCACGGCGTCGAGCGCGGACTGGTGAGCGAGCGGCGCGTGGCCACCGCGGAGGACCGCTCGCTGATGCTCCTGGACCGGCTGGCGGAGCTCGATCTGCGCCACCACGACCTGCGCGGCGACGCGCCGGCGCTGGTGGCGCGCCTGATCGGGCGGATCGACGCGTGCCGCGACCAGCTGGTGACGCCGGAGCAGTTCCTGGGCTGGAGTGCCGCCGCCGTGCGCGAGGCCCGCACCCCGAGCGCCGAGCAGTACGCCCGCCGGGACCAGGAGTTCGCGCGCGTGCTGGCCGCCCACGACGGGTGGCTGGATGAGGCGGGCCTGGAGGACTTCGGCCTGTCGATCGTCCGCGCCATCGATCTGCTGCGCACCCATCCCGACCGGCTGACGGCCGTCCGGGCCGAGACGCGCCACCTTCTGGTGGACGAGTTCCAGGACACCAACCACGCGCAGTCGGTGCTGCTGCACCTGGTCGGGGAGGGGGCCGACAGCCTGATGGTGGTGGGCGACGACGACCAGGGCATCTACCGCTTCCGCGGGGCATCGACCAAGAACATGGCCGACTTCCGGGAGGCGCATCCGGGGTGCGCCGAGCTGCGCCTGACCCTGAACCACCGCTCGGGCCAGGGCGTTCTGGACGCCGCCGGCGCCGTGGTGGAGCCCATCGCCGACCGGGTTCCCAAGCGGCTGGTGGCCCTGCCCGAGGCGCCCTCGCCGGTTCCGCAGTTCTGGAGCGCGGCCGACCCCGACGAGCAGGCGCGTGCGGTGGTGGACGACATCCGGCGTCGCGCACAGGAGGGCATCCCCCTCGAGGAGCAGGCGATCCTGATGCGCGCGGTGCGCACCGAGTCGCGCCCCGTCGTGGCCGCCCTGGAGCGCGCGGGGGTGCCCCACCAGGTGCGCGGCGGGTTGCGCCTGCTGGAGCGCCGGGAGGTGCGGGAGGCCATCGCCTGGCTGCGCGCCGCGTGCCGGCCCGACGATGTGGCAGCCCACCTGCGGATCGCGGCCGATCCGCGCTTCGGCCTGCCGTGGGAGCGCGCCGCCGACGCGGTGTCCTCGGCGCCGCGCGAGGCGGTCAGCGCGGCCCTGGTGGGGGTCGCCCGCGAGGCGGGCGCCTCGGCCTTCGCGGAGGCCTTCGACTCGGTCGGACGGGCGGCCGCCGGGCTGACGGCCCCGGCCGCGCTCCGCGTCGCAATCGATGCCACCGGGCTGCGCGGCGCGGCGCTGGCCCTCGGGGGCGCCGAGGGGGCGGCACGGCTGGCCGGGCTGGCCGGGCTGGAGCGGCTGGCCGAGACGCTGACAGAGCGCGACCCCGGGATGGACGCGCGAGCCCTCGCCGACATGCTCACCGGCCTGGCCGAGCTGGGATTCCGCGGCGAGTCGGGGACGCCGGCCGAGCGCACCGGGGTACAGGTGATGACCATCCACCAGGCCAAGGGCCTGGAGTTCGACGCCGTGTACGTGGTGGGCCTCACCCGGACGGCCTTCCCCGGCCGCGACCGGGGGCGGGGGTCGGACCTGCCCGACGCGCTGGTTGAGGAGGCCATCGCTCGCGGGCGCGACGCCCACGTGGACGAGGCTCGCCGCCTGTTGTACGTCGCGATGACCCGCGCCCGCCGGCACCTGGTGCTCAGCACGCTCCAGCGGGCGGATGCCGGCACCACCCAGCACCCGTCGCCCTTCTTCGAGGAGGCACGCGCCGCGGTGGCGGCACCTCTGGAGGAACTCGGGGTCGGCCCCGAGCGCGAGGCGCTGGCCGAGGTCTCGCTGCGCCAGGCCGCCTTCACCGAAGCGACGATGCGCGCGGCCCAGTCGGTGGCCGCCGGCGACGGAGACGCCGCCGACCTGATGGCCGGCGTCGAGGCCCGCGCCCGCCAGTTGGTGGCCGCGCGCGCAGATGCCCTGGCCGGCACCCCGCCCGAGCCGGTCGCGGCACCGCCCCGGCCGGCGCGCCCGGGGCTGGCCCTGTCGCCGAGCGGCATCGGCTCGTACCTGACCTGCCCGCGGCGCTACCGCTACGCGGCCGTTGACCGGGTGCCCGTGAGCCCGGGGGTGCAGCAACGCATCGGAACGGCCGCCCACTCGGCGCTGGAGGGGCACTACCGCCCCGGTGGCACCGGCGGCGACGGCGACCACCTGGTGGCGCGCTTCGCGGCCGTGCTGCGCGACCGCGACCTGGCCGACACCGCCGAGGGTCGCCAGGCCCTGGCCCACGCCCGCGAGCGCCTGCCGGCCTACCACCAGCGCGTACTGACCACCGGGGTGAGACCGATCGGCGTGGAGGTCTCCTTCACGCTCACGGTGGGTCCCCACAGGGTGCGCGGGCGCATCGATCGCATCGACGAGCACCCGCGGGGCGGGCACCAGCTGGTGGACTACAAGACCGGCAAGCCGCCGTCCAATCCCGAACAGCGAGACGAGCGGACCATGAACCTGTACCTGCTCGGCGCCCGCGAGGCGCTGGGCATCGAGGCCCGTGGGGCCGAGGTGGTCCACATCCTGGACGGCGACGTCCGCGGCGTGCACCCGGACGGCGGCTCCATGGCCGAGACGGTCGAGACCGTGCGCGACGTGGCCGAGGGGATCTCGGCGGGGGCCTTCGACCCGGTGCCGGGCTGGCACTGCGGCACCTGCGCGTTCACGCTCCTGTGCCCGGCGATCGACCGATGAGCGCCATCGCCACCCTGGCCGCCGGCCAGCCCGTGGAGGGGGTCTACGCGGTCCGCCGCAAGGAGCGGCGCCTCAGCCGGCGCGGCGAGCCCTTCCTGGCCCTCACCCTGGCCGACGCCACCGGGTCGATCGCGGCAAACATCTTCGACCAGCCCGACTTCTTCGGGCAGCACTTCTCCGAGGGCGACCGGGTGCGCATCACCGGCAGGGTGGGCGGGCGCGACGGACGCCTGTCGATCACCGTGAGCGGGGTCAAGCCCGCGGGCGACGAGGTGGCCGCCGAGGACCTGCTGCCGCGCAGCCACCGCGACCCCGAGGAGTTGTTCGGCTTCGTCCTACACCTGGCCGACGAGGTGGCCGACCCGGGCCTGCGCGCCCTGCTGGGCGCGCTGACCGGCGACGAGGACCTGGCGCGGGCCTGGCGCACGATGCCCTGCACGCGCGGCGGCCATCACGCCTACATGGGCGGCCTCATCGAGCACACGGTGGGGGTCGCCGCGCTGTGTCAGACACTCTGCACCTGGCATCCGCGCCTGGACGCCGACCTGCTGGTGAGCGCCGCCCTGGTGCACGACATCGGGCACGCCCGGGCCTTCACCCTGGGAGCCACCTTCGAGCTCACCGAGGAGGGGCGCCTGCTGGGACACCTGGCCATCGGCGAGCGCATCGTGGAGCGCACCGCGCACACGGTGGGGCTCGACCCCTCGCGGCGGATCAGGCTGCTGCACGCGATGGGCTGGCACCACGGCCCCCCCGCCGGACAGGGGGCCGGGGCGGCGGAGCCCGAGGCGCTGGCGCTGTGGCGGGCGAACCAGATGGAGGTGGGCGTCAAGGCCCGTCTGGAGGGCTCGCCCGCCGAGGGCTGAGGCCGGCGTCCGGCCGGCTCAGCGAGCCTCCCCGGCGCCGGACGGCCGGCGCCGGGGAGGCATATGCATCAGCCCTTCGCGGCCTCGAAGCGGGCGCCCACGACGCCCCAGTCGACCACGTTCCAGATGGCGTCCAGGTAGTCCGGACGGCGGTTCTGGTACTTGAGGTAGTAGGCGTGCTCCCAGACGTCGATGCCCAGCAGCGGGGTCTGACCGGACGACAGCGGGCTGTCCTGGTTGGCGGTGCCCACCACGGCCAGACCGGAGCCGTCGTGCACCAGCCACGACCAGCCGGAGCCGAACTGGTTGACGCCGGCGTCCTTCATCTTCGCCTTGAGCTCGTCGAACGAGCCGAAGGCCGCGTCGACGGCCTGAGCCAGCGCGCCCGAGGGGGCGCCGCCACCGTTCGGCGACAGGCTCTCCCAGAACAGGGTGTGGTTGTGGTGGCCACCGCCGTTGTTGCGCACGGGGCCCTTCTTGTCGGCCGGAAGCTTGTCGAGGTCCTTCAGGACGTCCTCGATGGCCGCGTCGGCGTAGGGCGTGCCATCGAGCGCCGCGTTGGCCTTGTCCACGTAGGCCTGGTGGTGCTTGTCGTGGTGCACGCGCATGGTGGCCTCGTCGATGTGCGGCTCGAGCGCATCGTAGGCGTAGGGAAGATCGGGAACGGCATAGGCCATCGGGTGGCTCCTGTTCGTCGGTTCCGGAAGCTGCGCGACAGCATAAAGCATTGAAACGCTGTCTATATTCGTGCATTGTCGCATCCATGACACCGACCGATCCGGCCGGTGCGGCCACCGCCGCCGCCCTGGAGCGCCTTCCCGCCACGCGGCGGGCCATCCTGCTGCACCTGCGGGCCGAGGGCGAGGCCGGTGCGGCGGACCTGGCGGGCAGCCTCGGCGTGAGCGCCGGCGCCGTGCGCCAGCAGATACGGCCCCTGGTGCAGGAGGGCTGGGTGGAGCACCGGGACCTGCGGCCCGGCCCGGGGAGGCCGCGCCGGCGCTACCGCCTGAGCGCCAGCGCATCGGCCCTCTTCCCCCAGGGATACGGGGACCTGGCGGTGGAGGTGCTGACCCACATCGCCGACGAGGACGCCGCGGTGGTGGAGCGCGCCTTCGCCCGCCGGCGCGACGCGCGCATCCAGGCCGCCCGCTCGCGGGTGGAGGACGCCGGCGACGACCTGCCGGCGCGGGTGGCGGCCGTGGCGGAGGTGCTCGACGAGCAGGGCTACATGGCGGCCTCCGAGGACGACGCCGACGGGATCCGCCTGGTGGAGCGCAACTGCGCCATCCTCGGCGTGGCGCGGCGCCACCGCTGCGCGTGCTCGACGGAACTCGACTTCCTGCGCGCCCTGCTGCCCGATGCCAGCATCGAACGCGTCGAGCACATCGCCGCCGGGAGCGCCGCCTGCGCCTACCGGATCAGGCCCGCCGGCGGCGGGTGATCCGGGCGGCGGCCCGGCGGCTGCGGATCAGGCGGCGGCCGGGTTGCGCCGCGCGAACCGGCTGCGGGCCTTGGCGATCTCCACCTCGCGATACTTGGGCGGGGCGTTGGTGGTCAACTCGCCCAGCATGCGGAAGGTGGCCTCGGCAACGGCGTCGACCGCCCGCTGGAACGGCTCGGCGTTGGCCTGGGACGGCCTGGTGTAGCCGCTGACCTTGCGCACGTACTGCAGGGCGGCGGCGCGCACCTCGTCCTCGGTGGCCGGCGGATCGAAGTTGTAGAGGGTGCGGATGTTGCGGCACATGGCGACCTCCGATCGGATGCTGTGGACCGATCCTAGACCGCCGGCCGTGTGGTCAGATGGGCGCCTCGACCACCACGCCGAACTCCCGGCGGCGATCAGGCGGTCGAGGGCGCTCTTGCGGAGCGGCACGATCTGCGTCACCACCAGGCGCCGAAGGGCGGCTGCCCCCTACACGTTGAAGCGGATCTGCAGCACGTCGCCCTCCTGGACGATGTACTCCTTGCCCTCCATCCGCACCAGCGCGGTCTCCTTGGCCTTCGAGTAGGAGCCGGAGGCCACCAGGTCCTCCCAGTTGATGACCTCCGCCCGGATGAACCCCCGCTCCAGGTCCGAGTGGATCTTCCCCGCCGCCCGCTGGGCGTTGGTGCCGCGGGTGATGGCCCACGCGCGGGCCTCCGGCGGTCCCGAGCCCGTGAAGAAGGTCACCAGGTCCAGCAGTTCGTAGGCGCCGGCCACGACGGCGTCGGCGCCGCGCACCGTGCCGAGGCCCATATCCTGGGCCAGCTCGGCTGCCTCGTCGGGGTCCATCTGCGAGAGCTCCAGCTCGAGCCCCACCGGCAGCGCAAGACAGCGGGCCCCCAGCGCTGCGGCGTGCGCGGCGACATCGGCCGGAGGCTCGAGCTCCTCGTCGGTGTTGACGACGTACAGCACGGGCTTGGCCGACAGGAGGCCCAGCGCCTGGGCCAGGGTGCGCCCCTCCTCGTCGGCCACCAGGCGCGCCGGTATCCCCTCATCCAGGGCCGCCACCACGGCCTCGAGCCCGGCCAGTTCCTCCTTGGCCCCGGCCTCACCGGCCCGGGCGCCCTTGCGGACGCGGTCCAGGCGGCGCTCCACCTGCTCGCGGTCGGCCACGATCAGCTCGAGGTCGACGGCCTCGGCGTCGGCCAGCGGGTCGACGGCCTCCTCGGGGTGGGGCACCTCGGCGTTGGCGAAGGCGCGCACCACGTGCACCAGCGCGTCGGCCTGACGCAACTGGCCGAGGGCCGCGCCGCCCACCCCCTCCCCGCCGCCGGCTCCCGCCGCCAGGCCCGCGATGTCCACCAGTTGCACCTGATTCATCACGCGGCGCGGGATGTCCTGGGCGTCGGCGATGGCGGTCACGCGCGGGTCGGGCACGTCGGCCATCGCCCGCGCGGGGTCACGGGTGGTGAACGGGTACGGCGCCACCTCGCCCTGGGCGCCGGTGACGAGGTTGAAGAGGGCGGTCTTACCGGCGTTGGCGCGGCCGACCAGGCCGAGTTCCATCGGGGGCCTTTCGGAGGGGTGGGTGCGGGCCGGCCCTCAGGCCGGCGCGTGGTCGTCCTGGACGACCTCGGTGAGCACGCCGAGGACCGAGCGCGGGTGGACGAAGGCCACCAGGTGGCCGCCCAGGCCGCGACGCGGCGTGGCATCGAGCAACTCCGCGCCGGCCTCGGCCAGGCGGGTCAGCGCGCCCGCGGCGTCGGGGACCGCGAAGGCCACGTGGTGGAAGCCCTCGCCACGCTTCTCGAGGAAGCGGGCGATGGCGCCCTCGGGGTCGAGCGGCGTGATCAGCTCGATCAGGCCCCCGTCTGTGGCGCACATCGCGGCCTCGACGCCCTGCTCCTCCATCACCTCGCGCACCTGCACCGTGGTGGCGGCCAGGTCGTGGAGCCGGTCGAGCGCCGCGTCCAGGTCGGCCACCACGTAGCCGACGTGGTGAATCGGTCCGAGCGGGGACGATGCCTGCGCGGTCATGTGACGAGCTCCAGTCGAGGGTTGGGGCGCTCCTCGCGGCCGACCTTGGCACAGGGCTGCCCGTCGACGCGCACCACGTCGGCGGTGAAGTCGTTGGAGCCGCGCAGCAGCGAGGTGCCGACACCGTACGCGTCCACCGGAACACCATCGCGCTCGAACGCACGGATGCCCTCGGCGTCGAAACCGCCGGAGGCGACGATGCGCACGCGGCCGTGGCCGGCGTTGTCGAGGGCGCGGCGGACCTTCCACACCAATTCGGGGACCACCCCGGTGGGCGTGAAGCGCCCCATCTCGTGCCAGAGCGAGCGGTCGACCATGGTGCTCGACGTGTCCAGGCGCACCCCCCACAGGCGCGGCCCCAGCGCGTCGGCCACCTCGAGGGCGGTGCGCACCGAGTCGTTCTCGAAGTCCACCAGCACCGTCACGTGCAACTCGTCGGCGAAGCGGTCGGCGAATCGGAGTGCCGCGGTGACCGTGTCCCCGCCGTACGCGGCGATGAGCCCGTGCGGCACGGTGCCCATCCCCTTGCCGCCCCACCACGATGCCTGGGCGTCGGTGGACACGCCGATGGCGCCGGCGGTGTGGGCCGCCCAGCCGTCGCCGGTCTGCACCTGCCAATGGTCGAACCGCGCGGGGAAGTAGAGGATCGGCTTACCGCCGGCCGCGCCCACCACGTCGCGCACGTTGCGGCTGATCAGGGTCCGGCGCGCCAGCACCCCCAGGTAGAGGGTCTCCAGGTGCGCGAACAGCGAGTAGTCGCCACGGATGGTGAGCACCGGCTCCCAGGGCGCGATCTCGTCTCCGTCATAGAGCGCGTGCACCTCCAGGCCGGCCCACCCCGGCTGCCACGTGCGGACGCCGTCCGCGTCCACGGTGCGCCCGCTGCACAGGCGCAGGATCGCCAGCGCCTCGTCCACCCCTCCCAGCACCGAGTGCTCGCGCTGGAACACCTGCATCAGGCACTCGGGCCGGTGGTCGTCGGCGACGAGGACCTCGCGGGTGAACGTGAAGTAGGCGTCGCTGTAGTAGCCGGCGCGCATCTTCTCCACCGGTAGCTGGAAGGTCCCCGCGTCCAGGCGGATCCCGCGCGCCACGTCCCCCCCGCTACTCGTCGTCTGGGAGGCGGGCAGGCCGGGAGGACCACAGCAGGCCCACCGCCACCATGGCCAGCGCGCTGATGGCGATGGCGATGACGCCCAGCCAGATCCCGGCGCCCGAGTCGCCACCGCCCGCCACCACGGTGGTGCCGGAGCCGGCGGCCGGATCGTCCGCGGACACGATCTCCACCCGCGGCGCGGGGCCGGGCTCCGTGGGTGCGTCCTCGCTGCGGGTGACCCCCTCCTCCTCGGGCTCGGGGTCGGTCCACGGCTTGGTCTGCGCGTCCGCGTAGCGCTGACGTGCGGGGAACAGCGCCGTCCCGGTCTCGAACGGGGTGCCGAGGAACGTGAAGTCCAGGTACCCGCTCACCGGGATCTCGCCGTCCACGAAGTCGACGCCCTCGAACAGCCCGTCGTCGGCCAGGCGCGGCTCGATGGTCCACCCCTCAGGCGCGGGTCCGAAGCTGTAGACCAGGATCTCCTCGGGGAAGTCGATCGACACGCCCACGGTGGGCACGTTGCGCTCCACGGGCACGCGGACCGTGAACTCCTCGGCCTGGTTCTGGACCGCGCGCTGCGGAAAGATGTCGATGTGCGCCGCCGCGGGTGCGGCGGTCACCAGCAGGGCGATCAGGGCGGCGAGCATCGCCCCCGCGACCCCTCGCGTCCGGCGCCTCACGAGCGCACCTCGTCGACCAGCGCGTCCAGCATCCGGGTGTAGAGCACGGCGAGCATCCGATCGGTCATTGTCATACGGTAGGTGAACGCGAGGGGCCCGACGGTGTCGCCACGCAGCGTGATGAGCGTGTCGTCGCCGCGGGCGGCGAAGGTGGTGTGCGTGGTGGCCCGGAACCCGAGCCCCCGCGTCTCCCACCCGAACTCGCGGCCGGGGACGGTGGCGCTCACCCGCGGACGGGTGATGAACTCACGCCCCCGCGGATGGCGCAGGGTGAGGTCGAGCACCGTCCCCTCGCCGGCCGGACCGTCGAGGGTGGCGGACACGCACTCGGGGTTCCATACGGGCCACGACCCCACATCGGACCACAGCGACCACGCGGTGGCCGGCGCGGTGGGCGCGACCACCGTCACCACCAGGCTCACGGCGCGGGGTCGCCGCTCTCGACCGCCACCAGGGCCTCCATGGCCGAGCGCCCCACCGCGAGTTCGGCCGCGGTGGGCTCCCGCGTGACGAATCCGGCCTGCATGGCGTGCCCGGTGCCGTGCACCACCCGCGAGACCGGGTGCCGGGGCCGCCGGCCGGCGAAGGCGAACACCTCCACGGCCGCGCCGATGGACAGGGCCCCCACCAGGGCCCGGGCGCCCGGGATGTGGCGCACCGGGAAGCTGCGGCCGACGGTGTTGCCGGCGACCGTGGCCACCATCAGCGGGAGCACCAGGTTGCTGCCGCAGCGGGTGTGCTCCTTGGCCTGGGCGGCTGCCCGCGACAGGCCGGACGGCCCGCCCGCCTCGTAGGCGGCGATGCTCTTGTGCTCGACGGCGTGCCACGCGGCGGCCCGGGAGCCGCGCAGCACCACCAGCGCGGGGACGAGGCCCATGACGGCGCCGATGGTCTCCTGGGCCAGCACCGAGCGGGTGCGCCGGCGCATGACGAACGCCGCCACCGCCGCGCCGGCGGCCACCCCGACCGCGCGCCGGTCCTCCATGGCGAAGCGCGCCTGGGGCAGCCGGCGACGGACCGCAGGCAGGACGGCGAACGCCTCACCCATGCGGGCGAGGCCGCGCACCAGGGGGACGCGCCCCAGGGGGCCGACCGGCATGACCCATTTGCGCCCGTGCACGACGGTGACGGCGCCGTCCTCGCCCTGGACGGCGGCCGCCCAGTGCCGTGGCCCGTGCACCAGCAGCCCGTTGGCCAGCGCCATGCCGCCGATGCGATCCGTAGGAGGAGGTTTGCCCATGCGCCCGAGGTTAGCGGAGGGTTCCGCTCACCCTCGCCCGGCACGACGGCGCTCGGCGCGGCGCTCGGAGTCGAGACGCCCGCCCCCGCCACCCTCGTCCACGAAGTCCATCAGGCCCGCGAGGGCGTCGTGACCGGCCACCGTGCCGATGAGGCGATGCATCTCGCGCGCCACCCAGCGGTAGGCGTCGTGGCCCTGGGGCTGGCTGCGGAGCTCGACCAGGTGCATCGCCTCGCGGGCGTTCATGGTCATGACGAAGCGGATCCGGTGACCGAGGCTGATCGCGTAGGGAGCGGCCGCGGGGGCCACCTGCGCGACGGCGCGCGACAGGGCGGCGGAGGCCTCCTGCACCCGCGCGTACTGCTCGCCGGCACCCGCCCGCTCCACGTCCGCCGGCACCTCGTAGCCCAGGTCGGGGCCCAGGGGCTGCGCGAGCAGGGTCAGCATGCGGTGGCGCTGCAGGTCACGGTAGGCGCCGTAGTCGCAGACGATCTCGAACGTGTAGCTGGTGCTCTCCAGCGCCCGTCCGGGCCGCCAGCGCCGGTCCATGCGCTCGCCCGCCCATCGGCGCAGAAGGCGCGCGCGCTCGTCGTACCCCAGGCCACCCACCCACGAACGCGCCTCGCCCAGGCGTCCGCCGCAGAAGGGCCACACGGCCTGGGCCAGCACCCGCAACTCGCCGTCGGGGTCGAAGTCGAGCAGGCGCACCGACGGGCCGGTCTCGGCCGGGCGGGCCACCGAGACCTCGGCGGCCATCTCGGCGGCGCGGCGATCGGACTCGGTCATGTACGCACCCTGGGCGACGCCGCGGTCGGGCCGGTCGACCCGGGTGAGGAAGGCCGGGATGACCGAGCGGAGCTGCACCAGCATGCGCTCGGCGCACTCGCGGGCCTCGGCCAGCGGATGGGCGGCCATACGCACCAGCATGGCCTCGAACGCCTGGCCGGAGGCGAAGACGCCGACGTTGGCGGTGGTGGCCGCCGGAAGGAGCCCGCGCAGCAGGTCGAGCGCGCCGGCCCGCACCGCCCGGGCCCGGGCCGCCTCGTCGCCGGCATCCGTGGGCGGCATGTGGCGGTCCACGTGCTCGGTCATCCGCGGGATGAGCGCCCCGTAGACCAGGAACGAGTCATCGAGCACCGCGCGGTAGCGGCCGGCCAGCTCGGCGTGGGCCGCAAGCTCGGCGGGCTCGTGGTATCGGAAGCGCCCGTCGACGCGCTCGGCGAACGAGATGTAGCGGGTGGACTGCTCCAGGTAGCTGGCCAGGCGCCCCCACTCGAGCACCTTGGTGAGGACGTTCGAGGCGCCCTCCACCGCCAGGTGGGCCGCCCCGAGTTGCGCCACCGAGTCGTCGCCGTACTCGGCCAGCACCCGGCCATAGAGGGCATCGGCCCGCTGGGAGCCCACCGCCTCGGCCGCCGCGGCGGGGTGCGGGTCGCCCCCCTCGGGCAGGAACTCGTCCAGCAGCAGTCTCCGCAGCGACTTGGGGCTGCGCGAATAGCGGGCGAACAGGGCGCCCTTGACCACCTCGGGAAGGTTTGTCAGCGCGAAGACCGGGCCGTCGAGGTCGGTCACATACGGCGCCAGCCGGGCGCGCTCGTCGTCGCTGAGATGGTCGGCCGGGGTCGGCGTCATGGGCCGGTGGCGCGCGCGCGGGTCATCGGGCGGAGACTACCCGCGCGCCGGCCCAGGCCTGCGAGAGGAGCCGGTACGACTCCACCCGTGCGCCGTGGTCGTGCACACCGGTCATCACCATCACCTCGTCCGCGGCGCACTGGCCGGCCAGGTCGGCGATCTGCGCGGCCACCGAGGCCGGATCGCCCAGCACCTGTGCGCGCAGGTAGCGTCGCACCTGGTCGGCCTCGGCCGGGGTGAAGTCGTGGGCCGCCGCGTCCTCGGGGCTCGGCATCGGCGCCGGCCGTCCCTGGCGCATCCGGACCAGGGCCAGCGCACCCGACATCGCCAGGGCCCGCGCGCGGTCCTCGTCCTCGGCACAGATCACCGAGAGCCCCAGGATCACGCGGGGGCTCGCGGAGCGCCCGGACGGGGTGAAGGCGTCGCGGTAGGCGTGGCAGATCGCGGCGGCGTCGCGCGGGTTGAGGTAGCGGGCGAAGGCGAAGCCGGCCCCCAGTGCGGCCGCGGCCTGCGCGCCGTACTCGGAGGAGCCCAGCAGCCACACGGGCGGCAGCGCCACATCGCGTGGCTCGGCGTTGACGCGCGCGAAGGGGTGGCCCTCGGGGAAGCCCTCGCCGGCGTACCCCAGCAGTTCGTACATCTGCCCGGGGAAGTCCTCCGGGGCGACGGGTCCGTCGGTGCGCCGCAGCGCGGCCGCGGTGATCCCGTCGGTACCCGGAGCGCGGCCGATGCCGAGGTCGATGCGGCCCGGGTACAGGGCCTCGAGCACGCGGAAGGTCTCGGCGATGCGCAAGGAGGAGTGGTTCGGGAGCATGATCCCGCCCGCGCCCACCCGGATGTGTCCGGTGCGGGCGGCGATCTGGCCGATCATCACCTCGGGGGCCGAGGAGGCCATGCCCGGGGTGTTGTGGTGCTCGGCGACCCAGTAGCGGTGATAGCCCATCTCCTCGACCCGCGCGGCGAGGTCGAGCGTGTTGCGCAGGGCGGCGGGGGCATCGAGCCCGGCGGGGACGGGCGACAGGTCGAGCACCGAGAGCGGGAGGGTCATCCACCCATGGTGCCGCATCGGCCGGGGGTCCGCCGTCGCGCCCGCCCGCGCCCGCCCGGCCACGATCCGTGACACGCGGGCGGCGGGTCATCCGACCCGGGGCCGCGAAATCCGCGCCGATCGCCCTAATATCGGCGGGAACGGATACTCAACACAGGAGAACTGACCGAGACCGTGCATCCGTATGCAGTGCAATGGTCGCCACGGAGCCACGCCCCCGCATGAGCGAGATGGGCACCACTACGCCGATCGAGGATGAGCGGACCCTGCGGATCTCCCGCGGGCTGCGCCGGCGCGATGAGAGCGCGCTGGCCGAGTTGCACCGCGACCACGGCCGCGCGGTGATGAACTACGTGCTGCGCGCCACCGGGGATTCCGCCACCGCCGAGGACCTGCACCAGGAGATCTTCCTCGAGGTGTGGCGGCGCGGCCCGCAGTACGACCCGGGGCGGGCGGCCCTCAGCACGTGGATCATGCTGATCGCGCGCAGCCGGACCATCGACCACCTGCGCAAGCGCATCCCCGAGCCCCGCGACCCCACCGATCCGGTCGCCGGAGCCGTGTTCGAGCGCGAGGACCCCGCGGGCGCCCCCGACGCCGCCATCGAGGGCTGGCGCATGGCCGCGCTGCTGGGACGGCTCCCCGAGGATGAGGCGGCCCTTCTGCGGATGCGCTTCCACGAGGAACTGAGCCAGACGGAGATCGCCGAGCGCACCGGTGTCCCCCTGGGCACCGTCAAGACCCGGATGATCAGGGCGCTGCGGCGTCTGCGGACGATGATCGAGGAGGAGGACCGTCGATGATCCGCGACGACGACATCCTCGACTACATCCTGGGTGAGGCCGATCCCGCGACGATCGCCTCGCTTGAGGAACTCGCCGACGAGGACCTGCTCCTCGCCGCGGAACTGGAGGGCCTGGGCGACGTGGTCGCCACGCTCGAGGCGCTGCCCGAGGGCGCCTGGGAGCGAGCCGACATCCCCGCCCTGCCCCCGCTGGCGCCGGCCGCCGACGCGCGGACGGAGGGCGCCGGCGAGCCGGCCGCGGATGAGGGTGCCGGCGCCGTCGTGCTGCCCTTCCGGCGCCGCGTGGCGCTGCCACGGTTCGCCGCGGTGGCCGCATCCCTGGCACTTCTGGCCACCGGCTTCGGTGCCGGCGCGCTGATCTTCGGCGGCGACGGAGCGGACCAGCCGGCGCCCGCGGGGCCGTCGATCGAGCTGGTGAGCTTCGATCAGGGCGGCCCCGACGCCACCGGTGAGGTGCGGACCCTGTCGAGCGACGACGGATCGCTGACCCTCGATGTGAGCGGCCTCGAAGCCAGCCGGCCCGGCGAGCTCTACACGCTGTGGCTGATCGACCCCGAGGAGAACCTGCTCACGCTGGGCTCGTTCCTGGTCCCGGACGGGGGCGCGACGACCGTCACGGTGCCGCTGCCGGTCGACCTGGCGGACTTCTGGGCGGTGGACGTCTCCATCGAGGAGAGCAACGGCGACCCGGGGCACTCGGGCACGTCGGTCCTGCGCGGGGAGATCCAGCCGATCACGGCCTGACCCGGCCGCTGGATCCGCCAGAAACTCCTGTTCCGGGCCGGGTGGGACAACCGACCGCGGGGCGTCCCACGGACACCGGGACGCACAGCCTGAACGGCCCGCGACCACGCCCCCCATCGCGGTCCACCCGGGATCCGAACAGGAGAAATCGCATGCCCACGCAGACCACCTCGCGCTCGCTGAGCGCCGCCATCCTCGGCGCCGGGGCACTGGCCCTCGGACTCGTCGCCTCACCGGCCGCCGGCGAGAGCACCACCACCGTCGAGTTGTCGGGCGGATCGACCGCCCTGCACCTCGACCTCCGCACGGCCCGCGTGCTGGGGTCGGCGGGCATCGACGTCCGACCTGTGGGCCCGGCGCGCGCCGCCGGCGCCCGGGTCACCTTCCCGGTGACGGGCGGGACCATCGACCCCTCGAACGCCGCCGGCACGGTCACCCACTCCGGCGGGCTGGCCTTCTCGGCGGGCCCCACGACGGTGCGGGCGACGGACTTCACCGTCTCGACCACCGGACCGCGGCCCGTGCTGACCGCGCGTGTCGGCAGCGCGCGGGTGCCGCTGGTGAACCTGGACCTGGACGACGCCGTGGTGATCCGGCGCGGACCGGGCAACGTCCAGACCTGGGTGGTGCGCGTGGAGTCCACCCTGCACCCGGTGGCGGCCCGAGCCCTCTCGCAGGCGTTCGGCGCTCCCGTCCCGGCCGGGGTGCGGATCGGTCGCGTCGACATCCGCACCCAGCCGGATCAGGTGATCCTCTCGGGCGGCGCCACCACCCTGACCCTCGACCCGGACGCCGCCGCGGCCCTCACCTCCCTTGGCGTGACCCCGTCGCCGATCGCGCCCGGCGAGCCGAACCGCTCCGGCCTGGCCTTCCCGATCACGGGCGGCAAGGTGGCGGTGGGCACCTTCATCGGCGACATCCCGCACTCGGGTGGCATCGCCCTCACCGCCGGCGCCACCCGCGTGGAGCTGAAGAACTTCATCATCGAGGTCTCCGGCACGCCGCGGCTCACGGCCCAGGTGGGCGACACCACCACCCGCGTCCCGCTGAAGCTCGACCTGTCGGACATCCGCGCCGGCCTGTCGCGCCGCAAGGCGGTCGTCCGCGACGCCCGCGTCGCGCTGTCGGCCGACGCCGCCGCGGCCCTGAACGCCGCCTTCGGCGTGACGGCGCTGACGGAGGACCTGCCGCTCGGCATCGCCGACGTGCGCGGGACCGTCCGCTAGGGGATCACCACGGGCGGGCCCACAACGGGCCCGCCCGGGCGCAGTACGCCGGCGAAGCCGGCGCGAAGGGTTGAGCAGTACGCCGGCAGGGCCGGCGCGAAGTAGAAGTACGCGAACCCCGCACCCCACGCACCCGGCGTGACCCGGATGGGCGGCCGACAGGCCGACTCCCATCCGGCCGGGCGAAGCCCGGCTCAGCCGGCCAGTCCCGGCGAAGCGGAGCGAGCCGGTGCCGGCGACCGCATCGGGCCCCGGCCAGGGGCCCGATGCCGGCCCGTAGCCCCGCAAGAGGGCGAAGGGCCGTTAGGGGAAAATCACCATGAGTACGAGCCGCCGGCCCCCGAGACGTCGGTCTTGTCCATCGGCCAGACCTCCGGGAGGGGCGGGTCGATCTCGAAGTTGCCCTCCGCGTCGGCGCGCTTCTGGTGCCAGGCGGTGAAGTCGGGGATCGAGAAGCCGACCACCCGGAAGGTGTTGCGCTCGACGCGCACCACCACCTCGCGCTCGGGGTCCTGGATCGCCAGCGCCGGCGACGGGATGCCGAAGGAGCAGTGGAAGATGTCGCGCTCCTCGTCGTAGCGCGTCATGGTGTCCGAGGGCGAGTGGGTACCCGACCCGACGGCCGACGACGGCTCCTCGGGCTGGTCCTCCGGTCCGCCGGGGCGCTGGGGCATCCCGGGGGGTGTCGGGGGCATCGTGCTCATGTCATCCCTCCAGCAGTCGTTGGGCGATGGTGCGCACCTGGCCGCCGTCGGCCTGGCCGGCCAGTCGCGTCATCGTCGCCTTCATCACGCGTCCGAGATCCTTGGGCCCGGTGGCGCCCTCGGCGGCGATCACCTCCGCCACCACGGCCTCCACGCCGGCTTCGTCCATCTGCGCCGGCAGGTACTCCTCGAGCACCGCCATCTCGGCCTGCTCCTTGGCCACCAGATCCTCGCGGCCACCGGCCTGGAACTGCTCGATCGACTCGCGGTGCTGCTTGACCAGGCTGCGCAGCACGCGCTCCACGCCGGCGTCGTCCAGTTCGCCCTTCGCCTCGATCTCGGCGTTCTTGACCGCCGCCCGCGCGTTGCGGATGGCGCCCAGGCGCAGCGCATCCTTGGCGCGCATGGCGTCCTTCATGTCGGCGGTGAGGCGCTCGGCGAGTGCGCTCATGAGTGGTGCACCTCCATCGATGGCGAGTCTAATGAAAACGATTCATGCCCCACCCGGCCCGGGAGGGTGTGCCGCCGGACCGCCGGCGCGCCTCAGAAGGGGCGCTCCTCCTCGGCCGACCGCGCCCGCAGGGCACGCAGGCGCTCGGACATCGCCCCCTCCGGACCCCGGTCGGTCGGCTCGTAGAAGCGCACATCCTCCATGCCCTCCGGGAGCAGCGACCCGTCCAGGACCGCGTCCGGGAAGTCGTGGGGGTAGCGGTACCCGGTCCCGTGGCCCAGGTGGACGGCGTTGGGCCGGCTGGCGTCGCGCAGGGCCGGCGGCGGCCGGCGGGCGCCGTCGCGCTCCACGAGGGCCAGGGCCTCGCCGATGGCCCGGTAGGACGCGTTCGACTTGGGCGCGAGGGCGATGTAGGTGGTCGCCTGGGCGAGAGTGATCCGCGCCTCGGGCATGCCCACGAACTCGACCGCACGCCCCGCGGCCACGGCCACCTCGAGCGCCCGTGGGTCGGCGTTGCCCACGTCCTCGCTGGCGGCCACGATGAGCCGGCGGGCGATGAACTTGGGGTCCTCGCCGCCGGTGAGCATGACCGCCAGGTAGTAGACGGCGGCGTCCGGGTCGCTGGCGCGCAGGCTCTTGATGAAGGCGGAGATCGTGTCGTAGTGGGCGTCGCCCTCACGGTCGTAGACCACCCCGCGCCCGCCGGCGGCCGCCATCACCTCGTCCACCCCGATGGTCCCGCCGTCACCCACGCCCGCGGCGGCGGCCTCGAGCAGGTTGAGCGCCGAGCGCGCGTCCCCGCCGGCGCGCGAGACCACGGCGTCGCGCCCCTCCGGCGCCAGCCTCACGCGGCCGGACAGCCCGCGCGGATCGGAGGCCGCCCGGTCCACCAGCGCGGCGATGTCGGCCGGGTCGAGGGGGTCGAGCACCCACACCCGCATCCGCGACACCAGCGCCGCGTTGACCTCGTACCAGGGGTTCTGGGTGGTGGCGCCGATCAGGGTCAGCAGGCCGTCCTCCACCGCCGGCAGCAGGGCGTCCTGCTGGGCGCGGTTGAAGCGGTGGATCTCATCGAGGAACAGCACGGTGGCCCCGCCGGCCGCCAGGCGGTCACGCGCCCGGGCCATCACGCCGCGCACGTCGGCCACGGTGGCCGACACCGCCGAGAGCTCCTCGAACTCGGACCGCGTGGCGCCGGCGATGACCCGGGCGATGGTCGTCTTGCCGCTGCCCGGCGGGCCGAACAGGATCATCGAGACCACGCGGTCCTGCTCCACCATCCGGGCCAGGGCCCCGTCGGGGCCCAGCAGCGCGGCCTGCCCCACCACCTCGTCCAGCGCCCGCGGGCGCATCCGCGCCGGCAACGGCCGCGAACGCGACAGGCGCGCCTCCACGGCCTCCCCGAACAGGTCCCCCTGGGACGGGCCGCCGCGCCCCCGCGCCATCAGGTGCCCTCCGCGGGCGCATAGGCGCGGGGGGCGGGCAGGCGCAGCGACAGCGCCCCGGCGATCAGGGGCAGCGCGCACAGCGCCCACAGCGCCGTCTCGCGCGAGGTGACGTCGGCCAGGGCGCCGAACAGGGCCAGCCCCGGCGGGGCGGAGCCGATGGCGGCGAAGCCGATCATCAGGCCGGCGGCCAGCGCCAGGCGCCCGGGCAGGTAGGCCTGGCCCATGGCCACGGTGACCGAGAAGGAACCCAGCAGCACCCCGCCGGCCAGCACGAAGCAGGCCAGGCCCAGCACCCCGTCATCGAGCAGGAAGCCGGCGAGCAGCGGGGAGACGAGCGGCATGGTGAGCGCCAGCATGGCACGCCCGCCGATCCGCTCGGAGAGGGCGGCCCCCACCAGCGTCCCCACGGCGCCGGCGGCCGAGTAGGCCGCCACCGCGTAGCCGCCGGCGCTGGTGGAGTACCCGCGCTCCTGGATGAGGACCAGCGGCACCAGCGCAAGGCCCACGAACTGGATCCAGGTGCGCATGCTGGTGACCACGATCAACAGCACCAGACCCGGGATGTGGTCGGCGCGCCGGGCGTCGGGCCCGGCCTCGACGCGGACCACGGGCGGCGCCAGGCGCGCACGGTTGGCGGCCAGGAGCACGGCCACCACTCCGCCGGGGATCAGGAACACCAGTGTCGTGTGGACATCCAGCCACGGGATGAACAGGGCCACCAGCAGCGGCCCCGCCGCGAAGCCCGCGTTGCCGCCGACCATGAACCACGCCAGGCCGGTGGCGGGCCGGCCGGCCGACAGGCGGTTGGTGACCCGGGCCGCCTCGGGGTGGAAGGCCGCCACGCCCAGCCCGGAGCCCACCACGCAGGCCAGCACGCCCGGATAGCCGCCGGCCAGCCCGCTGAAGGCCAGCCCCAGCGCCGCCAGCCCGACCCCGCCCCACAGGAACAGGGGGGTCGCGCGGCGGTCGGCCAGGATCCCGAACGCCGGCTGGATGGCCGACGAGACCAGCAGAGAGGCGCCCAGGATCATGCTGGCCGCGAGGTCGCTGAGCGCATAGAGCGCCGTGAACACCGGGATGAGAGCCGGCACCGCGCCGACGGTGGCGTCGATCAGGAAATGGCCGGCTGCAAGCAGACCGACCCCGGTGCGATCCACCCTCCCCTGCGCGCTAGGCTGGCGCCGTGTCACACGTGGCCGCCGACGATGTCCGCGCCGCCCTCACGGCGCATCTGGACCCGCCCCAGTGGGTCCACCTGAGCGAAGTGCTGCCCGCCGACGCCACCTTCCCCGACTACGAGGCGCTGGCCCGGGCCCTCCCGCCCGAGGAACTCGGCATCAGCCCGGGGCTGCACGCGGCGGTCCTGGGCCCACTGTTCGGCGAGTTCGAGTAGCGGACCCAGGGCGGGATCAGAAGCCGGCGGGCGGGACCATGCCGCCGCTGCCACGCGGTCGGTCGGGGTCCAGCGGCTCGGACCGCAGGTCCTCCATGCCCTCGATCTGGGCCAGTGCCGCGGCCTGGTCGACCCGCTTCTCGACCCACCACGCCGACCCGGACGCCAGGCTGTAGACCCGGGCGGCGATGCCGGCGAACACCAGCGCGCCGATCAGGTACCAGAAGGGCGCGAGGGCGCCGGCGCCGGCGCCGAAGACCCCCGCCGAGACGCCGGCCACCCGGTCGCTCCCCACCAGCGGCATGTAGACCAGGCCGATCAGCAGGTAGACGAACGCGGCCAGCGGGACCGCCTGGAGGGGCCAGGGGCGCCCCCGCATCAGCCGCGGCACCACGAGCGCGTGGAGCACCATCACCGCGACGCAGAGCAGCATGAACCAGAACAGGCCGGTGGGCGCGGCGGTGTCGCCGGTGACCCCCAGGGCCGCGTCGGTGCGCGCCTGGGTGCCCTCCCCGCCGATCAGGACACCGAGGGAGTGGTTGAACCGGACCTCGGTCCAGCCCCGGCGCTGGGTCCACTCCACGACCACGAGGAACGCGAGCCCGGCCACGACGCCGGCCAGGAGGACGCCGGCCAGCCCCCGCAGGAACGCGGGGGCCGGCCCGCGTCCGGCCACGCCCCGCTCGCCGATGGGCCCGTCCTCGAACCCGCCGCTGACGATGCCCCTGTTCTCGTCCGCCTGATCCACGTCGGCCTCCCGTGAGAGCCGCCCGGGCGGCGGCCCGGCCCGTCCGCCCACCATACTCCGCCCCCGGTCGCCCGTCGGCCGGCGCGAGCCGGCGGCGGGGCCCGAGATGGAAACGCTACAATCCCCAGGCCTATTCGCCCCTTATTCCCTGGACGGGAGACGACATGGCCCAGAGCTACCAGGACCTCCTCGCCGCAGCGCGCGAGCACGTCCCCGAGGTGCAGGTCCCCGATCTGGCCGCGCGCATCGCCGCGGGCGACCGCCCCGTGGTCATCGACGTGCGCGAGCAGGCCGAGTGGGACGAGGGGCACATCCCCGGGTCGGTCCACATCCCGCGCAGCTTCCTGGAGAGCCGCATCGGCGGGGTGGCGCGCGAGCACGACGCCGAGATCGTGCTGAGCTGCGCCTCGGGCCAGCGCTCGCTACTGGCGGGGGCGACCCTCCGCGCGATGGGCTTCGCGAACGTGTCCAGCCTTGCCGGCGGGTTCTCGCGCTGGAAGCAGAACGGCAACCACTACGACGTACCCCAGACGCTCACCGCCGACCAGCGGGCCCGCTACAGCCGCCACCTGCTGATCCCCGAGGTGGGAGAGGAGGGCCAGCTCAAGCTGCTGAACAGCCGGGTGCTGATGATCGGCGCCGGCGGCCTGGGCTCCCCCGCGGCGTACTACCTGGCCGCCGCCGGCGTGGGCACCATCGGCATCGTCGACGACGACGTGGTGGACCCCAGCAACCTGCAGCGCCAGATCATCCACACCACCGACCGCGTGGGGATGAACAAGGGCGAATCGGCGAAGATCGCCATCGAGGCGCTCAACCCGGACGTGGCGGTCAACGTCCACCCGTTCCGGGTGGACAAGCACAACATCCTCGACCTGCTGGCGGGCTACGACCTCATCCTGGATGGCGCCGACAACTTCCCCACGCGCTACCTGCTGAACGACGCGGCGCTGATGACGCGCACCCCGCTTGTGCACGCCAGCATCCTGCGCTTCGAGGGCCACGCCACGGTGTTCACGCCCTACGAGGGCCCCTGCTACCGCTGCCTGTTCCCCGAGCCCCCGCCCCCGGAGCTGGCCCCGGCCTGCGGCGAGGCCGGCGTGCTCGGCATCCTCCCCGGCGTGATGGGCAACCTGCAGGCCAACGAGGCCCTCAAGGTGCTGCTGGGCATCGGCGAGCCGCTGGTGGGCCGCCTGCTGATCTACGACGCGCTGGACATGGCCTTCACCGAGCTCAAGCTGCGCCGCGACCCGGAGTGCCCGGCCTGCGGTCCGCATGCCGAGCTCGAGTTCAAGGACTACGAGGCGTGGTGCGCCGGCGTCGGCCGCCACCCGGTCCCGGCATGATGCACCCGCAGCACCCCGCCCCCGCAGGCCCGCTCCAGGAGGACGCGCGTCGATGAGCAAGGTCCGCATCCCACCCGTCCTTCGCCAGGCCACCGGTGGCTCCCGCGAGGTCACCGTGGCCGGCGGCACCGTCGGCGAGGTCCTCGAGGCCCTGTACGAGGAGTACCCCGGCGTGCGCGGCCAGCTGGTGACCGAGGAGGGCGAGCTGCACCGCTTCGTCAACCTCTATGTCAACGACGAGGACGCGCGCCTGATGTCGTGGCTCGACACCGAGATCGGCGAGCGCGACACCCTGCTGATCCTGCCCGCGATGGCCGGCGGCAGTCGGTGAGCACCTCCGGCACCGGCCGGATCGCCCCGCCCCCCGCGGTGGTCTCGCCGGACCTGGTGAGCACCATCGGCGACACGCCGCTGGTGGAGCTCAAGCGCCTCTCCCCCAACCCGGATGTGCGCATCCTGGTGAAGATGGAGAGCCACAACCCCACCGGCTCGATCAAGGACCGCACGGCGCTGTCGCTGATCGAGGACGCCGAGCGGCGGGGGATGATCAAGCCCGGCGACACGATCATGGAGCCCACCTCGGGCAACACCGGCATCTCGCTGGCCATGATCTGCCGCGTGCGCGGCTACAAGCTGGTGGCCGTGATGCCCGAGAACGTCACCGAGGAGCGCAAGCAGCTGCTGACGCTCTACGGCGCCGAGATCATCCCCACCGACGGCGAGTACGGCTCGAACGGGGCCGTGGCCGTGGCCCAGCGCCTGTCGGCCGAGCAGGGGCTCTACATGCCGTTCCAGTACGGCAACCCGGCCAACCCGGACGCCCACTACCGCGGCACCGCCCAGGAGATCGTGGACGCCTGCCCGGAGCTGGACGTGTTCGTGGCCGGGCTCGGGACAGGCGGGACCCTGATGGGCTCGGCGCGCCGGCTGCGCGAGCACCGGTCCGACATCCAGATCGTGGCCTGCGAGCCGCTGCAGGGCGATCCGGTGAGCGGGTTGCGCAGCCTCGACGACGGCTTCGTGCCGCCGATCCTCGACATCACGCAACTCGACCGCAAGCTGCTGGTGGGCAACCGCGACGCGCTGGTGATGACGCGCCGCCTGTCGGCCGACGAGGGCATCTTCGCCGGGATCTCCTCCGGCGCGGTCGTGCACACCTGCGCGCGCATCGCCGAGCAGATGGAGAGCGGCACAATCGTGGGCATCATCTGCGACGGCGGCTGGAAGTACCTGTCGGCCGGCGTGTGGACCGGCGAGCTGGACGAGGTGGAGGACACGCTGGACCGCGGGCTCTACTGGTGAGGCTGTCCCGGGCGCTGGCGGACGCCCTCATCGAGCACGCCCGTGCGGACATGCCCAACGAGTGCTGCGGGCTCATCGCGGGCCGCGATGGCGAGGCCACGCGGATCATCCCCATGCGCAACACCGAGGCCACGCCCTTCATGTACGTGATGGACCCGCGCGAGCAGATGGAGCAGATGGACGCCATCGAGGACGCCGGCGAGGACCTGGTGGCCATCTACCACTCGCACACGCGCTCGGCGGCCTACCCCTCGCGCACCGACGTGGACCTGGCCTTCTTCCCGCACCCGGTCTACGTGATCGTCTCGCTGGCCGACCGCGACGCCCCGGAGATCCGCGGCTTCCACCTGGCGCGCACGGCGCCCGAGGGCGACCAGATCCACGAGGTCCCCCTCCGGATCGCGTGAGCGCGGGGCGCGCCCTCTTCCCGCCGGGCGCGCGCGGTGAGAAGGTTGTGGGCAGCAGGGCGACGCCGGTACGCGGCGGCGCCGACACGGCCGGCGGTGCCGGGCGAGGGGGACGACACATGAGGCGCACACGGCTGGCCGCGGCGATCGCGGCGATCGGCATCGCGACGGGCGCGGCGGCATGCGGCGGCGAAGAGACGGTGGTGACGGTCACCACCGACACCGCCGGTACGTCCGGCGAGCCGCCCTCGACGGCGACGACGTCCACCACCCTCACCCCGCCCGCCACAGAGACGTCCTCCACCGCTCCGGACACGGCCGGCCCGGAACTCTCGCTGCTCGAGCGCATGCCCCCGGCCGACGCCTACCCCGGCGTGAACGCCGGCGAGGCCGAGAGCATCCCGACCGCCATCGGCATGACCGAGCGCCTCTACGCCAGCGGCGACCCCGCCCGCATCCCCGCCGCCGACGCCCTGGACGAGGCCGGATACGCCGGCGGCTACCTGCGCGACGACCGCGGCCAGGACCCCGCCACCGGGCTGGCGCTGTTCCGCAGCTATGTGTTCGAGCTGGGCGCCGCGGAGGACGCCGTGGAGCAGACGAACGACAGCGCCGACGAGGTCCTGCGCACGACGGCCCTCGACACCGACACCTTCGATGTCCCCGACATCCCGGACGCCCGGGGCGTCGTGGCGTCCGGCTCGCAGGCCGGCACGGATCTGGCCGTCGCCTTCATCGTGTTCCCCGCCGGCTCCTACGTGTACGGCCTCCAGGCCGTCGCCGGGAGCGAGAGCGGTATCGACCTCGACCGTCTGCAGTCCATCGCCGCGGCGCAGTACGAGCAGGCGCTGGGCGGCTAGCCCTCATCCCGGGGGGTCGCGCGGATCCGCAACCTGTGTGAGGCTCACCCGCACAGGTGCGGTACGCCGCGGGCGGACCCACGAGACGCGAGGAGAGGGACTCCCGTGAGGATGCGACGGACGGCGGCGCTCGTGTGCGCGCTCGGGATCGGCGTGGGCGCGGCGGCTTGTGGCGGGGACGACGAGGCGGAGGACCCGACCGTCGCGGAACCGACCACGGCGGTGCAGGAGGCCCCGGAGGCCGACACCGTGCTCGACACGACCGAGGCCGAGGCGCCCACCGCCCCCACGGGCGATCTGGCCGACCGGCTGCCGGCGGACGCTCCGCTGGAGGGCACCGCCCGGGGCGAGGTGCAGACGCTCGCCACCGCCACCGAGTTGGTGGACGCGCTCTATGCCGAGGGCGACTCGGCCAAGGGCGCGGCCGTGGAGAGCTTCGAGGAGGCCGGATTCGCCGGCGCGGTGCTGCGCGACGACACCGGCACGAACCCCCAGGAAGGTCTCGCCCTGCACCGTCTGTACGTGATGGAGCTCGGCGGCGAACAGGAGGCGCAGGCCGAGGTGATCCGTGCGGCGCAGGAGATCCTGGCCGCCCAGGGCGGGGGCGTGCAGGAGACCGGCTCCTTCCCGGTGGAGGGCATCCCGGGCGCGACAGGCGTGCTGGTGGTCCAGGAGGCCTCCGGGCAGGTCCTCATCGCCGCGGCCGTCCTGTTCCCGCTGGGCCCCTACGTGTACGGGTTCCAAGCCGTGGCGGCGGGCGATCCCTCCCGGATCGACCGCGACGCGCTGGAGGCGGCGGCCCGCGCCCAGTACGAGGCAGGCCAGTAGCGACCCCTGCACGGGGCCGGCGACGTGCCGGCCCCGTGCATCGGTCACCCGGGCCGGATCAGCCCTCCGAGGAGTCCCCGTCGGTGGCCGGCGCGGCCTTCTTGCGCGGGGCCCGGCGGCGCTTGGGCTTCTCCTCGGCGGCCGGCGACTCGGCGTCGGAGGTCGTGGCCTCGGCGGGCGCGTCGGCCGCGGCCGGCTCGGCCTTCTTGCGCGGCGCGGCGCGCCGGCGCTTGGGCTTCTCGTCGGCCGCGGAGGTCTCCGCGTCGTCGGAGGAGGTGGCCTCGGCGGGCGCGTCGGGCGCGGCCGGCTCGGCCTTCTTGCGCGGGGCGGCGCGCCGGCGCTTGGGCTTCTCCTCGCCCGGGTTCTCGCCGTCGGCGGGGGCGTCCGCAGCTGCGGAGGCGTCGGCGGGCTCCTGCTCGGCGGCCGGCTCGGCCTTCTTGCGCGTGCTGGCCCGGCGGCGCTTGGGCTTCTCGTCGGCCGCCGGGGTCTCCTCGGTCCCCGGGGCGTCCGCGGCCGGCTCGGCCGGCTCCTGGTCGCCGGCCGGCTGGGCCTTCGCACGCGCGCTGGCCCGGCGGCGCTTGGGCTTCTCCTCGGGCACCGGGGTCTCCTCGGTCGCCGGGGCGTCCGCGGCGGCGGTGGCCGCGGCCGGTGTCTCCTCGGCGCCGGCCTCGGCCGGCTGCCCGGCGTCCTGAGTCGTGCCGGCGGCACCCCCGGAGCGTCGGCGCACCCGGCGGCCGCCCGGGGCGGGCGCCGGCGACGACGCGGCCTCATCCGGGACGGATCCGGCGTCGGCGGGCACGGCCTGCGCGATCGCGGGGACATCCGCCGGTGCATCGGCGGGAGCCTGCGCGTCGGGCGTGGCCTGCGACGCGGCGCCGGTGGAGCGCCTCTTGCGGCGTCGGCCACCCGAGGAGGCGGGGGGCTCATCGCCCCCGGGCTCCTCGGAGGCCGGCTCCTCGGCGCTCGGAGTGGTGGCCGGGTCGGTGGACGCCCCGGCGTTCGTCGCCTCGTCGGGGGTCGCGTCGCCACCGCCTCCGCGTCGGCGGCGGCGGCGCGGCTTGCCCCCGCCGGATTCGGCGCCCGCGGCGTCATCGGACGACGGGGTGTCGCTCGCCTCCGCCAGCTTCGGCACCTCGGCGTCGAGCTCCGGGCCGAGCATGATCATGTCCTCGTAGGAGATCGGCTCGGACAGCGGCGGCAGGCCGCTGAGGTCCGCGTCCTGCGTCGGGGTGACGACGACCTCGAACACCTCGGCGGCCTCGGCGATCTCCGCCGGGTCGACGGCCGGGGTGGGGCCCCCGTCCGAGCGCCGGCCCCGACGGCGCCGGCGCCGGTCGCCGCCGGCCTCGTCGGCGGACCGCTCGGCCGGGGCCTGGGCGGGGGCGGCCGCGGGGGCCGAGGCGACCGCGGTGGGCGGGGGCGGGGCCGGGGTCGCGCCGCGCAGCGAGTCGGACAGCTCAACGCGGTACGTGCCGCTGCGCGGGTCGGTCTCGATGCGCAGTCCGCCCTTGGCGGACACGTCCTCGAGCATCTTGGAGAAGGTCGAGTAGCCGTGGTCGCTCTCGTCGAAGGCCGGGTACTTGCGGCGCATGGAGTCCTTCACCACGCTGGCCAGCGGCCACTCCACGCCCTCGCGCTGCAGGGCCACCAGGGTCTCCTGGAGCAGTTCCGCCGGGTCGACGCCCGCGCCACCGCCGCCGGCGCTCCCGGAGCGCGTCCCGCCGCGGCCCGAGCGGGCCGCCAGCAGGTCGTAGAAGATGAACTCATCGCAGTTGGCGATCAGCAGATCGCTGGCCGACTCGCGGTTGCCCACGCCGATGACGCGCTTGTTCAGCTCGCGCAGCTTGCCCACCAGCGGCGAGAAGTCAGAGTCGCCCGACACCAGCACGAACGTGTCGACGTGCGAGAGGCTGTACGCCCACTCCATCGCGTCGACCACCATCTGGATGTCCGCGCGGTTCTTGGCACCCTCGCGTGCGGAGGGCATCTCGATGAGGTTCAGGCCCGCGTTCTGCAACTCGTGGCGCGCGTCCCGGTAGCGGCTCCAGTCGGCGTACGCGCGCTTGACGATCACCCGGCCCTTCTCGGCGAGCCGGTTGAGGATCAGGTGGATGTCGAAGTCGCCTCGGCCCTTGGCCCCGGGACGGGCCATGTTCTCGAAGTCGACCAGCACGGCGAGTGAGCTCTCGTGCTCGGCCATGGGGCCTCCAGAATCTGTCGGTATGCCGCGGATGCCGCGGCGGATCAGGCGGCGTCGGTGCCGTCCGCGACCCGTCCCGCCGGGAGAGGCGCCCCTCGTCTCGCGATCATGTCGCGCGCGGCGCCGGCCCGTCGAGCCCCGTCGCGGGGGACCCATGCCGATGTCCCGCCCGTGGGCAGGACGGGCCCACACTAGCACCGCATCGCCGCGACACCGCTGTGGGGCCATCCGCAGCGGTCCGCCGCGGCGTATCCCCCTCGACTAGACTCCCCCGGCGTTACCGAGAAACGGCACCGCAGGTGCGAGACCCCCGCCAAGGAATGTGTGAATGACGACCCAGCAGCCGGCAGGATCCGAGACGCTCACGGTCACCGACAACCGGACGGGTTCGACGTACGAGATCCCGATCGTCGACGAGACGATCCGCGCCATGGACCTCCGTCAGATCAAGGTCAAAGAGGACGACTTCGGCCTCATGACCTACGACCCCGCGTTCATGAACACGGCGTCCTGCCGCAGCGCCGTCACCTTCATCGATGGTGACCGTGGCATCCTCGAGTACCGCGGCTACCCCATCGAGCAGCTCGCCGAGAAGAGCACATTCCTCGAGGTGGCGTACCTGCTGGTGTTCGGCGAGCTGCCGACCCAGCCGCAGCTCGACCAGTGGGTGCACGACATCACCCACCACACGTTCGTCCACGAGAACGTCAAGTCGTTCATCGACGGCTTCCGCTACGACGCCCACCCGATGGGGATGCTCCAGTCCGGGGTCGGTGCTCTCAGCACCTTCTACCCCGAGGCGAAGAACATCGGCGACGCGGACAACCGCTACCAGCAGATCGTCCGCCTGATCGCCAAGATGCCGACCCTGGGCGCGTGGTCGTACCGCCACAGCCAGGGCATGCCGTACGTCTACCCGAACAACGAGCTGTCGTACGCCTCGAACTTCCTGTCGATGCTGTTCTCGATCGGCGGCGGCGAGCACCGGCCCGACCCGCGCATCGAGCGCGCGCTGGACGTGCTCTTCATCCTCCACGCCGACCACGAGCAGAACTGCTCCACCTCTGCGGTGCGCAGCGTGGGCTCCTCGCAGGTGGACCCCTACTCGGCGGTCGCCGCCGGCGTATCGGCCCTCTACGGCCCGCTGCACGGCGGGGCCAACGAGGACGTCCTGAAGATGCTCCGCCGCATCGGCTCGGTGGAGAACATCCCGGACTTCATCCAGGGCGTGAAGGACCGCCGCGAGCTCCTGATGGGCTTCGGGCACCGGGTCTACAAGAACTTCGACCCGCGCGCGAAGATCATCAAGAAGTCGTGCGACGAGGTCTTCGAGGTCACCGGGGTCAACCCGCTGCTGGCCATCGCCGTGGAGCTCGAGCGCATCGCCCTCGAGGACGAGTTCTTCGTGCAGCGCAAGCTCTACCCGAACGTCGACTTCTACTCGGGCCTGATCTACGAGGCGCTCGGCATGCCCGCCGAGATGTTCACGGTGCTCTTCGCCATCGGCCGCACGCCGGGCTGGGTGGCGCAGTGGCAGGAGATGGCCACCGACAAGGAGCAGAAGATCTCGCGGCCGCGCCAGATCTACACCGGCGCCCGCGCGCGCGACTACGTGGGGATCGGCAGCCGCTGATCCGCACCGCGAGGGTGCGCCGGCCACGGCCGGCGCACCCTCGTCGCGGGCGGCGACCGGCGGGCGGCGGCGCTATCGTGGCCGCATGACCGACGATCCGCAGCCCGACATCCGCGCCGCGGTACGCGCGCTCGGCGACGAGTTCTCGCGCGCGTTCCGGCAGGCTGAGACCATGGTGCGCGCCGCCTGCGACGACCTGGGGTCGTTCGCCGGCGACGCACGCCGGCCACACGCCGGCGGAACACCGCCCACCCCCACCCAGGAGTCGCCTGTGGACACCCTCCGCCAGCTCGCCGCCCTGCATGCCGAGGGTGTCATCACCACGGCCGAGTTCGACGCCAAGAAGGCCCAGATCCTGGAGCGCATCTGATGGCGGCCGCGCCCGAGGCCTGGGGGCCCCTGGTCGACACGCTCGAGCCGCACGTCACGCCGGAGTGGGCGCGCTATGCCCGCGAGTACGGCGGCCAGGACTGGATCCGCCTGATCCTCCTGGTGGACGCGCACCATCAGCTCAGCAGCCCGCGCGTCGCCGAGAAGGTGGCCATGACCATGGCCGACCTGGCCGGGGAGCGCGACAAGGAGCGCGAGGGCTGGGAGGCCATCCGCACCGCCGCCGGTGAGGCGCGGGTGGGCCTGGTGATGCGCATGGCCGATGCGGCCGAGGAACTGCTCAGCGAGGAGCACCGGGTGCTGTTCGCGCGCTCCATCGAGCCGCACGCGCCGCGCTGAGCGAGGAGCACCGCTGAGTACCCACCCCACCGACGCCGACCGCGAGCGGACCGCGCGGCCGGTGCTCGAAGCCCTGGCCGCGGCGGTCGCCGGCGGCGATGCCGGCGCGGTTGCGGCGCTCTATGACGCCGAGGTGCCCTGGCTGGGGCCGGACGGGGCCAGGGTGGGCGCCGGCCCGGCCGCCGAGCGCCACCTGGCCATCGCCGCAGACGCCGTCGCCTGGGACCCGCCCCAGCAGAGCGGCGCGAAGGCCGTGCTGCGCTGGCGGGCCGCCGACGGCCGGCGCGGGAGCCTCGTGGTCGAGGTACGGCGCGGTGTGGTGGTGTTCGCCGCGGAGACTTGACGGCCGGCGGGCACTCCCGCCGGCCGGGTCAGCGACCGGGCGGCAGGATGCGGAAGGCGCCGGTGCGGCCCCCGGACACATCGCGCCCCGCTCGTGCGGTGAGCCGAACCCGGTAGACGCCTGGCCCCAGCACCCGCCGCCCCACGCGCGCACCGTCCAGGACGATGACGAACTCGCCCTCGGCGCGCCGGCGGGCGACCCCCAGCGTCACCCGCCGGCGACACGGTCGCGCGCCCGCCCGCACCAGCGCGCGGGCCGGAGCGAGACAGGCGCCGCCGCGCATCCGGCCCGGCAGGTTCCTCTGCACCTGCAGGCGCAGGAGGACCGGCCGGTCGACGATGCCGCCGAAGGTGATGTCCCCGCGCCGCCCGCCGAGCGTGAGGAAGCCGGAGGTGCGCGGGGCGATGATCAGGCGCCCCAGCCGGGGCGGGCCCGGCGGCGGCTCGACCGGCGCCACGACGCTGCTCCCCGGCGCGCCCGACGGGTCCTGACCGGCCGCCACGGCCGCCCCGAACCCGAGGAGGACGGCGGCCGCCCCCATGGCGACGCGACGCGCGCCGGGGACGTCGCGGGTGAGGCTGGGGATGGTCACGGGGCACTCCCGGGGTCGGCCAGCGCACGCAGCGCCGAGGGTGGGTAAAGGGCACGAAGGTAGCCGCCATGAGCTCGGAGGGCGTCGGCCTCGATCACCGCGAGGGCACCCTTGCGGAACTCCACCAGTCCACCGGTGAGTTCGGCGACGATCCCGGACATGTCCGGCTGATGGCCGCAGGCCAGCACGCAGCCGGCGTCCGGGTGGGCCCCCAGGGCATCCGCCAGACGATCGAGCTCGGCCCCCGGCGACAGCCGGGGATCCTCGTGCACGGGTATCCCCAGCGCCTCCCCCACGATCGCGGCGGTCTGGCGGCACCGCGTGAGCGGGCTGCTGATGACGACCTCGGCTCCCAGCCCAAGCTGTACCAGGCCGCGCGCTGCCACCTCCATCTGCGCCCGCCCGCCGTCGGTGAGCGCGCGGGGCTCGTCGCGGAAGCCGGTGGCCGGGCCGGCATCCTCGGCCACCCCGTGGCGCATCAGCAGCAGCCTCATGGACGCATCATGCCGATGCGGCGCCTCCGGGGTGCCCCTCGTGCAACTCCACCAGCAGCGCGGCCAGTTCCGGATCGAACTGGCTGCCGGCGCAGCGGCGGACCTCGGTCAGGCCGTCCTCCAGGTCCAGAGCGTCCTTGTAGGCACGCATCGAGGTCATGACGTCCCAGGCGTCCGAGAGCGCCAGGATGCGACCGCCCTCGCTGATCCGCTCGCCCGTCAGGCCCAGCGGGTAGCCGCGACCGTCGATCCGCTCGTGGTGCTCGCGGATCCAGCGCACCTGCTCGGGGTGCAGCACCTCGTCGGCGATCTCGGCGCCCAGGTCAGGGTGGGTGCGGATGAGGTCGAACTCGTCGTCGTCCAGCCGTCCCGGCTTGAACAGCACCGCGTCGGGGATCCCGATCTTGCCGACGTCGTGCAGCAGCGCCGCCTCGCGCAGCTTGGCGCGGCGCTCGTCGTCCCAGCCGCGGACGGCGGCCAGGCGGTCGGCGCAGTCGGCCACCCGCTCGGAGTGGCGGCGGGTGAGCGGATCCTTGGCGTCGACGGCGCGGGCCAGGGCGCGGATGCCCAGAAGCGCCTGGTGGCGGGCCAGATGGTCGGCCCGCTCGGCGTGCGAGAGCTCGCGCACCACGTCGGGCTCGTAGAGGCAGACCCCGTCGCGCCCGTGGTCCTTCGCCCAGTAGAGGGCGCCGTCGGCCAGCCGGAACAGATCGACGGCGTTCTCGGCGCGGACCAGCTCGCACACGCCGGCCGAGACCGTCACCGCCTGACCGGACGCACGCCGGCCGCGCACCAGCGTACGCGCCCGCTCGGCCTGCCGGGCGGCGGTGTCGCCATCCGCCTCGGGAAGGATCCAGGCGAACTCGTCCCCTCCGATGCGCGCGATGAGGTCGCCGGGGCGCGCCAGCCCGCCCATCAGGTCGCCGAGATCGGCGATGAGCGCGTCACCTGCCTGGTGGCCGAGCTTGTCGTTGACGGCCTTGAAGTGGTCGACGTCGAGCAGGACCAGGCTGAGGGGGCGCCCGTGGGTGCGCGAGCGCGCGACCTCCAGGCGCAGCCGGTCGTGGAACACCCGGTGGTTCGCCAGGCCCGTCAGCGGGTCGTGCTCGGCCTGGGAGGCCAGGCGGGCGCGGGCCTCGGCGTTGGACACCGCCAGCGCGATCAACTCGCCCACGCGGGCGAGGCGGTCCGGGGCGTCGGCCGCCAGGGTGCCGCCCGCGGGGGCCGCAACCAGCACCGCGCCCCAGAGCCGGCCGGCCACCCGCACCGGATGGGCCAGCCCCGACCCGCACCCGTCGATCAGGCCCATCCGACCGGCCGGGTCGCTGACGGCCGCCAGGGCGGAGTAGTCGGCCACCGCGGCCTGGCGGCCGGTGCGGAAGACCCGGGCCAGGGCCCCCTCGCCGCTGAGGGGCCGTCGCCGGTCCACCCCGCGCCCGGGCTCGGGCTCGGGCCACAGGCCCACCAGGTCGGCGGTGTCACCGTCGAAGCGCGCCACCAGGCCCAGGGCGGAGCCCAGGAGGGCCGCCATCACCTCGGCCGCGGCGGCGCACACCTCGTCGACCGGCGCCTCCACGGCGACCCGCATGGTCAGCCGCCTCAGCGCCTCACGCTCGTCGGCGGCGCGCCGCAACTGCTCCTCGGCCGCCACGGCGTCGCTGTCGTCGCGGACCACGACGGTGTAGACGGCCGGGGGGCCGTCCGTGGCCCCGAAGGACAGCCTCACGGGGAAGGTGGTGCCGTCGGCACGCCGGGCCAGCAGGCGCGGGCCAGGACCGGGATCGCCCCCGCCGGCGGGCGGGAATGGGAGCGTGGCCTCGTCTGCACCGGACGCGAGGAGGTCGTGGAGGTGGCGGCCGGCGAACTCGGCGGCGGGGATTCCGAACTGGCGCGCCGCGGCCGGGTTGACCTCGGTGATGCGGCCGTCGGGATCGAGCACCAGGATGCCGTCGGCGGCGGTCTCGACGATGGCGCGGTTCAGGCGCTCGGCTCGCTGGAGGTCCGAGAGGTCGTGCATGATCCCGACGAACTGGCGCTGCTCGCCCACCCGGACCTCGCCCACCGTGAGGCGCAGCGGGAACAGGGTCCCGTCGGCGCGCAGCCCCTCCACGTCGCGCCCGGTGCCGATGATCCGCGCCTCGCCCGTGCTGAGGTAGCGCGCGAGCTGCTGGCCGTGCTGTTCGCGCTCCGGCCCGTTCGGCATGAGGATCCGGACGTTCTCCCCGATGGCGTCCTCGGCACGGTGGCCGAACAGCCGCTCCGCCCCCGCGTTGAAGCTGCGGATGCGCCCGGACGCATCGATGGCGACGATGGCGTCGTTGGCGGAACTCAGCAGCGCGGCGAGCTGTGCCTCGGCCTCGGACGCGGCCCGGGCTTCCGGGGGTTCGGGCTCTGCGTCGTGCGGTCGGCTGCCGGCGTCCATGGGGGTCCCTCCCCGCCGAGTGACGGGAGGGTGGCCGGGCACGCCACCCTCCCTCGATGACGTCCTACCCGATCATGTCGTACGCCGGCAGCGTCAGGAAGTCGACGAACTCGTCAGAGGTTGAGATCTCATCGAAGAGAACCGCCGCACGGTCGAAGAAACCGTGCAGATTCTCCGGGTACGAGGCGTGGATCTTCTCGAGCTCCTCGGCCAGGAGGGCCCGGAACAGGTCGACGTCCACCGTGCGCCCGTCGTCCAGCACGCCGCGGGGGCTCTTGATCCACTGCCACACCTGGCTGCGCGAGATCTCCGCGGTGGCGGCGTCCTCCATCAGGTTGTTGATCGGCACGCAGCCGACCCCGTTCAACCAGGCACCCAGGTACTGCACGCCCACGCTGATGTTCAGGCGCAGGCCGGCCTCGGTGATGGGGGCCTCGGGCTCGAAGGTCAGGAGATCGGCCGCCGTGATGGTGACGTCCTCGCGGAGGTTGTCGATCTGGTTCGGGCCGGGCATCACCGCGTCGAACGCCTCCACGGCGATCGGCACCAGGCCCGGGTGGGCCACCCAGGTGCCGTCGTGACCGTTGTTGGCCTCGCGCACCTTGTCGGCCTTGACCTTGGCCAGGGCCTCCTCGTTGGCCACGGGGTCGTTCTTGATCGGGATCTGGGCCGCCATGCCGCCGATGGCGTGGGCGCCTCGGCGGTGGCAGGTCTGGATGGCCAGCAGCGAGTAGCTGTTCATGAAGTGCGTGGTCATGGTGACCAGCGCGCGGTCGGCCAGGATGAAGTCCGGGTTGCTGCGGAACTTCTTGATGCAGCTGAAGATGTAGTCCCAGCGGCCGCAGTTGAGGCCGATCGAGTGCTCGCGCAACTCGTAGAGGATCTCCTCCATCTGGAACGCGGCGGTGATCGTCTCGATCAGCACCGTCGCGCGCATGGTGCCGCGATCGAGGCCCATGTGGTCCTCGATCTCCGTGAAGATGTCGTTCCAGAGCCGCGCCTCGAGGTGGTGCTCCATCTTCGGCAGGTAGAAGTACGTGCCCTTGCCCTGGGCCAGCCGGTTCTTCGCGTTGTGGAAGGTGTAGAGCGCCAGGTCGAAGATGCCGGCCGAGACGGGCTCGCCGTCCACGGTCACGTGCTTCTCCATCAGGTGCCACCCGCGCGGGCGCACCAGCAGCGCGGCGAGATCCTCGCCCAGCGCGTACTCCTTGCCGCCGGAGCTGAGGCTGATGGTGCCGTCCACGGCGTCGCGCAGGTTGATCTGGCCCTGGATCGTGTTCGCCCAGGTGGGCGTGTTCGAGTCCTCGAAGTCGGCCATGAACACCTTGGCGCCCGAGTTGAGGGCGTTGATGATCATCTTGCGGTCCACCGGCCCGGTGATCTCGGCGCGCCGGTCGGCGACGTCGGCCGGCGGCGGGGCCACCTTCCACGACGGGTCGTTGCGGATCTCGGCGGTCTCGGGCAGGAAGTCGAGCGTGCCACCCGCCTCCAGCTCCTTGAGCCTCTCCTCACGGGCGGCCAGCAGCTCGCGCCGCCGGGTCTCGTGGGCGCGGTGGAGCTGGGCGACGAGGGCGAGCGCCTCGGTGGTGAGGATCTCGGCCCCCTCGGGGCTGACCTCCGCGAGGACCTGGACTCCGTCGGGCGGGGTGATGGTGCTCATGGTCGGCGACGACACCTTTCGTGGATGCGACAGGGACGGGACGCCGGGATGCGGCACCGTCACGGGCCCGCGTGCGGGCGGACACGGAGCGGCCGTCGGCGGCTCCGGCACGCGGGTCAGCCTAACGGACCGCGTGCGGGGCCGGGTAGCACCCCCGCGCGCCACGCAGGGGCCCGCGGGGCGTCGCCGAAGCGGTCAGGCCCCCGGGCTCTGGGCCACCAGGATGGTCGCGATCAGGACGATGACCATTGAGAGGGCGAGCTCCGCGCCCACCGTGCGCTGGACCAGGGCCAGGGTGGCCCGCGAGGGCACGCTGACCGAGCGCAGCGCCGCCACGATGCGCCGGTTGTACATCGCCACCCCTCCCAGGGGCACCAGCAGCGCCAGCTTGTAGAGGATGCTGCGCCCGTAGGCGGTCTGCCACAGCTCGGCCGGGTCGCCCAGCTCGCCCAGGCTGCGCACGAGGCCGGTGGCGAAGATGGCCACCACGGCCCAGAGCGCCGCCCGGGAGAAGGCCGCCAGGGTGTGGCCGGCGATCGTGCGCCCGCCGGTAGCCGCCACCTTGGGGGCGCGGAAGTAGACGGCGATCACGAGCGCCAGCCCCGCGATCCAGACCGCCGTGCCGGCGATGTGCACCAGGTGGGAGGCCACCTGGATGCCGGCGAAGTCGGCCACGCCGGCGTGGCCGCCGTACGAGACCGAGCCGATCACGGCCAGCACGAGCGCGGCCATGACCCCCGTGGCGGCCAGGCTCCCGGTGGCGTCCGCGGGCCGGGGGTTGCGCCCGGTGCCGTACTCGCGCATGAACTGCACCGCCCCGAGCGCGAACAGCAGGAACAGCAGGGCCGCGCGCAGCTGGACCCCGCTGCCGAAGTCGGTGCGCCCCAGCACCTCGCTGATGCCCGTGGTGTCGCCCAGGGCGGTCCACACGTCCACGCTCAGGACCCGCGCGCTCTGCACCACCAGGCTGTAGCCCTGGGCCAGCATCGCCAGGAGGGCCAGCACGCCGAAGAGCATCCAGTAGCTGTCGCGCCACCAGGTGAGGAGCCGCTCGCGCTCTGGGCCCGCGACCCCGCCGGCGCCGCGCCACGCGACCCCCCACACCAGGGTGCGGAAGGCCATCAGCCCCAGCAGGCCGCCCAGCGTGACGATCTCGAGGAAGCGGGCGACCACGCCCCACGGGCTGTTCTCGGCGGGCCCGCCTCCGCCCTCGCCGAGGAACGGCGGGTCGAGGCGCTGGATGTCGATGCCGAAGGTGAACACCCCCGGGATGACGTGCGAGTCGGCGCCGATGATCTGGTACTGCACCGTGTAGGTGCCGGCCGGCAGGCCGGGCCGCAGCGGCACCTCCATGACGCGCCGGTCCTCGGTCACCGCACCGGGCGCCGCGGTGACATCGCGACCGCGCCCGTCCACCACCGTGAAGTCCTCGGGGCGCAACAGCTGGACGCCCTCGTTGAAGGTCACCTGGACCAGCTCGGGCGGCGTCTGGACGACGCTGAACTGCCCGGGCTTGGACGACAGCTGGAAGGCGTGGCCGAAGGCCTGCGAGGCACCCAGCGCCAGGAGGGCGAGGGCCATGAGGAATAGCACTGGGAGACGACGCATCACCCGATGGTACGCGCGGGGGGGCGCATCGGACCTGCGGGCGCGGTGGTAGCCTCGCCCGTCGGTACGGATGTCGCACAGCGATCGGGAGGACAGCGTGTCGGATCTCCTCGCCGGGACCACCGGGCTGGTGGTGGGCGTGGCCAACAAGCGCAGCATCGCGTGGGCCATCGCCCGCACGCTCGATGCCGCCGGCGCGCGGCAGGTGCTCACCTTCCAGGGCGAGCGCACCGAGGGCGAGGTGCGCAAGCTCGCCGAGACACTGGACAACTGCGTGGGCGTCCTGCCGCTCGACGTCCAGGACGACGCCCAGACCTCGGCCTCGATGGCCGAGGCGGGGGCGCTGCTGGACGGGCGCATCGACACCCTGGTCCACGCGGTGGCCTACGCGTCGCCCGACGACCTGGGCGGGCGCTTCGTGGACACCTCGCGCGAGGGCTTCCACCTGGCGCTGGACGTGTCGGCGTTCTCGCTGGCGCAACTGGCGCGCGAGGCCGAGCCGTTCATGCGCGAGCACGGCGGCTCGATCATGGCCCTCACCTACATCGCCGCCGAGCGGGCCGTGCCCGGCTACAACGTGATGGGCGTGGCCAAGGCCGCGCTGGAGTGCATCGTCCGCTACCTGGCCTGGGACCTGGGCGAGTCGGCCATCAGGGTGAACGCGATCTCCGCCGGCCCGGTGCGTACGCTCGCCGCCCGCGGGATCCCCGGCTTCGGGACGATGGCCGACACCATCAACTCCCGCACGCCGCTGCGGCGGGCGATCGACCAGGACGAGGTGGCCGACACGGCCCTCTACCTGGCCTCGCCGCTGTCGAAGGCCGTGACGGGCGAGACGATCTTCGTGGACGCCGGCTTCCACGCGATGGGGCTGTAGGACCACCCGCCCACGTGCGCATCGGGGTGATCACCGACACGCACGTGGGCGAGCACCTGCCCGAGCTCCCGCGGGAGGCCCTGCGGGCGCTCCGGGGGGTGGACCTGGTGATCCACGCCGGCGACCTCTCGCTGCCGGGGGTGCTGGGAAGGCTGGAGGAGGTGGCCCCGGTGGTGGCCGTGCGCGGCAACCACGACGAGGACGGCGGCGGGCACGGGCTGCCGGCCATGGCCTGGGTGCGGGCCGGGGCGACGACCATCGCGGTCACCCACGGCACCCGCGGCTGGCTCACCGAGCGCCTGGGCGCGGCCTCGGCACTGATGCGTCGCGACCCGCACGCGATGGGATTCGACCGGGCGATGCTGCGCCGCGGCCGCGGCGCAGACGTGGTGGTCACCGGGCACACGCACATGCCGGTGCAGCGGCGCGTGGGCGGGACCCTGCTCTTCTCGCCCGGCGCGCTGTATGTCCCCGAGTCCGACCCCTGGTACGAGTGGACCGGCCCGGGCCGCCGCGCGTACCGCACCCTGCGCCGGCTGGTGCCCGAGGAGGCGCGCCGGCCGGCCGTGGGGGTGCTGGAGGTGCGCGGGCGCGCCGTGCACGCGCACCGGATCCTGCTGGAGGAACCGCTGCGCGGGCGGGCGGGCGGGCGGGCGGCATGAGCGGCGCGCCCGTCGGCGGCGGCTCCGCAGGCGCCGCGATGGAGCCCCAGGAGCGATCGGCCATCGAGGCGCACTTCCGCCGCGCCGGCCTGCCCCACCTGGCGCACGACTACGACCCGCGCGAGGACACGCTCACGCGTCTGTGGCCGGCCCTGGTCCTGCTGCTGCTGGCCGGGCTCTCGATGGCCCTGCGGCCGGAGTGGGAGTGGTGGCGACACGGCCTGGCGGTGACGGCCGGGGCGCTTGTGGCGATCGCCGGACTGGCGGTGGTGAACCTGGTGCGCGGGCGGCGGGCGCTGCGCAGACCGGACGACATCGGCTTCCTGGAGGCCGGGGTGTTCGTGCTCACCCCGGCGCTCGCCAGCGCGCTCCTGGGCGACGACTGGTCGCGCACCGCCACCATCGCGGCGGTTTCGGCGGGGGTCGCCGTGGCGCTCTACGGGCTCACCAGCGGCGGCGTGCTCCCGATGCTGGTACACCAGTGGCGGCCGGCGCTGGAGGGTGTGGTCGACACGGCGGCCGTGGCCCTGCGGGCGCTGCCGCCACTGATCGCGGTGCTGCTGTTCCTGGCCGTCGCCGGCGAGACCTGGCGGGCCTTCGGGCGCCTGGAGGGGTGGCGCTTCGGTGCGCTGCTGCTGGGGCTGGCGGGCCTGGCGGCGATCATCCTCATCTTCGGCCTCGCCGAGGAACGGCGCGGGCTGTACGCCCGGGACCCGGCCGGGCGGATGGCCGAGGACGCCCGGCGCACGCCGGCGGCGCCGCTGGTGGCGCGCGGGGTGGACCCCCTGTGGCCGGCGCTCACGCGCCCGGAGCGCGCCAACGTGGCCGGCGCGCTGCTGCTGGGCCTGATCCTGCGGGTGGTCATCGTGGGTGTGGCGGTGGGGCTCGCCCTGCTGGCGGTCTCGGTGGTCGTCATGGACCGCGCGCTCACCGCCGAGTGGACCGGCGCCGAGCCGGACGTGCTGCTGGCCCTGAACATCGCGGGTAGCGAGGTGGTGCTCACCTCGGCGGCGGTGCGCGTGGCCGCGGCGCTCGGCGTCTTCGCCGCGCTCTACTTCGTGGCGGTGGCGCTGGCCGAAGGGCGCAACCGGGAGGAGTTCCTGGACGATGAACTGGCGCGGCTGCGGCGGGTGATGGCCGAGTGGTCCTACTACCGCGGCGCCATCGCCGCAGACCAGGGGCGGGAACGGGGCGATGAGACGGCGGGCGAGGGGTCCGGATGAGTGAGGCGCAGGTTCTGGGCGCGGGCGTGCGGGCGGCGGTCGCCGACGGCGGCACCCTCCTGATGGCGATGCCCGGGGACGGCGCGGGCACGGGGCTCGTCCTGGTGGCCCGGGATCCCGGGGGTGCCGAGCGCTGGCGACGCGCGATCGAGGCGCCCGCCCGTGGCGACGCGCCACCGCTCCTGGCGGTGGAGGGAGGCGACGCCCTCGTGTGGGGCGAGGGCCGCCACACGACCTGGCTCGATCGCACGGGCGAAGTGGTGGCGAGCTTCCCTGTCGGCGACCGCGCCGCGCTGCTGGGGCGCGGTGCGGTGTGGCGCATCGTGGCCAGCGAGGGCTCGGACGTCCTCGAGCGCCACCGCATCACCGAGCGGGGCGTGGCGCAGGACGTGATGCCGCTCACGCTGGGCCGGCCCGCCGGCCAGGTGGCGCTGGCGCGCGCGGCCGCCGACGGCACCTGGGCCTATGCCACCGCCCGCTCCCCCGGACTGCTGGGCGGCAAGGGGGCGATGCTGCTGGCGCACGCCGAGTGGCCGCTGCCGCCGGCGCTGACCGTGGGCGCGCGCAACCTGCCGCTGCGGATGGTGGTGGTGGACGAGACGGTCTTCACCAGCGAGCCGCGCGGCCTGACGCGCGACGGGCGCCGCTATCAGCGCGGGCGCTGGTTCCTGTTCCCCGGGCCGGCGGGCCTGGCCGCGGTCGGGCCACAGGGCCCGGCCACCATCGAGGCCGAGGGCGCGCCCGTGCCGCTGGAGGTGGAGGCGGCGGAGGCGATGGCCGACGCCGACTCGGTGCGGCACTCGGGCGGCCTGGTCTGGTGGGAGGGCTGCGCCTGGGATGCCGCCGGCGACCCGGTGTGCGGACTGGTGCCGGCCGAGGGCGAGCGCCCCCTGTGGTGCGACGGCCACTCGGTGGTGCTGTGGCGCGCCGACGACACCGTGGTGCGCCGGCCGCTGGCCCCGGACGAGCGCGTGGGGTAGGCCGGGCGGTAGGTGAGCCCTTCCCCGGGCGCTCGCCTGTCAGCCCCCGCAGTCCTCCAGCCCGGCCGCGGCGCGCTCGTCCAGGTCGCGCAATCGCTCCCAGAAGCCGCGCAGCGTGAAGGGGTAGGCCAGATCCTCGCGCAGGGTGGCGGTGGCCAGCGTCATCCCGCCCGCGTGGTGACTGACGCCGGTGGGCAGGCGCGACTCGCCGGCCACCAGCGCCTCGAGCGCCCAGATGTCGGGCAGCACCAGGGCGCGCAGCAGATCCGTCAGATCGGCGATGTCGACGTCGTCGCGGAACACGGCCGGCAGGCTACCGGCGACCTCGGCGATCCTGGCGCTCCGGCGCAAGGACCGGGGGCGCCTTGACCTTGGACCGCACTCCAGGGTCTACCCTCACCCCATGGGCACGACGACGAGCACCTCGGGGGGCCTGCGGGTCGGCGAACTCGCCGCCGCGGCCGGCGTGGGCAACGACACCATCCGCTTCTACGAGCGCGAGGGGCTGCTGCCGGCGCCGCCGCGCACCGAGGGCGGCTACCGCTCCTACGGACCCGATGCGGTCGAGCGGCTGCGGTTCATCCGGGGCTGCCGGCGGCTGGGCCTGCGGCTGGCCGAGATCCGCGAGCTGCTGAGCATCCGCGATACCGGCGCCTGCCCGTGCGGGCCGGCGGAGGAGGTGCTTCAGCGGCGGATCGACGAGGTCGACGCCGAGCTCGCGCGGCTCACCGAACTGCGGGCCAGCATGGACCGCATGGCGACGCTGCTCGCGCGCGGCGAGTGCGGATCGCCCCTGGGCGAGCCCTCCTGGTGTCCCCCCGACCGGGAGAGGGGGTGATGACCATGACCCACCTCCGAGTTGCGCTGATCGAGAGCGACCCCGAGTGCTGCCCAGACGGCTGCACCTGCGGCTGCCGCTGCTGCTGAGGGGCCGTCGTAGATCTCCTGGGCGCGCCGGAGGCCCGCCTCGGAGACCGGATGCGCCCTCCACGACGAAGGGCCCGCGCATGGCGGGCCCTTCGGTGAGGCGGGAGTGACGGGACTCGAACCCGCGGCCTCCGGATTGACAGTCCGGTGCTCTAACCAATCTGAGCTACACCCCCAACGGCGGCGCGACGGGCAGGAGCGAGTGGGCGGTGGCAGATTTGAACTGCCGGCCCCCTGCGTGTAAGGCAGGTGCTCTAACCGCTGAGCTAACCGCCCGAACCGCGTCGGCCGCGGAACGATACCAGCGGAACCCCTGCGCGGGTAGCGGCGATCGACGGCTCCCCTGATGCGATCGCCCCGCACGACGACCGCCCCCGCGGCTAGATTGGGCGCGACACGCGGCGGGAGGGTCCAGGGAGGCTCGGTATGTGGCTCACGTTCACCTCAGGGGGTGAGGAGGGCACCTCGGTCCAGGCGACCGGGGAGCGCTTCATCATCGGCCGCGACGACGGCTGTGACCTGGTCGTCGCCGACGAGCGCGCATCGCGCCAGCACGCGTACCTGCGCATCCTCGGCAACGGCCGGGCCGAGCTCCACGACCTGGGGTCCGCCAACGGCACCTTCGTCAACGGCCACCGCATCACCGGCCCGGTGATGCTGAGTGGCGGCGAGCAACTCCAGTTCGGCAACACCACCCTCACCACCTCGCTGCGCGAGCCCTCGGACAACGCCACCATGATCGGCGTCACGCCGGCGGGCCTGGGCACCGTGGTGGATGCCCCGCCCGAGACGGCCGGCATCACCGGGGCCTCCGGGTCCACCCCGCCGGCCGGCCCCGAGCCGTCGGGAGCCGGTCGCACCCCCACCCCCTCAACCATCGAGCGCATCAAGCTGCGCAAGTCGGTGCGCACGGCCACGGTCCTCGCCGCCACCGCGGTGGCGGCCGCCGTCGTGGTGGTGGTGCTGTTCGCCACGGGGGTCTTCAGCTCCGACGAGACCGACGAGCCCGACGTCCCCGAGATCGTGGCCCAGGTGGCCCCGTCCACGGTGGTGGTGTTCTCCGAGGTGAACGGCGAGATCCAGGGCAACGGCACGGGCTGGGTGCTGGATGCCGACGAGGGCCTGATCGTCACCAACGCGCACGTCGTCAACGGCGGCGAGACGTTCTCGGTGGGCGTGGACGACCAGCAGCGCGATGCCAGCGTGGTGGGCGTGGCCACCTGCGACGACCTGGCCGTGCTGCGCGTGGGCGACACCTCCGACCTGGTGACCCTGCCGCTGCTGGACAGCCAGTCCGACCTGCGCCAGGGAGAGCGGGTCGTCGCCCTCGGTTTCCCGGGCAGCGCCTCGCTGTCGAGCAACCTCACGACCACCACGGGTGTCGTGTCGGTGGTGCAGACCAGTTTCGACCTGCAGGCGGTGGACGTGCCGCAGTACCCCAACGTCATCCAGACCGACACCGTGATCAACCCGGGCAACTCCGGCGGGCCGCTGGTGAACCACAAGGGTGAGCTGGTGGGGGTCAACTCGGCGGGCATCACGCTGCTGGGCGGGCGCACCATCCAGGGCCAGGGCTACGCGGTGGGCATCGACCGGGTGAAGGAGATCGTCCCGCTCCTGGCCGAGGGGCGCTCGCTGGGCTGGAGTGGCATGGGCTTCACCTACATCGAGGACCCGAGCGAGTTCGAGGAAGAGTTCCGCAGCTCCGGCTTCCCGCTGGTGCCGGGCCTGGTGGTGCTCACCGCGACCGAGGGCACCCCGGCCGAGGAGGCCGGCTTCGGCCAGCGCCCCGTGCTGGTGACCGACGTCAACGGCACCTCGATGGACGGCGGGCTCCCCACCTACTGCACGGCGCTGGGCGATGCCGAGCAGGCGCAGGAGGCCACGTTCACCGTCGTGCAGGAGGGCGCCACCTCGTCCCAGGATGTCACCGTCCGGTTCCCCTGAGTGGAGCCGGCGACGCGGAGGTACGGCACGGGATGACAGACGGCATCGGGATCGGGCACGTGGCCCTGGGCGCGTGGAGCGGCGGCCTGTTCATGCACTTCGGCGAGCCGATCGGCGAGGAGCGCCTGGAGACCCTCCTGCGCCCGGGCGATGACATCCACACGGTCATCACCGCCGACGCCTACGGCGCCGGCGCGGCCGACAGCCTGGTGGGCCGCGCACTGCGCGGTCGCCCGCGCGACTCCTACGCCCTGGTGGGCGCGGTTGGCCACGACTTCTACCGCGGCGAGCGCGCCGGATCGAAGGGGTACCCGCGCTTCACGGACCCCTCGCTGCGCAAGGACGACGAGTACCGCGACTACCTCTTCCGGGCCACCGAGAGCTCGCTCGAACGGCTGGGGACCGACCGCCTGGACCTGCTGATGCTGCACAACCCCGATCGCGTGGGGTACTCCTCGGAGGTGGTCTGGCGGGCCATGACCGACCTGCGCTCGCAGGGCCTGACCGGCGCGATCGGTGTGGCCCCGGGTCCGGCGAACGGCTTCACGCTGGACGTGATCGGCTGCCTCGAGCGGTTCGGATCGGAGATCGACTGGGCCATGCTCATCCTGAGCCCATTCGAGCCCTGGCCTGTGCGCCTGGTGCTGCCGGCCTGCGTGGCCAACGACGTGCGCGTGATCGCCCGCGTCGTGGACCACGGCGGCGTCTTCCACGGCGACGTACCCGACGAGGGCGAGCTGGGCCCGCGCGATCACCGCAGCTTCCGGCCGGCCGGCTGGGTGCAGCACGGCCGCGACCGGCTGGCCCGCCTCGCTCCCTTCGCCGAGCGCCACGGCCTGAGCACCCTGCAGCTGGCCGTCCAGTGGACGCTGGCCCAGCCCGCGGTGGCCTGCACGGTGCCCACCCTCATCCAGGAGCCGGGCGCCGGCGCGCGCGACATCGAGCAGAAGCGCGCCGACCTGGCGGACACCCCGCGCGGGATCGTGCTGAGCGCCGACGAGCTGGCCGAGATCGAGGCCATCGGCGAGAACGCCGGCTGCATGGTGCTAAAGGGCGCCCAGCCCGCCCATGACGGGGACGAGCTGCCCGACTCGTGGCCGCTCACCGACGAGCTGCGGGCGGTGGCCCAGCGGTGGGACATCCGCCCCGAGCGGGACCTGGTGAAGACGCACTGAGCCCGCCGCGCCCACGGGCCGCTCGACCCGGGCCCGCGGGCGCCGGCCCGGCTACAGGCCGGGCTTGGTGACCATCACGAACACCACGATGACCAGCAGCAGCAGCTCGACGTGCGACAGCGCGGTGACGCGCTTGATCCGGGCCTGCACGTCGGGGTCGCCGGGTCCGCGCTCGGCCGAGAGCTGGGCGATCCGCTTGGACTCGGGCCCGAAGTAGCCGGCGCCGACCACGAACGACAGGATCCACACCGTGAACCCGATGCTGATCCACGCCTGGCTGAACTCCCAGGGGCCCTCGACGACCGCGTAGATGCCCGACAGCAACAGGATGATCGTGGCGGGCATGAACACCCGCATGCCGATCCATTCAGCGTCGGCCGCCATCCGCGTGACCGCGTTCGGGTCGTCCGAGCGCTGCACCCGGGCGGTCAGGACCGCCGCGTACACACCCCCACCGATCCAGACGGCGGCGGTGAGGATGTGGATGAACACCAGCCACTCATACAGCGTCGGCATCGTCGGCCCCCTCGGGATGTGCTCGTCGGCCGGAGAGGCTACCCGGAGTCGCGGCCGGCGTGGTGCCCGACGGCCGGCGATGTCCCGCACCCGTCACGGGGATGTCACCGGGCTGTAATCCGGTGGCGCCAGCCTCGGCGCAATGCTCCTTCTCACCATCTTCGCCTTCGTCGCCGGCGCGGCGACCGCCCTGTCGCCCTGCGTGCTCCCGGTGCTGCCGATCGCCCTCTCGGCCGGCGCCACCGGAGGCCGGCGCCGGCCCCTCGGGATCATCGTCGGGCTGGTGACCTCGTTCACCTTCGCCACGGTCGCACTCGTCTACCTGATCGCGGCCCTCGGGCTGCCCGACAGCCTGCTGCGCAACGTCGCCATCGCCGTCCTGGCCGGCTTCGGCCTGGTGCTGCTGCTGCCGCCGCTGGCCCACCGGGTCGAGGCCCGCATCAGCCGCGTCACTTCTCGCGCGGGCATGGTGCGCGGCGGCGACGGCTTCGGCTCGGGGATCCTGGTGGGCCTGAGCCTCGGCCTGGTGTACGCACCATGCGCCGGACCGATCCTGGCCGGCGTCATCACGGTCACGGCATCGCAGCCGTTCACGGCCGGCCGCCTGGTGGTGGCCCTGGCCTACGCGCTCGGCAGCGCGATGGTGCTCTACGCGGCCATGCTGGGCGGCCGGCGCCTCATCGCGCCGCTGGCCAAGCGCAGCGGCAAGCTGCAGGTGGCCATGGGCGCCATCATGGTCCTGATGGCCGCCGCGATGTTCGGCGAGTACGACATCCGCTTCCAGACGGCGCTGGCCAACAACGTGCCCGCGGCGATCGTCAACCCCAGCGGCGCCCTGGAGCAGGCCGGCTTCGCCGAGGACGCCCTGGCCGACCTGCGCGGCGCCGATCCGGACGGAATCGGCGCACGTGCCGCCGGCGCACCCACCCCGGTGGCCGAGATCCGCGCCGATGGCGAGAGTCGTCTCACGCTCCCGGTGCTCGGCCGCGCTCCCGAGATCGTCCCGGGCGGCGAGTTCTTCAACACGGGCGGCGAGCCCCTCAGCCTCGAGTCGCTGCGCGGGCGGGTCGTGCTGCTGGACTTCTGGACCTACTCCTGCATCAACTGCATCCGCACCTTCCCGCACCTGCGCGAGTGGCATGAGCGCTACGCGGACAAGGGGCTCACGATCATCGGTGTCCACTCACCCGAGTTCCCGTTCGAGCGCAGCGCCGACAACGTGGAGCGCGCCATCCGCGACAACGAACTGCCCTACCCGGTGGTGCAGGACAACCAGTTCGCCACATGGAACGCCTACGGCAACCGCTTCTGGCCGGCCGGCTACTTCATCGATGCCGAGGGGCAGGTGCGCTTCGCCCACTTCGGGGAGGGCGAGTACGACGAGCAGGAGGAGGTCATCCGCACCCTGCTGGCCGAGGCCGGCGAGGCAGATCTGGGGGATGTCTCGACGGCCTCGGGCGAGGTGATCGCCGACGGCGTCCAGACCCGCGAGAGCTACCTGGGCTCGCTGCGCGCCGAGCGCTTCGTCAACGGCGACATCGGCTCGGGAGACCAGGACTTCGGCGACCCGCCTGCCCCGCCGGCAAACCACCTCGCCTTCGGCGGCAACTGGAGCATCACCGGCGACAGCGCCACGGCCGGGGCCGGCGCCCGCCTGGACCTGCGCTATGTCTCCAAGCGCGTCTTCATCGTGCTGAGCGCCGACCGGTACCCGGCTCGCGTGCGCGTGATGCTGGACGGCGAGCCCATCCCTGCCGCCGTCGCCGGGCCCGACGTGAAGGACGGCGTGGTCACCGTCACCGAGGAGCGCCTCTACGATCTTGTCGCACAGGACGGCGTGGAGGAGCACCTCATCACGCTGATGCCCGAGGAAGGGGTCACCGGCTATGCCTTCAGCTTCGGATAGCCCGCGCTCCGGCGCGGCGGGCGAGCGGGCGGACGGCGACTCGCGCGGCACCGTTCTGGTGGTGGATGACGAGCCCACCATCGGCGAGGTGGTGAGCCTCTACCTCGAGCGCGCCGGCTATGCAACCCGGCGCGCCGGCGACGGGGCCCAGGCCCTGCGGATGGCGCGCGCCGAGCGACCGGACCTGGTGGTGCTGGACGTGATGCTGCCCGAGATCGACGGCATCGAGGTGATGCGGCAGTTGCACGAGGAGACGGGGGCGCCGATCCCGGTGATCCTGCTGACCGCGCGGGCCGAGGAGAACGACCGCCTGGTGGGCCTGCGGCGCGGCGCCGACGACTACGTGGTCAAGCCCTTCTCCCCCGCCGAGCTGGTGGCGCGCGCCGACGCCGTGATGCGCCGGGTCGCGCGCACCGGGCCGGCCGGCGGGGACGAGGCCGGAGGGCTCGTCCACGGGCCGTTGCGCATCGACCCCAACACGCGTGGCGTGAGCGTGCACGGCGAGGACATCGCGCTGACGGCGCTGGAGTTCGACCTTCTGCACTTCCTGGCCCAGCGGCCCGGCTGGGTCTACACGCGCGACCAGCTCATGGAGTCGGTGTGGGGGCACACCTTCTACACCGACACCAGCACCGTCACGGTCCACATCCGGCGCCTCCGCGCCAAGCTCGAGGCGGACCCGCGCCACCCCGAGCTGATCGAGACCGTGTGGGGCGTCGGATACCGGTTGCGCCAATGAGGGTCTCGGTGCTCGTCGCCCTGCTGGCGGGCGCGGCCGGCGCCGCGCTCGTGGGCGCCGTCTACGGGCCCCGCGACGGCCTGATGACGCTGGTGCTGCTGGCCGGCGCCGCGGCCCTGGTCCTGGGGCTGGGCCACCTGGCGGCGGCGCGCCGCGCCCGCCTCGGCTCGATGCGGCGCAAGTTCACGCTGGCCACCGCGCTGGCCACCGGCGGGGTGGTGCTGTCGGTCTGGGTGGGCGTGGCCGCCATGTTCGTCTCGCGCCACGACGCCCTGGTGGTCACCGCCATGTCGGCCGCGATGGGAGCGGTGGCCATCCGCGCCGGCCTCCTGTTGTCGCGGGGGGTCATCGAGGACGCCGAGGCGGTACGGGCCGGGCTGTGCGCCGTGGAGGAGGGCGCGCGCGACGTGCACATCCCGGTGCGCACCGCGGACGAACTGGGCCAGGTGGCCGAGGCCGCCGACGCGATGATCGTGCGCCTCGGCTCCGAGGAGGCCGCCCGCGACCGTGCCGAGCGCGCCCGTCGCCAGCTGGTGGCCGCGGTCTCGCACGATCTGCGCACGCCGCTGGCCTCGCTGCGCCTGCTGGTGGAGTCGGTGGAGGACGGCATGGTCACGGGCGCCGACCGCGACCGCTACCTGCGCCAGATGGGCGCCCATGTGTCGACCCTGAGCTCGCTGGTGGAGGACCTGTTCGAGCTCTCGCGACTGGAGGCCGGGGACGTGACCTGGTCGCTGCGCCAGATCGAGCTCGGCCGGCTGGTCTCCGACACGGTGGAGTCGCTGCGGGTGCACGCCGACGCCGCCGGCGTGGCGGTGAGCGCCGACCTCCCCGAGGGCGACCTGTCCGCCGAGGCCAACCCCGAGCAGGTGCAGCGGGTGCTGGCCAACCTGATCCTCAATGCCATCCGCCACACCCCGGCCGACGGCAGCGTGACCGTACGCGCGGCCCGCGGTGACGGCGGCGTGGAGGTCGAGGTGTCCGACACCGGCTCGGGTATCGCCCCCGAGGCGCGGCCGCACATCTTCGAGCCGTTCTTCCGGGGCGACGGGGCCCGCTCCGGCGAGGGGGCCGGCCTGGGTCTGGCCATCGCCCACGCCATCGTCACCGCCCACGGCGGTGACATCTGGCTGGAGCCCTCCGAGGGCGGTACCCGGGTGCGCTTCACACTGCGCAGCGCCTGAGGACACCCGGCCGCCCGGGTGCGGCCGGGTGCGGGATGCGGCCGCGCGTTGCCGCGGCCGATGTGCGCCCATAGGCTCCACGCACGACATGCCGGAAGGGGAGCGCTGGTGGAGCAGATCACGCGCGAGCGGAGCCGGGTGGTGGTGGGTGTCCCAGACGGGTTCGCCCTGGCCGACACGCCGCCCGCACCGGGAGCCGGTCGGCGCCGGCGCATCGCCCGGCCCCTGGTCGACTCTCCCGCCGATCGCCACGCCGGCGACGAGTTCGACATCATCCTCGCCGGACTCGCGGACGACGGCATGGACGTCGTGGACGTGGTGCCCCTGGGCACCACGGTCGAGCGCACCGCCGCCACCGGCCGGCGCCGGCGCGGCGCGCCCGCCGCCCCCACCGGCGCCGAGGACGCGACGTTCGCCATCCCGCTGGCCGAGGGCGAGGCGGCCGCGGTGCTGGTGGAGCAGGACGGGCTCTACACCTGGCACCTCCCCGAACCGGGAGCCGCGGCCCCGCCCGCGCCCGCCCGCCGACGCAGGCGTGGCGGGGGTGGCGCCGCGGCCCCGGAGGGGGTCGCGTTCATCCGCGTCCCCGTGGTGGCGACCCAGTCCGCCGCCCAACGCCGGCGACGCGGCGGCTGGAAGAAGCTGCTTCTCGGGCCGTTGCGCGCGATCGTCGTCAAGTTCGCCGCCCACGCGGTCCTGAACGGCGCGATCCGCTTCCAGGAGCGCAACGTACGACGCGGGCTGGTGGCCCTGAGCGGTCCGGACCCCGCCGACTGGACCGACCTGGAGCGCATCGAGGCCGCCGCGCTCCCCGGCGACCGCCCGGCGCGGATCCTCCTGTGGTGCCACGGCACCTTCTCGTCCACCCGGGGGAGTTTCGGCGCCCTCGGGGCCACCGAGGCCGGCCGGATCCTGTTGGAACGCGCCAACGAGGTCTACGACGCCGTGGTGGGCATCGACCACCCCACCCTCAGCGCCACCCCGGCCGAGAACGTGGCCGACCTGATGGCCCGCCTGCCGCTTGGGGACCTCGCGCACCCTCCCGAGATCGATGCGGTCGCCTTCAGCCGGGGGGCGCTGGTGCTGCGCACCCTGGTGGAGCAGGTGCTGCCTCAGGAGCATCCGGCCGTACGCGTGCGCCGTGCCGCCTTCGTGGCCCCCGCCAACGGCGGGACGCAACTGGCGGAGCAGGAGAACTGGAAGGACCTGCTGGACCTGCTGACCAACCTCGGCATGGCCGGCGCGCGCCTGGTGGGCCTGATCCCCGGGGCCCAGATGGGCGCGACCATCGCGCGCGAGGCCATCAAGGGGCTTGGAGAGTTCGCCACGGCGCTGGCCACGGAGGGGCTCACCCCGGCGGGGGTGCCCGGGCTGCACGCCATGGCGCCCGGCGGATCGGTCATCGCCGATCTCCAGGCCCTCCAGCCAGGCCAGCCGCTGCCAGGGGACGCCGAGTACCTGGTGGTGCGCAGCGACTTCGAGCCCGGCGAGGGCACAGGCGACGGGCTACCCCAGCGGCTGAAGCTGATGGCGGCCGACGGCGCCGTTGACACGCTGATGAAGGGGGCCCCGAACGACCTCGTGGTGGACCTGGAATCGATGATCGCCATCGACCCGGACCACGGCGACTTCGTCACCGAGCGCCACGACCTGGGCACCTCGCCGACGGTCTACCACACCGTCTACTTCGCCGAATCCGGCGTCGCGGCCCGGCTCCTGACGTGGTTCGGGCTCATCGACCTGGAGTCCGCGCCGCCGCCGCCCGCGGCCGGGGGCGACTGGGGCCTGGGCGACGCCCCGCTGGAGCCCGGCCCGGGCCTGGCCGAGTTGGCGGCCGACCCTCGCCCGTCCGGCGGGCGCAGGCGGGGCACCCGCACGGCGCCCGGCGCGCGCACGGCGCGGCGCACCGCCCCGCCCGCGAACACCGGCAACGGCGCCGATTCCACCCCGCCGAAGACCCACGTCATGGCCCAGATGCCCCCGGCGGTGGCGGTGGACCAGGTGGTTTCCGTGGAGGTGCAGATCGCCCGCCGGGCGCTGCGGGCAGCCGCCGGGTCCCGCACCGCCGCGGGCGCCGCCGACGCCGATCCGGACGCGGGACTGATCGTCCAGGTGGTCCCGAAGGCGAACCTCGAGCTGGCCGGCGAGGGCCGGGTCGAGGTCCCGGTGCCCGCGGTGGGCGCCGAGCCCGCGGCCCTCTACTTCGACGTGCGCGGCACCGACGCGGGGCCCGGCGAGCTGTGGGTGGTGGCGCGCCAGGGCAGCGTGCCGCTCATGACGCTCACCCTGACACCCGAGGTGACCGCCGGGGCCACCGATCCGGCCGCCAGGCCGGTGCGGGCCCGCGGCCGGTCCGCGGACGCCGCGCCCGAGGCCGGCTGGGAGCCCATGCTGGCCATCACCGAGGAGGAGCGCGGCGGCGCCCGCGTCTACCGCTTCACGCTCCAGGCACCCCAGCTGGGCGCATACGACCAGTTCACCTCCGAGCGCATCACCGGCGACCGCCAGGAGTATGTGGCCGGCCTGTACCGGCGTATCGAGGAGCGCTGGCTGTCCAGCGGGGAGGACGAGCGCGCCTTCGCCCAGGAGTTGCGTGCCTTCGGCTACGAGCTGCTGATGGAGCTCTTCCCGGAGGACCTGCGCGCGTGGCTGTGGAAGCACCGCACGGCGTTGCGCGGGGTGATGGTCACCAGCACCGAGCCCTTCATCCCCTGGGAGCTTGTGCACCTGGCGTCGCCCCGGGGCCGGGGGCTGCCGCGCGAGACGGCCTTCCTGGGGCAGGCCGGCCTGGTGCGCTGGCGCTACGGCGGCTGGCCCGCCACCGACCTGCGCCTGCGTCCGGGCCGGGCGCGCCACATCGTGCCCGACTACCCCACCGAGGAGCTTGCGCTGGACGACGTCGCCCGCGAGGGGGACTTCCTGTCGCGGACGCTGGGATCGAGCGCCGTGGCGGCCGACTCCGCCTCGGTGCGCCGGCTCCTGGCCCGTGGGAGCCGCCTGGACCTGATCCACTTCGCCGGCCACGGCGAGGCCGACGGCGGCGACATCGGCGGAGCCGCGCTGCTGCTGGAGGGCCGCATGGAGGAGGGCCGCTACATCGAGGACCGCCTGCTGGCCGGCACGGTGCGGGCCCATGCACGGCTGGAGGGCAAAGCCGGCGGGCCGATCGTGGTGCTCAACGCCTGCCAGGTGGGACGCCGGGGCCCCACGCTGACGGGGATCGGCGGCTTCGCCGACGCGTTCCTCGAGGCCGGAGCGCGCGCCTTCGTGTCGAGCCTGTGGTCGGTGGGCGACGTCCAGGCCCACGCGTTCGCGGAGTCGCTCTACGCCGGCCTGATCGCCGGCGGCTCGCTGGCCGAGGCCACCACCTCCGCCCGCGCGGCGGCCCGCCGGCGCGGCGACGCCGCGTGGCTGGCCTACGTGGTGTACGGGCACCCCAACGCCCGCGTCGTGGAGGAGGACCGCGCCGCGCTGGCCGCCGCCGCGGACGCCGGAGGGTGACCGCTACGGGGCGACCGGGTGCTCCAGCACGTACCCGCCGGCCACCTCCAGCCGGCGTGTGACGCGGACGCGCTCGAGCATCCGCCGATCGTGGCTCACCAGCAGCAGCGTGCCCTCGTAGCCGTCGAGGGCCTCCTCGAGCTGCTCGATGGCCTCCAGGTCCAGGTGGTTGGTGGGCTCGTCCAGCACCAGGCAGCCCACCTCGCGGGCGGCGAGCACCGCCAGGAGGGCCCGGGTCCGCTCGCCGGGCGACAGGTCGCCCGCGGGCCGCGTCACCCGATCGGCGTCGAGGCCGAACTTGGCGAGGAGGGTGCGCGCGTCCTGGGCCAGGAGGCCGGTCGCGGCCACGACGGCATCCAGCAGGCCCGGCCACGCCAGCAGGGAGGTGCGGTCCTGCTCCACCTCGCCCCAGACCACCGCCGGTCCGCGGCGCGCGGACCCCGCCGCCGGCTGCGCCCGGCCCGTGAGGGCGGCGATGAGGGTGCTCTTGCCGCCGCCGTTCGGTCCGGTGATCACCACCCGGTCGCCGCGGGCGATGTGCAGGTCCACCGGGCCGAGGGTGAACGATCCACGTCGCACCACCGCACCCGACAACTGGCTCACCAGGTCGCCGCCGCTCGCCGCGGGAAGGCGCAACTGAAGGCGCCACCCCTCCCAGGGCTTGTCGACGGCGTCCAGGCGCTCCATCGCCCGCTCGGTGGCGCGCACCTTGGAGGCCTGCTGCTCGCTGCGTTCGGCGCGCGCGGCACGGCCGAGCTTGTCGGGGTCGCTGCCCGAGGCGGCCCTGCGCCGCTCCCGCCGGACCCCCTCCTCGGACCACGCGCGCTGGCGGCGCATCCGCGCGCCCAGGCGGTCGCGCTCGGTCGCGTAGCGCCCATGGGCCTCGTACTGGCGTCCGCGGGCGATGTCGCGCTGGGCCACGTAGTCGCTCCATCCGCCGGCCCACTCGCGCAGCGTGTGATCGGGCTCCACCACCTCGGCGATGCGTGTGACGGCGGCATCCAGGAAGGCGCGGTCGTGCGAGACGCACACCACGGCTCCGCGATGGCCGGCGACGATGCGCTCGAGCAGGGACAGGCCGGCGAAGTCGAGGTCGTTGGTGGGCTCGTCCAGCAGCAGCAGGTCCACCCGCGCCAGCAGCAGCACCGCCAGGCCCACGCGGGCCGCCTGCCCCCCGGACAACCCCGGCATGGGCGTGTCGATCAGGCCGGGGGCGAGGCCCACCTGCGCCATGGCCTCGCGGCCGCGCGCGGCGAGATCGTCGCCGCCGAGCGCCAGGAACGATTCGAGGGCCTCGCTGTAGTCGTCCACCGCTCCCGGATCGTGCTCGAGGGCGGCGGTGAGGGCGTCCAGGCGATCCTCCGCTGCCGCCACCCCCGTGCGGCGGGCGATGTGCGCGGCCACGGTCTCGTCGCGCGGGATCCTGCCGCGCTGGTCGAGCAGGCCCACCCGCAGGGTGGCCGGCGCGCGCGTGATGACGCCGGCGTCGACCTCCTCGCGCCCGGCCATGATCCGCAGCAACGTCGACTTGCCGATGCCGTTCGGCCCCACGATCCCCAGGCGCGCGTCGTCGGGGATACGCAGTGAGACATCGTGCAGCACCACGCGCGGCCCGAAGGCCTTGGAGACACCGTCGAGGCTCAGCACGCCGCCACACTGGCAGACGGGAGCCGGCGCCCCGGCACCGATGAGTCCGGGGCGCGGGGGCGGTCCACACCTCGAGGGCTCCCGAACACGAACATGAGGTCACCATGCTGAGCGACTCCCCGGCCTTCGCCGGTTTCTCTGTGGACGACATCGACGCGGCGGCGCACTTCTACGGCGACGTGCTCGGCCTGGGGGTGGGGCGCGAGATGGACGGCACCATCCTGAGCATCGCGCTGGGCGGAGGCGGCCGCGCAATCGCCTACCCCAAGGACGACCACTCGCCCGCCACGTTCACCGTGCTCAACTTCTTGGTGGACGACATCGACGCCACCGTGGACACGCTGGCGGCGGCCGGGGTCGCGATGATCGAGTACCCGGAACTGGGGGACTTCGACGCCAAGGTGGTCCACCGCGGCGCCGGCGGCTACCCGGACATCGCCTGGTTCGCCGACCCGGCGGGGAACATCCTCTCGGTGCTCAGCACGCCCGGAGACCGGTGACGTACGGGGCGGGGGGCCGGCGGCGCTGGTAGGAATCCGGTCATGCCACCCGCCCCCGTGCCCGCCCCCATCGCCGAATTCCTGGCGCGACCGAACATCTGCGTCATGGCCGTCCTGAGGACCGACGGATCGCCCCACACCACGGCCATCTGGTACCGCTGGCTCGGCGACGACCGCGTGCTGGTGAACATGGACGATGCGCGCCCGAGGCTGAAGTGGATGCGCCGCGACGGCCGCGTGGCCTTCACCTGCATCGACCCGGACAGCTTCTACCGCCAGGTCAGCCTGATGGGAGTGGTGGAGGAGATCTACGACGACGCCGGGCGCGCCGACATCCACGACCTGTCGCGCCACTACACCGGCCGCGACTACCCGCGCACCAAGCATCCGCGCATCTCGATCCGCATCCGGGTGGAGCGATGGCACGGCTGGGACCGCGACCCCTCCGAGCCCTCCCGACCCGACCGGGAACGCCTACCCGTCTGACCGGTGCTCCGGCCCGGGCCCGGCCGGCGGGGCGGGCGGTGCGCCCCGCAGCGGCGGGCGGCGCGGCCAGTAGCCGACGTCGCCGAACACGGTCACCAGCGCCGGCACCAGCAGGCTGCGCACGATGAACGCGTCGATCAGCACGCCCGCGCCCATCACGAAGGCGAACTGGGTCATCGCCTCCACGGGCACCAGCGCGAGCAGGGCGAAACTACCGGAGAGCACGACACCGGCCACCGCGATGGGCCGCGACCCCAGCGGCACCCCGCGGCGCACGCCCTCGCCGAGCCCCGCCGTCCGGGCGTGCCGCCAGATCTGCCCCATGAGGTAGATGTTGTAGTCCGAGCCGAGGGCCAGCAGCAGCACGGCTGCCGCGAACGGCACGTAGTAGACGAGCTGCCCGTGATCGAGCAGTTCCTGGAAGAACACTGTGGCCAGCCCGAGCGTGGCGGCCACGCTCAGGGCGTTGGCCAGCAGCAGGTACAGGGGTGCCACCAGGGCGCGCAGGAACAGCACCAGGAGCAGCAGGTTCACCGCCAGCGCCACCAGGCCCACCCGCAGCAACTCGCCCCCGATGGCATCCACGGCGGAGCGGGCGATGGCCGTGTCGCCGGCCGGCGTGGCGGTGACGCCGGGCAGGCCGGCGCGATCGAGCACCGCCGGGAGGTCCGCGGCCAGGTCGTCGAGGGCGGCGATCGCGCGGTGCTCGGTGGGCTCGTACCCGAAGATCAGCAGCAGTCGCGCCACATCCTCATCGGGGGACACGAACACGTCCGTGAGGGCGTCGGCCAGGGGCCGGCCCGGGCCGAGCACGGCGGACACCCCGGGGAGGGGGCCGAGCGCCTCCGCCACGCGGGCCAGGGAGTCCGGATCGGCGGCATCGGCCCCCTCGATCAGCAACTCGGTGGGAGCGCGGTAGCCGGGCCCGAACGACTGGTCGACCAGGGAGGCGCCCTCGCCCACTCCCGAGTCGAGACCCAGCCCCAGTCGCATCCCGGTCCCCTGCCACGCGACGACGAGTAGGCCCGCGACGACGACGAGGGCGGTGAGCGCCGCCACCGAGCGCGTGGCCAGCAGGCGTGCACCCAGCGGTGCCTGCGCCCGGGCCCGGAGCGTGCGGACCGTGCGCGAGCCCGCGTCCTCGGTGCCCGCCAGCCCGCGCGGCCAGTAGGCGGCCCGGCCCAGCAGCGCCAGGAGCGGGGGCAGCAGGGTCACCGACACCACCACCGCCACCACGGCGGTCAGCGCCAGAGCCGGCGCGAAACCGCGGAAGAAGTCCAGCCGGCCGGCCAGGAGCGCGGCCGTCCCGAGGGCGGTGGTGACGCCGGCCGTGATGATGATCGCCAGGTAGTGGGCGCCGGTGTCGGCGGCCGCCGCCCGGCGCTCGCGTCCGCCGTCGGCGCCCCGTCGCAGTCGGTCCCTCACCCCGAACAGGTGGAAGACCGAATAGTCGGTCACCAGGCCGATGACGAGCGCCGAGACGATCGGCTCCACGTCCTCGCCCGCCGAGATGCCCGTGATCCCGCCGCTCCATCCGATCACCCGCATCGAGATCACGTAGGCGATGCCGACGACCACCAGCACCACGAGCGGGGCCACCACCGAACGGAAGACGGCCCCGAGCACCAGCACGATCAGCAGCAGCGTGACCGCCACCACCACGGGGAGCCGGTCGCGGATGGTGGCCAGTTGCTGGTCGCGCGAGGCGCTCGACCCGGTGACGCCCACGGTCGCCCCCTCGGGCACCGGCGCGGCCGCGGCGAAGACCTCGGCGATGGTGACCTGGCGCGGGATGCTCGGCTCGCCGCCGATCAGCAGGTACACCAGAACGGCGGTCCCGCGCTCCGGTGCCCCGGGCGCCGCGCCGGCGGCGTTGGTGATGGGGACGGCCACCACGTCCACGAGCCCCTCCACCTCCCCGCGCGAGGCGCGCAGCGAGAACTCGGCCAGCGCCACCTGGTCGTCGGCCGAGAGCCCGTCAGGGTCACGCACGATGACCTGGGCCCGCCCCAGGAGCGGGTAGCCGAAGGCCTCCACCCCCCGGCGCTCGGCCTCCAGCGGGGCGGCGTCGTCCGGGAGCGGCAGACCCAGGCCGCCCCCCTCGCCGAGCGGGGGCAGATACATGACGGCCAGCACAGCGGCGACCAGCCAGAGCGGGACCATCAGGTGCCGCAGCGCCACCAGGGCACGGTTCACGCCCCGCGAGACCGGCCCCACCGCTTCTGCGTCCTGGTCCACCCCACGCCTCCGGCCTCAGTCGGCGCCCGGCCCTCGTCGCCACGGGTGATGATTGCCCAGCGAGCCCCCACCGGAAACCACACCCGGTCCTCACCCGCCCGGCGCGATGCCCCCTCCGGCCGGCGGCGGCTCGGGTCCGGTCGCCTCGCGCCAGCCGTCCAGCACGGCGCTCACCTCGTCCAGATCGTTCGTGCGCGTGAGGACGTACAGGCGGTCGCCGGCCTCGATCCGGGTGCGCCCGCGCGGAGGGACGGCCTGGCCGTCGCGGAGCACCACCGCCAGCAGCGCCGTCCGTGGCAGGCCGAGATCGCGTACCAGCGCGCCGGCGGCCGAGTACCCCTCGCGCACCGCGAACTCCAGGATGTCGGCGCCACCCACCGCCCCGATCTCGATCGGGGGCTCGTACACCGCCGCCCGTTCGTCCACCAGACCCAGCCGGCGGGCCAGGGGTTCCAGCAGCGGCCCCTGCACCGCCGTCGACACCAGGACCACGAAGAAGACGGCGTTGAAGATCGTGCTGCCCGCCCCCACCCCCTCGGACAGCACGAACGTGCCCAGCACGATGGGCACCGCGCCGCGCAGGCCGGCCCAGCTGAGCACCACCCGCTCGCGCCCGGTCATGGCGGGGCGCACCGTGCACAGCCAGACGGCCACCGGGCGGGCCACCAGGATCAGGACGGCCGCCAGCACCAGGCCGGGGATCGCGATGTCGACGAGGTCCGACGGGAACACCAGGAGTCCCAGCACGATGAACAGCGACACCTGGGCGATGAACGCCAGCCCGCCATGGAAGGCCGCCAGCGCGCGCCGGAAGGGGTTGGGCGTGTTCCCCAGGCGCAGGGCCACGAGGTAGACGGCCAGGAAGCCGCTGCCCCCGGCCGCCTCGGGCAGGCCGAAGGCGATGCAGGCCATGCCCACCGACAGCACGGGGGCGAAGGGGCCGAACGAGGCCGGCAGCCGCGTGACCGCACGCACCGCCACCTCCCCCAGAACCAGGCCGGCCACGAGGCCGACGCCGAGGCTCCAGACCACGCCGCCCGCCACGCCGGCCGGCCCGGTACCGTCGCCAGTCGCCATCGCGATGAGCCCCACGGTGAGGGCGACGGCCATGGGGTCGTTCAGGCCGGACTCGGCCTCGAGCAGGCCCGCCACGCGCCGGCGCAGGGTGGTGAAGCGCAGCGTGGCGAACACCGCGGCGGCGTCCGTGGAGCCCACGACGGCGCCCAGCAGCATCGCCTCGACCAGCGTGAGGTCGAACAGCATGTACGCCGCGCCGCCGACGATGGCCGCCGTGACGACGACCCCGACCGTCGCCAGCAGGGCCGAGGACGCCAGCACGCCGCGGACATCGCGCCAAGCCGTGGTCAGCCCACCCTCCCACAGGATGGCCACGAGGCCGACGATGCCGACGAACTGCGCCAGTTCGGTGTCGTCGAAGGCGATGCCCCCGACCCCCTCGGAGCCCAGCAGCATGCCCACGCCGAGGAACGCCACCAGCACGGGGAGCCCCGCGCGCGTCGCGGTGAGGGCGGCGATGACCCCGAGGACGAGGAGGGCGCCGGCGCCGAGGATCAGGAACTCCAGGCCGGCTCTCCTGTGCTCGCGTGGGTACCGGCGCTCAGGGTACCCGGCGGGGGCGCGGATGTCTGCGCGGCCCGGCCGCCGGCGTGGGCGGGCCTGCCGGCGACCGCCCGGATACCCCCAACGGGATTCGAACCCGTGCTACCGCCTTGAAAGGGCGGCGTCCTGGACCACTAGACGATGGGGGCAAAGAGAAGGCCCGGGATGCGATGTGCATCCCGGGCCCGGTGGCAGCAGTGGTTTGGCTACGGGGCGCTTGGTGCCGCCCCCCGTGGCTGCCGTGGCTCACAGGGGCACGCCCCTAGCTACCGCCACCTCCGCTGGTGCTATTCAATAGGACCACCTCCTTTCCGCAGTACCGGAAAGATAGCCGACGCGGCGGCCGACATGCCTGTGGCGTGCGTCACCGATCGCCACATCGCCGGAGGCGGCCGGCCGGCGCCGGCCCCCAACCCCCCATCCGGTGAGGTGACGGGGGAATCCCCCGGTGACAGGATCGCGACGATGCGACGCCCCGGCGACCCCTCCAGAGACAGCGCCAGGCCGGGGCGCCACGTGCGCGCTCTCGCCGCCGGCATCGCGGTCACGGCCACCCTCGGGGCCTGGCCGGCGGCGGCCCTCGCCGGCGATGGGCCCGGCCGGCCCGTGCCCCCGGCCGGCGCGAGCGCCGCGGCATCCCACGCCGAGCACGGCTCGGCCGGAGGGAGCGGGACGCGCTGGCGCGGCACGCGGATCACCTACAGCAACGCCTCGCGCGTGCCGCGCACCGTGCGCGAGGCGGTGCGCCTGTGGAACCGCGCCACGACCTCGGTGCGCCTGGTGCCGGCGCCGGCGGGACGGCGGGGGCAGATCCACATCACCGGCGCCGACCCCTGCGGCAGGCCATGCGCCTACTACCCGCCCGACGGGCGCGTCTTCCTCCCCACACGCGGGCCCGCCGTCGACCGCCCCGAGGACGACCTCGCCCTGTCGCTGGTGGTCCACGAACTCGGCCACGCCCTGGGACTGGCGCACCGGTCCGGGTGCTCGGTGATGACCACCTACGTGGGATTCGCCGAGTGCCCGCCGCTACGGCGCCGGTACAGCTACCGCTGCGGGCCGCAGCGCGTGGACGCGGCGGCCATCGCCCGACTGTACGGCGGCCGGGTGCGGACCGACGGGCTGTGCCGGCACCCCGCGCCCAGGCCGGCGCGCGCGGTGGTGCTGGCGCCGCGCGAGGCGGTCCCCGCCGACGGACCGGACTTCGGGCAGACCGTCACGGTCCGGCTGCGCAACACCTCGGCCGTGGCCTGGTCGCGCGGACTGAACCACACGCCACGACTGGAGTTCACCGACGCGCGAGGCCGGGTGCGGCCGCACTGCGGCGCCACCGGGGTCGAGCCGATCCAGCAACGGACCGCGCGCCGAAGCGTGGCGAGCTTCCCCGTGTTCGTCTGCGCCCCGGGGGCGCCGCCGGCGACCGTGACGGTGTTCGCGCGGCTGACCCTCGAGACCCTCGGCGGGACCAGCCGCGGGCCGGTGTTCCCGGTGAGGGTCGCCTTCCCGCCCCACCCGCCCGAACCGGCACCCGAGCCACTCCCCGGGGAGTTCGGCCCGGCATAGGGGCGCGGGCGGCGGGGTTGCGCCCGATCACCCCGCGCGCGCCGGGCGGAGCACCAGCACGGCACACGGGGCGTGACCCACCAGGTGATGTGCGAACGAGCCCAGCGTGATGCGTGCGGCCAGGTTGCGATGGCCGGCGCACACCAGCAGGTCGGCGTCGTTCGCGGCGGCCCAGTCACAGGTCTCGCCGGCCGGATGGCCCTCGATCACGACGGCCTCGGCGCCCGGGACCTCGGCGGCGATGTCGCCCAGCCAGCGGCGCGCCACGTCGACCAGTTCGGCTGGATCGGGGATCCACCCCCCGAGGCCGGTGGCGTACGGGAGCGGGAACTCCACGACGTGGAGCAGGCTCAGGCGTCCCGGGCCGAGCGCGCGCAGACGGCGCGCCTCGTCGAGGGCCCGCTGCGACGCGTCCGAGTCGTCCAGGCAGCACACGATGTGGCGGTACGGGGCGTCCATCGGTCGCCTCCTTCCGGGCGTGGACCGTTCCACCACGACCATATGCCCACCCGGGGGGCCTCCACCAGCCACCGGCGCGTCAGACCACGTAACCTGTTGTGCGTGATGCGTATTCCTGACCTGATCGCCGGCGGCCCCACGTGGAGCGTGGAGTTCTTCCCGCCGAAGACTCCGGAGGCCGAGGTCCAGTTCCGGGCGGCCGTGGAGGAACTGGCGCCACTGCGCCCGGATTTCGCCTCGGTCACCTACGGGGCCCTGGGCACCACCCGATCCACCACGCGGGACATCGTGGTGCGGATGAACGCCGACCTGTCCTTCCCCACGATGGCGCACCTGACCTGCGTGGGGCACACCCGGGCCGAGATCGACGAGCTGCTGGACGGCTACGCGGCCGAGGGCGTCCAGAACATCCTCGCCCTGGGGGGTGACCCGCCGGCGGACGGCTCGGACCCGGGCGGTGAGTTCTCCTACGCCGAGGAGCTGGTGGAGGTCATCCGCGCCCACCCGGCCGAGTTCGCCATCGGCGTCGCGGCACACCCCGAGGTGCATCCTCGTTCGGATGACCGCGACGGTGACCGGCGCCACCTGGCCCGCAAGCTCATGGCGGCCGACTTCGCCATCACGCAGTTCTTCTTCGACGTCGAGCACTACTTCCGGATGGTCGACGAGCTGGGGGCGCTGGGGTGCGACCGGCCGGTCGTCGCCGGCGTGATGCCATTCACGTCCGGCCCCGGCCTGATCCGGATGGCGCAGATGAACCGCTGCGTCCTGCCCGACGGACTGGCCGAGCGCCTGGAGACGGCCGGTGCCGACGAGATCGCCGATCTCGGCGTGGAGATGGCCACGACGATCTGCGAGACGCTGGTGGCGGGTGGCGCGCCGGGCATCCACCTGTACACACTGAACCGCGGCGCCTCCGTGCACCGCGTGCACGACAACCTGCCCGACCTCACCGCTGTGGCCCGCCGCTCGGGCTGATGCCGGCGCGACGGGCGGCGGCCGGCGCCGCCCGTCGCGGTCACCAGCGGCCGATGCGCAGCCACATCCCCGGGGTGGCCTCGATCCTGCGCGCCGCATCGCGGCCGTTCACGGCGACGGCCACATGGCCGTGGCTGTCGATGTGCACCAGCGTCGCCCGTGGCGCCACATCGCCGAAGGTCCGCGCCACGGTGGCCGGGTGGCGGCGGTCGCCGACCGCCACCCACACCCGGTCACCCGGCCCGGCACCAAGCGCATCCAGGTCGGCGGCGCCGGCCAGCAGTTGCAGGTTGCCGTAGCGATCGGTGCCGAGCACCCGGGCGCGCAGCTCGCCGTCCGACACCGTCGCCGCCGGCAGGTCGGCCGGGACCAGGTCGCCGGCCGGGAAGGGCTCCCCCAGCGCCGCGAGCGGCTCACCCAGGGCCAGGCGCACCGCCGCCGGCACGAACAGGTCGCGCCCGTGGAAGGTGGCCGGCCGCTCCGGCCCGAGCGGCGGCAGGGACACCGCCGCCACGGCGCCGAGGGCGCGCGCGGCCGGGGCCAGCAGCCCGTTGTCGGGCCCCACCAGGGCGCCCCCGCCGGGGAGGGACAGTGCCGCGGCCCGGCGCGGTCCGCCGACACCCGGGTCGACCACGGCCACGTGCACCGCCCGGGGCAGTCGCGCAGCCAGCCGGGCCAGCAGCACCGCGCCCTGGGCGATGTCCCCGGGCGGGATGTCGTGGGCCAGATCGACGATCCGCAGCGCCGGCGCACGGGCCGCCACCTCGGCGTGCAGCGCCCCCACGTGCTCGCCGCCGGGGCCGTAGTCGGTCAGCAGGCCGATCACCGGATCCGGCGGACCCACGAGCACTAGCCGCCCGTCGCGGCCACCAGCGCGTCGGCCAGGCCCGGGATGGTGTGCTCGGCCGCCTCCACCGACACGCTCAGCCCGTTCTCGCGGGCCGTGGCGCTGGTGATCGGGCCGATGCTGGCCACCCGCGGACCGGAGGCCCGCAGCCGTTCACGGCCCGCCGCGTCGAGCGCGGCCAGGAAGGACGTCACCGTCGAGGACGCCGTGAACGTGATGTCGTCCGCCCCCAGCGCCGCCTCGATGAGATCGGCGTCGAGAGGCTCCGGGACGGCCTCGTAGAGCAGGAGTTCGTCCACGACCGCCCCGCGCTGGCGCAGCGCATCCACCAGGAGGGGGCGCGAACCCCTGGCACGCGCCACCAGCACCGATGCCCCGTCCATCACGGCGGGCAGGGCGTCCAGGATCCCCTCGGCCACGAAGCGCTCGGGTACCAGGTCGGCCCGGACCCCGTACGCGGCCAGGCGCGCAGCGGTGGCCGGGCCGATGGCAGTGATGTGGGTGGCGGCGCCGAGGGAACGGGCATCGCGCCCGACGTCGGCCAGACGCGCGAACAGGGCGTCCACGCCGTTGACGCTGGTCAGGACCAGATGGGTGCGGGCCGCCATGCCGTCGAGTAGCGGGCGGTCGCCCGGCGCCTCCGGCAAGGGAGCGATGCGGATGGCCGGCGCCTCCACCACCTCGGCTCCCAGGGCCCGCAGGCGGTCGCTCAGGGTCGAGGCCTGCTCGCGCGAGCGGGTCACCACCACACGGCGGCCCAGCAGCGGGCGCTGCGCGATCCATCCGATATCGTCGGCCAGCGCCGCGACCGGGCCCACCACGACCACGGCCGGCGAGCCGAGCCCCGCGGTTTCCGCGGCGCCCGCCAGGGTGGACAGGGTGGCGACGACCTGGCGCTGGCGGGGGGTCGTGCCCCACTGGACGGCGGCGGCCGGCTGGTCGGCGGGACGCCCCCCGGCGATCAGGCGCTCGGCGATGGCGGCCAAGCGCCCCATCCCCATCAGGATGACCAGGGTGCCGGGGGCGGCTGCGAGGGCGGCCCAGTCGGTCTGCTCGGAGGGCTTGGTGGGGTCCTCGTGGCCGGTGACGACGGTGAAGGCGGTGGCCACGCCGCGGTGCGTCACCGGGATGCCCGCGTAGGCCGGCGCGGCGATGGACGAGGTGATCCCCGGGACCACGGCGTAGGCCAGCCCGGCTCGCGCCAGCGCCTCGGCCTCCTCACCGCCGCGGCCGAACACGAACGGGTCGCCCCCCTTCAGGCGCACCACGCGCCGGCCGGCGGCGGTGTGCTCCACCAGGCTGGCGTTGATCTCGTCCTGGGTCATGGCCTGGCGCCCCGGCGACTTGCCGGCGTTCAGCAGTAGGGCGTCGGAGCGGCAGAGGGGCATGAGCGCCTCGGTGCCCAGGCGATCGTGGATGACCACCTCAGCGGCCTCCAGGGCCGCTCGCCCCGCGACGGTCACCAACCCCGGGTCGCCCGGGCCGGCGCCCACCAGATGACAGAAGCCGCTCACTGCCTCACCTCCCGGATCTCGTCGGCCACCCGGTCGGCCAGCCCGCAGGGGTCTCCGGCCGGCCCCGCGAGGGTCGTGCGACGATGGCGCTGCCCGTCCGCCGATCCGGCGAAGGCGGTGAGCTGGAGCAGACCGTCGGCGGGAGCCGCCACCGCCAGCGCACCGATCGGCTGCATGCAGCCGCCGCCGAGGGCGCTCAACAGCCTCCGCTCGGCCAGCAGGCAGGTGTGGGCATGGCGATCGTCCAGATCGGCCAGGGCGGCGGCGGCGGCGGAGCCCGCGAGCGCCTCGATGGCCAGGAGCCCCTGACCGGGCGCCGGCGTGCACACCACGGGCTCGAGCGGCACCACGTCGCCGCGGCGGATGCCGAGCCGGTTCAGCCCGGCGGCGGCCAGCACGAGGGCATCGAGGCCGACGTCGTCGAGCTTGTCCAGGCGGGTGCCCACGTTGCCGCGGATCGGGACCAGGTCGACATCGGGACGGGCCGCCCGGAGCTGGGCGGCCCGGCGGGGCGAGCCGGTGCCCACGGTGGCGCCCGCCGGCAGGCCGGCGAGCCCCTCGGGCGAGCCCACCAGGACATCGCGCGGGTCGTCGCGCGCCGGCACGGCCACCACCGCCAGGCCGTCCGGAAGGTCGGCGGGGAGGTCCTTGGCCGAGTGGACCGCCAGGTGGGCCCGGCCGTCGAGCAGCGCCAGCTCGAGCTCCTTGACGAACAGCCCGCGCGTGGGGGGTTCGCCGCCGTCCTCGGCGCTCCAGCGGTCGCCCGTGGTGGTGATCTCCAGGGTGCTCACATCGTGACCCAGGGTGGTGAGGGCGTCGGCGACGAGGGCCGTCTGGGTGAGCGCGAGGGGCGAGCGTCGCGTGGCGATGACCAACTGCATCCGGTTCTCAGACTAGCGCCGGGAACGGGCACCCACCCGGCGGACCGGGGCCAGGGGTCCGGGCGTCAGGAGTCGATGCGGGCCTCGGCCAGGCCCAGCAGTTCCTGCATGTCGGCGATGCTCCGCAGGGCGTCCTCATCGCCGTTCTCGGCCGCACGGCGCATGCGGACCGTCGGCCCGTGGAGGAGCTTGTTGACGATGCTCCGCGTCAGCTGGTCCAGGCGGCGGTACTCGTCCTCGCTGAGGCCGTCCCACTGCGCAGCCACGCGGGCCAGCTCGGCACAGCGCAGGCGCTCGGCCTCGGCGCGCATCGTGACGATGGCCGGCGCGGCGGCCATGCCACGGGTCCAGGCCTGGAACGCGTCGACAGCCGCGGCGACGATGTGCTCACCGCGCTCGGCCTCCGCGCGCCGGTCGGCGAGGTTCATCTCGACCACCCGCTCGAGGTCATCGATGTCGAACAGGGCCACCCCGTCGAGGTCGGCCACCGCCGGGTCGATGTCGCGCGGCACCGAGATGTCCACCAGCACCATCGGGCGCCCGGCGCGGCCGCCGATGACCGGGGCCAGCTCGTCGGGTCCGAGGATGGGGTGCGGGGCGTCGGTGGAGGAGATCACGATGTCCGCGGCCGACAGCTCCCCGTCCAGCCGGTCGAAGCCCACCCCGCGGCCGCCGAAGCGCATGGCCAGCTCGCGGGCGGTCACGACGGTGCGGTTGGCCACCACCACGTCGCGGACACCGTGGGAGACCAGCGCCTGGGTGGTCGCCTCGGCCATGTGGCCGGCGCCGATCACCAGCACCCGGCCCGACGGGAGGTCGGCCAGCACCTTCTCGGCCAGGTCCACCGCCACCGTGGACACCGACGAGGCGCCGGCGCCGATGCGGGTGGTGGTTCGGACGCTCTTGCCCACCTCGATGGCCTGGCGGAAGAGCCGGTTCAGCACGGGGCCCGCGGTCCCCTCCTCGCCGGCGCGCTCCCAGGCGGTGCGCACCTGACCCTGGATCTCGGTCTCGCCGATCACCATGGAGTCCAGGCTGGAGGTGACCCGGAACAGCTGGGCTGCCGCTCGGTCGTCGCGCATCACGTACCGGGCGCAGGCCAGCTCGCTGGAGCCGATGCTGGTGTGCGCGAGGAAGGCCTCGGTCAGCAGCTCCTCGGCGCGCCCGGGGGCGTCGGTGGAGACATAGAGCTCGGTGCGGTTGCAGGTGGAGAGCGCGACCGCCTCGGCGATGTCCGCCTGCTCGGCCAGATCGCGCAGCACGCCGCGGGCCGCGACGTCGGACATGGTGGCCTTCTCGCGCTGGGCCACCGGGGCCGTCTTGTGGGACAGGCCCACCATCAGCAGGCTCACGCGCGCACCTCGACGATGTCGAGCACCTCGCGGGCCAGCGCGCGCGCGCCCTCGTGGTCACCCTCGGCCAGGCGGGCGATCACATCGGTGTCCATCAGGCGCTCCACGGCGTCGCGCCGGGTGGGCATCGTGGTGTAGCGGACCTTCAGCTCGTCGCGGTACTCGCGCAGCAGGTCGACCAGCGCCTCCCACTCGGCGCCGTAGAGCTCCTCGAGCTGGCGGCGGATGTGCTTGGCCACCACCGGGCTCGCGCCGCCGGTCGAGACGGCCAGCGCCAGCTCGCCGCGCCGGACGATGGAGGGCACGATGAAGTTGCACATGGGAGGTACGTCGACCACGTTGCACAGCAGGTTGAGCGCCTCCGAGTCCTGCCACACCATGCGGTTCACCGCATCGAGGTTGGTGGCCGCGATGACCATGAACACGCCATCGAGGTCGGCGGGCATGTAGGTGCGCTCGTGGAACTCGTGGATGCGCCCGTCGTCGACCATGGCCCGCAACTCGGGGGTGATGGCGGGTGAGACCAGCCGCACGCGCGCGCCGTGGTCCACCAGCTTCTCCACCTTCTCGGTGGCCACGGGGCCGCCGCCGATCACCAGGGCGCGCCGGCCCTCGATGTCGACGAACATCGGGTAGAAGACCTTGCCGGGTCCCGGAGGCCGGCTTGGGGAAACGCGGTTTCCGCTCATCGATCCACCGTGTCGAGTCGGGGCGCCTCCTCGGCGGCGCCGGCGGTGTCCTTGGATTCGGCCGGCGGCGCGTCGTCCTGAGCGGCGCGGTCGTCCAGTCGGTCCAGCAACTCCTGCTCGCGCCCCAGCCGGGCCCTCTTCATGGCCGCCACCACCAGGTACACGATCAGGGCGAACGCCACCACGCCGTACGCCGCGATCACGTACTCGGCACCGCTCGACATCAGTCCCCCTCGATGCGCAGCTTGCGCAGGCGGATGCTCTTCTCGCGCCGGCGCTGGATGAGCTCGAACTGGAGGATGGCGAGAGCGAGGACCAGGAATGCGACCTGACTGACCACGAACCACACCAGCATCGAGTCGGGCATGTTGGCCCCGTTGCTGGTGAAGACGATCGGGTGCACGAACGAGCGCGCGATGCGCACCGAGTAGAACGAGAGCGGCACCGACGCGAACGCGATGATCGCGTAAATGGCGCTGAAGCGCATCTTGCGCTCTCCGTCGAGCGAGGAGCGCAGCACGAAGTACGCCGCGTAGAGCAGCAGCACGATCAGGAAGGTGACCAGGCGCGGGTCGTCCCAGACCCAGTAGGTGCCCCAGGAGGCCTTCGCCCAGATCGAACCCGTGATCACCACAAGCACCGAGAACACCAGGCCGATGCCGATCGCGATGGAGGACACGTCGTCGTGTCGCTCGTCCCGCGAGCGCAGGTAGAGGATGCCGTAGATGCAGGACACCAGGAAGACCACCAGCGCGGCGATGGCCACAGCCACGTGGAAGTAGAAGATCTTCTGGATGATCCCCTGGTCGGCGTCCTCGGGGGCGACGAAGAAGATCCCGTAGAGGGCCACGGCGAGCAGGATGCCGCTGAGGCCTGCGGTGATCCGGAACCGGCGGGCAGAAGAGCGGTCAGTCATCGAAGACATGGTCGTAGGTCGCGAAGGCCACTAGGGCGAAGATTAGTCCATAGGCGCCGAGGAACAGGCAGTACCCGCGGTACTCCGCGAGGTCGATCGTCACCTGTGTGGCCGCGTGGGTGGCTCCGGCGGCGGCCACCACCACCGGGATCATCGACGGCAGGAACAGGACCGGTAGCAGCAGCTCGCGCGCGCGGGAGAAGAGGGCCAGCCCCGAGATGAGCGACCCGAGCAGCGCGATGCAGAGGTTACCCAGGAGGCAGACCCCGGCGACGGCCAGCAGGTGCTCCGGACCCGTGTCGCGGACGAAGAAGAGGAAGGTCATCGGGAGGACCACCACCTCCACGGCCACCATGTAGAGGTACAGCGACACGGCCTTGGCGGCCAGCAGCACCTGGCGGTCCACCGGGGCCACCAGCAGCGGGTCGAGGACGCCCTGCTCGCGCTCGGGCACCCACGCCCTCCCCACGCCGAGGACCGCCGTCAGCGCCAGGACGGCCCAGAGGATGCCGCCGGCGAACGGACTGATGCCCACAACCCCGGCCGGCACGCCGTCGGCGGTGGTGAGGTCCTGGGTGCGCGCGCCGAAGCCGAACTGGAAGATCAGCATCAGCAGCACCGCGAACAGGAGCATCGCGACGATGGTGTCCTTGGTGCGCAGCTCCAGGCGCAGATCCTTACGCAGGAGGGCGAGGAACTGGCGGTGGGGCCTGGGGCGCGGGCGCGCCCGCAACCCGGGCGGGGCGTCGCTCCCGCTCACGCGATCAGGGCCTCGTACCGGCGGCGGAACCCCGCGGGGTCGGCGCCGGCCACATCCTCGGCCATGACCAGGCGTCCGGCGCGCAGCACCATGGCGCGGTCGGCCAGGGCGATGCCGCGCTCCACCTCGTGCGTGACCAGGAGGATGCCGCGATGGGGCGGGCGCCCGCGGATCAGCCGGTCCAGCAGGGCGGTGCCGGGGGCGTCCAGGCCGGCGTGGGGCTCGTCCAGCAGGAGGATGGGCGGGTCGTGCAGCAGCAGACGCGCCAGGCCGAGGCGCTGCCCCATGCCTCGGCTGAAGGTGCGCACCGGGTCGTTGGCCCGGGGGATCAGGCCCACCCGGTCCAGCGCATCCAGGTCCCGCTCACGGTCGCGCGCGAGGCCGTGCAGCGCGGCGAAGAACTCGAGGTTCTGCAGGGCCGAGAGGTCCCGGTACACCTGCGGCTCGTGGCCCAGGACCCCCAGGTGGGGACGGGCACGGGACGCCCGGGCCGGGCAGTCGTGCCCCGCCACCCGCAGGGTCCCCGAGTCCGGGCGCAGCAGCGTCGCGATCATCCGCAGCAGGGTGCTCTTTCCCGCGCCGTTGGGCCCCAGCACGGCGACGCACTCGCCGGGCATCAGGCGCAGGTCGACGCCGGCCACCACGGGGCGCTCACCCAGGCGGCGCGACAGCGCCGTCGCCTCGACCAGGGGAGTGGCCTCCTGGGTTGCGGCCGTACTCACATCAGGGCCACGTCGAGGGCCACGAAGGCGACGTAGACCACCGCCAGCAGGCCGTTGGCCTGCGCGAAGGCGATCTGGATGCGCCGGGTGTCGTGGGGGCGCACCAGCGCCGCCTCCAGCCCGAGGACGCCGGCGCACAGGGCGACCCCGAGGAAGTACCAGGCGCCGCTACCGGCCGCCGCGCCCGCGCCCGCCAGGAGGGCGATGGCGGCCAGGTGCAGTGCGCGGGTCCACCACAGGGCGCCCGCCACGCCGAAGCGGGCCGGGATCGAGTTGACCCCGTGCGCGGTGTCGAAGTCGCGGTCCAGCAGGGCGTAGACGACGTCGAAGCCGGCGATCCAGGTCGCCACGGCCAGCCCCATCAGGATCGGGGCCAGGGGCAACTCCCCCGTGACCGCGATCCAGGCGCCCATCGGGGCGATGCCGATGGTGATGCCGAGCACCAGGTGGCAGGCCCAGGTGACGCGCTTGGCCAGCGGGTACAGGACGAACAGGGCGACCGGGACCGGCCACAGGACCCACGTCTCCTCGGGAAGCCGCGAGACGGCCAGCAGGAGGGCGGCCAGGCTCGCGATGCCGAGGGTGATCGCCTGGGAGCGTCGCACGGCGCCGGCCGGCAGCTCGCGGCCGGCCGTCCGTGGGTTGGCCGCGTCGATGTCGGCGTCCAGCACGCGGTTGAGGACCATCGCCAGGGTGCGGGCGCCCACCATCGCCAGCAGGATCCAGCCGAGCACCGCGAGGCCTGGCAGGGTCATCTCGGCCATCAGCGCTGCGGCCAGGGCGAAGGGCAGGGCGAAGATGGTGTGCGTGAAGCGCACCAGGCGCAGCAGGGCGGGCACGAGGGCGAGCCCCGTGGCAGGGCGCGGGTGGGGCACGGTGCTCATCGTGCGTCGCGGGTCAGCCGGCCGCCGGGTCCGGCGCCGGCCCGTAGCGGGCCACCCCTCCGGTGACATGGCCCCAGAACTGGTTGCCGAGGTCGTAGTGCCACCACTCCTCGATGTAGTTCGTGAAGCCCTGGGCCGAGAGGGCCCAGAAGAGGCGGCGCCGGTTGTCGCGGGCCGGGCCCGGCACGTCCTCCAGGGCCCGGGCGCCGGCCTGGGGGACGAAGGCGTCGAAGTCGGTACCCAGGTCCAGCGGCACCCCGTCGCGGTCGCAGAGGGTCAGGTCCACCGCACCACCGGTCAGGTGCGGTGGCGGGGCCACCCGCGAGCGAGAGGGCGGCGTGACATAGCGCGAGGCCGCCTCCTCCAGGGCGTCGGCCGGCCAGTCGGGGTGCACCAGCGCCAGCTCGTCCACGTAGGTGTTGAAGAGCGCGCTCTGGGTGGCGTGGGGCCGGTAGCCGTCCCAGACGGTCAGGCCCACGTCGGCCGGCAGGTCGTCCAGCGCGGCCACCAGCCGCTCCCCCACGCCCCGGCGGACCCATCCCGCCGGGAGGGCCCCCGCCAGCCCGGCCGCGTGGTACCGCGGGACGTCGTGGATACGTGTGTGCAGGGCGGCCACGGCCACCAGCGGCTCGTCCACGGGGTCCAGCGGCGCGTCGCGCCAGCCCTCGGTGCCCGCCATCGGGGGGATGGGCCGCAGCTCGCTCATCCGGTCCACTCCGCGGCCTCCACGTGGGCACCCGGATCGGCGCCCGCGGCCACGGCCAGGAAGGGTGCCACCAAGGACGACGGATGCGGGACCGTGGCCGGGTCCTCGTCCGGGTACGCGGCGGCCCGCATGGCCGTCCGCGCCGGGCCGGGGTTGATCGCCACGCAGCGGATGGCCCGATCGGCCAACTCACGGCGCCACATCCCGGTCATCCCGTCTACCGCCAGCTTGCTGATGGCGTACGCCGCCCACGTGGGCCGGCCCGCCGCGCGGGAGGTGACGTTGATGATCGCCCCGCCGTCGCGCAGCGACGGGAGGAGGGACTGGGTGAGGGCCAGGAGGCCGGTGACGTTCACCGCGAGCGCACGCTGCCACACCTCGATGGGGCACTCGGCCAGGGGGACGCGCAGGCCCAGCACGCCCGCGTTGTTCACAAGGACGTCGACCCGGCCGAGGGCGGCGGCGCAGCGCGAGCCCAGGTCGGCCGCCGCCGCGGCATCGGAGAGGTCTGCGGCCATGGCGTGGAGCCGCCACCCCGAGGCGTCGGCCTCCTGGCGCAGCGACGCGAGGTGCTCCACGGCCGTGGCCGTGGCCACCACCTCCGCCCCCGCCGACGCGAGAGCCGCAGCCACCGCCCGCCCCACTCCGCGGGACGCACCGGTGACGACGGCTCGGTGTCCGGCGAGCTCGCGGGTCATGCCCGGGCCCCCCTCGGATGGATCAGGGCTGCTCCCCGCCGCCGGCGGGCGCCTCCTGGCCCGGCAGGAGCTGGCGGGCCGGGGTCGGTGCCTCGGGCGTCTCCTCCCCGGCGGGACGGACGGGGCTCAACTCGCTTTCCGTACCGGCCACCGAGGCGATGTAGGCAGCCACGTTCTCGGCCTCCTCCCCGGTCACCAGGTCGCGCGGCATCGGCGGCTGCGCGATCTTGATCCACCGCAGCACGACGCCCTTGAACTGGTCCTCGTCCATGCCGGCTTGGCGCGCCGCGCGGAACGCGTCGTCCAGGTTCGGACCGGCCGCGGGGTTGGCGGTGGCGTCGCTGCCGGTGGAGCCGGCGTCTGCCAGCGTGTGGCACGCCTGGCAGGACGCGAAGGCCGTCTTGCCCGCCTCCAGGTCCGGCTCGGCCGCGTCGCCGCCACAGCCGGACGCCCACAGGACGGCCACGCCGAGGCCCAGCGCCGCGATGCCGCGTGCGCCACGAGTACGAAGACGAGTGTTCATAGGAGATAGACCAGGATGAAGAGCAGGACCCAGACCACGTCGACGAAGTGCCAGTAGAGGCTGGCGGCCGTCAACGGGGTGGCCCACTGGGGCGAGAAGTCGTGGGCCCTCTTGACGCGGATGTACATCAGCACCAGCAGGGTTGCGCCCACGAAGACGTGCAGCCCGTGGAACCCGGTCAGCGTGTAGAAGGCGCCGGCGAACGCCTGGTCCTGCGGCGTGAAGCCGAGGTGGATGTACTCGTTGACCTGGATGATCAGGAACACCGCACCCAGCAGGATCGTCACCAGCAGGCCGCGCTCGAGGCCCTTGCGGTCCCCGTAGTGCTTCAGGCGGTGCTCACCCCAGTGCAGGGTGAAGGACGAGGCCACCAGGATCGCGGTGTTGACGCCGGTGAGCAGTACGGGCAGCTCGAAGGGCTGGCCGTTGTTGGCGATCGGCGGCCAGACCTCGGAGACGTTGAACCGCACGAAGAAGTAGATCGCAAAGAACGACGCGAACAGCATGATCTCGGAGCCGATGAACAGCATCATCGCGAGCATTCCCATGCTCATCTGACTGCCGCGCGTGGGCTCCGGGGCGCCGACGCCTCCGGGGAGGTGCTCTGCGTGGTCGACGGTCGCCATGGCGCTAGCTCCCGGCCGGGGCCGCGGGGGCCTCGGCATCGACGACGACATGCTCCACCGGCACCCCTCCGGCCGCCGCCTGGGCGCCGGACAGGGCATCGCCGGTGTCCAGACGGCCGCCGCGGGCGACGATCAGCACGATCCGCTTGGCCCCGTACTCGCGCACGGCCAGCGCGATCGCATCGGCCAACGGTCCGTCGAGGACCTCACCGTCGGCGTGGACGCCCAGGGCACCCAGCGAGGCGATGCTGCGCTGCATGCGGGCGGTCACCTCGTCGCGGCGCTCTCCGGCCTCATCTGTCCAGCCGGGGATGTCCAGATCCAAGGGCGCGATGAGGACGGCCGACAGGCCGCCCTCATCGGCCATGCCGCCGACGGCATCGGTCAGGCCCTGGCCGCCGAGGGCCTGGTCGGCCACGATCGCCACCCGGCCCGATCCGCGCAGGCGCAGCGGCCGCAGGGCCTCCTCGGGACGGACCACGACCCGGTTGAGACCCAGGCCGGTGGCCTTGCGCAGGCGGTCGACCATGTCCTCGTCCATCCAGGGCGACTCGCCGGTGGGGAAGGTGGCCAGGAGGATCTCCTGCACGTCCTCCTCCGAGGTGACCGCGGCGGCGGCCGCGAACGGGTCGCCCTTCACCACGGTGCCCGAGGCGTCGATGCCGTCCTCGGCCAGAGCCGAGAGGGCGGTCTGCAGACGGCGCTCCGCCGCGCGGGCATCGCCGTCCTCCACCGGGACCGCGAACGTGAAGCGCCAGAGGCCCTCCTCGCTGCGGCGCCGGATCTCGTCGACCAGCGGCTGCGAGGCCACGGTCTGGTTCGCCACCACCAGGATGGTGCGCGTCGGGATCTCGGTGAACTCGCCGCCGCCGGCCTCCTGCGGGGCGAAGACCACCGCGTGGCGCGCGCCGGGGATGCCGTACTGATAAGGCCCGCCGACCACCTGGGGGGTCGCCTCGAAGTTGAACAGCGAGGGCGGCGAGGACACCAGCCACTCCAGGCTGCGGCTCCGCCAGGGGTTCCACGGGGCCTTGTCGCCCTTCTTGAGGGAGACGATCAGGTTGTAGATGACCAGCAGCGTGGCGACGCCCATCATCAGGGACATCGCGCTGATGAACATGTTGAGCTCGGCGAAGCGCTCGTCGTAGGTGGCCACCCGGCGCGGCATCCCGTGCAGTCCCAGCCAGTGCATCGGCATGAAGGCGCCGTTGAGACCGATGAACATCAGCCAGAAGCTCCACTGACCCAGACGCTCGTTGTACATCCGGCCGGTCATCTTCGGGTACCAGAAGAAGATGCCGGCGAAGATCGTCATCAGGGAGCCCGCCACGAAGACGTAGTGGATGTGGGCCACGATGAAGTAGGTGTCGGTCACCTGGATGTCGGTGGGGATCGTCCCCAGGATCACTCCCGACAGCCCGCCGATCACGAACGACAAGACGAACCCGAGCGCGTAGAGCATGGGTGTCTTCAGGTGGATCTTGCCCCGCCACAGGGTGCCCAGCCAGCCGAAGACCTTCACCCCGGTGGGCACCGCGATGATGATCGTGGTGATCATCATGGGCACGCGCAGCCAGGCGGCCATGCCGGACACGAACATGTGGTGGGCCCACACGCCGAAGCCCAGGACGGCGATCGCCACGGTGGAGAACGCGATGGCCCGGTAGCCGAAGATCGGCTTGCGCGAGAAGGTGGCGATCACCTCGCTGATGATCCCGAAGCCGGGCAGGATCATGATGTACACGGCCGGGTGCGAGTAGAACCAGAAGATGTGCTGGTAGGCGATGATGTCGCCGCCCTGGGCCGCGTTGAAGAAGTTCGTGCCCATGATGCGGTCGAACATCGTCAGGAACTGCGAGCCGGCGATGAAGGGCGTGCCGAACACCACCAGCGCCGACTGCGTGGCGGAACCCCACACCAGCAGCGGCATGCGCCAGACCGTCATGCCCGGCGCGCGCATCGTGAAGACGGTGACCAGGATGTTGATCGCCGACGCGATCGAGGAGGCCCCCACCACCTGGACGCCCATCTCGAAGAGCGTCTGGCCGGTGCCGCCCTGGTTGGCCAGCGGCGCGTAGGCGGTCCAGCCGGCCGAGAAGGCACCCACCAGGGGGCTGGCGATCATCATCAGACCGCCGGGGATGAACAGCCAGAAGGAGAAGGCGTTCATCCGCGGGAACGCCATGTCCTTGGCGCCGATCATGATCGGCAGGATGTAGTTCACCAGCGCCGCGAACGCGGGGATGACGAACAGGAAGATCATCACCGTGGCGTGGACGCTGAACAGACCGTTGTAGGTCTCGCCGTCGCCGATCGTCTCACCCGGGGTCGCCAGCTCGGCCCGCACCAGCAGGGCGAAGAGGCCGCCGACCAGCAGGAAGAACAGGATGGCGACCAGGTACTGGATGCCGATCACCTTGTGATCGGTGTTGACCTTGAGGTAGTCCTTCCACGAGTGCGCGCCGTGGAAGGAGTGGTCCTCGGGGTCGACCTGCTTGCCGCGCAGCCAGCGGAACCAGTAGTCCCAGCAGCCGATGCCGATCGTGAACGCGATGGTCCCCACGCCGGCGGCGACCGCGTAGTAGACCTCGCCCTCCCACGCGGGGGTCAGGCCGAAGGCCTCCCGCAGCAGGTAGACGAGCGCGAACGAGAGCCCGATCGAGACCGTGGTGTAGACGAAGGCGCGCTTCCACCAGTACGACAGCGGACGCGGGTCCATGTGGTGATGGTGGTGCCCGGGGTGGGAGTGCGTGGGTGCGTAGGTCGCCATGCTCTGGATCTACCGCCTACGGGGTCGTCGGGGAAGACGGGGTGCCCGCCGGCGCGGCCGCGGGTGCGGCGGAGGCGCTGACGGAGCTGCCGGACTCGGCGAGCCAGCGGTCGTACTCGTCCTGGGGCATGACCTGCACCTGGGCGCGCATGACGCCGTGGCCCACCCCGCAGAGCTCGGCACAGATGATCTGGTAGGTGCCGGTCTCGGTGGGGTTGAACGTGAGGTAGGTCGTGATGCCCGGGACGACGTCCTGCTTGACCCGGAACTCCACGACGTAGAAGTCGTGGATGACGTCCTTCGCGCGCATCTTCAGGCGCACCTGCCGGTCCACGGGGACGCGGAGGTCGCCGGTGGTGAAGCCGGCGTCCCGGTACGTGAACGACCAGGCGAACTGCTCGGCGGTGACCTCGACCTCGATGCGGTCGTCCTCGAGCTGCTCGTTGTCGGTCAGCACGATGTACGCCCAGACCGCCACCACCGCCAGGAGGATGGTGGGGAGCACGGTCCAGATGATCTCGAGCTTGGTGTTGCCGTGGATCGGCGGGCCGTCGGACTCGTCGCCCGGCGCGGCGCGGAAGCGCCAGACCGAATAGGCGAGCACCGCGGTGACGCCGGTGAAGATGACGATGGAGCACCACACCAGGAACCACATGAGGGTGTCGGTGCGATCGGCCTGCTCAGCGGCGCCCTCGGGCAGCCAGTCGATGAGCAGGGCTACTGCGACGGTCGCGGCGCCGATGAGGGCGGCGAAGATCAGCAGTGGGATGAGGTGGGGCTGTTTCCGCACGGCGGGAACCTACCACGCGCCCGAGCCGCTCCCGTTGCTGAACGGAACCCCTGCCGGGGGCCGGGTGTCCCCCGCCCCGCGACGCCCTCCGGGCCCGGGGCGGGACGTCCCCCACCCGGAGCGTCAGCGCCCCGCGGCGACCGCGCTGCGCGGGGCCACGCGCAGCGCGGCGACGGTGCACAGGAGCATCAGCCCACCGCCCACCAGCAGGGGCGCGGCGAGGTCGACGTGCTGGTAGAGCGCCCCGGCCGCCAGCGGCGCCGCGATGCGAGCGGCCGAGCCCACCGAGGCGGTCAGGCCCAGCAGCGTGCCCTGCTCGCCGGCGCCAGAGGCCAGCGAGATCAGCGCCGTCGTGGTGGCGAACACGAGGCCCGAGCCGAGGGCGAGGAGGCCGAGTGACACCAGCAGCAGCCAGAGGCTGTGGGCCGCCGCCATCCCCAGCAGGCCGGCCCCGGTGACGCCCAGCCCGGTCACCATCGTGCGCGCCTCTCCGGCCCGGGCCACCATCCGCCGCACCAGGTACCCCTGCGAGAGCACAGCGAGGACGCCGATGTAGGCGAACAGGAGGGCCACCTGGGCCGTGGAGTAGCCGAAGCGGTGCGCCCCGTAGAGGGCGAAGGTGGTCTCCATGCCGATGAAGGCCACGTTGGCCACGAACGTGAGCCAGACCAGCGGCGCCAGGGCGCGGCCGGCCAGCGCCCGGCGCACGACGGCCAGGCCCGGGCGGACGGCGGGGGCCGAGCCCGGCGTGATCGACTCGGGCAGGCGGCGCAGGGCGATCAGCAGGTTGGCGGCGGCGAGCGCGGCCGCGGCGAAGAACGGCGCCCGCGGGTCGATGGTCGCGAAGATGGCGCCGATGGCCGGGCCCAGCAGGAAGCCCAGCCCGAAGGCCGCGCCGATCATCCCCATGCCGTGGGCCCGCTGAGCCGGAGTGGTGGTGTCGGCCACGTAGGCCTGGGCGGTGGCGTACGAGGCGCCGGCGACGCCCTGCAGCACGCGCGCGAGGAAGATCACCAGCAGGGCCTGGGCGAAGCCGATCAGCAGGAAGGCCACCACCGTCCCCACGAGTGAGGCGAGGATGACCGGACGCCGGCCATGGCGGTCCGACAGGCGGCCGAGGACCGGGGCCGACACCAGCTGGGCCACCGCATAGGAGGCGGTGATGATGCCGATCTGGACCGGGCTGGCCCCGAACTCCTCCGCCCACAGCGGCAGGATGGGCAGCACGATGCCGAAGCCGATCAGGTCGATCAGGACCGTCGTGAAGACGATCCCGAGCGGGGTCAGCAGGAACGGCGGGCCCTCGCGGCCGGCGCGCCGGCGGCCCTCGCGCGCGCCGCTCACCAGCCCGCGTCGATCGCCAGGGCCACGAACAGCAGCGCCAGGTAGAGCAGCGAGTAGTGGAAGGTGGCTCGCGCGTGGCGCAGGCCCTCACCCCGCCACAGCAGGAACGCCAGCGTGCAGAAGACCCCGCCGAGGGCCAGCGCGCTCCACAGGTAGAAGGCGCCCGCGGCGCCCGATGCCACCGGGAGCAGCGAGACCGCCGTCATCACCAGCGACCACAGGAACACCTGGCGCTTGGTCTCCTGGTCGCCGCGGACCACGGGAAGCATCGGGACGCCCGCCGCGGCGTAGTCGCTCTTCAGGATCAGGGAGAGTGCCCAGAAGTGGGGCGGGGTCCAGTAGAAGACGATGGCGAACAGGATCCAGGCCTGCAGTCCCAGGTCGCCGGTGACCGCCGCCCAGCCCACCAGCGGGGGCACCGCGCCGGCGGACCCGCCGATGACGATGTTGTGGAAGGTCGTCCGCTTCAGCCACATGGTGTAGAGGCCCACGTAGAGGCCCAGCCCGGCCAGCGCGAGGACGGCCGCCAGCCAGTTGGCCGCCAGCACCAGCACCACGGCGCTCAGGACTCCGAGCACGATCCCGAACACCAGGGCGTTGGCGGGCGCGACGCGACCGGCCACCACGGGACGCTCGTCGGTACGGGCCATGTGGCCGTCGATGTCGCGGTCGATGTAGTGGTTGATCGCTCCCGCCCCGCCGGCGGCCAGGTATCCGCCCACCAGCGTCCAGAGCAGCAGCCAGCCCCCGGGCGCGCCGCCCTCGGCGATGAACATCGCGGCGCCGGTGGTGACCAGCAGCAGCGAGATCACCCGCGGCTTGGTCAGCCGCACGTAGTCACCCACGAGCCCCATGGGGCCGCCGGCGCGGGCGGGCGGGGCCGCCTCGGTGCTCACTCGGCCACCGCCAGGACGACCAGCGCGACCAGCAACCCCACCGGGATGGCGGTCCACAGGACGTGGAGCCCGCGAGCCACCGGCCGCGCCGCGCGGTCGTCGGCGGCCACGGCGTCGCGCAGGATAAGGAGCACCGCCGGCAGGGCGAGGGCGATGGCCAGCACGATCGCGAGGTCCCGCAGTGTCATGTCGAAGGGTCCTGGGTGCGCGACGGCGGTTCGGGGGCGGCGCGCGTCGGCGGGCGCGTCCGCGGGCGGGCGCGAGGGGCGCCTCCGCCGCCAGCGAGCATAGCCAAGGGCGACCCGGCCGGAGTCGTGACGGTCGTCCCGCCCGCCGACCTCGCGCCCGGCGGACGTTGACAGGGTGTGCGCGGGTACGCCACGGTTCGCCGATGCCGGTGATCCGCGATGCGATCGTCCTCGGCGCCGGCCCTGCGGGTCTCGGCGCGGCGCTGGCGATGGCGCGGTCCGGTGCGCGCGTGAGCCTGCTGGAGGCGGCGCCGGCCGTGGGCGGGCTGTGCGCCACCCGTCGGCGCGACGGCGTGGCGTACGACATCGGCGGGCACATCCCCTTCGTGCGCGACGATGCCCGCCTTCGGTGGCTGCGCGAGATGGTGGGCGACGACCTGCACTGGGTGCCGCGTCCGGTCGTCTCCGTGCGACGGGGGCGCGTGCGACCGGGGCGCTACCTGGACCAGCCCCCCACCGGCGCGCCGCGGGCGGGCGCCGTCGACGACGGCTCGGCGCGAACCGAGTTGGAGCGGGTGGCCGGCAGAGCGACCGTCGAGGCCGAGATGCGGGCGTACCTCGAGAAGATCGACGGGGTGCCCCTGGAGGACATCCCGGCGGACCGCGTGCGCAAGTTGCGCGACGGCCAGGCCGCCCCGGAGGGCTTCTGGTTCCCGGCCCGCGGCATCGGCCAGCTGATGGACGCGATGGCGGACGCGGCGACCGCCGCCGGGGCCGAGATACTCACCGGCACGGCCGTCTCGGCGCTCGACACGGCCGGCGGACGGGTGCGCGGGGTGCGCGCCGACGGGCCCGGCGGGGCGCTGGAGTTGCGCGCGCCGGCCGCGGTGGTGGCGATGCCGGCCGGCCTTGCGGCACGGCTGCTGGCGCCCGCGCCGCCACCCGGGGCGCTCCCGGCCGTGCGGATGCGGGCCGTGGCGATCGCATACCTCGAGGTGGTGCCGGCCCAGCCGCTCCCCCACGCCTGGATCCAGGTGGACGACCCGTCCGTCCCCTTCGCGCGCTGCGCCCTGCCCGGCAACTGGAGCGCCGCCTTGGTGCCCGGCGACCGCACCGTGTTCGGCTGCGAGTGCTACTGCGCGGCCGACCCGGGCGACCCGGTCTGGGGCCTGGACGACGACGCCCTGGCCGCGTCGTGCCACGACGCGCTGCTGCGCCTGGGGTGGGCGGAGCCCGGCGCCGCGTGGCGTCCCGTGGAGGTGCTGCGCCTGCCGCGCGCCTACCCCCTGCCGCACCGCGATCAGATGGCGGCGGTGTCGGCGCCGGCGCAGGTGCTCGCCGACATCGCGGGGCTCCATCAGGCTCCCGGGGCCGCGGTCATCGAGGCCATCGAGGGCGGTGAGCGTGCCGCCCTGGCCGCCCTCGCGGGCGCGCCCGCCGGCACCGCGGTGGCCGGGTGAGCACCGCCGGCCTCGCCGTCCACGCGCGCGGGCGGTTCGCCGCACTGCTGGACGACGAGCGCGTCCTGCACGACCCGCTGGAGCGCCGGATCTACGCGCGCGACGGGTCCATCGCGCACGGGGACTGCGGACTGGTGGTCCTGCCCGACACCACCGAGGAGGTGGTCGCGTGCGTGCGGCTGGCGGCCGAACTGGGGCTTGCGGTGGTGCCGAGGGGGTCCGGGACCGGGCTCACCGGCGGGGCCGTGCCGCTCGAGGGGGCCGTCGTGATCGCGCTGAGCCGCATGGACCGCATCATCGAGGTGGACGCGGAGGTGCCCTGTGCGCGGGTGCAGCCGGGGGTGCTGAACCTGGACCTCACCCTGGCCGTGCGCCACCTCGGACTCCACTACGCCCCGGACCCCTCGAGCCAGCAGGCGTGCTCCATCGGGGGCAACGTGGCCACCAACGCCGGCGGTCCGCACTGCCTGGCCTCTGGGGTCACCTCCCAGCACGTGCTGGAGGCCGAGATCGTCCTCCACGACGGCGAGGTCCTGCGCGTGGGCGGCCTGGCTCCCGACGCCCCCGGCTACGACCTGCGCGGGCTGGTGGTGGGTGGCGAGGGCACCCTCGGCGTGGTCACGGAGGTGACCGTCCGCCTGATGCGCGACCCGCCCGCGGTGCGCACGATGCTGCTCGACTTCGCCTCGCTCGGCGAGGCCGGCGGCGTCGTGCGCGACATCGTGGGCGCCGGGGTCATCCCGGCCGCGATGGAGATGATGGACCGGACCATGACCGGGGCTGTGGAGCAGTTCACGGGCGCCGGCCTGCCGCTGGACGCCGCCGCGGTGCTGCTGGTGGAGGTCGACGGCACCGAGGCGGCGGTGGCCGACCAGGCCGGCATCGTCGAGCGGGTGGGCCGGGCCGGCGGCGCCCGCGCGGTGCGCGTGGCGGCCGACGAGGCCGAGCGCGCGCTCCTGTGGAAGGCGCGCAAGAGCGCGTTCGGCGCGGTGGCCCGGGTTGCGCCGAACTACTACCTCCACGACTGCGTGGTGCCCCGCACCCGGCTGGTGGAGATCCTGGAGCGCGTCGAGGCCATCGCCGCCGCGCACGACCTGATCATCATGAACGTCTTCCACGCCGGCGACGGCAACCTGCACCCGCTGATCGCCTTCGACCGGCGCGACCCGGAGCAGGTGGAGCGGGTGCGCGCCGCCGGCGAGGAGATCATCCACGCGTGCATCGCGGTCGGCGGGGTGCTCTCGGGCGAGCACGGCATCGGCCTGGAGAAGCGCGACTACATGCCGCTCAGCTTCAGCGCCGTCGACCTGGACGCCCAGGCCTGCGCGCGGGCGGCCTTCGACCCCTCCGGACGCCTGAACCCGGCGAAGGTGCTGCCCGCGGGCAGCCGCTGCGGCGAGGTGGTGCTCGATGCGGGAGCGCTGCCCGAGGGGACCTGGCTGTGAGCGCCCGGGGCGTCCACCGGCCTGCGACGCGCGAGGAACTGGCGGACCTGCTGGCCCGCGCCTCCTCGGACGGGGACGGCCTGCTGGTGGTCGGCGGCGGTACCCACACCCCCCCGGCGCCGGCGGGCGCTCCCGGGCTCCGCGTGGCGCGCCTGGAGACCGGCGCACTGGCGCGCCTGGTCGACCACACCCCCGCCGATCTGACCGTCACCGTGGAGGGCGGGATGCCGGCGGGCGACCTGGAGGCGCTGCTGGCCGAGCACGGCCAGTGCTGGCCTCAGGCCGACATCCGGCCGGGCGCCACCGTCGGCGGCGTGCTGGCCGCGGGGGCCAGCGGCCGGTCGCGGCTGCGCGAGGGCCCGGTGCGCGACTCGCTGCTCGAGGTGGTGGTGGCCACCGGCGACGGGCGCCTGGTGACCGGCGGCGGACGGACCGTCAAGAACGTCAGCGGCTTCGACATCCCGCGCATGATGGTGGGCTCCTACGGGACGCTGGGGGTCATCGTCCAGGCCACCCTGAAGCTGTGGCCGCGGCCGGCGGCGCGCGGCTGGTTCCACCTGCCCGGCCCGCCCGCCGAGTTGATGGACCGCGCGCGCGACCTGGTGGCCCACCCGTCGCGGCCCGCGTCGGTGCTGATGTCGCCGGCAGGTCTCCACGTGGAGTTGGCCGGTTCCGCCGCGGACGTGCGTGCGCCGGCCGACGCGATCCCCGTGGAGACCGGGCCCGCCGAGCCCGCGGGGCCGGCGCTGATCGCCGTCGGCGTCCCGCCACCGCGACTGGGGCGCCTGATCGACGGCCTCGATGCCGAAGGGTGGCCCTTCGTGGCACAGATGGGCGTGGGGACGTGCCACGTGGCGGCCGACGGCGCGGGTCGCGTCCGGGCCGTGCGCGCCGCCGCCGAGAACCTCGGTGGCCACGCGGTCCTGGTGCGCGATGATCTGGGCGCGGGCCTCGACCCCTGGGGCGCCCCGCCGGCCGGGCTGGTGCAGATGCGCCGCCTGCGCCGCTCGTTCGATCCCGCCGGCATCCTCAACGCCGGCCGCACGCCGGTGGACACCCCGCGGCCCACGGAGGCGGGTACACGATGAGCGGGAACTGGAACCCGGCCCACCCGGCGCCTGCCGCCGACGACATCGTCAAGTGCGTCAGTTGCGGCCTCTGCCTGCCGCACTGTCCCACCTTCCGGCTGACCGGCCGCGAGACGGCGTCCCCGCGCGGGCGCATCGCGGCGATGCGCGCGGTGGACGAGGGCGAGGCACGGGTGGACGCCGCGTTCACCACGATGATGGACGAGTGCCTTGCCTGCCGGGCCTGCGAGGCGGCCTGCCCCAGCGGCGTCCCCTTCGGCCGGATGATCGAGGCGGCCCGCGCCCAGGTGGAGCCCACCCGCCCCCTGCCGGCGCGCCTGATCAAGCGCATCGGGCTGTCGTGGGTGCTGCCGCGGCGCCGGCTGACGATGGCCGCAGCCTGGGGCATCGCGCTGACACGGGCGCTGCGCCTGGACCGCCTGCTGCCGGAGGCCCAGCGCGCATCGATGCCCCCGGCGAGCCTGCGCGAGTTGCTGCGCCCCATCCCGGCCGAGCGCGGCGAGGGGCCGCTCGCGGCGGTCCTGACCGGCTGCGTGATGGACGGCGCCTTCAGGCCGGTCCAGCGCGCCACCATGGAACTGGTGGCGCAGGCCGGTATGCGCGCGGTGCGCCCCCGGCCGGGTGGCTGTTGCGGGGCGCTCGCCATGCACTACGGGCAGCCGGACACGGCCCGGCGGCTGGCCAAGGAGCGCATCGCCGACTGGGAGGGGGCCGAGCGCGTGGTGGTGAACGCATCGGGATGCAGCGCACACGTGCGCGCCTACGGCGAACTGCTGGCCGACGATCCCGCGTGGGCCGCGCGGGCCGCGCGCGTCGCGGCGCGCTGCGTCGATGCCATCGAGCTCGAGACGCGGGCGCCGGCCGGCCCGCCCGTGGGCCCGGTGACGGTCCACGACGCCTGCCACCACCTCCACGCGCAGGGCATCGACCCGCGCGCGCAACTGCGCGCGGCGGGCGGCGAGTGCCGCGAGGTGGCCGACGCCGGGCGCTGCTGCGGCGCCGCCGGCCTCTACAGCGTCCTGCAGCCGGAGCTGGCGGCGCGGCTGCGCGCGCAGAAGGCCGAGGCGATCGCGGCCGCCGGCGCACCCGTGGTGGCGGTGGCCAACCCGGGCTGCGCCATCCAGATCGCGGCCGGCCTGGCCGAGATCGGCTCGCAGGTGCGGGTGGCGCACCCGGCGGAACTCGTGGCCGGTCCGCCCGACCGGCGACGCGGCCGGCAACGGCGCCGGCCCGGGGGCCCGCCGACGGTCTGAGCACGCGCGGCGGTCAGCCCGGGCCGGCCTCCAGGCGCGCCAGGGCGGCCTTCCACAGCGCGGCGCCCACAGCCGGGTCGCGCACCGCGGGATCCTCACGCCAGAGGCGGCCGGCGCCCAGGTGTGCCGGCGGGGGTTCCTCGCCCAGGATCACCTCCACGAACCCGCGGGCCGCCCGTGCGGGCGTGCGCACCAGGCCAGGGATGGGCACCGAGAGCACACGTCCGGCGATACCCGAGTGGCGCCACAGGCGAGTGGCCACCACCCCCGGATCGACGACCGTCGTCGCCACGGCGGGGTGGCGCCGCCCGAACTCGTGGGTGAGCACCGCTGCCGCCCGCTTGGAGGCCGCGTAGCGGGACGCCCCGGAGCGGCCCGGCCGACCGGGCGACTCCAGGTCCTCGGGCGCCAGGCGCGCGAACCTGTGCGAACGGGACCCGGTGGTGATCAGCCGTCCCCCGACGAGGGCCGGCGCCAGCATCGTGGCCAGCAACATCGGCGCCAGCGCGTTCACCTGCATGTTCGGCTCGTTGCCGTCGACGGTCAGCACCGGCACCCCCGTGAGCACGCCGGCGTTCGACACCAGCGCCCGGATCCGGGGATGGCGTGCGCGCAGCGTCGCGGCCAGGTGCCGCACGTCCTCCAGGTCGGCCAGGTCGACAGCGTGCGACTCCACCCCCAGCGCCTCGGCCACGGCACGCAGGCGGGCCGGCGCGCGACCCACCGCCACCACGCGGGCGCCGCGGGCCACCAACTGCCGGCAGATGGCCCGCCCGATGCCGCCGCCGGCGCCGGTGACGACCACGGGCGGGGGCGCCGGGCCGGATGCGCCAGGCGCGCTCACCCCGCCCCCCGCCCGGTCAGGCGACGATGTCGACCGGGGTGCCCGGCGACGCCACCCGCGCCAGCCTGACGATGTCGCGGTTCGCCAACCGCACGCAGCCGTGGCTGACCGCGCGCCCAAGCAACCTGGGACGGCTGGTGCCGTGCAGCGCGATGCGGCCGTCGCCACCGTCGAAGTCGTTCAGCTTCTCCGAGTGGGCGGTCAGCGTCATGATGACCGGCCCGAAGAAGCCCCTGGGGTTGCGCTGACGCACGATCTCGCTGATGGCGAAGCGCCCCTCCGGGGTCGGGTTCAGCCGCGTCCCCACCGCGACCCGCCAGCGCACCACGCGCCGGTCGGCGCGGAAGACCGAGATGGTGCGCGACGAGATGTCCACGAGCACGCGCAGGCGGGTGCGCGTGACCCGCACCGCCGCCTCGGGCACCCAGGCGGCGGCGTCGTTGGGCCGGCTGTTGAGCAGCACCTTGTACCAGACGCCGTGCTTGACGCTGGTGGTGGCGCCCATCACCAGCAGCACCTCGGGGTTGCCGTTGTAGGGGGCCTGACCGTTCAGCAGACGCAGCTTCCTGGCCGAGGCCCGGGGGGCGGTGCGCGGATGGATCGGCACCACCACACGGGCCCGCCAGGCCACCGACGAGGTCGGCCGGGAGGCGATCGGACGCGGGGCGGCGCGCCGTAGCCGGTCCGGGGCGCGCCGCACCTGGGCGGCCTGGTGGACCGCCGGGTCGGCGGCGAAGCCGACGCGCTCCTTGGCCGCCGGTGCGTCCGCGGCGCCCACCTGGGCGACGGCCGCGAGGGCCATCGCGCAGGCGGTCCCGGCGGCGATCCTGAGAGTCGCTCGGGTCGCCATCAGCCGGTCACCCCGCCGCTGCGCGGCACCGGGGGCCGGCCCACGATCCGGGTGCGATCTGTCGAGCGCCGCGGCGGCAGGGCCTCGGCCACCACGGTGGCCGTATTGGGGATGACGCCGGTGAAGGTCGGGTTGGCCCTGACGCGCATCGTCATGCGGCGGATGGTGCCGGGGCGCATGTCGCCCAGCTCCCAGGTGACCACGCCGTTGCGCACCGTCGCGCCCCGCGGGATGGCGACGAGGGTCACCTGCGGCGGGACCAGGTCGGTCACCACCACGTCACGCGCGGTGAACGAACTGCGGTTGCGCACCGCGATGCGGTAGTCGAACACGCTCTCGATGGGAGCCGCGGGCGGCGCCTTCTTGAGGATGCGGATGTTCGGGCGCGGCGGCGGGGCCTGGTTGATGACCGCCGGCGGGGCCTGCGGACGGGCCAGGCCGAAGTTGTTGTTCAGGCTGTCGGTGGCCGAGCGCAGCGCGATGTCGCCGATGGTGACCGGGGTGGTGTTCTCGAAGCCGCCCGGGGTGCTGACGGTGACCGTGTAGCTGCCCGGGTTGCGGTTGGTGAAGCAGTACGCCCCGTCGCCGGCCGATGCGGTGGTGTCCGTCCCGGCGCCGCCGAGGGTGAGCGTCGCCCCCTCGTAGCGCGGCTCACCCGAGTCGAGCTGGCCGTTGCGGTTGGCGTCGATGTAGACGACGCCGCAGATGTCGGCGGGGCGCGCGTTGCCGGCCGTGAAGGCGCCGACGCCGTTCGCCGGGACCATCACCGGGCCGACCGGCGGCGTGATGGCCACCCAGCCCGGCTCGATGACCTCGGCGACCTGCCACATGCCCGCGGGCACGCTGGGGATCGTCACCGTGCCGTCCGGCCCGGTGACGGCGGTGCTGCTGTTGCCCTGCGGGTTGATCAGGTTGAAGCTCCAGCCGGGGACTCCCGGCTCGCCCGGGTCGCGGACGCCGTTCCCGTTCGCGTCCTCGTACTTGATCAGCTGCAGCGTGCCGAGCTGGTCGGCCACGTCGAAGGAGACCTGGGCCAGCACCTCGGGGGCCACCTGGCCGCTGGGGAGCGAGAAGAACTCCACCCGCGCCTGGTAGCGGCCCAGCGCGGCGCCGTTACCCGGGTTGAACGTGAACGCGTCGGTGAAGGGGCTGGGCGTCGACGGCTGCAGTGCGATCGGCTCCGGGCCGAGCCGCACGATGCCCAGCGGGTCCACGATGGAGCGGTCGATCCGGGTGGGGATCGACCCGAAGGTGACGTTGTAGCCGAGCACCTGCGTGCCCGTCTGGAGGATGGCCTGCGGCGGGGCCGGCGACCGCGAGAAGGTGATCCCCTGCGCCGCGGCCATCGCGGGCAGCGCCCCCATCACGATCACGAGCAGCGCGGCGAGCCACCGCCACGCGCCCTTCAGTCCTGGTGCCATCGTCGCCTCCGTTCCAGCCCTGTCCATCTCCGGTCAGGGGGAGGCTCGCCGTCGGGGGGCCCCTGCGGAAGCCCTGTAGCGGCCGGAAAACTCCAGAATCTGCCCTGCAACGTTGCGCATGGGCCATTTCAGGATGAGTGCGGTCCGCCAACGGCCGATGGGATCCGCTGGGGTCCGGGGCGCGCGGAGAGCCCCAGCGCGACGCCGGCCAGCAGCAGCAGAACGAGGGCCGCGGCCGCGCACCACACCGTCAGCTCGCGCAGGCGCTCCACCGGCACGACCACCGATCCGATGTCGGCGAACACCGCCCGCAGGTCCGGGGCCGTGACGCTCTGGGCGAAGATGCCGCCGGTCCGCGTGGCCATCTGGGCCAGGGTCTCGGCCGGGGTGGCGCCGCCGGGCTCCCCGGGGTCGTCCCCCAGCAGCAGCGGGAAGATGGGAACCCCCAGCGCGGCCGCGCGCTCCGCGGCCTGGGCCGGCGTGGTGGCCAGGCGGGCGGAGTCGACGCCATCGGTCAGGATCAGCACCCGGCCGGAGGCCTCGCCGGGGGCGACGGATCCATCGAGGATGGCTCCCACCGACTGGAGCGAGGCCAGCGCCGTCACCACCGCCTCGCCGAGGGCCGTCTCACCCCGCACCGTCTCGAGCCGGCCCAGGGCGGAGCGCACACGGCCGCGGTCTCGCGTGGGCGCCACCTCCACGCGTGCGCCGTCGGCGAAGGTCACGAGGCCCACCGAGGTGTCGTCGGGGACCTCGTCCAGGAACCTGCCGGCCGCGTCGACGGCAGCCACCAGGCGATTCGGGGCCAGGTCGGTCCGGTTCATGGACGTGGAGATGTCGACCGCCAGCATCACCGTGCTCTGCGAGCGCTCCTCGCTGGCGGTGACCGAGGGGCGCGCCATCGCCACCACCGCGGCGACCACCCCCAGCAGGGCCAGGACCGCCGCGGTCACGCGCAGCGCCCCAGGGCGCGCGGCGCGGGCCACGCCCGGCAACACTGCGGGGTCGGCCCACGCCAGGGCGGCGCGGCGGCGCCCCCGCAGCATCGCCAGTGCCGCGACCGCAAGCAGCGGCACCAGGAGGAGGGCCCAGAGCCAGTGGCCGTCCTGGAAGACGATGTCCGCTAGCCCAGACGCGGCGAGAACCTCCAGGCGGCCGCGCCGGCCGCGATCAACAGCAGGGCCGCGACGCCGGCCGGCCACGCGGTGGCCTCACCGCGCACGCGCTCGGTGCCGATGAACGACCCAAGCCGCTCGTAGACCTCGCTCACCGACTCGGCGTCACGGCTCTCGTAGGCCTCGCCGTCGGTGGCCTCGGCGAGGCGGGCGAGTTCGCGCGGGTTGGGCGGCACCCGGGTGCCGTCGACCAGGCGCCCGTCGGGCGTTCCCAGCGACACCGTGAACACCGGCACGCCCGCGAGGGCCGCCTGCTCCGCCGCGACGGAGGTGAGCAGGCCGGTGGTGCTCTCGCCGTCGGAGAGCAACAGGATGCGGGCCGCCTCGATGGTGCCCTCGGGGTCGCCCCCCTGCACGCTGCGCATCGCCTGGAGCGAGGCGAACACGGCGTCGCCGATGGCGGTGGCCCCGTCCGCGCGCAGGCCGTCGATGGCGCGCTCGAGCGCCAGGCGGTCCGTCGTGGGCGGGACCAGCACGTTGGCGGTGTTCGCGAAGCTCACCAGGCCCACCAGGTACTGGCGCGGCACGCTCTCGGCGAAGGCCAGGGCGGCGTCCTGGGCGGCGCGCAGCCGGTAGGGGGCCACGTCGTCGGCGGACATGGAGCCCGACACGTCGATGGCCAGGACGATCGTCGCCTGCTCGCGGGGCTCGTCGCGCCAGATCTGGGGACGCGCCAGCGACACCACCAGCGCCGCCAGCGCCAGGACGGCGAGGACCGGGGCCACGAACCGCCGCGGGCGCAGCCCGGGGTCGGCGGCGGCGATCAGGGCGAGGCTGGGGTGCGGTATGCCCCGGCCCACGCGCCCGCGGCGCCACACCAGGGCGCCCAGGACGAGCAGGGCGAGGACCGGCAACCCCAGCAGGGCCCACGGGGTGGCGAAGCTCACGCGCGCACCACCCGCCGGCTGGGCGTGCGCGCCAGGACCTCGATCAGCGGAGCCACCCAGTCGGCGCCGGTCTCGACCGCGGCGTGGCGCGCTCCGGCGCGGGCCAGCATCGCCGCGCGGGCGCGATCGGAGGACGCGACCACCTCGGCGAACCGGGCCCGGAAGCGCGGGTCCGCGGTGTCGACCACACGCCGGGCCCCGGTGCCCATGTCGCGCAGGGTCACCGGCCCCACCGCGGGGAGGTCGCGCTCGCGCGGGTCGCGGACCTCGATGCAGATCACCTCGTGGGTGCGCGCCAGGCCGCCGATCGCGCGCTCGAGCCCGTCCTGATCGGGGAAGTCCGAGACGATCACCACCGCGCCGCGGTGGCGGGCCACCCGTCCCAGGGTGGTGATGGCGCGCACCAGGTCGGTGGCGCCGGCGCCCTCGGGCACGGCGGGGACCCGCTCGACGGCCTGGAGCGCGGCGATCAACCCACGCCGGTCGGCGCACGGCGGGCGCACGAGGTCGGTCCCGCCCTGGCGGGTAGCGATGACCCCCAGGCGGTCCCCGTGCCGGCGCATCACCAGTCCCACCCCGGCGAGCACCTCGCGCCCGAGGTCGAGCTTGGTCTGCACCCGGCTGCCGTAGGACATCGCGGCCGAGCAGTCGAGCAGGGCCCAGGCGGTCAGCACCGGGTCGATCTCGGGGACCCGCACCATCGGCGTACCGGTCCGCGCGGTCAGCGCCCAGTCCACCCAGCGCACGTCGTCGCCGGGCGCGTACTCGCGCGTGACCGACGGCTCGCCGCCCGGGCCCGGGCGCCGGCCGCGGCGCTCGCCCTGCAGCAGCCCGTCGAGGCGCCGGCCGATGCGCAGCTCGACGCGCCGGAGGATGGCCTCAGCCGACGGAACGGCCGCTCCCCAGCTCGACCACCGGCTGCGGCACGGCCTCCAGGACGGCGTCCAGGACCCGGTCGGGCCTGACGTCCGCGGCCAGCGCCTCGTACGACAGCACCACCCGGTGGCGCAGCACGTCGTGGAACAGCGCGTGCACGTCCTCCGGCATGGCGTACGTGCGCCCGCGGATGACCGCCAGAGCCCGCGCGCCGCGCACCAGCGACAGCGACGCGCGGGGGGAACCACCCATGTCCAGATACGGCTCCAGGTTGCCGAGGCCCTCCTCGGACGGGTTGCGCGTCGCGTTCACCAGGCGGACGGCGTACGAGCGCACGCGGTGGTCCACGAAGACGGTGTCGGCGGCGGCCTGGAGGTCGCGGATCTGATCGGGATCCAGCAGGCGGCGCGGTTGGGGCGGATCGGAGGCCATGCGGCGCACGATCTCCTCCTCGTCGGCCAGGCTGGGGTAGCCCACGATCAGCTTCATCGCGAAGCGGTCCACCTGCGCCTCGGGCAGCGGGTAGACCCCCTCGCTCTCGATGGGGTTCTGAGTGGCGAGGACGAAGAACGGCCGCGGGACGGCGTGGCTCTCGCCGGCGATGGTGGCATGCCCCTCGCCCATCACCTCGAGCAGCGCCGACTGCACCTTGGCGGGCGCGCGGTTGATCTCGTCGGCCAGCACGAAGTTGGCGAACACCGGGCCGAGGCGGGTCTGGAAGTCGCCGCTGCGCGGGTCCAGCACCTGACCGCCCACCACGTCCGAGGGCACCAGATCGGGCGTGAACTGCACGCGGCTGAACGAACCGCCGCAGACCGTGGCCACGGTCTCGAGGGTGAGGGTCTTGGCCAGGCCGGGGACCCCCTCCAGCAGGACGTGCCCCTTGGAGAGCAGGGCCACCAGCACCCGGTCCAGCAGCCGGTCCTGCCCCACCACCACGCGGCGCATCTCGTACAGCACGGCCTCCAGTCGCTCGCGTGGCGCGGCGGAGGGCGGGGGCACCAGGGTCGGCTCGACCGGAGGCGGCGGTGGCGGGTTCGTCATGGGCGGTCTCCTCGGGATCGGCGGGCGGGCGGTCGGGCAACCATCGGCTCAGGGCACCTGGTCGACGAGGGCGCGGACCCGCGAGGACGGGACGGCGAAGCCGATGCCGACGTTCCCGCGGATGGGGCCGATGATCGCCGTGGGGACCCCCACCAGGCGTCCCCGCATGTCGAACAGGCCGCCGCCGGAGTTCCCGGGGTTGATGGGCGCGTCGATCTGGATCATGGGGACCCCATCGGGGCCGGTCCGACGCCCGAGCGCGCTCACCACGCCGGCCGTCAGCGTGTTGCGCAGGCCGAATGGGCTACCGATGGCGAAGACGTCGTCGCCCGGCCGCAAACCGCCGTCGGGCTCCTCGGCCAGCGTCGCGCCGCCGCCCACGTCGCCGTTGGGACGCAGGATGGCGAGGTCCTCGTCGGGCGAGGACGTGACCAACCGCGCCGCCACCCGGCGCGAGTCGGCGGTGACGATCACGGCCTCGTCACTGCCCTCGATGACGTGGTGGTTGGTCACGATCAGGCCGCTCGGGGCCAGGATGACACCGCTGCCCTCGCCCCGCTCGGTGCGCACCTGCACCACGCTGGGGCCCACGCGACCGGCCAGGTCCGCCAGCGACGGCAACCCGGGGTCGTCGTCGAGCACGGGAGTCAGGACCTCGCTCGTGTCCGCGGGGGGCGACGGCGCGTCGTCGTTCAGCACCAAGCCGACACCGGCCCCGCCGAGCGCACCGGCCACGAGGGCGCCCGCGACGGCGAGCGCGACCACCGGGGAGCGCCGAGCCGGCCGGCGGCGCGGGCGGGGGCGGCGGGCGGGAGGCGGTGGTGGCGGGGGAGCGTCGGCGCGGGGGGCGGGACCCACCGGGTGCGGCGAGAGGTCCGGAAGCGCGCGGGCGTCGCCCCGCGGCCGGGTCGGCAACGGGGGCAGACCGGCGCCGGACCGGCGGGGTGGCAGCGGGGGCAAATCGCTCACGGGGTCAGTTGTATCGCGCCGGGCCGATCGCGGTGGTTAGGCCCGCCTTAACGTCCTCGGGGGCGCGCCCGGGGGCCCCCTCACGGGCGCGACACGGGAAGTGGCGGAACGGCGCATCGCGGGCCGTCGCCCGCGTGGGCATCTCGGTGGCAGCGGGGGCCCGCGGCGGCACGTTCCGCCCGGTGACCCAGCGGATCACCATCCGGCGCACGCTGCTCTGATGGCGCCGGGCGGGGCGGGGCGCGCCGTCAGGCCGCCCCGCCCCGCCGGAGGCCGGCGAGGCGGTCGGCCAGCTCATCGGCCATGCCGGCGCGGCGGGCCGCGCGGGCGCACCTGACCCGCAGCGAGTCCAGCCGGGCACGGCCATCCTCATCGAGCTCGTCCAGCCGGTGCAGCTCCTCGAGCTCCTCGATGCGCGCGGCCAGCGACCGGACGCGCACCCAGAGCCCGTCGGCCACCTCGGCCGAGCGATCGGCCACGGGCCCTCAGCCCTCGGGCGCGGGCGGAGGTGCGTCGCCCGGGGGTGCATCGCCGCCCCCGCCGCCGCCGCCCGATCCCGCGCCGCGCCGGCGACGACGGCGCCGCTTGCGGCGCGGCGGCGTGGCTTCCGGCGGCGGCGTGTCGGCGCGTTCCTCGCGCCGCTCGGGTCCCTCGCCCTGGGGCGAGCCCGCGGCGGGCGAGCCCTCGGGCCCGGCGCTGCGCAACCGCCGCCGCCGGCGCCGGCGGCCACGCGTGGGCGCCGCCCCGTCGCCGGCGGCACCGTCGCCGCCCTGACCGCCCCCGCCCTTCTTGCGGCCACCCTCGCCCACACCCACCACGTCCGGCTCGGGCAGGCGGGGGAAGCGCGTCCGCAGCGCGTTCCAGGCCCGCCGCGAGGCCAGTGCCGAGGGCTGCATCGCACCCACGGCGGCCCGCAGGGCGCGGCGCGCGTCCGGGGTCGTGAGGTCCAGTGCGTCCAGCGCACCGCGCAGGCGGGCCCAGCCGCCGGCGGCGTCGGCCGCGCGGGCGGCGAGCCGTAGCTGCTCGGCCCGCGCCGGCACGTCGCCCGGCCCGAGCATCACCAGCAGGCGCGCGCCCTGCCCCAGCCGCAGCGGATTGCCGTCCGCCGGCGGCACCGGGTCGGGCGGGGGCTCACCTGCAGCCCGCAGCCAGAGCGCGATCAGGGGGAGCTCACCGCCGTTGGTGATCAGGTGGTGGGCCTCCCACGCGGCGATGCGGGCCGCCTCCTGATTGCGCCCCGGCCGGGTGTTCTCCGAGAGGGCCCGAGCGACGTCCCAGGCCCAGCTCGGCGCCCAGTCGGCCGTCTGTTCCAGGGCCGACCAGCGCCGGCGGCGATCACCTGAGCGCCCGAGTTGCTCCAGCGCGGCCAGGCGATCCCAGCGGCCGGCGTTGTCGGCGTGCCACCAGAGGGCCCTCAGCCGCTCCCGGGCCGACATCCGCAGCCGATCGAGAACCTTTCGCGGGACGTCCTCGGGCAGGCCCCGGCGCAGCTCGGGCTGCACCAGCAGCGCGGTCGCCCAGGCGCGCCACAGCGGCTGATCGGACGTGTCGGTACCCACCAGACGACGCGCCACCAGACCGCTGAGCGCCCACCACGCCGTCGCGGCGAGGGGGTCGACGCCCACGGTGACACGGTCGATCAACTCGTCGAGGCCGACATCGTGTGAGGCGGCCTCGACCCACTCCTCCATGAGCGTGTCCGGCAGCACGGCCGGGTCGGCGTCGCGCCAGCCCGAGCCGGCCAGGCCGGCGGCGATCAGCCCGGGCGCGGCCGCCGGATTGACCAGCTTGGCGGCGTCTCCCTCGCGGTCCGACAGCAAGGAGGCCGCCTTGGACAGCGCGCCGCGCTCGCCGGCCTCGGGCGGGCCGGCGACGCGCCCGAGCGGCTTGTACCAACCGAGCCCGAAGACCTCGTGGCTGGTCTGGACTCCCATCGGATCGCCGGCCGGCAGGAACTCCACCGACACGGCCTCCTTGCCCGGGGCCGGGCGCATGACGCGGCCCAGGCGCTGGACGAAGACCCGCTCGGAGGTGGTGGGCGCGAGGTGCATCACGACCGTGGCGCGCGTCTCGTCCCAGCCCTCGGTGAGCAGGTCCGCGTTGCACAGCACGTCGATGCGGCCCGAGGAGAAGTCGAACAGCACCCGCTGGAGCTCGCGCTGAGGTGTCTGGCCGGACACCGCGGCCGCCTTGACCCCCCGCTCGGCGAGTTCGTCGGCCAGCGCGTGCGCCTGGGCGACCGTGGCCGTGTAGGCCACCCCGGCCAGCCCGAGCGGCTGGAAGTGCTCGGCCCAGACCTCCGCGCAGGCCCGGTGCCAGCGCGCCCGGTCGAGGGCCCGGCCCAGGCTGGCCTGGTCGAAGTCGCCGCGCACGCGGGCGACGTCCGAGAGGTCGACGGCGCGCTCCACGCGCAGGGAGCGGAGCGGGCACAGGATGCCGCGGTTGATCGCCGAGGCGCGGTCGAGGGTGGTGGCCACCGGCCCGAAGACCTGGTCGACGTGCCCCGTGGTGGTCGACCCCGTGGCGGTGAAGCCCACCGCGACCGCGTTGCGGGCCCGGTCGATCAGCCTGCGGGTCTGGGCGCCGAGCGTGGCGTGGGCCTCGTCACAGATCAGGAGATCGATCCCGTCCCAGTCCATGTGCTCCTGGTGGCGGAGGGCGGCCTGGTAGGTGCAGATGGCCACGCCGGGCCTGCCCGCCGACTCGGGCCCCTCGGGCAGGGTGGGCAGAGCGGGGAAGTGGCGCACCAGCCCGGCCGCGGTCTGCTCGGCGAGGTTGCGCCGCGGCACCAGCACCAGGGCGCTACCGCCCAGGGCCGCGGCCAGGGCCAGGAACATGATGGTCTTGCCGGAGCCCGTCGGCGCGTCCACCCAGGTGCGCGTGGCGCCGTGCGACAGGCGGCGCGCCAGCTCATCGAGCGCCTCGAGCTGGTGCTCGCGCAGCACGACGTCGGGCCACACCTCGTCGGGGCGGGAAAGGGCATGGGTGAGGGCCTCGCCTGGCGAGCGCTCCACGGGCGGATCGTCGGTGATGGGCTGCGATGCGTCCTGCATCTCGTGCCAGCCTCCCCGGTGCACAGGCGCGGTGGCCAAGGGCGGGGTAGGACGCCACCCGGTCGGGCACGAGCGCGGGGGCATCGCGTCTCGCCGGCGGGGCGTCGGGGAACGGGCGCGCTGTTCGCGCGACCGCATCCACATTACCAGCAACCGCGGACGGGACGGCAACGGGCGGAGATGGCCGGGGGCACCGGTAACATCGGCGGCCGTGACCACCGACACCCCGCCCCCGCCCCCGCCGTCGTCCGGCGGCGCCTGGCTGCGTCCGGTCGCCCTCATCCTCGCGTGCCTGATCCTGGGCTTCGTGGGTGGATGGATCCTGCGCGGCGATGACGGCACGGTGACCGTGCTCGACACCGGCGCGCCGACGCCCACCGAGACGTCCGCCGGCAACGGGGACGCGCCGCCCGCCCCGGACGGGGAGGCCCCGAGCCCGCCGGCGACCACCGAGGAGCAGGAGCCGCCGCCGCCGCGCTCCCAGATCGCCTTGGTCGTCCTCAACGGGACCGACGTCGCCGGCCTGGCGGGCGACACCGCTCTGAAGGCCGAGAGCCTCGGCTATTCCGGCGTGGTGCCGGGCAACGCGCCCACCGGGACCACCCCGACCACGGTGTACTTCGCGGGGCCGGATGCGGAGCCCGCCGCCCGGCGCGTGGCCGCTGACCTCGAGTTCGAGGTGATCCGTGCGCTGCCGGCCGGCGGCGAGATCGCCACGGCAGCGCGGGATGCCGACCCAGAGGCCGACGTCGTGGTGGTGCTGGGGCCGTGAGCCCCGGGCGGGGCCCGTGGCGGCCGCGGGGGTGAACGCGGCCGGCGGCGGGGATCTGCCGCGGATCGGACTGCGGCTGCCCCAGTACGGCGGCGGGTGGTCCGAGATCGTGGCCGCCGCGCGGGCGGGGGCGGAGCGTGGCGTCCACTCGCTGTGGGTCAACGACCACCTGATGTCCCCCGGCCGGACGCCCGCCGAGCCTGCCTTCGACGCCCTCACCACCCTCGCGGCGCTGGCACCCCTGGTGGAGGGGCCCCGCCTCGGGGTGGCGGTGCTGTCGGCCACCCACCGCCCGGCGGCGCTCGCGGCGAAGGCGGCCACACTCATCGACGTCATCTCGTCCGGCCGCATGGTGGTGGGCCTCGGCGCGGGATCGCACCGGGCCGAACATGCGGCCTACGGCATCCGCTTCCCCCCGGGGCGCGAGCGGACCGCCGGCGCGCTCGACGCGCTGCGGGTGATGAGGGCGATGTTCGGCTCGCCCGGCGGCGCCGACCTCCCCGGGTACCTGGCCGGCGCCCCCAACCTGCCCGGCCCGGTCCAGGCCGGCGGCCCGCCGATCTGGCTCGCGGCGCACGGACCCCGGCTGCTGGCACACGCCGGTCGCGAGGCCGACGGCATCGTGGCGGCATTCGCGGGCCCCGGCGAGATCGCGCGGCGCCTCGCGATCGCGCGGTCGGCACGCCCCGACGGTCTCCCCCCGCTGGAGTGCGCGCTCTACACCTACGCACTGGCGTCCGCGTCGGAGGCGGAGGCGCACCGCTGGCTGGAGCCCGAGGCCGCGCATCTCGGCACCACGCCGGCAGCTCTGGTGCGCTGGCTGCGCACCACGGGAATCGTCGGCCGGCCCGGTGAGTTGCGGGCAGCCCTGGCCGCCCACGCGGCGGCCGGGGTGACCGAGGCGATATTGGTGCTCCCCTCGCGCGTCCCGCCCGAGGCTCAGGAGGCCCTGCTCGATGCCGTGGCGGCACCCCGTGGCGCCCGGGCGGGCGGCGATACCGCCGCCTCGACACCGCCGGCGCCCCTGATGCCCCAGGGCCCCGGCCCGCGCCCCGCGCCGGCCTCCGCCGACGAGCGTCCGCACGCGCGGCACAACCTGACCCATCTGCTGGTGGGGCGGTGGATCGACGAGGGGTCGGGCTCCCGGGCCGCGGCGGTGGACGACGCCGGCTCGTGGACCTACGCCGACCTCGACGGCGCGGCCGCCCACGCCGCCGGCGCGCTGACCCGCGCCGGCGTGCGCCGGGGGGAGCGCGTGGCCGTGGTGCTGCGCGACGGGCGTCCCTGGCTGGCCGCCTTCCTGGGCGCGGCGCGCCTGGGGGCGGTCCCCGTACCCCTCGACCCGGGGGGCGATCCGGCCCGCCTGGCCGACGTGCTGGACGACTGCGGGCCGACGGCGATGGTGGCCGAGGCGGAGGCCGCGCGCGCGGTGCGCACTCCGGAGGGCTGCGCCCTCCTCGCGCCCGGCGACCTCCCGGGGGGCCCGCCCATGGCCGTTGCGCCGGTCCATCCGGGCGACCTGGCCTACCTGGTCTACTCGTCCGGCAGCACCGGGAGGCCCAAGGGGGCCATGCACTCCCATGCCGACATGCGCACCGGCATCGAGACCTACGCGGCCCAGGTGCTCGGCCTCGGCCCCGGGGACCGCTGCCACTCGGCCGCCCGCCTGTTCACCTCCCTGGGCTTCGGCAACGGGTTCTTCCGGGTCCTGGGCCGCGGCGCGACGGCCGTCTTCGACCCGGTCGCCCCCACCCCGCGGTCGGTGCTGGGCACGCTCGCGCGCCACCGGGTGAGCGTCCTCACCGCCGTGCCCACCATGTGGGCCCAGTTGGCCCGCTTCCTGGCACGCCATCCCCAGCCTGAGGCCTTCGCGGGCCTGCGCATCGGGGTCTCCTCGGGCGACACCCTGCCGGCACCGGTCGCCCGACGCCTGCGCAACGATCTCGGCGTGGACCTGGTCGAGGGGCTGGGGTGCTCGGAGTGCTCGAACATCGTCATCTCCACCCGGCCCGGCGAGCACATGCCCGGGCGGCTGGGGCGGGCCGTGCCCGGGGTGGAGATCCGTGTGGCCGACGAACGGGGGGTCGCCGTCGGCGAGGGCGAGCCCGGGCGCCTGTGGATCCGCAGCGATTCGAACACCAGCGGCTACTGGCGCCGGCCGGCGGCGACGCGCGAGGTGGTCTTCGGCCCGTGGCTGCGGATGGGCGACGTGCTGATGGAGCGCGGCGGCGTCTACCGCCACATGGGGCGCTCGGACGACCTGTTCAAGGTCGACGCCCGCTGGGTGAGTCCCACGGCGGTCGAGGCGGTGATCCTCGACCACGAGGGCGTGGAGGAGGTGGGGGTGGTGGCGCTGCCGGACGAGGGAGGCCTGGCGCGCGCGGCCGCCTTCGTGGTGCCCACCAGCGGCTGGCTGGACGAGCGCGCCCAGCGGTCGATCCGCCGGCGGGTCTCGCACGCCCTGGGCCACCACTGCGCCCCGCAGCGCGTTGTGGCCGTGGCACGCCTACCGAGGCTGCCCTCGGGCAAGCTCGACCGCCGGCGCCTGCGCGAGGCCGAGAGCCACGGGTTCACCGCGACGCCCTGAGCCGGAGTCAGGCCCCGCCGCCCGGGTGCACCCGGGCGGCCACCGGGATGCTCACGTCCGCCCTCCCGCGCCGCGTCGTGGGCCCGGGACCGCGGGGCCGGCGCAGGACTCGTCGAAGGCCAGCCTCAGCGTGCGCGTGAGGTTGCGGACCGGTCCCGGGCGGACCCAGGTGAGGCGCACCTGGAGGTTCCAGTCGCGCTGGGAGGAGACATTGTCGGTGAGGATCTGGAACACGAGGCTGTAGCGGCGGTTCTGCAGCAGGCGCGTCGTCTTCACCGACCGGAAGGAGCGGGTGAAGTTGAGCCCGGCGGTGGTCGGGATCAGGCGGGCCTTGGCCTCCATGTGGGTGGCCCAGTCGCGCCCGGTGATGCCGTCGTCGTTGACGACGACCATGCGCACGCGGACGCGGGCGCGTACGGTGTTCGACGGCCCCGGCACGCACTGCACCGACAGCACGCGGTGGGCGTGGATCAGGTCGGGCGCCCGCGCGACGGCCGGGTCGGCGGGTGCGCCGGGCACCAGCACCCCCACCGCGGCCGCGGCCGCGATCAACGCCCCACGCGCCCCGCCCGTCGCCACGACGCTCATCGCCGGCCCTCCGCCGCACCCTGTGTGGACGCGATCAGACACCCGGACGGGGTGCCGGTCAAGTCCCCCGCGACGCGGCTCGGTCCGTCAGGCCGCCCAGGAAGTCGATCAGCAACTCGTTGACCCGGTCCGGGGCCTCCTGCTGCACCCAGTGGCTCACCCCGGGAAGACGCTCGATCCGCAGCGGGCCGGTGACCGTCTGCGCCGAGCCCACCAGCAGCTCCTCGCCCATGTAGGCGTCGGCCTGGCCCCAGATGATCATGGTGGGCACCGTGATCTCGGGAGGGTCGGGCGGAGGCTTCAGCATGGCCGCCGGCGGCATGTTGGCCCGGTAGTAGTTCAGCGCGGCGGTCAGGGCGCCGTCGCCGGACAGGGCCTCGATGAAGACGGCCCGGTCCTCGGGCGGGAACGCCCCGGGGGCGGCGGTGTCGAAGACGAACTCGCGCAGGTTGCGGAAGTCGTCGGCCGACAGCCACGCCTCGGCCACGCCGGCGAACTGGAACATGTACATGTACCAGCTCTTGGCCCGCTGCTCGGGGTCCTCCCGGCGCAGCCTCGCCGACACCGGCCCCTGGGGGGCGTTGAGGATCGTCAGCGAGCGCACCATGTCGGGCAGGTTGCCCGCCAGCCCCCAGGCCAGCCCGCCACCCCAGTCGTGGCCGACGACATGTGCGCTGTCGTGACCCAGGGCGCGGATGAGGCCCGCGATGTCGCCCACCAGCTTCGGCGCCAGATAGGCGTCGACGGCCCCGGGGCGGTCCGAGCGCCCGTAGCCGCGCAGGTCCGGAGCCACGGCGTGGTAGCCGGCGGCCGCCAGGGCGTCCACCTGATGGCGCCAGGAGTACGAGAGCTCGGGGAAGCCGTGCAGCAGGATCACCGGCTCGCCCTCGCCGGCCTCGCGCACCGCCAGGCGCACCTCGCCCACGTCCACTCGCCGCATCGCCGTGTCCGCCACCGCCGCTCCCCCGCGTCGTCGTTCCGGGAGCGGACACGCTAGCGGGAACCGGTGGGACGTAGGTCGCCGTTCTGCGGCTGGCATCCTGTGACTATGACCACACTCGCCACACTCAGGGGCGTGAGCAAACGCTACGGCGGCAAGGCCGTGGTGGACGACCTCACCCTCGACATCCCGGAGGGGGCCGTTACCGGCCTGCTGGGTCCGAACGGCGCCGGCAAGACGACGGCGATCCGGATGCTGCTGGGTCTGGCCGCCCCCAGCGCCGGCGACGTCGATCTGCTGGGGGCCCGCCCCGGCTCGGGTGGCTTCGCGGAGGCGGTGCGCACGGTCGGCTCGCTCATCGAGGGCCCCGCCCTCTACTCGCGGGCCTCGGCGCGGGACAACATGCGCATCGAGGTCGCGGCGCGGGGCCTGGATGCCGGCTCCGGCCACATCGACGAGTTGCTGAAGTTCGTGGGCCTCGCCGAGCACGCCCGCGGACGGCCGCGCACCTTCTCCCTGGGGATGCGCCAGCGCCTGGGACTGGCGCTGGCCCTGCTCGGCGAGCCGCGCCTGGTGGTGCTGGACGAGCCCACCAACGGGCTCGACCCGGCCGGCATCGCCGAGGTCCGCACGCTAATCGCCCGCCTGCCGGCCCGCGGCACCTCTGTGCTGGTCTCCTCGCACCAGCTCAGCGAGGTGCAACTGATGTGCGACCGGGCGGTCATCATCAATCGCGGCCGCCACATCGCCGAGGGGACGATGGACGAACTGGTCGGCGGCCCGGGCTGCTACGCGGTGGAGGTGGCACCCCACGAGCAGGAGCCGGCAGCCGGCCTGCTGCGCGAGGCGGGCCTGACCGCGTCCGCCCGCGGGGACCGCGCGCTGGATGTGGGCGGTGAGATCGCGGACGGCTCGGTGATCAGCCGCGCCCTGGCGCGCGGCGACATCCACGTGCGCGCCCTCACACCCCGCGCGACGAGCCTCGAGGAGGTCTTCCTGTCTCTCACCACGGACGCCGCGCCTCCGCCTCCACCGCCTCCGCCCGCGACCCCGGAGGTCGCGCGATGAGAGCCGAACTGCTGAAGCTGCGCACGCTGCCCACACCTCGCTGGACGGCGCTCGGCACCCTGGGAGTGCTGGCGGTCACCATCGTGATCGGCATCTTCTCGGGCGTCGGCCCCGTGGACGACGCCGCCCTCGCGCTGGGCGCCGAGCTACCCACGGCGGTCGCCGCCGTCATCCTCGGCACGTGGATCGTGGGGGTCGAGTACGGCCAGAACACGATGCACCGCACGCTCACGGCCGAGCCGCGGCGCATCCGGCTCATCGCCGCGAAGGCCGCGGCCGGGCTGATCGCGACGCTCGCGCTCACCGCGCTGGTGTTCGCCATCGCCGCCGCGACGCTCCCGGCCATCGCGGGCGCGCACGACCAGACCCTCACCGCGGAGACGGTGATGCGGCACGGCGTGGCGGCGCTGATCGCCAACGGCGCGCTCGGGCTGCTGGCCACCGGTATCGGGCTGCTGGTGCGCAGCATGGCCGGCGCGGTCACCATCGCGCTGGTCTGGGCGTTCGTCATCGACTCGGCGCTCACCGCCGTCCCGCGCGCCGGCGAGTGGACCGGTCAGAACGCTTCGTTCGAGCTGTGGGAGGTCATCACGCAGCAGCCCGGGGCGGACGTGGACGTGCTGCGCGCGAGCCTGGTGCTGGTGGCCTGGGTGGGTGCATTCCTGCTGGCGGGAGGCCTGAACTTCGTCCGCCGGGACGCCTGAGGGGAGCCGGCGGGGGGCGACTATCCGGCGATCGTCAACTCTGGCGAGCGGGCCGTCACCCGATCGTGGTCGGGCGGCTCGACCGCGTCGTCGCCGAGGGTGACATCGGCGACGACGCGGTACGTGCCCGGGGCAAGGCCGGGCGGGAGGGTTATCCGCCACTCGCGAGGGTCGGCGTAGGCGATTGCGAAGATGGGCAGGCTCTCGCCGATCGGCGCGTGGCGCCCGGGGTTGGACGGATCGCCGAGGCTGAGGCGATGGGTGGGCTCCCACGCTCCCTCCGGGCCCCGCCGTTGGAGTGTGGCCCCCAGCCCGTATTCGTACGGTGCATCGCCCGTCGCGACCACCCTCAGGCCGAGGACGGACCCGGGCCGCGCCGTCGTGGGCGATACCTGCAGCGCCACGCGCCGCTCGGTGGACGGGTCCGGGGCCGAGGACCCTCCGCCGTTCCCGCCGCAGGCCGCCGCCGCCGCGAGCAGGGCCGCCACCAGGAGGATCGTCGCCGTACGCGCAACGGGACCGGCGATGGTCGCCCTTCGTCGCATCCGGCAGAACGTAGCGCGGCGGGGCCCGCCCTAGGAACCACGCGCGTGCGGAGCGACCCGCCGCTCCAGGCCGTCCAGGAGGGCGTCCAGCGAGAGTGCGAACAGGGCGTCGTCGTCCGGGTCGCCGGCCATTCCCTCCACCAGACGCGCCAGGCGCGGCAGTCCGGCCTCGCGCAGGCCGGCCGCGGCCGGCGGATCGGCGGCAGGCGGCGCGCCGGCGCCGGCCAGGCTGAACCCCACCACGAAGCGGGCCATCGCCCGCAGCACCAGCGCGGCGTCCGCCGGGCTCATGCCGGAGCGCTCGAGCATGGTCAGCGCCTCCTCCACCCGTTCCCGGCCGGTGGCGTACGAGGTGGCCGCCCGGGTGGCCAGCAGGGGCACCACCGCCGGGTGGCGCGCCAGCACGGCCCGGTAGCCGAGCGCCCAGGCCCGCATGCCGGCCCGCCACGAGCCGCCGCCGGGAGGTCGCGGGGTCTCGTCCAGTAACAGCGCGACCACCCCGTCCAGGATGTCGTCCTTGTCGTCCACGTGCCGGTAGAGCGACATGGGGCGCGTGCCCATCTGCGCGGCGAGGGCGCGGATGGACAGGGCCGCGACGCCGCGGGCATCGATCAGCGCCAGGGCCGCCGCGCAGATGGCCGGGCGGCTGAGGCCGGGGCGGTCGGTGGGAGGGGTGGACGCCATGGCTGCGTACAGTGTACGCTACCGCCCTGCGTACAGCGTACGCCGACCGTCACCACCCCGGAGACCACCATGACCGACACCGCCACCCCCGCCCAGCTCTTCGACCTCACCGGCCGCACGGCTCTTGTCACCGGCGCCTCGTCGGGTCTGGGGGTCACCTTCGCCCGCACGCTGGCCGCGGCCGGGGCCAACGTCGTCCTGGCCGCCCGCCGCACCGACCGCCTGGAGGCCCTGGCCGCGGAGCTTACGGCGGCCGGCCCGGGCGCGGCTCTGGCCGTCACCTGTGATGTCACCGACCCGGATCAGAACGAGGCCGCCGTGGCCGCGGCCGTTGAGCGCTTCGGCGGCCTGGACATCGCCGTGGCCAACGCCGGCGCGGTACTGGAGGGCTTCTCACTGCCCGAGCGCATGCCGCCGGCGATGTGGGCCGGCTCGATCGACGTCAACCTGTCGGGCACCTGGTACACCTGCCAGTCGGCGGGACGCCACATGCTGTCCCGGGGCGGCGGCTCGATCATCGTCATCAGCTCCTACACGGGCATGGCCGGCGTGCCGAACTTCCCGCCCGCCTACCAGGCCGCCAAGGCCGCGACCATCAACATCACCCAGTCGCTGGCGGCCTCGTGGGGCGACCGGGGCGTGCGCGTCAACGCCATCTGCCCGGGCTGGTTCCCCAGCGAGATGACCGACGCCGTGCTGGCCGCGCCGATCTGGAACGACCGGATCACGTCCCACGCGCCGATGGGCCGCACCGGCGACCCCGCCGAGCTGGCCGGCCCGCTGCTGCTGCTGGCCTCGGACGCGAGCAGCTACATGACCGGCAGCGTCACCGCGGTGGACGGCGGCACCTCGGCCGTGGTGGGCACCGACCCCTACACGCCCGAGCTGTTCGGCCTGCACCAGGCCGTGATGGGCGACCTCGGCGCGCCCATCACCCCGGAAGTCTGACCCCGGGAACCCGGCGCCGGCGTCCCCGATACGGGGGCGCCGGCGCCGGGTCAGTGATCGTGGTCGTGACGGTGGGTGGGGTCCATGGTCAGCTCGGTGCCGCCCGGCAACTGGGCCACCACCAGGCCGAAGGTCTCGAGCAGGGCGTCGCGGGTCAGCACCCTCTCCGGCGGGCCGCAGGCCACCACCCGGCCGGCCAGCAGCAGGGCGGCGTCGGCCTGCAGGGCGTCGCGGATGTCGTGGGTACAGACCACCACGGCGGCCCCGCGCGCCCGCTCGGCACGGATGGCCTCGTCCAGGAGGTCGCGGCCGCCGACGTCGATACCCGAGGTGGGCTCGTCCAGGATGAGCAGGTCGGCCTCCCAGGCCAGGGCCTGCGCCAGGAAGATCCGCTGGCGCTGCCCTCCCGAGAGGGTCGCCAGGGGCGCATCGGCCAGGTGGGAGACCCCCATGCGCGCCAGGGCGTCCGCCACCGCGGCCCGGTCGGCGCCGCGGGCACGGCGCAGCAGGCCCAGACGGGCGAAGCGGCCCATGGCCACCACATCCCGTGCCCGCAGCGGCAGCACGAAGGCCCCCGGGTGGGACTGGGCCAGGTACGCCACCCGCGCCGGCTGGGCTCCGGGTCCGGCCCCGAGCACGGTCAGCCCGCCGGCCACCGGCGCCAGCAGGCCGGCGAGGGTGCGGACGAAGGTGGACTTGCCCGATCCGTTGGTCCCTACGACGGCCAGCTCGCAGCCTGCCGAGAGGGTCAGGTCGATCCCTTCGACCACCGGATCGCCGCCGTACCCGACGGTCAGCTGGGTGGCCCGCACGGCGGGGACCGGGGCGCTCATGCGGTCCCCGGCCGGGCCGGGCGCACCAGCACCTCGCGACCGGCAAGCACCGCGAAGAACAGCGCCACCTCCACCAGCACGATGGCCGCGCCCGCGGCCAAGTCGTGGTGGAACGACAGCAGGAGCCCGACGTACACCGAGGCCACCCCCAGCACCGCGGCGATGGCCATCATCGCCCCCACCCGCCGCGCCACCAGGGCCGCGGTGGCGGGCGGTGCCACCAGCATCCCGAACACCAGCAGGGTACCGACGGTCCGGAACGACACGACCACCACCAGCGCCAGCAGCAGCAGCAGCAGCCACTCGTACAGGCCGGCGCGGAACCCGGCCGAGCGGCAGCGATCGGGGTCGAAGGCCAGCAGCAGGAAGGGTCGCGCGCACACCGCCGCGGCAGCGCCGACGACGGCCACCGCGCCGGCCTGCACCCAGATGTCCTCGGGTGCGATGCCGAGCACTTCGCCGAAGAGGATCTGGGTCAGGTCGCCGCTGAACGAGTCCGAGCGCGAGACCAGCACCACCCCCAGCGCCAGCATGCCCACGAACAGCAGCCCGATCGCCGTGTCGCCCGACAGGCGCGAGCGCCGGCGAACCAGGTCGACGCCGGCGATCATCGCGCCCGCGCCGAGCGCCGCCCCCAGGGTGCCGGGCAGCCCCAGGAGCAGGGCGCCCGCGATGCCCGGGAGCACGCCGTGCGCCAGCGCGTCCCCGATGAAGGCCATTCCGCGCAGCACCACGAACGTGCCGACGATCGCGCAGGCGACGGCGACGAGCGACCCCGCCAGCAGGGCCCGGAGCATGAACTCGTTCTGGGCGAAGGGCGCGAGCGCCCCGCTCACGACGCACCCACCCGGTCAGGCAGGGTCGAGCGCCTCGTCGACCTCGGTGGCGATGTCGCGGATGAAGGTGAAGTAGGAACCATCATCGGGAAGCGTATGCGTCCCGATCTCCACCACGCGGGCGCCGGTCTCGTCGGCGATGGCGCGCGCGACGGACTCCGGGGTGCCGGTCTCGGCGAAGATGGCGTCCACGCCCTCGGCCTCGATGCGGTTCCTCAGCTCGGCCAGGTTGGCGGCCGACACCTGGGCCTGCGAGCTCAGCGACGGCACCAGCGAGCCGATCAGCTCCAGGTCGTAGCGCTGGGCGAAGTACCCCATCGACTCGTGCCCCGTGACCAGTGTGCGGGCTCCGCCCGGGATGCCGGCGAGCTGCACGGCCACCTCGCGGTCGAGGGCCTCCAGCCGCTCCGCCAGGCCCGCCGAGCGCGCGCCCACATCCGCTCCTGTGAGCTCCTCCAAGTGGGGCGCGAGCGCCAGTACCACATCGCGCATCGCGATCGGATCCATCCAGATGTGAGGGTCGTCAGCGGGGTGCTCGTGGGCGTGGTCGTCCTCGGCCTCGCTGTGGGCGTGGTCGTCCTCGGCCTCGCCGTGGGCGTGGTCGTCCTCGGCCGGTGACCCGGCGGCCTCCTCGGCGTCCGAGCTGTGGCGCAGCAGCACCACGTGGTCCGTCGCGGTCAGGACCTCGACCCCGTCCTCCCGGGCGCGGTCGATGGCGTCGACGAGTCCCGCCTCGAGCCCCAGGCCGTTCTCGACCACCAGATCGGCGTCGGAGAGGGCGGCCACCTGACGCGCGGAGGGGCGGTACTCGTGGGGATCGGCGCCGTTGGGCATCAGCACCTCCACGCGGGCGTCGTCGCCGGCCATCTCGCCCACCAGCGCACCCAGGGTGGGAGTGGTGACCACGATGCGCGCCCCGCCGGAGCCGTCGTCCGTCGCGCCGCAGCCGGCGGCGAGGACCGCCGCCGACGCCGCCACGCCGAGCATCGCCGCCATCCGTCGTCCCGTCATCACGCGCCGTGCCCTCATTGTCGACCTCTCGTCTCCGGCTAAGTAATGAGAATGAATACCACAATAGGATGCCGGCGCAACGGGCCCCGAGGGCGATGCACTACGATCGCCCGGTGATCGCCGCGCCGGCCACGATCCCCGCCCCGGGGCTGCGCTCCCTCGAGCTGGGCCCCCTGGACATCCGGCTGTACGCCCTGTGCCTGCTCGCGGGGGTGACCGTGGCGGCGCTCATCACGGCCCGCCGGTGGATGGCGCAGGGCGGATCCGGCGAGGTGGTGTTCGAGCTGACGCTGGTGGCCACGGCCTTCGGGCTGGTGGGTGGGCGCCTCTACCACGTGATCACCAGCTACGACCAGCTGGGCGATGAGTGGTACGCCCCACTCGCCATCTGGGAGGGCGGCCTGGGGATCTGGGGCGCCATCGCCGCGGGGGCCGTGGCGGGCGCCGTCTACCTACGCCGGCGCGGGTTGAGTGTGCCCGTGATGCTGGACGCCGCCGCGCCGGGGGTCCTCATCGCGCAGGGGATCGGCCGGATGGGCAACTACTTCAACCAGGAGTTGTTCGGCAGCCCCAGCACGTTGCCCTGGGCGCTCGAGGTGGACCCCGCGTTCCGCCCGGACGAGTCGCCGCTGATGGCCACGTACCACCCCACCTTCCTCTACGAGATGGTGTGGAACATCGTGGGCGCAGCGGCGCTCATCGTGCTGGGCCGGCGCGTCCGCATCGCCCCGCCGGGGATCTTCTGCCTCTACGTGGCCGTCTACTCCCTGGGGCGCATCTTCTGGGAGCAACTCCGCGTGGACCCCTCGCAGGAGTTCCTGGGACAGCGCCTGAACTTCTACGTGGCGCTGGCGCTGTTCCTCGGCGCGATGGCGCTGTTCGCGTACTTCCAGCGGCGCGCCGGCGACACGGACGAGCCCGGCGACGGCGACGGCGGGGGTGCGGCGGCGCCGGCGGGGGCGGCGGCCGGCGGCGCCACCGCGGCCCGCGTGGCGGCGGCCCGGCGCGGGGCCGCGCCGGCGGCGGGGGTGCCGCGGACGCCCGGCGGCCGGGCGAAGCCGACGCGCCCGAAGAGACGCTGAGAGGCGTGGCCGGCCGGGCATGAGCGACGCTCCCGCCATCGCCTTCGCGGGGGTCGGGAAGGACTACGGGCGCACGCGCGCGCTGGCCGACCTGAGCCTGACGGTGGCGCCCGGGGAGATCCTCGGGGTCCTCGGCCCCAACGGCGCCGGCAAGACCACCGCCATCAGGATCCTGCTCGACCTCATCCGCCCGACGGCGGGCCGCGCGGAGATCCTGGGACACGACTGCCAGCGCGACGGACCGGCCGCACGGTCCGCGGTGGGCTACCTCCCCGGGGATGTCCAGTTGCCGTCCCGGCTCGACGGCGGGGTCCTGCTGGCGCGCGCCGGAGCGGTGCGCGGCCGGGCCGCCGATCCCGCGCGCGTGGCCGCCCTGACGGAGCGGCTCGGCGCCGATCTCGGGCGCCGGGTGGGCGAGCTGTCCAAGGGCAACCGCCAGGCGGTGGCGATCCTGCTCGCGCTGGCCCACCGCCCCCGGGTGCTGGTGATGGACGAGCCCACCAGCGGACTGGACCCCATCCGCCAGCGCGAGGTGCTGACGATCCTCCGCGAGGAGGCGGCCGGGGGCGTCGCGGTGTTCTTCTCCTCCCACATCCTGGGCGAGGTGGAGCACGCCTGCCGCCGTGTGGCCATCCTGCGCGCCGGCCGCTTGGTGGCCCTCGACGAGGTCGCCGCCATCGCCGGGGCGGCGCGCCGGCGCTACGAGGTGGTGTTGCACGCCCCGCTGCCGCACGAGCCCTTCTCGGCGCCCGGCGTGGTGGAAGTGGCCCGCGCGGGCGACGCGCTCGAGCTGGAGGTCACCGGCGAGGCGGACGCCCTCATCCGCGCGCTGGCCCCGTTGCGCGTCCGGTCCCTGCGCTCGCTCCAGACCGGACTCGAGGACGCCGTGCTGCACCTCTACCGGGACGGGGCCGCGTGAACCGGGTGCTCGCGATCGCCCGCGCCACCCTGCGCGACCAGCGGGGCGGGGTGGCCGGCCTGTCGCTGACCACCTTCGGCCTGGCCCTCATGATGGGGCTGATCTACCCCTCCTACCGTGACTCGTTCGCGGAGATCGAGATCCCGGCGTTCTTCGAGGGCTTCCTGGGCGAGGCCGGCTCGCTGGGCAGCCCGGCGGGCTTCCTCACCGCGGAGGTGTTCTCGTGGCTGCCGGTGCTGGTCGCGGTGTTCGCCGTCGTCTGGGGCACCGGGACGCTCGCGGGCGACGAGGCGTCCGGCGAACTCGATCCGCTCCTGGCGCTGCCGGTCCGCCGGCGCGAGGTGCTGGCCGGCAAGGCGTTGGGGCTGGGCGCCGGGCTGAGCGCGGTCACGCTGGCGCTGTTCCCGGGGCTGCTGATCGGTGCGGCGGTGGTGGGCATGGACATCGGTGCGGGGCGCCTGGCGGGCGCCACCCTGGCGCAGGTGCCGCTGGTGCTGCTCTACCTGGCAGTCGGCATGCTCGCCGCCGCGGCGCTGCGCACCCGCCGGGCCGCGGCGGTCGTCACGACGGCCTCCCTGGTGGCGGCCTACACCGTCCAGATCGTGGCCGGCGCCGTCCCCGACCTGGCGGGTCTTGAGAGCCTCACCCCGCTGCACTGGGCCGATGCCTCGGCCGAACTCACCGAGGGCCCGCAGCCCCTGCGCTGGCTGGGTCTGACGGCCGTGGCGCTGGCCCTGTTCGCCGCCGCGGGGGTCCTGTTCGACCGACGCGAGATCGGCTCCGGGCAGCCGCGACGGCGTCCGGGCCGGCGGCGGTGATGGCCCGCTCGGGGGTCAGGCCCCGGGAGCCGTCGCGGCCCACGCCGCCACCTGCGCCCGGCCCGCCCGCACCAGCGCCGCGTGGGCGCCGGGCCGGTAGCCGGCCTGGAGGGCCAGGTTGAGGCCGAGCACCACCGCGACCACCAGATCGCGGTGGGTCCCGCGGTCGTCCCCGTCGATCTCGCCGTCCCGCGCCGCGCGCTCCAGCGCGGCGTCGAGGGCTCGGCGCAGGGCCGTGCGGTGCTGCGCCAGACGCGCGGCCAGGCGCGGTTCGGCGCCGGCGCCGTCGGCGGCGAAGCGTCCCACCAGGCACCCCCGCCCGCCGTCGGCGGCGTGCCACTCGCCCAGGCCGGCGAGGAAGCGGTCGATGGCGGCCAGGCCGTCGGGCGCCTGGCGCAGGGGCGCGATCAGGCCGGCGTCCAGGCGCTCGAGGTAACGGCCGAAGACCCGGTCGGCCAGGTCGACCTTGCTGCCGAAGGCGCTGCTGATGCTCGACTGCCCCAGGCCGAGGGCGCTCTCCAGGTCCCTGGTGGTCGTGCGCCGGTAGCCGCGGCGCCAGAACACGTCGACCGCGGCATCGAGGGCGGCGTCGGTGTCGAAGGTGCGCGGGCGGCCGGGGGGCATGGGCCTCCAGCGTAGCCGCGGACCGGGACACGGGGGCATCACACGGTTGTGTAGCGTTTGTCTCATAATCGCCCCACGAGCCCGGAGCCCGCGATGACCGCCTTCACCACCACCATGCCGGTACGCCTCAACGCCGAGTCCCGCACGCTGGATCGTGAGGTGGACCTTCCCCCCCACGGGGACACCATCCACTTCGGGGCGCACGGCGACGTGGCCGAGCACTACAAGATGACCCCGAAGGAGCCGCTGCCGAGCACCATCGACTACCTCGTGGCCTCGGTGGCCGGTTGCCTGATCGGCACCTTCGCGGGATCGCTGATGCGCGCGCGCATCCCGGTCTCGCCGGCCACGCTGACCGGGACCGTGGCGGGCGACGTCGCCTCCGACGACGACAACGTGCTGCGCGTGCGCCGCATCACCGTGGAGTACACGCTGGAGCTGGACGAGGAGCACCGCGCCGGCGCGGAGGAGGTCCACGGCGTGCACGCCGGCCGCTGCCCCAACGCCCGCAGCGTGGGCGCGGCCATCGAGATCGTCACCAACCTGCGCATCGTGGCCCCCGGGGCCTGACCGGCTCGCCGCGCGGAGCGGCCCCCGCGGCCTATCGCCGCGCCCGCTCCCGCGTCGCCTCCGGGTCCTCCAGGCGCACCAGCCAGGGGATGCGGCGCATCAGCCACAACAGGCCCGCGCCCGCGGCGCTGCCGGCGGCGATGACGGCCCAGCCGGCGGCCCCGGGGGCGGGGATCGCGAAGAAGTCGCGCAGGAACGGGATCGAGAGGCCGATGGGGATGGCGACCAGGAACGCGGCGACCATCCCCCACACCCAGCGGCGCACCGGGCGGCGCTCGGGGCCGCGCTCCACCTGCACGAGGATCGCCAGGCCGATCAGGGTGGCGGTGATCACGGCCGCCGCCCGGCCCTGCTCCAGCGACAGGTCCGCCACCCGGCGGGCCAGCAGGTAGGAGGCCGCGATCCCGCCCGCCGACACCAGGCCGGCGGGGACCACGAACGCCCCCAGCGAGCGCAGAAAGCCCTCGCGGCGCACCCGGCCGTCACTGGCCGCCAGCGCCAGGAAGAACGCCGGGATGCCGATGGTCAGCGACGAGGTGACGGTGAGGTGGCGCGGCAGGAAGGGGAAGGCGATCGTGGACATGCCGAACGTGGCCAGCAGCGCGGCCGCGTAGACGGACTTGGCCACGAACAGCTTCGCCACCCGGTGGGTGTTGCGGATGATGCGCCGCCCCTCCTCCACCGCGCGCGGGACGGTGGCGAAGTCGTTGGACACCAGCACTAGGTCGCCGACACCCTTGGCCATCTGGCTGCCGTTGCCCATGGCGATGGCCAGACGCGCCTCCTTGAGCGCCAGCACGTCGTTCACCCCGTCGCCCACCATCGCGGTGTAGCGCCCCCGCCGGTCGAGGGCGGCCAGGATGTCCCGCTTGTCCTCGGGCGTGACCCGGCCGAACACCACCGTCCCGAGCGCCACCCGCTCCAGCTCGGCGGGATCGGCGGGGAGGTCGGCGCCGGCGATCGCCCGCTCGGCCCCGGGAACACCGGCGGCCAGCGCCACCGCCCGCACCGTGCCGACCCCGTCGCCCGAGATGACCTTGAGGTCGACCCCCTGTGCGTGCATGAAGGCCACCGTGTCGCCCGCGTCGGGCCGGAGTCCCTCGACGAGCACGGCGGCCCCCGCCGCCACCAGGCCGGCCGGCAGCGCCTCGCCCGCAAGCGGCGCGTCCGAGTGCGCCAGCAGCACCACCCGCCGGCCGGTGGCGGCCTCCGTGCCGGCGGTCTCGGCCAGGCCGGCGTCGACGCTCACGCCCGCCGCGATCAGGACATCCGGCGCCCCCATCACCAGCGAGCCGACGCCCTCGATCGTGACCCCGCTCCACTTGCGCGCCGACGAGAACGGCACCTCGGCGCTCACGGGCCGGACCTCGGCGGGCAGGCCCTCGGCGATCGCCCGCATCGTGGCGTTCTGCGAGCCGGCGGAGGCGGCCAGCGCCCCGAGCAACTCCCGGGCCCGCGCCTCGCCCCCGGGCCCGCCGACGACCCGGTCGAGGACGATGCGGGCATCGGTGAGCGTGCCGGTCTTGTCGAAGCAGATGGTGTCGACGCTCGCCAGGCTCTCGACGGCGTTCAGGCGCTGGGCCAGCGTTCCCAGGCGCCCCAGCCGGATCGCGGCAACCGCGAAGGTGAGGCTGGTCAGCAGCACCAGCCCCTCGGGGATCAGCGGCACCAGGGCCGCCACGATCGTCTCCGCCCCCTCGCGCAGCGACAGATCCCTCCATGTGAGGGACGCCAGCAGGGCGATCGCGAGCGGGATCATCACGCCCACGGTCACGCGCAGCACGCGGTCGATGTCCAGCTGCAGCGGGCTCTTGCGGGCCCGCGTGCCGCGCGCCTCGGTGGCCAGGCGCTCCGCGAAGCTGTCCGCGCCCACGCGCAGCACCTCGTAGTCGCCCGCGCCGGCCGCGCAGTACGCCCCCGAGAGGACCTCCTCGCCCGCCTCGCGCGCGACCGCCTCGGCCTCGCCGGTGAGGATCGACTCGTCCAGCGCCAGCCCCCGGGCCGACACCAGCCGCCCGTCGGCCACCACCTGGTCACCCGCCTCGAGGTGCAGCACGTCGCCCACCACCACGCCGCCCACCGGCAGGTCGGTCAGGGCCCCGTCGCGCCAGGCGTGCGCCACCGGGGCGGCAAGCAGGCCGAGGCGGTCGAGGGTGCGCTTGGCCCGTACCTCCTGGACGATCCCGATGAGGGTGTTGGCCACGATCACGCCGCCGAACAACCCGTCGCGCGGGTCGCCGAGCACCAGGATGACCGCCAGCAGGACGCCGAGGATCAGGTTGAACACCGTGAAGGTGTTCGCGAACGCGATGTCGGCATAGCTGCGGCTGCCGCGGGGGCGTCGCCGCCGGGGCGCGTCGCGCAGCCGCGCGGCGGCCTCCCCCGAGCTCAGGCCGGGAGAGGTCACCTCAGGGGGCGGGGAGGGTCCCGCTCAGTCCTCGTCGGCGCCGTCGTCGCGAGCGGCGGCGCCCAGCGACGCGAGGGTGAAGAGCAGGAACCCGACGCCCATGATGAGCGGCAGATAGCCGGCGTGGTGGCGGTCGTGCCAGCCGACGGCCAGCAGCAGTGCCGTCAGGACGACGAGCGTGGCGAGGATCCAGACCGGCAGGCCCTTCATGTGCACTCCGGGGTCGGTGGTGGGGCGCCGGTGCCCGGCGCGGGTCCATCCTACCCCGGCGACCCCTCACGGGCGCCCGCGTGGGGCGGGTCCCCCGGCTGGTAACCTGCCGCGCGATGAGCGACGAACATGTGCAGGTGCGGGTCGAGCAGCGCGGCGAGGCGACCGTCGTGTGGGTGTCCGGCGTGCTCGATGCCCTTGCCCTCCCCGATGTGTCGGTGGTCCTGACCGACGCACAGCGCGGCTCCGGCCCGGTCTATGTCGACCTGGCGGGAGTGACGTTCATGGACAGCCGCGGCCTGGGCTCGCTGCTGGCGGCCAACGAGCGCTCGCGCGAGGGCGCCCCGCCGGTGAAGGTCCACAGCCCCTCCGAGGCCGTGGTGCGGCTGCTGGATGTCTCCGGCGTCCGCGGCGTGCTCACCGAGGTCGACTCCCTGCCGTGACCGGCGGCGGCGGGGCCGCCCCGCCCGCGTGGGACATCCATCAGCACCTCTGGCCCGCCGCCCTGCGCGACGAACTGGCCGCGCGCGCGGCCCCGCCCCGCCTGGGGCGCCGGCCCGGCGCCCCGGCCGACCTGCACCTGCTGGGCGAGCCGGTGTGGCCCGTCGACGAGCGCGACCATGATCCCGCCGCCCGCTCCGGCCTGGTGGCACGGGACGGCCTGAGCGGAGCCGTCGTCGCGCCCTCGGTCCCGCTGGGCGCGGAGGCACTGACGGGCGCCGAGGGCGCCCGGCTGGTGGCCGCGTACAACGCCGGCGCGGCCGCCCTGCCGGCACCGCTGCGGTGGTGGGCCGCCGCGGTCCTGGACCGGCCGGACCCCGGTGCGCTGGGCGCCGCCCTCGACGCCGGTGCGGTGGGCCTGTGCCTGGCGGCGGGCGCCCTCACGGATCCCGGGCGCGTGGCGCACCTGGGTGGCCTGCTGTCGCTGGTCGAGGCCCGCGACCGGCCTCTGTTCGTGCATCCGGGCCCCTCCCCCTGGGCCCCCGCCCCGGACGCGGCGGTCGACGGCGCGCCGTGGTGGCCGGCGCTCACGCGCTACGTGGCCGACATGCAGGCGGCGTGGTTCGCGGTCCGCGCCTGGGTGCTGCCCGCCCACCCCGCGCTGCGGGTGTGCCTGGCGATGCTGGCCGGGCTGGCACCGCTGCACGCCGAGCGGGCCCGCTCGCGCGGCCTCACCTGGCCGGCGCAGGACCCGCGACTCTTCTATGACACCTCGTCGTACGGTGCCGGGGCCATCGCCGCGGTTGCGGCCGCGGTCGGTGGCGAGGCCATCGTCTTCGGCTCGGACCGGCCCGTGGTGGACCCGCCCCGGGCTCCCGCACCGGGCCACCCGTGGGTGACCGCCAACCCGCTGCGCCTGCTGGGCCCGGCCGTCGCCGGCGCCGCGCTCAGGACGAGCTGAAGACCCGGCTGCGGCGGGGCACCAGGAACACCTGGTCGCCGCTCTGGAGGGCCATCTGGTCGGCCGCGTCGCGCGTGACCTGCGCGGCCAGCTCGGACCCGTCGTCGGTGCGCAGCTCGACCCGCACCTCGAAGCCCAGGTGGATGACGCGCTGCACGTGGGCGCGGGTGGCCGAGCCCTCGCCGTCGTGTGCGGCCAGCTCGAGGTCATGGGGGCGCACGTAGTGTTCGCCGAGACGCGTGATGGGACCGATGAAGGTCATCACGAACTCGTTGACCGGGTCCTCGTAGAGCTCGCGTGGAGCGCCCACCTGCTGGATGGTCCCCCGGTCCATGACCGCGATCGTGTCGGCCACCTCCATGGCCTCCTCCTGATCGTGGGTCACCAGCACGGTGGTCTGGTGCACCTCCTCGTGGAGGCGGCGCAGCCAGCTGCGCAGGTCCTTGCGCACGCGGGCGTCGAGCGCCCCGAAGGGCTCGTCCAGCAGCAGCACCTTGGGCTCCACCGCCAGGGCGCGGGCCAGGGCCATGCGCTGGCGCTGGCCGCCGGAGAGCTGGCTGGGATAGCGGTCGGCCATGCCGTCCAGTTGCACCAGGTGGATCAGCTCGTCCACCTTCTCGCGGATCTCCGCCTTCGGCCGCTTGCGGATGGAGAGCCCGAAGGCCACGTTGTCGCGCACCGTGAGGTGCTTGAAGGCCGCGTAGTGCTGGAACACGAAGCCCACCCCGCGCTTCTGGGGCGGGAAGGACGTGGCGTCCTCTCCCGAGATCTCCACCTTGCCGGTGTCCGGGAACTCGAGGCCGGCGATGACGCGCAGCAGGGTCGACTTGCCGGAGCCCGAGGGCCCCAGCAGCGCGGTCAGCGACCCGCCCGGCACGTCGATGCTCACATCGTCGAGAGCCACGAAGTCGCCGAAGCGCTTGTTGACGTTACGGACCGTGATGGCCACCGCCACCGCCCTTCCTGTTCAGGAGGTTCATCAGCAGTACCACGAGCAGCGCCAGCACCGCGAGCACCATGGACGAACCGTAGGCCGCCACGTAGTCGAAGCCCTGGAAGCGTTCCTCCACGTGGAGGGTGAGCGTCTCGGTGCGCTCGGCGATGCCGCCCGAGACCACGCGCACCGCGCCGTACTCGCCCAGGGCGCGCGCCGTGGTGAGGACCACGCCGTAGATGATGCCCCAGCGGATCGCCGGCAGCGTGATGCGCCAGAAGGTCTGCATCGCCCCCGCACCCAGGGTGGAGGCCGCCTCCTCCTGGTCGGAGCCCACCTCGCGCAGCACCGGCACCACCTCGCGCACCACGAAGGGCAGCGAGATGAAGATGGTGGCCAGCACCATCGAGGGCAGCGCGAAGACCACCTGGATGTCCAGTTCGCCCAGCGCAGGCCCGAACCAGCCGTTGCGCCCCCAGACCAGCACGATCGCCAGCCCGACCACCACCGGCGAGAGGGCCAGCGGCAGGTCGATGAGGGCCGCGATCAGCGGGCGCCCGGGTACGCGCCGGCGCACCAGGATCAGCGCGGCCGCCACGCCGAAGACCGCGTTCAGCGGCACCGCGATCAGCGCGATCAGGATCGTCAGGTAGAGGGCGTGCAGCGCCGCCGGGGTGGTGACCGCCGCCCAGGCCTCGCCGGCCCCCGATGCGAAGGTGTTGTAGAAGACCAGCGCCAGCGGCCCCAGCAGCAGGGCGGCCACATAGGCCAGGGCCAGCACCCGCAGACCGATGCGCACCCCGGCCCCACGGCGCTCGCGCCGGCGCGCCGAGGCGACGGGGTCGATGCCGTCGGCGTGCGGCGCCTGCGAGGCCTCAGCGTGCATGGCGCGAGGTGAAGCGCTCGAGGGCGGACAGGGCCAGCAGCGCCGAGAGCGACAGCACCAGCAGCAGCACCGACACCGCCGCGGCGCCGGTGCGGTTGTCGGACTCGATCTGGCTGTAGATGTAGAACGAGGCCACCTGGTCCTGGAACGGGATGTTCCCGGTGATCAGCACCAGCGAGCCGAACTCGCCCAGCGCGCGCGAGAAGGCGAGGCCACAACCGCCGATGATCGCCGGCAGCAGGTTCGGGAAGATCACCCGCGTGAACACCGTCAGCGGGCCGGCGCCGAGGGAGGCCGCCGCCTGCTCCATGTCGCGGTCCATCTCCAGCAGCACCGGCTGCACCGAGCGGACCACGAACGGCATGGTCACCAGCAGCAGCGCCAGGACGATGCCGGCCTGCGTGAAGGCCACGTTGATCCCGATGGGGCCGCGCGGGCCGTACAGGGCCAGCAGCGTGAGGCCGGCCACGATCGTGGGCAGGGCGAAGGGCAGGTCGATCAGCGAGTTGACGATGCCGCGGCCGGGGAAGCGGTCGCGCACCAGCACCCAGGCGATGACGGTGCCCATCACGGCGTTGATGAGCATGACGATCGCCGACAGCTTGATGGTGAGCCACACGGCCGACAGGGCCTGGTGGTTGGTGATGGCGTCCCAGAAGCCGCTCCAGCCCCCCTCGAACGCGCCCCCGGTGAGGGCCGCCAGCGGGATCAGCACGATCAGGCTCATGTAGAGCACGGCGACCCCCACCCCGATGGGCGCGCCGGCCCGGCGGCCGAACGTGATGCGCGGGCGATCCGCCCCCATGCCGCGGGCGCTCATCGGTCGTCCCCCGGGAACAGTTCCTGGCCGCCGAAGATGCGGTTCATGTGGCCGTCCGGCCCGAAGAAGTCCGCGCGAAAGCGCTCCCAGCCGCCCAGCGTTCCGTCGACCGTGAACAGCCCCGGGGGCACCGGGTAGGCGCCCGCGTGGCGCGCGGCCACCTCGGGCAGCACCGAGCGGTAACCCTTCCGCGCGAAGACCTCCTGCGCGGGCTCGCTGAGCGCGTAGTCCACGAAGGCGCGCGCGGCCAGGGGGTCGGCCGCCTCGGCGCTGACGGCGATCGGGTGCTGGATCAGCACCGTCTGATCGGGCACCACGTAGTCCACCGCCTCACCCTTCTGGCGGGCGATGACCGCCTCGCTCTCGTAGGCCACCAGGACATCGCCCTTGCCCGCGCTGAAGACCTGGAGCGCCTCGCGCGAGCCCTTGGGCTGGACGACGACGTTGTCGAACACGGCGGCCAGGTGGCTCAGCGCATCCTCGTGCGAGCCGCCGCGGACCAGTTCGGCCCCGTAGATGGCCGCCACGTTCCACTGGGCGCCACCGGAGCTGAGCGGATTGGGGGTCACCACCTCCACGTCGTCGCGCAGCAGGTCGTCCCAGTCGCGGATGTCCTTGGGGTTGCCCTCGCGCACCGCCAGCACCACCACCGAGGTGCTCACGAATCCGTCGGTGGGACCCTGGTCCCAGTCGGCAGCGACGATCCCGTCGTCCACCAGGCGGTCGATGTCCGGCGCCAGGGCCAGGGCCAGCACGTCGGCCTGGAGGCCGTTCTCGGCCGCCCGGCTCTGATCGCCCGAGGGGCCGTACGACTGGCGCACGGGCACCCCGGCGGCCGCCGGGGTGTCGCGGAATGCGGGTATGACCTCCTCGTAGACCTCGCGCGGGGTGGTGTAGGCCAGCAGCGTCACGCCGTCGTCGCCGCCGATGCAGCCCACGCCGAGGCCCACCACGGATGCGGCGACGATGATCGCGGCGACGATGCGCCCGACGCGGCTGCGGATGAGCCCACCCTCCTCGGCGGCCGTAAACCCGCGAAAGGAGCAAGGTTTACCGGTAGATCAGATCAGCTTATTCCGAGAATAAGTCGGCGCATCCTGAAGCGCGACCGCGCCGGTGTCAAGGGAACCCACCGGTGGGCCGTGGGACACCCTCACCCGCAGGGCGTACCGGTGCAGCAGGCGCAGCAGCGCGGGGCCCGCGACCAGCGCGATGACCACGTTCCCCGCGGCGTGGGCCACCTCGAAGGGGACGCTGCGCCCCGAGACCACCAGGAATGCCGCCCAGCTCACATCGGGCCCGAAGACCGCCAGCGACCACAGGTTCATGGCCCAGCCGAAGGCCATCCCCCACAGCGCGCCGAGGGCGGCCAGGCCGATGGGGTTGCGGCACAGGTGCGCGAGCAGCGCACCCGACACGCCCACCGCGCCCCACAGGGCCATCTGCGCCGGCGTCCAGGCCCCCTGGCCGAGGAAGCCGTTGGAGATCAGCGCCGCCACCGGACCCACCGCCAGACCCGCGCGCACGCCGAGCGCCGCCCCGGCGACCAGGCAGATGACGGTGACCGGCTGGATGGAGGGGATGGGCGCGAACAGCACCCGGCCGGCCGCCGCGACGGCGCCCAGGGTGGCCACGAGGGCCAGTTCCTTGGGCCCGCCGCGGTCGCGCTCGATCGCCACGAGCCCCAGGGCCACGACGGCCAGCACCGACACCACGATCATCGCGGCGGCGCTCATGCGCGTCGTGCCACCAGGTCGATGCGGAGGATCCGGTCGGCCGCCGTCGCCGCGAACCCGGCGTCGTGGGTGATCAGCAGCACCGCCGCCCCCGCCGCGGCCCGGTCGGCGAGCACCGAGGCCAGCACCGCCTTGCGGGACGGATCCATCCCGCGGGTGGGCTCGTCGAGGATCAGGACACCCGGCTCGGACACCAGCAGCGCGGCCAGCGCCACCCGCTCGCGCTCGCCCACCGACAGGTCCAGCGGATGCCTGCCGGCCAGGCCGGTCAGGTCGAAGCGCTCCAGGGCGGCGGCCACCCGCGCGGCGCTCTCGGCCTCGGACACCCCCAGGCGGGCCAGCGCGTAGGCGACCTCGTGGTCCACGCGCTCGGTCAGCAGGTGGCGGCCCGGGTCCTGGGGGACCATCGCCACGCCCGGGAAGCGCCGCTCGGCCGGGAGCGCGGTGACGTCCTCGCCGTCCAGCAGCACCCGGCCGGCCTCGGGGGGGTGTAGCCCCACCGCCACCCGGGCCAGCAGGCTCTTGCCGGAGCCGTTCGCCCCGCGCAGTGCGGTCACCTCGCCGGCGCGCAACTCCAGTCCGGCGTCGGCGAACACGGGGCGCCCGTCGTACCCGGCCCGGATGCCCTCCATGGACAGGCGCACCTGGCCCGGGACCACGGGCGCGCGGGAGCCGGAGGCGGCGGCTCCGGGCCCCTCGGCGAGAAGGCCGCCCGAGACGCGCCACACGCGGTCGGCGAGGCCGCGCACACGCTCCGCTCGGTGCTCGGCGATGACCACCCCGGCGCCGCCGTCGGCCAGCGCGCGCACCACGGTGCCGAGCGACGCGGCGCCGTCGTCGTCCATCTGCGAGGTGGGCTCGTCCAGCAGCAGCAGGGCCGGCCCGCACGCCAGCACCGAGGCCACCGCCACCCGCTGGCGCTCCCCGCCGGAGAGGGTGGCGATGCGCCGGTCGCGCAGATGGCCGGCGCCGACCGCGTCGAGCGCGGCCTCGACCCGGGCCGGGATGTCGCGGGCCGGGTGGCCGGCGCTCTCGGGCCCGAAGGCCACATCGCGCCACACGGCGCCCATGACCGCCTGCGACTCGGGATCCTGGAACACCATCCCCGCGGCCCGCGCCACCCGGGCGGCCGGCGCCTCCATGGTGTCCATCCCGGCCACCACCACCCGGCCGGCGAAACGGCCCCCGTGGAAGTGCGGCACCGATCCCGACAGCGCGCGCAGCAGGGTCGACTTGCCACCCCCCGAGGGACCCTCGATCAGGGCAACCTCGCCGGCGGCCACGTCGAGGTCGACCCCGGCCAGGGCCGGGGCCGAGGCGCCCCCGTAGGCGAACGAGAGCCCGCGTGCGCTGGCGAGGATGCTCACGCCTCCGCCGGCCGGCGCAGCAGCAGGGCCAGCCCGGCGAGCGCCGCCAGGCTGGCGGCCGCGAGCGCGGGGGCGGCGCCTGTCAGCGCATCGTCCATCACCGGATAGAACGCGTAGTCGCCACCGCCGGCGACCGCCAGCACGGCGACGGCGGTCAGGGCCAGCCCCGCCCCCAGCGCGCCCCACTCCTCGCGCGTGTACGCGCGCTCGGGCATGCGCGTGCGCGGGCCCGCGGCGTACCCCCGGGCCACCATGGCCTCGGCGACGTCCAGACCGCGCTCGAGCCCGGATCCCAGCAGCGGCAGGGCCAGGGGCGCGGCGCGGCGCGCCCGGGCCAGCCGGCCGCCGGTGGCCAGGTCCAGGCCGCGCAGCCGGGCGGTCTCGCCGATGCTGCGCGCGTCGCGCTGGAGGGTGGGCAACAACCGGGCGGCCAGGGCGCAGGTGAGGGCCGAGCGCGGCGCCACGCGGGCCACCTGGGCCTGCAGGCGATCGGCGTCCACGTGCGCCAGGGCGGCGCCCAGCAGCAGGGCCACCGCCAGCAGGCGCGCGCCCATGGCCAGGCCCATCCCCAGTTCCTCGAGCGTGATCTCGAGGTCGAAGATGGGGATCTCGGGCCCGCGCCACAGGATCAGGTCCCCCTCGGCGGAGACGAACGGGTTGAGCAGCGCCACGCCCGCCCCGGCCACGAGGCCCGCGCCCAGCAGCCAGCGCGCCACGCGCCCGGGGGCCGACCACAGCAGGGCGGCGGCGCCGGCCACCAGCGCCAGCAGCACCAGAGGGTGGTCGGTCAGGAAGGCCAGTGCGCTCGCGGCCGCCACCGGCACCAGCACCGCACCCGGCGCGCGGCGCCCCTCACCCATCGCCGGCCCTCCCGCCGGCCGCCAGCACCGCTCCCTCGCCGTCGAACGCCAGCGCATAGGCCCCGAGCAGCAGGGCCGGGTCGCCGGCGATGGCGTCGGCGGCGGCCCGCGCGGAGCCGGCGTCCAGGCCGGCCACGAACATCGCCACGCCGTCCTCGGGGAAGTCGCCCGTGGGCACCGCGGCCACCAGCGCCCGCGCGCCGGGCACCGCGTGCCATGTGCCCTCCGCGGGATCCAGCGACTCCACGTCCCCGCCGGAGATGCGCATGGTCAGGCCCGCAAGATGCGGGTCGGCGACGGCGCGTGCCCAGGCCGGGTCGGACCCGGCGAGGTCCTCCGAGGCGCCGACGCGCACCCGCCACGGGGCGCCGGGGTCGTCGACCACCTCGGCGCCCGCCGCGGCGAGCGACTCGGCCAGCGGCGGATCGGCGTGCACCCGCGGCGCCGGCCGGGTGAACGGCGCGGGCCAGTCGCCGACCACGGCCCAGGCGTCCGAGAGAGCGCCCCACTCGCGGAAGTCCCACCACACGGCGTCGCCGTCGGCGAGCCTCACCTGGCGCGCGCCCACCGGCGAGAGGATGCCGTTGACGAACACGAACCAGTCGCGCTGGGCGCCGGCGTCGGAGACCCGGCCGAACATCTCGGCGACGAAGCCGCCGCCGTACTCGGTGCGCACCTGCGCGGCCCCGCGCAGCCCGCGCATCATGCTCTGGCCGGGGGCGATGCGGGTGTCGAGCAGGGTCGTCGCGCCGTGGCCGTCGGTGATCCGCAGCGCGGCGGAGGGCGCCGCCGGGGCGGGCTCCTCCTGGGCCCGCCGCTCGCAACCTGCCAGGAGAGCCAGGATGACGATCAGGGCGGCGGCCAGCGCCCGTCGCGCGAGCGACGGGCGCACCGGGGGCGGCGCGGAGGACATCGCCTCAGATTACGCGGCGCGCGCCGGCGGGCCGTGCCCGGGCGCGGCACGACCACCCGGCCGCCGGGTGTGATCCGCCTCACACGGCCGCGCGTAGACTCCTGCGATGACCCCTCCCAGGCCCCCCGATATCCCCCTGATGGCAGACGAGGATCTCCTCGCCCGCGTCGAGCGAGGCGATGCCGATGCCTTCGAGGTCATCTACGAGCGCCACTCGCGCGTGGCCTACTCGCTGGCGTACCGCCTGCTGGGTGACCGCCAAGCGGCGGAGGACCTCGTGCAGGACGCATTCCTGTCGGCGTGGCGCAACGCCACGGCCTACTCGCCGATGAGGGGGAGCGTGCGCACGTGGCTCCTCTCGATCCTCCACAACCGGGGGATCGACAAGCTGCGGACCTCGTCGGCGATGAACCGCCGCCAGGAGGCCCTCGAGGCGATGGAGCTCCGGCGACCGCCGGCCCCCGACGCCGCCACCGAGGGCATGGAGCGGGCGATGGCCGACACCGTCCGCCGCGAGATGGGGACCCTGCCCCCGGAGCAGGTGGAAGTCCTGACGCTCGCCTACTACGGCGGGTTCACCCACCAGGAGATCGCCGAGATCCTGCAGGTGCCGCTGGGAACCGTGAAGAGCCGTATGCGCCTGGGCCTCGACCGCCTGCGCAGAGGGGTTGGAGTGCGTGAGGTGACCCTATGAACCGTATGCACGACGAACTGCGCGACCTGATCGCGCCGGTCGCCCTCGGGGCGGCCACCAGGGACGAGGTGATCCAGGTGGAGGCGCACGTGCGCGGCTGCGAGCACTGCCGCAGCGAACTCGAAGGGCTCCGGGCGACGGCCGGCGTGCTGGCGCTCGCACCCGAGGACCTGGAACCGTCCCCCGATCTGCGCCTGCGGATCATGAACGAGGTGCGCGCGGAGGCCGCGGCCCGTCAGACGCAGCCCGTGGCCGGGGCCGAGAGCGGGCCGGCCGGCGACGAGGCGGCCGCCCGGCGCGCCGGGCCCTCCCGCGGCGCGGGCGAGCGCTCGCGCTCATGGTGGGCATCGATGCTGCGCCCTTGGCCCGCGGCGGCGGTGGGCTTCGCCGCCCTTGCGGCCGGACTGCTGACCTGGAACGTCGCCCTGCAGACCGAGGAGCCGGCGCCGGCGCCGATCGTCTCCGCCGACGTGTCGGGCAGCGACGCCGCGCCCGGCATCTCTGGCCGCGTGGTGTTCGTGGAGTCCGAGGGGCAGGTCGTCCTCCAACTCCAGGGCCTCGGACCGCTGCCAGACGGCATGGCGTACCAGCTGTGGACCATCGACGGCGGCATCCCCACCTCGGCGGGCACCTTCAGCGCCGACGCCTCCGGGCAGGCCGTGGTGGTGGCGCGCAACGCCGCGGATGCCGACGCCATCGGCATCACCGCACAGCCCCCCACCAGCACCACCGCCCCCGAGGGGCCGCTGCTGGTGACGGCCTCGCTGTCTGCCTGAGCGCGCCCGCCGGCCCCGGCGGCGCGCGGGTAGTCTGAGGGGGTGAGCACCGCCCCCTCGGACCACCTCGCCCGGCTGGCGCGCCTCGCGGTGGTGACCGGGGCGAGCGTCCAGCACGGCCAGGTGGTCTCGGTGGGCTGCCGCCCGGGACAGGAGGACCTGGTGCGGGCGATCGCACACGAGGCCTACCGGGCCGGTGCGCGCTATGTCGATGTGGCGTGGTTCGACCCCGTCGTGAAGCGCGAGCGCCTGCTGCACGCCGACGAGGAGACGCTCGACTGGGTCCCTCCGTGGCTCGGCATGCGGGCCGCGGCGCTGGGCGACATGGCCGCGGCGGCCATCGCCCTTGCCGGGCCGACCCATCCGGGCCTGATGGACGACGTCGACCCGGTGCGCGCCGGCCGGGACCGCCTGCCCGCCGTGCGCGAGGGGATCGAGGCGGTGATGGCGGCGAAGATCAACTGGACGGTGGTGCCCTGCCCCACCCCGGCGTGGGCGGGCGTGGTGTTCCCCGACCTGGACCCGGCCGTCGCCCTGGCGCGCCTGTGGGACGAGATCGCGCACATCTGCCGGCTGGACGAGGACGACCCCGCCGCCGCGTGGGCGGCGCGGGGCGCCGAACTGGAGGCCTCCGCGCGGCGCCTGGACGAGCGCGGGCTGGACGCCCTGCGCTTCGTGGGGCCGGGCACCGACCTGACCGTGGGCCTGCTGCCCGGCTCGCGCTGGGTGGGCGGCGGGGACGCCCGCAGGGACGGCCTGCCCCACCTGCCGAACATCCCCACCGAGGAGGTGTTCACCACCCCCGATCCCGGGCGTACCCACGGGGTGGTCGCCTCCACCCGTCCGCTCGATGTGGGCGGGACGGTGGTCGAGGGGCTGCGGGTCACGTTCGAGGGCGGCCGGGCGACGCGCATCGAGGCCGACCGCGGGGCCGAGGTACTGCGACGGCGGGCCGCGGTGGACGAGGGCGCCGCGCGGCTGGGCGAGGTGGCCCTGGTCGACGGCAGCGGGCGCATCGGACCCCTGGGGACGGTGTACTTCGACACGCTGCTCGACGAGAACGCCGCCAGCCATATCGCCCTGGGCGCCGGCTACCCGAAGGGCGCGGGCGACGATGAGGCCGGCCGGATCAACGACAGCGAGATCCACATCGACTTCATGATCGGCGGACCCGGGGTGACGGTGCTGGGCGTCGACCGGGCCGGGGTCGAGCGGGTGGTGCTGCGCGACGGGGCCTGGTCGCCGTAGGGCACCGGGCCGCCGCCTCAGGAGCGCCGGCGTAGGGCGGCCAGACGCCGCACGGACGCGGTGAGGCGCCAGGAGAGCGAGGCCGCCGGCCTCGCGTGCTCGGACCGGGCCTCGGACGCCGCCCGCTCGGCGCGCTCACGGGCCTCGCGCTCCGCGACGAGCGCTGCCTGCATCTCCTGCGCGCCGGCCGCGGCGGCGGTGCGCTGCGCCTCGGCCCTCGACAGGGCCTCCTGAGCCTGGACCAGCGCGACCCGGTCCTCGCCCGCCTGACGCTCCAGCGCGGCGGCGCGCTGCGCGGCCTCCACGGCCACCGCGTAGACCTCGCCGGCGGCCCGGTGGGTCTCCTCGAGGGACCGTCCCGCAACGGCTGCACACTCCTCGGCCCAGTCGAGCGATGCGATGCGCGCCTCCCGGTCGCCGGCCCAGAGCGCGGCGAGCGCCGCGGGCAGGTGCTCGGCGGGGCCGGCATCCACCAGCGCCCGCAGCACCGCGGGCACCAGGCCCGGGGGGCGGGCGGTGGGCGTCCACCAGGTGTGCTCGCCGTCCGGGCGGTACCGCTTGCGGTAGGCGGCACCGGGCGCCTCCACGAACGGCCCGCGCAGCAGCATGGCGAGCGCCCACAGCAGGTCGCCCCACTCCCCGTCCGCGTCGCCCGCCGGCAGCGGGCACGCCCACTCGCGCCGGAACACCCCACGGAAGGCGATCCCCAGTGGGGCGGGGGCGTCGACCAGGAACCGCCCGGCGGCGTGGAGTCGCCCGTCCAGGGCGGGATCGGCCAGGTGCCCGGACGGCGCGATCACCTCGCCCCGGTGCTGCAGGCCCTCCGCGTCCACGCCCACCAGCACGCCGTGGGCCAGGACGGCGGCCGGGTGGGCGCCGAGCGCGGCCTCGCAGCGGGCGATCCAGCCGGCGTCGATCTCGTCGTCCTGGGGCAGCCACATGAACAGCGGGGTGGTGGCCCGCGCCAGCAGGTCGTTGCAGTGCGCGACCCAGCCGGCGGCCAGGTCGCGCCGGCCCACCAGGATGAGATCGGGGCCGGCATCCACCCGCCGGCGCACCTCTTCCAGGGCCCCGTCGTGCTCGTGCACGTCCGAGACGATCAGGCGCGCGTGGCCGCGCAACCGGGCGATGTTGCCCACCACCGAATCCACCCAGGGCAGGCCGCGGTGCAGAGGGATGGCCACCGTGGTGGCGAGGGCCTCAGCCATGCACCAGTTCCCGCACGTGGTCGGACACCACCCGTGCCGCCAGCGGGGCGGTGGTGAGCTTGTAGTTGCGCGGGGTCAGCAGGCGTCGGTGCGCGTCGACCCCGAACCGGGCACGGCGGTGCAGCCCGGAGCCCGCATCGTCGATGTCGTGCTCGCCGTCGCCCAGGATCACTCCGGCCCCGCTGGCAACGATCTCCTCGGACGAACTCAGCAGGCCCAGCCGCTGCAGTGCGGCGACCTGCCCCTCGGCCAACTCGCGCGAGGCGCCGGCCTCCACCGCGGCGCGCAGCGCCGTGGGCGACACGTGCCGCGCCGTCTCCTGGTGGATGCGGCCCACCGGGTACCACGAGGCGTAGGTGTGGGTGTGGTGGGCCACCACGTCGCCGAACGGCCCCTGCACCAGGGTGACCGTGCGGGCGCCGTCCACCGGGCGCAGGCGCACCATGGACTTGACGCGCACGTTCTGGACGGGGCCGTCCGGGGCGCCCGCGGCCCGGGCGATGCGGGAGCGCCCCTCCCAGGCGCAGTTGACGATGGCGGCGAACGGGCCGTGGCGGCCCCCATCGCCGGATGCATCGGCGACCAGGCGACCGGAGGTCGCATCGACCCCGGTCACCCGGGCGCCCTGGCGCATGCGGATGCCGGGGTGCGCGCGGGCGGCGTCCACCAGCAGCGCGCCCAGCAGGACCACGTCGACGGCCCGCTCGTGCGACCGGAAGGCGGGCAGCCCGGTGGCCGGGTCGACGCGGGGCACCGGATCGATGACGCTGGTCAGCGGACGCCCCAGATACCGGGGCCGAACGCCCGCCGGGCCCAGGTCGCCCAGCAGCGCGTCGAGGCGGCGGTAGTGGGCCGCCAGCCGCTCGGGCCCCACCAGGCCGTCCGGCATCACGAGGTACTCGAACGGGTCGCCGGCCAGGGCGTCCCAGTCGACGCTGCGGGCGAGGGCGCGCTCGATGGTGGCTGCGAACGCCAGCGCGCCGCGGAGCATGACGGCGGCGGTGCGCTCGTCGCCCAGGGCGTAGACCGGGCCCAGATGGACCTTGCCCTCGTTGATGGCGCTGACGCCGGACCACGGCCGGGGGTGGCGGTCGAAGACCTCCACGCGGTGACCGTCCTCGGCCAGCAGCAGTGCGCTAGTCAGGCCGAGCAGGCCGGCGCCGATGACCGCGACTGGAGGGGGCACTCCAGCCATCGTACTTCGAGCCGGCACCGGTGGGTGGCCGCGTGCAAAGGCCCGTCGGTGCCCAGATCCTCGGAGTTGAGGCCGGCCTGTGCCAGTGTCGGTACCCGGTCATCGAGGTGAAAGGACACGCATGGGCGACGAGGGACGCAACCTCACCACACGGCAGGGCCATCCGGTCTCTGACAACCAGAGCCAGCGCACCGTGGGGGATCGTGGCCCCGCGACGCTCGAGAACTACCAGTTCCTCGAGAAGATCAGCCACTTCGACCGTGAACGCATCCCCGAGCGCGTGGTGCACGCGCGCGGCTTCGTGGCGCACGGCCACTTCGAGGCCTATGGCACCATCGGCGACGAGCCCGCCTCGACCTACACGCGCGCGAAGCTGTTCCAGGAGAAGGGCGCGCGCACCCCGGTGGTGGTCCGATTCTCGACGGTCATCGGCGGCCGCGACTCGAGCGAGGCGGCCCGCGACCCACGCGGGTTCGCGGTCAAGTTCAAGACCGAGGACGGCAACTGGGATCTGGTGGGCAACAACCTGCCGGTCTTCTTCATCCGCGACGCGATCAAGTTCCCGGACGTGATCCACTCGCTGAAGCCCGACCCGGTGACCTTCCGCCAGGAGCCGAACCGCATCTTCGACTTCATGAGCCAGACCCCCGAGTCGATGCACATGCTCACCTGGCTCTTCTCGCCGCGCGGAATCCCTGCCAACTACCGCCAGCAGCAGGGCTTCGGCGTCAACACCTACCGCATGGTCAACGCCGCGGGCGAGGGCGTCCTGGTGAAGTACCACTGGGAGCCGAAGGCCGGCATCGCGTCCCTCACCCAGGCCCAGGCCGACGCCATCCAGGCCACCGAACTGGGGCACGCCAGCATGGACTGCTACCAGGCCATCGAGAGCGGCGACCTCCCGGAGTGGGAGTTGCGGGTGCAGATCATGAGCGACGATGAGCACCCCGAGCTCGACTTCGATCCGCTGGACGACACCAAGACCTGGCCCGAGGACGCCTTTCCGCTGCTGCCGGTGGGGCGGATGGTGCTGGACCGCAACGTCAGCAACCACTTCGCCGAGAACGAGCAGGTGGCCTTCGGCACCGGCGTGCTGGTGGACGGCCTCGAGTTCAGCGACGACAAGATGCTGGTGGGCCGCACGTTCTCCTACTCGGACACCCAGCGGTACCGCGTGGGCCCGAACTACCTGCAACTGCCGGTCAACCAGCCGGTGAACGCGGTGAACACCAACCAGCGCGACGGGCAGATGGCCTACCACGTGGACGGCACGGGCGACACGAACCCGCACGTCAACTACGAGCCCTCGACGCTGGGAGGCCCCGCCGAGGCTCCCGCCGGCGGGCCGGCCTACGAGCCGCACATCGAGGGGCCCTTGGTGCGCCAGAAGCTCAGCCGCCAGAACAACTACGCCCAGGCCGGCGAGCGGTACCGCACCATGCCCGACTGGGAGCGCGAGGATCTGGTGCTCAACCTGACCACCCTCCTGAGCGAGTGCGACGAGCACATCAAGGAGGCCATGGTGCAGCACTTCGCCCTGTGCGACGCCGCGTTCGGCAGCCGCGTGGCCGCCGGGATCGGGGTGAAGGTCCCCGGCGGCGAGTGGAGCACCTTCAACAGCGGCATCGGCCTCTGATCACCGGGCGCCGCCCCCGCCCCTCTCCCTCCGGGTGACCGGGGGGAGGGGCGCCGGGCGCGAGCGCGGTCCGGCCATGGCCACCGTGTTGCGCGAGTGGGGGCGCATCGGGTGCCTCGGGTTCGGCGGCCCGCCGGCGCACATCGCGATGCTGCGCCAGCTGTGCGTGCGCCGCCGGCGCTGGCTGGACGAGGAGGACTTCGAGCATGGGGTGACCGCCACCAACCTGCTCCCGGGTCCCGCCTCGACCCAGCTGGCGATCTACTGCGCCTGGCGACTCGCCGGGGTGCGCGGAGCGCTGCTGGGCGGCCTGGCATTCATCCTCCCGGGCCTGGTGGCGATCATCGCCCTGGCGGCGCTGTTCCTGGGCGGCCCGCCGGCGGTGGTGCTGGGGCTCGCGGCCGGGGCGGGTGCGGTGGTGGCCGCCGTCGCCGTCCGGGCGGGCGGCGACCTGGTGCCGGCCAGTTGGTCGCGCGCGGGCGACACAGCCGCGCGGTGGCGATGGGCGGGGTACCTGGTGGCCGGCGCCGTGGCCACGATCCTGGTGGGCCCGTGGCTGGTGCTGGTGCTGCTGGGCGCGGGCGCGGTGGAGTTGGTGGTGCGCCTGCGCCCGGCGGGACTCGCCACCCTGGTCGCGCCGCTGGCCGTGGTGCTGGGCGCCGGCGCCGGCGCCGCGACGCTGCTGAGCCTGGCCTGGACCTCGCTGAAGGTGGGCGCCCTGTCCTACGGCGGCGGCTTCGTGATCGTGCCCCTGATGCAGGCCGACGCCGTGGCCCAGCACGGCTGGATGAGCGACGGGGAGTTCCTCAACGCCGTCGCCCTGGGCCAGGCCACCCCGGGCCCCGTGGTGCAGACCGTGGCCGTGGTGGGGTACGCGGCCGCGGGCCTGGTCGGCGCGCTGCTGGCCGCCGTCATCGCGTTCGCCCCCTCGTTCTGGTTCATCACCCTCGGCGCACGGCGCTTCGAGTCGATGCGGACCGATCCGCGCCCGCGCGCCTTCCTGGGCGGCGCCGGGCCGGCGGCCATCGGCGCCATCCTGGGCTCGGCCGTACCCCTGGCGCTGGCGCTGGGCGAGGGGTGGCAGTGGGCGGTGCTGGCCGGGGGCGCCGTCCTGCTGGCCCTGCGCGTGGGAGTGGTGCCGGTGCTGCTGGCGGCGGCCGCCGCCGGGGCCGTCGTCGCCGCGGCAGGCGGGCCGCTGCCTCTGTAGCGGCGGCGACGCGGGACATATGCGGATCATGATTTGTCGAGCCCCGGGAGCGCTGGCCAGGAACATGACGTTCGGCGGCCAAGGCGAGGCGCGCGGTGCGAATTGACCCCCGACATGGCGACCGTCGTGGGTCTTGGCTGGACCGGGTGGGGCCAGGTCCGCGCGCGCGGGGAAGGGACCAGCCTGGAGGCGGCGGGTCGTCCGCGGGTCCTAGTCGAGGCGTTGAGTCCCGGGCGTTGCCGGTAGGCAGCCCACGTCACCGGGTATGCATATCGCGTCATGAGGATCACCGGCCACAGCTCGACGAGCGACTCGGGCCTGATTCGGCGCAGGGAGTCAGCGAGAGCCACGGCCTCATCGAGGACATCTGGCTGTGCCATCGCCGTGCGGACATCACGCCGCGCGCGACGCCGCCCCTCCGGCGCGCGACGCCCGTCACCGATGGGTGGCCGGTGCGGACGGGATGCGACCGGCCGCCGTTTGCAGGGTCGGAGCCGAGGGAATGCACTCACCATGAGACGATCGGAGATGACTGCGACCGCCCCGCCGGCGCACCGGGGCGGCCCGCGATCGGGCACGGCCGCCGGACGCCGTCTGGCGGTCGTGGCGACGGCGGTGGCCGTCGCGGTGGGCGCTGCGACCGCGCACGCGCAGGACACGCCCGACCTGCGCCCGCCGGCCGCCGGCCATATCGCCGAAGGCGTGACGATCTCCGGCATCGACGTGGCCGGGCTCACCCGCATGGAGGCGCGCGCCAAAGTGCTCCGCGAGCACGTGGCACCGCGCCGAGAGCGCATCGAGTTCCGCATCGACGACCGGGACTTCACGGTCAACCCGGCGCTGGCCGGCTACGTGGCCGAGGTCGACTACGCGCTGCGCGGCGCCATGAACTTCGGCCGAACCCAACCGCTGCGCCAGGTCGACGTGCCGTTGCGCGAACGCATCAACGGACAGCGCGTGCGGCGGATCCTGGACTGGCACGAGGGGCGGGTGGCCCCCGAGGCGCGCGACGCGCGGCGGGTCTTCGAGGATGGCGTGCCGCGGATCACCCAGCCGCGCATCGGCCACGAGTTGCGTCAGCCCGCGGCCACGCGGGTCGCGGCGCGGGCGATCATCCACCGCACCTCGGAGAGCGTGAGCCTGCCGACGCGGCGGGTGATCCCGGAGACGCGCGTCGGCTTCGCCGTGGTGATCGACCGCAGCGCCTTCCAGCTGCACCTTTACCGCGCCGCCGAGCGGATGCGCACGATGCCCGTGGGCGTCGGCATGGCGTCGCATCCGACGCCCGCCGGACAGTTCCGCGTGGTCAACATGGAGCGCAACCCCACATGGAACCCCCCGGACTCGCGCTGGGCAGAGGGCATCGGACCGATCCCGCCGGGTCCCGAGAACCCGCTTGGCACCCGCTGGATCGGCATCGACTCGCCAGCGATCGGCATCCACGGCACGCCCGAGCCCGAGACCGTCGGCCGGCGCTCCTCGCACGGGTGCATCCGCATGTACGACCGCGATGCGCGGTGGCTCTACAACCTGGTGCGGATCGGGACGCCGGTCGTCATCCGTTGACGTCCGGGAGGGGGCAGGTCCTCAACCGGCGCTCACATGCTCGGGACGGCCGGACCCGGCCCTGCCGACCCGGCTTCACAGCGGTGAAAGCCCCGCGTGCCGGGGCTTTCACGGGTAGCGGAGGAGGGACTCGAACCCCCGACACGCGGATTATGATTTCTTGGGCTCTTTGTCCGCTCGGATCCATGGCGTGCCATCAAGTCGGTCACAGCGGGATCCGACGGTGCAAGGCGTCCCCTTGGTGTTGCCGCGCATCGCGGTCTTGGCTGTCAGGTTGGCTGTCATCGGTGTCGCGGCGAAGGCGGTACGAGTGCGTGTGACGTGCCCCCACGGCTCCCTAATCGAAACCGCTCGCGCCTATCCCTGAACAGCGCGGTTGCCTGACCAGTCCTGCGAGTGTTTCGATCGGCCGAATCAACTCTTCCGCGGGCCTGGGACGCGCCCGCGGCGGCGCATTCCCCAGCGACGCATGCGAAAACACGCTTCGCGCGCATCCCGAATGCCTCTTCGAGATACCTCCACTAGGCTTCATCCACCCCTCGACCGGAGCAACCCCGCCCATCAGCCTTGAATGCGCCGGTGCCCTTCGTTCTGGAACAGGTCCTCGAGGGATACGTCAGTGTTCTCGAGGCCTTCGCGAACTGACTGTTTCGCCAGGTCCAGACCCCAGTCGGTCTCGCCGATCCGAATCACAGCGATCGCCCGCCGGATCAGGTCGGGGTGATCAGCCGCGTACTGGGCCAGTCCTAGCCACTTGTCACGGGAGTCGCCGTGGTCGAGGTGGGGGTCGATGATGTCGACCACCAACTCGCCGTCGATCTCTCGGACGAAGATGAAGTCCGGATGTAGGAGCTTCAGCTGTCGCTTCTTCCCCGTGCCCTGGTAGTACGGCACTGACAGTGCCGCCTTCCCGGAGTTCGGGTTCCGATACCACCCGACCACGCCTCGATCGTCGGCCAGCTCGAGCGTAAGCGCAGCGTCCTCCCAACTGTTGCCGCTCCCGGCGTAGAACCAATCGCGATTCTCCTCGAACGCCCAAACGTGCTTTACGAAGCGCGGGTAGTTGGTGATCTCGACCTCGGTCCCGTTCTTCCGGGCCTTCTGCGTCGCCACACGTCCGGGATTCGTGAGCACCAGCTCCCCGTCGACCGGCTTCGTGGCCGGGTACCAGATCGCCTTGAACTGCTCGGACAGGCCGGCGTTCTCGACGCGGTCCTCGTAGTCCTTCTGCATCTCCTCGATCTGGCCGACCGCGAGGTCATTTAGCAGCTTCTTGATGTCGGCGATCTCCGCTACTGCCGCGACGCGCGTCTTCGCCTTTCTGCCGGGCACGCCGTCCGCGATGAGCGCGTCGTAGTACCAGGAGCCGGTGCCGCCGGGGAGGCGGCGCTTCGCGTTCTCGAAGTACCCGTCTAGGTCCCGGAGGTGAACCGCCTTGCTCCTGCCTTCCCCCTCCTCGGCGTCGTCCCCGCCCGCGCCGGCGTACTGGAAGTCGCGCCGGTGTGTGTCGATCTCCAGGAGGTCCTTCGCACGCCGGTCGACCTGCTTCTTGTTCGCACCGTCGACGCGTCGCATTTCCCCGACGAGCACGCCCCGCAGCACGTCCTCGGGAGTGTCCGCGTCCTCGGCGACGCTGACGATCTTCCTGTCGACCAAGCGCTCCGCCAAGTCGGAGGCACGCTCGACGTCGTCCGGGTAGTCCTGCTTCGGTTTGGTGTACCTCGGAAGCCCATTGATCTTGTTGAAGACCTCGTCGGAAACGTTCGGGTTCTTTTCGGTCGGCTCGCTGGACAGCTCGATGGCCGAAGCGCCCTCGGTGTCCTTGGCGATCTCGTCGACGACCTTCTTAACCTCCACCTGCGAGTAGTACGGCAGGTAGAGCATCACGCTTTCCAAACGAGGGTCCGGCGCATGCGTCGCACCCGGCGTGCGGATCATTCGTCCGACCAGCTGCGCGATCGTGGTCGCGTCCTTCGCCGGACGCAGCGACACCATCACCTCGGCGCGCGGGCAGTCCCAGCCGGTGGTCAGCGCCTCCTTGAAGAAGACCACTCGGATCCAAGTGTCCGCCTCGATCTGCTCAGCTGCGACCTTCTTGAGCATCCTGCCACCGGTCTCAATGTTCCCGTCGTCGCCGAAGGCGTGGGCGAAAGCGTTCTCCGGTAACGCGGCACCAGTCAGCTCGCTCCACTTGTCCGAGATGGTCTTCATCCGCTCGCCCAGCTCGGCCTTTGAGATCGAGTTCTCGACCTGGACGACGAGCGCCGGCTGGACGTCTTGGAAACCCCCGTCCCTGGCTTCCTGCCACCACCCCTGGGAGCGGTGCAAATCCTCAGTGGCCGACTCCAAGAGCGTGTGGTGGGCCTTCTGATTCTCCTCGGCAAACTCGACGCGGACTCGCGGCTTCAATAGGCCCTCGTCTTGGACCTCCCGGACATCGACCTTCTCCTCGGGAGTACGACGGTCGGTCGCCACCATCGCGTCCTTGAAGTTCTTCGGCGTTGCTGTCATCACGAGCGCCACCGGCGCAGCCGGATGCATCGCGCCGTCGTAGAGGTTCGTCCCGCCCTCCAGACAGGTCTTGATGATCGTTTCCCGGTCGCCGCTCGATTTCTCCTTACCTATGCCCTTGTGTGCCTCGTCGATCACGAGCAGGAAGTCCTCGCCGTGGTCGCGCACCGCCTTCGCGATGGCGTGCCAGAGCGCGTTCTTCTTGCCCTTCGACTCGTTTGGCCACCACGACGATGCAGACGATGTCAACTGCTGGATGTGGGCGAATGTGACCGTCCCGGACGCGAGGACCTCCTCGTCATACGTCTCGTCGATCACTACCAGGTTCTTGCCATATGAGAGGTGGTCGCCGTAGCGGTCCATCTTGTCCGCCGACTGTCGGTTCAGCGCCGGGCTGTCGGTGACCCACAAGACTCGCAGCGTGGGCCGCTCCTGGGCCTGATCACTGCCGTCGAGGAGCCCCTCGATCACTTGGGTGGCCATCACGGTCTTCCCGGAGCCGGTTGGAGCGTCGAGGATGACGACCGAGTGGTCGGCGTCGTCGTCCCAGATGTCGTACGCGTCGTCGAGCGACTTCAGAATCCGGCGGACCGCCTTCTTCTGGAAGTTCTTCAGCGGGACCTTCACAGCTCTTCCTTCAGGTCGACCACGTTTGTGCGGAAGTTCTTCAGGTAGCTCCGATAGAGCCGCGTAGTGTGGACCGGGTCCGCCCCGAGCTCTTCCAGACTCCGGTGGTACTCGTCGGTCGAGTCGGCCACGATGAACACGCGCCGTGGCGGATCGCCCGCCTCGGTACGAGACCTCAAAGCCTCGGCAAACGCGGCTCGGCCCTTGTTGCGGAACAGGACGCCGTACGTCGCCCCGTCCGGGAGCGCCCACCCGCTTCGTGGCTCTTTCTCGATCACAGGTCCTTCAGCGCCGCCGATCAGCCAGAGCAGGTGTGCGATTTGCTCGAACGTTTGCTTCGCCTCGACAACTTCTGGGTCCAGGTAGGTGAGGTTGAAGAACCGTGCATTTTCTTCGAATCCGTCCTTGATCGGGAACGGGTCGGGCACATCTGCGCCGCGAATCTCATACTTGCCCTTGATCTCCACGCCCTCCGGTGTGCGGCCGCTAATGGCGGCCCGTATACGCGGCTTGGTGATGCGCTCGCAGATGCCAAGTTCTTCCCACTCGTCGTCGCCTGGGTGCAGCCCTTCCGCGATCAGCGCTTCCTGTTCTCGCACAGACACCTCGTTGTTCGTCACGAGGATGGAGCGGCGGCGGCCGTTGTCCTGTCTGTTCAGCCGCATGACTGCATGCGTGGTCGTGCCTGAGCCGGCAAAGAAGTCGAGGATGAGCGCGTCCCTCTTCGAGCCGACCGCGAAGCGAACCGTGTCCTCCACGGCGTAAAGCGACTTGCAGTAATCGAAACGCCTGCCGGGGATTATCTTCTCTAGGACGTTGGTTCCGCCGGTCTCGGCGTTGTGGGACTTCTGGTGCCAGACCCTCTTCGGACGAACAGCGGCTTCGACATCACCGTTCACGTGCCCTTCCACGTGCCCATCATCCGCGTGCCCGGTGACAGTGATGCGCCCATCATTGATCTTCTCGATGGTCCCGGTCGTCAGGTACTGCACCGTGCCCCTCTTCTCGGCCGGCTTCCAGTTGCTGACTCGGACATATCCGTTCGCCCAGTTAGCTCGCAGGACGTCTGGGGTCAGCCCCCAGAGCGTCTCGCGCCCCTTGGAGTCGAGCGGCCATATTGCCACGGCTCCCTTCGGGGGCTTGACCGTGTGACGGTCTACGTCGTCATCGAGTGCCTCGCCGACTGACTGTAAGCGGCCGGTCTCCTCGTCTACGAAGATTCCATAGAACTGATTGGGTCGTGCACCACGCTTGCTGGTCGGTTCGCGCCGGCGCAACCCCAGCCATTCGATCGGCCTGGGCAGTGCTTCCTCTTCATCTCCATCGTCTGCGTCCTCCTCTTCGTCGGAGGCCGAGTAGTGCGGGAGCATGTTGCTCGCGCCATGCACGATCGCAGCCTCCCCAATGAGCACGTAGAAGATGTGCTCTTCGACCCGCGAGAAGCTGCGCTGGCGAGCTGCGCCCTTCGCACTAATGACGCTTGTCACCATCGCGATCGGACAGCCTTTGAAGATCTGCTCTAGAAGGAGTCCGAGTCGCAGGAACTCCTTCTCGTCAATCGTGACGATGAGGATGGAGTCGTCCGGGTTCAGGAGCCGCCGCGCCAGCTTCAGGCGTTTCTCCATGAACGACAGCCACAGGGAGTGCCGGTAGACGTCGTCCCTGTTGACGTAGTCATTGTTGTACTTCCAGTCTTGCGCACCGGAGTTGTACGGAGGGTCGATGTAGATGCAGTCGACCTGTCCCTCGTAGCCATAAAGCAAAGTCTCGAGCGCGTGGAAGTTCTCCCCGTTTATGACGGTGTGGAACGGCTTGGTCGGATTGCCGTCCTCGTCGACTGCGCCGCGAACGTCGCCGGTCTGTTCGAGCCCGGGGAAGATCGGGTCCCCGAACCGCGCGAGGGGAACTAGCTCACTGACGATCTTCGTGGTCTGCTCGCCGACGGCACGAAAGTGCTCGTTCACTGGCTGGAGGGTTGCCTTCTCGTTGTCGATTGCTACGACGCGGAATGCATTCCTCGGCCCTGGATCCTCGCGCAATGTGGCGTACCGGTCTTCGCGCACCTGCTGACCATGGAGGACGACGGACTCCGGCTTGTGCTTCTCGAACACCAGGCCGTATTCAGCCCTGCCGCGAAGGCGATCGAACGCCTTCGCGATGCGTCGCCGGACGCCCTCGTCCTGGATCGCGGCGATGTCCATGTCGATCTCGTTGGTCGACAGCCATTCACCGCTCACTGAGAGGACGTCCGGGGGTGTCGCGTCATCTGCCATAGGATCGTCCTCGTAAGTGGTGTCCCGGAGTTTCCCTCTTGCGTTGACCGCTCGGTCGTACGCCCTTCGGATCCCGGCAGAGCCGCTCAGCGCCCATCCTAGTGGCGGACCAACTATCGAATTGGTGGACGGCCCGGTCTCTCGGCTGCCCACCGCATGCTCGGCGCGGGGTTCCGGGCGTCGACAATCGGAGCGAAGTCGATGTACCCCGAGCCACCCGGCGGCCTTCGCGGCGTGCCCTTGCAGCCAGCGCCAGTCCTCGTCGATGTTGTCTTGCGGCCTTGTCGTCGGGCTCCGTCTGGCCAACAGCGCGTAGTGCAAGGCACGCAGGTGGATGGGCCGCTCGCCCACGATGGCCGTTGTCTGTTCGGCGAACCACCGGCCGTCGCGATAGCCGGCCTCCGTGTCCAACCGGAGCGGCTCGTGCTGAGTGGAGAGGACCGCGATATCCCCCATGCTGAGGCCTTTCGCGACCGCGACGACCTCCAGTGCACCCCGCAGGGAGACCAGGGCGCATAGGCTCACCACCGATCTACGCGTACGTCTAGGGCCGACACGTCCCGCTGCTTGGCGTGCTCGTTCTCCCGGACGACCGCGCGTAGCTCGGCCCCCAGGGCGCGGCGCAGCGCTTCGCGCGTGGTCGGCGGGATGTCGTTGGCAAGCGCGTCAAGTGCTCGATCGAACGCGGCCCCCAGCTGATGGGCCTGCTGTTGGGCGACCCACACGCGGCGCTCCGGCACCCTGGCGTCGAGGGCGAGCTTGGCAAAACTTGACCAGCCGCTCTCGCTCGTCCTCATACATGCCGAGGGTGCCGGCAGGAAGCTCATCGACCTCGCAGCCGGCGACCAGCGCGCGGAGCACGGCCACGTTGGCTGCCGCCTCCTGCAGCGCGCTCAGGATCGCCTCATGGGGGTCGACATCAACCACCCCGCCGAGACGCCGCCCCTGCTCCAGCGCCGTCTCACGCGCCACACGCTCGTTGGCCTTCCGGCGGACTTGAGGAGCCGCCCCGCCGTGCATGCGGCACACGTTGCTGCCGCCTACCGCCCACGAACGGCAACGCTCACCGGTGCGCCGGACGGTCGCCGAACAGCGGCGAGGGTCGGATGGGTTCGGAGCGCCACCACGAGTCGGATGGGTCATCTCACTCGTCGCCTTCACCCGAGGCCCGCAGGTGACGATCGATGGACGCCCGCACCATCAGCAGCCTGGAGCCGTCCTTCACGCCCTCCAGGCGGCCCTCGTGGACGAGCCGGTAGACGCGGCGGCGGCTGGTGCGCAGCAGGTCGGCGGCGTCCTCGGCTGTCACGTACGGCGACTCCGGCGACGGTTCGTTGGGCCCGCGCGCGACGAGCCGCTCGTGCACGATGCCGGCGGCCATCTCGGCGACGGCACGGATGAAGTCATCCGCCGGGTTGGCTGCGGCCTTCATCGCCGCCGGCCGTTCCGGAGCAGGTCGCGCCAGTTCTCCAAGTCAGGGTGGGTGTACGGCACGCCGGCGCTGGATCCGGCGTGGGGCGGGGGCTCCTCGAACGACCCCGGGAAGGCGTCGAGGACCCTCTGGATGACGTCGTCTTGGGAGAGGCTCGGGTCGCCTTCGTCGGCAAGGCCGCCATTTCCGTGCGCTGGCGGCCTTGCGCCAGCGTCGTCCCGAGGATCTCCGTTTTCATGCGGGTTTTCGGAAGACCGCCAAGGCCCCTCGCTTGACGGATCGCCGGGCAGGTTGGCGGCCTTGCCGGGCGGGTCGGCAGGGAGCCCCAACATCCACGTCCCAGCGCCACCGTTGCCGTCGCTGATGCGCCTACTCGTGACGCCCAAGTGAGGCTTGGCCCGTTCGACCGTCCGCCACGCGATCTCGGCTTCAGCCGCGGCGCGCTTGACCTCACCGGTCGGCCGCCACCCGGCTTTCAGCTCCTCTCGCAAGAAGTCCACGGCCTCATCAAGGGCGGAGCGTGGGCTGTCGTCCCCGTCGAGGCGCACAACCGCCCGCGAGTGATCCTCGGTGGCCGACACCAAGGCGAAGCTGACCGCCGGCAGGTAGACGCCCAGGTTTGACTTTTCGACCGCCAGCAGCCGGTCGCCGGTTTCCCGCGGGTCGGCCCCCGGAGGCGCGCCGACAAGCAGTACCAAGCGCGGAGCGTTCACCCATGCCGCGCCGCCCATCACGCGGTGGCGGCTGTTGGCGGCGGTCGCCTTGTTCAGGTGGCACAGCACCAGCGCCACGGCACGGTGCCGCTGAGCGATGCGCTGCAGCGGCACCAGGAACGCCCTGATGTCCTCTTCTCGCTGACTCGAGAGGCCACGGTCGAGGAAACTCGGGCCGGTGTCGACGACGATCAGCCCGACGGCACGCGCGTCGCAGTACTCGGCCAACTGATCGCCGTCGCGGGGCAGAGTGAGTGACCCTGCGCGGTCGGGGTTCAGGATCTGCACGCGGTCGAGGTCGGCACCCATCAGCCGCATGCGCGGCCGGATGACCGCCGCCGCGTCCTCCTCGTTGGTGAGAATCACCACATCCCGCGGACAGTCGAGGACGACGCCGAAGGGCCCTTCACCGCGCGTCACGCCGGCGGCGATGTGCTGCGCGATGGTGCTCTTGCCGGTGCCGCCATCACCGGCCATCACGACGGCGTTGCCGTACGGGAGCCGTCCATCCCACAGCCACTCGATGTCGACCTCAACAACTCTGGACAATGGAACGAGCAGGCCGCGAGCGCCGTGGGCCTCCTGCTGCCCTCGCTGTTGATCCAGAGGCGAAGGTGCTGCGGGCGCAGCGTCGAGAAAGTCGCCGTCGCGGAGGCGCTGACCGATCAGGCGAGCATGATCAACCAGGTACTCAGTCGACTCGCCCCCAAGGTTGCGGAAGGCATTCCAGAACCGCTCTTCGACCCACGCCGGGCCGCCGGCGTGGGCGTCCCTGCACCAGCCGGGTGTCAGCGTGCGGGCGAACCCCACCGCACCACCCGCGGGGAGTGGCACGGTCTCCTTCGCGACTTGAGCGATCCGCGACCAAGGAGGCGCGAGGTCCTCGAAGTCGACCAGGTGGAGCTCACCACGCTCGATGGCCGCCACGACGGCGAGACAGGACGCGCGGCCGAAGTCAGCGTCGCTCACCGCGACCTCCTCGGACCGCGAGCCATCAAGCCGTCTCGCGGTCCAGCCCGCGGGCCTGCTCGCTAGAGCGCTTCTGCTCCTCGATCCAATCGATCAGTCCGTCAAGAGGCACCCGCACCGCGCGACCGATGGTCACCGACGGCCACTCGCCCGTGGCGACCATCTCGTACGCCTTCGAGCGGCCGAGCGATGCCATCTCCGCCGCCTCCCCCACCCTCAGCAAGAGCTTCTCCATCTCGTCCCTCCCTAACCCATGTGGACCGTCATGGTCCATACGGTAACGATTAGGTGATATCGTATCGGTAAAATGATCCAGCGAAAGGGGCGGACTTGCCGGACCGCGTCACGGCCATCGCGACCCTCCGGAAGGCGGCGGAGAAGATCATGGGTGGACCGATCCCCCAGGCCACGTGGGAGTACCTGGAGGAGAGATGGTTCATCGACGAAGCCCTCGGCTCCGACGACGAAGGCCTCTCGCCTCACGACATCGCCAACGAAGCCCGCAAGGTGATCGCCGCCGGCGGCGGGAGCAGCGACCGGAGCGAACCGATGCTGGGACGTCGATCACGCCTCACGACCGGCGGAACAGCGACCGAGGAGAAGCGGAAGGTCTTGCTCGCCCAGCGCCGAAAGGCCGTGTCGATCCTCCTCGCCAGGGAGGCCGCCGCAGAGCCCGACGTGCTCGCGTTCCGCGCCGACGTGCTCGGTGGTCAGATGCTCTCTCCGACCGGTGCCGAGAAGTGGATACTCGCTCAGAAGATGGCGACTCCTGCCCCCACCAAGTGGGTTACGGTCCCCGTCCCTGACGACGCTTCTCTCGGGTTCGATGAGTCCACACACGGCCTCTACACCGACCCGCCAGTCTTGATCTCCGAGCGGCCGATCGGCGATGCAAGCATCGAGTTCCGGACACTTGACTACGTGGCACCGTCTTCTTCGTTCGTCCTACGGGTTCCCACGGCGAAGGGCACACCGCTCGATCGCTTGCGCTTGATCAGCGAACGCCTGTCGAAGATCTACGCGTGGCAGAAGGGGCAAGCTACGACCTTCGTTCTCACCGACAGCGTTCCCCTCGTCTCGATGGTGCGGTCAAGCGTTCGGAAATCGCCGCCCGTCCCTGTTGCCGCGCGAATCACTCTGGAGATCGACCCTGTGCTGCGCCCAGCCGAGGTGGCCGATCACTACCGCCGAATCCGTGACAAGACGTTTGGCAGCCGCTTCCGTCCACTGCAGGAAAAGGCCACCCACCTCGCCCTCTTCTTGGCCGAGCAGCCGGAGGACCTCCCGTGGAAGACGCGCCTCTCGGTGTGGAATTCCGAGTGGTGCCAGGACCGTCCGGAGTGGCGCTACACCGAGTCCGGGATCAAGTCCTTCACGCGCGACTGCCACTCAGCCCGAAGGAAGCTGCTCATGGAAGCGTCGCCGCGAAACCGGAGTGCGAACGATAGCCGCTAGGAAGCGGGGGCAGAACGAGGGCTCGATCCACAAGCGTGCCGATGGGAGGTGGGTCGCGGTCGTGAGCCTGGGGTACCGGGCTGGCAAGCGCGACCGCAAGTACGTCTACGGACACACCCGGCGCGAGGCCCAGCAGAAGCTCACGAAGGTGCTGAGGGATTTGGATCTCGGCCTGCCCGTGCTCGCAGAGAAGGACACGGTGGCGCAGCACCTCCATCGTTGGCTGGAATCGGTCGCCCAGCACAAGGTGCGCGCGAACACCCTCCGCCGCTATCGCGGCATCGTGGCCAACCACGTTGAGCCGAACATCGGCCGGACGACGCTGAGCAAACTGACTCCGCACCAGATCGCCGGCCTCTACGGCGACCTTCTGCGTGCCGGGCTCGCCCCCTCCACGGTGAGGCAGGTACACGCCGTGCTCCACAGCGCCTTCAAGCAGGCCGTGCGCTGGAACCTTCTGGTGCGCAACCCCGCGTCAGCCGTGGACGCACCGCGTGTGCCCCGGCATCGCATAGATCCCTTGAGCCTCGGCCAGGTTGAAGCTCTGCTGGCCGAGGCGGAGCAGGACCGTCTCCATGCGCTGTACGTGCTCGCCGTAACGACTGGCCTGCGGCAGGGCGAGTTGCTGGGTCTCCAGTGGAGCGATATCGACTGGGGTTCGGCCGAACTCCGAGTGCGACGGCAGCTCATGCGGGGGCCCGACGGCTTCGAGTTCCCGGAGCCGAAGACCGCGAGCGGTCGCAGGGTCGTCACCCTGCCGGCACGGGCGGTCGATGCGCTGCGTGCCCACCGTTCTCGCCAGTTGGAGGAGCGCCTGGCAGTAGGCGCAGCCTGGCACGACTGGGACTTGGTGTTCTGCAACACGGTCGGCAAGCCGATCGAGGGGCAGAACCTGACCCGGCGCTCATTCAAGCCTCTGCTGGCGCGCGCCGGACTGCCTCCAATCCGCTTCCACGACCTGCGCCACACCGCCGCGACCTTGCTGCTCGCACAGAACGTCCATCCGAAGGTGGTCCAGGAACGACTCGGGCACAGCCAGATAGCGGTCACGATGGACACCTACAGCCACGTCATGCCCTCCATGCAACGCGAGGCTGCGGACAAGCTCGACGCCATGCTCGGGGGCTAGATCCAGTCACCCCATCGCGCTCGCACCGCCAGGACTGGCAACGCCGGCCTCGAAGACCCTGCGAGGCCAAGTGGCTGTCAGCGTGGCTGTCATTCGCCGAATATCCCTGACTTCCAAAGTAGTCCGAGAAGCGAGAAGCCCCGCTCTTGCAGGGCTCTCTTGAGGTAGCGGAGGAGGGACTCGAACCCCCGACACGCGGATTATGATTCCGCTGCTCTAACCAGCTGAGCTACTCCGCCGCACTCGCCGGCGCGGCGAGAGAGCCCAGTAGCGGATTCGAACCGCTGACCCCTTCCTTACCATGGAAGTGCTCTACCTGCTGAGCTAACTGGGCGGGTGCCGGCGCGGACCACCGGACCGGCGGTGGAGTTTACCGTGGCCGGGCTTCGGGTGGTAGCCCCGGGCGCGCGGGCCGGGTACCCGCGGCGATGGGGGGAGGAGGGTTCGAACCTCCGTAGGCTGAGCCGGCGGTTTTACAGACCGCTCCCTTTGACCACTCGGGCATCCCCCCACGAGCGCGGGAAATGTAGCAGCCCCGCGCCGGCGTGCGTCGCCGGCTGCGACCCCCGGTCCGTGTTCCCTGCGAACCCCCGGGTGATCCCCCTCGTGAGGACACCCGAAGGCCCATATGAACGGGTCCACGGACGGGCCCGTCCACCGACAGCGACAGTTAGGACGCCATGAGCGACCAGTTCTTGTCCTTTGACCAGGTCGACCGCGACGGCGCGATCCGCGAGGCAGCGGATGCCGTCGTCCGCAACCCGGCCATCGAGGACGCCGCGGGCGAGGGTCAGACCCGGGCGCAGCTGCTGCGCGCGGCCGCCCTCGGCGGCGGCGCCATCATCGGTGGCGGCGCGCTGCTGGCGATGCCCAGCATGGGTGAGGCCCGTCCCAACCCCCAGCAGGACCAGGAGATCCTGAACTTCGCCCTCACCCTCGAGTACCTCGAGGCCGCGTTCTACGTGGAGGCGGTCAACCGCGGCGCCCTGAGCGGCGACGCCCTCGATTTCGCCACCACGGCGCGCAACCACGAGACGGCCCACGTCGAGTTCCTGCGCGACGCGCTGGGTTCGGCGGCCGTGTCGAGCCCGAGGTTCGACTTCAAGAACACGACCGGCAGCCAGGACTCGTTCCTGCGTACGGCCGTGGTGCTTGAGGACACGGGCGTGGCCGCATACCTGGGTCAGTCGTACCGGCTGTCCAACCCGCGTCTCACCCTGATCGCCGCACACGTGCTGGTGGTCGAGGCGCGCCACGCCGCCTGGGTCCGCTTCCTGGTGCCGAACCTGAGCCCGGCCCCGGACGCGTTCCAGGGTACGACGTTCCAGAACGGGGTCCCGCGCGGTGGCTACGCCACCATGCCGCAGGTGCTCCGTGCCGTCGATCAGACCGGCTTCATCACCGGCTGAACGCGGTTCACCCGCCCGAGCCGGCCCCCTGCACGGGGGCCGGCTCGAAGCGGTACCCCACCCCGTAGTGGGTCTGCACGAAGGTCGTCTCGGGCACGGCGGCGCTCAGCTTCTGGCGCAGCTTGCGGACGAAGACATCCACGGAGCGATCGCCGCGGACCATCTCGTAGCCCCAGGCCTCGCGGTACACGCGCTCGCGCTGCAGGGGCTTGCCCTGGGCGCGCGCCAGGACGTGCAGCACCTCGAACTCCCGCGGGGTGAGACCGATGGGCTCACCGTCCACGAAGGCCTGGATCTGGTCGGGGTCGATCACGAGCCGCCCGGCCTCGATGACGCGCTCGCCCTCGGGATGGCGCAGCGACTCGATGCGCCGCAGGTGGGCGCTCACCCGCGCCACCATCTCCTTCATCGAGAAGGGCTTGACCACGTAGTCGTCGGCGCCCACATCGAGCCCGTGCACGCGGTCGTACTCGCTGGTGCGCGCGCTGCAGACGATCACCGGCACCCGGGCGTCCTCGGCGCGGACCTCCTCGATGACCCGCCAGCCATCCATCTGGGGCAGCATCAGGTCGAGGATCACAAGATCCGGCCGGTGGCGGCGGAACAGGCGCAGGCCGTGCGCACCGTCGGCGGCGATCAGAGACCGGAAGCCCGCCCGGTCGAGGGCGTAGCCGAGCGATTGCGAGATCGACTCGTCGTCCTCCACGATCAGCACCGTCTGAGGGACCGCCATCCGCGCGAGTCTAGTGGTGGCGGATGTGAGGCCGCCGTGGGCCGGCGCCTGCCGGAGGGACCGGCGCGGGTATCCTGACCCGGTGACCGAGACCCTCCTCGGTGGGCGCTATCGCCTCGACGAGCCCATCGGGCGCGGCGGGATGGCTGCGGTATGGCGTGCCACCGACACCGTCCTGTCGCGTCCGGTCGCCGTGAAGCGTCTCCACGCCGGCCTGGTCGCCGACGAGGAGCACCGCGAGCGCTTCCGGCGCGAGGCCCTGATGGTGGCCCGCCTCTCGCACCCCAACCTGGTGCACGTGCTCGACCGCGGCGAGGACGGCGGCGGCCCCTACCTGGTGCTCGAGTTGGTGGATGGCGAGGACCTCAAGTCGCTCCTGCGGCGGGAGGGCCCGCTTGCACCCGAGCGCGCCGCGCGGGTGTGCTCCCAGGTGGCCCAGGCGCTGGCCTACGCCCACGGTCAGGGGCTGGTGCACCGCGACATCAAGGCCCAGAACGTCCTGCTGTCCGAGGACGGCGCCGCGAAACTGGCCGACTTCGGCATCGCCCGGATGGTCGGGGGCGAGCACGAGGCCGGCCTCACGCGCACGGACATGCTCCTGGGCAGCGCCGATTACCTCTCTCCCGAACAGGCGAACGGCAAGACCCTCGACGCCCTCTCGGACGTCTACTCGCTGGGGATCGTCCTGTTCGAGTGCCTGACCGCCACTCTCCCCTACGTGGGCGAGGGCTTCGTGGCGGTGGCGATGAAGCACTGCAGCGAGCCCCCGCCCGACCCTCGCACGGTGCTGGCGGACGTCCCGGAATGGATGGCGGAGGTGGTGCTGCGCGCCACCCAGAAGGATCCGGCCGACCGGTACCCCAGCGCCGCGGCGATGGCCACCGCTCTGGAGTCGGGCGACGCCGGCGGGGGGACCGCGATCTTCCGCGCGCCGGCGTCGCCCGTCGCCCAGCCGGCGGAGATCTACCCGGACGACGACCAGACCACCGCGGCCGGCCGGCCCCGCCGTCGCCGTCGAAGGCGGCGGCGCTGGGTCGCCGCCACGATGGTCACCCTGCTCCTGCTCGCCGGGGCGGCGGCCGGCGGTCTGGTGCTGCTGGGAGGGGATCAGGAGGCCGGCGACGGCCCCGGGGACGAGGATGCGATGGCGCTGCGCATCGAGTCGGTGCGCGACATCGACCCGCCCGAGGGGGGCGGCGACGGCGCCGAGAACCCCGATGAGCGCGAGTTGGTGGTCGACGGCGACGCCGAGACCGCCTGGTTCACCGAGCGATACCAGGACACCGCCGACTTCGGCGGGCTGAAGGAGGGCGTGGGCCTGCTGCTGCGGCTGCCCCAGCCGGCGCGTCTCACGACGCTCGCCATCACCTCGCCCACACCCGGTGCGAGTTTCGAGGTGCAGGCCGTCGCCGATGGCGGGGAGCGCCCGGTGGTGGCCACCGGCACCTTCAGCGGCTCGCCCCAGATCGTGCCCATCGAGACCGAACGCGCCTCCCAGAGCTGGATCGTGTGGATCACGGATCTGGTCGACGCGGGGGACGGGCGCTTCCACGCCGGCATCGCCGAGGTGGACCTGACGGGCGTCCCCGTGGAGGCCACCGGGTAGGGACCGGCCCGCGCGCGCCGAACTGTCGTGGTCAGACCATGCTGACCTGGCAGCAGAGCCTGCGCGACCTGGAGGACCGCCTGAGCCGACAGGGCGGTCGCTCCCGTCGACTGGCACCCCGCACCCGCGCCACCTACCTTGGCGACGTGCGCCGCGTGGCGGGCTGGCTGGCCGAGCGGGGGCTCAGCGGGCCGGAGGCGGTGACGGCCTCCTCGCTGGAGGCCGCGTTCCGTGGACTGGGCTGGTCGCCGGCCACACGGGCGCGCGCGGCGACCGCGCTGCGCGAGTGGCTCGACCCGCTCCACCCCCCCGGCCGCTCGCCTGCCTCCCAGCTCGAGCGCCCACGGGTGGCGACGCCGCCGGTGCCGCGCCTCTCGCAGTCCGACGCGGCCCGCGTTCTGGCGCGCGTGGGGCTGGACGACGGGGGCGAGGGCACCTCGCTGGCCCGGGCGCTGGCCCTGCGCGACCGGTCGATCGTCGAGGTCCTCTACGGCAGCGGCCTGCGCCGCCAGGAGGCCTGCGACCTGGTGCTGGCCGGGGTCGACTTCGAACACGAGACCCTGCGCGTGATCGGCAAGGGGGCCAAGGATCGCACGGTGCCCCTCACCGAACCCGCCGTTGCCACGTTGCGCGCCTGGCTGGCCGAGGGCCGGCCCCGCTGCATCGCGGGCACCGAGTTGCGCCCGGCCACCGCGTCCCCGGTGTTCGTCTCGCGCAGCGGCCGGCCGCTGGACGGCTCGACGGTCTACCGCGTGGTCGCCCGGGCGCTGCGCGCCGAGGGGCGCGCGGGCGGCCCCCACCTGCTGCGCCACGCGGCGGCCACCCACCTGCTGGAGGGGCCGGCCGGCGAGGGTGGTGCACACCTGCGGGTGGTCCAGGAGGTGCTGGGGCACCGGTCGCTGGCCACCACACAGCGCTACACGGGCGTGACGACCAAGGCCATGCAGGAGGCGCTGCGCCGAGGGCATCCGCGCGGATGAGCGCCACCCTCGACCCGGCGCCCGCGGTGGACGCGGAGGGCTTCGCGCGACTGGCCGGCGCGTTCCTGGCGACCCGCGAGAACCCCAATACGCGCGCGGCATACGCCCGCGACCTCGCGGCGCTGGCCGGCGCCCTGGGGCTGGAGGACCCGCGGCCCGCCGACTCGGGACTGGGTATCGACGACGACGCCGGCGCCCGGGCGGCCGCCGGGGCGATGGCCGAGCTGTCGCTGGAGTGGTGGCAGCGCTGGCGGGACGGTCTGGAGGGCAGGGTCTCGAGCCGGCGCCGGCGCGTGACGGCGACGCGCACGTTCTGCCGCTGGTGGTCGCGCGCCTACCGCCTGCCCAACCCGGTGACCGACCTTCGCCCTCCGGCCGCCGTCGAGGACGCCGGGCAGGGCCGCGTGGGCCGCGAGGTGGTGGCGCTGACGCCGGCCGCCGTGCGGCGGATGTGCGAGGCGGCGGACCGCCCCGGGGCGCTCGGGCTGCGCACCCACGCGCTGATCGAGGTTCTGTACGGCTGCGGCCTGCGGGCCAGCGAAGCCGCCGGGCTGGACATCTCGGCCTGCCACCTGGACAGCCCCGACGACCCGTTCATCATGGTCGACGGCAAGGGCGGCCGGCGCCGGGCCGTGGCAGTGCCCCGCCAGGCCCTGGTGGCACTGGGTGCGTACCTGCGCAACGGGCGCCCGGAGTTGCGAGCCCGGGACCGCCACCCGCGGCCCGACCAGCACCGCCACCGCGATGCGGACGCCGTGTTCCTGTCCTCCCGGGGCCGGCGCATGGGCCGTGCGGCGGTGTGGAAGCTGGTGTCGGAGGTTGCCGACCGCGCCGGCCTGCGCGCCGAGGGGACCCGCGTGTTCCCCCACGCCCTGCGCCACTCGTGCGGCACCCACCTGATCCAGGCCGGGGTGGACATCCGCTATGTCCAGGCGCATCTGGGTCACGCGTCGCCGGTGACCACCGAGATCTACACCCACGTCACGGCGGCGCACCTGCGCGAGGACTTCGACCGCGCGCACCCGCGGGCCAGGGGCTGAACCGCGGGGGGTCCACCCGACCGGCGCCCGTTGCGCCCCCCGGCGTGCGCGGCTAGGTTCATCCCGTGGACCCGGAGCCACACGTGGTCATCCCGCCGGCCCCGCGACTGGAGCCCACCCCGCGCTGGGTGCGCGTGCGCGCCAACGGTCGCTGGGTGGCGGACAGCCGGCGCGCGCTTCTGCTGGCCTGGTACGGGCCGGGGATGCTCCCCACCTACCTGATACCGCCCGACGACGTGGACTCCGGCCTCATCGACCGGACGGCCGGAGAGAGCCCGGGGCCGTTCGTGCCCCACGATGTGGTGGTGGATGGCGTTCGCATATCCGGAGGGGCGCTGGAGGCCCGTGGACTTCCCGCCCCGCTGTCGGCGGGCGAGGGCCACTGGACCTTCACCTGGGGAGGCGGTGTGACGTGGTTCGAGGAGTCGCTGGAGGTGCTGGTCCACGCGCGGGACCCCAGCAAGCGCGTGGACCTCGCGCCGTCCTCGCGCCATGTGCAGGTGCACCTCGACGGCGTGCTGGTGGCCGATTCGCACCGGCCCCATGCCCTGTTCGAGACCCTGCTGCCCACGCGGTGGTACCTCCCACCCGACGACGTGCACAGCGAGTACCTCGAGCCCTCGTCCACCACCTCGCGCTGCCCGTACAAGGGGCAGGCGCGCTACTGGGATGCCAGCGTGAACGGGGCCGTGCACCGCGACATCGCCTGGGCCTATGCCGAGGCCATCCCCGAGTGCCCGCGCATCGCGGGCCTGATCTGCTTTCTGAACGAACGGGCGGATCTGACCGTGGACGGCGCCAGGGTGCCACGACCGGTGACACCCTGGTCCTGAGGCCGGCCAGGCTCAGAAGAAGGTGCGCGCGAGCTCGAGCAGCTCCAGGTCGACGCCCTTGACGCCCTCCACCTCGGTCAGCGGGATCGGAAGGATCCGGTTGCCGCGCAGGGCCACCATGGTCCCGGTCTCCCCGGCCAGCACGGCCTCGGCCGCCCTCACGCCGTAGCGCGTCGACAGCACGCGGTCGCTGGCGGTGGGGGTGCCCCCGCGCTGGACGTGGCCCAGCACCACCACGCGCGTCTCGTAGCCGGTCTCGCGCTCGAGCTCGGCGGCGATGGCGTTGCCGATGCCGCCCAGGCGCTCGTAGCCGTACTCGTCGACGTCCTGGTAGACCTTGACGGTCTCGCTGCGCCCGTCGGCGAACGCGAGGCGAGCCCCCTCCGAGACCACGATCAGCGAGAAGTCCTTGCCGCGCTTGTGGCGGGCGCGGATGGTGGCGGCCAGGTCCTCCACCGGGGTGTCCACCTCGGGCACCAGCACGCCGTCGGCCCCGCCGGCGATGGCCGAGTGCACGGCGATGTGGCCGGCGTTGCGGCCCATCACCTCCACCACCATGACCCGGTCGTGCGACTGGGCGGTGGAGTGCAGGCGGTCGAGCGCCTCGGTGACCACGTGCACAGCGGTCGCGAATCCGAAGGTGCGATCGGTGCCCACGATGTCGTTGTCGATCGTCTTGGGCACGCCCACCACCGGCAGCCCCAGCCGCTCATGCAGGCGGCGCGTGATGAACATGGTGTGCTCGCCACCGATGGCGATGACCCCGTCCACGTCCCCGCGCTCCATCGCGGCGCGCACCAGATCCGGCCCGTCGTCATGGCGGAAGGGGTCGTAGCTGGAGGTGGAGAGGATCGTGCCGCCCAGCGGGAGGATCCCCGAGAGCGAGTTGATGTCCAGCACCATGTGCTCGCGGTAGGCCAGCCCGCGGTAGCCGCGCAGGAGGCCCACCGGCTCATGACCCTCGCGCAGCAACTTGCGCCCTGCGGCACGTATGACGGCGTTGAGGCCGGGGCAGTCGCCGCCGGCGGTGAGGATTCCTATGCGCATCCCGGGAGAGTACGCGCAGCGCCCGCCACAGGTCTTTGGCCCCGTGATACACGACCCGCTCCCGGGGGCCGCCCCCGGGCCGAGGACTCAGGCGCCGGAGCCCGCCGCGGCCGGGCGGCGCGACCACACCAGCACCGGCAGGAAGATCAGCGACAGCGCCGCGCCGGCCAGCGCCAGCACCGCGAAGCCGGCGCCGGCCACCACCACGCCCGAGACGGCCCCGCCCGATGCCCCGGCCAGGGCGATGAGCAGGTCCACCCGCCCCTGGATCGCGGCGCGCCCCTCCAGCGGGGCGGCGTCGACCACCAGCGCGGTACCCGCGATGAGGCCGGCGTTCCACCCGAGCCCCAGCAGGGCCAGGGAGACCGTCATCAGCAGCAACGAGTCGCCCGGCGCCACCGCGCCCACCAGGCCGGCGGCGGCCAGGATCACGGCGGCCGCGCAGGCCACGGGCATCCGCCCGATGCGGTCGGCCAGCTTCCCGGTGAGCGGTGAGGGCAGGAACATGAACGCGATGTGCGCGCCGATGACGAAGCCCACCGCGCCCAGGCCATGGCCGTGGTCCTGCAGGTGGATCGGTGTCATGGTCATGATCGCGATCATCGCGATCTGGGTCAGGACCATCACCGTGGCCCCGGCCACCACGCCGCGCTGCGCCCGCGCGGACGGCGCCGGAGTGGCCACCGGCGGGCGGTCCGTGCGGGCCGCCTCGCGCTCACCCTCCTCCGCCGCCAGGCGCAGCGCCGTGAGATACGGGTCGGGACGAAGCAGGGCGAACAGGACGACCGCCGCAAGCGAGTAGGCCAGGGCCGCGAGCATGAACGGGCCGGCCAACTCCGGGGCGGAGAGCGACCGGGCCAGGTCGCCCATCGGAGCGACCAGGTTGGGTCCCGCCACCGCCCCCAGGGTGGTGGAGACCATGATGATGCTGAGGGCGGTGCCCCGTCGCTCGGGCAGGGCCAGGTCGGCGCCCGCGTAGCGCGCCTGGAGGTTGGTGGAGGCCCCGGCGCCGTAGAGGAGCAGCGCGGCGAACAGCAGGGGGATGCTGTCGAGCACGGCCGCGGCCACCACGCCGGCGGCGCCCACCGCGCCGGCGATGAAGCCCACCACCAGCCCCGAGCGCCGGCCGCGTCGCTGCGAGATGGCGCCGACCGCCGCCGCGGCGCCCGCCGAGCCCAGCGTGAAGAGGGCGACGGGCAGGCCGGCCAGGCCGTCGTGGCCGAGCATGTCCTCGGCCAGCAGCGCCCCGACGGCGATACCGGCCGCCAGCCCCGCCCCCGCGCACAACTGGGCCGCCACCAGCACCCGCAGCGTGCGGCGCTGCAGGGCCGCCCGCGCGGGAGCGGCCTGCGTCAGAGCTCCCTACGCATGACGCGCGCTCCCCACTCCCGGGCACGCCCGGACAGCGGGCGCTGTCGCCACTCCTCCAGCTCGATGCGGCGCGAGACCCGCAGGTCGGTCTCGAACACGGCCGTCAGGCGATCGGCGAGCGACCGGTCCTGAATACAGACAACGGCCTCGTCGTTCAGCTGGAAGGAGCGGTTGTCGAAGTTGGCCGACCCGATGGTGGCCCAGACCCCGTCCACCACGAGCGCCTTGGCGTGGAGCATCGTCGGCTGGTACTCGTAGACCTCCACGCCCGCGCGCAGCAGCTCCCCGTACACCGATCGGCCCGCGTAGCGCACGACGTCCTTGTCGATGTGGGCCCCGGGCACCAGCACGCGCACGCGCACCCCGCGCTCGGCGGCGTCCGCCAGCGCGGCCAGGAAGACGGTGCGCGGGGCGAAGTACGCAGAGGTGAGGTCGATGCTGGTGGTCGCCGCGGCCAGGGCCAGGTAGTAGAGGGTCTCGACGTTCGTGTCGCCGACGCCGGCGCTGGAACGGATCACCTGCATGGCCACACCCCGCGAGGCGTCGACCGGCGGCAACTCGGGCAGGTCGTCGGAGTCGCTGAGCACCTGCCCGGTGGCCTCGAGCCAGTTCTCGGCGAAGGCGCCCTGCAGGCCGCGCACGGCCGGCCCCTCGATACGCAGATGCGTGTCGCGCCAGTGCTCGGGGTCCTGGGCGTCACCGGTCCACTCGTCGGCGATCCCCACGCCGCCGGTCAGGCCCACCGCTCCGTCGACCACCAGCACCTTGCGATGGGTGCGGTTGTTCAGGCGGCGAACCGCGTAAGGCTTCGGCGGGCGGAAGTAGTGGACCTGCACCCCGGCCTCACGCATGCGCTCGACCACACCGGTCCGCATCGACGCACCGCCGACCGCATCCACCAGCACGCGGCAGGCCACGCCGGCGCGCGCGCGCTCGCACACCACATCGGCCACCCGCTCGCCGATCTCCCCCGCCCAGTAGACGTAGGTGAGCAGGTTGACGGTCTGGCGGGCCGAGGCGATCGTCTCGAGGAAGACCGGGAAGATCGTGTCCCCGTTCACCAGCACCTCGACGCGGTTCCCGCGTGTGATCGGAGCCTGTGTCAGCGCCTCGGCGGCGCGCAGGAAGTCCTCGGTGCCCGGCAGGGGCGAGCCCTCCAGCGTGTACCCGCGACGGTTCTCCCGGCGGTGGCGCAGGGAGTCGGAGGCGTACCAGCCCACCGCCGCCGCGGCGAGGCCCGCCGGCCAGCGCCAGTTCATCTCAGATCCTCGGCGTGAGCACCAGGGCACCCACGCCGAGGAAGGCCACCAGCAGGGACAGGCCGACGATCCCCAGCACGATCCCGGCGATGGCGAGGGGGCGTCCGCCCACCCGGCCGTCGCCGGCGCGGATGTCGCCAAGGGCTGTCAGCGACAGGGCCACCGCCAGGCCGCTCAGGACCGGGGCGAAGACGCCGCCCACACCGAGGGCCAGCCCGAGGCCGGCCTTGCCGGAGGTGCGCGGAGGACGCCCGTCCGGCGGGGCCTCACCGGCATCGGGGGCGGAGTCGCCATCGGGCGCCGGCGGCCCGGACTGGACGATCTGGCGCATGGCCACCAGGGCGACGGCCACCCCGGTCAGCGCGATCCAGAACGCGCCCACCAGCATCAGCCCGCCGCCCAGAAGGGCGGTCCGCTCGTCGGGGGCGAAGACGTCCGCGGTGCGTCCCCGCAGGCCCTCGATGCCCGCGACGAATGCGACGGCGGTGGTGACGAACACGCCCACCAGTCGCGCCCAGGGGAAGGCGACGACGATCGTCGATATCAGCAGCAGGAGGGCGCTCGCGCCGATCACCGGCATCACGGACTCGACCGCCAGCGTGGCGGTGCCGCCGCCGCGGCGGGCCGCGCCCTCGGAGAGGTCGGCCAGCCCCGACAGGGCCACCAGGGCGGCGCCGAGCGCACCCAGCGCCAGGCCGGCGCGCAGGAGGCGCTCGTGGGACAGGGCCATGGGGTTCACGGGCGGGAAGCGTACCCCGCGGGGGCGCCCTTCACCCGAGGTACGCGCGGCGCCGGTCCGCGCGCTCCACGGCGAGGGCGAGCAGGCGGACGATCAGGTCGTCGTAGGCGATGCCGGCGGCGCCCATCAGCGCGGCATAGACGCTGGTGGGGGTGAACCCGGGCATGGTGTTCAGCTCGGACAGGACCACGGTGCCGTCCTGGCACAGGAAGAAGTCGACCCGTGCCAGGCCGTCGCACTCGGCCGCCACGAACGCCCGCAGGGCCAGCTCGCGTGCCCTCTCGGCCGCCCGGGCCGGGATGTCGGCGGGCACGCTCAGCGTCATGCGGCCCGGCTCGTACTTGGTGGCGTAGTCGTACCACTCGGCGTCGTAGCCGATCTCGCCCACGGGCGAGGCCACGGCCGGGTCGCCCGCCAGCACGCCCACCTCGATCTCGCGGCCACCCACCACGCCGCGCTCGACGATGACCTTCGGGTCGTGACGCAGCGCCAGGACGAGCGCGGCATCGAGTTCCCCTGGGCCGGTCACGCGGCTGATGCCGACACTCGACCCGAGGCGCGCGGGCTTGGAGAACGACGGGAATCCCACGCCGTCGGCAACGCGGACGCGGGCGGCCGCGGGGTCGGCGGCCCAGTCGCCGGCGGTCACCACCACGTGGTCGGGGGTCGGGATGCCCGCGGTGCGCAGCACTCCCTTGAACAGCACCTTGTCCATCGCCAGCGCCGAGGCCGCGACCCCGGCCCCCACGTAGGCAACGCCGGCGCACTCCAGCAGCCCCTGCACCGTGCCGTCCTCGCCGTTCGGCCCGTGGAGAACCGGGAAGACCACGTCCAGGTCCCAGCGCGACGACCCGTCGAGCCCCAGGCAGATCGCGCGCCCGTCCGCATCCCGCGCCAGCGTGACGACGGCGTCGTCGACGCGCCAGACGCCCTGGCGTGAGATGACGATCGGCAGCACCTCGTGGCCCGTCGCCTCGAGCGCGGCGATGACGGCGCGGGCCGACATCAGGGACACGTCGTGCTCGCTGCTCTGTCCGCCCATCAGCACGGCGACGCGGTGGGGACGGCTCATGCCGGCATGCTCCTGGGTGCGGGTGCGGGACGGGCGGCCTGCGCGGTCAGGGGAGCTCCACCGGGGGGCCCTGGGGGCCGTCCGACGGCGGCGCGGCGGGCGCCTCCCCGGGGTCGCCGGGCACGGTCACCGTCACCGGCTCCTCGGACTCCGGCGGCCCGCTGCTGACGGTGATCACCACCCGCGAGCCGCGCGTCACCTCGGTACCGGCGCTGGGGTTCTGGTCGATCACCACGCCGGCGGGCTGGTCGCTGGGGGCGGTATCGCTGATGACGCTGAAGCCGGCCTGCTCGAGCTTGGCGAACGCGTCCGCTGCGAAGTTGCCGATGACCGTGGGCACCTGGATGGTGTCGGGCTCGGGCTCCACGGCCAGGGCGATGTCGACTGCCGTCTCGGGGTCCACCCGCTCGCCGCGACCGGGACTCTGGCTGACCACGGTGCCGGGGGTGTCCTCGCTCTCCTGGGTGGTGACCGAGCCCAGGGTCAACCCCGCGTCCTCCAGCGTGGCCGCGGCCTCGCCCTCGGTGAGGCCGGTGAGGTTCGGCACCTCCACGTCGTCCGGTCCGGTGGAGACCACCAGCGTGACGGTGCTCCCCAGCTCTGCCTCATCGTCGCCGGCCGGGCTCTGGGAGATGACGATCTCGGGCTCCACCTCGGGGTCGGCGCGCTCCTCCACGTCGACCTCGAAGCCCGCGCCGGTGATCTGCCGGGTTGCGGTGGTGACATCGAGGCCCTCCACGTCCGGCACGACGCCCTCACCCCGCCCGCCGCTCACGATCAGCGTCACGGTGGTGCCCTCGCGCACCTCGGCCCCGGCCTCGGGGTCGGTGCGGATGACCAGCCCCTCCTCAACCGCGTCGTCCACCTCGGTGCGGGTGGTCACCTCCAGGTCAAGGGCCTCGAGCTCGGCGCGTGCCTCGGCGACCGTGCTCTGGGACACGTCCGGCAACACCACGGTGTCCTCGCCCCCGCCCGACAGCAGGGCGAAGGCGCCCGCGGACGCGAGCAGGAGCAGCAGGAGGCCCGCCACCAGCCAGGGCCAGCGCCGGCGGGCCGGCGGCGGATCCGCGGGGGGCGGGGGAGCGTTGCGGCGCGGCGCCACGCGGGTGGCCTCGGTGGGCGGCTGGGCCGCCATCACCGTCGTGGCCTCGGCGGGCGGTGCCATCATGCGGGTGCTGCCGGTGGTGCCGTCGATCGCGGCGCGCGCGTCCAGCAGGGCGCGGCTGAACTCCTCGGCGCTGCGGTAGCGCTCGGACGGCCGCTTACCCAGTGAGTGGAGCACCACCGTCTCGAGTACCGGCGGGATGGTGGGCACGATCTCGCGCGGCGGCAGCGGCGGGTCGCTGATCTGCTTCATCGCCACGGCCACGGGGCGCTCGGCGTCGAAGGGCACCCGGCCGGTGAGCATCTCGTACAGCACGATCCCCGCCGCGTAGCAGTCGCTGGCGGCGGTCACCTCGTCGCCCCGGGCCTGCTCGGGCGAGAGGTACTGGGCGGTCCCGATCACGGAACCGGCCTCGGTCATCTCGCTCTGCGCGCCGGCACGGGCGATGCCGAAGTCGGTGACCTTGAGGTGGCCGTCCTCGCTCACCATCACGTTCTGGGGCTTGACGTCGCGATGGATCACATCGCGGCGGTGCGCCGCACCCAGCGCCGCGAGGATCTGCAGCGCGTAGTCGATGGCGTCGGCGGGGGCCAGCGGCGCCCGGCGGCGGATGACCTGCTTCAGGTCCGGCCCCGGCAGGTATTCCATGACGATGTAGTACGACCCGTCGGCCTCGCCGCGGTCGTACACCGAGACGATGTTGGGGTGGTTCAGACCGGCGGCTGCCGAGGCCTCGCGGCGGAAGCGCTCGACGAAGTTGGGGTCCGACGCGTAGGGGTCCGACAGGACCTTGACGGCCACCTCGCGGTCCAGCAGGCGGTCGTGCGCGAGGTACACCCGCGCCATCCCGCCCGCGCCCAGTTGGCCGCCCAGTTCGTAGCGGTCACCGATCAGGTCCCCCGTGCGAAAGCTCATTCGGTCTCCACCCTGCCGGTACGGGTCCGCTTCACTGTGCCTCCAAGGCCGCGCGCATCACGTCCGCGGCCACCGGCGCAGCGACGCTGCCGCCCTGGCCGGGTGTGCCCTCGATCACCACGGCGACGGCCACGGTGGGGTTCTCGGCCGGCGCGAAGCCGATGAACCAGGCGTTGTTGAGCGCGGGGTCGTCGGTCTCGGCGGTCCCCGTCTTGCCCGCCACGGTGACCCCCACGTCCACGAGGGCGGCCTGGGTGCCGGTGCCGTCGCGGACCACATCGGTCATCATCTCGGTCAGCTCGGCGGCGGTCTGAGGGCTGACCGGCTGCCCCAGCTCCACCGCCTCGCCGGTACGCACCACCGCACCGGAGCGGTCGGTCACCCGCGACAGCAGCCGCGGCTGCATCAGCACGCCGCCGTTGGCCACGCCCGCGGCGACCATCGCCATCTGTAGCGGGGTGGTCACCAGGCGCTCCTGGCCGATGGCCAGCCGCGCGATGTCCTCGCCCTGCTCGGCATTGGGCTCGATGGTGCCGTCCTGGTAGCGCCCGGAGGCGATCACCTCGCCGGTCGGCAGGTCGATGGCGGGCCGGGTCCCGAAGCCGAACGCGGTCATCATCTCGGCCATCCGGTCGGCGCCCAGCGTGTCGCCGATCTCGGCGAAGGTCGTGTTGATCGAGTTGGTCAGCGCATCCGTGAGGTCGTGGCGCCCGAAGGTGCGGCCGCCGAAGTTGCCGATGTCGCCGCCCGGGGTCTCGTACGAGTCGCCCCCCGGGAACTCGGAGTCGGGGCGGTAGATCCCGCTCTCCAGGCCGGCGGCCGCCGTGACCACCTTGAAGGTGGAGCCGGGCGCGTTTCGGCTGGCCGTGGCCCGGTTGATCAGCGGCGAGTCCGGCGCCTGGGTGATCTGCTCGAAGCGGCCGCCCACCACGTCGGCCAGGTCGAACGTGGGCGCGGAGGCCATCGCCAGCACCGACCCGTCGCGCGGATCGAGGGCGACCACGGCCCCCTTCTGGCCCGAGAGGGCCTGCTCGGCCGCGATCTGGACGCGGGTGTCGAGGGTGAGCTGGACGTTGGCGCCGCGCTTCTCCTTGAGGTTCAGCCGCTGCAGGAGGGGCTCGGCGCCGAAGCTGCCGGTCAGGAAGCGGTCGTAGACGGCCTCAACGCCGGTCTTCCCCTGGGAGGAGGTCGAGTAGCCGATCACGTGCGCGGCCAGGGTGCGCTGGGGGTACACCCGCGCGTAGACGCGCCGGCCCTCGACACGACGCGCCCGCGATGCGGCCAGCAGCTCGCCGTCGGCCGAGACGATGCGACCGCGGTCGATGAGGCGCTCGGCCTCGGCGGCCTGGGGGTTGCCCTGACGGTCGCGCAGGTCCTGGGCGTGCACCACCTGCCACCAGCCGAGCATGCCGACGAGAAGGGCGAAACCCCCCACAAGGACCAGGAACAGGCGCTGGATGGATCTATTCACCGGCCGGTTCCCCCTCGTCGAGCGCCCCCACCACCGGGGCGCGGTCGCCCCGCCGGGTCCGCGGCCGGCGGGCGCCGGTGCGCGAGCGGTGGCTGATGGTCAGCAGCAGCGCGATGATGGCGAAGTTGGCCAGCACACTCGATCCGCCGTAGGACACGAACGGCAGGGTCACCCCCGTCAGGGGCACCAGCCGCACGATACCGCCGACGATCAGGAGGGCCTGGACGCCGATGGCCACCGTCAACCCGCCGGCCAGGAGCTTCGAGAAGCCGTCGTTGGCGCCGGCGGCGATGGCGAACCCGCGCTGCAACAGCACCACGAACGCCAGCAGCAGGGCGATGCCGCCGAGGAAGCCGAGTTCGGTGGCGAGAGCCGTGAAGATGAAGTCGGTCGGCAGCACCGGGATGGCGTAGCTGCCGTCGTCGCGCACCAGGAACCCGTTGCCGAGCCCCGGGCCCACCAGGCCGCCCTCGGCGAGCGCGTAGAGCGACTGGACCAGCTGGAACCCCTGCCCCTGCTCGTCGTCGAACGGGCGCAGCCAGTTGTCCACCCGCTCGGCCACGCGCGGTACCGCGGCGTAGACGGCGACGGACCCGACCGCGAAGAGCAGGACGCCGAACAGCGTGTACGCCACCCGGCCCGTGGCCAGGTAGATCATCGCCAGGAAGACGCCAAGGAACAGGAGCGCCGTCCCGAAGTCGTTCAGCAGTGCCACCAGGCCCAGGCAGGCCCCGAGGAACACCAGGACGGGCCCGAGCGCGCCGAGCGGCGGCACGGGGACGCCCATCAGCCGGCTGGTGGGGATGGCCAGCAGCTCGCGCTTGTCGCGCAGGTAACCGGCGAGGAAGACCACCAGGAGCACCTTGGACAGCTCGCCCAGCTGCACGGTCTGGCCACCGCCGACGTCGATCCACAGCTTGGCGCCGTTGATCGTCGTGCCGAAGACCATGGTGATCACCAGCAGTCCGACCGCGGACAGCCCGATGAGGTAGCGGTAGCGCTCGAGCACGCGGTGGTCGGGCAGCAGCACCAGGACCGCCACGAAGACCGCCCCGCCCACCGCGACCCAGCGGGCCTGATCGGCCGCGAGCCCCGGGTCGATGCGATCGAGCAGCACCAGCCCGATGGCCACCAGCACGCCCACCACCGGGAGCACGTACGGGTCGGCCTGGGGGGCGCGCGTGCGCAGCGCGAGGTGCATGACCAGGAAGACGCCCAGGACGCCGAGGGCCACGGGCCACGGGCCCGGCTCGAACGTGTCGGCGCGCGCGGAGGCCACGGTGCCCACCCCGAGGAGCCCCAGGCCTGCGGCGGGCAGCATGAAGCCGAGCTCGCGTGTGCGCGGGGAGATCACGGGGCAGCCGGGGTCGGCTCGGTGCCGGCCGGCGTGTCCGGGCCCTCGGGCACGGCGGGGTCCTCGGGCACGGCGGGGTCGACCGGGGCGGCGGGGTCGACCGGGGCGGCGGGACCCTCGGCGATGCCGCCCGCGCCCCCGGTGACGGGCGGCGCGATCGACGGCGGCTCGGGCAGGGCGAAGCGCCACACCAGGTCGACGGTCAGCGCCACGGCGTCCCCCTGGCCGCGCCACGAACCCGAGAGGGCATCCGGGCGTCCGGCTCGGACGGCGTCCGCGGGGATCGAGGTGCTCTGCCAGGACGAGTCGGCCTCCCAGCCGCCCACGGCGAGCGGGAGCCCGTGCATCACCCTCACGGTGCCCTGGGGCGTCGCCTCGACGGTGTAGGTACGGCTCCCCACCCACGACAGGCCCGCGGCAACGGCGCCGATGACGAGCACGGCCAGGACCGGCAGCAACCGGCGGCGACGGCGACGGATGGCCGAGGGCTCGATCACGCGCGGGGGCGACGAGGAGGTCACGGCGCCCGGCCGGTCCGTGCCGGCGTGGCCACGGGTGCCGCCCAGGACGCGCATCTCGGCGGTGTCCCCGCGCACCGGCGGAGGCAGGGGCTCCTCGACCGTCGCCATGGCGGCGGTGGCCGCGCCGGGATCGCCGCCGGCGACGCGCGCCAGCACAACGGTGACGTTGTCGGCGCCGCCGGCGCGGTTGGCCCGCTCAACCAGCGCGGTCGCCGCGCCGTCCAGGTCCGCCGCCTCGGCCAGGACCTCGGCGATCTCCTCGTCGCGGACGTAGGTGCTCAGCCCGTCGCTGCACAGCAGCACCACGTCGCCGTCGGCGAGCGGATGGGTCACCACGTCCGGCCGCACGCGGCTCTCGGCACCCAGGGCCCGGGTGATCACGTTGCGGTGCGGATGCACTTCGGCCTCGTCGCGGGTGAGGCTACCGCGGCGCACCAGCTCGGCCACCACGGAGTGGTCCTCGGTGAGCTGCGAGAGCGCGCCGCCGCGCCACAGGTACGCGCGCGAATCGCCCACGTGGACCACACCGAGCGCCGCCCCGCTGAGCAGCGCCCCGGTGAAGGTGGTGCCCATGCCGGCCTTCTCGGAGTCGACCCGGGCCAGCTCGTGGATGCGCCCGTTCGCCCGCTCGACGGCGATGCGGACGTCGTCCAGGGCCACCGGCCCGGACAGGTCGGCGACGGCGTCGATCGCCATCTGGGCGGCGACCTCGCCGGCCTTGGCGCCCCCCATGCCGTCGGCGACGGCGATCACCGGCCCGCGGCCGAGCGCGCGGTCCTCGTTGTGGTGGCGCACGCGGCCCACGTCCGAGAGCTCCACCAGCTCGACCAGCTCGAGATGGTCACCCATCGTTCAGCCCCGGGCCCGCAGGATCACTCCTCGTAGCGCAGGGTCGTCTGACCCATGCGCAGGCTGTCGTGCACCTTCAGCTGGGCGCTCGACTCCACCCGGCGGTCGTTCAGGAAGGTGCCGTTGGTGGAACCGAGATCCTCCACGAACCAATACGGGCCGCGACGCATGATGCGCGCGTGCATGTGCGACACGTACTGGTCGGAGATCGACAGATCGGCCGCGCCCGAGCGACCCACGGTCAGCCCGCCCTCCAGCTCGAGGTCGCTCCCCACCTCGAGGTTGGGCGAGCTCTCCACGATCAGGCGCGGCGTGATCCCCGAGGTGAGGTCCATCATCGACGCGCTGCCCACCTGGGTGGAGGACTGCAGGAGGTCGAAGGGCGTGGGCTCCTCGGCCGCGGTCCGGGGCTCGGCGGGCGCCGGCTCGTCCACGCCGGCCGCGGTGTCCATGCCGGACACGTCGGGGACGGGGTCCGGTGCGGCCGGCAACTGGGCGGCCATCACCGGCGGCACGGCATCGGGGACGCCGCCGGGGGGCGCCGATGGCGCATCCGGCGCGCCCGACCCGGCGAGCGGGGACGGGAACGGCTCAAGGGTGCTCTGGGTGCCCTCGTCGGCGGCATCGACGGGCGGACGCTCCGGCGGTCCCGGCGCCACGGGTGCCGGAGGGGCCTCGGGACGACGGGGTGGATCCACCACCGGCCCGGGGGCCATCGGTGGCGGCTGCACGCGCCCCAGCTGGCGCGCAGAGCTGCGCACGATCGCGGCGAGGAAGCCGAACAGGAGCACCAGGAAGGCCACCTGCGCCACCAGCAGACCGGTCTCGGTCACCGCACCTCCACCCGGATCTCGGTGGTCCCCACCACGATCACGTCGCCGTCGGCGAGCGCGTGGCGCGTGATGATCTGCCCGTTGACCTCGGTCCCATTGGTGCTGCCGAGATCGACCAGGTAGTAGTCCACGCCGATGTGACGGACCTCGGAGTGGGTACGGCTGACGTTGGCGTCGGGCACCACCAGGTCGCACTCGCGGCTGCGTCCGAGGGTGGTCACGCGCTGGGTCACCTTCGTGCGCTCGCCGTTCATCACCAACGTGAGCGTCTCGGGCACCAGGCCCGCCTGGCGGGCGTCGTCGGCGGAGATCACCTGGGTCCCGCTCACGCCGGCCAGGGCCTGGTTCGGCCGAGCGGCGGCCACCGACGCGACCGGCGCGGGGGCAGGAGCGGGCGGCGGCGGCGCAGGCGCCGCGGGCGCGGACCCGTCATCGGTCATCACGGGGGTGGGCTCGGCCGGCGCCGGCGGGGCATCGGCCATGCGGCACGAGATGCCGAACTCCCCGGTGTGCAGGTCCGGGTCGGCCTCGAGCGAGACGACCGCCGCCGCGACCAGCGAGAGCCCCTCGGCGCGGGCGTGGGTCTCCAGGTACGAGGCCAGCTCCGCCGCAAGTGCCTGCTCGTAGGACTGGAAGCCCTCGTAGTCGGCCGGCGCGAGGAAGACCGTGAACTCGTTGGGCACGTAGACCTTCGAGACCGAGATGGTCTTGTGGTCGTCCATCTCGCGCGCCAGCTTGCGCGCCAGCTCGACCGGCTGAAGCGTGCTGCGGAAGGCACGACGGAACCCGCGCTCCATCACGCGCTCGATCCGTCGCTCTATGCCATGTAGGAAGCTCATCAGGCTGAACCCCGCAGGGTAGCGAACGCCTTGGAGGGCACCCGTCCGGCGGGCGATCGCCACGGCCAGACCGCCCATACGCCCACAACGATAGCCGCGGGGAGGGTTGCACCGAGCGCGGCGGGTGGATCGGCGACGCACGCGGCCAGGCCCGCGCCCAGGCCGGCTAGCCACAGGGCGGCGAGCGCGATGCGGGCGCCGCCCTGTGGCGCGCGCAGGACCGCGGGCGCCACCGCCGCCGCGAGGGCGACCACGGCGATCTGACCCAGAACGAGCGGATGGGCGCCAACCGGCTCCCACAGGGCGCGGCCGAGGACGATCGGGGAGGTGGACCCCAGGTCATCGCCCCCGGCCGGCGCGAACGGGCCGCCGGCCAGCAGCCCGTCCGCGCCACGGGCCAACTGCCACGCGAGGGTGGCCACCATGCCCGCCACGGCGGCCCAGACCCGGGCGCCCCAGCGCGGCGCCAGGCCGCACAGGGCGGCGTACAGGGGCCCCAGCCCGATGGCGAACAGGGCCGGCGCGGCGAGTGGCGCCAGCAGCAGGCGCCCGTGCGCGGCGCCCGTGGCCATGAGGAGCCCGGCCAGGATCGCCACCAGAATGGCGAGGCCGGGACCCACCGTCGCCGCCCCGGCGATGGCCACCCCCGCCGCGGCGACGGCCGCGAGCCGCGGCGTGAAGGCGGCGAGGACCGCGGCCGCCGCCATCGCCGCCACGGTGGCGCCCGGACCGGGCAGGCCGAGGTCGTCGCGCGCCGCCGCCACAAGGGCGCCGACGACGCCGGCGGCGCCGATGGCGCTCGCCGCCGCCGCCAGATGGCGGCGCCCGCGGCGGCGGACGGCCATCAGTCCACCGCCGGCGCCCGCGAGGGCGTCGGCCAGGGACGCGGCGTGGGGGCGCGAGGAGGGATCCGGGTGCAGCCCGGCGTCCACGGCTCGGATCACGGCCGCCGGAAGGTCGGGGCGCCGGTCGCCGAGCGACCCGGGGACTCCCGCCGCGGCCCGGCGAGCCGTCTCGGCCGGAGAGGAGCTGTGGAGCGGGTTCTCGCCCACCAGCCCCTGGTAGAGCACCAGGCAGGCCGCATAGACGTCCGCGGGCGGACCGGCCCGCTCCCCCCGGGCCTGCTCGGGGGCCATGTAGGCCATCGTCCCCACCAGGGAGCCGGTCATGGTGATGGCGGTCTGGTCGGCCAGGCGGGCCACGCCGAAGTCGGCGAGGCGCGCACGGCCGTCGGAGGACAGCAGGATGTTCGCGGGCTTGACGTCCCGGTGGGCCACGCCGCGCTCGTGGGCGTGCGCGAGCGCATCCAGCACCTCGGCGCCGATGCGGATGAGGGCCGCGTCGCCGGGAGGCTCGGGGGCCCGCAGCGCGGCGGCCAGCGACGGGCCGTCCACCAGGTCGGAGATGAGGTAGAGGCACTCCGCGTCGCGACCGGCATCGCGCAGGGCCACGATCCCCGGGTGGTCCAGGCGCCCGGCCGCGCGCGCCTCGATGTCCACCCGCTCGTCGATGCCCAGCTCCACGGGCACGACCTTCACGGCCACCTCCTCGCCGGTGGCCCGGTCGAGGCCGCGGTGGACCACGGCGGTCGCCCCCCGCCCGATAGCCGGCCCCACGTCGTAGCGGCCCAGCACCAGATGCTCGGCTCGATGCGCGGCGGAACTCACCGCGATACGTCTTCCACGCCCGGCGCTCCCATCCTTGCCACGGGTGATCCCTCCACTGGTAGCATGCGCGCCCCCTGACACCGCAGTGACCACGGGCGAGTGGTGGAATTGGTAGACACGCTAGGTTCAGGGTCTAGTGCTCTTACGAGCGTGGGGGTTCGAGTCCCCCCTCGCCCATCCGATCCAGCTTCCCGACGCGGATGCGCGGCGCCCCCGGTGTCGCTACCGTGCGTGAGACATGTCCGATAACGACGATCAGCAGTCGGATTTCGACGATGCGTTCCGGGACGAGCCGGCCGGCGCCGACCCTCCGCTGAAGAGGTTCTCCCGACCGGGGCGCGGATCCGCCGACGACGATCCGGGCAGCGCGGCCACCGGTGAGGTGGAGCGACCCAGCGCGTCCGGCGGGCGCCGCGCGCGAGGGGGCGGGGCGACGCGATCGGCCCGTCCCAAGCGGGGCGGCAGCTCCGCGGGGCGCCGCGGCGGCGGACGCGCCAAGTCGGCCAAGGCGGCCTCTGGGGCCGGAGGGCTGCTGGCCAACCCGCGCGCCCGCCTGGGCCTGGGCATCCTGTTCGCGATCATCCTGGTGCTGGTGATCACGCTGGTGGTGCGCGACTGCCAGCGCAGCCAGCTGGAGGACTCCTACACCAGCTACCTGAACAGCGTGGCGCAGATCGTGTCCACCTCCGCCGACCAGGGCCAGGAACTGCGCGATGTGCTCTCGAACAGCGAGGGCCTGCGCCCGCCGCAACTGCGCGAGCGGATCTCCGCCATCGGCACCCAGGCCCAGGAACTGGTGACCCAGGCCGAGGACCTCGACCCGCCCGGGGCGCTGTCGGAGTCGCAGTCGAGCCTGGTGACCCTGCTCCAGTACCGGGTGGCCGGCCTCACCGGCCTGGCCGAGGGCCTCCCGACACTGCTGGCCGCCGAGGACGACGACTTCAAGGCGGGCGGGATCGCCGAGCAGATGCAGCGCTTCCTCGCCAGCGACGTCATCTACGAGGACTCGTTCGCCGCACCGGCCCGCTCGGCCATGGAGGCCGACGACATCACCGGCGTCGAGGTGCCGCGGCTCCTGCCCTTCCTGGCCAACGACGCCCTGGCCACCGCGGACGGGGCCATGACACTCCTGCCCGGCCTTCAGCGCACCGCGGCGGCCGGCGACGATGCCGACGGCGACGGGTCGGCCGACGGCAACCTGCGCGGCAACAGCCTGGTGCAGACCGAGGCACTGCCGTCGGAGACGCGCCTGAGCCCCACCGACGTGACCACCGTCGAGGCGTCCGAGAGCCTCGAGTGGCGCGTGACCGTGCGCAACAGCGGCGACTTCGTGGAGAACGAAGTCGTGGTGCGCGCCACCTTCACCTACCCCGACCAGCCGAACGCGGGCCAGACCCGCGAGGCGTCGATCCCCACCATCGAGCCGGGCCAGGACGTCACCATCACGCTCCCGGGCCCCACCGAGGTGGACTACCGCGCCCAGGGCAACCTGCTGATCGAGATCCTGCCGGTGCCCGGCGAGGCCGTGATCGACAACAACTCGGCCGAGTACAGGGTGCAGATCGCGCTGTGAGGGGCCGGACGCCCACGGGAGCCGCCGCCGCGTGGAGGTGAGCGTCTGGGTGGCCGTCGCCGCCGGCGTCCCCGGCCTGGCGGCCCTCGGGATCGCCGCCCACCTGTGGCGGGTGCTCCAGCGCGTGCGCGCCGACCAGCGCATCCTGCTGCCCGACGGTGAGCAGGGCTCCCTGACCGACCGCCAGGCCACCCTGCAGCGCGCCATGACGCGCCTGGAGGAGGGCCTGGCCGATCTCGAGCATCTGGTCGAGTCCCAGGGCGAGACCACCGAGCGCGAGTTGCGCACCACCCTGCGCTTCCAGGGCCTGGTCCGCTACGACGCCTACCGCGACATGGGCGGCAGCCAGTCGTGGTCCATCGCCCTGCTCGACGGCACCCGCAGCGGCTCGATCATCACCTCGCTACACGCGCGCGACCACGCCCGGGTCTACCTCAAGGAGATGGCCGACGGCATGCCCGGGCAACGGCTGTCGCCCGAGGAGGAACGCGCGGTGGCACTCGCGATGGGCCGGCCGGCGCCGGCCGTGGCCACCCCCGCCGACCGGCCGCGGCGGGACCGCCAGGACATCGCGACGTTGCTGGCCGAGGCGGAGGGCCCGGAGTCGGACCCGGCCGAGGGCGGCGAGGACGACGCGGAGCCCGGCGACCAGAGCACCGGCGAGTTCCCCGTGCCGGACCCTCCGCCCGAGGGGCGTCCGCCGGCCTGAGCCGCCGCGGGGCCGCCGGAGCCGCCCCGCGATGCTCACTCACCGAGCGCGGTCACGTGGAGCCCGGAGGCGGCGCGCGAGGTGTCGACCACCTGCGGGATCAGGTCGGCGCCGCTCGGGGACCAGCGGATCTCCACCCGCGGTACCAGTGCGTCGCCGCCCTCCACCACCACACCGCACTCGCCACTGGAGAGCCGCACCAGGGCGCCCACCGGGTGGGCGGACACCGCATCGGTGAAGGCGCGCACGATCTCCGGGTCGGCGGCGTCCGGACCGAAGTCGGCCACCATCCCCATGGCCTCACGCGGAGGGAGCGCAGCCCGGTAGGCGCGACCGGTGACCCCCGCCAGGTACAGGTGGCACAGCCACACCAGTTGCGCCTCCGGGCAGATCCGCGCGCCGCGCAGGCCGTCCGGGTAGCCGCTGCCGTCGCGCCGCTCGTGGTGGCGGAGCGCGACCTGGGGCACCAGGTCCCCGAGTTCGTCGGACATGGGCTCGAGCAACTGGGCGCCGATGCGCGGGTGACTGCGCACCACCTCGAGCTCGGCCGCCGAGAGGGTCCCGGGCTTGTCGATGATCTCGCGCGGGAGCATGAGCATGCCCACATCGGCCATCAGCGCAGCGACGCAGAGCGCGTCGAGCTCGGCGGCGGTCAGCCCCAGAGAGTCGCCGGCGATGGTCGCCATCAGGGCGGTCTCGACCGCGGGACCGAGGAAGCCGGGACGGAGGCCGTGGGTGAGCAGCAGGTCCCGGGCGGCTGCGCAGGCGGCCACCCGGTCGATGGAGTGACCCAGCCGGGTTCGGGTCCGGGCGCCCACGGCCGGGTCCACGGCCCGCGCCACCAGATCGGGCGAGCGGCGGCTGAATCGCATCAGGCGCGCGAGGATGTACGCCGCGCCGTCCTCGTCCCCCGAGGCGGCCGTCCGGACACCGCCCCCGCGGGCCGCGGGCGACGAGGACTGCCGGGCCGCCGCCGGCGGCACCGCGGGACCGGGATCGACCAGCACGGCCTCCACCTGTGCCTGGGCCAGGATCTCGAGGTGGCGGCGGGTCAGCACCTGGCCGGCCGCAAGCAGCGGCGAGAGCCCGTTGGGCGCGTAGACCGGACCCGACAGACGCATGCCCGGGCGCAACTCGCTCACCGGCCGGGTCATACCCAGCCCCGCTCACGCGCCACGAGGAGCGCGCGGGCCTGGCTCGCCACCCCGAGCTTCCCGTAGACGTGGTGGAGGTGGTTGTTGACCGTCGAGACCGTGCACCCCAGCTCCGTGGCGATCTGCTTCGGCACAAGGCCGTCGGCCAGGAGCTGCAAGACATCGTGCTCGCGCGGGGTCAGCATGTCGGTGGCGGTCGTGGCATCTCCGGGGGCGCCCAGCAGGACCCGCTCGAGCTGGGCGCAGTCGATCCCGCAGCGGCGGGCGGCGGCGACCAGTTGCTCCACGCCGGTCTCGCCGGCCCGGGCACGCACCACCCGGACGGCCAGCCACACCGCCCGGGACACCGGGTCGGGCCCCGGGCAGGGGTCGCCGTGGCCGCGGACGGCGTCGGCGACGTCGTCGCGCAGGCGCCAGTGGCGGCACGCGCGTCCGCCGATGGACTGGTGGTGGAGGGTCCGGGGGGCGGAGGCTCCGCCCGCGCCGGCTCCGATCTCATCGATCATCGCCAGCCCGATGTGGGCCAGCAGCCCGGCGGTCCAGGCCGCCTCGGCGTCCGCCTCCTCGCGCCCCGGGAGGTGGGTGACGATCGCCGCCGAGTGGCGGGCGACCTCCACGGCCCGGGCCTCCAGCGCCATCGACGCCAGCCCCTCGGGGCCGCGGCGTCCGTCGAACAGCGACTGGACGGGGCCCATGCTGACGGCGGCGCGCACGTCGGCGACCGACAGGTCGGCCAGCGCCGCCCGGACTCCGCCGACGGCCCCGGTTCCACCACGTGCGGCACGGTGGGCCAGCACCCGGGCCGTGGCCGCGGGGTTGCAGGCGATGAGCTCGATGACGTCCTCCGGGAGCGTCCGTGCTCCCCGGGTGGCCCGCTCCACGTGACCCGCGAGAGCGGAGGAGACCGGCAGCGCGCCGGCGAGGGCGGCGGCGCTGGGCCACGCGGCCGCGCCGGGTGTGGTCCGGGCCGTGGGGCCCGTGCGGAGTGAGGTGGACATGCCCCACAGATCGGGCCCCCGGGGGTACTCCTGAACGGCGATGGTGCCCTTTGGGCCCGACCCGAGCGCTTCTCATGCGAATGCGCGAGAATGAACGCGAACCAGCGGACTCCGAGCCACATCGGGGGGATTGATGCAGGGCGATCACCACCACGAGCGCGCTGCCAGGCGGGCACTCGTCATCGAGGACGAGCCCGAGGTGCGCCGGCTGGTGGTCACCCTCCTCGCGCGGGCGGGGCTCCACGTGGAGGAGTGCCCGGACGGGGCCGCGGCGCTGGAGGCCCTGGGCGCCGCCCCCTTCGATGTGGTCATCCTCGACGTGGGCCTGCCCCGCCTGGACGGATGGCACGTGCTGGAGCGCATCCGCGCCGCGGACGACGTGCCGGTGCTGATGCTCACCGGTCGGGCGTCCGAGATCGAGCGGGTGCGCGGGCTGCGCTCGGGCGCGGACGACTACGTGGTGAAGCCGTTCGGCCGGATGGAGCTGGTGGCCCGTGTCCAGGCCCTGCTGCGCCGCAGGCCCCCGGGCGATGCGGAGCGCCGGGCGCCCCCGGTGTTCGACGACGGCCGGCTGCGCATCGATCCCTTCCAGCGCCGGACGTGGTGGGACGGGGAGGAGCGGCGGCTGTCGGCCACGGAGTTCCGGCTCCTGCTGGCGCTGGTCGAGGAGCGCGAGCGCACCGTCACCCAGGACGAGTTGGCCGAGCGCCTGTGGGGTGAGGCCGGCGTCGACCGCCACGCGCAACTGCGCGCCTACATCGGATACATCCGCCGCAAGCTGGGCCATCCCGAGGCACTGGTGACGGTCCACGGCGTCGGCTACCGCTACTCGACCCCCCCGCTCGGCGGCGGCACGTCGCCCACGGCCGGGGGCAGGTAGAGCAGGACGCGGGTGCCGGCGCCGGGTTCGGACTCCAGCACGATGTGCCCGCCGCTCTGGCGCACGAAGCCGTAGACCATGCTGAGTCCCAGGCCCGTGCCCCGGCCGACCTCCTTGGTGGTGA
>JAVJSF010000016.1:0-3488 GCA_040219555.1 Miltoncostaeaceae bacterium
CAGTCGGTGGGTCAGCTCCGCCCCCCGCGAGGCGGCCATGTGGGTCAGCTCGGCCAGCTCGCGGCGCGGGTCGTCGCGGGCGATGTCCTCGATCAGCAGCTCGGTGTTGCCCATGATCACCGTGAGCAGGTTGTTGAAGTCATGGGCCACCCCGCCCACCAGATGGCCCACCGCCTCCAGGCGCTGGGAGCGGCGCAGTTGCTCCTCCAGGGCCAGCCGGCGGGTGATGTCGCTCATGCCCCCGACCAGGCGCACCGGCTCGCCCGCGGGGCCGGGCAGGAAGACACCCCGATCGTTCACCAGGGCCTCCGAACCGTCGGCACACAGGAAACGGTAGGTGCTGTCCCAGTCCGGGGCGCGCCGCGCCGTGTGCTCGGCGATCTCCCCGGCGACGCGGTCCCGGTCGTCCGCGTGCACCCGGGCGAGCCACGCTGCCCCGTCGGGGATATCGGCCGGGTGGTGGCCGAAGGCCTCGGGAAGCCCCTCCCCCCAGGCGATGGTGTCCTCGGTCAGATCCCAGTCCCACACCACGTCGGTGACCGCGCGCGCGATCGCCCGGAACCGCTCCTGGCTCTCGCGAAGCGCATCCTCCGCGGCACGACGCTCGGTGATGTCCTGCATGTGCACCGTGAGCCCCTCGCGCGACGGGTAGACCGCCTCGCGCACCCACGCGCCCAGCGCGGGGTGATGCGCCTCGAAAGCCGTCGCCTCCCCCGCCCGGACAGCCTCGCGGTAGCGCTCTTCGGATGGCGCCCCGGCCAGCTCGGGTATCACCTCCCACAGCACCCGGCCGGTGAGCCGGTCCCCGCTGCGACCCAGGATGCGCTCGGCCGCCGGGTTCACGAGCGTCACGCGCCACTCGTGGTCGAGACTCATCACCCCGTCGGTGATCGACGCGAACAGCGACTCCAGGCGCCGGGAGAGGTCCCGCGCACGGGCCTCCGACGCGCGCTCGTCGTGGATGTCCATCCCCGTGCCGAGCCAGTGGTCGATGCCGCCGTCGGCCCGCATCGAAGGGGTGGCCGCGACGCGGTGCCAGCGGTACCGGCCGTCGGCGCCGCACCGCACCCGCACCTCGACCTCGAACGGCCTGCCCGCCGACAGATCCGCCTCCCAGGCGCGGGCGAAGTCCGCGGTGTCGTCGGGGTGCACCACGTCCGAGTGCGGGTCGCTGAGGAGCCGGACCGCGTCGGGGCCCACGTAGTCGTCCACCCACCGGTTCACGTTGTCCACGCGACCGTCGGCGTCGGCGGTCCAGACCATCACCGGCATGGCGTCGGCCAGCTCGCGGAACCGTTCGGCGGCCTCCTCACCCTCCCGCAGCCGCCGGTCCTCGGTCACGTCCTGGAGCGTCCCCCGCAGCGCGATGATGCCGCCGTCGTCCGCGCGCACCGGCTCGCCGGTGGCGCGGACCCAGATCCTGCCGCCGTCGGCCCTCACGAACTCGCACTCGGTGTCGAACCGCTCGCCCCGCGACGCGCAGCGCCGGCACGCCGCGCGAAGGCGCCCGCGCCAGGGCTCGGGAAAGTGCTCGAAGGCCCGCGCCGGGCTCGGTGGGACGCCGACCGGGACACCACTGAGGTCATGCACCCCCCGCGACCAGTGGACGCGGTCCGACTGCAGATCCCACATCCAGGCCCCGATGCGGGCGGCCCGCTCGAGCACGGCCAGCCGGGAGCTCGCGCCCGCGCGCCCGGGGGTGTCAGCCATCCGCCGTGACCCCGCCGCCGAGGTGGGAACCACCGCCCCGATCCGATCGGCGTGTCCACTCGGCCAGATCGGTCGGTCGCATCGGCCTGCCGACGCCGAACCCCTGGGCGTGGTCACAGCCGTCGGCGCGCAGGAGCGCCAGCGCCTCGGGGCTGTCGAGACCCTCCGCCGTGACGCTGAGGCCCAGTCCGTGCCCCAGCCCGATGACGGCCCGGACGATGGTTCGCGCCTCGCGCGAGTGCGGGATGTCCATCACGAACGTGCGGTCGATCTTCAGTTCCGAGAAGGGGAGCCGCGCCAGCTGGACCAGCGAGGAGTAGCCCACCCCGAAGTCGTCGAGCGCCAGGCGGAAGCCCTTCACCCGGCAGCGGGTCAGCACGTCCAGGGCCTTGCCGGCGTCGGCCATGGCCCCGGTCTCGGTCACCTCCAGTGTCACCCGGTCGGGGGTCACGCCGGCGGCCGCGCAGAGGGCCTGCAGCCGGTCGGCGAGCCCGAGGTCGGTCAGCGACGAGGCGGAGATGTTGACCGCGAGGCGCCGCAGGCCGGGTGGGGCCGCGACCGCCAGCCAGCCGACGCCCTGGCGCACCACCTCGTCGGTGAGATCGTCGATCAGGCGGCCGTCCTCGGCGACCCCGATGAACTCCGCCGGCGGTACGACCCCCCGGGACGGGTGGTCCCAGCGCACCAGCGCCTCGACGCCGACGGGGGTCAGGTCGTCGCAGCGCACCTTGGGCTGGAACTCCACCCGCAGTCGTCCGCCGTCGATGGCGCCTCGCAGCTCGTCGCCGCCGACCGGCGGGCCGGCCGCGACCTCCTCGTCGCCTGCCGGCCGCGGCGACCCGGGCGACAGCAGGGCGGCGCGTAGATCCGCGGCGGCGAAGGGCTTGGGCAGGACGGCCGTGATCTTGAGTCCGTGCGCCATGGCGGACCGGCGGGCGGCGTCGAGCACCCGCGATCCCACCCCGCTGCTGATCACGACGCTCGCGGCACAGTCGCGCTCCCCCAGCGTCCGGAGCACCTCGATGCCGTCGTGGTCGGGCATGACCAGATCGACCACCACGTGGGTGGGGTCCCATTCGTCCACCGCAGCCAGGAAGTCGGGCATGGTGGCCGTCCAACGGGCCCCCATCCCCAGACGGGCGGTCACGAGGACCGCGGTGCGGCCCACGGCCTCGTCGTCGTCGAGTATCAGCACCCGGGGTGTCGGCGCCGCGCTCACCGGTCCAGTATCTCGCGGATGCGACGCGCGAGGGCGGCACGGCCGTACGGCTTGGCGATCAGATCCACGCCCGCGTCGGTGCGCCCGAAGGTGAGGACGGCATCCTCGGTGTAGCCCGATGTGAACAGGACCGGGAGGTCCGGCCGGCGCTCGGCCGCCCGCTCGGCGAGCTCGCGGCCGTTCATGCCCCCGGCCAGGACCACGTCGGTGAACAGCAGTGCGATCCCCGGGTGGCGTTCCAGCACCGCGAGCGCCTCGTCGCCGGTGGAGGCGAGGATCGCGTCGTACCCGAGCCCCGCCAGCTGCCTGGAGACCACCCGGCGCATCATGTGGTCGTCCTCGACGACCAGGATGGTCTCCTGGTCGCCGATCGCCACCGCCGTGTCGGCGGACTCCTCGCGCGCGACCGCGCCCGGCTCGGCCGGGGGCAGGTAGAGCAGGACGCGGGTGCCGGCGCCGGGTTCGGACTCCAGCACGATGTGCCCGCCGCTCTGGCGCACGAAGCCGTAGACCATGCTGAGTCCCAGGCCCGTGCCCCGGCCGACCTCCTTGGTGGTGA
>JAVJSF010000017.1:0-117522 GCA_040219555.1 Miltoncostaeaceae bacterium
ACCAGGAACTGGCTGAAGGTGGGCGCCGGGGTCTCATCGGCCCCCGAGACCACCAGGCGCTGGGCCACGAACACCAGCAGGATCACGATCAGGATCGGGAAGGCGGCGCTCTTGATGAAGCGGTTCATGCGCGGGTGCGCCCTTCAGGTGGGGTGAGGACCGTCCGGCGAGGATAGCGCGCGCTCCCCGGAGGGGCCGGGCGGGTCCTCGCCCCCCTGGTCGAGCACGGCGATGTAGGGCAGGTTGCGGTACCGCTCGGCGTGATCGAGGCCGTATCCGATGACGAAGACGTCACCGAGCTCGAAGCCGACATAGCGGCTCCGGAGGGGCAGGCGGGCGTAGCCGGGCTTGGTCAGCAGCGCGCAGATCTCGATGGACGCCGGCCCGCGCGCGGCCAGGTTCTTGAGGAGATAGGTCAGCGTCAGACCCGAGTCGATGATGTCCTCGACGACCAGGACGTGCCGGCCGGCGATGGGCATGTCGAGGTCCTTGAGGATGCGGACCACGCCCGAGGAGTGCGTGCTCGAGCCGTAGGACGAGACATCCATGAAGTCGAGCTCGCACGGGACGGTGAGCCGGCGCATCAGGTCGGCGATGAAGAAGACTGCGCCCTTCAGGACGCCGATCACCAGGACGTCGCGGCCCTCATAGTCGGCGGAGATCGCCTCTGCCAGCTCATCCACGCGCGCCAGCAGCGTCCGCTCGTCGATGAGGACCTCGCCGATGCGGGGCTCGGTGTTCATGCGACACGCTCCATCTGGAGGACGATCGACGGGGCCCCCTCGGGGGCCAGTGCATCGGCGGCGGCACGGTGGCCGACCACCCAGAGGACGCGCTCGCCGCAGACCACCACCGGGGCGCGCCGGCGGGCATCCGGGGCCACGCCGGCGTCGGCGAGCAGGCGCGCCACCGCCCGGTGCCCGCCCCCGGCCAGGGCCAGCCGATCGCCGGCCCGCGTCTCGCGCACGGCGAGCCCCTCCCCACAGGCAAGCGCCACGCGCTCCGGAGCCGGGGGGCACCCCGGCCCGCGCTCGGACCGGATGACCACCGAGCCGACCGCCACGGCGCCGGGGACCTCGAGCCGGTGCGGGCCCTCGGGGGCCGGCGGGGCGGCGTGGCCGGGGCCGGGGCCGGCCGGCGTGGCGGTGCGGGCGCGCAGCACCCCGCCGGCGCACGCCACCGCGCCGCCGCCCGGCAGGTCTGTGGCCGAACCGTCCCGGGCGACATCGAGGACCCGCTCCACCGCGCCGCGGGCGCCGGCGGAGGGCGGCTGCCCGGCCCCGGCGAGCCAGCGGCGCACCACCAGCCGCGCCAGCGGCGCGGGCTCGGCCAGCAGGCGGGCGGCAGCGAGGCCGTCGCCCTCCCGGACGCGGTCCACGGCCTCGTCCACCAGGGGCTCCAGCAGCGCGGCCTCATCGCGAAGCAGATCGGCGAAGGCGGCGATGTTGTCCTCCGCGCCGCCGTGCGCCGCCTCCAGCGCGGGCAGCACCTCGTGGCGCACGATCACGCGGCCGTGCGCCCGGTCGCGGTTGGTGGGGTCGTCCTCCACCTGGAGGCTGCGCGCGGCACACCAGGCCCGGACCTCGCCCGCCGTCAGTCCCAGGAGCGGCCGGATCCAGCGGCCGGTGCCCGGGGCCATGCCCAGGGCGCCGGTGCGGCCGGCGCCGCGCGCCAGGCGGAAGAGCACCGTCTCGGCCTGGTCGGAGGACGTGTGGCCCAGCGCGATGCGGCCGTAGCCGTGCGCGTCGGCCACCTCCGCCGCGGCCGCGCGACGGGCGTCGCGGGCCCGGGCCTGCATCCCTGCACCTGCCGCCAGCGACAGTCGCACGACATGGGCCCGGGCGCCGAGGGCGCGGGCGGACGCGGCCACCCGCTCGCACTCGGCGGCCGCCTCGGGGCGCAGGCCGTGATCGATGCTGAGCACGCCCACCGGGCCGTCGTGCGCGGCCACCAGCGCATGCATCAGCAGCGTCGAGTCCGGGCCGCCCGAGACCATGGCCAGCACGGGCTCACCGGGTCGCAGGAGGTGGTGCCGCTCGCAGAAGCCGGACACGCGCACGAGGAGGTCGTCCACCGCCGGATCATCGCAAGTAATGTCGCGACGTGGCAGGCCCTTCCCGCAGACCCCTCCTCCTCCGGCTGGCCCGCGCCGACCGGCGCGCCGGCCGGGCGGTGCGTGATGCGGCCCGTGGCAGGCCCGGGCCGGCACGCGCCCTCTCGGCGTCCGCCCGGCTGCTGTCGCCGGCCTTCCGGACCGCCACCGCCGTCCTGGTGGCCCTACCCGCGACCCGCGGCACGGGGGTCCGGGCCCTGGTCGCGGCCGGCGCGGCGGCCACGCTGGCGCGCGTCCTGCGCGACGCCCTGGGGCGACGGCGTCCCGGGATACGGGCGGAGGCGGGCTTCCCCAGCCGGCATGCGGCCGCGGCCGTCGCGATCGCGGCCACCGTGGCCGCCGACCGGAGGGCCCTCGGGGCGACGCTCGGCGCGTCGGCTGCGGTGGGGATGGCCGGCCGGGTGGTCACCGGCGACCACGATCCCGCCGACCTGGTGGCGGGCGCCGTGCTGGGCGCGGCGGTGGCCGCCCTCATGACACGGGTCGGTCGCGGGCGGTAGCGTTGCCCTCGATGACCGCGTCCGCCCCCGTCACGGGTCGCCCGCTCGCCGCGCTGCGCGTGGCCCATCTCGTGACCGGGGTACTGGCCACTCTCGGCATCCTCGGGGCGCTGCGCACCGGGCTCGACCGCACGGAGAACCTGATCGTGTTCGAGACCGGTCCCGGCCTGGCGCTCACCTGGCTCGTCCTCGGGCTGGTCGGCGGAGGGATGGCCCACGAGCCGGCCGGGGCGGTGCGATACCTGATCCTCGTGGGGCCCGCCGCGGCGGCGCTCACGGTGGGAGGCCTGATCGGCGCCGGCCCGAGCATGTTCACCGGCGACCCCCAGGTGGTGGGTCTGCACGGGCTCATCGCGGTCCTGGCGCTGGGCGCGGTCGCCCTGGTGCGCAGCGGCACGAGGGCCCGCCCCGAGGTCGCCGAGGACTGAGCCTCGATCAGGCGGCCGAGCCGGCCGCCCAGCGCTGGTGTTCGGGGGTGGAGATCTCCACCCGGTCGCGCCCGCCGGCCTTGGCCTCGTCGAGGGCCCGCTCGGCACGGTCGAGTACCGCGGTGCCGGCGGCGTCGTCGCCTGGTCTCACCGCGGAGAGTCCCGCCGAGAGCGTCGCCTCCGCCTCGCGGTTCCGCGAGGCGTGGAGGAGGAGCCCGGCCACGCCGACGCGGATGCGCTCGGCGCGCTGAGCGGCCTCCTCCTCGGTGGCCGGCACCAGCAGCGCGAACTGGCCGTCCTGGAGCCGCACGGCGATGTCGCAGCGCGGCGTGACCGTGGCGATGACATCGCCGGCCGCCGCAAGCATGCGATCGCCGGTCTCGGCGCCGAATCGCCGGTTGAAGTCGGTGAAGCGGTCCATGTCGAGCACAACGACGGTGAGCGGCGTGCCGTAGCGGAGCGCCCGGACGCTCTCGCGCTCGAGAGCGTCGAGGAAGAACTCCTCGTTGCCGAGCCCCGTCAGCCGGTCGCTGAAGTCGACCTCCATGGCCCGGGCCGCGGCGCCCGCCTGCGCCGCGTGCGACACGGCGACCGCGACGCCGGCGGCGACGAAGGCCCCCAGCCCGAGGGCCATGGCCGTGCCGTCGGAGCCCGGCACCCCGGATGCCAGGGCGACGACGCAGCCCGCCACCAGGCTGGCCCCGGCCAGAGCCGGCGCGCCGGCGAGCGGGAAGGCCATCGCAAGCGGCAGTGCGAACAGGGGCCATGCGGCCGTGACGCCGTAGATGACCAGCAGCGACGGGGCGGCGAGACCGGCCACGAGGACAGCGATGCGGCGGCGGACGACCGCGGGCGCCGGGCGCGTCGCGCCCATCATGGCGCGGGACCCCATCCGAGGCTGTGAGACCGGGTGCTCGATGGGGTTTCAGCCTAAGGGGAGCGCCGGACGACACGGGGTAGACTCCGCGCCCGTGCCCGAGGACTTCACCCCACTGCCGGAGCTGAGCGGGCGATCGCTGCTCACGCTGCGCCACCACTCGCCCCAGGCCGTACACGCACTACTGGACACGGCGGCGCGGCTGAAGGCGACGCCGCGCGCACAGTGGCCGCGCCTGCTGGCCGGCCGCATCGTCGCCCTCGTCTTCGAGCGGCCCAGCACCCGTACGCGGGTGTCCTTCGCGGCCGGCATCGCGCACCTGGGCGGGACCAGCATGGTCCTGTCCGCCGACGACATGCAGCTCGGGCGCGGCGAGAGCGTGGAGGACACCGCGCGCGTGATGGGGCGGATGGTCGACGCCATCATGCTGCGCACCGGCTCCCACCGGGTGATCGAGGAGCTGCACGCTCACGCCGGGGTGCCCGTCATCAACGGCCTCACGCACGCCCACCACCCGTGCCAGGCGCTCGCCGACGCCCTCACCCTGACCGAGCGGTTCGGCCCGCCGGCCGGCCTGCGCGTGGCCTACCTCGGCGACGGCAACAACTGCTGCGTGTCCCTGATGATCGTCGGGGCCCTCACGGGGATGCGCGTCAGCGCCGGCTGCCCGGAGGGTTTCCTCCCCGACCCCGAGGTGGTCGCCTGGGCCGACGCCACCGCCCGCGAGCGCGGCGGCTGGGTGCGCGTCGAATCCGATCCGCGGGCCGCCGTGGCCGGGGCCCGGGCCCTCTACACCGACACCTGGGTGTCGATGGGAGACGAGGGGCAGGAGGAGACCCGCCGGGCCGCCCTGGCGCCCTACCGGGTGGACGACGACCTGATGGACGCCGCCGCGCCGGACGCGGTGGCCATGCACTGCCTCCCGGCCCATGCGGGCGACGAGATCACCGCCGAGGTGCTCTACGGATCCCGATCGGCCGTGTGGGACCAGGCGGAGAACCGCATGCACGCGCAGGCCGGTCTGCTTGCCCACATGCTGGGCTGAGGGGCCTTCCGGGTGGGGTTGTTCTCACGCCGCGGCCGGCCGGCCGCCCCTCCGCCCATCCGCTGGGTGCGCGTCGCCGTCGCCCTGCACCAACCGGAGGCCGAGTTCCTGTGCGCGGTCCTGGACGACGCCGGCATCCCCACGCTGGTGGGCCGGACCACCTTCGACGTGCCGGACATGCTCGCGGGCGGACCGCGGGCCGTGATGGTGCCGGCCGAACATGAGTCCGAGGCACGCGACCTGTTGCACTACGACGGTCCCATGCATGACGACTCCGGTGACGAACGCTAGTACTCACCAATACGTGCGCCCGAGCGGTGCCGGGCTGGCGGTTTTGCCGCGCCGTGGCCGTACATGCCTTACAGTGTTTGCATCATGACGCGCCAGGGTTGATAGTCCGCGAGTCATGTGGGCGCGGGAGGACGACTGCACGACACGACCCATGGGCGCAACCCTCCACATATGGTTCGTCCCGTGAATGGCAACGGCGGAGGAAAGATGAGCGACGAGCAGGAGAACGGAGGCCGGGGCCGCATCGGCCACGAGATCTTCGACCAGGTGGAGCGGCTGGTGGCCGACGGTGGGATGTCGCGCACGCAGGCGTTCCAGCAGATCTCCGATGAGACCGGCCGGCGGGCGGGCACGGTGGCCGCCAACTACTACCGGGTGGCCCGCCAGCGCGGCGCCACGCTGCAGCCGCGCACCCCGCGCGGCGCGCGCCGCAGTGCCGGTGGGGGCGGGGCCGCCGCCACGGCTGCCCTCAGCAAGGCCCAGGAGGCCCTCACCGAACTGGGTTCGGTGATCGAACAGCAGCAGGGCGAGATCGCCGAGTTGCGCGAGCGCGCCGAGGCCTTCGACAAGGCCCGCGCCCTCTTCGCCTCCCAGGACTGAGACGGCGTCCACCGGGCCGCCACACGCGGCCCGGTGAATCTGCGGACCTCGGCGGCGAGCGACGGCTAGCATGGCCCCGCCCCGCGTCGAAGGACCTCCCTGCCCTACCCCGACCACCTGCGCGCCCTGGTCGAGCGCCACCTGACATCGCTCGACTTCCGCCCGGCCGACCCCGGTGAGCGCGCGGACATGGCGGGCACCGAGGGCCTGATCGAGGCCATGCGCTACTCCCTGCTCGCCGGCGGCAAGCGGATACGGCCGGTGCTGACCCTCGCGACCGGCGCGGCGCTGGGCGCGCCGCCCGAGCAACTGATGCCGACGGCCATGGCCCTCGAGCTGGTGCACACCTACTCGCTGATCCACGACGACCTGCCGGCCATGGACGACGACGACCTGCGCCGGGGCCGTCCGACCTGCCACCGCGTCTTCGGGGAGGACACCGCCATCCTGGCCGGCGATGCGCTGTTCGCCGAAGCGGTGCGGCTGATCGCCGAGCGACAGGACGGCGGAGCCGCGGTGCGCGTGGCCCTCCTCATGGAGCTGAGCCGCGCGACGGGCGTGGCGGGCATGGTGGGCGGCCAGTACCTGGACCTGCGGGATGCGGGCCGAGAGTCGGCCGACACGCTCCGTCGGGTGCACCTGCTGAAGACCGGCCGGCTGATCGCGTGCGCCGTGCACTGCGGCATCGTCGCGGCCGGGGCGAGCCCGGATCAGGAGTCGTCGCTACGGGCATTCGCCGCCGAACTGGGGCTGCTGTTCCAGATCGTGGACGACATCCTCGATGTGAGCGGCGACGTGGCCGCGCTCGGCAAGAGCATCGGCGCCGACGAGCGGCGGGGGAAGATCACCTACGTCAGCGCCCACGGGATGGACGGCGCGCGCCGGCTGGCCGGCGAGGCGCACGACCGCGCGCGCGGAGCGCTCGCCCCGCTCGGCCCCGCGGCCGGCGACCTGGCGAGCATCGCCGACCTCACCTTCGAGCGCCGCAGCTGAGCCCGGAGGGGGCGCCCACGCTCACGGCGTGGGCGCCCCGGGATCAGGCGGCGGCCACCGGGACCGCGACGGTGGGACGGTCCGGCTCGGCCTCGGCCCGGCGGTGCACCTCGACGATGGCCTTCATCAGCTCGCGGTAGGTCGCGGGCGCGCCGGGCCCGGCGACATCCAGCTCGGCCGCCAGCCGGTTGGCCCACGCCACCAGGCTCGGCTGGGGCGTCGCGCGGGCGTCGAGCAGGGCCTGCTCCAGCACCACGCCACCCAGGCCGCGGAGCTCCGAGACCACGACCAGGCGCGCCCGCGGCGGCTTCGGCTTGGCGCGGCTGCGCCGGCGCTGGGGCCGCACCTCCATGTGGCTCGGGGCGGCCGGGGAGTGCGGGAGGTGGGAGAGTGGTGCCACGGGTGTGTGCTCCTCGAACGATCCCCGCGTTCGCTGCCGGGCGGGGTGCGTGTACACCCAACCTGTCGGCCCCTCACGGCGGGACCCTCTCCCCCTATTGGGGGATTCGCCGTAGCTTCGGTGGCGGATCGTCAGATGCCGGGCCCCGAGCGGCCGCCACCGAGGTCGGAGTTCTCGGCCACGATCCGCACCAGCGACTGGGGGTCGTGGATGCCACGGAACATGAGGTGGTTGGGCTCCCCCACGGCTCCGGCCGTGTCGAAGTCCACCGTCCCCACCTTCAGCAGCCGATCGGCCAGGGTCTGGCTGACATCGACGTTCTGGACGCGGTCGAAGCGCGCGGTCTGCTCCTTGCGCGAGAGCAGGCCCTGTCGCACCCGCAGGCGCTGGTTGGTGACCACGTAGAAGGTCGCGATGCGGCGCACGGCGTCCACGACGATCACGACGCCGACGAGGATCGCGGACACCACGAACCACTGCCACACGGGCAAGAGCGTCTCGATGTCGTAGTTGGCCAGGATCGCCGCGATCAGGAACGGCGCGAGAGCGAGGGGCACCCAGAGGATGAAGTGGCTGAGCTGGGAGCGCCACGAGGGATGCCCCTGGAAGAGGATGCGTTCACCGGAGAGGAGATCCATGGCCGGAACGCTAGTCGATCGCGACCCCCCGGTCAGGCCGTGGCGACGCCGTGCGCGAGACTTCGTGACCACCGATACGATCGGGTCACGGTCCGACACCCGCCGAAGGAGTTCCAGTGAGCACCCAGGGCCCGGCCATCACATCCCTCGAGTTGGAGAGCCGCCGCTTTCCCCCGCCCGCCGACCTCGCCGCCGGCGCGGTCGCCACGGCGGACCTCTACGACCGCGCCGCCGCCGACCACGACGGCTTCTGGATGGACCAGGCGCTCACCCGCCTCGACTGGATGACCGCGCCGACGCTCTCGTGCGACCGCAGCCGCGCGCCGTTCTTCACCTGGTTCGCCGACGGGGTGCTCAACGCGAGCGTCAACTGCCTGGACCGGCACCTCGACACCGCCGGCGAGCGGGTGGCCTACCACTGGGAGGGTGAGCCCGGCGACACGCTCGACCTCACCTACCGGGAGCTGCACGCCGAGGTCTGTCGCCTGGCGAACGGCCTCCGGGCCCTGGGGGTCGGCAAGGGCGACCGCGTTGCCATCTACCTGGGGATGGTGCCCGAGGTCGTCGTCGCGATGCTGGCGTGTACGCGCGTCGGCGCGGTCCACACGGTCGTGTTCGGTGGCTTCTCGCCCGACAGCCTGCGCGACCGCATCAACGACTGCGGCTGCCGCTGCCTGATCACCGGCGACGGTGCCCACCGGGCCGGCAAGGTGGTGCCCCTCAAGGCCAATGCCGACGCGGCGCTGGCCGAGTGCCCGGGCGTGAGCGACTGCGTGGTGGTGCGACGCACCGGCGGCGACATCGACTGGGTCGAGGGCCGCGATGTCTGGTACCACGACCTGGTGGAGGGACGGGACGCCGAGTGCACCCCGGAACCGATGGGTGCCGAGGACCCGCTCTTTGTCCTCTACACCTCCGGATCCACGGGCAAGCCCAAGGGGATCGTCCACACCACCGGTGGCTATCTGACGGGCACCTCGGCCACCCACCGGTGGGTGTTCGACCTGCGCGAGGACGACGTCTACTGGTGCGCGGCGGACGTCGGCTGGATCACCGGCCACAGCTTCATCGTCTACGGGCCGCTGGTGAACGGCGCCACGAGCGTGCTCTACGAGGGCGCGCCCGGGACGCCGGACAAGGACCGCTGGTGGGACATCGCCGAGCGTCACGGGGTGACGATCCTCTACTGCGCGCCCACGGCGATCCGGACCTTCATGAAGTGGGGCGCCGGGTACCCGGGCCGCCACGACCTCTCCGCGCTGCGCATCCTGGGGTCGGTGGGCGAGCCCATCAACCCCGAGGCCTGGATGTGGTACCGCGACACCATCGGGGGCGGACGCACCCCGGTCGTGGACACCTGGTGGCAGACCGAGACCGGGCAACTGATGATCGCCCCGCTGCCCGGGGTGAGCACGCTGAAGCCGGGCTCGGCGGGACGTCCTCTGCCGGGGATCGTGGCCGACGTGGTCGACGGCGCCGGCGAGAGCGTGCCCGCCGGCCATGGCGGCTACCTGGTGATGCGCGAGCCGTGGCCGGCCATGCTGCGCACCCTGTGGGGCGACGACGACCGCTACGTCTCGACCTACTGGAGCGAGTACCCGGGGCTGTACCTGGCCGGCGACGGCGCCCGGCGCGACGCCGACGGCGACATGTGGCTCCTGGGGCGGATCGACGACGTGATGAACGTCTCGGGCCACCGCCTCTCGACCACCGAGATCGAGAGCGCGCTGGTGGACCACCCGTCGGTGGCCGAGGCGGCCGTGGTGGGGCGCACGGACGAGACCACCGGTCAGGCCATCGCCGCGTTCGTGACCCTTCGCGAGGGGGTCGCCGGCGACGAGGACATCATCGCCACCCTGCGGGCGCACGTCGCCACCAAGATCGGCCCCATCGCGCGGCCGGCGTCGATCGTGCTGACCGACGACCTGCCCAAGACGCGTTCGGGCAAGATCATGCGCCGCCTGCTGCGTGACATCTCGGAGGAGCGGCACCTCGGCGACGTGACCACCCTCTCCAACGCCGAGGTGGTGGAGGAGATCGCCGCGCTGGCGGCCCGGCAGCGCAGCGAGGGCGAGAAGTAGGGACCCGTCAGACCAGGCCGGGCGGGGGCTCCCGTCCGGCCTGGGCGAGGCGGTCGCCCGCGTGGGCCAGCGCGTAGGTGACTGCCTGGGGCGGCGGGATCATGCGGTCGGCCTCGCGGTACCAGGCCAGGAGCCCCTCGAGGCAGAGCGCCAGGGCCAGCCGCTGGGAGGGGCCCGCACCGGCCGCGACGTGGCAGATCAGGGCGAGGGCCGCGATCTCGACGCTGGGCCCCGCGAACGGCGGGCTGTCGGTGAGGCGGGGCACCACCGAGCCGGCGCGGCCGTTGAGCACATCGAAGGCCACGCGCCCCTGCCCCGGCTCGTCCCACGACTCGATCGTCAGGAACTCGGCGACGCCCAGGGGCCCGAGGTGCACGAAGCGCCCCAGCGGATCGTCGGGGTGCTCCACGGACACCGCGGAGGCCACCTCCACCAGGCACTCCACCAGCCCCTGGATGCGGCGCTCCGGGGCGTTCGTGTAGGCGACGGCAGCCGCCCCCAGCACGGCGCGGATGCGCTCCGCGTCGGTGACCGGGCCGGCGCCGTGCGCCGCGCCCGCCTCGATGCGCGCCGACGCGCGCGAGGGCGCGTGCAGCACGACCTCGGCGACGGTGCGAGGGCGACTCCGGAACAACTTCATGCCCGCCCCCTCCCCATCGCTCTCGCGGCTCACGCCCGTACCGGCCGAGCCTAGCGATCGCCGTCGGGGAGGTCGGCGCGGTGCACGCCCGCGGCGGCGCGACCGCTAGCGTCCGGGGTCTGACCGTGGACCCACCGAGCGCCCCCAACCCGCCCGCCGACCCGTCGCGACGCAACCGCGCGGCGGCCCTCCTGTCGATCGTCTCGAACACCTGCCTGGTGATCGTGAAGCTGGTGGTCGGCCTGGTGACCGGCTCGGTGGCCGTCATCTCCGAGGCGGCCCACTCGAGCAGCGACCTTCTGGCCTCGGGCATCGCCTACCTCGGGGTGCGCGCCTCGGCCCGGCCGGCCGACGACGACCACCGCTACGGCCACCACAAGGCCGAGAACCTGGCCGCCGGCCTGGAGGGCGTCCTCGTGCTCGCAGTGGGTGGCGTCGTGGCGGTGGAGTCGCTGCGCCGGCTGGTGGAGGGTGGCGAGCCGGTCGTGCACCTGGAGTGGGCCGTCGCCGTGATGGTGCTCTCGGCCGTCGTCAACACGGCTGTGGCACGGCACCTGTACCGGGTCGCGCGGGGCACCGGTTCGCCGGCGATCGAGGGCGACGCCGCGCACCTGAGCGCGGACGTGTGGACCTCCGCCGGCACGGCCGCGGGCCTGATGGTGGTGGCCGCCACGGGATGGGACGCCCTGGATGCCGCCATCGCGCTGGCGGTGGCGGGCTACGTGGTGTGGCTGGGACTGCGCCTCACGGGCCGGGCGGCGCAGGCGCTGCTGGACCACACGCCCCCGGAGGCGGACCTCGCGGCCATCGAGCGGACCCTCGGCGAGCTGGCCGGCGACGGGGTGAGCTTCCACGCCGTGCGGGCCCGGCGGGCCGGCAGCACCACCCACATCGACCTGCACATGGTGGTGCCGCCCGAGACCACGGTGCGCGAGGGGCACCGCATGAGCGGGCGGGTGAAGTCGGCGCTCACCGACGCCGTGGCCGACGCGGACGTGCTGATCCACCTGGAGGACCACGGCCGCTCGCGCTGACGGGGGGAGGCGACTTAGGCGCGACGGCCCGCGACAGGGACCCGGAGCCCGGCCGGGGCCCGATGGCACCCCGTGGCGCCGAACGAGCGCGGGGGGTGCTTGGTGCCGGATCCATACCGGAGCCGGGACTCGAACCCGGACGCCCTGAGGGCAGAGGATTTTAAGTCCCCCGCGTCTGACCAGTTCCGCCACTCCGGCTGCGGCCCACAGGGTAGCCGGGGCGGGGCCACGGCCGCGATCCGGGAGCATCCGGATCCGGCCGCGACGCCGCCCCGTCCCACATCAGCTCCTGAGGTCGGCCAGGTCGGCGCCGTGATTGATGTGGAACACGTTCCCGTCCACGACGAGGGCGGGCACCGACACGACGCCGGCGGACTCCGCGCGCTCGATGGCCGCGGGGTCCTCGCCCAGGTGGACCGTCTCGATGGAGTACCGCGTCGTATCGATGGCGTTCGCAAGCCCCTGCTCGGCGCTCACGCACACGGGGCATCCCGCGTGGAAGAAGGTTGCAGTCGACATCCGAGCTCCCTCGGTCGGAGCTTCTAGTAGCGAGTCGCTACTATCTCCCGCGGGGCGAGCGGCGTCAAGTAGCGAGTCGCTACAATTGCGTCATGACCGAGCGCGGCGCGGAACTGATCGATCGGCTCGCGTCGGTCCGGCGGGCGACCCGACGTGCCGCCGCCACGGGCGCCGGGCTCACGGCCGCCCAGCTCGATGCGCTCACCTACCTCGCCTCGTGCAACCGCTTCTCGGACACCCCGGCGGCCGTCGCGGAGTACCTGGCGACGACCCGCGGCACGGCATCGCAGAGCCTCCTCGCGCTCGAGCGCAAGGGACTGCTCCACCGGGAGCCGGACCCGCTGGACGGACGGGTCCACCACCTGAGGCCGACGGAGGCCGGCCTCGACCTGGTGGGCGCATCCGCCCGCGCGGATGCGGTCGCCGATGCGCTGGCCGCGCTCGGGCCCGACGCCGAACGCCTCGAGATCCTTCTGGAGCGCTGCTTGCGCACGGCACAGCTCCGGCGAGGTGGACGCACCTTCGGCACGTGCCGCGAGTGCCGGCACCTCGGAGGACGCCCGAGTGACCGCCGGTGCGGTCTCACCGGGCTGGGCCTGACGGAGGCCGATACCGGCCTCCTGTGCATCGAACACGAGCCGGTGCGGCCCGCCTAGGCTCAGCGCCCGAAGGAGGCGGCTCCCGGGGTGCGGTCGATCGACCCGATGCGCGCCGACTCCACGGCCTCCGCCCAGCCCTCGTGCTGGACGGGCCAGCGCTCGAGCAGGGTCTCGTGACGGACGTGGCGCATGTTCTCCCCGCGGGCGAGGATGGTGCGCCGGCCGTCCATCACCTCGTTGGTGCTCGTCGTGGGATCCATGGCCGTGCTCATGGCGGCGATCCTAACGCGGCGTCAGCGGATGTGAAACGTGTCGCCCAGGAGCCCGAGGGCCGCCAGTGCGAGCCCGTCCAGGATGTCGCGCTCACTGATCGTCACGCCATCCTCGCCGGCCTCCACCAGGACGCTCTCGATGATCGCCGCGCCGGCGACGATCACGCCGGCGCGCGCCGGCTCCAGCCCCGGGAGCTCACGCCGTTGCCCGAGCGTCATCCCCGCGAGCAGCTCGACCAGAGCGCTCACGCGCGCCAGTGCGAGGGTGTGGCCGTGCACGAGGGCCGGGTCGTAGCGGCCCAGGTCGATGGCGGCCAGGGTCGTCGCCGTCCCGGCCACGGCCACCGGCCGCGCCGGCCCACCGATGTGCCGCAGGCCGGCGCGAACCTGGGCGCGGGCGTCAGCGCGGACCGCGGCGAGCTCCGCCGCCGCCGGAGGGTCCCCGGCAATGTGGGCGTCGGTCTGGCGGACGGCACCGAGCTGCATGCTCACCGACGCGGCGAGGACGCCGGCCGCCCCGCGCACCAGTTCCGTGCTGCCGCCGCCGACATCGACGACCATCACGGGATCCTCGTCGGGGACCGCGAGCGCGGCGCCGGCGAAGGCCAGCTCGGCCTCGGCCTCGCCCGCCAGCACGTGGACGCTCGCTCCCAGGTGGCGCTGGAGCATGGCGACCACCCGCTGACCGTTGGGCGCGTCGCGCGTCGCGCTGGTGCACGCGGCCACCACGCGGTCGGGCGCGAAGGCCCGCACCCGCTCGGCGTCGGCCATCACCGCCTCCTCCAGGCGCGCCAGCGACTCCTCCGACAGCGTGCCGTCTTCGGCCGCCCCGCGGCGCAGGCCCACCACGGTCGTGCCCCGTACCCCCACCGGCCCGTCCGTGCCCATCCCCTCGCAGCACAGCAGGCGCAGCGAGTTGGAGCCGACGTCCACCACCGCGATGCCCCCGGCGGCCGGTCCGGCCCCCGGGGGGATCACTTCAGGCTCTCGCGCCCCGGCGCGCGCACGGCGCCGAGCAGCCGGCCGGCGGCCGACGCCACCACGCCGAGCGCGGCGATGCGCCCCATGAGGTCGGATACCTCACCCTGGACTTGAGCCTGACGGGCGGGGAGCGCATCGGTGGCGGCCTGCAGGCGCTCCACCTCGGCGGTGAGTTCGGCGGTGGCACCCTGGGTGACCCCGAGCGCGGCCTTGGTGGTCCGCCACAGCCTCAGGCCCGAGAGCCCCAGCACGGCCAGACCGGCCAGGGCCCCCGCCAGACCGACCAGGAAGGCGATGAGGACGAGGTTGTCGATGATCCAGTCCATGGAGGGAGTATCGCAGGGTCGGCCCGGCACGCGGGATATCCTCAGGCCGGTGGCCACCCTCCCCCATGCGCAGCCCGGCCCGCCCCGGCTGGTGGAGGGCGCGCGGTTCGTGCCCGTCCAGGCCCTCGACGGGCGCCCGCACGTCGCCGTCGACTGCGCCGGGCGCGAGGGCACCGTCCTGGCGCTGTCGCACTGGCCCGCCGCAGGGACGCCGCCGCAGCTGGCCGCCGACACCTCGGCCCTGATCGCCGTGCGCTACCTGCAGGGGGACGCCGCCGGGCCGCCGGTGGACACGGTCACCTGCGACCACTACGACGAGGACGGCCTGATGGCCCTGTGGCTGCTGCTCGATCGGCCGGGGGCGGACGATCCGGCGCGGGCGCTCGCGGTGGCGGCGGCCGAGGCCGGCGACTTCCAGACCTGGACCGATCCCGTGGCGGCGAAGGTTGCCATCGCGGCGATGCGCATGGCCGAGCGAGGACACTCCCCGTTCCCCGAGGTGGCCCGCATCCTCGCGGGGGGCCGCGGGAGGGATCCCGCGGGCGACCTCTACCTGGCCGTGCTGCCGCGCGTGCGACGGCTGCTGGAGGATCCCGGGCGCCACCGCCTGCTGTGGGCACCGGTCTGGGAGCGGGTGGAGGCGGACATCGCGCTGCTGGATTCCGGCGAGGCCACCATCGAGGAGCGCCCGGCAGCCGACCTGGCCATCGTGCGGGCGCCGCGGCGCCTGCACGAGATGGCGGTGCACCCGCGCACGGCGATGATGCGGGTGATGCACGCCACCCCGGACGGCGTGATGGTGGTGCGCCACCGCTACGAGACCTGGGTGGACTACGTCTCGCGCCCGCTCGCTCCGCGCGTGGACCTGGCCGGCCTCCTGCCGCTGCTGCGCTCCCGCGAGACCGCTGCCGGCGTCTGGATGGCCGACGAGATGTCGGCCGTGCGGCCGAACCTCTACCTGCGCGGACCGCGCGGGGCGCCGGCGCGCTCGGCGCTGGATCCCGCCGCCCTGGCGGATCTGCTCGAGGAGTTCCTGGCACGGCGCCCGCGGTGACGGGTCGTTAACCTCATCCGGAGTGCCCGCTCCCACCCCACCGCTGGCCGACCGCCGCCTGAGCTTCGTGCTCGGCAAGGGCGGCTCCGGCAAGACCACCGTGTCGGCGGCCCTCGGCATCGCCGCCGCGCGGCGCGGCCTCCGCACCCTGGTGGTGGAGGTCTCGGCCCAGCACCGCCTGACCGAGCTGTTCCGCCTTCCCGGCGCCGCGACGCCGCACCGGGACGTGGAGGTGCGGCTCGCCCCGGATCTGTGGACCATCTCCATCGATCCCGAGCACGCCACCGAGGAATACCTGGTGCGCCAGCTGAAGGTGCGCCCGGTGGTGGAGTTGCTGGCCCGCAGCAAGGCGTTCAGCCACTTCACCCAGGCGGCCCCCGGCCTGGCCGAGCTGGTGACGCTGGGAAAGATCTGGAGCCTGGCCGTGCACATGGGGCCCGACGGTCACACGCCGGTGTGGGACCGGCTGATCGTGGACCTGCCGGCCACCGGCCACGGAATCGCCCTGCTCGAGACCGCGCAGAACATCGAGGAGATGGTCTCGGGAGGGCCGATCAAGGACCAGGCCGGGCGCATCCAGCAGGTCGTGCGCCACCCCGCCGCCACGGGGATCGCGGTGGTCGCCCAGCCCGAGGAGCTGTCGGTCACCGAGGCCGTCGAGGCGATCGCCCGCCTGAAGGAGCTCGAGCTGCCCGTCGGGGGCGCGATCGTCAACGGCATGCGCCCAGCGCGTTTCGACGAGCCGGAGATGGACGTCCTGCGGCACCTGGCCCGGGAGGCGGACGGCCCCGCCGCGGTCGCGGCGCGGCTCGCGGTCGCCCATCAGGAGGCCGCCGAGCACGACGTCCGCCACCGGGACCGCCTGGCGGAGGCCGTCGACCTCACGCCCATCGAGCTGCCGCGACTGGTGCGCATGCGGATGGGGATCGGCGGGGTGGAGGAACTGGCCGCGCACCTGCCAGCCGCCGCATGATCACAGGACTGACCGACCGGCGCATGGTGGTCTGCTGCGGCGCGGGCGGCGTGGGGAAGACCACGCTCTCGGCCGCCATCGGCCTGGCGCTCGCCCGCCGCGGCGGGCGGGTGGCCGTCGTCACCATCGACCCGGCCCGCCGGCTGGCCACCGCGCTCGGCATGGCGGATCTGTCGGACACCCCCCAGCGCGTGGAGCACCCCGATGTGGGCACCGGCGCGCTCTGGGCGCTCCAGCTCGACGCGAAGGCCACGTTCGACCGGCTGATCGCCCGCCACGCCCCCGACGAGGAGGCCCGCGACCGGATCCTCGCGAACCGGATCTACCGCCATCTCTCGGGCGCGGTCGCCGGCTCCCAGGAGTACATGGCCGTGGAGCGCCTGCACGAACTCGTGGACGAGGGGCTCTACGACCACATCGTCCTCGACACGCCGCCGGCCCAGAACGCCCTCGACTTCCTGGACGCCCCGGAGCGGATGTCCCGGTTCATCGAGGGGCGCGCACTGCGGCTGCTGGTGCGCGGGCCCAAGGCCGGCCGGCGCGTGCTCCAGTTCGGCTCCAACACGATCCTGAGCGTCCTCGAGCGCCTCACGGGCGCGCAGCTCCTGCGCGACGTGGCCGACTTCCTGGCCGGGTTCGACGGCATGTACCAGGGGTTCGCGGACCGCGCGCAGGCGGTGCGGGAGATGCTCGCCTCGGAGGGGTCCGCGTTCGTCGTGGTCTCCGCCCCGGGCAATGCCCCGCTGCGCCAGTCCGCCGCGCTGGCCGCACGCCTGCGCGGCGACGGACTGCCCCTGGTGGGGGCTGTCCTGAACCGCGTTCACGACCTGCCGGCGGGCGGCGCGCCGGGCCCCGCCCCGCTGGTCGACCCGCTGCGATCGGCGGGCGCGGCCGACCCCCGGACGCTGGCGGACCGCGTCGCCGCCTGCGTGGCCGAGGCCCGCACCAGGGCGGTGCATGACATCGAGTCGGCCGAGGCCCTGGCGGCCCACATCGGCGACGTGCCGCTGGTGCGCGTGCCGGCGCTGGCCGACGAGCCGTCGGACCTGCCGGGCCTGGCCGCGATCGCGGCGGCGCTCGAGTCGGGGACACCCAGCCCGGTCTGAGCGGGAGGGTCCACATCGGTGCGCCCCGGCGGCCGCCGTCGTCGAATCAATCGTTACAATCGCCGCCATGACGCCACCCACGACGCCCGCCGAGGCGGTCCCGCACCTCGGTGAATCGGCCGAGCTGCGCGAGATCCGCCGCCAGCTGGAGGCCGGCGCCAAGCTCACCGGCACGCTCGCGGCCCGCTTCCATCGCGCCCTGCACGCCCACGACCCGCTTGCCACCGAGGAGTCGCTCGCGAGCCTCCCCGGCAACCGCGGCGTGCACCTGTACGACAGCCTGGTCGCGTGGGCGCCCATCCGCGCCGGCGAGCGCGTGGTGGACATCGGCTGCGGCTCCGGCGGGGCCACGCGCTCGGCCGCCGCGGCGGTGGGCCCTGAGGGCCAGGTGATCGGCGTCGACACCAGCGCCGAGGCGCTGGCCGCGGCGCGCGACCGGACTCCGGGCGATCTGCCCGTGAGCTACCGGCGGTGTGACGCGCGCACCATGAACTTCCTGACGGACCGCTCGGTCGACTGCGTCGTCGCGTCCCTGATGCTGGACGAGGTGGAGGATCTGCGCCCCGTCCTGAACGAGGTCTTCCGCGTGCTGCGCCCCGGCGGCCGGTTCGTGGCCAGCGTGACCGACTTCGACACGTGGCGGGCGATGGACGTGGCCTTCATCGGCGCGGTCCTCGCGGTGGTGGGTACCCACTCACCGGGCGCCTTCGCGGGCCGGGCGCTGCGCCCGGGGATCCCCCACGACAAGGCCGACCGCCTGGCCTTCCTCGACTCGGGCCTCGCGACGGTGGAGGAGCAGGGCATCCAGCTGGCCGCGGTCTTCGAGGACGCCGACGACGCGTGGCGCCTGTTCGCGCGCTCCCAGATCGGGCGCGTGCTGGGCGAGGAGGGGAGGGCGGAGTTGATGGCCGCGCTCGCGCGCCGCACCCCGCACACGATCTACGTGCCGATCCGCTTCCTGCGGACCCGCCGGCCCGGCTGATCCCGGGAGGGCCGGCCTCGCGGGGCCGGCGGGCGGTTCAGCAGTCCGGGTCCTCGGCCAGCCAGCGCGAGCCGTACTCGCGCATGGCCTCGACGATGGGCAGCAGGTCGTCGCCCTTATCGGTGAGGTGGTACTCCACGCGGGGTGGCACGCCGGGGAACTCGCTGCGCACCAGCACACCCGTGTCCTCGAGCGCCTTCAGGCGCACCGACAGCGTGCGCGGGCTGATGCCACCGAGCGAGCGCTGGAGATCCGAGAAGCGGCGGGGGCCCAGCGCGAGGTCGCGCAGCAGAACCAGCGTCCACTTGCCCGAGACGATGCGGGCCGTCGCCTCGACCGGACACGTGAGCGCGTCGGGCCGGTCGGCAGAGATCACGTCGATCGCCATCACCGGCGACGATAGCACCGGTGCGCCGCCACCCCGCGCGCGGGCGACCTCAGCAGTCGATGGTCCTCAACTCGCCGCCGGTGGCCTCGGCGATCCGCGCGGCGAGCGCCGCGTCCTGGCCGGCGGACTCCCCCGCCTCCGAGATGTCGACCTCGATCGCCAGTTGCACGGTCCAGTCCGCCCCGGCCACGAACGCGATCCGGTCGATACGCGAGCAGTGGGTGACCCGGTGGAACTCCTCGATGACGCCCGGCTCGGCACCCTCGGGCCAGTGGTAGACCGAGACCGACGGGAAGCCCCCCGGGGCGGGCGAGCAGCGCACCAGTTCCGCCGCCCCGTCGCGGGCGAACAGCGATGGGTCGTGCGCGCCCGCGTCGGCGCATGTCGCCCCGCCGTCGTTCATGGCGTCGACCACGGCCCGGGCCGATTCGTAGGAGGGCAGATCGCCCGCGCCGTCGCCACCGCATCCGGCGGCCACCATCAGCGCCACGAGACATGCGATGAACCCCGACGCGATCCTCTCCATGGGGAGAACCTACCTCCCGCGGACCGCCCGCGCGGCTGCGATCAGGCGGAGAGGGCGGTGGACCGCCGCGAGGCCTTGGCGTCGAGCATCAGGCGCAGGTCGTGCGGGCTGGCGGCGGCGACCAGGGCGTTCTCGAGCGTCACCCGGCCCGAGGTCACATGCTCGTACAGGCACTGGTCGAAGCTCTGCATGCCGTAGTAGTCGCCCTCGCGGATGACCTCGCCGAGACGATGGGTCTCCTCGGCGTTGATCACCATGTCCCGCGAGCGGGGCGTCGCGACCAGCACCTCGGTGGCCGGCGCCCGTCCTCCGCCGACGGCCGGGACCAGGCGCTGGGAGATGATCCCGCACAGCGTTCCCGCCAGCATCGCGCGCACCGCCTGCTGCTGGTGCAGCGGGAAGAAGCCGATCGCCCGGTTGACGGTCTCGGTGGCATCGAGGGTGTGCATCGTGGAGAGGACAAGGTGGCCGGTCTCGGCGGCCTGGAGCGCGGCATCCATGGTCTCGGCGTCCCGGATCTCCCCGAGCATGATGACGTCCGGGTCCTGACGCAGGACACGCCGCAGGGCGGTGGCGAAGGACGGCGTGTCGTTGCCGACCTCGCGCTGGTTGATCAGCGAGCCGTGGTCCTGGTGGACCATCTCGATGGGGTCCTCGATGGTGACCACGTGCTTGTGGGCGGCGCGGTTGATCCGGTCGATCATCGCCGCCAGCGTCGTGCTCTTGCCCGAGCCGGTCGTCCCGGTGACCAGGACGACCCCGCGCTCGGCGTCGGCCATCCGCGCCACCGCGGGCGGGAGGCCCAGGTCGTCGAGGCCCGGGATGTCGCCGGGGATCATCCGCAGCGCGGCGCTCAGGCGCCCGCGCTGGCGGAACAGTGACGAGCGGACCCGCCCAAGGCCCGGGCGCTCGATCGCGATGTCGGTCTCGCCGGCCTCGGCCAGCTCACGTGCCCGGTGCGGGGCCTCGGCCAGGACCGCGGCGAACAGGGCCTCGATCTGCGGGTCGCTGAGGGCGGGCGCCTCGGCCACCGGCACCAGGCCGCCGTCGACGCGCACCAGAGGCCGGGCGCCGGCCTTCAGGTGCAGGTCGGATGCGCCCATCCGCTGCGCGGCGCGCAGGAGGGCATCGAGGATGGGCAGTGCGTCGGGGGGCGCCACACCCGCCCATCGGCAGGCCGCCGGAGCGGCTGAAGGGGCGGGACACCCGTCCGGCGCCCGGAGGCGCGCAGCGGCTAACGTCCCGGCGACGTGAGCAAGCCCGAGCCCCCCTCCCCTCCCGCGACCCCGGACGCGGGCTCGGCCCCGCGTCGCACCATCCCGCGCATGGGCGCCCGCCGCGCCCTGGCCGCCGTGGCGGTGGCGGCCGTGGCCGTGGGCTCGGCGATCGTGGGCGCCCGGGCGCTGGACGATCCCGTGGGGCCGGGAGGACGCGATCCGGCGCCGGCCATGCCGGCCGCGGCCCCCGTGGGCAACGCCGGCACCGCCGCCGGACTGCCGCCGCTGGCCCTGGTGCCCGGACTGCCCGAGCGCCCGGGGACCGAGGGGCTCACCGCCGCCCAGCAGCTCGAGGCGCTGCGCCCGCTCCTCGGCCCCGATGCCGGCGCCGACCTGCTGGTGGAGCTGGGCTCGGTGCTGCAGTCCCTCGGGCGCGGGCCCGAGGCGCAGCGGGCCTACGAGGACGCCCTGGAGCGGGACCCGGACAACCTGGCCGCGCGCATCGGGCTGATCCTGGTGCCGGCCGCCATCGGGGGCGCGGACGCCCTGGATGCCGCCGACGCGGAGCTCGCGACACTCGAACAGGCCGAGCCGCGGGAGCAGTTGATCACCTTCAACCGCGCCTGGGTGGCCATCTACCGCGGCGCGCCGGTCCGCGCGCGCCGGCTGCTGGAGCGGACGGTCGACCTCGGCGCCGGCACCCGCCTGGGCGTGACCGCCGACACCCTCCTGCGGGCGTTCGACGCCGGCCGCGCCCCGGCCCCCGCCGGCCCCTGATCACGGCCGGTGGGCGGCTTCAGGCTTCACCGAGACCGCACCCTCGCTTAACCGGCGCGTAAAAGGCCGCTGAAAGGGTACCCAAGCAGTGTCGGCACGTCGCGCCCGGATGCGGTTACTCATCCTCAGCGCGTCGGCGGCCGATGTTGCCGCGGTGGGAGTGCTTGACTTCACAAAGTGAAGCGCTACCATCCGAACGAACGTTCGTCCCATCCCGGGACGGGCGGGTGCCTCACGGCACCGCATTCTTATGGCGCAGGGCGCGGAGGTGGACGATGACCGTAGCCGAGATCGTTGAGCTCGAGGACGTGCAGGCCATGCTGGCCCGCGGCCAGGAGCAGGGATTCCTCAGCATCAGCGAGGTCGCGAAGTCCGTGGAGGGCCTCGTCCTCGACGAGAGTGCCGCCGAGAACCTCTACCGCCACCTCGAGGAGGTCGGCGTGGAGCTGCTCGAGGACGATGAGGCCCGCGAGCGCCTCGCCGCCCTGGCCGAGGAGGCCGACCGGCCGCCGCGCAAGCTCAATCTCAAGGCCGAGACGAGCACCGACTCGCTCCAGCTGTTCCTGAAGGACGTGGGCCGCATCCCGCTGCTCAACGCCCGCCAGGAGGTCGAGCTGGCCAAGCTCATCGAGATGGGCGACCTGGACGCCAAGCAGAAGATGGTGGAGTCCAACCTGCGGCTGGTGGTCTCGATCGCGAAGAACTACCGCAACCAGGGCCTGGCCTTCCTCGACCTCATCCAGGAGGGCACCCTCGGCCTGGTCCGTGCGGCCGAGAAGTTCGACTACCGCAAGGGCTTCAAGTTCTCGACGTACGCCACCTGGTGGATCCGCCAGGCCGTGGCCCGTGCCATCGCGGACAAGGGCCGCACCATCCGCATGCCGGTCCACGTGGTCGAGAAGCTCAACAAGATCAACCGCGCCGAGCGCAAGCTCGTGGCCGAGCTGGGTCGCGAGCCGAGCATCGAGGAGATCTCCGACGCGGTGAAGCTCCCCGAGCACGAGGTGGAGTCGATCAAGCGCAGCGCGCAGACCCCGGTCTCGCTGGAGAAGCCCGTGGGCGACGACGAGGAGTCGGAGTTCGGGCAGTTCCTGGCCGACGACAAGGCCATCGCGCCCGAGTCGGCCGCCGAGCTGGTGCTGCGCAACGAGGCCCTGCAGGACGTGCTCAACACCCTGAGCTACCGCGAGCGCCGCGTGCTGGAGCTCCGCTACGGCCTGGGTGGCGAGCACCCGCGCACCCTCGACGAGGTGGGGCGCACCTTCAACGTCACCCGCGAGCGCATCCGTCAGATCGAGAACCAGTCGCTCCAGAAGCTGGCCGGCCTGGCAGAGGCGCAGCGCCTGCGCGAGGTCGCGTAACCCGCACCCCGGTGCGGGCACCCAGATCGCAGGGGCCGGTCGGTGAGGCCGAAGCGATGATCACGACGGGGCCCACGGGGCCCCGTCGGCCGTTGGGGGACAGATGCGAGCGCCGGGGTAACCGGGTGTATCGTCGGATCATGGGATACGACGACGAGGACGACGGCTGGCCCGAGCCCACCCGGGACCCGGAGAAGCTGGAGCACATGCGCAAGGAGATCGGGCGCACCAACCGGGAGATCAACCGCAGGGCCGTGCGCTACATGTACTTCGGCCTGGCGGTGCTGCTGGCCCTGGTCATCGTGCTGGCGCTCACGCGCTGATCGCGTCGGGCCGCGACCGCGGCCGGGCCGTCAGCGTGCGCCGTTGTACCGCTTCACCGGCCGCCCGGGCGGGGCCCGCGGGGGCTCGACGTCCGGGGCCGGCGGCACAGCCAGCTCCAACGGGGTCCCCGGCTCGAGACGCATCAACTCGCCGTGGTGCAGGATCTCCATCGGGTTGCCCGAGAGCACCTCGTATCGCGCGGTCTCCTGGGTCACCTCGACCAGGATGTTCCGGCTGCGATAGACGAGGCGGAAGGCCATGCGGGTGAGCGGCGCGGGCAGGCGGGGGGCGAAGGTCAGCACCTCGCCGTAGTCGCGCAGGCCACCGAACCCGGCGACGGCCACCAGCCACACCCCCGACAGGGACGCCAGGTGCAGCCCCTCGGCGGTGTTGCCGCTCAGGTCGCGCAGGTCCACCAGCGCGGTCTCGCGGAAGTAGTCGTAGGCCAGATCGAGGTGCCCCACCTCGGCCGCCACGATGGCCTGGATGCAGGCCGACAGCGATGAGTCGCGCACCGTGATCGACTCGTAGTAGTCGAAGTCGCGGCGCTTCTGGTCGGGGCCGAAGCGGTCGCCGCATGCATAGAGGGCGAACACGAGGTCGGCCTGCTTGACCACCTGGCTGGAGTACAGCGTGTAGTAGGGGTAGTTGAGCAGCAGCGGATAGGCCCCCGACGGCGTGGCGGCGAAGTCCCAGGCGCGGTAGCGGGTGAACCCGTCGGCCTGGGCTGTGACCCCGAGGGCGAGGTCGAACGGCACCGCCATCGCCTCGGCCGCCGAGCGCCACGCGTCGATCTCCTCCCGGTCCACGCCCATCTCGGCCGCCCGGCGCGGGTGGCGCAGGGCCGCGTCCGCGGCGCACACCAGGTTCCGCGCGGCCATCAGGTTCGTGTAGGTGTTGTTGTCGGCCAGCGCCGAGTACTCGTCGGGCCCGGTGACCCCGTCGATGCGGAAACAGCCCTCGGCATCGTGGTGGCCCAGCGAGCGCCACAGGCGCGCGGTCTCCACCAGCAGGTCCAGGCCCGGCCCCCGCTCGAAAGCGACATCGTTGGTCGCGGCCACATAGCGCCGCACGGCATCGGCGACGTCGGCGTTGATGTGGAAGGCCGCCGTCCCCGCCGGCCAGTACCCCGAGCACTCCTCCCCGCGGATCGTCCGCCACGGGAAGGTGGCGCCGGCCAGGTGCAGTTCCGCCGCGCGGGCCCGCGCCTGGGGCAGCGTCGAGTGGCGCCACATCAGCGCGTCGCGCACCGTCTCGGGCGCGGTGAAGGTGAGCACCGGGAGCGTGTAGCTCTCCATGTCCCAGAAGGTGTGCCCGTCGTAGCCGCGCCCGGTGAGGCCCTTGGCCGGGATGGCGCGCTTCTCGGCACGCGCGGCCGCCTGCAGCACCTGGAACAGCCCGAAGCGCACCGCCTGCTGCAGTTGCAGATCGCCGTCCACCTCGACGTCGGCGCGGGTCCACATGTCGTCCAGGTAGGCGCGCTGATCGGCGCAGAGCCCCTCCCAGCCGGTGCGCTTGGCGGCCGACAGCGCGGCATCCACCTGGTCGCGAAGCGCCTGCATCGAGCGGGCGCTCGACCAGCCGTAGGCCATGAACTTCACAAGGCGCAGGCGCTGCCCCGGCTGGACCTCGGTGCTGACGGTCACCCGCGCCAGGTCGGGCTCGCTCTCGGATTCGGTGATGGTCCCGCCGGGGCCGTCGATCACGTGATCCAGGGCCGCCGCCATGCGCAATCCGCTGACGCGGGTGCGGTGCCCGAGGCCCACCTCCACGCCGGCGTGGCGGTGGTACTCGCTCACCAGCGGCGCGCGGAGGGCCTGGGCCGAGCGGGGGTCGGCCGAGTCCTCGATGAACGGCTCGTTGGCCACCAGCGTCGACTGGACGACGATGCGCGAGGCGTTGGCGAGCGCCTCGACCTCGTAGGAGACGGCGGCCACCGCCCGCTGGACGAATGAAACCAGGCGCGTGGAGGTGATCCGCACGCGCTTGCCGCCGGGCGACTCCCACACCACCTCGCGGCGCAGGACGCCCGCGCGCAGATCGAGCGTGCGCTCGTGGCGCAGCAGGGTGCCCTGACGGATGTCGAAGGGCTCGTCGTCCACCAGCAGCCGGATCAGCTTGCCGTTCGAGACGTCGATCAGCGACTGCCCCTCCTCCGGGTAGCCGTACCCGCCCTCGGCGTAGGGGAGCGGGACCGCCTCGTAGAAGCCGTTGAGGTAGGTGCCGGGCGCGCCGTGCGGCTCCCCCTCGTCCAGGTTGCCGCGCAACCCGATGTGGCCGTTGGACAACGCGAACAGCGACTCGGTCTGGGCCAGGAGGTCGAGCCTCAGCTCGGACTCGGTGATGGACCAGGGGTGGACGCTCAGCACGCCGGGCTCGATCACGCGGGGAACTCCAGATGGTCGAGGTCGGGGATCACGGCGTCGGCGCCGGCGCGTCGCAGGCGCTCGGGGTCGCCCTCACGGTCGACCCCCACCACCCAGCCGAAGGGGCCCGCGGCGCCCGCCGCGACGCCGGCCTCGGCATCCTCCACCACGACGCACGCCTCGGGCGCCAGGCCCATCAGCGCGGCGCCGGCAAGGAACATGTCGGGGGCGGGCTTGCCGGGGAGCCCGCGCTCGGCGGCCACCGTGCCGTCGATCCGGCCGGCGAATCCGCTCTCCATCCCGGCGGCGGCCAGCACGGCGGCGGCGTTGCGACTGGAGGAGACCACGACCGCGGGCATCCCGGCGGCGGCGGCGCGCGCCAGGAAGCGTCGCGCGTCGGGGAAGGCCTCGGACTGGCCGGCGGCGATCAACTCGAGAACGAGGGCGTTCTTGCGGGCGCCCAGGCCGTGCAGGGTCTCGCGCTCGGGCCCGTCGGCCGGGTCCCCCTCGGGGAGCACGATCCCGCGCGAGCCGAGGAACGTGCGCACGCCGTCCACGCGCAGGCGGCCGTCGACGTGGGCCGTGTAGTCGGCGCCGTCGTCGAACGGGCGGTGGACCTCGCCGGCGGCGGGCGGGCGCGCGGCCAGGAACGCGTCGAACATCGCCTTCCACGCCGTGGCGTGGACGGCGGCGGTCGCGGTGAGGACGCCGTCCATGTCCAGCAACAACCCGCGGATGCCGGCCGGCAGGACCGCGCGGTCGGCGCCCGCGGTGGGGACTCCCGTGGGCTGGCGGGCTGGGTGCGGCACGCGGGGACGCTAACGGATGCGGCGCCGGGCGGGGCCGCCGGGCGGGAACGGTCGCGGGCGAACACCCGCGAGAGTCCGGGGTGATCCCGGTCGGTCGTGTGCGCGTAGCCACCTGCTGACAGCAAAGGTGCACGTCATCGCCGCTCCGGCGACGGTCGACGCGTGCCGCACCACAGGGAGCCACACATGAAGATGCCCGTCCTTGCAGGCGCTGCCACCCTGGCGCTGGCCGCCGGCGTGCTGATCGGCGGCGGTGTCGACACCCCCCAGGCCGATGCCCAGTCCGCGTTCAAGGTGACCCCGCAGCAGCTCCAGATCAACCAGCGCATCTCGGTGGCCGCCGTCAAGCGCGCCAACGAGTCGCTCCGGCGCCTGGCCTCGCTGTCGGCCGGCCCGGCCGGCCCCCAGGGTCCCGCCGGCCCCGCCGGTCCCCAGGGTCCCGCCGGCGTCGACGCCACCGACACCCGCTGGCTGCTGGTGAACCGCGCCGGCGAGATCGAAGCCCAGTCCGGCGGCTTCCGCATCGCCAACGCCTACCCTGCCGGGAGCGCCGGCGAGGGGAACGTCTACATCGAGTCGGGCGACACCGACCTGAGCGACAACGGCATCGTGGCCACCATCGCCCTGCAGAACATGCAGAACCTCAAGGGCACCGGTACGGCACCGGACAACTCGGTGGACGGCCAGCGGGTGAACGGCCGCAACACGGGCGCCGACCTCAACCCCGAGTTCTCGGGTGAGATCTCCGCCTCGCGCTGCAACATCCCGATGCTGGTGGCCTGCGCGCCGAACGACCTCGTGGCCAACGGCGGCGACGGCATGACCGCCAACCGTGACAACTACTTCGTGATCAGCCCGCGCAACAGCGACGGCACCTTCACGGTGAACGACAGCGCCCCGGGCGCCGGCGACAACACCCACAAGCGCTTCTACGTCATCCTCACCGGCCCGCGGCAGATGCCGTAGCCGGACCGGGGTTGCGATGACGACCGCGATCGCGTTACACTGCTCGTCCCGTCGCGGGGTGGAGCAGTCTGGTAGCTCGTCGGGCTCATAACCCGAAGGTCGCAGGTTCGAATCCTGCCCCCGCTACTCACGAAGGGCCCGGGAAGTCTTCCGGGCCCTTCGTCGTTCCGGGACACCGGCCGACCGCCCGGGCCACCCTCACCGGGGAGCGCCTGGCCCGGTTCTTGGACGGGCCCGCCCGAAGGACCTGACCCGCGCGGCGTGCCACCCCCCGGGGAGATGACGTGGGCCCGAGCAGCGACTAGGTTGCCCGCACACACGATCGAGGGAGAGGTTCATGACCGGACGGATAGCCCGGGGCCTGGCGGCCGCGGCGATCGCGACCGCCCTGCTGGCCGGCTGCGGGGGCGACGACGACGCGGACGACTCGGCCGCGGCCGGGGACACGCCCGCTGCCGAGGGCGGCGGCGACGCGCCGGCGGCCGGTGGTGGCGGCGGGACGATGACGCTCGACGGCGAGACCGTCGCCCTCGATCGCGCCCTGTGCCTGCTGAGCCCGCAGGAGGCGGCTGCGGGCGGCGGTGAGATCGAGTTCACCGGCCAGGGCACCGGTACCAACGGGGCCGGCGACGAGGTCCTGATCGACCTCTCGCACTACAGCGACGAGAGCATGTTCGCCGGCGACTCGGTGTCCGTGACGGTCGGTGACCCGTTCTCCGATGAGGCCGCCAACTACTCGCTGGTGGGCGGCGAGGGCGCCATCCTGATGGACGGCTCCACGCTCAGCGGTCAGGATGTGCAGATGACCGGTGATGACGGCACCACCACGGCCACGGTCTCGTTCGAGCTCAACTGCTGAACGATGGTGCGGACGGCCCTCACCGGAGGGCCGTCCGCACCATCCCGCCACGCGCTGCCGCGCGGGTCCCGCGCCGGACCGGATCAGCCCGGGTAGGGCTCCCGGCCGCGCTGGGCCACGGTGGCGTCGCCCCACCAGGCCAGGCGGTCCAGCATGATCCGCGCCGCCTCGTCGGCACCGAGCTCGTCGGGCAGCCGGTCCTGGTCGTCGAACGCCTGCCACGGACGGTGCAGGCTCACCACGTCGCGCGTGGTGATGGCGTGCACCTCGCTCAGCACCGGGCGCAGGGCCTCCACCGCCCGCAAGCCGCCTGACATCCCCCCGTACGACACGAAGGCCACCGGCTTGGTGCCCCACTCGGGCATGGCCAGGTCGATGGCCTGCTTGAGCGAGGCCGGGTAGCTGTGGTTGTACTCGGGGGTGATCAGGACCATCGCCTCGGCGTCGTGCAGCCGGGCGCGATAGGCGACGGTCGCCGGCGCCGGCTCCTTGGTGAGACGATCCGGAAGGTCCGCCTCGAGCAGGTCGATCGCGTCGACCGTGAACCGTGGGTGAGCCTCGGCGGCGCGATTGAACCAGCGTGCCACGCGCGCGCCGAAGCGCCCCTCGCGGGTACTGCCGGTGATGACGGCCAGCTTCAGGGGTCGTCCGGCGGGCTCCATCGACACTCCTCGTTCGGGGACACCGAGCGAGCGTAGGCGAGTACGCCGGACGCCCGCCCGCGGCTCAGGGCGCGCGGGTGATGGTGATATGGGTGGCGCCCTCCCCCGCGACGACCTCGGCCACCCTGTAGCCGGCACCGGGGGCGTCGACGCGGGCGAACGGGCGCTCCCCGGCTCCCAGCAACACCGGCGCCAGGGCGACATGCAGGTGGTCGACGAGGCCCAGCGCCAGGTAGGTCGCCACCGTCGCAGCCCCGCCACCGATGCGGACGTCCGCGCCGTCGGCCGCGGCGCGGGCCAGCTCCAGCGCCTCGACCGGGCCGCCGGTGACGAAGTGGAACACGGTGCCGCCCTCCATGGTCAGGCTCGGGCGGTCGTGATGGGTGAGCACGAACACCGGGTGGCCGTAGGGCGGGCGCTCGCCCCACCACCCCCGCCACGACTCGTCGGGCCAGGGGCCGCGCACCGGGCCGAACATGTTGCGACCCATGATGGTCGCCCCGACGCCCACGTCGCCGGCGGCCGCGAAGCGCTCGTCCAGCCCATCCGAGCCGCCCTCGGCACCGAACATGCGGCGGAAGGTTCGGGTGGCGAGGGCCCACTCGTGCAGCGCGCGGGCGCCCCGGCCCATGGGGTCGTCGAGGGATTGACCGGGGCCGGCGCAGTAGCCGTCGACGGACATGGTGAGGTTGTGGACCCGCACCTCCCCGGCTCCCGGGCCGGCCTCGGTGGGGACGCTCTCGGTGGTGGTCACCGCCGCTCCTCTGATCGGGGTGGAGTGCTCACCGGTTCCGACCTCCGCCGTGGCAAGGACTCATCGCCGCCGGTTCAGTTCCACGGGAGGGCGGCCCGGGTGGCCCAGTAGTCGCCGGGGTCCTCGGCGGCCGCATCGAGGGCCCGGGGGTCGGCGGCGCGCAGCAGGCCGGTCGCGCCGGCGTTGGCGCGCAGGTGCTCCACCGTGGCCGCGCCGCTCAGCACCACGTCGGCGAACGGCTGGGCCATCGCCAGGGCCAGCGCGGCCTGGGCCGGATCGGCCGCCCCGGGGACCGCGGCCACGAGCGCCCGGTGGTGCGGACCGGGCGCGGACCCGGGGCGGAGCGCCAGCCGGCCGTTGGCGAGCGCCTCCTTGACGATGACGCCCACCCCCTCGGCGTGGGCCTCGGCCAGCGCCGGCGCCGCCGAGGTCTCGAGCGGGTTCCAGGTGGCCTGGACGGCCCCGAACAGGCGGCGCCCCCCGCGCCGGATGCCGAGCGCCCGGCGGATGGTCTCGCCCTGTTCCGGCCCGGAGGTGGTGAGCCCGATCACCAGGCCGCCGTCGCGCAGAGAGGCCAGGCGGTCGAGCACCGTCGCGTCGTCGAGCACACCGCTCCCGGGCGTGGCCGAGTGGATCTGGTAGAGCCCCAGCCACCTGCCCAGCAGGGCCCGCGACTCGGGCCACTGGCGCTCCAGGGCCGCCGGGGTGTGGTCCTTCACCTCGTGGCGCTCCGCGTCCACCCGCCAGTCCGCGGTGTAGGTGTAGCCCCACTTGGAGCTGATGGTCATCTCGCCGGGGACGATCGCCCGCTCGGTCAGCCAGCCGGCCAGGAACTGTTCGGCCCGCCCGTAGGAGCGTGCGGCGTCGATGTGCACCACGCCGAGGGCGCGGGCCTCGTCCAGGACGGCGTACGCGCGGCGGGCGGCGGCGGCTGGATCCGTGCCCGCGAAGTCGACGGCGTGCCCGATGGTGATGTAGCCCGGGCGGCCGAGCGCGGCCATGCCCAGGCCGAGCGGGCCGGCGCGCAATCCGGTGTCGCCCAGGCGGCGCGGGAGGGCCCGGTCCTGCGGCCCGGACCGCCTCACGACATCCCGCCCACACGCGTCGTCATCGGGAGCCACCTCGGCCGCGGTTTGACATCGCCCCTCCGGCACGTGAATCTAATCAAGCCGCAGAGATGCTCAACCGCCGACGGGATGTCGCGCGTAGGGAGTGGTGCGGTCCATGTATCGCGCCGGCACGCGCCGTGAGCGCCCTGCCCGCACTCACCCAAGAGGCACTCTGTGACAGACAGCGACTCCGACGTGTCCACCACGACGTTCGCCACCCTCGGGCTGAGACCCGAGTTGCTGGCGGCCCTCGAGCGGCTGGGCCACGCGGAGCCGACCCCGATCCAGCGCGATGCCATCATCCCGCTGTGCGCGGGCGCGGACGCCCTGGGGCAGGCCGCCACCGGCACGGGCAAGACCGGCGCGTTCGCCCTGCCGATGCTGCAGCGGCTGGGCGAGCGCCGGCAGGCCACCGCACCCGCCGGCCTGGTGCTGGTGCCCACCCGCGAGCTCGCCCTCCAGGTGGCCGACGCGATCCGCGACTACGGGCGCGAGCTGGGCACGCGGGTGCTGTCGGTGTACGGCGGCGAGCCGATCATCGGCCAGATCAAGGCCCTGCAGCGCGGCGTGGACGTGGTGGTGGCCACCCCCGGCCGGGCCCTCGACCACCTCAACCGCGGGTCGATGTCGTTCGACGAGATCGCGATGGTGGTGCTGGACGAGGCCGACGAGATGCTGGACATGGGCTTTGCGGAGGATCTCGAGGCCATCTTGGGGCACGCCCCCGACGAGCGCCAGACGGTGCTGTTCTCGGCCACGATGCCGCCCCGCATCGAGCGGATCGGCCGCCGCCATATGCGTGAGCCGCAGCGCATCCTGGCCGAACGCACCGAGTCGCGCGAGGAGGAGGCCGCCCGCGTTCGCGAGTCCGCCTACGTCGTGGCCCGCCACCACCGCGCGGGGGCGCTGGGGCGCATCCTCGCCATGGAGGAGCCGTCGGCGGCGCTGATCTTCTGCCGCACCCGTGCCGAGGTGGACGACGTCACCCAGCGCCTCGCCGGCCGCGGGCACCGTGCCGAGGCCCTGCACGGCGGCCTGAGCCAGGAGCAGCGCGCGCGGGTGATCGAGCGGATGCGCGCCGGCACCCTCACGCTGGTGGTCGCCACCGACGTGGCGGCCCGGGGACTGGACATCGACCTGCTGACGCACGTGATCAACCTGGACGTCCCCTCCTCACCCGAGGTCTACGTGCACCGCTCCGGCCGCGTCGGCCGCGCCGGCCGGGAGGGCGTGGTGATCACCATCGTCCACCCGCGCGACCAGCGCGCCCTGGCCAACATCGAGCGGATGGCCTCGCGCAAGATCCGCATCGCGGCGGTCCCCCAGCCCGCCGACCTGGCCGCGCGCCGCCGGCGCGCCCTCGCCGGGCGCATCGCCGCTCTGGTGGGCGGGGGCCCGCCGCCGCAGGGGCGCCGGCTGGCCGAGGACCTGGCCACCGAGCTCGACCCGATGGCCATCGCCGCCGCCGCCCTGTCGCTGGCCGAGACCGCGCTGTGGCCGCCCACCGACGAGGACGGCATCGACATCCCGCCGCTGCCGGTGCCGCCGGCGCACGACAAGCGCAAGCGCAACCCGCGCCCGAACGAGCGCCGGATGCCTCGCGGTGAGGGCCCCAAGCGCGGTCCCGATGGCGCGACGGGGCAGGTCTTCGTGGGCGCCGGGCGCTCGGCCGGCGTGCGGCCACAGGATCTGGTGGGGGCGATCACGGGCGAGTCCAGCCTGTCCGGCCGCGACATCGGCGCCATCAAGATCCACGACCGCTTCGCCCTGGTGGAGGTTCCCCGCCCGCGGGTGGACGAGGTGGTGCGCGCGCTGCGCGGGACCACGATCAAGGGGCGCAAGGCCACGGTCCGCCCGGAGGGCGCCGGGGGCCGCGAGCGGGCCTGAGCGCTCGGAGCCACGGGCCGGGCGTCCGTCCCGGAGGACGGACGCCGCGTCATCAGTCCACCCCCGTGCCGCCCAGACCGGCCCGCTGGGGCGCCCGGAGCGGGGTCGCTACGCTGGGGACCTGTGCCCACCGGCGACCGTCCCGGTCGAGGGCGTAAACTCTCCGGCGCACGCGAGCGCGGAGACCGCTTTCAGGAACCGGCCCCTGCGCGCCGAAGCGTGTGCCTGGATCGCCCGCGACCCCGCGGGCGACCGTCGACCACCACCACCGGGATAGCGCGTGTCTTCGACCTCCTCCTCCGTCACCCAGGTCCTCCTGCCCGAGCTCGGGGAGTCCGTCACCGAGGGGGTGGTCCTCGAGTGGCGCAAGTCCGAGGGCGACACCGTCGAGATGGGCGAGACCCTGCTCGAGGTGACCACCGACAAGGTGGATGTGGAGGTGCCGGCGCCGGCAGCGGGCACGATCACCCGCATCGTCGCCGGCGAAGGTGACGCCGTCGAGGTCGGCGCGCTGCTGGCGGAGATCGCGGCCGGCGACGGCGCCGCGCCCAGCCCCAACGGGGGCGCCCCGGCCGCCCAGGAGCCCGCTGCGGAGGCGCCCGGCGAGGAACCCGCCGGAGCGGAGGCGCCCGGCGCCGAGTCCGCCGGAGCGGATTCCCCCGGCGCGGGTGCGAGCGAGGGCGCGGCCGAGGGTCGCGTGGTGCCGATCGCCCTGCCGGACATGGAGTCGGTCACCGAGGGCGTCATCGTCGAATGGCGCGTCGAGGTGGGCCAGAGCGTGTCGGTGGACGACGTGCTGCTGGAGATCTCCACCGACAAGGTGGACCTGGAGGTGCCCGCCACGGCTGCCGGCGTGCTGTCGGCCATCCATGTGCCGGCCGGCGAGACCTTCCAGGTGGGCCAGTCGATCGGCGAGATCACGGTGGGCGGCTCGGCGCCGAGCGGCTCGTCGGCGCCTGCCGCCGCCCCCGCCGGCGACGAAACGTCCGCCTCCGCCCCCGCCCCCGCCCCGGCCACGCCGAGCGCCACGCCGGCCGCCGACTCGGTCCGCTGGCCGCAGATCTCGCCCGTGGCGCGCCGCGCCGCCCTGGAGCGCGGCATCGACCCGGCGACCCTGACGGGCTCCGGCCCCGGGGGCATCATCCGCAAGGACGACGTGAAGGAGCCGGCCCCCGCGGCCGCCGCGTCCTCCGGACCGGCGAAGGGCGCCTCTGCGGTGCCCGTGTCGTCCGCGGACGACCCCCAGCCCCTGCGCGGACCCGCCGCCGCGCTGGCGGGCTACATGGACGACAGCCTGGCCATCCCCACGGCCACCTCGTTCCGCACGCTCACCGTGACCGTGCTCGACGGCCAGCGGCGCAAGATCAACTCGGATCTCGCGGCGGCGGGGCGCAAGGAGAAGCTCTCGTTCACGCACCTGATCGCATGGGCGATCGTCCGGGCGGCGGCCGACGAGATGCCGGCCATGGGCACGGGCTACGCGGTGGTGGACGACAAGCCCCACAAGCTGGTGCGCGACGCCGTGCATCTGGGCCTGGCGGTGGACGTGGAGCGCAAGGACGGCTCGCGCTCGCTGATGGTGCCGGTGGTGAAGGGCGCCTCGGGGCTCGACTTCGAGGGCTTCCGCGCCGCCTTCGACGACCTGGTGAGCCGCACGCGCTTCGGCGGCATCAAGCCCGACGAGCTGCGCGGCGCATCCATCACGCTGACCAACCCGGGCGGCCTCGGGACGGTCTCCTCGGTGCCGCGGCTGATGCCCGGCCAGGGCACCATCGTGGCCACGGGCTCCATCGGGTACCCGCCCGGTCTGGCCGGCGCCGACCCGGCCGCCCTGGCGTCCCTCGGGGTGGAGAAGGTCATGACGATGTCCTCCACCTACGACCACCGCGTCGTCCAGGGCGCCGAGAGCGGCCAGTTCCTGGGCGAGATCGACCGCCGCCTGCGCGGTGAGGCCGACTTCTACGAGGAGGTCCGCGCGGCGCTGGGCCTGGAGCGCGATGCCAGCCTGCCGGTGGCCGAGCCGCCGGCCGCGCCCGCACCGAGCGTCGCCGCGCCGGCCGGCACCCAGGGCCTGGTGGACGAGGCGCTGCTGGACGCCGTCTCGGGCGCCATGTCGGTGGTCAAGGCCCACCGCAGCCACGGCCACCTGGCCGCCGACCTGGACCCGCTGGGCTCCACCCCGCCCGGAGACCCGGCCCTGCTCCCGGAGACGGTCAACCTCACGCCGGAGCTGATGGCGCGCATCCCCAGCTCGATCCTGCGCGTGAAGGTGCCCGGCGAGAGCTTCGCCGCGGCCCTGCCGCACCTGCGCGAGGCCTACTGCGGGACGATCGCCTACGAGATCGAGCACCTCTCCTCCCACCAGATGCGGGTGTGGCTGCGCGGCGCCATCGAGTCGGGCGAGCTGCGCATCCTCCCCTCCGACGAGGAGCGGCTGCACGCACTGGAGCGCCTGGTGGAGGTCGACGCCTTCGAGCGCTTCCTGCGGCGCACCTACCTGGGCCAGAAGACCTTCTCGATCGAGGGTGTCGACACACTGGTGACGATCGCCGACGAGGTCATGGAGGCCGCCGCCGCCGACGGGGCCTCGGAGGCGGTGATGGGCATGGCCCATCGCGGCCGGCTGGCCTTCATCACCCACGTCGTGGGCCGGCCCGCCGAGTCGATCCTGGCCGAGTTCGAGGGCCACATGGCCTTCGAGTCGGGCGATGAGGAGGTCCGCGAGACCGCCGGCGACGTCAAGTACCACCTCGGCGCCGACGGCGTCTTCCACTCGCGGGTGGGCCGCCCGCTGAAGGTGAACCTCGCCGCCAACCCGAGCCACCTCGAACAGGTCAACGCGGTGGCCGCCGGCAACACGCGCGCCCGTCAGACCATCCGCAGCACCGGTGAGGCCCAGCACGACCCGGCCGCGGTGGTGCCGATGGTGATCCACGGCGACGCCGCCTTCAGCGGCCAGGGCGTGGTGGCCGAGACGCTCAACATGCAGGCGCTGAGCGGCTACTCGGTGGGCGGCACGGTGCACATCATCGCCAACAACCAGATCGGCTTCACGACCGATCCGTCGGACTCGCGCTCCACCACGCACACCAGCGACCTGGCCCGCGGGTACGACATCCCGGTGATCCACGTGAACGCCGACGACGTCGACGCCTGCATCTACGCGGGCCGCCTGGCCGGCGCCTTCCGTGCCAAGTACCAGCGCGACGTGCTGATCAACCTGATCGGGTACCGCCGCCTGGGGCACAACGAGCTCGACGAGCCGGCCTACACCCAGCCCGTGATGAGCCGCACCATCAAGGCGCACCCGCCGGTGAGCAAGCTCTACGCCCAGAAGCTGGTGGAGGAGGGCGCCATCTCCGCCGAGAAGGTCGAGGAGATGATCGCCGCCGCCGAGGGCCGCATGCGCGCCGCCCACGAGGCGGTGACCAGCCACGGGGTAACCGGCGAGGACGACGCCACTCCGGCCCGCAACGGCGACCGCACCACGCCGTCCACGGGCGTGCCGGCCGAGAAGCTGACCGAGCTCAACGAGGCGCTGCTCCAGGTGCCCGACGGCTTCACGATCCACCCCAAGCTCAAGCCCCAGCTGGCCCGCCGGCGCGAGGCCATGGGCGAGGAGGGCGGCATCGCGTGGGCGCACGCCGAGGCCCTGGCCTTCGCGTCGCTCCTGACCGAGGGCACCCCCATCCGGCTCACCGGCCAGGACGTGGCCCGCGGCACTTTCTCCCAGCGCCATCTCGAGTTGCACGACGTGGGCGAGGGCGAGACCTGGACCCCGCGCACCGGCCGGGTGCACACCCCGATGGGTCACCTTCCGGGCGCCAAGGCGTCCTTCGAGCTGCACAACAGCCCGCTCTCGGAGGCCGCCGCGGTGGGCTTCGAGTACGGGTACAGCACCGAGGCCCCGGAGGCCCTGGTCATCTGGGAGGCCCAGTACGGCGACTTCGCCAACGGCGCCCAGATCATGATCGACCAGTTCATCGTCTCGGGCCGGGCCAAGTGGGGCGAGACGTCGCGCCTGACCCTCCTGTTGCCGCACGGCTACGAGGGCAACGGCCCCGAGCACTCCTCGGGCCGCATCGAGCGCTTCCTGCAGCTGGCGGCCGAGGACAACATCCGGGTGGCCAACTGCTCGACCGCGGCCAACTACTTCCACCTGCTGCGCGCCCAGGCGCATACCTCGCGCCTGCGCCCGCTGGTGGTGTTCACCCCCAAGAGCCTCCTGCGTGCCAAGTCGGCCAGCTCGCACCTGTCCGACCTGACCGAGGGCGAGTTCAGGCCGGTCATCCCCGATGCCGGCGTGTCCGACCCCTCCGCGGTCACCCGCCTGATCCTGTGCTCGGGCAAGGTGGCGCACGACCTCGACAACCACCTGGAGCGCGCCGAGCACCCCGAGCTGGCGATCGCCCGCCTCGAGCTGCTCTACCCGCTCCCCGAGGACAGCCTGGATGCGCTGTTCTCGGACCACCCCAACCTGTCCCAGGTGCTGTGGGTGCAGGAGGAGCCGCAGAACATGGGGGCGTGGGACTTCATCGCCCCGCTGCTGCGCGCCCGCCTGCCCGAGGGCGTGACCCTGGGCTACGAGGGGCGCGGGCGCCGGGCAAGCACCAGCGAGGGTTACCCGCAGAGCCACCAGGCCGAGCAGGAGCGCCTGCTGGGCGCCGCCATCAACGGAGGAAAGAACGCATGAGCGATCCCGTCCGCGTCGTCGTCCTCGGCGGGGGGCCCGCCGGCGATGTGGCCGCCCTGCGGGCGGCCCAGCTGGGAGCCGATGTCACCCTGATCGAGCGCGACGAGCTGGGAGGGACCTGCCTGAACTGGGGCTGCATCCCCACCAAGGCGCTCCTGGCCACCGCCGACCTGCTGCGCAAGGTCCGTCGTGGCCACGAGTACGGGTTGGTGACCGGCGACGTCTCGATCGACTTCGGGCGCATGATGGAGCGCAAGGACGAGATCGTGCTGCAGATGCGCGGCGGCGTGGAGGGTGCCTGCAAGCGCAAAGGCGTCAACGTCGTGAAGGGCACCGGCCGGGTGGACGGCGAGACGGTCGTCGTGGACGACCAGGTGTTCCCCTACGACCAGCTCGTGGTGGCCGTGGGCACCGAGCCCTCGGGCCTGCCGGGCTTCGACATGGACCACCCGGCCGTGCTCACCTCCAACGACATCCTGTTCCTCGAATCCGTGCCGGCCAGCATGATCGTGGTGGGCGGCGGCGTGATCGGCTGCGAGTTCGCCAGCCTGTTCGCCCCCCTCGGCTGTGAGATCACGGTCATCGAGGTGCTCCCGCGCATCCTGGCCGGCATCGACAAGCGCACCGCCGACCAGTTCAAGCGCGGGATGGAGAAGGAGGGCGTGACCGTCCTCACTGGCCAGCAGGCCACCATCTCCGAGTACCGCGACGACGGCGTCACCGTGACCCTGGAGGACGGGGCCACCATCTCGGCCGAGAAGCTGCTGGTGTCGGTGGGCCGCCGCTCCCTGGCCGGCGACGTCGGGCTGGAGACGATCGGGGTCGAGGTGTCGGACCGCGGCATCGTGACCGTCGACGACCACCTGCGCACCGCCAACCCCAAGGTCTGGGCCGTCGGCGACTGCATCGGCGGGATGCAACTGGCGCACCTCGCCTCGGCCGAGGCCGCGCGCGCCATCGAGAACGCCCTGACCGGGACGCTGCTGCCGATCGACCGCACCGTGGTGCCGAGCTGCATCTACACGCACCCCGAGATCGCCACCGTCGGCCTCAACGCCGACCAGGCCAAGGAGCAGGGCTTCGACGTCAAGCTCGGCCAGGCGCGGTTCGGAGGCTCCGGCAAGGCGCTGGGCGAGGGCGAGGCCGACGGGTACGCGCAGGTGGTCATGGACGAGAAGACCGGCCTGCTGCTGGGCGCGACCATCATGGGCGTCCACGCCGTGGAGATGATCCACGAGGTGGGCGTCGCCATCAGCGCCGGCCTGTCGGTGCACGAACTCGGCGACGTCATCCACGCGCACCCCACGGTGAGCGAGATGGTCATGGATGCGTCCCACCAGGCCCTCGGGATCGCTCCCTACCTTTCGTAGGCTCGGGCCGCTCGCGCTGCCGCCCGCCGAGGCGGTGGCGCGACCGGTGGGACTCCTGCGCGCGATGCCCCCCGAGGGACCGCCCGTCCTGTCGTGGAGCACCGTCGGGGCGCCGGCGCTGGTGCTGGGGCGCTCCGCCGGCCGGCCGGAGGTGGACGAGGCCGCCGCGGCCGCCGACGGGGTGGCCGTGGTGCGACGCACCAGCGGCGGCGGGCCGGTGCTGTGGGACGAGCATCTGGTGGGTCTCGACGTGGTCCTGCCGCCCGGCCATCCGCTGGCGCCGGCCGACGTGGTGGAGGCTTATCGCTGGCTGGGGGAGGGCGTGGCCACCGCGCTGCGCGCGCTCGGACTGCCCGGCGTGGAGGTGGTGGGCATCGCGCGGGCGCGGGCGGCGGAGCCCGGAGGGGCGGCCGCGGCCTGCTACGGCGGGCTGTCCCCGTTCGAGGTGCTGGTGGAAGGGCGCAAGGTGCTGGGACTTTCCCAGGCTCGCCGGCGGCCCGGGACGCTGCTGCAGGCCGGCGTCGTGCTGACCCTGGACGCCGGGCGGACCGCCCGGCTGATGGGGCGCGACCGTGCCTTCGCCCGCGACCTGGCGGAGAGCGCCGCCGGCCTGCAGGAGTGGCTCCCCGGCCTGGGCACGGAGGATGTGGTCGCGGCCGTGGAGGCGGCCGTCGAACACGCCACCGGCCTGCGGCCCGAGGCGGACGAGCCGACGCCGGCCGAGCGCGAGGCCATCGCCGCGGCCCTGCCCGAGACCGACCCGCCCCGGGTGGCCACGGGAACATGAGGTGCACGCCGGGAGCGTGAGCGCACGCCCCGGCCGGCCCCGCCCTACCCCGCCGTCGGCGCCACCGGGTGCCCCACCGGGGGCGTGCGCCCGCGCACCTGCACCACCAGCACCGCCGGCCCGTCCTCGGCCCTGCGCCACAGGTCGCGGAGGGCGCCGGGCAGGTCGGCACGGCGCTCGACCCCGGCCACGTCGGCCCCGAAGGAGGCGCACAGGCCGGCCACGTCCACCCGCGGATCGGTGAGGGCCAGGCCCGGCCAGTCGCCCTCGGGACGCCCGGTCAGCCCCTCCATGCCGGCGCGCAGGATCTCGTAGCCGCCGTTGTCGGCCACCACCAGCGCCAGGGGCTGGCGCCGGCGGGCGGCGGTCCAGAGGGCGTGGACCCCGAACAGCAGGCTGCCGTCGCCCTGGAGGGCCATCACGCGGCGGCCGGGCTGCGCGATGGCGGCCCCCACCGCCGCCGGCAGGCCCCAGCCGAGCGCGGACCCGCGGTGCGCCCGCCACGTGGCCGCGGTGCGCCGGGACATGACGGCCTTCAGGGCGCGCCCGGAGGTGAGCGCCTCGTCCACCACCAGATCCCGCGGCCCGACGGCGCCGGCGATCGCCAGCGCGAAGACCTCGGGGGAGATGGTCTGCCCGCGGGTCGCCGCCCCGGCCACCACGCGGGCCCGCGCCCGGCGCCGCGCGTCCGCGGCCTCGGCTTGCACCGCGGCGCCCCGCGCCCGCTCGCGCATGCCGGTGGGCCCGAGGCGCGCCACCACGCCCTCGAGGGCCATCCCCAGGTCGCCCACCACCGCCACCTCGGGCGGGTGCACGCGCCCGACCTCGGCCGGATCGACCTCGATGTGGATCAGGCGCTGGTGCGCCGCCAGAGCGTCGCCGGGGCTGGTGCCGAACAGCCGGAAGACCGGCATCCCGACGGCCACCACCACGTCGTGGGATGCCAGCGCGCGCCCGATGTCGAGCGCGAAGGGGCCGAGGGCGCCGCGCCACGGCGGCGCGTCGGTGGGGACCGGCACCGTGGCCGCCATCGGCTCGCCGAACACGGGAGCCCCGATGCGCTCTGCCAGGTCCAGCAGGGCCGCGCCGGCCCCCGAGTGGGCCACCTCGTCGCCGGCCAGCACCACCGGGTTGACCGCCCGCGCCAGGAGCAGCGCCGCGTCGTCCAGCGCAGCGCCGGCCGGGGCCGGCGGCCGGTGCGCCTCGACCCGCGTGAACGGCGCGGGCGCCGGCGCCACCTGGACGTCCAATGGCAGGCTCACCACCACCGGCCCCCGCGGAGGCTCCAGGGCAAGGCTCACCGCCCGGGCCAGGATTCCGGGCAGCTCGGCCGGGTCCGGGACTTCCCAGGCCCCCTTGGCCAGCGGAGCCGCCAGCGCCACCAGTTCCCCGCCGAGGAAGGGCGCCCCGGGCAGCATCGCCTGCACCTGCTGGCCCACGGTCACCAGCAGCGGCACGCGAGCGCGCGCGGCGTTCAGGATCCCCGAGAGCGAGTTCGCCAATCCGGGCTGGACGTGGACGTTCACCGCGCCCAGGCCCCCGCGGGCCTGGGCGTAGCCGTCGGCCATCCCCATCACCGTCGCCTCGTGCAGGCCGAGGACGTACTCGGGGGCGCCGGCCGCGCCGATGGCGTCGGTCAGCGGCAACTCGGTGGAGCCCGGGTTGCCGAACAGCACCGGCACGCCCTGCTCCACGAGCGCGTCGCAGAGCCAGCGGGCCACATCGGGGGTCCGCCGGCCCGTCGCGGTCACTGCAGGGGCGCCATCGTGAGCCCCGCGTCGCGCAGTTGCTCCCAGTAGAGCTCGGCCTGCTCGCGGTCGCCGCGCCACACCGTGGCCCGCCCGTTGGCGTGGATCTGGCCGGCCAGTCCCATGCCCTTCTCGTAGTCGACGCCGGGCAGGTAGCGCGAGAGCGCCGTGGCGACGCCCTGGAAGGTGTTGTGGTCGTCGTTGAGGACCACGATGCTCACGGGGTCGCCGGAGCCGGAGCCGGCTCCCGGCTCGCGCACGCGCGGCTGCCTGACGGGTGTCTCGGTGCTCACACCCTCAGGATACCCACGCCTCGCGCCGGGACCACCGGTGCGGCCGAAGGATCCCCCCGGATCAGCCCAGGCGCACCAGGCCCGCGTACTCCCCCGGGCCGTAGCTGCGGGCCGAGACGGCGTCGGAGGAGTTGCCCTCCACGGTCTGGATGCTGCCGTCGCCGGCCACGCCGGTGACGATGCCGATGTGGTCGTACACGCCGTCGCCGGCGCGGTCGAACAGCACCAGGTCGCCCACGGCGGCGGCGCCCGAGCCGGACGGGATCCAGCGCCCCTCGCCCTCGGCCCAGGTCTTGACCGAGGGCACCCAGCCCTCGCCCTGGCCGCCCGGACCGATGGGGACGCCGGCCTCGGCCGCCACCCACGAGACGAAGTACGAGCACCACGGGCCCACGCCGGAGCCGGCCGTGGCCGTGCGGTACTCGGCGATGCGCGGCGCGTCGTTGGAGCCGGGGGGCGACTCGGCCACCCCCAGCTCGGCGCTGGCGAGCGCGGCCATGCGCTGACCCACCGGCCCGCCGGCGGTCAGCCCCATGAGCGGGTTCGGGCCGGTCGCCGGCGACAGGCCGCTGAAGGCGCTGTAGCTGTCGGTGGTCGGGCCCATCCCCGATGCCGCCATGGTGGCGTCCAGCCGCCCCTCGAAGCCTGTGGCCACCGGGCGTGCCGCCGCCTGCGGCGCGGCCTGGCCCATGATGTGACGGATGCGTCCGACGGCCTCGAGGTAGCCGGGGCCGGCGGGGTCGATGGCGATGGGGGTCGGCAGGGGATGCCCTCCTTCGGGGGGACCGCTGCGAGGGCCATCGGCGAGGGGGCCGGGCCGCTTGAGCGGCGCGGCCCGCGGGCGGCACCGGCGGTACTCTCACCCGATGGCGACCGTGCCCACCACCTCCCCCGGCGCCGATGCCCTGGCCCCCTTCCACCCACTGGTGCGGCGCTGGTTCGAGGGCGCCTTCGCCTCGCCCACACCCGCCCAGTCGGCCGGCTGGCCGGCCATCGCGCGCGGCGAGCACACGCTGATCTTCGCCCCGACCGGCTCGGGCAAGACGCTGGCGGCGTTCCTGTGGGGGCTCAACACGATCATCGCCGACCGCCTGGCCGGGCGGCCCACCGGGCGCCTGCTCTACATCTCGCCGCTGAAGGCCCTGAACTACGACGTGGAGCGCAACCTCGACTCCCCCCTGGCCGGCATCGGCGCCGTGGCCGAGCGCCAGGGCCTGGTGGCGCCCGCGGTGTCGGTGGCCGTGCGCACCGGCGACACGCCGCCCCGCGAGCGCCAGCGGATGCTGCGCACCCCGCCCGACATCCTCATCACCACTCCCGAGAGCCTCTACCTGCTGCTCACCTCCCGCGGCCGGGAGATCCTCGCCGACGTGAGCACGGTGATCGTGGACGAGATCCACGCCGTGGCCAACGGCAAGCGCGGAGCCCACCTGGCCCTGAGCATGGAGCGCCTGGAGCGGGTGGTCGACTCCGGCGGCGGGCGGCTGCAGCGCATCGGCCTGTCGGCCACCCAGCGCCCCCTGAGCGAGATCGCGCGCTTCCTGGGCGGGCACGGTCCCGACGGCCGGCCGCGGCCGGTGACCATCGCCGACGCCGGCCAGAGCCCCGACCTCGACCTGCGCGTGGTGGTCCCGGTGGAGGACATGCGCGTGCTGCCCGACGCCGAGACCGCCGGCGCCGAGGTGGCCGGCACCGAGAACCGCCGGAGGTCCATCTGGCCGGCCATGTACCCGGAGCTGATCGAGCTGATCCGGGCCCACCGCTCCACCCTGATGTTCGTCAACAACCGCCGCCTTGCCGAGCGCCTGGCCCTGCGCCTGAACGAGGAGGCCGAGGAGGAGATCGCCCTCGCCCACCACGGCAGCCTGGCGCGCGAGCGGCGCACCATGATCGAGGAGCGCCTGAAGGCCGGCGACCTGCCCGCCCTGGTGGCCACCTCCAGCCTCGAGCTCGGCATCGACATGGGCGCCATCGACCTGGTGATCCAGGTGGAGAGCCCGCGGAGCGTGGCGCGCGGACTGCAGCGGGTGGGCCGCGCCGGCCACCAGCGGGACACGACCTCGCGCGGGCGCATCTTCCCCACCCACCGCGGCGACCTGGCCGAATGCGCCGCCGTGGTGGCCGGCATGAGGGCCGGCGCCATCGAGGAGACGCGCATGCCCCTGCGCCCCCTCGACGTGCTGGCCCAGCAGGTGGTGGCCATCGCCGCCGAGAGCACCTGGGCCGTGGACGACCTGCACGCGCTGGTGCGCGGCGCCGCCCCGTTCTCCGACCTGTCGCGCGACCAGCTGGACGGGGTGCTGGACATGCTGGCCGGCCGCTACCCGGGCGATGAGCTGGCCGACCTGCGCCCGCGGGTGGTGTGGGACCGGGTGGAGGGCACGGTGCGCGGCCGGGACGGGGTGCAGCGCGTGGCGGTGCAGAACGCCGGCACCATCCCCGACCAGGGCCTCTATGCGGTGGTGCTGCCGGACGGCGCGCGGGTGGGCGAGCTGGACGAGGAGATGGTGTTCGAGGCCCGCAGCGGCCAGACCTTCACCCTGGGCGCCTCCACCTGGCGCATCGAGGAGATCACACGCGACCGCGTGGTGGTGACGCCGGCGCCGGGGGTGCCGGGCGGCCTGCCGTTCTGGCGCGGCGACGGCCTGGGACGGCCGGTGGAGCTGGGGAGCGCCGTGGGGCGCCTGCAGCGCGAGCTGCTGGCGAGCCCGCACGCGGCGGCGCTGGCGCGCCTGGGCACCGAGAGCGCCTTCGATGCGCGCGCCGCCGAGAACCTGCTGGTCTACCTGCGCGAGCAGGAGCAGGCCACGGGCACGGTGCCGAGTGACCGGGCGCTGGTGGTGGAGCGTTTCCGCGACGAGATCGGCGACTGGCGCCTGTGCGTGCTGTCGCCCTTCGGCGCCCGCGTGCACGCTCCGTGGGCCATGGCGGTCACCGCGCGCATCCGGGAGCGCTCGGGCCAGGAGTGCCACGCCATGTGGAGCGACGACGGCATCGCGCTCCACTTCCCCGACTCGGACGAGCCGCCCTCGGCCGACCTGGTGCTCGTCGAGCCCGACGAGCTCGAGGAACTGGTGGTGGGCGAGCTGGGCAACACGGCGATGTTCGGCACCTCCTTCCGCCAGAACGCCGCCCGCGCCCTGCTGATCACCCGGCGCCGGCCCGGCCGGCGCACCCCCCTGTGGCAGCAGCGCCTGAAGGCCCAGTCGCTGATGCAGGTGGCGCGGCGCTACGGCAGCTTCCCGATAGTGCTGGAGACCTACCGCGAATGCATGAACGACCGCTTCGACATGGCCGGTCTGCGGGAGATCCTGGGGCGTGTACGCAGCCGCGAGCTGGCCGTGGTGGAGGTGGAGACCCACACCGCCTCGCCCTTCGCGGGCTCCCTGCTGTTCTCGTACGTGTCGTCGTTCATGTACGACGACGACACGCCCGTGGGCGAGCGGCGGGCCCACGCGCTGGCTCTCAACCGGGACCTCCTGCGCGAGCTGCTGGGCCACGACGAGCTGCGCGAGCTCATCGACGCCGAGGCCCTGGAGGACCTGGAGGCCGACCTGCAGGGGCTGTCCGAGCGGGCGCGGGCCCGCGGGGCCGACGGGCTGCACGACCTCCTGCGGCGCATCGGCGACCTGGCGCCCGGGGAGATCGCGCCGCGGCTGGAGCGGGGCGACGAGGCCGGGGTACTGGTGGAGACCCTGGTGCGCGAGCGGCGGGCGTGTGCCATGCGCGTCGGCGGCGGCGAGCGGATCGTGGCCGCCGAGGACGCCGGTCGCTACCGGGACGCGCTCGGCGCGATGCCGCCCGGGGGCCTGCCCGCAGCCTTCCTGGCCCCCGTGCCGGACGCGCTGGCCTCGCTGCTGGCCCGCTACGCGCGGACGCACGGGCCCTTCCACACCGCCGATGTCGCCGGCCGCTACGGGCTGGCGCCGGCCGATGCCGAATCGGTTCTGACCCGGCTGGAGGACGAGGGCACCCTGGTGCGCGGCGAGTTGCGACCCGGGGGCACCGGGCGCGAGTGGTGCGATGCCGAGGTGGTGCGCCGGCTGCGCCAGGCCAGCCTCGCGGCCGCCCGGCGCGAGATCGCCCCCGTCGATGCGAGCGCCCTCGGGCGCTTCCTCCCGCGCTGGCAGGCCGTCGACCGGCCCGAGGGGGTGCGCGGGACCGAGGCCCTGCGCCGCGCGCTGGTGCCGCTGTCGGGGCTCGCCCTGCCCCCGGTCCAGTGGGAGCAGGAGGTGCTGCCGCGGCGCAGCCCCGGATACGGCCCGGCCCACCTGGACGAGCTGGCCGCTCGCGGCGAGATCGTGTGGGTGGGGGCCGGCGCCGGCGGGGTGGGCGGCGGCCGGGTGGCCATCTACTTCCGCGAGGACGCACCGCTCCTGGGCCCGCCCAACGCCGACCCGGCTCCCGAGGGCCCGGTGCACGAGGCGCTCCGCGGGGTGCTGCAGGCCGGGGCCGGCTTCTGGGAGGACATGGTGGTGGCAGCGGGCGCGCCCCGCGAGGAGGTGTTCACCGCCCTCTGGGAGCTGGTGTGGGCCGGCGAGGTCACCAACGACATGTGGCTGCCGCTGCGCGCCCCGCGCAAGGTGCCCGCCCTGCGCGCGCCGGCGGGGACGCGGCGCCGGCGCGGGGTGGGGCGCTCGGCCCCTTCGGCCGTGGCCGGGCGCTGGTCGCTGACCGCGCGCCTGTTCGCGGACGCGCCGGCGCCCGCCGAGCGCGCCCGCGCCGTGGGCGAGTTGCTGATCGAGCGCCACGGGGTGCTCACCCGGCCCGGGGTGCTGGCCGAGGGCGTCCCCGGCGGGTTCGCGGCGCTCTACCCGGCCCTTCGCGACCTGGAGACGCTGGGGGTCTGCCAGCGCGGCTACTTCATCGAGGGACTCGGCGGCGCGCAGTTCGCCGCGCCGGGCGCGGTGGAGCGCCTGCGAGAGGGCGCCGGCCGCGAGGGCGACAGCCCGGAGGCCCTCCTGCTGGGCGCGGCCGACCCGGCGCAGCCCTACGGCGCGGCGGTGCCGTGGCCGGCGACGGGGGGCGGGCGCTCGCCGGCGCGCGTGTTCGGCGCGCAGGTGGTGCTGGTGGACGGCGACCCCGTGGTCTACCTGGAGCGCGGCGGCCGGGGCCTGCTCACCCTCGGGCCCGCCGAGCCGCGCCGGGTGGAGCCGGCGCTGGCGGCCCTGGTCGACTGGATGCGGGCCGAGCGCGGGCGGCGTCGCACCATCGAGCGCATCGACGGGGCGCCGGTGGCCGAGTCGGCGCTGGGGCCTGCGCTGAACGCCGCCGGCTTCCTCACCGACCTGCGCGGGGTCACGGTGACCGGGTGAGCGGGGGCGGCTCGATGGGCGGCGACGCGGCCGACCGCGCCGAGCACGCCGGCGGCTGCCCCTGCGGGGCGGTGCGCTTCGTCTGCACCGGACCACCCCTCAACGTGCGCATCTGCCACTGCACCGACTGCCAGAGCGCGCACGCGGCGCCCTCGGTGGCGCGTGCCCTCTACCCGCACGACCGGGTGCGCGTGGTGGGGATGATGGGGCGGTACCGCACGTCGGACACGCTGTGGCGCCTCTTCTGCCCCATCTGCGGCAGCAGGGTGATGGCCTGGCGCGATCCGGGCGGGGTGGCCGGGGTGCCGCTGTCGGGCTTCGACGCGCCGTTCCCGTACCCGCCCACCGCCCACGCGTTCGCGGCCAGCCGGCCGGCGTGGGAGGTCATCGCCGACGACCTGCCCGTGTTCGCGGGGCCGGCGCCGGCCGCGGACCATGGCCCGCCGGGGGTCGGGAGCAGACCCGGCAGGTGAACGGAACCTGACGCTGGCACGTTTAGAACGGCGAGGGGAAGGGTCGCGGAGTACCGTGACCCCAGATGACCAGAAGAACCGAAAGGACCACCATGTCCCTGCCTGCCCTTCGCCGGCGCCCGTGGCGCGTCGCAGCCGCCGCCCTCGCCGTCGTGGCGACCCTCGGTGTCGCCGCCTGTGGTGGCGATGACGACGAGCCGGTCCTCGCGGAGACGACCGACATGACCGTCACCGACACCTCGGCCGACCCCACCGTAGAGGCACCGCCCGCCGAGGTCACCATCACGAACGACGACGCCGGGAACCAGATCGTCGACATCCCGGTGGTGGACCGCGGCCTGGCCTTCGTGGCCGACGAGGTCACCGTCGAGGCCGGGACCGTCACGCTGCGATCGGTCAACCCGCAGGGGCTGCCGCACAACATCGCCATCGACGCACCCGACCCCGTCGAGGGCGAGGTGGTGCAGGACGGCGCCGTGTCGGAGATCACCGTCGACCTCGAGCCCGGCACCTACGAGTTCTACTGCTCGGTGCCCGGTCACCGTCAGGGCGGCATGAAGGGCACCCTCACGGTCGAGTAGCACCCGCGGGCCCCGCCGGCCCGGCCGTCAGGTCTGGCAGGCGGGGCACCAGTAGGTGGTGCGGTTGGCATCGCCCTGTCCGCGCGAGCGGACGGGGGTGCCGCACCGCCGGCACGGCAGCCCCCGCCGGCGGTAGACCCAGGTGCGCTCGCGGCTGAGGGGGTGGGCCCCCGGCGCCCGGTAGGTGCGGATGGCGCCGCGATCGCGAACGCCGTCGGCCAGCAGCCGGGCCGCGGTGGCTCCCAGGTCGGCCGACTCCTCGGGGCTGAGCGAGTCGACCCGCCGCCAGGGGTCGACGCCGCACAGGAAGCACGTCTCGCTCTTGTAGACGTTGCCGATCCCGGCCACCACACGCTGGTCCATGAGGACCTCACCCACCGTGCGGTGGCCCTCCACCCGCGCCAGGGCGTCGGCCGTCCGGGCCGCGGGATCGACCGCGCGGTCCAGCAGGTCCGGGCCGGTGGTGGTCAGCGCCGGCGGCAGCGGCTCGCCGGGCTCGAACAGGCGCACCATGGGACAGCGGTACAGCAGCGCCACGTGCCGGCCGGCGTGGATCGCCAGGAAGAGACCCGAGCGCGAGTGGCGCTGAGAGGCGCCGCGCACGCGCCAGATGCCCCTCATGGCCAGATGCGAGTGCAGCACCCGGCCGCTCTCCATGCGCAGGAGGTGGTGCTTTCCCACGGCCTCGGCTGCGGCGATGATCTCCCCGGGGAGGCGCTCGGACAGGCGCTGGGAGGCGATGCGCGCCTGGGGGGCCTCGGCCCGCGCGATCCCGTGCCCCACGATGGTGGCCGCGAAGATGCCGGCGTTGCGGTGGCTGATGTGTCCCTCGGGCACCCGCCGAGAGTAGTGCGCCGCCCCGGCGCGGGCCCCGGCCCGGCAGGGCCCGGCGCGCCCCGCACCGGTACCGTGCGGCGCATGCGGATCTCGTTCGTCTGCCTGGGCAACATCTGCCGCTCCCCCACCGCCGAGGCCGTGATGCGCCACCTGGTGGCCGAGGCCGGCCTGACCGACGCGATCACCGTCGAGAGCGCCGGCACCGGCTCGTGGCATGTGGGCCACCCGCCCGATGCGCGCTCGTGCGAGGAGGCCACCCGCCGGGGCATCGAGATGGCCGGTACCGCGCGCCAGTTCGATGCGTCCGACTTCGCGCGCCTGGACCTGATCCTGGCGATGGACCAGCAGAACGCCGCCGAGCTGGTGGCCCGTGCACCGGACGCGGGCGCGCGCGCCAAGGTGCGACTGCTGCGCGAGTTCGACCCGGCGCTGCGGCCCGGCGCCGATCACGCGGTGCCCGACCCGTACTACGGCGGCCCCGAGGGCTTCACCGACGTGTTCGACATGGTCGAGCGCGCGTGCCGGGGCCTGCTGGACGAGTACCGCGCGGGGCGCCTGGCCGGGGCGTGATCCCGCCCGCCGTCGCCGCGGCCGCCGCCGCGCTCGGCGCCACCGTGCGCCGGGCCGACCGCGTGGCCGGCGGCGACATCTGCCGCGCCCACCGCGTGGAGCTGGACGACGGCGCCACGATCTTCGTCAAGCACCTGCCCGACGCCCCCGCCAGCCTGTTCGAGCGCGAGGCGGCCGGGCTGCGCTGGCTCGCCGGCGCCGGCGCTCTGCGGGTGCCGGAGGTGCTCGGGTCCGGGGCCGGCCACCTGGCCCTGGAGTGGATCGACAGCGGCCGGCCGGCCCCGGACCACGACGAGCGTCTCGGCCGCGGCCTGGCCGCACTGCACCGGGCCGGCGCGGACGCCTTCGGCGCCGGGGCCGACGGCTGGATCGGCACGCTGCCCCTCCCCAACTCCCCCCTGCCCACCTGGGACGCCTTCCTGGCGCAGCGGCGCATCGAGCCCCTGATCCGCGCGGGTGTCGACCGCGGCATCCTCGACCCGGGCGACGCCACGCTGTGGGAGCGGGTGCGCGGACGGCTGGAGGAACTGCTCGGCGCAGCGGCGCACGAGCCGCCGGCGCGCCTGCACGGGGACCTGTGGTCGGGCAACGCGATGACCGACGCGGCGGGCCGGCCCGTGCTGATCGACCCGGCGGCCCACGGCGGTCACCGTGAGGTGGACCTGGCGATGATGCGCCTGTTCGGCGGCTTCTCCGGTCGCGTCTTCGCCGCCTACGACGAGGAACACCCACCGGCACCCGGGGAGCCCGGGCGGCGCGCGCTGCACCAACTGCACCCCCTGCTGGTGCACGCCGTGCTGTTCGGGGGCGGCTACCCGCGCCGGGTGCGCGCCATCCTGCGCGACCACGCCTGACCCGGGCCCCCGAGCAGGGGTCCTCAGCCCGGGCGGTCGCCCCCGGTGCGCGTGCGCTCGTCGTCGCCGGGCACCGTCGGCGGCACCGCCGTGTCACCCGGCCCCGCGGAGGGGCGCGGCGGCAGCATCACCAGGGTCCCGGCGCCCTCGGCCGCGGCCGGGTCTCCCGCTCGATGCCCGGCGGCCTCCTGCTCGGCCCGCTCCGCCGCCAGCCGGCGACGGGTACGGGCCCTCATGCGGGCCATCTGCTCGTTCACCTCGGCGCCGATCAGCAGCGCCACGCAGGTGACAAAGAGGAACACCAGGTAGATGGCGGCGCCGGCCAGCGCCCCGTAGACCGTGCGGTACGCGTCGAAGTTCTCGAGGTACATCGCGAACAGACGCATGGCGCCCAGCCACAGGACCACCGAGATCAGCGCGCCGGGCACGTCGGCGATCAGGCGCCGGCGCGGGGCGTTGGGGCCCACGTGGAAGGTGGCGAGGGTGAAGATCAGCAGCGAGCCCGCACCGCTGAGGTACAGCAGGTCGCTGGTCACGTTGGGCGCCCCGCGGCCGAACAGCTCCCGGGCGATCGCCTCGACCAGGCGGCTGCCACCCACCAGGGCCAGCGTGGTGACGACCACCAGGACACTCGTGCAGAGCGCCAGCGCCGCCGCGACGGCCTTGCCGCGCACCCAGGAGCGGTGGGGCACGCCGCGGGCACGGTCCAGGCCGCCCACCAGGGCGCCCATCACGTTCGCCGACACATAGAGCGCACCCAGCAGACCAAGAACGAGGAAGGTGGCGGCCTCGCCGGTGTTGGCGGTGGCCTGGGCCAGCGCCGTGCGCAGCACCTCGCGCAACTCGGGGGGGATGGCGTTCTCCGCGTCGGGTGCGAGGAAGCTGTCGAAGGTGTCCGGCTGAGCCACCAGGCCGATCAGGGAGACCAGAACGAACAGGAACGGCACCGTCGCCAGGAAGGCGTTGTAGGCGAACTGGCTGGCCACCCCGGTGATGTCGTCGGACACCGACGCGCGGGTGGCGCCCGCGATCACCTCGCCCACCCAGCGGCCCACCCGGCGGGGCAATCTCGCCATGGTCTCCAGCCCGCGCACCAGGGCCGGGCGCTCGTCGTGGGTCCCGGTGCTCACGTCCACGGGAGTTCGCCCCCCGACCGGCAGGGCCTGCCCCGCGCATCCTCCCCCGATGGTCGAGGTGGTGCGGTGACCGAACCGCCCGCCCGAGGGGTGTGGGAGACGGCGCGATGGTCCATCCTCATGTCGAGGGCCGTCACGCCGCCACCATCCGGTGACGCGGGGTTCGAACCACACGGTGGGGCACACCGTGCGAACATGACGGCGCGCTCCCCCTCCGCGGGGTCGAGCGCCCGTCCGGCCCTCCCTCTCACCCCAGGAGCGCTCCCATGCTGATCGGTTTCGTCGGTCCCGGCCTGATGGGCGCGGGCATGGTGCGCAACCTGGCGGCCGCCGGCCACGAGGTGCGCGCCTACTCCCGCACTCCCGCGCGCCTGGCGGGGCTGCCCGCCGCACCGGCCGCCGATATCGCCGCCGCGGTCGACGGGGCCGACCTCGGCATGTCGTGCGTGACCGACTCGGGCGATGTGCGGGAGGTCGTGACGGCCATGCTGGAGGCGGCCAGCCCGCCGCCGGTGATCGTGGAGACCAGCACCATCGCCCCCGCGGTGGCCCGCGAGATGGCGGCCCTCTGTGCCGAGCGCGGGGTGTCCTACCTGGACTGCCCGCTCAGCGGTGGCCCACCCGGGGCCGAGGCGGGCACGCTGGCCGTGATGGTGGGAGGCGACCCGGCGGCCCTTGCGCGCGCCGAACCCGCCCTCGATGCGATCGGCGACCCCGGCAGGCGCACCCACTGCGGCGAGGTGGGCCTGGGCCTGGTGGCCAAGCTGGTGAACAACCACCTGGTGGCCATCATCGCCACGGGCACCGCCGAGGCCCTCGGCCTGGGCCAGCGCGCCGGCCTCGACCCGGCCCTGGCGCGCGAGGTGGTGATGCGTGCCAGCGGTGACTCGTGGCAGTTGCGCAACCTGTTCCCGCGGGTCCTCGACGGCGATCACCGGCCGGGGTTCACCACGGCCAACCTGCTGAAGGACCTGGGTCACGCCCGCGACCTGGGCCCGGAGCCGCCGGCCCTGGGGGACGCGGCACGGGAGCTGCTGGAACACACCCCGGGCGACCTGGACTACGGCGCGGTGGCGCGCCTTCTGATGGAGCTGCCCGCCGGGCCGGCGGCGGGCTGAGGCGTCGGCCGGCGCGCTACTTGGACTGGGCCAGCAGGACGGCCAGGTCCGCATAGCAGAGGCCGTCGGGGCTGATCGGCAGACCGATGTCGTGGTCGAGCGATCGTGCCAGCTCACGGGCGCGCTCCAGCACCGCGCGGTGGACCGGTTGCGCGGGGGCGCTCTCGGCGACGCGCTTGGCCTCGTTGCGGAGCTGATTCAGATCCGCGGCCGGCGAGTTGAACGTGACCTTCTCTGGTGGGGTCCACGTGGGCGTCGGGGGGGCGGTGTCGGTGCTCCCGGTTCCTGCGTCGGGAGAGGTGGCGTCGCTCATCACCGCAAGAGCGTAGCGGACGGGTGGCGGGGCGGGCCGCACGGCCGCGCCCCCGGCCGGGGCGTCAGGAGCGGGCGGCGCGCAGGGCGCGCTCCATGAGCGTCTCCTGCGAGTTCAGCGACTCCTCGCCCTCGACGGGCCGGCGCCGGTGCCACGTGCCGTCCGGGCGCAGCTCCCACGCGAGCGCCGTGTCCGCCAGCTGCAGGTCGAGCACCGTCTGCAGCTCGCGCGTGGCGGCGGGATCCTCGACGGGGGTCACCAGCTCCACCCGGTTGTCGAGGTTGCGGGCCATCATGTCCGCCGAGCCGATCAGGTATCGGGTCTGATCGCCCGTGGTGAACGCGAACACGCGGGAGTGCTCCAGGAAGCGGCCCACGATCGACACGACCCGGACGTTGTCGCTCACCCCGGGCACGCCCGGGCGCAGGCCGGCGATGCCCCGCACGATCAACTCCACCGGCACGCCGGCGCGCGATGCGCGGTAGATCGCCTCGATGACGGGCCCGTCGATGAGCGAGTTCATCTTCATGACGACGCGCCCCGGGGTGCCGGAGGCGTGGGCCTCGGCCACGCGGTCGATCTCCCGGATGATCCCGTCGCGCAGATGCACGGGGGCCACCAGCGCGGCCCGGTAGCTCGGCGGCCGGCCGAAACCGGTGAGGTGGTTGAACAGGTCCGCCACGTCCTCGGTGAGGTCGTCGCGGCAGGTGAACAGGCCCATGTCCGTGTAGAGGCGGGCGGTGGACGGGTTGTAGTTCCCGGTGCCGATGTGGACGTACCGGCGCACCCGGTCGCCCTCGCGGCGCACCACCATCGCCAGCTTGGCGTGGGTCTTCAGGCCGGTCAGGCCCGACACCACGTGCACGCCGGCGCGCTCGAGCGCCCGGGCCCACTGGATGTTGCGCTCCTCGTCGAAGCGCGCCTGCACCTCCACCAGGCAGACCGTCTGCTTGCCCTCCTCGGCCGCCCGCATCAGTGCGGGCACGATGGGCGAGTCGCCGCTGGTGCGGTAGACGGTCTGCTTGATCGCCAGCACGTTCGGGTCCTGCACGGCCTGCTCCACGAACCGCTCGACGCTGGTGTGGAAGTCGTCGTAGGGATGGTGCACGAACAGGTCGCCGGCGCGGATGACGGCGAACAGGTCGACCGACCCACCGTCCTCACGGCGCAGACGGCTCTGCACGACGGGTTCCCAGGGGCGGTCGCGCATGCCCGGCCGCTCGAGCCCGGCGAACTGGAACAGCGCGGTGAGGTCCAGCGGCGCGGGGACCCGGTAGGTCTCGCCCGGACCCACCTCCAGGGCCTCCATCAGCTCGTCCACGAGCGCCTCGGGTGCATCCTGCTGCACCTCCAGGCGCACCACGTGGCCGAAGCGCCGGCGCCGCAGCTGGGCCTCCACGGCGCCGATCAGGTCGTCGGACTCGTCGGAGATCGAGAAATCCGCATCGCGCGTCACGCGGAAGGTGGTGAGCGCCACGATCTCCATGCCCGGGAACAGGCGGGCGATGTGGTGGGCGATCACCTCGTCGAGCGCCACCAGCCGGTCGCCTGCGGGCAGGAACCGCGGCAGCCTGGGCGGCACCTTGACGCGCGCGAAGCGCGTGGCCCCGGTGGCCGGGTCGCGCACGCTCAGGCCGATGTTCAGCGACAGCCCGGAGATGTACGGGAAGGGCAGGCCCGGGCCCACGGCCAGCGGGGTCAGCGCGGGATAGACCTCGCGGTCGAAGCGCTCGTCGACGTCGCGCCGCTCGCCGGCGGTGAGCTCGGCCAGGGGGACCACGTCGATCCCCTCGCCCGCCAGCGCGGGTCGCACCTCATCGCTCCACACTCGCGCCGCGTCGGCCGCCAGCTCGCGCACGCGGTCGGCGATGCGCTGGAGCACGTCCTCGCGCGGCAGGCGGTCCGGGGTGCTGGACAGCCGCCCGGCCTCGTAGGCGTCCTGGACCGTGGCCACCCGGACCATGAAGAACTCGTCCAGGTTGGAGGCGAAGATCCCGAGGAACTTGCAGCGCTCCAGCAGCGGCACCTCGGGGGTGCTGGCGAGCGCCAGGACGCGGGCGTTGAACTCGAGCCACGACAGCTCACGGTTGATGTAGAGACCGGGGTCGGTGAGGTCGGTCTCCCGCTCCGGATCGTCGTCGCTGCGGCTCACGCGGCCCATTCTGCGGACGCCGCCCGGGCGTGTCCACCTGCGCCCACGTCGGTTACAGCCGCCCCGAGCGCCGCACGATGAGGCGGTAGGGCGCCGGCTCGCGCCCGCCCTGCACCTCGAGGGTGTAGAAGCCCGAACGGCTGGCGGTGATGCTCAGCCGCTCGATCGAGGCCGGCCCGATGGAGATCGCGGCAAGCCACCGCCGGGCGAAGGCGCCGTCGCGCTCGCCCCGCGGCGTGCCGGCGCGCCAGAGGGCCAGATCCAGGTCCGCCCGGCCGGGCCCCTTCAGCACGGCCGTGACGGTCTGGCCGGAGCGCAGGTACACACGGAAGCCGTCGCGGGGGTCGCCCCACGACCCGGTGCGCCCGCGCAGCGCCCGCCCGCGCGCTCCGCCCGGACCCATCAGGGGCGCCAGTGCACGCACCAGCACCGTGTCGTCGTTGGGCTCCCGGTCCTCGCGCGGCGGCGTGGGGGCCGCCAGCGCGGCGCGCAGATCCACCAGGCCGAGGCCGCTGCCCACATCGCGCCCGCTGGGCGGGACATCGCGGGCGGTCGTCTCGATGAGGGTGCGCACCTGGGGTGCGCTGAGACGGGGCCGGAGCGCCAGGATGCGCGCGGCAACACCGCTCACAACGGCGGTCGCCATCGAGGTGCCCGTGCGGGCCTCGGTGGCGCCGGGGCGGTCGTGCGCGCGCGCGGCCACCACGCCGTCGCCGGGCGCGACCACGGCGAGGTGCGGCCCCTTGGCCGAGAGCAGCAGCGGGCGCCCGTCGTCGCCCACCGCGCCCACCGCCAGCGCCTGGCGGTACGCACCCGGGTAGACCGGGGGCCCACCGCGAAGGCCGTTGTTGCCCGCCGACACCACGACGAGGACGCCCGCGCGGGCGGCGGCGTCGAGGGCGGCCTGCTCGGCGGCCGAGAACCCCTCGCCGCCGAACGAGATGTTGATGACGCTCGCCCCGCGCGCCACGGCGTACCGCACCCCGCGCACGAGGTCGAGGGTGCGCGTGGCCCCGCGCGCGTCGGCGATCGTGACGGGCAGGATCGTCACCCCCGGGCCGGTGTTGCCGGCGGCGACGTCGGTGATGATCCCGGCCACATGCGTGCCGTGACCCGATGGGTCGCTCAGCGGATCGCGGGTGCCCGGGACGAACGAGCGGGCGCCCCGGGTGTCGATGGCATCGGCGAGGCCGGGCACACCGGCGTCGACCCCGGTGTCCAGCACCGCCACCACGGGCCGGCGCGGACCGCGTCCGGGCGTCCACTCGATCTGGCGCAGGTGCGTCGGCACCCCCGCGACGGGGGCGGCGACGGCCGCGGGCGGGACGATCGGGGCGTCCATGGCTCTCCTACACCCGCCAGCGGGCGGCGACCGCGATGAGCCCGACGATCAGGAGCAGGCCGACGAGGATGGCGGCGATGAAGGAGGCGCCCACCACGAAGGGGATCACCACGATCACGCTCTGGGCGATGGCGATGATCCACATGATGTCCCGGAGCGGGCCGGGGCGCAGGCGCACCGCGATGGCGATGGCGGCCACGAGGGCGGCCAGGGCCAGCACCGCCAGCAGCAGGGCGCTGCCGCGCCAGATCAGGATGCCCACCACCTCGACCAGGGCGAGGATGCCGCCCAGCATCAGCCGGCGACCGCGGATGCGGTCACCCAGGCGCCGGCGGAAGCCCGGAGGGTTGGCTTCGATCAGGGGGAGGTCGTTCACCGGTCGAGTGTAGCGCCGGCCCCGGCGCGTTCCGCGACACCGGGGCCGGACATGACCGGGGGAACCCCGGCCATGGGGGGCGGAGGCTCCTAGCGGGCCGTCACGCGAAGGGTTGCCACGGCGCGGGCACCGAGGTTGTCGGTGGCGCGAACCCGGACGACGTGGCGCCCGGCATCGAGGGGGATCCTCTGCGCGGCGCCCGTGGAGATGTCGTAGGTGCCGTCGCCGTCGCGGTCCCACTCGACCTTCACGATGGCCCCGTCCGGGTCGTTGGCCTGCGCGATGTAGGCCGCGTTCTGCTTGGGCTTCGGCGACGGGGTGGTGGCCACGATCGTCACGTTCGGCGGCATGTTGACCGCCGGCGGACCGACGGCCGGCTGGCGCACCGCGATCGCGGTGACGGTCCGGCTGGGCACGTCGTCCTTGCGCACGAGGCGGCCGGTGCCGATGGGGCCCAGTTCCGTGGCCGCGCCGGTGTTGAGGTCGATGCGGAACAACTTGGTGCCCGCCCCGTCACCGACGTTGGTCGACATGTAGCCGATGCCGTCCGCGATGTCGAAGCCGGTGCGCGAGCCCACGTCGACGCCGATGCTCTTGGCGTCCACCAGGGTGCCGGCGTTCGGCGGGTTCTGGCTGAGGAGCTGGTCGGTGTTCCGGTCGATCCCGAACAGCCGGGTGCCGGCCGGCTTGTTCACGGTGAGGTCAGTGTTGGTGTAGGCGCTCGCCACCACCTGCGGGCTGCCGGGGTTGAGCGCGCCGTCCGGGCTGCCGGCACCGTGGTCACCGCTGGCGAACGAGAGGCGGTAGTTCATGTTCGAGTCGCTGGTCACGCGCATGGCGTCCGGGACCGGGTTCACGTCGACGCCGAAGCTGGCCCCCACCAGCCCGGGGTTGAAGCCCGAGCCGATCGGCGTGGCGGCGCCGGTGTCCTGGTTCACCTGGTACATGACGTTGTCGGTACCGGCGCCCACGAGGGTGTTCGTGGTCGACCGGATGTCGATCCCCACCAGGCGGACGCCCGCGGGAAGCCCGCTGATCGCGACCTCGTCCAGGACCACGCCCGGATAGCGCGAGTCGACGCGCAGCAGGTTGCCCTGATCATCGAGTGCGTGGACGTCGCGGGCCTGGGCGACGGCCGGGACTGCGAGGGTCAGGGCCGCGCCCATGAGGACGGCCCGTCGCATGAAGGATCGCGCGGTCATAGAGAGGTGCTCCTCCGTTGGAACGGTTCGGGAGAAGCTACGAACGGACCCGTCCGGCGGACCACTTTGCGAGCCGTCGACGGCTGTGAGCGTCGTGCGGGGATCACCCGCGGCCGGGCGGCTCCGGTCCCGACGGGGTGACCAGGGCGATCACATCGGAGCCGGCCGGACCGCGGTCGCCGAGGGCGGCGAGCACCCGCTCCGCCGCGGCCCGGTCGGCCACGAGCCCGGCCAGGCACGAGCCGCTGCCGCACAGGAGCACCCGACCGGCGCCGGCGGCCGCCAGCGCACGGGCGGGCGCCGCCAGCGCCGGCCGCAGCGCGAGCGCCGCCGGCCACAGATCGTTGCGGGCCCAGGCCGCCAGTGCCGGCCACGGCGGCGGCGCGGCGGTGCCCGCGGGCGGCGGCGCGGACGCGCGCGCCCTCCCCATCCGGTCGAAGCGCGAGTACACCACCGCGGTGGGGAGGCCGAACGGCGGTCGTACCAGGACCGCCGCGAAGGCCGGCCGTCCCGCGGGGCCGAGGCGCTCGCCGCGCCCCGTGGCCCACGCGGCGCCCCCGGCGACGAAGAAGGGGACATCGCTCCCCACGCGCGCGGCCACCTCGCGCAGCCGCGCGGCCCCCAGGCCCAGGCCGAACAGGCGCTCGGCCCCGCGCAGCACCGCGGCGGCGTCGCTGGAGCCACCCCCCAGGCCGGCCTGGGCGGGGATGCGCTTGCGGATGGTCACCGCAACGGGGAGGGGCCGCCCGACCTCGCGCTCCAGCGCGTCCAGGGCCGACCACGCCAGGTTGGCCGGGCCGGGCGCCTCGGGGCAGTCCACCCGGCGGCGATCGGCGGCGCGCAGCACGACGTCGTCGTGCAGGCCGTCCAACTCGACCATCAGCGAGGCGACCGGGTGGTAGCCGTCGGCGCCCGGCGGCCCCACGTCCAGGCGGAGGTTCAGCTTCGGGCGCGCGCGCTCGCACACCTCGGGCGCGCCCGTCATCGGTCCCCTTCAGCCAGCCGGGCGGCCAGCGTGGCGTAGTGGGACGGCGCGAGGGCCTCGGGGCGCGCGTCGGCCGGGTGGCCCAGCGCGATGAGTATCCGGCGCACCGCCTCCTTGGGGTGACCGGCCGCGCCGAGGGTGTTGGCGAGGGTCTTGCGCCGCGATGCGAAGGCGGCGCGCACCAGGTCGCGCACGCCGGGCGCCGGCGCCGGCCCGGTGCGGCGGAAGGCCACCAGGGCCGAGTCCACCCGCGGGCGCGGCACGAACACCTCCCGCCCCACGGCCCGGCGGAAGGTGGTCTCCATCGCCATCCCCATCAGCACCGTGGGCGCCCCGTACAGCCGCCCGCCGGGGGCGGCGGTCCAGCGGTCGGCCACCTCGGCCTGGGTCATCACGCACCAGCGCTCCACCGCGGGGAGGCGCCAGAGGCTCTCGACCATGATCGGGGTGGCGATGTTGTAGGGCAGGTTGGCCACCATGACGGTGGGCGCCGGCGCGAGCGCGGCCAGGTCGGCGCGCATGGCATCGCCCCAGTGGACCGTGACGTTGCCGGCGCCGGCCAGCACCTCCGCCAGCACCGGCTCCACCCGCCGGTCGAACTCGAGCGCATGGACGTGTGCCGCGGCCCGTGCGAGGGCGACGGTGAGGACCCCGAGCCCGGGCCCCACCTCCACGGCGACGTCCCGGGGGCCCACGCCTGCGCGACGCACGGCGAGGTCGACCAGGTTCTCGTCCAGCAGGAAGTGCTGGCCCAGATCCGTGTCGGGCCGCAGCCCGTGGCGCTCCAGCAACCGCATCACGCCCACCCGCGGCGGCGGGTCGGCGGGACGGGGCGGCTCCTCGCTCACCAGCCGAAGATGCGTGCCGCGTTGGCGGAGGTGGCCGCGTCCAGATCCTCGGCGGGCATGTCGCGCAATGCCGCGACGAAGCGCAGGGTGTGGGCCACGTTGGCGGGCCGGTTGGGCCGCCCGCGCCGCGGCTCCGGAGCCAGGTAGGGGCTGTCGGTCTCCACCAGCAGCCGGTCGAGGGGGGCCAGGGCGGCCGCGCGCTGGAGGTCGTGCGAGCGCTTGTAGGTCACCGGGCCGGCGAGCGACAGCATGTAGCCGCGCTCGACGGCGTCGTCGAGGCGCTCGGGGATGCTGAAGCAGTGCAGGATCACCGGCAGGCCTGCGGCGTCCTCACCCAGCACGCGCATGGTGTCCTCGGTGGCCTCGCGCGTATGGATCACCAGCGGCAGCCCCACCTCGCGGGCCAGCGCGATCTGGGCCCGGAAGGCCCGCTCCTGGTCCTCGTGCGAGGCGTGGTCGTAGTGGTGGTCGAAGCCGCACTCACCGATGGCCACGACCTTGGGGTGCGCGGACAGCTCGCGCATCCACACGGGGTCGGCCGCGGTGAAGGAGCCGGCGTCGTGGGGGTGGACGCCGACGGCGGCGAACACGCCCGGGAAGCGCTCGGTGAGCGCCACCGCCCGGCGGGACGAGTCCTCGCCCATCCCGATGGTGACGATCCGCTCGACCCCCTCGCCCGCCGCCTCGGCGACGAGATCGGCCACGTCCTGATCGCAGGACTCCAGGTGGGCGTGGCTGTCGACTATTCCGGGGTCTCCTGTGGCTCGACGCGCGGGAACAGCGGCGGGACGGGCGCGAGGGTGGCGCCGGCGGCGCCGGCGCCCCAGCGGGCATCGGCCAGGCTGAGCGCCGAGGGATCCTGACCCAGGGCGCCCAGCAGTCGCTCGGCCGAGGCGGGGATGACCGGCCACACCAGTACCGCCACGCAGCGCAGCCCCTCGGCCAGCGAGAAGAGGGCCTGGTCCAGATCGGCGGCCCGGGCCGGGTCCTTCGCCAGCGCCCAGGGGGCGCGCTCCTCGGCCAGGCGGTTGATGCGGCGCACCAGCGCCCAGGCGGCGTCCATGGCGCGGCTGATGTCCAGCTGGTCGTGAGCGGCCACCACCGCGGCCACGGCGTCGTCCACCTCGCGCGCCAGGTCGGCGTCGGCACCCGTGTCGGCCGGGACCACCCCGTCGCGGTAGCGCCCCACCATGTTCAGGGTGCGGTTGAGCAGGTTCCCCAGTTCGTTTGCCAGCTCGCCGGCGTAGCGGGCCTCGAAGCCCTCCGCGGTGAAGGTGCCGTCCTCGCCGAAGCGCACCTCGCGCGCCAGGTAGTAGCGCAGCGCGTCGATGCCGTAGCGCTCGATGAACGGGAACGGGTCGACCACGTTGCCCGTGGTCTTGCTCATCTTCTCGCCGCCCTTGAGCAGGTAGCCGTGGATCATCAGGCGCTCGGGTAGCTCCAGGCCGGCGGCCATGAGCATGGCCGGCCAGATGACCGCGTGGAACTTGAGGATGTCCTTGCCCATGATCTGAAGGCTCGGCGGCCAGAAGCGCGCCACCAGGTCCTCGCCCGGACGCGCGTAGGCCAGCGCCGTGCGGTAGTTGAGCAGCGCGTCGAACCAGACGTAGATGGTCTGCTCGGGGTCCCACGGGACCCGTACGCCCCAAGCGGTCTGGGCGCGCGACATCGACAGGTCGTCGAGCCCCCCCTCGATCATCCGCTGCGCCTCGTTGCGCCGTGCGGACGGGAGAACCCAGTCCGGATTCGCGGCGTAGTGGGCCAGCAGGCGGTCGCGGTAGGCCGACAGGCGGAAGAACCAGTTCTCCTCCTCCTGCCAGGCCACCTCGGTGCCGTGGATGGGGCAGCGCCGGCCCTCGGAGAGGTCGTCGTCCGAGTAGAAGGCCTCGCATGCCGTGCAGTACCAGCCGCCGTAGCTGCCGCGGTAGACATCGCCGGCGTCGTGGATCTGCTGGACGAGCCGCTGCACCCCGTCCTCGTGCTCGGGGTCGGTGGTGCGGATGAAGAAGTCGTGCGTTGAATCGAGCACCCCGCCCAGCGCACGGAAGCGGGCCGACAGAAGGTCGGCGTGCTCCTTGGGCTCGCGCCCGGCCCGCTCGGCCGACTCGGCGATCTTGGCCCCGTGCTCGTCGGTGCCCGTCAGGAAGAAGACGTCCTCGCCGCGCTGGCGGTGATGGCGCGCGATGATGTCGGTCATGATCGTGGTGTACGCATGACCGATGTGCGGCTCGCCGTTGACGTAGTAGATCGGCGTGGTGATGTAGAAGCTCTGGCGCGGCACGGGCGGGGAGTCTAGATGCTGTGCCCGCCCCGGAGCCTCGCCGCGCTGCTGGCCGCACACGACCGCCTGCGCGCGGCCGGCGTGGACCACCTGGTGGTGGGCGGATGCGCGCGGGCCCTGCTGGACGAGGCGCCTGCCGCCGGCCGCCGGCCGCGCGATGTGGACCTCGAGGTGTCGCCGGCCGACGTCGCCCGCGCGGGCGCCGCGCTGGGGGCGCGGGTCTTCGAGCGCGCCGACGCGGCCATCACCTCGCTGCAGGCCGGGCTCGTGGTGGCCGGCGTGGAGGTGGACGTCGGCGCCATCGCCGAGGTCCGCGGACCGCTCGGCACCCTGGCGGGTGACTGGGGGCGCCAGTGGGGCGCCCGGCGGACCGTCCTCCTGGCGGGGCGGACGCTGGCCGTGGGGCCCACCGCGGAGATGATCGCGCGGGCGCTGGTGGCCGGCGACGGAGCACGCCTGCTGCGCTGCGGCGGCGCCGGGCCGTGGCCCGACCCGGGCTACGTTGCGGCGCGGGTGGCGGCGGCGATCTCCAGCGCCACCTCGTAGGCCCGGTTGCGGGTGGCCGCGCCGAGGACGGCCGCCGCCTCCGCGGCGCGCCCGGCGCCCATGCCCGCCGCCAGCATCAGGGCCAGCCCCTCGCGGAGCACGCCCTCGTCGGGGTCGGGCGTCCCCGCGGCGCCGGCCGGCCCGATCACGAGTACCACCTCCCCTTTGGGCGGAGTGCGCAGCCGCTCGGCCAACTCGGCCAGGGTGCCGCGGACGACCTCCTCGTGGCGTTTGGTGACCTCGCGGCACACCACGGCGGCGCGCCCGGGCAGGTGGGCCGCCAGCACCGCCAGCGAATCGGCCAGCCGGTGCGGGCTCTCGAAGGCCACCGCGGGACGGTCGAGAGCGGCCAGCTCGGCCGCGAGGGACGCCCGCTCGGCCGGCCGGCGCGGCAGGAAGCCCAGGAACACGAAGCCGGCCCCCTCACCCAGCCCGGAGAGGGCGACGGCCGCGGTGACGGCGCTGGGGCCGGGGATCACGGTGACGGGGATGCCCGCGGCGGCGGCCGCCGCGACCAGGCGCGTCCCCGGGTCCGACACGCCGGGCATGCCGGCATCGCTCACGAGCGCAACGTGCTCGCCCTCGGCCATACGACGCACCAGCTCCTCGGTCCGGGCGGCCTCGTTGTGGGCGTGCAGCGCGAGCATGGGGGCGGTGGCCCCGGCGTGGCGCAGCAGGGTGGCCGTGCGGCGGGTGTCCTCGCAGGCCACGACCCCGGCGGCCCGCAGGGCCGCCGCCGCCCGCGGCGAGAGGTCATCGAGGTTGCCGATCGGCGTCCCCACCACGCTCAGCACGACCGCCTCCGGAGGACCTTCATCGGGGCGTAACCATCCTGCAACGCGGCGGGTTCGTGACTCACGGGGGCCGACGCTACCATTGCCCGCCTATGGCCCGGTCCGAGAAGGGATACCGGCGCTTCCGCTCACGAGGAGGCGGCCCCGAGGGGGCCGGCGGACTCGATGCACTGCGCGAGCTCACCGCCAAGGAGTCCGGACAGCCCGGCCGTGGCGGCGGCGCGCAGCGCGGCGGAGGTCGCCCGCCCACGCCCACACCCCCGCCCCGCAGGGACGACTCCCGCCGTCGCGAGTTGTCGCGGCGCAACCGCCGCTGGTACAGCCTGCGCGACCTCGGGCCCGCCGGCTGGATCGGGCGCGTGGCGACGCTGCTGCTGGTCCTCTTCGCGGTCTGGGCGGGGCTGGGGTTCCTGGCGCTGCGCGGGGCCGTCTCCGAGGCCAACTCGCGCGTCGCTCCGGCGGCGATGCGGGCGCTCGACCCGCCCCCCGGGGGAATGCTGGGCACCCCGACGAACACGCTGGTCCTGGGCGTCGACAGCCGCCGCGGCCAGACCCGCTCGCGCGCCGACACGATCCTGGTGATGCGCACCGACCCGGACGCCGGCCGGCTGCGCTACCTCTCGATCCCCCGCGACTTCCGCGTGGAGCTGCCACAGCACGGCACCCAGAAGATCAACGCGGCCTTCTACTTCGGCGGGCAGGCCGAGGCCATCCGGGCCGTCAGGCGCCTGACGGGCCTGCCGATCCACCACGTGATCGTGATCCGCTTCCAGGGGCTGGCGGAGATGGTCGACGCCCTCGGCGGGGTGAGCGTGAACAACCCCTCGGCGCTGGAGGACTGTTACTACGAGGCGGGCCGGCGCGTCAGCTTCCCCCGCGGCCCGGTGGAGCTGGACGGCGAGAGCGCCCTGGTGTTCGCCCGCGTGCGCTCGTGCGACAGCGACCTGCAACGGGCGGTGCGTCAGCAACTGGTGGTCTCGGCGCTGAAGGACGAGGTCCTGTCGCCGACGTCGCTCTGGAAGGCACCGTGGCAGGGGGCCGACGTGGTCCGCAGCCTCCAGACCGACATCGGCACCCTGGACATGATCAAGATGGGCTGGCTGCAGGCGCGCCTGACCCAGAGCGAGTCGGACCGCATCATCCTGTCCGGCGAGCCGCTCACCATCGATGGGGTCAGCTACATCGTGGGCACGAACCCGGACCGCAACGAACGCGAGATCGCCGCCTTCATCGGCGACTGAACGCTCAGGCCAGCGCGGCGAAGGCCTCCGCGTGCTTGGGGTCGCCGGCGATCACCACGATGTCGCCGGCGTGCAGGCGCGTGTCCTGCGTGGCGTAGGTGAAGGTCTCGCCCGGCCGGCGGATGGACACGATGGTGACGTTGTAGCGACTGCGCACACGGGCGTCCTCCAGCGTGAGCCCGGCGATCTCCTTGGGCACGGTGGTCTCGATGAGGACGAAGTTCTCGGCGATCTCCAGGTAGTCGATGGTGCGACCCACCATCGTCCGCGCCACGCGCATGCCCATGTCGCGCTCAGGGAAGACGACCTTGTGGGCGCCCACCCGCTGCAGGATGGCCCCGTGCGGCACCGTGATCGCCTTGGCCCAGATCCGCGGGATCTCGAGGTCCACGAGGGAATAGGTGGCCAGGATGCTGGCCTGCACGTCGGTGCCGATGGCCACCACCGCGCGCGGGAAGTCGGTGGCTCCCAGCTGGCGCAGGGCCTCGGTGTCGGTGGCGTCCGCCTGCACCACGTGGGTGAGGGTGAGCGAGCAGTTCTGGACGATGCGCGGCGAGGTGTCCACGCCGAGGACGTCGTGCCCCAGGTCTGCCAGCGTCTCGGCCAGGGCCCGCCCGAACCGGCCGAGCCCGATCACCATCGTCGGGTCCTTGCTAGACAACCATCAGCCTCTCTTCGGGGTGCGAGTAGCGCCGCTGGGTCTCGCGCAGGATAAGGATAGAGCCGAGGGTCAGCGGCCCCACACGGCCCAGCAACATCAGCGGCATCAGGACGGACTTGCCGACCGCGTCGAGTTCCTCGCTGGTGCCGAGCGAAAGCCCCGTGGTGGTGGTGGCCGACACGCACTCGAACAGGGCCGCGCTCAACGGCAGATCGGTGACGGCCAGAAGGACGAAGGTGCCGATGGTCATGGCCGTCAGGAGGAGGGCGGCCACCGTCAGCGCCTGGCGCTGGATGGTCTCGGGGATGTGGCGGCGGAAGGAGACCACCTGGGAGTCGCCGCGCAACTCCGCCCACACCACCAGCGCCAGCAGGGCCACCGTCGTGACCTTCAGGCCGCCGGCCACCCCGCCGCTCCCTCCGCCGATCACCATCATGATGTTGCTGAGGAACATCGTGTCCTGGCCCACGGCGCCGTAGTCGAACGTGCTGAAGCCGGCGGTCCGGGGCATCACGCCGGCGAAGGCGCCGTCGACCAGGCGTGTGCCCACCCCGCGCTCGCCGAGGGTGTCCGGGTTCGTCCACTCGAACGCCGTGATGGCGACGATCGCCACGGTCAGCAGGACCCCCGTGGCGATGAGGGTCACCTTGGTGTGCACCGACCAGCGCGCGAACGGGCCGGGCCGGCGGTACAGCTCGGCCCAGACGGGGAACCCGAGTCCTCCGATGATGATCGCGATCGCGATCGGGGCGAGGACCAGCACATCGCCCGAGAACAACTCCATGCTCCCCGTGAAGAGGGAGAAGCCGGCGTTGTTGAAGCCGGAGATCCCGTGGAAGACCCCGTTGCCGAGGGCGATGGGGAACGACTGGTCGTAGGCCAGCCAGAAGCGCAGCGTCAGGATCGCGGAGACCAGCGCCTCGGTGGTGAAGGTGACCGCCACGATCAGGAAGACCAGCCTGCGCAGCCCGCCGAGCTCGGTGGTGCGCACCTCCATCTGGGCGGCCAGGCGCCGGCGCAGGCCGATGCGGCGCGCGACCACCAGGAACAGCAGGGATGAGCTGGTGAGGATCCCCAGGCCGCCGATCTGGATCAGCCCGAGGATGACGATGTGGCCGAAGGTCGACCAGTGCACCGATGTGTCGACGGCCGTCAGCCCGGTGACGGTCACGGCGGACGTGGCGGTGAACATGGCGTCCACGACCGCGGTCCGGCCCCCGTCCGAGCGCGCCACGGGGAGCAGCAGCAGCGCCGTCCCCACCATGATGGCGCCGAGGAACCCGGCGAGGACGACGAAGCCGGGGTGGCGGTAGGCGCGTTGCCGCGCCTTCGCCCGGCGGCTGCCCATCGGGATGGAGGCCGAGCGGGCCATGCTGAGTCCGAACCTCCGATGCCTGATGACGCGGGCCGCGCGTCATCATGCAGCCGCGGCTAGACCTTGTCGAGCCCCACCGTGCTGGAGGAAGAGGCGGGGGCCGGCGACGAGGACGACGCCGCGTCGGACGAGCCTCCCGACCCGCCGTCCGAGGATGCGCCGTTGCCCGAGCCCTCGGAGGAGCCGCCGTCCGAGTCGCCGCCCACCGGACGCCGGCGCGTGCCGTAGTCCGTGTTGTGGAAGCCGGAGCCCTTGAAGTGGATGGCCGGGGCGTACAGCACCCGCTCGGCCTCCTCGGCGCCACAGCTCTCGCATGCGGTCACGGGCTCGTCGGACATCCGCTGGAGGACCTCGAACCGGTGATCACACGCCTTGCAGCGGTACTCGTAGAACGGCACAGACACCTCGCACGACGACGGCGACGACAGACCCCAGTATACCCCCGCCTGGGAACCATGTTCTGGCACTCGTGGAGTGAGTGTGCCAAGACGCGGCGACGCGTGCCCGGAGCCCGGTCACCCGCGGCGGCGCTGATACCATCCGCCCGCGCCATCGCCGGCGCCCGACCACGCCATGATGCCGCCGATGCGAAAGCGTCAGGCCGTGCAGCGTACCGCCGTGACGGGCGTCGCCCTCGCCGCGGCGACCGCCCGCCTGGCCCGCCACCGACCCCTCGCCGCCGCCGCGCTGCTGAGCGCCGGCGCTGCGGCGGGAGCCGCCGCGTACATGCCGCGCAACCCGCTGTTCGGGCGGGCGATCGGCGCCGGCCCGGCGCAGCGCCCGGAGGTGGCGATCACGTTCGACGACGGCCCGGGGCCGTCCACCGCCGCCGTACTCGACGCGCTGGCGGCCGCGGGCGCGGTGGCGACCTTCTTCGTCCTCGGGCGCGAGGTGGCCGCCCACGCCGCCACCGTGCGCCGCATCGTGGCCGAGGGCCACCAGCTGGCCAGCCACGGGTGGGATCACGGCATCCTCATCTTCCGCGGGCCGCGCCACGTGGCCGACCAGTTGCGCCGGACCGAGCGGGCGGTGGCCGCCGTGGCCGGCGAGGGCGCCCTGACCCGGATGTTCCGCGCCCCCCACGGATTCCGCGGGCCCGCCACGGCCGCGGCCGCGCGGGCGGCGGGGTACCGGATGGCCGCGTGGACCCACGGCGTCTTCGACTCGGCCGAGCCGGGGGCCGATGTCATCCTCGCGCGCTCGGTCCGCGCCCTGGCCCCGGGCACGGTGCTGCTGCTGCACGACGCCGACGGCTGGGCGCCTGGCACGCCCCGCCCTCAGACCGTCGCGGCGCTGCCGGCGATCCTGGCCGCGGCCTCCGCCCGCGGACTGCGGCCGGTGCGCCTGGACACCATGGCCGGCGCCCGCCGATGAGCCCGCGCCCGGCCCCGCGCCGCCGCCGCATCATCCTCGCCGCCGCGCGCCTGGGGGTGGTCGTGGCCGTGGCGGCGCTGGTGGTCTGGAAGTTCGACATCCACGAGATCAAGCAGGCCTTCCACATCACCTCGTGGCCCTTCCTGGTGGGTGCGGTGGCCGCGAACTTCGCCTCGGTGGCCTTCAAGGGGCTCGCGTGGAAGGGGGTGGTGGACGGACTGCCCTCGATGCGCGGGCGCACCCGTTTCCGGGACCTGCTGAGCCCGCTCTTCGTGGGCTTCCTGTTCAACACCCTCCTGGCGGCCCGCGTGGGCGAGTTCGTCAAGGTGCTGCTGGCCCGCCGACGGCTGAAGGCACGCGGCCACGGGGACATCAGCGCCACATCGCTGCTGGGTTCGGTGGTGGTGGAGAACCTGGTCTCGACGGTGACCTGGGTGATGCTGGTTGTGGGGATCGGCCTGTTCCTCCCCCTCCCCGGCTACGCGTGGGTGGCCTCCCTGTCGCTGGGGGTGGCCTGCCTGGCCATCATCGTGCTGGCCCTCTTGACCAGCCGGCGCACCTCCCCGCTGCCGCCCTGGCTGCGCAGCGGATCGCTGTGGGCGCGGATCCGGCGCGCCGGCGAGCGCGCCTGGACGGCGGTGCAGGAGAGCCATGTGGCGCTGCGCCACGGGCGCCTGCTGGGCCTGGTGAGCGGCGCGAGCCTGGCGACGTGGTTCGCCCAGTGGGGCGGCATCTTCCTGACCCTGCAGGCATTCGGCCTGGGGCGGGTGGGCTGGGGCGGAGCGGGCCTGCTGCTGGTCACGGTCACCCTGGCCCAGGCCTTCCCCGTGCTGCCCGGGAACCTGGTGGTGTTCCAGGCGGCGGCGGTGCTGCCCCTGACCGCGTCCTACGGCGTCGGGGCGGCGGACGCCATCGCGTTCTCGATCGTCCTGCAGGGGACCGAGGCGATGGTCGGTGTCGTGGTGGGCTTCCTGTTCCTTGTGGCCGAGGGGGCGGGCTTCGGGCAGTTGCGGCGCGAGGCCGAGGAGGAGGAGCGGCTGGCCTCGGAGACCGACGCCGCAGACCCGGTCGCCGGCTGAACCCCCGGGCGGGCCGGAGTTCACGGCCGGTTCACAAGATCGTCACCGCCCTGACCCATCGCGCGCGGGGCCCGCGCCTAGATTGGCCGCGATGACCACGATCGCTCCCCCCAATCCGCGCGTGCTCGTCGTCGAGGACGACGAGAGCATCGCCCACGCCGTCGCCTTCCACCTGCGCACGGCCGGGCTGGATCCCACACTGGCGCACGACGGCCTGGATGCTCTGCGCGCGCTGCGCGCCGGCATGCCCGACGTCGTACTGCTGGACCTGATGCTGCCGGGGATCGACGGCTGGCACCTGATCCGCCAGACCCGCGAGTGGGCGCCCCGCCTGCCGATCATCGTGGTGACCGCACGCACCAACGAGCACGACCGCGTCGAGGTGCTGTCGCTGGGCGCCGACGACGTGGTGGCGAAGCCATTCTCCATGCGCGAGCTGATGGCGCGCGTGCAGGCCGCGCTGCGGAGGTCGGGTACGGGCGCCGACGAGGAGGGTGGCGAGCCCCTCAGCGCCGGCGAGCTGGTGATCGACCCCGAGCGCATGACGGTCACCATGGCGGGCCGTCCGCTGGATCTGACCCCGCTCGAGTTCACCCTGCTGTGGACCCTGGCCGGCGCGCGCGAGCGCGCCCTCGGCCGCGATGAGATCTTCCGGCTCGTGTGGGGCCGCGAGCGTGGCCACGGCGACCGTTCGGTGGACGTGCTGGTGCGCCGGCTGCGCCGAAAGGTCGATGAGTCGGCGGGCTCGTTCACCTACATCCAGACGCTGCACGGCGTGGGCTACCGCTTCCTGGCCACCCCGCGCTGCATGCCGGGCTCGCGCATGAACTGAACGTCGGGCCGCCGCGCGCTCAGGCCGAGTCGCGCAGCGGCTGGGCCACCGGCAGCCCCTCGAGCTTGCGGAGGGTGTTGTTCTCGATCTGCCGGATGCGCTCGCGGGTGACGCCGAAGGTGCGGCCCACCTCCTCGAGCGTGTACGGCTGCTGGCCGGTGAGGCCGAACCGCAGCTCGATCACCTGGCGCTCGCGATCCGGGAGCGCGCTGAGCGCGCGCATCACGTCCACCCGGCGCAGGTTGCCGGCCGCCTCGTCGAAGGGCGAGGGCGCGGTGACATCCTCCACGAAGTCGCTCAGCGAGGAGTCCTCCTCCTCGCCGATGGGCTTCTCGAGGCTGACCGGGAGCTGCGCCATCCGCCGGATCTCGCGCACCTCGTCGGCCGTCATCTCGAGCTCGATCGCCAGTTCCTCCGCCCGCGGCTCGCGGCCGAGCCTCTGCGTGAGCTGGCGCTCCAGGTGCACCACCCGGTTGAGCTTCTCGACCATGTGCACCGGGATGCGGATGGTGCGCGCCTTGTCGGCGATGGCGCGTGTGACGGCCTGGCGGATCCACCACGTGGCGTAGGTCGAGAACTTGAACCCGCGGCGGTAGTCGAACTTCTCCACCGCGCGTATGAGTCCGAGGCTGCCCTCCTGGATGAGGTCGAGGAACGAGAGCCCGCGACCCAGATAGCCCTTGGCGATGCTGACGACCAGCCGCAGGTTCGCCTCGACCATGCGCTGCTTGGCGATCATGTCGCCGAGTTCGATCCGCTTGGCCAGGGCCACCTCCTCGGCCGCGGTCAGGAGGGGCACGCGCCCGATGTCGCGCAGGTAGAGGCGCAGCGAGTCCAGCGACGGCTCGACGGCCAGGTCGAGCCCGGACAGGACCTCGTCGTCGCCGCCCACGCGCGCGCCGTCGTCGTCGACGACCTCGACCCCCAGCTCGCCGAGGTGGGCGTGGAACTCCTCGAGCTGCGCCTTCGAGACCTTCGCGTCGGCGAGGGCGGCGACGATGTCGCCGAGCACGAGGACGCCCTTGCGCCGGCCCTCGTCGACGAGCGCGCGCATCTCATCGACATCCGGGAGGATCGCGTCCGTCGTAGAGGAGAGCGACTCGGTCATTCCGGTCCCCAAACCCGATTGTGCGAGATGTCGCAAGAGTATACGACCCCCTACGGCCGCCCAACGCGCATTGCGGCATCATCAGCGATACCACCACTCGACGAGAGGCAGACCAGATGAGCACGACGCCCCGCGTGCTGCCCGAGGACCTCCAGGAGACGCGCCCGCCGGCGCCGATCAGCCTGAGCTCGGCCGGCGTGGCCCGTTCGGCGAAGGCCATCCGCATCCGCCACAACGGCTCCGAGAGCCTCTTCCAGGCGGAGATCGCCTGCGTCAGCGACCTCAACCCCGCCCAGAAGGGCGTGCACATGTCGCGCTTCGAGGAGGTGGTCAACGAGGCCATCGACAGCGTCGTCATCGGCGAGGCACTCCACATCGAGGTCCTCGCGCAGCGCATCGCCGAGCGGATCGTGGAGAGCCAGCGCGCCACCCGGAGCGAGGTGACCATCAGGGCCTCGTACCCGGTGGAGCGCCGCACGCCGGTGAGCGACATCGCCACCCAGGAGATGTACGGCCTCATCGGGATCGCCGCCGCCGGCCGCAACGGGGTGCGCCGCGTGGTGGGCGTCACCGCGCAGGGCATGAACGCCTGCCCGTGCGCTCAGGGGCTGATCCAGGCCCAGGCCACCGACGCCCTCACCGCCGACGGCTTCGGCGAGGAGGAGATCGCCCGGATCGTCCGCGCCGTGCCGATCGCCACGCACAACCAGCGCGCGCGCGGAACCCTGCTGATCGGCACCACCGACGGGACCGAGGTGGACGCCGACGTGCTGATCGAGATCGTCGAGGAGGGGATGTCCTCCGAGATCTACGAACTGCTCAAGCGGCCCGACGAGCAGTACATCGTGGATCGCGCCCACCGCCGGCCGCGGTTCGTGGAGGACTCGGTCCGCGAGATGGTGCGCGGGGTGATGGAGCGCCTGCCGCAACTGGCCGACGACACCTTCCTGCGCGCCCACCAGGAGAACTACGAGACCATCCACACCCACGACGTCGACGCCGAGCGGGTGGGCACCCTCGGCGAGATCCGCCGCGAGGTGGCCGACGGTGTGAGCGCGCCGCGCCACACCTCCCTGGCCGAGTGGCTGGGGGGTGTCAGCTAGCCGGATGGCGCGCCGGCCGGAGCCGCTAGGCTCCGGCCGTGTCCCGCGACCAGAGCAGCCACGCGGAGGGGCCCGCCCTGGTGACCGGCGGCGCGGGTTTCATCGGGTCGAACCTGGTACGGGCACTCCGCGCCGAGGGCCGGCGGGTGGAGGTGCTGGACTCGGTGGTCCACGGGCGCACCGACCGCGTGCCCGGCGATGTCCCCCTCCATCGCATCGACATCCGCGACACCGGGGCGATGGACCGGGTGGTGGACGCGCTCGCGCCCGCCACCATCTTCCACCTGGCCGCGCAGGTCGATGTCCGCGTCGCCGTCGAGCGCCCCGCCGAGGATGCGGACGTGAACATCCTCGGCACCATCGCGGTGCTTGAGGCCGCCCGGCGCACCGGCGCCGGAGTGGTGTTCGCCTCGTCCGGCGGCGCCGCCTACGGCGACGGTCCCGACGTGCCGCTGCCCACTCCCGAGTCGCACCGGCCGGCACCCCAGTCGCCGTACGGGCTCAGCAAGGTCTGCGCCGAGGAGTACTGCGCCTACTACGCGCGGGTCCACGGGGTGCGGACCGCCGTGCTGCGGCTCAGCAACGTCTACGGGCCGGGACAGGACCACCTCGGCGAGGGCGGCGTCGTGGCGATCATGTGCGGCTGCGCCGCATCGGGCCGGACCCCGACCGTCTTCGGCGACGGCCTCCAGACGCGTGACTACGTGTACGTGGGGGATGTCGTGCGCGCCTTCCTGGCCGCCGAGACGGCAGGCACGGGGTCACCGCTCAACATCGGCACGGGCGTGGAGGTGACGGTGCTCGACCTCCTCTCGGGCCTCGGCCTGGAGGGGCGGGCCGTCCACGCTCCGGAGCGCGCCGGCGAGGTGCGCCGCAGCGTCCTCGACGCGAGCGCCGCCGGTGCCGCGCTGGGGTGGCGGCCCCGCGTGACATTCGACGAGGGGCTGCGGCTGACGCGCGCGGCGCTCGACCCGGGGGCGGGCGCCGGCTGAGGGATCAGACGGGCCCGGCCCCCGCTCCGGGGTTCCCGTCGCGGCGCCGGCGCCCGAGGTCGATGCGCAACTCCTCCCGGCGGAGCAGGCGGCGGATGTTGGCGTGGTGGCGACCGATGACCGCCACCGAGATCAGCGCGGCGAAGGCGACGGTGGGCCACTCGTAGCCGAAGGCCCATACCGTGGGTGTGAGCGCGGCGGCCGCGACGATGCTCCCCAGCGAGACGTAGCGGGTCGCGACGATCACGACGACCCACACCGGCACCAGCACGAGCACCGCCAACGGCATCAGGCCGATGGCGACGCCACAGCCCACGGCCACCCCCTTTCCGCCGCGGAAGCGGAGCCACAGCGGGTAGACGTGGCCGACCACCGCCGCGCCGGCGGCCACCAGGGGCCACGGGTCGTCGGTGATCCACCGCGCCAGGACCACCGCCAGCACGCCCTTCGCGATGTCGGCCGCCATCACCGCGATGCCGATGGGCTTCCCGAGCGTCCGGAAGACGTTGGTGGCGCCCACGTTGCGGCTGCCGACGGTGCGTATGTCGACCCCGCGAGCGCGACCGGCGAGGTAGCCGAACGGCAGCGAGCCCAGCAGGTACGCGGCCGCGATCGCCGCGGCGATCGCGAGCGGCTCACTCATGTGCGGCGCTCCGGCCCGGGGCCGGAGGGGGGACGATGCCCGCGGGCTCGCGCGCCGCCTGGGACCCGTCGGCGCTGAAGAAGGCCCGGAAGTAGTTGGCGCCGCTCAACACCGTCATCGCCACCGCCAGGTACAGCAGCGGCTGGTCCGCCTCCGGCCAGGGGTGCGGGGCGATGAGCGCCAGGAGGGCCAGGTTCTGGGTGGCCGTCTTGGCCTTGCCCAGGCGGTCGGCGGGGATGACCCGATCGTCGCCCATCGCCACCAGGCGCAGGCCGGTCACCGCGAACTCGCGGGCGATGATGACCATCGCCGCCCAGGCGGCCACCTCCCCGGTCTGGATCAGGCACAGGAGGCAGGCGGCCACCAGCAACTTGTCGGCCAGGGGATCCAGGAACGCGCCGGCCACGGTCGTCTGGCCGCGCGAGCGCGCCAGCCAGCCGTCCAGGCTGTCGGTGGCCGCCGCGCTCACGTACACCGCCGCCGCCCACCAGCGGTTGTCGTCGATGCCATCGACCAGGATCAGCACCATCAACCCGGGGATGGCCAGTATCCGCACCACCGTGATGGTGAGGGCGGCGTTCCAGGGCTGACCGGCACTCACCCGGCCATCCTAGTCACCCCGCACGGGCGTACGCTGTGCCGACATGCCAGCGTCACACACGCCATGAGCGAGATCGTGGTCACGACGGTCGGCGCCGACCGCCCCGGCATCGTCGCGGCGCTGACGGGCGCGCTCCTGGAGATCGGCGGGAACCTGGCCGACGTGCGCGCGGCGCTCCTGCGCGGATCCTTCGCCACGATGCTGGCCGTCAGCGTGCCCGACGACGTGGGCGTCGACGAGGTGGAGGCGTGCCTGGCGCCGGTGGCGGCACGGATGGGGCTGGGCCTGCACGTGGCGCGGGCCGAGCCGATCGCCGAGGGTCCTCCCCGCCGGCGCGCGGTGCTGTCGGTCTACGGCGCCGACCGGCCGGGGATCGTCAACGCCATCGCCACCGCCGTGGCCTCGCACGGGGCCAACATCATCGACCTCTCCGCGCGGCGGGTGGGCGACCCGCCGATCTATGTCCTCGGGATCGAGATGGAGTTGCCCCCGGGCCTGGACGTGGGGACCCTGGCCGGCCGGCTGCACCCGGTCGCCGATGCCCAGGGGGTCGAGCTGACCCTGGACGACGAGGACGACGAGATCCTCTGATGCGCGGGTGACGGTGGGCGGAACGGGCCCGCGGGCCGGGGGAACCGTACGCCCGGTGGTGCACTATCCGGACCGGCGGCTGAAGACCCCGTGTACGCCGGTGGGGCGGCCGGGCGCGGCGGCCCGCCGCTTGGCGGCCGACCTGATGGCCACGGCGGCGGCCCACCCCCGCACCGTGGGCCTCGCCGCGCCGCAGGTGGGCGAGTTGTGGCGCATCGCGTTCGTCGACTGCACCGGCCACCCGCGGGTGCCCGACGCCCAGGGGCCCATCTGGCTGATCGACCCGGTGATCGTGGGCCGCAGCGGCAACCGCAAGGGTCGCGAGGGGTGCCTGAGCCTGCCCGAGATCATCGCCAACGTGCGCCGGCCGGAGCGGGTGAGGGTCGAGGCCACCGACCCGAACGGCCGGCGGCGGACGATCGAGGCCGCGGGATTCGAGGCGCGGGCGATCCTGCACGAGATCGACCACCTGGACGGCGTCCTGATCCTGGACCGCGTGGCCTCCCTGGCCCTGGACGTGCTCGCCCGCGACGGCTGAGGCCGGGCCGGCCGGCGCTACTTGCTCTTGTAGATGTCGTCCCCGATGTCCTTGCGGATGGCGTGGACCGGATGGCCCGCGGCCTCCCACTGGTAGTAGGAGGTGGCCGGCCCGAAGTCGGGCTCGTAGGTGTCCACCCTGGGGTTGCGGCCCACATCGCGTGCGGCGGCCGCGTGGCGCAGCAGGCTGGGGTCGTCGCGCTCGGGCCAGACGATGATCAGGTGCGCGGCGGTGAGGAAGCGCGCCACGAAGGTGCACCCCTCGGCCGGGCAGTTCCACGGGTCGGTGCGGACGCAGTACCAGCCGGTGTAGTCCTCGCCGGAGTCGTCGGTCCAGAGATCCTCGTCGAGGTCCTCCTCGAACTCGACCAGGGGATCCGCGGGCGCCACCATCGGGCCCTGGATGTCGACGCCGCGGCGCTCATCGGGATCGGCCATCGGAATCGCCCTCCTCAGTCGGTGGGAGCGGCGACCAGCAGGTGGTCGCCATCGCGCAGGGGCGCGCCGGGGATCGTGCGCAGCCCGTTCAGAACGTACCGCACGCCGTCCGGAGGCCCGCCCGGCGCGAGGGCCCGGTCCAGGTGCCCCCACACGCCGCCCGCCGGCGTGCCGCGGGGGACCTGCACGGCCACCGTGCCGTTCACGGGGCCGAGGGTCAACTCCACGGTGATACGGGCCGGCGCGCTCATCGGCCCGAGACTAGCGCCGGGCGCGGGGCGCGGCCGGGCGCCGCGGCAGGGGGTCGCGTCGGGCAACTGGTCGGAATCCCGAGCATCGGGTCGTTTCGGTTAGAGTGCCCGCGGTCCCGGGAGGAGGGTGCATGAGCGTGGAAGAGAAGCGGGAGCGCCTGCGCGCGCTGCGCGAGGAGGCCCTGGCCGGCTCGGAGGCGGCCATCGAGCGCCAGCGGGCCCGCGGCAAGGGCACGGCGCGCGAGCGCATCGACATGCTCCTCGACCCCGGCAGCTTCGTCGAGATCGACATGTTCACCCGCCACCGCGCGCACGGCTTCGGCCTGGAGGACAACCGCCCGTGGGGCGACGGGGTGGTGACCGGCCACGGCACCATCGACGGGCGCAAGGTGGTGGTGTTCAGCCAGGACTTCACGGTCTTCGGCGGGAGCCTGGGCGAGGTGTTCGCCGAGAAGATCGTGAAGGTGATGGAGCTGGCCGTGCGGATGGGCTGCCCCATAATCGGCATCAACGACTCGGGCGGCGCGCGCATCCAGGAGGGCGTGGTCAGCCTGGGCGGCTACGCGGACATCTTCTTCCGCAACGTCAAGGCCAGCGGGGTGATCCCGCAGATCTCGGTGATCATGGGACCGTGCGCCGGCGGGGCGGTCTACAGCCCCGCCATCACCGACTTCATCTTCATGGTCCGCGAGACCAGCCACATGTTCATCACCGGCCCCGACGTCATCAAGACGGTCACGGGCGAGGAGGTGACCATGGAGGAGCTGGGCGGCGCCGGCTCGCACGCCACGCGCTCGGGGGTGTGCCACTTCGCCGCCGACTCCGAGTCCGACTGCCTGGAGCAGGTGCGCGAGCTGGTGGCCTTCCTGCCCCAGAACAACCTGGACACGCCCCCGCACGTGCCCACCGCCGACCCGGCCGACCGCCAGGAGGCGGAGCTGGCCACCATCGTCCCCGACACGCCCACCAAGCCCTACGACATGGCGCGCGTGATCGAGCTGATCGTGGACGACGGCGACTTCTTCGAGGTGCAGCCGCTCTACGCGCAGAACATCGTGGTCGGCTACGCGCGCCTGGACGGCCACACGGTGGGGATCGTCGGCAACCAGCCCAAGGCCCTGGCCGGCGTGCTGGACATCGACGCCTCCATCAAGGGCGCGCGCTTCATCCGCTTCTGCGACGCCTTCAACATCCCCATCGTCTCGCTGGTGGACGTGCCCGGCTTCCTGCCCGGCACGACCCAGGAGTACGGCGGGATCATCCTCCATGGCGCCAAGCTTCTGTACGCCTACGCCGAGGCCACGGTGCCGAAGCTCACGGTCATCACGCGCAAGGCCTACGGGGGTGCCTACGACGTGATGGCCTCCAAGCACCTGGGCGCCGACTTCAACGCCGCGTGGCCCACCGCCGAGGTGGCCGTGATGGGGCCCGACGGCGCGGTGAACATCATCTTCAAGCGCGAGCTGCAGAAGGCCGCGGAGGCCGGCGAGGACGTCGCCGCCCGGCGCGAGGAGTTGATCGAGGACTACAAGGAGCGCTTCGCCAACCCGTACATCGCGGCCGAGCGCGGCTACGTCGACGCGGTCATCGAGCCCGAGGAGACGCGCGGCTGGCTCATCCGGGCCTTGGAGATGTCGCTCACCAAGCGCGAGCTGCGCCCGCGCCGCAAGCACGGGAACATCCCCCTGTGAGCGCCGTCGGCGGGACCCGGATGGAGATCGTGGCGGGCGGCGTGCCCGCGCCGGCCGAGCTGGCCGCGCTGGCGGCGGCGGCGAACGCGCTGCTGACCGGAGGCGGGCCGGCGCCCGACCCGGTGCCGGCGGCCTACCGCTCGCGCTGGCGGCGGGCGGCGATGGTCGAGATGACGGAGGTCCCGATGGGGATCAAGGACAACGGCAGCGCGTGGGGAGGGATGGCGTGAGCTTTTCCAAGGTGATGGTGGCCAACCGGGGCGAGATCGCCATCCGCGTGTTCCGCACGCTGCGCGAGATGGGCATCCCCTCGGTGGCGATCTACAGCGAGATCGACCGCGACGCGCTCTTTGTCCGCCACGCCGACGAGGCGCACCTGCTGGGGCCCGGGCTGGCGGCCGAGACCTACCTGAACGTGCCGCGCATCCTCGAGATCTGCGCCCAGGCCGGCGTGGAGGCGGTGCACCCCGGCTACGGCTTCTTGGCCGAGAACGCCGGCTTCGCCCGCGCGCTGGCCGACGCCGGCATCACCTGGATCGGCCCGCCCCCGGACGCCATCGACGCCATGGGCTCGAAGGTGGAGGCGCGCCGGCTGATGGACGCCGCCGGCGTGCCGATCGTGCCCGGCGTCACCGACCCGGTGGACGACCTGGACGCGGCGCGCGGCGTGGCCGAGGAGATCGGCTACCCGGTGGCGGTCAAGGCCTCGGCCGGCGGGGGCGGCAAGGGCTTCCGCGTCGCCCCGAGCGCGGCCGAGCTGAAGGACGCCTTCGAGGGCGCCATCCGCGAGGGCGAGCGCTTCTTCGCCGACGGCGCGGTCTACCTGGAGCGCTACCTGCCCCACCCGCGCCACGTGGAGATCCAGATCCTCGCCGACGCGCACGGCAACACGATCTACCTGGGCGAGCGCGACTGCTCCGTGCAGCGCCGCCACCAGAAGCTGATCGAGGAGACCCCCTCCCCCGTGGTGTCCGACGACCTGCGCCGGCGCATGGGCGAGGCGTCGATCCGGGCCGCCGAGGCCGTGGGCTACACCTCGGCGGGCACCCTGGAGTACCTGGTCTCGGGCGAGGAGTTCTTCTTCCTCGAGATGAACACGCGCATCCAGGTGGAGCACACGGTGACCGAGGCCGTGACCGGCCTCGATCTCATCCGCGAGCAGGTGCGGGTGGCCGCCGGCGAGCGCCTGTCGGTGACCCAGGACGAGGTGGCCCCCCGCGGGCATGCCTTCGAGTGCCGCATCAACGCCGAGGACGCCTCGCAGCGCTTCCTGCCCACCCCCGGGCTGATCACGGCCTACCGCGAGCCGGCCGGCCCGGGCGTGCGCGTCGACTCCGGCGTCACCGCGGGCTCGGTGATCCCCGAGATCTACGACCCGATGGTGGCCAAGCTCATCACCTGGGACGTCGACCGCGACACCGCCCGCCGGCGCATGCTGCGAGCGCTGGCCGAGTACGTCGTGGAGGGCCCCACCACGCTGATCCCGTTCCACATCTGGCTGCTGAACGAGCAGGATTTCATCGACGGCGGGGCGTGCCACGACGCGCTGGCCCGGCTTGCCGACACCCCCACGCCCATCCCGCCGGCGGAGCCCGCCCCGCTGGACCTGCCAGCAGACGCGGCCGGCGAGGAGGAGCCGCGGGTGCAGCGGCGCGTCACCGCCGAGGTGGCGGGGCGCCGCTTCGAGGTGGTGCTGCACATCCCCGAGAGCGAGCTCGGTGGTGGTGGTGGCCCGGCCGCGCCGGCGCGGCCGAAGAAGAAGCGCGAGCGCAGCGGCGGCAGCGGCGCCTCGGCCGGGGCTCCCAACGAGGTGGTCACCCCGATGCAGGGCACGGTCCTGCGCGTGCTGGTGGAGGCCGGCCAGGAGGTGGCCGCCGGCGAGGTCGTGGCCATCGTCGAGGCCATGAAGATGGAGAACGAGGTTCCGGCCCACCGCGCGGGTACCGTCGGCGAGGTGAAGGCCGCGGCAGGGCAGGCCGTGCAGGTGGGCGAGGTGCTGGCGACGATCGACTGAGATGCCGGGCTGCCGCGCCGGGTCCGGGCCCGCGCGGACGGGATGCCGGCGGCGCGCGTCACCGGGCGCACAGCGCACCGCATCCGGCGCGCTACCTCACGGGTAGTATCCCCGGGGCCCGCGACAGGGCGCCCACCCGGGCGCACCGCCGGGCGTTTCCATGAGCGGGAGGAGTCGACGGTTGGACCTGTACGAGTATCAGGGGAAGCAGCTCTTCGCACGCCAGGGCATCCCGGTGCCGGAGGGCGAGGTCGCCACCACCCCCGCGGAAGCGCGCGCGGCGGCTGAGCGCATCGGCGGCAAGGTCGTCATCAAGGCCCAGGTCCAGGTGGGCGGCCGCGGCAAGGCCGGCGGCATCAAGCTCGCCGAGAGCCCCGACGAGGCCGAGACGCACGCGTCCGCGATCCTCGGGATGGACATCAAGGGCCACACCGTCCACCGCGTGTGGGTGGAGCAGGCGTCGGAGATCGCCAAGGAGTACTACGCCTCCATCACCTTCGATCGCGCGGAGAAGAAGCCGCTGATCATGCTGTCGGCCGAGGGCGGCGTGGAGATCGAGGAGGTCGCCGCCAACCGGCCGGAGGCCCTCGCCCGCCTGCACGTCGACCCGCTCACCGGATTCCAGCAGCACCACGGCCGCTGGCTGGCCTACCACGCGAACATCGACGCCGAGGCCATCCGCGGCGTGGTGAGCATCCTCGATCGCCTCTACGCGGGGTTCGTCGAACTCGACGCGATGCTGATGGAGATCAACCCGCTCATCCTCACGGCCGACGGCAAGGTCATCGCACTGGACGCCAAGGTGACCATCGACGGGAACGCCCTCTACCGGCACCCGGAGATGACCGAGTACCACGAGGCCTCCACCGAGGACCCCCAGGAGCGCATGGCCCAGGAGAAGGGCGTCACCTACGTGAAGCTCGACGGCGACGTCGGCATCCTGGGCAACGGCGCCGGCCTGGTCATGAGCACCCTGGACGTGGTGGCCCTGGCCGGCGGCACGCCCGCCAACTTCCTGGACGCCGGCGGCGGATCGAAGGCCGACGAGGTGGTGTCGGCGCTCGAGGTGCTGCTGTCGGACGCCAAGGTGAAGTCGCTGCTGGTCAACATCTTCGGCGGCATCACCCGGTGTGACGAGGTGGCCGAGGGCCTGCTGACGGCCCTGGAGCGCCTGGGTGCCACGCTGCCGATCGTGGTGCGCCTGGATGGCACCAACGAGGAGGAGGGCCGCGCGATCATCCGCGACCGCGCCCCCGCCAACGTGGTGGTCGAAGAGACGATGCTGTCGGCCGCCAAGCGCGCCGTCGAGCTTGCGAAGGAGGCCGCGTGAGCATCCTGGTCGACGCGAACACCCGCCTGGTGGTGCAGGGCATCACCGGGCGCGAGGGGGCGTTCCACGCCACCCGGAACAAGGCGTACGGCACCAACGTGGTGGCCGGCGTCACCCCCGGCAAGGCCGGTCAGGACGTCGAGGGCATCCCGGTGTTCAACACCGTCGCCGACGCGGTGGAGGCCACCGATGCGAACACCGCGATGGTGTTCGTGCCGCCGCGGTTCGCCGCCGACGCCATCTACGAGGCCATCGAGAGCGGCGTCGAGCTGATCATCGCCATCACCGAGGGCATCCCGGCACACGACATGCTGCGCATCCGCACGCACCTCAAGCGCGGGGACCAGACCCTCATCGGCCCCAACTGCCCCGGCGCCATCAGCCCGGGCGTGGCCTCGGTGGGGATCATGCCGACCCAGGTGTTCTCGCCGGGTCGCGTGGGCCTGGTGAGCCGCTCGGGCACGCTGACCTACCAGATCTCCAAGGAGCTGGAGCTCTTCGGGATCGGGCAGAGCACCGTGGTGGGGATCGGCGGCGACCCGGTCGTGGGCTCGAACTTCACCGACATCCTGGGCCGCTTCGAGGCCGACCCGGACACCGACCTGATCGTCATGGTCGGCGAGATCGGCGGCGCGGAGGAGGAGAAGGCCGCGGAGTACATCGCCGCGAACATGTCCACCCCCGTGGTGGCCTACATCGCCGGCTTCCAGGCGCCCCCGGGCAAGCAGATGGGCCACGCCGGCGCCATCATCACCGGCTCGTCCGGGACGGCCCAGGCCAAGAAGGACGCCCTCGAGGCGAAGGGCGTGCGGGTGGGCACCAACCCCACCGAGGTGGCCGAGCTCGTGAAGGAGCGCATGGGCTGAGTCCCACGCGCGGCCGCTGGTCCCGACGGGGCGCCTCAGGGCGCCCCGTCGTCGTTCAGCCCCGCGCGCGCCCGGGGGCCGCCAGGTGCAACAGGGTGCGCTCGAGCTCCTCCGCGGTCCAACCGGCCCCCACCGCAACCGAGGACAGGGCCGTCCGCCCGGCGGCGGGAGGGCGCACGAGCCCCGGCGATCCCCCGACGCCCACGCGCACGCCCGCCCGGGCCGCCAGGGAGGCGACCCGGGCGTCCACTAGGCCGAACGGATACGAGAGCCAGGCCGGCGACGGACCCACGATGGCGGCCAGGGCTTCTCGCGAGTCGGCGATCTGGGCCAGGACCGTCGCGTCGTCGCACCGCACGAGCGCGGGATGGTCGACCGTCTGGGCCGCCACGGCGAGCCCGCCGGCCACGAGGGCCCGCAGGTCTTCGACGCCCAGGTGGGCGCTGCCGCGGGCCGCCCTGGTGGCCCCGGCCCGCAACTGATCCATCGCCCGCGCGCGGTCGGCCTCCGGGAGGGCCAGAAGTGCAGCCCGGACCTCGTCAGGGCGCAGGCCGGCGAGCGCGCCGGCCGTCCCCCCGGCCTCGCAGAGATCGGAGGCCTCGTCCCACCAGAAGGGAGTCCCGCCTCCCAGGTGGGCGGTCACCACCGAGACCACGGCCGGCAGCGAGCGCACGCCGAGGACGGGAAGCACCCGGTCGAGGGCCTCGCGCCGGGCGTGGTCGACGATCACGACCACCCCGCGCTCGGGGGCCGCGATCCGGCCGACAAGCACCGACTCCGCCTCGTGCGCATCGAGCGGGGTCATGCGATCGAGCAGCGCGTCCATGTGCTCGGCCAGCCGAGTGCGCTCGGGCACCTCGGCATAACGCAACACGGCCAGCGTGCCCCGCGCGCGTCGGCGTAGGGCCGCGCGGCCGGCGGACGAAGCCACAGCCCTGCCGGCCGGCCCGGCGGGTGCGCTCCATCCGGAGTCCCCGGCCGGCGGGTCGGCGCGGGCGGGCGTGCCCGGCCCGCCGTCGCCGTCGGCGCGCCGCAGGCGCCTCGCGGCCGCCCCGGCCGCGCGCCTGAGCGGCGGCCCCAGGCGCCGGCGCGCCTCCCCCAAGCGTCCCGCCAGGGTGCCCGGGCGCACGCTCACGGTCACCCAGCGCGAGGTCTCGTAGGTCCACGCCATCTTGTGCTGCTCCACCGCGCCGAGCAGCTCGTAGCGCTCCGCGCCGTCGGTGATGGCCTGGATGATCTCGTCCTCGCGCAGCAGATGGCCCGGCGAGAAGGCCGAGAACGCCGGGTCGAAGCCGCCCTTCAGGTTGTAGTACGACCCGCCGCCCACGATGCCGAGGACGAAGGCCACCATGCCCCCGTCGGCGCGCAGGGTGATGAGCCTCAGCGTCCCATCGGCCGCCGCGGCGTGAGCGGCACGCCGGTAGAAGCGCTCGGTCCCGGTACTCGATGCGATCGCCGTCCCGGCCAGCCCCTTCCACTGGCGTGCCTCGACCTCGAAGGCCTCGCCCAGCAGGGCGTCGAGATCGTCATCGGGCCCGGCCGGCACGGCCGCGGTGCCCCCGGCCTCCTCGAAACGCCGGCGCAGCCGGCGGACGCGGCTGCGCATCTTGGTGGAGAGGTGGACCATCGGCTCGGTCACCCCGGTCAGGGTCAGCGCCGGCGAGCGCTGGGAGCCCGCGGACGCCACCACCGCCCCGCGGGCGTCCGCGACGGCCCGGATCTCGTCGATGAGCGGGTCGCCCTCGGGCATCGGGCCGAGCTCCGCACCGCCGGGAGCGATCGCCAGCAGCGCACCCGCCAGCGCGCGGCGCGCGTGGGCGTCCTCGGCCACGGCGCTCCACTCGGGGCTGTGGACGTTCGCCGGCGCGGTCGCCCGCCCACGAGCCAGCCGCACGGCCAGGACGCCCACCAGGCGCCCGGCCCTCCGGGCCGCCAGCACGGTCAGGTCGCCGTCGGCGAACGTGTCCGCCCAGGGCAGCAGCCACCACGGACCGGCGAAGGGCGAGGCGCCCGTGCGGCGCACCAGAGCGCCCCACTCGTCGGCGATCGCCCCCGGGGAGGGCGCGAGCGTGACGCTCACCGCGGTCTCATGCGCTTCCACGCTCACGACCGCCGACCCTAGTGCACCGACCGGCGGCAGCCAATGGTCGCCCCGCGCGGCGCCGGCGCCGCCGGGCTGGGGTATCGTCGCCCGCACGGATGCGATCGAGGCCCGGGAGGCCGGCATGGTGACGAGGACGGGGACGGTCGAGCGGTGAGCGCGCTCGGACGCGTGCGCGCGGCGGTGGCCGAGCGCGGCCTGGGCACCGTGGTGGCCGACCGCCTGTGGCGCCTGGCCGGCGCCGGCCGGCGGATCGACCTGGACTTCAACTGGTACCGCCTCGCGCTGGCCGACCCCGAGCGGCCGCGGCGGCCGCTGCCCGACGGCCTGTCGCTCCGCCGTGCCTCCGCGGAGGACCTCGCGCTGCTGGAACAACTCCCCGACGACGCCGCCATCACCACCTTCACCCCCGGCCTCGCGGCCGACCGCCGGGGCGCCGGGCACGAGCTCTGGCTGGTGACCGATGGCCAGCGCGTGGCGTTCGCCTGCTGGATCTTCCGCGGCACTGCGGAGGTCGCGGGCGCCCCCGGCGGGGGCGCGCCGATGCCCCCCGGCACGGTGATGCTGGAGGACTCCATCACGTCCCCCGACTTCCGCGGCCGCGGCGTGGCGCCGGCGGCCTGGGCCGCGATCGCGGACGCCCTGGCCGCCGAGGGCACCGAGCGGATGTACACCAAGGTCGAGAAGGTCAACATCCCCTCCTGCAAGGCCGTGGAGAAGGCGGGGTTCCGCACGGTGGCCACCATGACCGTCGCGGGCCGCCCGCCGCGGCGGCTGGCCTTCCGGGTGCACATGCAGGACGGCCACGACGGCGGCGACGGCTGGCTGGGAGCCCTCGCCAACGGGTGAGGCGCGGGGCGGCGATGTTCGTCGCGAACATCCCCTGTTCCGCTCCGCCCGCACCACACCCGGCGCGGGCGGAGGCCGGGCTAGCGTCGTGCCTCCACCACGCGAGGAGGCCCGTTTGCCCGCGACCCGAAGCCATCTGAAGAAGACCGCGCCCCTGGCGCTCGCATGCGCCGGAGCCGTTCTCCTGATGCCGGCGACCGCCCAGTCGGCGGTGTTCGGCGTGCAGGACGACCGCATGACCATCGCCGAGCCGCTCGAGAACCTCGGCGAGCGCCTGAAGATGGTGCGGGCCACGAACTCGAAGGTCGCCCGCTTCGACATCCTCTGGTCGGAGGTCGCGACCGAGCGGCCGCGCAAGATGCGCGACCATCGCGACCCGGCCTACGACTGGACCCGTGCCGACCGCATCATCCGCGGCCTCAGCGGCGCCGGCATCACGCCCATCATCAGCGTCTACTCCACCCCGCGCTGGGCCGAGCACGGGAACCACATCCCGCACGAGAGCCAGTACAACCCCACCGCGCCCCGGCCGGTGATGTACGCGGCCTTCATGCAGGCCGTGGCCGACCGTTACGCGGGCCGGGCCCGGCACTTCGAGGTGTGGAACGAGCCGAACCTGAGGGGCTTCTTCGACCTCAACGGGCGCGCCAGCATCGGCCACTACAAGAAGGTGGTCAGGGTCGCCGGACCGGCCATCAAGCGCGGCAACCGGCGCGCCATCGTCATCGCCGGCGTGGGCGGACCGCGCAGCAGCACCGGCAACGGCAACATCGGCGCCCGGCCGTGGATGTACAGCCTGGTGAGGGACAAGCGGGTCCGCTTCAACGCCTACTCCCAGCACATCTACCCCTCGCGGGGTCCGCGGTTCCTGAACCGCTCCTACGCCAAGGCCTTCCCCACCTGGCACAGCGTGCGGGAGATGCACCGCCTCCTGGCTCGCGAGCGCCCCGGGATGAAGCTGTACATCACGGAGGCCGGCTACACGACGGCATCGACGCCGTTCCGGAGCGTCAAGGTGAGCCCGCGCCAGCAGAACCTGTACCTGCGCCAGATGGCCAGGCTGCCCGCCGTGCGCAGCGCGCGCACCGCGGCGGTGATCTGGTTCAACCTGGAGGACAACGTCAATTGGCCGGCGGGTCTGCGCTACGAGGGCGGCAAGGTGAAGCCGAGCCACCGGAGCTTCCGCCGCATCGCCTCGCGGCCGATCCCGAAGGCCCTGCGGGGTGAGCTGAACCGCAAGCTGGAGGGGTAGTGACTCCTCAGTCGTGCCCGCCGCCCGCGATGCGGCGGCGGGCACGGCGGGCTGCCGCCCGGGCGGCGCGAGCCGCCCAACGGGCGCCGTCGGCCGCGCGCGCCGGCGCCCCCTGCGCCCCCGGGGCGGTGAGCGAGACGGCACGGACCGGGCGGTCGCCGTCGGCGAAGCGCCCCTTGTACCCCTGGTCGCCGTTGCCGAGGTCGAAGCGCGTGACCCCGGCCTCGTGCGCGTGCTCGACGGCCGCCACCAGCGACAGGAGCCCCGGGCTGCAGTCGGCCCACGCGGGATCCCAGCCGCCGTTGAAGTAGAGCAGCGTCGTGCCGGCGCGCATGAAGATGTGGACGGCCACGATGCCCTCGCGGCACGTGACGCTCCAGACCTCGCAGCGGCCCTCGGCGCGCATCGCCCGCACGGCTTCGCGCACGACGGCCCTACCGGCCGGAGTCGCGAGCGGCGAGCGCTCCCCCCACCGGGCGCCGTGCAGCGCGTCGAACGCGTCGAGCGCGGAGTCGAGATCGTCGTCGCCCACGCGCTCGACCTGGGCCTCCGCGGCGGCGAGGCGCTTGGCCTTGCGGCGCACGTCGGCGCGGAAGTTGGCGCTCTTGCCCGCGCGCCACGCCTCCATGCCCGCCGGGTCGACCGCCATCACCGGAGCCGCCTCCGGCTCGCCCCGCCTCGCCGACCAGCCGAGCGCCGCGCCGAGTGCTCCGGCCAGGGCGTCACCGTCCTCGACCTCGTGCAGCACCAGGCGCGCCGGGCGGGGGCGTATCCTCCGCACCGCAGCCGCGAACGCACGGGCCACCTCCTCCTCGTCCCCGTCCGCCGCCAGAGCCGCGCCGCGCAGGGCGTTCCCGGGGCCCCCGAGCGTCCCGGCCACGACCAGCATCCGCCGGCGCGTGGAGTACAGGGGCAGGACCCCCACCACCTGGCCGGCGCGGCGGCAGACGACGGTGTGCGCCACCGCCCCGGACGGCGCCAGGTGACGCCACCAAGCGGCCGACCACAGCGGCGAGGCCATCGGGCGACCGTGGGCGCACGCAAGGGCGTCCCACCCCTCCAGGATCTCGCGGCCCGAAGCCACGCCCTCGACCATCGAGACCACGATCGGCTCGGCGTCAGACACGGGCGCCAGAGGGATCGCGGGCGTGGTCCGGGATCGACACGACCCGAACCCTAACGACGCGACGAGCCCGGGCCGCGGTGCCGGCGGCCCGGTGGCCCAAGCACAGGAGAAAGGGGCGAAAACAGGTGCGACTGCTACCTTCGGGTGCGATGCGAATGAATACCGACCCGCCGATCTCGCCCCCCGGACGACGATGCCGCCTCCGGCGCCGGCCTTGAGTCGCATCCTCGTCCCGGCATCGATCGCGGTGGCCGGAGCGGCCAGCGTCCTGATGGCCGTGAGCGGTGGCGGGGGCGGATCGAACGAGGCCGGCGCGCAGCAGTCCGAGCGCCCGCGCCTGGTGCGCCTGCTGTCGCACGCCTCTTTCGAGAGGAACGCCGAGGGCTGGCGCGGCATCGCATCCGCGACCCGGCGGGTCAGCTCGCGCGACATGCCGCACGGGCGGTTCGCCCTGCGCGCGATCCGGGTCAGCAGCAGGCGGGCGGACATCCGCGCCGCCGGGCCCCGCTTCCCCGCCGCACGGGGCTCGTTCCACCGCGCATCGATCCGCGTCCGCGCCGCCAATCGCGCGTCGCGCGGCACCAGGGTGCGACTCGCCCTGGTCGTGCACCGCACCGGCGGCGGCGCCAGCCGCCGCATCTCGTCGCCCCTGATCCTGACGGACCGCTTCCGCTATCTGGATGTCGATACCGCCGGACGTGTGCGGGGAGACCGGGTCAGCGTCGAGGTGATCGCACCGCGCGCCGTGCGCGGGAGCGGCTTCGAGGTGGACGCCGTGAGCCTCACGCACAGCCGCACCCCCTCGCCGGCACGGGTCCTCGGCGCCAAGGCGGAGAACGCGCGCGCCCAGCGCCGTCCGTACGACCCCAACGGGATCATCAACCGCCCGATCCCCGCCGACGCTTCCATCCATCCGCGCAGCGGCGCGATCGTGGCCGACCTCAGGCGCAACGTCGCCTCCAAGGGCGTCAACGCGTCGGTGGACGGTGAGGTGCCCCCGGTCTACACGGCCTCGCGGAACGACCGCTTCTACCGGGTGACCATCGACGGGCGGACCGAGCGCTTCCGCGTCCCGCGCGGCGCGCAGCCCGGCACCGGTGCCGACCACCCCCTGGTGATACTCGACGAGCGCCACCCGGACTTCGGTCCCAAGGTGGAGTTGAGGGTGTGGCGGGCCGAGATCGACCACGAGGAGCGACGGATCTCCGGTCAGGGCACCGGCCTGTTCCACTACAACAACGACGGCGAGCGGCTGAACCCGGACGGCAGCCCCAGCGTGTCGGTGCCCTTCCTGGGCGACGGGACCGGGTCCGGGTTGTCGTACACCGCGGGCCTGGTGAGGGGCGCCTCGTTCCCCGGGGAGATCCAGCACGCCATCCGGGTGTCGTGGGGCTGCAACGACTTCACGCGGGGCTTCCGTGCGCCCGCCGTGAAGAGCGACCAGGGCAACGGACGCTGCGACACCTCCGGCACGCCCGCCTCGGCAAGGGTCAGCATGGGGATGCGGCTGAGGCTTGATCCGGCGGTCGACTGCGACGCGCGCACGGTCCCACGGGTCGCCGGGCCCGCCGACCACGTGCGCCAGACACGGTTCCTCCGCACCGTCTGCCGCGCCCTGCAGGACTACGGGATGGTCATCCTCGACGGCACCGCCGACGACGGCCTCCTGATCTACATGGAGAACGACAGCACGGCGAACTGGCGCCCGATCATCGGCGACACGCGCTTCGGCAGCTACGGGTACATCCTGCGCGACCGGACCACGCCGTCCGACGGACTGCCCCGCGGGACCTCCACCGGCATCCCGTGGTCGAGGATGCAGGTGATCAACTAGCTCCGGAGGTTCCCGCGTGTGGAAACTTCTCTGAACCTTGGTCTAGGTGGCACTCTGGTCCTTAGTGCAGTGATCGTGTCGGTCTGCCGACTTAGCCTGTGAATCGATCGATCGCCACGACACGCTCCGTGGAACTCGATCGGCTCGTATCATCTCGATATCCGATGGGCGTGGGAGCCGACCGATGACCAACCGCCGCGACGATCACTTGCTGCTCAGCCTCCGCGATGCGACCCCGCTGGTCGAGGCCGAGATCGAGCGTGCGCGGCGCTACGACCGCGCACTGGCGGTCATCATCGTGACGGGTGGCGACATGTCGCTGTTCGCGGCCCGGATCCCGGATCTCCTGGTGCGACTCGACCGCAAGCGCACCATGGTCGTGGCCCCCGAGACGGACACCGAGCGCGCCGACGTCTTCGCCGCACGCCTGTGCGCCATCACCGGCGCCCTGGTCGAGGGCACCGCGGCGTTCCCCGGAGACGGCCAGAGCCTGGCCTCCCTCATGCGGGCCGCGCTCACGATCGATCCCATCCACCTCATGGACGGAGTCGCCAGATGACCGACGGCGCCGCGCCGGTGGCCGACGCGGCCGAGGAGGAGGTCGTCCGTCCCAGTCGCGCCGAGTTGGCGCGCGCACAGCGGGCCCGCTCCGCCGAGTTGCGCATTCGGCACGGCATCGGCTCGCGCCGTCGTGCCGAGCGCCTGATGCGCGGCATGGACATCGTGCTCGTCCTCGTGCTGGCCCCGCTGGCGCTGGCGCTGATCGGGGCCTCGGCCGTCGCCATCAAGATCGACACCCGCGGTCCGGTGTTCTTCCGTCAGAAGCGGACCGGCATGAACGGCCGGCGGTTCACGATCTGGAAGCTCCGCACCATGGTGGTGGATGCCGAGGCGCAGAAGTCCTCCCTGATGGGGCGCACGATGGCCCAAGGCGCCGCCTTCAAGCTCTCCGACGACCCGCGAGTGACCCGGGTGGGGCGCGTGCTGCGCAAGCTGAACCTCGACGAACTGCCTCAGTTGTGGAACGTGCTGCGCGGCGACATGGGGATCGTGGGCCCTCGTCCGACCTCGGCGCCCTCGACCACCTACGACCTGTGGCAGACCGCGCGCCTCTCCACCCGGCCGGGCCTCACGGGTGCCTGGCAGGTGACCCCGCGCAAGAACGAGATGCCCTTCGATGAGCGCGTCCGCGTGGACATCCGCTACCAGCGCAACCGCTCGCTGGCCGGGGATGTGCGTCTGATCGTCCGCACGGCCACCCACGCGGTGGTCCGCCGCCAGGGGATGTGAGCACGGGCGAGGCGCCGCCGCGACTTGAGAAGCGCCTCGGGTCGGCACTCGGCTGGCTCTATCTGACGCAGTACTCGGGGAAGCTGCTGGTCTTCCTCTCGGTCGCGATCCTCGCGCGACTGCTCACCCCCGACGACTTCGCGCTGGTCGCGATCTCGCTGGCGTTGATCGTCTTCATCGACTCGCTGGAGGTGGGCGTCGGCTCGGCGCTGATCTACCTCGATCGAGACGAGGCCGCGCGCTGCGCCGACACGGCGTTCACCCTGCACCTGTCGATGGCGCTGGTCGCAGCGACGGGGTTCGCCCTGGCGGCACCGTCGATCGCATCGCTGTACGGCGACGACCGCCTCGAGTGGGTCATCCGCCTCCTGGCGCTGAACCTGGTGCTGCGGGCCCTCGGTCAGACGCACGAGAACCTGCTGCGTCGTGACCTCGACTTCCGGCGGCGCCTGATCCCCGAGGTGGGCAGCGGGATGAGCAAGGGGGTCTCCTCGGTGGTGCTGGCGCTGGCCGGCGCCGGGGTGTGGGCACTCGTGGCCGGGCAACTGATCGGCAGCGCCGCGCGGGCGCTGTTGCTATGGATCCGCGTGCCGTTCCGGCCCCGCCTGGACTTCGGGCGGGGGGGGAAGGCACGCCGGCTCCTCGCCTACGGACTCCCGCTGCTCGCCCACGCCGTCCTGGGCGCCATCGCCATCAACGCCGACTACCTGGTGATCGGAGGCGTGCTGGGCGTGACGGCGGTCGGCTTCTACGTCATCGCCTACCGCATCCCGCAACTGATCTTCCAGGAGGCCTTCGGGCAGATCCACCTGGCGCTGTTCCCGTACTACTCGCGCTCGCGTGAGCAGGGCGACGACGTCGGCGGGCCCTACTTCGCCACCGTTCGCATCGTCTCGATGCTGGTGATCCCCTTCCTGGTGCCGCTCATGGTGCTGGCCGGCCCGGCCGTGCACGTGGTCTTCGGCCCCCAGTGGGACGAGTCGGCACGCATCCTCCCCGGGCTGGCGCTGGGGGCCGCCATGGTGGCCGTGGGCGGCCTCTCGGGAGACCTGTTCAAGGCTCGCGGCCTTCACCGCGTGCTGCCCCTGGTGGCCCTCTCCTTCGTGGTGGTGTGGCTTCCGACCCTCATCCTGGTGGCCCCCCGGGGTACCGAGGTCGTCGCGTGGTCGTGGTCGGCCGCCGCGCTGGGGTGGACGCTGCTGTACTGGACCCTGGCGCGCCGCTACCTGCAGATCGGCCTGCTCGATCACGCCCGAGCGGTAGCGCCGGCGATCGGTACGGGACTGGTCGCCGCGGGGACCGCTGCGATCGCCCTGGCGACGCTCCCCCAGACGGCGGCCCTGTTCGCGGGCACCGCCGCGGTCGTGGTGGTGTGGGCCCTCCTCGCGCCCGTGGTCAACCCCGAGGCGCGACGCGCCCTGACCATGTTGCGCCGGCGGCGAGCCGCCGCAGGGGCGCTCTAGGTGGGAGGCCTCCTCGTGCTCGGGTGGCACAACATCACGGCCACGCCCAGCTTCCCGCAGGAGCCCGGCGCCGGCCCACGCGGCTTCGAGCGCCAGGTCCGGGCCCTGGCCCGATACGCACGTCCGGTGCCGCTGTACCCGGCCCTGCGGGCCCTCGCCGCAGGCCGGCGACTGCCCGCCCGCGCGGTGGCACTGACCTTCGACGACGGCTACCGCGACAACGCCGAGGTGGCGGTCCCGATCCTGCGTGCCCACCGCGTCCCGGGCACCTTCTTCCTGGTCCCGGGGTTCCTCGACCGGCGGGTGAGCCCGTGGTGGGAGGACCTGGCGCGCGCGTGGGCCTCCGTGCCGGAGGGAGGCGGGACCCTGGCCGGATGGCACGTGCCGCCGGACGGACGGGCCCGCCGCCAGGCCCTGGCAGCGGCCCAGCAGGAGCTCAAGGCGATCCCCGGCAACGCACGCCTGCGCCGGGTGGCGCAGGCGTTCCGCGATGCCGGCACCGGGCGCACCGCGGTGGACCTGATGATGGACTGGGACGAGGCCCGGGGGCTGGTGGCGGCGGGGATGGACGTCGGATCGCACACCGACAGCCACCCGATCCTGGCCCGCGAGGACGCCATGGCCCAGCGGGCCGAACTGGTGGACGCCGCGCGCGCCCTGCGCGAAGGCCTCGGGCACCCCGTGCCGCTGGTCGCGTACCCCAACGGGACGGCGGCCGACATCGACGGGCGGAGCATCGCGGCGGCACGCGGCGCCGGCCACTCGTTCGGAATCACGACGGTGTGGGGTCCCAACCGGCGTGACGTCCACCCATTCCTGATCCGCCGCGCTCTCGTCCAGCCCACCAGGACCCTGCGGACCCTGCGATGGGACCTCACCGCCCGCCCCTGGACCGCGCCGGAGGCGAGCCGGGCATGATGGTCGCGCCGCGACGTACCGATCCACGCCGGCACACGACATCCGGAGGTCGCGCATGACGACGGAGAACCTGGCCTACGCGGGCTTCTCGGCGCTCGACCGGGTGCGCGCCCTCGGGCGTCTCGCGCGCACCACCTCCTCGCCGCTGGCCTTCGGCGTCCGCGAGTTCGCCGCGCGAGCGGGACGAGCAGCGTCGGTGCGCTCACCGGGCACGACATACGGTGTCCGTGGCCACACTCCCATCGCCCTACGTCACGGCACGGCCGACATCCGCCTGGCGTTCGACATCCTGATCGCCCGCCAGTACGAGCCGCCCGCACAGGTGCGCGCCGCCCTGCAGGACATCCCGGACGCCAGCGCGGTCGATCTCGGCGGCAACATCGGTCTGTTCACGGTCTACGCCTCGCGGGCGCTGGGCATCGACGACTGGGTGGTCTACGAGCCGGACCCCACCAACCTGCCGTTGCTGCGGGCCAACATGGCTCGCCTGGAGGTGGCCCGGCCGCCCCGCCTCGTGGAGGCCTGCGCAGGGGTCCGCGACGGCGTGGTGCGTTTCGACACCGGCAACTTCCTCTCCTCCCGCGTGCTTGGAGTGGACGAGGTGGCCGAGGGCACGGGGGACACCGAGCTACCGGTGCGGGATGCGATACCCGACATCGTGGCGGCGGACCTCGTGAAGGTCGACATCGAGGGCAGCGAATGGGACCTGCTGGCCGACGAGCGCCTCGACGGCCTGCGCGCGCGGGCGCTGTTCATCGAGTACCACCCGTGGGGGTGCCCCGGCGACGAGCCGGCGGCGGTCGTGACCGAACGCCTACGTGGCCTCGGGTTCACCGTGCAGGTGTTGATGGAGTTTCCGGACGGCATGGGTGAGCTCTGGGCGTGGCGGTGAACGCGGCGGCCGTCTCAATCCGCCCTACCGCCCTCGGCGAGCGCCCGGCGGAAACCGTCCTCGAGCAGGCCGGCCACGGCCTCCCAGCTGGCCTCGCTCATCTGCCACTCGTAGGCGCGCCGCCCGCGCGCGAGTGACGCCACGGGGTCGGCAAGGGCCTCCACCAGGGCGTCCGCGAAGGCCGACGGGTCGCCGGACGGCACCACCCGCCCCCCGCCCGAGGCCTCCACGGCCTCGTGGAGGCCCCCGACGCGGGTGCAGACCACCGGACGCGCCAGGCTGAAGGCCACGCTGGTCACGCCGCTCTGGAAGCCGTACCGGTATGGCAGGGCCACCACGCAGGCGCGGGCGAAGCACGCGCGCGCCTCGTCGATCTCCACGTACTCCGCACGCACGCCCACCGCGTCGCCCATCGCCGCCGCCCGCCGCATGATCCCCTCCGCGTCGGAGTCCTTGGTGGGGTGGCCGACGATCTCGAGCCGGGCCTCGGGAAGGCGCCGGCGCACCACCGCGAAGGCATCCAGCAGCAGGTGCAGATCCTTGTATGAACTCCAGTTGCCGAAGAAGAGCGCGGTGGGCGGGCCGGGAACCGGGTCCGGGGGCGGGCCGAAGAGACGTTCGTCGCCGTGCGGGATCATGATGGTGGAGGCCGGCGTGGCCCACCGGTCACGGAACGCGCGACGGTTGGTGCGCCCGTGCACCACCACCACGTCCGCCCGACGGTAGGCGGCCGCCAGCGACCGGGTGGTCACGAACCGCTCATCGATGGCCGCGCCGCCGCCGGTGGTGTCGACGGGCTGGATGTTGTGGCAGATGTCCACGAGCAGCGGCCGGCGCGGCAGGCGGGACACCGCGGCGAACGCGGCGGCGTCGATCGCGAGGCGCAGGTCGCCCACCATCAGGACATCCACCGGGTTGGCCCTCAGCCAGCGCACGACATCCCACCAGGCACGCGCCAGATCGCCGGCACGCGCCCCGCGCTGGGCCAGTCGTGCCAGGCGCCCCCGCGCGCGGGGCACGGCGGCCGCGGAGCCGGCCAGGCATGGGACCAGATGCGCCCGCTCGATGTGGCCCGCCAGCTCGGTGCTGGGCGGGGTGAGCAGGTAGACGTCGTGCCCCCGCCCCGCGAGCGCCTCGGCCAACTGGCCGGAGTAGTGGAGGAGGCCGCCGCGCGCGGCGAACTCGGGGATCGCGATACGCAGGGGACCCGTGCGGGCTGGCGTACTCATGGGGCGAGGACACTCCGGTAGACGGCGCGTGTGGCCTCGGCCTGACGGGCCAGCGAGAAGCGCTCCTCGGCCAGCGCCCGCGCATCGGAGCCCATCCGGCCGGCCGCCTCGGCATCGCCGAGGACCTGGCCGATGGCGTCGGCGAGCGCGACCGCATCGCCGGCCGGCACCAGCAGACCGGTCCGCCCATCGTCGACGATCTCGCCGGCGCCGCCGACATCGCTCGCCACCACCGGCCGGCCGGCGAAGGCGGCCTCGATGAGCACCGTCGGCAGCCCCTCGGCGAACGAGGGCAGGACGGCCAGGTCGCAGGCCGCCAGCAGCGCCGGGATGTCCGAGCGGTGCCCGAGCAGGCGCACGGAGGGGACCGCGGCGGCGGCGGCGGCGATGTCGTTGCGGAGCGGCCCCTCCCCGGCCAGCGCCACCACCAGATCCGGGAACGTGGGCGCCAGCCGTGCCGCCGCCTCCACGAGAACCTCGTGCCCCTTCCCGGGACGCAGGACGGCCGGCATCACGACCAGCGGCGCGGACGCCGCGACCCCCAGCGAGGCGCGCAGTACGACGCGATCGTGCCCCACATCGAAGGGGCGCCGGTCGATGCCGTTGTGGACCACGGCGATGCGACCCTCCGAGACCCCGTCGCGCACCATCGCCCCGCGCACCGACCCCGACACGGCGATGACCGCCTCGGCCCATCGCTCGAGGGCCCGCACCGCAAGACGCGCACGCAGGCGTCCTCTCCGGTGAGGCGCGTCGTCGGCCAGGACGTGGCGGCTCATCACGACGGGCACGCGCGCGATGGAACCGGCGAGCCCGCCCATCAGGCTGCCGTACTGGTCGTGGGCGTGGATGAGATCGATGCGCCCCCGCCGCAGCAGGCGCACAAGGCGGGCCAGCGCGGGGGGATCGGCCAGGCGACGAGCACCGAGATCGAAGCGCCGCAGGCCGGTTGAGGCGAACTCCTCGGCCAACGGGCCGTCGGTGGTGCGCATCAGGGTGCAGAGGGCCACGCTGACATCGTCGGCACCCATGTGCGGCATCACCGACACGATGTTGCGCTCCGCACCCCCCGGCTGCAGGCTGGTGGTGAGCCACAGCACGCGGGCCCTGGCGGACGAGGCCTCAGGCACCGTCGCCTCCCCAGGTGTCGTTGCGGGCCCCGCGGGCCAGTTGCGCCAGCGCCGCCACGGAGGCGGCGAGCGTCGTGGCCAGATGGGCTGCCACGCGAAGGGGTCGCAGGCGCCCGAGTGACGTCCCCTCGAGGGCGACCGCGGCGCCGGCGCCGGCGACGCCGAGGCCCCCCGCCACGGCGATGACCGCGTGGGCCGGGTGGCGTCGCGCCAGGACGCACGACGACAGCCACATCGCTGTGGCCGGGATGACGAGCAACCGGCGCAGGGCCTTGTGGGTGACGATCTGGATGTCGATGAAGCGCCCGCGGAAGCGACCACGCAACAGCCAGACGCCGCGCAGCCCCGCGCAGATGATGCGCACCTTGCGCCGGAACTCGCGCCGGAGCGACGGCGGGGGTGGCAGGTGGGCCGCGGCGTCGGGCACGAAGACCAGACGCCGGCCGCCCACCGGCACCTGCACCGAGATCCAGAAGTCGTCGGTGACCCCATCGGGGGGCGGATGGGCGAACCCGCGCCGCACAAGGTAGACGGGCCCCGCGGCCGAGGTGAGGCTGCCGCCCCGGGTCTGGAGCCGACGCAGGGCATCCTCCGCGGCCCAGTACCCGTGCTCGCCGGCGACCTCGCCATCGATGGCGAAGCTCACCCGGCCGGCGCTGCCGCCCACGGCCGGGTCGCGCAACGGCCCGAGCAGATGGGCCAGGGCATCCGGCGCCAGCATGGCATCGGCGTCGGTGAACAGGAGCACCTCGCCGCGGGCCGCGGCGATCCCGGCCCGCAGGGCGGCGTTCTTGCCGCCTCGGGGGACCTCGATCACGCTCAGACGACCGTCGCCGGCGGGCATCGCCGCACGGGCCGCCGAGGCGGTGCCGTCGGTACATCCGTCGCACACCAGCACCAGGTCGATGGACGCGGCGGGGTGATCGAGGGCGAAGGTGTTGCGCACCTTCTCGGCGATGACCGCGACCTCCTGGTGGGCCGCCAGCACGACGGTGACGTGCGGGAGGGCCTCGCTTGCGTCGGCCGGGCCTGCGACCGGACGCGGCCGGAGCGCGGCGCGCACGACCAGCGCGGCCGGCAGGCCGACCAGGGTGTGGACGATCACGGCGGCGCCGGCCCAGAACCCGGCGCGGGCCAGTCGGTGCCTCACGACCGGCTCCCCACGCCGATCAGATCGAGCAGGCGGTGGGTGTTGGCCACGATGTCGTGCTGCGTGCGGGCCCTTTCGGCGCCGGCGCGGCCCAGGCGGGCCGCCTCGCGCGGGTCGCGCGCCAGCCGGGTGAGCGCCGCGGCCAGTCCGGGCGCGTCGCGCTGGTCCACCAGCAGTCCGGTCACACCGTCCTCCACCAGTTCGGGGATGGCCGAGATACGGCTGGCGACCACCGGGACACCGCGCGCCATCGCCTCCATCAGTACCACCGGGAGCCCCTCCATCTTCCCCGTCCCCGTGATGACACTCGGGAGGGCCAGCGCGTCGGTTGCGCCCATCGCCACGGCCACCTCCTCACCCGAGCGCGCCCCGCGGAAGTCCACCCGATCCGCGACGCCCTCGGCGCGGCAGAGGGCGTGCAGATCGCCGGCCATCGGGCCGTCGCCGATCAACTCCAGCCGCGCGGGCACCCCGGCGGCGCCCATCAGCGCCACCGCGCGGATGAGGTACTCGTGCCCCTTGTAGTCGCGCAGGCCGGCCACGCAGAGGATCCGGAACTCCCCCGAGCGCCCGGGCTGCTCGCGCAGCGGGAAGCGCCGCAGGTCGATCCCGCACCGCACCACGTCGAGGCGCCCGTCCACGGCCGCCGGATAGTGCTCGGCCAGGAACTCGCGGTTGAACTCGGAGATGGTCACCACGCGTCGCGCCGCCGCCAGCTTGGGACCCAGCATGGAGCGATCCACGTAGATGTCGTGGGCGTGGGCGGTGACGCTGTAAGGGATCCCCGTCAGCCGGTTCACGGCCCACGCGGCGAGCGCCGGGTGTGTGGCCCAGTGGGCGTGGACGTGGCGCACCCCGAGGCCCTGCATCTCGCGCGCGAAACGCGCGGCCAGCGGGATGACCACCAGCGCCCGCAACGCGAAGCGCGGACTGCGGATGTTGCCCGCGAGCGCGCGCGCCCAGGTGCCCAGGTAGCGCGCGGGGGCCCGGCGGAGCCAGTACCCCTGCGCGCCGAGGGTCCGGAGCGAGAGCGGCCGGGCGTAGTGGGCCCGCGCCACCAGGGGGCGCGCCTCGGGGTGGACATCCTGGCCCCTCTGGCGCACCAGGGGGAAGATCTCGGCGCGCACGCCGGCGCGCTGGGCGGCGAGGACCTCCTGGAGGATGAAGGTCTCGGACACGGCGGGGAAGCGGGACATCATCCAGGCCACGGGCCCCTGCCCGGCGATGGTCACGGAGCCTTCCCCGGTGCGGGCGCGCCGCGCGCGAGGGTCACCACCATCGCCGAGAAGCCGAGGGCGAGCCAGGTGTACTCCGGGAAGCCCTGGTGGAGGAATGCGGCACCCACGGCGTAGCCGGCGAGGCCGGCGGCCACCGCCGCCGCCAGCCCGGCCCCCTCGGTCCTCCCGTCCGCCAGGAGCCGGCGCCGCGCGCGCAGAGGTGCCGCGACGCCGACGATCATCAGCGCGAGGAAGCTCATCCCGCCGAGGATCCCCGACTCCGCCGCCGCCTCCAGATAGGAATTGTGGGCCTCGCGCTCGGCGTTGCGCGCGTCGAGCCCGACCTCGGCGGCGTATCCCACGTAGGCCGACGGGTAGTTTCCGGCGCCGACGCCGGTGAACAGGTGGTCGCCCAACATCTCGACGGCGGCGAGGTTCTCGCTGGCGCGCCCGCGCACGGCCTCATCCTCGGCCGCGGCCGGGTCGAGCACCTGCGTGATCGCGACAAAGCGGTCGGCCCCGCCGCTCAGCATCAGGCCAGCCGCGAGGACGATGGGGACGAGCACCGCGAGCCGGCGGGCGCGGGGCCCACCGAGCAGGCACAGGACCACCAGGGCCACTCCCGCCGCCAGCAGGCCGCCGCGCGAAGAGGTCTGGACGAGCGCGAGCGCGATGGAGGCGACGGCGACGACGCCGAGGGCGCGCGCCGCGCCCGCGCGACGCCATGTGGCCCACAGCGCGATCGGCAGGACGAATACGAGCATCTGGGCCCAGAAGTTCGGCTCGGCCACCGGGCCGCCGATGCGCCCGCCGAGGTCGATGGGCACCAGCGACCGGTTGACGATCTGCTGGAGGTCCGGCGTCAGAGCCTGGTACTCGGCGAAGCCGAATGCCCCGTCGATCAGTCCGTACTCGCGGGCCAGCGCCGCGACGCACAACGTGGCGGTGGCTCCGACGAGGGCGAGGGCGGTCCGCCGCGCCCAGTCCATCCGCAACCCCCCGAGCCCGAGCAGGGCCACGATCGCCAGCCCGTAGGCGAGTTCCTGGGCGACGGCGCCGAACTCGACGACCCGCGGAGACACCATGGCGGTGCCGAGGCGCACCGCCGCGTACGCGGCCAGCGCCGCCAGCACCGGACCGGCGCGGAAGAGGCCGCGGCGCAGGAAGGGCCGCTCGACGGCGATCAGCAGGCCCACGACCGCAAGACCCCGGACGACGCTCGGCACGCCGAACTGGATGTTCAGCACGAGGCCGGCGTTGGCCACCAGCGCGGCGGTGAGGGCGACCATGATCAGGCTCGGGGCCACCGCCATCGCCAGGAGGGCGGGTGCCGCCGCGACGACCAGCAGCGCCAGCAGCGCATCGTCCTGCTGGGCCGCGACCGTGAAGCTCAGGAATGCGTAGGCGGCGGCGAGTACCGCGGCCGTGGCGACGAGCAGGGCGACCGCCAGCCGCTCTGGCACGGGACCGAACCTCGGGGTCGGCGTCATGTCAGCGCGTCGGATACCTCTGCGGGACTGGCGGGGTCACGCTCGCCGGGACGGGCGCGGCGGAGGGGGCGTGTCGGGGAGATACCGCTTGGACGCCGAGCCGGCGGCCACGCCGAGGGCGATCCCGGCGGCCATCAGCAGAGCGATCAGCGCGCCCCCATCGATGCCGCTCCGGACGGCGTGCCCCTGGGCGCCCTGGAGGAGCGTCACCTGGAAGACCTCGGCGTAGCCGTCGATGACCGGGTCCGCCGTGGCCACCGCGGTCGCCGCGCGCTCGGCGGTCTCGGCGTCGTCCGCGACCGCCTCGATCAGGACGGCCGAGGCGCCGGCGAGGGAGCGCGTCCGGATGGTGATGTCCTCCTGGGCCGCGGCGTCGAAGCCCGAGGCGGCGAGCCCGGATGCGACCACCTCGTCGCTGCCGAAGATCTCGGCGTAGGTGGCGACCACGGTCCCCCGGGAGAGGGTGTCGAGGGCGAGCACCGGGTTGTCGACGTCATCCGTCGGCCCGATGAGGACGCGCGCGTCGGCGGTGTAGGAGTCGGTACGCGACGAGACGGCGATCGCGCCCGCGACGATGATGGCGAGGGCGACTACGGCCCCGATCATGAGGTATCTCACGGAATGCCTGCGGGTCCTTGGATTCGGGAGGATGTGCTGTCGGCTAGGGTGATCGCGTGCCCAAGTTCGCTGGTGGCGATCGCCCCGGGCCGCGCGAGAGGGACCTCGCGCGGCCCGGGACGGTTGCGGAACCGTCGCCGTGCGCCCACGACGATAGCCGTTCGTGGCCCCGGACCTGATCGCCCGGTGAACGAAACGTAAGGCGGGGAGACCGATGTGCTCCGTTCATCACACAGATCGATATCGACAGCGAGACGCCTCGGCCTGAGGCGATGTGCGCCGCTGGCGCTCGCCGGGCTGGTCGGTGCGGTGGCGACGGGCCCCGCCGCCGGCGCGGTGCCCGCCGGGAACCTCACCGCGAACCCGTCGTTCGAGAGCTCCGCTGCGAACTGGAACTCCTGGCAGGGAAGCGTCTCCCGGGTGGGACCGACAGCGGCGCCGGACGGCCAGTTCCTGGCCCGGGTCACGCGCTCGTCCGGGTCGTCCTACACGCTGAACGACGCCCCCGCGACGATCTCGTCGACCGTGGAGGGCGACGAGTACACCGCCACGGCCACGGTGCGTGCCGGCAACCCGCAGTCGGTGGGTCGCCCGGTCACGATCACACTGCGCGAGCGGACCCCGGACGGCAGCACCGTGCGGCAGACCAGGTCGAGTGCGGTGACGCTGGGGGCCGGTTTCCGCAGCCTGCAGGTGAGCGCGCGTGCGCTGTCGTCGGGCAACACGCTGGATGTCCGCATCTCCCAGGCCTCGGCCATCGGCGGCGACGCCTTCGAGGCGGATGAGGTGGCCGTCGTCCCGGCCGGCGCGATACCGCAGACCCCGGATCCGGAACCCTCGGACCCGGATCCCGCGCCGGACGACGGCGGCGAGAACCTCACGGCGAACCCGTCCTTCGAGTCGGGGCTGACCGGCTGGTCGAGCTGGCAGGGGTCTCTGTCGCGCCTCGGCCCGTTCGACGCGCCGGAGGGGCAGTACGCCGCCCGCGTGACGCGCAGCACGGGCACGTCCTACTCGATCCACGACACCCCGGCCACCGTCGGGTCGCTCTCGGGCGGCGACGAGTACACGGCCCGGGCGAGCGTGCGCGCGGCGAACGCCGGAACCGTGGGGCGGCGGGCGACGCTGATCATCCGCGAGCGCGCCCCGGACGGGCAGGTGGTCGACCAGACCGCATCCGAGCCGCTCGCGCTGACCGGAGACTTCCAGGCGCTACAGGTCTCGGCCACGGCGGTCGGCAGCGGCAACACGCTCGATGTCAGGGTCTCCCAGGGCGACGCGAGTTCCGGGGACGCCTTCGATGTCGACCGCTTCATGTTGACGGCGGGCGGCGGCGGGGCGAGCCCGCCGCCGGCGCCGACGCCGCCGCCGGAGCCGACCCCGCCACCGGAGCCGGCGGCGGGCGCCAGCTCACCGGAGCAACTCCCCTACGACCCGCAGGCGCTCTTCAACCGGCAGGTCTCGGGGCTGGCGCTCCACCCCCGCAGCGGCGCCATCGCCGCGAACATCGCCCAGAACGCGCGCAGCCTGCGCGTCAACGCGTCCTTCGACGGCGAGGTCCCGACGGTCTACGTGGGACGGACGAGCGACCCCGTCTACACCGTCTCGGTAGGCGGGCGGACCGAGCGCGTCCGTGTCCCGTCCGACGCCCGCGCCGGCAGCGGGTCCGATCGCCCGCTGGTGGTCCTGAACCCCCAGCACCCCGACCACGGCCGGCACGTCGAGCTGCGCGTGTGGCGCGCGTCGATCGACCACTCCTCGCGCACGATCAGCGGCAGCTCGTCTGGCTTCTTCCACTACAACAACGACGGGGCGATCCTGAACCCCGACGGCACCAGAAGCATCTCCCAGGCCTTCGCCGGCAACGGCACGGGCTCTGATCTGTCGTACCTCGCCGGCCTCCTGCGGCCCTCGGACATCACCTCCGGGCGCCTGCGCCACGCGGTGCGCATCGCGATCGGCTGCAACGACTTCACCGACTTCTTCGTCGCCCCGGCGGCCAAGACCGACCAGAGCGCCACCCGCTGCGGCGGTTCGTCCACGCCCAGCTCGGGCAAGGTCGACATGGGCATGCGCCTGCGCCTGCCGGCCGGCGTGAACTGCGATGCCCGCCTGGCGCCGGTCCTCCCCGGCCGCAATGAGAGCACGCGCGAGACGCAGTTCCTGCGCATCCTCTGCCGCGGCATCCAGGAGTACGGCCTGGTGGTCCTGGACGGCACCGGGACCGACGGCATCATCCTCTACATGGAGGACGAGGCCACCGCCGACTGGACCCAGGTGGCTGGGCAACCTCTCTATGGGAGCTACGGATACATCGTCCGCGACTCGACAACTCCCCCAGACGGCATGACGCGCACCGCGCTCCACGGGATCCCATGGGGGAGCCTGCAAGTGGTGCGGTAGGGCGCTCGGAGGGTCCCCGGGATTCGCCGCCCCGGGGACCCTGATCTTAAGAAAATCGCCGAGCGGCCGATGTGTGCTCCACATGGATGTGCCCCGCGCATCCGGAATGGATTCCACCCAAGGAGCACGCACTCATGCACAGTGCCCCGAGGGGCCGCGTGGCGCTCGGACGCGCCACCGCGACCTCACTGACAGCGGCCGCGCTTCTGTGCGCCGGTGGGGCATTCGCCGCCAATGGCGCCGTTTCCGCCCCGTCCTCGCCGACCCCCGGCATCGCCGCCCAGTTCGCGAACGCGACGCCGAGCACCAGTCTCGCGGTGACCTCCACGACCCGTGGCCGGGTCCACCGCTCGTTCGCCCGCGTCCGTGCCACATCGAGCGACGCCCTCGGGGCGCGGGTGGTGCTCGTTCTCACTGAGCGCAACCGCGCCGGCCGGATCGTGCAGCGTCGTGTCTCGCGTCCCGGAGCGCTCACACGGGGTGCGCGCCGCCTGGGGGTCGCGCTCCGCGCGCGGGGCACGAGGAACCGGGTGGAGGTCGAGGTCCTCCGCGTGCGGGGCCGCGGCACCTTCGCCGTGACGGGTCTGCGCCTCAGCGGGGCCACCACCCTCTCCGCATCGGCGGAGTCCTTCGACGCGGCGATCCCCGCCACCAACCTCACCGGCAACCCATCGGCCGAGTCCGGCCTCGACGGCTGGGAGGGACTGCGGGGATCCTCGCTGAGCCGGGTCCCCTCGGCGTTCGCCGCCGACGGCCGCTACGTATTCCTGGCGGAGCGCAGGGGCGGGCGCATCTACGGGATCGACGACTCCCCGGAGTCCGTGGCCTCGACCCGCGACGGCGGCACGTACCGGGCCAGCGCGGTGGTGCGCGCCGGCAGTTCGTCGACGGTCGGGCGCCGCCTGAAGATCAGCATCGTCGAGACGACCAGCGGCGGGAGCGTCGTGCGGCGCACCAACTCGGATGACGTCGCCCTCAGCGGGACGCCGCGCCGGGTGGAGGTCTCGACCACCGCACGCGGCGCCGGCAACCGCCTGGGCGTCGAGATCTACCAGACCGGCGCTCGCAACGGGCACGCGTTCGAGGCCGACGCCCTCGCGCTGGTGGACACGACACCTGCGCCGGAGCCCGCGCCGGCTCCCCCACCCGCTCCTGAGCCCGAGCCGGCTCCGGTGCCCGAGCCCGAGCCCGCGCCCGCGCCCGCTCCGGTGCCCGCGCCTGAGCCCGCTCCCGCGCCCGCGCCCGCTCCGGTGCCCGAGCCTGAGCCCACTCCCGAGCCCGTTCCGGCCCCCTCGCCCATCCCGGCCGGAAACGTGACGGCGAACGCCTCGTTCGAGGCGGGGACCCAGAACTGGTCGAGCTGGCAGGGGGCGCCGACCCGGATCGGGCCGGCCCAGATGCCGCACGGTCAGTACGCCGTGCGTGTGAGCCACCTGACCGGAACGTCCTTCAGCCTCCACGACGTGCCGGCCACCGTGCCCTCGACCGTCGGAGGGCGCACCTACCGCGCCTCCGCCCGTGTCCGGGCCGCCGGCGCCTCGTCGATGGGCAAGCCCGCGACGATCATCCTGCGCGAGCGCGACTCCGCCGGATCGGTCGTGCGCCAGACCAGCTCCCCGGCGGTCGCCCTCGGCGGTGAGTTCAGCGCGATCGAGGTCACCGCCGTCGCCGCCGGCTCCGGGAACGCCCTGGACCTGCGCATCTCGCACGGCTCCGCCACCGCCGGCAACGCCTTCGACGCCGACGCCATCACGCTGACGCACGACGGCGCCGGCGCTCCGGGCCCCGCGCCCGCCCCCGCCCCCGAGCCCGAGCCTGAGCCCGACCCCGAGCCCGGTCCCGCGCCCCTGGTGCCCGCGGAGCTGCTGCCCTACGACCCCGCCGCGCTCTTCAACCAGCCGATCGACCAGCTGCCGCTGCACGCGCGCAGCAGCAGCATCCGCGACAACATGATGCAGAACGTCAGCACGATGAAGATCAATGCGTCGGTCACCGGCGAGGTGCCGCCGATCTACACGGCATCCCCCACCGACCCGCTGTACTCGATCACCATCGACGGCCGCACGGAGCGGTTCCGGGTGCCGGCCGGGGCCGTGCCGGGCAGCGGCGCCGACCACCCGCTGGTGATCCTCGATCCGGACCACCCCGACCACGGCCCGAAGGTGGAGCTGCGCGTCTGGCAGGCCACGATCGACCACGGCGCCCGCCGGATCTACGGCAACGGCGTCGGCCTCTTCCACTACAACAACGATGGGCAGAGGCTGAACCCGAACGGCACCGCCAGCCTCTCGCTGCCCTTCGCCGGCTGGGGAACGGGGTCCCAGCTCTCGTACACCGCTGGACTGCTGCGCCCGGAGGACATCCAGTCGGGCCGCATCCAGCACGCGCTGCGCATCGCCCTGGGCTGCAACGACTTCACCAGCGCGTTCGTGGCCCCGGCGGCCAAGACCGACCAGACGGCCACCGGCTGCGGCGGCTCGGCCACCCCGGCGGCGCGCAAGGTGGACATGGGCATGCGGATGCGTCTGTCCGCGAGCGTGAACTGCGACAACCGCGTGGCACCCGTGCTGCCCGGCCGCAGCGAGAGCACCCGTGAGACCCACTTCCTGCGCATCGTCTGCAAGGGGCTGCAGGAGTACGGCCTGGTCGTCCTCGACGGCACCGTCAGCGACGGGGTCATCTTCTACATGGAGAACGAGGAGACGGGCGACTGGGGGAACGTGGCCGGAGAGACGTTCTACGGCAGCTACGGCTACCTGCTCCGCGACACGACCACCCCGAACGACGGTCTGTCGCGCGGCTCGAACCACGGCATCCCGTGGTCGCAGCTGGAGGTCGTCGCCTAAGGCGACCCGCCTTGAGCCCGCCGCCCCGCCGGGCGGCGGGCTCAAGTGCTGCCGCATCGGGACCGAACCTCACCGTGAGGGGCGCCCCACGGGGTATAACGTGCCCAGCCGCGCCCGTCCCCGATCCGGCACGGAGAGGACTCCGAGCATGAGCCCCGACACGCTCACCGACACGCAGGGCCGCCCGATCCTCCGCGCCCTCGTGACCGGCGCGGCCGGCTTCATCGGTTCGCACCTCACCGAGGCCCTCCTCGACCTCGGCGTGGAGGTCACCGGCCTCGACTGCTTCACGCGCTACTACGACGAGGAGCGCAAGCGGGCCAACCTGATGGCCGCCCGCGACCACCGGCGCTTCACCCTCGTGGAGGAGGATCTCGGCCTCACGGACCTGGACGCGTTGCTGGACGGGGCCGACGCGGTGTTCCACCTGGCGGCCCAACCGGGTGTCCGCGCGAGCTGGGGCGAGGGGTTCCAGGACTACGTCACCAACAACATCGTGGCCACCCAGCGGCTGCTGGAGGCGATGTCCGGGACCGGAGTCCCCTTGGTGTACTCGTCGTCGTCCTCGGTCTACGGCGACGCGCCGGTCATGCCCACCCCGGAGGGGGCCGCCACCGGCCCCGTGTCGCCGTACGGCGCCACCAAGCTCACCGGCGAGAACCTCTGTCGCATGTACTCGCGGGACGGGCGCGTACACACGGTCTCCCTGCGCTACTTCACCGTCTACGGCCCGCGCCAGCGTCCGGACATGGCCTTCACGCGCTTCATCGAGGCGGCCGGCCAGGGGCGCCCGATCACGCTCTACGGCGACGGCGAGCAGTCGCGCGACTTCACCTTCGTATCCGACGCAGTCGATGCCAATCTCCGCGCCCTGCGCCACGGCGGCTCCGGAGCCGTCTACAACATCGGCGGCGGGGAGCACGCGTCGGTGAACGGAATCCTGGCGATCCTCGGCGACCTGCTGGGTGGTCACATCGCGGTCGACCGCCACCCGACCGCCGCCGGCGACGCCCGCCACACCTCGGCCGACGTGAGCCTGGCGCGCAGGGAGATCGGCTTCGATCCCACGGTGGGGCTGCGCGAAGGCCTTGCACGACAGGTGGCGAGCGCGCTGGGGCGGGTTCCCGCCGCCAACCCGCAACCCCTGGGCGACTGAACGACCCCCCGGGCCGCGGGGTGGACGGGCGCGGGCGCTAGGCTGGTCGCGTGGAGAGTCCTGCGCCCACCCTCTATCACCGCTGGAAGTGCCCGTGGTGTGCCGCGGTGCGCCAGGCCCTGGAGAACGTCGGGGTGAGCGCCCGGCTGGTCGAGGTGCCCTACGAGCGCTCCGGGCGCACGGAGGTCGTCGCCATCAGCGGCCAGCCGCGGGTACCGATGCTGGTGGACGGCGACGAGGTGGTCGTGGACTCCCGGCAGATCGTCCGCCACCTCTACGCGCGCTACGGCGGGGCCACCGGGCACGACTTCCGGCGCTCGATCGCCGAACTGGATCAGGACATCGCCGCCGAGGAGGCCGAGCGTGCCGGCCCCGGCGGACACCGCGAGCACCAGGGGGACACCGATGACCGATGAGGCCCGCTTCACCCACGTCCGCGACGCGGACATCCCGGCCAAGGAACGCCGCGGCGGCGGGGCCTCCTCCCAGGACGTCTCCGGTGCGCTCGGCAACACCCAGGTGGCCATCCGCGTCTGGACCTACGGCCCGGGGCACGAGATGGCCTACCACCGGCACCGCACCCAGGACGAGGTCTACCGGCTGCTGGCCGGCGGCCCGCAGGAGGTGATGATCGACGGCGAGGTGCTGGTGATGGAGGACGGCGACTGGGTCCATGTGCCCAGGGACACCCCGCGGCGGATCCAGAACCACACCGACCGGCCGGCCACGTGGATGACGCTCGGCGCCCCCGTGGGCGAGGGCATCATGGACGGCATCCGGCTGGACCCCGCCACCGGCGAGGAGATCCCGCGCACCTGAGGGCTTGAGCCCTCGAGGGGTCCGGTAACCTCCTCCCCCGTGCCTGACTCAATCTCCTTCGCCCGCGGGGCCCCGTGCCCCGAGGCGCTGTCCGGCGACCTGATCGCCGACTGCGCCCGCGCGGCACTCGATGCCGACGCCACCCGCATCCTCTCCTACGGGACCGGCAACGGTTACCCGCCGCTGCGCGAGGTCCTGGCCGCCGAACACGGGGTCACCCCGGACCGCGTGTTCATCACCAACGGATCGCTGCAGGGCTTCGTGTTCCTGCTGGAGAGCATCTTCACCCCCGGCGACCTGATCGCGGTCGAGTCGCCCACCTACGATCGCGCCCTGCTGCAGCTGAGGCTGCACGACATGGAGATCCTGCCGATCCCCGTGGAGGACGACGGCCTGGACGTGGAGGCGCTCGCCGCGGCCGTGGCCGCCGGCCGGGTGCCGCGCATGATCTACATCATCCCGAACTTCCAGAACCCCTCCGGCGCCACCATCTCCGAGGCCAAGCGCCGGCGGCTGGCCGAGATCTGCGTGGCCAACGACATCCTCATCCTCGAGGACGACCCGTACGGCAAGTTGCGCTTCGAGGGCGACCCCATCCCCAGCATCTACGAGATCGCCGGCGACGAGCACGTGATCTTCACCTCGTCGTTCTCCAAGACCGTGGCCCCCGGCCTGCGCGTCGGGTACATCGTGGCCCCGGCGCCGATCGCCGCCAAGCTCGCCGCGGCGGCCTCGCGCACCTACATCTCGCCGGCGCTGCTCAGCGAGGCGGCCATCCACCGCCTGATCGTGGACGGCAAGCTGGAGCCCAACATCGCCCACGTCACCGCGCTGATGCGCGAGCGACGCGACGCGATGATGGAGGGCATGAGGCACTTCCCCGAGGGCTCGCGCTGCGTTGCGCCGGCCGGCGGCTTCTTCGCCTGGGTCGAGTTGCCCGAGGGCATGTCGGCCGATGCGCTGTTCCAGCCTGCGGCCGACGCGGGCATCGCCTACGTCAAGGGCTCGGACTGCTTCCTCGAGGGCGGCGAGCGCACGCTGCGCCTGGCCTACTCGGGCGTGAGCCCCGCCGAGATCGCCGAGGGCATGGAGCGCCTGGGCCACGTGTTCCGCGCGGCGGCCGTGGCGGGGTAGCCGAGCCGGCGATGGACGACACCCCTCGACGCACCGGGAGCCCGGACAAGCGGGAGGGGCTCGACGAGCAGCAGGTGCGGCGCATCGCCCTGGTGGGCGCCCTGCTGCTGGTGGTCATCCTGGCGCTGGTCTTCATCGTCGAGAACAGCGACCCCGTGCGGGTGTCGTTCGTGTTCTTCTCGGCCAGCATCTCGCTGATCTGGGTGATCCTGCTGTCGATGGCGATGGGCGCCATCGCCGGCGCCGTGCTGATGCGCCTGATCCGCAAGCGCTTCTTCGCCGACCACGAGGAGTAGCCGGCCGCACGAAGAGAAGGGCCCCGGGGCGCGCTGCGCCCCGGGGCCCCGATTCCCGCGGATCAGTGATCCGCGGTCACCTCGTGGAGCGCACGGCTCAGCCGAGCATGTCCTTCACCGTCTCGCGCTCCTCGGCGAGCTCGGCGTTGGTGGCGGCGACCTTGCCCTTGGCGAACTCGTCGTGGTCCCAGCCCGACCGGACCACCTCGTACTCGCCCGGGGCGACCGTCTTCACCGGCACCGAGGCCCAGATGCCCTCGTCGAAGCCGTAGGAGCCGTCCGAGCGCACCGCGATCGAGTGCGGCGTGTCCGAGGGCGTGTGCAGCGAGCGCACATGGTCGATGGCCGCGTTGGCCGCCGAGGCCGCCGACGACAGGCCGCGGGCCTCGATGATGGCCGCGCCGCGCTTGCCGACGGTGGGCAGGAACTCGTTCTCCAGCCACGCGTCGTCGCCGATGGCCTGGCGCGCCGGCTTGCCGGCGATCGTGGCGTTGGTGAAGTCGGCGAACATCGTCGGCGAGTGGTTGCCGAAGATGATGATGTTCTCGACGTCGGTCACGTCCACGCCGGCCTTCTGGGCCAGCTGGGTCTGCGCCCGGTTCTGGTCCAGGCGGGTCATCGCGGTGAAGCGCTCGGCCGGCAGGCGCTTGGCCTGGGCCGCGGCGATCATGCAGTTGGTGTTGCAGGGGTTGCCCACCACCACCACGCGGCAGTCGTCGGCGGCGACCTCGTCGATGGCCTTGCCCTGCTCGATGAAGATCTTGCCGTTGTCCTTCAGCAGGTCGGCGCGCTCCATGCCGGGGCCGCGGGGCTTGGAGCCCACGAGGATGCACCAATTGGCGCCGGCGAACGCCTCGCGCGGGTCGCCCGACAGGACCATCCCCTTCAGGAGCGGGAATGCGCAGTCGTCGAGCTCCATCGCCACGCCGCGCATGGCCTTCTGCGGGCCCTCGACCGGGATCTCCAGCAGCTGGAGGATGACCGGCTGGTCCTTGCCGAACGCCTCGCCGGCGGCGATGCGGGGAAGGATGCTGTAGCCGATCTGGCCCGCGGCGCCGGTGACGGCGACGCGGATCGGGGCCTTCTCACTCATGCGCTCACCCGCAGCTTCTCGATCAGGGCGTCGGCGACGCCGGAGGTCCCGACCGCGGTGGGGTCATCGCGGTGCGGCTTCATGTCGTAGGTCACGGACTCGCCCTCGGCGATGAGCTCGGCGATGGCGTTCTCCATCCGGTCCGCCGCGTCGATCTCCTTGAGGTACCGCAGCATCATCACGCCCGAGAGCATCATGGCCAGCGGGTTCACCTTGTTCTGCCCCGCGTACTTGGGGGCCGAGCCGTGGGTGGGCTCGAACAGGGCCGCCTCGGTGCCGATGTTGGCGCCCGGGGCCACGCCCAGTCCGCCCACCAGGCCGGCGCCCAGGTCGCTCAGGATGTCGCCGTAGAGGTTCGGGAGGACGATCACGTCGTACAGCTCGGGCTTCTGCACCAGCTGCATGCACATGTTGTCGACGATCCGCTCCTCGAACTCGATGTCCGGGAAGTCCTTGGCCACCTCGGTGGCCACCGCCAGCCAGAGGCCGTCGGTGTACTTCATGATGTTGGCCTTGTGGACGGCCGTGACCTTCTTGCGACCGTTCTCGCGGGCGTACTCGAAGGCGTAGCGGACCACGCGGTCGGTGCCCTCGACCGAGATCGGCTTCACCGAGATGCCGGCGTGGGGCTTGATGGTGCCGGCGGCCGACGGGTCGAGCTCGATGATCTTCTCGGTCAGCGCCTGGTTGCCGGGCGTGTCCTTCTCGAACTCGATGCCGGCGTAGAGGTCCTCGGTGTTCTCGCGCACGATGACGATGTCCACGTCGTCGTACTTGGAGCGGACGCCCGGGTAGCTCTTGCAGGGGCGTACGCAGGCGAACAGGTCGAGCGCCTTACGAAGAGCGACGTTGACGCTTCGGAAGCCGTGGCCGACGGGGGTCGTGATCGGGCCCTTGATCGCGACCTTGGTGTCGCGGATCGAGTCGAGGACCGAGTCCGGCAGCGGGGTGCCGGCGGTCTCCATGATGTCGACCCCGGCCTCTTGGACATCCCACTCGAAGTCCACGCCGGTGGCGTCCAGGACGCGCTTGGTCGCTTCGGCGATCTCCGGCCCGGTGCCGTCGCCTGGGATGAAGGTGACGCGGTGTGCCACGGATCCGACTCCTTCACAACGCTGTACGTGACGACGGCCGCCGGTCGGCGGCCGTCGGAGGCCCGTGCGCGTGTGGGGTCCGGCAGGACCGGACGCGGGTGGGCCCACAAAAACCCGCGGCAGCATAACGGACGACCGTCAGCGGCGAGCGCGGACCTCCGCTCCGGTCGGCCGCGCCGGCGCCGCGGCGCCGGCCGCTCGGACGCGCGTCCGCGCCGCACCCTGACGTAAGTACCGAGGCCGGGGCGGCCCGGCGAGCGCCCGGCGGTCGTGGGGTAGAGTCCATAGGAGGGCAATCGACCGAGAGGGATGTGCATTGCTGAGCCATGACGTCGTCGTAGTCGGCGCGGGCCTTGCTGGCATGCGAGCGGCCATCGCCGCCCACGAGGCGGGTGTCGACGTCGCGCTCGTCACCAAGGTGCATCCGGTGCGCAGCCACTCGGGTGCGGCCCAGGGGGGCATCAACGCGGCGCTCGGTAACCAGACCGACGACAACCCCGACAACCACACCTTCGACACCGTGAAGGGCGCCGACTACATCGGCGATCAGGACGCGATCGAGATCCTGTGCCACGACGCGCCCAAGGAGATCATCCAGCTCGAGCACTGGGGCGCGGTGTTCAGCCGCCACGAGAGCACGGGCAAGATCGCCCAGCGGCCGTTCGGCGGCGCCGGCTTCCCGCGCACCTGCTACGCCGCGGACATCACCGGCCTGGTGATCCTCCACACGCTGTACACGGTCTGCGTGAAGTACAACATCCCGACCTACGAGGAGTGGTTCGTCACCGAGCTGGTGAAGGACTCCCACGGCGGGTGTTGCGGGGTAGTGGCCTACGACATGGTGCACGGCAAGATCGAGACCATCGGCGCCAAGTCGGTGGTGCTCGCCACGGGCGGCGCCGGCCGCGTCTACGCCCCCTCCACGAACTCCCACTCGTCCACGGGTGACGGCATGGGCCTGGCGCTGACCGCCGGCGTGCCCCTGAAGGACATGGAGTTCATGCAGTTCCACCCCACCACCCTCAACCCCAGCGGCGTGCTGGTGACCGAGGGTGCCCGAGGGGAGGGCGGCTACCTGCTCAACAAGGACGGCGAGCGGTTCATGAGCAAGTACGCGCCCAACAAGCTGGAGCTGGCATCGCGCGATGTGGTGTCGCGCGCCGAGGCCACCGAGATCCTCGAGGGCCGCGGCGACAACGGCTGCGTGTACATCGACCTGCGCCACCTGGGCCGCGACAAGATCCTCGAGCGGCTCCCCCAGATCCGCGAGCTGGCCATCGCCTTTGCCGGCGTCGACCCCATCGACACGCCCATCCCCATCCGACCCGGCGCGCACTACCACATGGGTGGCGTGCACGTGGACTCGTGGGGCGCCGCCCCGCACATGCAGGGCCTGTTCGCCGCCGGCGAGTGCTCGTGTGTGTCGGTGCACGGAGCCAACCGCCTGGGCGGCAACTCGCTGCTGGAGGCCGTGGTCATGGGCGCGCGCACCGGCGGCGCCGCCGCCCGCTTCGCGCAGTCGCGCAACGGCGCCGGCTCGGAGGCCTCCCCGGCCGCGGCGGCCGCCTACGAGCGCAAGCTGCGCGAGCTGCTGGACCGCAAGCGCGGCCCGGTGCAGCACGAGCTGCGCGACAAGCTGGCCGACACCATGCAGGAGAAGGTGGGCGTCTTCCGCAACGGCGAGGAGCTCGCCGAGGCCCAGACGATCGTCGAGGACCTGCGCAGCCAGTACGCGGACGTGATCGTCACCGACAAGGGGCGCACGTTCAACCAGTCCCTCATCCACACCATCGAGACCGGCTACCTCCTGGACCTGGCCGCCACGATGGTGGAGGGTGCCGTCGCCCGCACCGAGAGCCGCGGCGCGCACTCGCGCACCGACTTCACGGAGCGCGACGACGAGAACTGGATGAAGCACACGATCTCGTACCTCGACGAGGACGGCCGGATCCGCCTCGACTACTCCGAGGTCACCGTCACCAAGTTCGAGCCCCAGGTGAGGAGCTACTGATGCCCGCCACCACGTTCGACATCTTCCGGTACCAGCCGGATGTGTCCGAGGACAAGTACCGCCAGTCGTTCGCGCTGGACCACGGCGAGGACCTCACCGTCCTCGACGCGCTGCTGCGCCTGCAGAACGAGCAGGACGGGACGCTGGCGGTGCGGTATTCGTGCCGCTCCGCCATCTGCGGCTCGTGCGCCTGCAAGACGAACGGCAAGACGGTGCTCACCTGCATGACCCAGGTGGAGGACCTCAAGAAGGAGTCCGGCACCGACACGGTCGAGATCGACCCGATGGGGAACTTCCCGCCCCTGAAGGATCTGATCGTGGACCTCGACTCCTTCTGGGAGAAGTTCAAGGCGGTCAAGCCCTACCTGATCCCCGACGGCCCGGCTCCCGAGAAGGAGCGCATCGTGCCCAAGGAGGCGATGGAGAAGGTCTTCCGCGAGAGCGCCTGCATCCTGTGCGCCGCCTGCTACTCGGAGTGCAACTCGCTGGCCGCCGACCCCGAGTTCATCGGGCCGGCCGCGATGGCCTGGGGCTTCCGCTTCGCCGCCGACGAGCGCGACGGCCAGCGCAAGCAGCGCGCCAAGCTCTACACCGGCGAGCACGGCGTGTGGGACTGCACCCGCTGCATGTACTGCAACGAGCGCTGCCCCAAGGGCGTCAACCCGCGCGATGCCATCGAGAAGCTGGGCGGCATCGCCTTCCAGGAGGGGCGCGGCATGAAGGACGCCGGCGCGCGCCACGCGACGGCCTTCCTGCTGTCGATGCGCACGGGCGGCAAGCTCAACGAGACGGTGCTGGTGCCCTTCACCGACCCGATCAAGGCCCACTTCGACCTGCCCTTCGCCTTCCAGATGCTGCGTCACGGCAAGGCCCCCTCGCCGATCCCGCACCGCATCAAGAAGCTCAAGGAAGTGCAGCGGCTGATGAAGAACGTCAAGGAGACCGTCTAGATGCCGCGCCAGTTCGCCTACTACCCAGGCTGCATCGCCGAGTTCAGCTCCAAGGAACTCAACGCGACCACCAAGGCGCTGGCCCCGATGCTGGACATCGAGCTGCTGCCGATGCCCGCCGCCACCTGCTGCGGCGCCGGCGACATCGCCGAGGCCAAGCCGAACCTCTACATGACGCTGAACGTCCGCATCCTCAGTCAGGCCGAGGAGATGGGCGTGGACATCCTCACCATCTGCAACGTCTGCACGCTGAACCTGCGCCGGGCGAACAAGATGGTCAAGGAGGACCCGCGCGTCCTCGAGTCGGTCAACGAGGAACTGGTGAAGGTGGGGGCCCGCCCGTACGAGGGCACGATCGACGTCACGCACCTGCTGTGGTACCTCGCCACCGAGGAGGGCCTGGCCCTGCTCGAGGCGCAGGGCCCGCGCGGCCTGAACGGCCTGCGGGTGGCGCCGTACTACGGCTGCCAGCTGCTGCGGCCCTCGTCGGTGATGGGCTTCGAGGACCCCGACCGGCCGCAGTCGCTGGAGCGCCTGATCACGGCTCTGGGCGGCGAGGTGGCGGACTACGAGGCCAAGAGCAAGTGCTGCGGCTTCCCGATCATCCTGGCCCGCGAGGAGGTGGCGCTGCGCGAGTCGCACGTGGCCCTCTCGCAGAGCCGCGATGCCGGCGCCGACTGCATGGTCACCCCGTGCCCGCTGTGCCACCTGGCCATGGACGCCTACCAGCGTAAGGCCGAGGCACTCAATGCCACCGAGTACAACATGCCGGTGCTGCACCTGCCGCAGCTGATCGGCCTGGCGCTCAACATCGACCCCGAGATCATGAGCTGGAAGCGCCACATGGTCCCGGTCGACCGGGTGCTGGAGGTCGTGGGCGCCTAGCGCTCTCGCGACACCCGCATCGCCGCCGGGGCCGGTCCGCATCGCGGGCCGGCCCCGGGTCGTTGCGGGCCCTACATTGCGTGGTGTGCCCGCCCCGCCCCGCCACAGCTCCCGCCGCCGCCCGCGGTGGCCGCTCCTGGCCGTCGCCGTGTGGCTGACCGCGGTCCTCGGGATGCTGCCCGGGTCCGCGTCGGGTTCGCCGGCGCTCGACGCGGTCGTGGCCGACCTGCGCGCCAGCGGCGTGCACGTGAGCCCACGGGCGCTGGGAGAGGCGGCACCGAGCGCCCGGGCCGCCCTGGCCGAGGCGCGGCGCGACCTGCTGGCCGAGCGGCGGGAGGTCAACCTGGTGATCGCCCCGGGGCCGATCGGATCGCCCGGCATGACCGCGTTCGCGCGCCGCCTCTACCTGCTGGTGGACGAGGAACGGCCGGTGATCGTCACGGCACCCGGGCGGCCGCTGGCCATCTGGGGCGCCGAGCCGCGCGAGTCGGTCCTGGTGGCGCTGGCGGCCTCGGGCGCCGCCAGAGAGGGCGATCCGGTGGAGCGCCTGGTGGCCGCGGCACGCGGTGCCATCGCGCCCTCGCGCGCGCCCGACGGCACCCGCGAGGTCGTGACCCTCCTGGTGCTGGCGGCACTGGGAGCGGCCTGGGCGGCCGCATGGGGTGCCCACCGCACCGACCGCGCGCGCAGCGTCGGGCTCACCGAGGCCCGCGCCGAACTTCGTCTGTGGCTGGACGCCCTGCGGATGCAGGCCCGAAGGGCCGACATCGTGCACCTGGCGCCGCCTGCGCGCCACCGGGTGGGGGCCGTCATGGCCATGTGCGCCGACACCCTCAGCGGGCTGCACTCGGCCCGCACCGTCGCCGATGTCCGCTCGCTGGCACCCCGGGTGAGGCGCGGCTTCGGCGAACTGCGCCACGCCACCGCCGGCCTCACCCCAGACCTCGGCCATGCCTGGGAGGGCCTGTGCGCGCTCGACCCCGTGCACGGCGCAGCGCTCTTCGAGGCCGACATCCCGAGGCTCGGCCCGTGCGCGGTGTGCCGCAACTGCCGCGATCTGGCGGCCGCCGGTGGCGTCCCCGCCCTGCGCCTGGTCCCGCGTGGGACCGGCGCCGTGCCCTACACGTCCCTCGCCGCCGACACCCCCGGGGGTGTGCTGGCGACGCCCGGGCCCGAGGTGGCCACACCGGCCCGCTAAACGCTTAGACTTGTCACATGGCGGATACGGGCACCACCGATCTCGGCCTCTACGTCCCCCGCTCCCTGCTGGAGCAGGTACCCGAGGAGCGCCGGCCGGAGTACCTGAGGGCGGTGGAGGAGTTCGCCGGCCGCAAGTACCAGATCGCGGTGGAGGTGGCCAAGCAGCTCCCGGAGTTGCTGGTCGACGACGACCCCGGTGCCGCCTCCCGCTATCTCGAGGGCGTGCGGCGGGTGGCCGACGCCGACTGGCGCGCCGGCGTGGAGGCCGCACGCTACCTCCAGCACCTGCAGGCCTCCGGTGACCCGGTCCTGGCCGAGGGCTACGCCGCGGTGGTGGCCCAGGCCGTCGACTCGGCCACCGAACTGGGTGACGCCGATGGGGACGGCGACGCGGACGAACTGGTCCACCTGGAACGCGAGCTCGAGGCCGTCTCGGCCACCCGTGAGCGCATGGAGGTCGTCCGGGCCGAGCTGTCTCGCCGGCGGGCGACGCTCAACCGCCGCCAGGACCGCGCCAGCGACCTGGCCTCCGACCTACCCGAGACGCTGGCGTGGTTGCCGCCGCGCCACCACGCCGTCTTCATGCAGAGCCTGCGGGTGGTGGCCGAGATCGATCCCGAGGCCGGGCTGTCCGCGGCACCCACCCTGGCCGACCTCCTGACGACCCACCACTTCTCCCCCGAGGCGATGGACGAGTTCATCCGCCGGGGCGTCAACGTGCTCGAGAAGAGCGTGGAGATCGGCCGCGCCTACTTCAAGATGGCCACCAAACAGGCGCTGGGTGACATCGAGGAGCTCCGCGAGGGACTCCGCCTGCGCCATGTGGCCCGCGTGCTGAAGCTGTACGCCACGGCGCTGTCGGGCCGCGACGTGATGATCCGCTCGGTGGACGAGCTGGCCGGTCTCGACCTGATGAGCTTCGACCACATCGCCCTGCCGTCCGAGATGGGCGCGTACGAGGACGACGACGACAACTTCAAGGCCTACAAGGTCGCCACGGCGCACGGCGCCGGCCGGATCGAGTTCGGCACCTACCACTTCCGCCTGGACGACATCCCGGAGACCGTCGCCTCCCTGCGCGGACGCTACCCCGAAGAATAGGCCCGCCGCCGGGCCGCCGGGTGGAGCCGGTACCGGGCTCAGTCCAGGTTGGCGTTGATGCAGTTGAGCATGTCCAGCGCCCGGATGTTGGTGAGCTGGTTGGCGCCCACGCCGGCGCGGGTGAAGGTGATGCTGCCGGCCCGCGGGGTGAGGGTGGGTGCGCCCGCGCCGCCCAGC
>JAVJSF010000018.1:0-101786 GCA_040219555.1 Miltoncostaeaceae bacterium
CGGGGCCGTGCAGCACGGACTCGAGCTGGTGGCGATCAACCACGTCTGGGGGCCCGAGCCCGCCGAGGGCATCGCCTCCTTCCAGGAGAAGCGCCCGGCGGACTGGCGCAAGTTCCGCGACGGGCAGGGGCCCGAGCCGGCCTAGGCTCCCCGCCGGGCCTCTTGCGCAACGGTCCGCGGGCGTTGCGAGCCGGGGCGCTCGACTGGCATCCCGCCCTGCCGATGGATCAGCATGGGCGGGATGCCGTCATCTCCGAGGCGCTCCCGGCGTCCGCTGGTCGCACTGTGCGCCCTCGTGGCCGCGCTGGGCATCGGCGTGCCCACCCCCGGCGGTGCCGAGCCGTCCGCCATCGAGGCTCAGCGTTCGGCGCTGGCCGCGCTCGAGGAGCGGCTGGCCGAGGTCGACGCTCGCGCCGGCGCCATCGCCGCCGAGCACAACGCCGCTCTCGACCGGCGCGACGCCGTGCGCCAGCGCATGGCCAACGGCCGTCGCGAGGAGGCCCGCACCGTCGAGCGGCTGGAGGCCTCGCGGCAGGACCTGGAGCGCCGGCTGGTTCAGCTGTACGTCCACGGCCGCCCCAACGCCCTCCAGGTGCTCCTGACCAGCGACAGCCTGACCCAGGTCGACGAGACCCTGCGCGTCCTGCGCGCCAGCGCCGACGCAGACGCCGCTGTGGTGCGCGTGCTGGACGAGCGCCGCGCGAGCCTGGCCCGGCTGCGGGCCAGGCTGGCCGAGGACGCCCGCCGGGTGGCCGCCGAGATCGAGGAGGCCGAGGCCCGCCGGGCGGAGCTGGAGGGGGTCCTGAACGAACGTCGCGCGCAGGTGAGCGCCGCGGAGCAGGAGCTGGGCGAGTTGCTGGAGGCCGAGCGCCGCCGCCAGGCCGCCATCGAGGCCGCGCGCAAGGCGCGCGTGGAGGCCGAGGAGAAGGCGCGCCGCGAGGCCGAGCGCCTCCTGCAACAGGCGAACGCCCGCGAGGACGCGTCGGTGCAGGGCGACCTGACCCCCGGCGAGGCGCCGGCACCCAGCGATCCGGCCGCAATCCCCACAGGCTCCCACGTCTACCCGCTGGCCGGAGCCAGCCACTTCAGCGACGACTGGCTCTACCCGCGTCCGGGCGGCCGGTACCACGAGGGCATCGACCTGTTCGCCGCGCGCGGCACCCCCGTTGTGGCGGTGGCCGGCGGCACCCTGTCCCGCGTCGGCTACAGCGGCATCAGCGGCAACCGCCTCTGGCTGCGCGACGACGCCGGCACCGAGTTCTTCTATGCGCACCTCGATGCCTTCGCCCCCGCCGCCGCCGAGGGCGCCCGCGTGGAGAAGGGCACGGTCATCGGCTACAACGGTGACACCGGCGACGCGCGCGGAACCTCGCCCCACGTGCACTTCGAGATCCATCCCGGCGGAGGGGGGCCCATCCGCCCGTACCCGATCGTGAGCGCCTGGCCGCGCGTGGGCTGAGCCGCCGTCAGTCCTCCAGCTCGGGCGGCAGGGCCCTCGGCCCGGCGGGGTAGAGGAACTCCAGCTCCTCGGATGTCATCTCCAGCGTGTTCGCGGCCTCGACGGGCGCGCCCACGATCAGCCACAGCGCCTCGGCGTCGGTGTCGTTGAACACCTGGCGGGTGTGGTCGGGGCCCACCAGAACGCTCGATCCGGCGGGCAGCGTCAGGGGGGCGTCATCGTCCACGCGCATGCGCCCGGTCCCCTCGATGACCACATAGAGCTCCTCGCTGACGCGGTGGCGGTGCCGCGTGGAGGCCTGCCCGGGAGCGAGGCGCCACATGCGTGCGCCGAGGCACTCGGCGCCGAGCTGGCGCCCGAGGTCGGTGTTCTGCACGCGCATCTGGTTCGACGGGCGCCAGTGGGCCTGGTCCGCCATCAGCACGGCGTGGGCCATGGTGCTCCTCCTCGTTGTAACCTGTATATGTGACTAGAGAGGTTACACAAGCGCGTGACCTGCCGGAAGACCTCGCGCTGCCGCTGCGCAGCGGTGCGGACCACTGGTACTGGCTCGGGGGCTCGCCGGCTGTCGACCTGGTGAACACCCTGCGCGAGCGGTGGCGACGCCGGGTGGAATGCCTGGTGGACGGTGCGGACGTGGCCGAGTGGCTGCGGAGGGCCGGCCTGCTGGGCGACGACTCCGGGGCTCTGATCCGGCCGAACGCCGCGCACCTCGCCCGGGCGCGCGACCTGCGCGAGGCGATCGACCGCTCCCTGTGCGCGGTGGTGGAGGGACGACCCCCCGGGCCCGGTGACATCGCGGTCATCGACGACGTGCTGGCGCTGGCACCCCGGCCGGCGCTGCGTCCGGGGGCCGCGGTCCCCGAGTTGGTGGACCGCCCGCCCCCGGACCCGGTGGACGCCGCTCTCGGTGCTCTGGCGCTGGATGCGGCGCGCATACTCGGAACCGGGCTCCGCTCGCGCCTGCGCATCTGTGGCGCCGACGACTGCTCGGCCCGCTTCCTCGACACCTCGCCCGCGGGTCGCCGCCGCTGGTGTTCCATGGCCGGCTGCGGCAACCGCAGCAAGGTGCGCCGCCACCGGGCGCGCGGCCCCACCTCGTCGGCGCCCCCGTCCGCCTGATCCCCCGGCGGGGGCGAAGGGCGCCGCCCCCTGCGCCATACTCCCGCCGTGGCGGAGCCCCCTGTGTCAGCCGGCGAGCAGAGCGCCTCGCGCCGATCCGCATGGGCCGCCCGCGCGGTCTGGGTCCCCATGGCGCTGGCCGGGTTGTTCGCGCTGGCCCTGGCGGTGCGGCTTCCGCGCATCCTGGAGGCGATCTCGTGGAACGCCGACGCCCTGGCCCCCGGGCTGATCGCCGAGCGTGCCGCCGAGATGGACCCCCTGGGCCCGCCCGTGGGGCCGACCGTGCTGGGCGACATCTCATCGGCCAGCACGCTCTGGTTCCACCTGCTCACCGAGGGCGTGCCCGGGCACCGGGTCATCTGGACGTGGGCGCCCGTGATGGTGCTGCTGGCCACCGCGGCCCTGATCGGCTGGACGTGCTCGCGGCTGGCCGGGCGCTGGGCGGGGGTCCTCGGCGGGGGGCTGGTGCTGGCCGCCGGCTCCGATGCCCTGCTGACCTTCCTCGCGCCCGCCTTCCGCGGCCCCACCTGGCTCTCGGTGGCCCTGCTCGGGGCCACGCTGGTCTGGTGGGCCGAGCACGCGCACGAGCCGCCGGCCGCGTCCCTGGCGCTCGGGATCATGGTGGCCGGCTTCGTCGGGGTGAACCTGGCATCGGATCCGCTGCTGGGCCTGGCAGGCGTCGCCCCCCTGGCGCTGGCCGCCGGCTGGGTGTGGCTGCGCGCGCGGACCGCCAGGACCCGGCGGGTCATGGGGCTGGCCGCCGGCACGGCCGTGGCGGCGGCCGGCGTGGGGATGGCGTCGTCCTGGGCGCTGCACGCGGCCGGGTATGTCACCCGGCGCGAGCACTTCGGTGGCGGCTACCTCATGGTCGCCTCCCCCGGAGAGCTGGTGGATCACATCGCGCTGATCGGGCGCAACATCCTCGCCCTGGCCGGCGCCCCGGGGATGGGCGGCCAGGCCCAGGGGCTCGCGGCCCTGCGCTGGCCACTGGCCCTGCTTGCGCTGGCGGCGCTCGCGGTGGCCCTGTGGGGCCGGCGCCCGGCATCGGCCGGCGCGCCACCCGCCGGCCCGGAAGCCTCGGCCGGCCGCGTGCTGGCCCGCCGGCTCTTCCTGGCCTACTGGACCCTCGGTGCGGCGCTGGTCTCGGTGGGCTACCTGCTCAGCGACATCCCGAGTGGCGACGTGCTGATCAGCGTGCCCGCCACCCGCTATGTCATCCCGCTGCTGCTGGCGACGCTGGCCGTGCTGCCGGTCATCGCCTTCGGGGCGCGCGTCGAGGCGCACCGGCGGGTCGCCGCCGCCGTGGCCGCCGCGGCCGTCGTGACCGGCGCGGGCATCGGCCTGGTCCGCGGCGACATCGAGCTGGCCCAGCGCAGCGAGCTTTCGCAGCAGGCGGACCGCATGGCGGACTGGCTGGGCGACCAAGGCGTCGAGCGCGGCTACGCCGGCTACTGGACCGCCGGGCCGCTGAGCCGCCACACCGACCTGCGCGTGCTGGCGGTGCGGCGGTGCGTGCAGGGGTCCCTCGACACGCTGTGCCCGGTCGCGCTCAACGGGCGCTTCGACTGGTACCTCCCGTCGGTCGTCGAGAGCAGCTTCGTCGTGGTCGGCGGGGCGCGCCCGGGCGACGCCCTCCTGCCGGAGGCCTGGCGGGGCGCCTTCGGCGCGCCGGCGCTCACGCGCCGCTTCGGCGACCTGGTGGTGCGGGTGTACCCGTACGACATGGCCGAGCGGCTGGCGCCCAGCTGGCGGCCCTATCCGGACGAGCGGGTGGCCGAGCGCGCCCCTGCCGCGGGCGAGGAGTCGTCGCCGGAGCGCGCGGTCAGGTGATGAGGGGCTCGGCCGGCGGCGGGTCGTCGCGGCCGGCCAGGACGGCGTGGATCCCTTCTGCCAGGTGTCGCGTGTAGGCCTGGACCACCACCGCCTGCCCCAGCTGGTCGCGCTGCCCGGTGGAGAGCGCGCCGCCCGCCTGCCCGGCCATGTGGCGCGCCTGGACGTCCATCGAGACCACCGTGCGTCCCAGCTCGCGCTGGCGCCCGTCCATCCAGGCCAGCACCCGCTCGCTGACGCCGTCGCCCGCCGGCCCGAGGTGGCCCTCCAGGCCCAGCAGGAAGATCCGGGACCAGCCGGTCAGGCGCAGCCGGCGCTCCAGGGACACGTCCAGGGACGGGTCGACCCCGGGCTGGGTCCCGAACTGCAGGTGGGTCTCCAAGAGCATCGCGCCCTCGCCTGCGGCCAGGTGGTCGTCGAACAGGTCCGCCCCCTCCGCGAACCAGGGCCCGAGGGCGTCGGCGAAGCCGGCCAGCAGATCTCGCCAGGGCTCATCGAGTGTGTGCTCGAGGGCCAGCGCGAGGAACCGCAGGTGACCGCGGATGGCCGGGTCGCCCGCGGGGGCGTCCTCGCCGCCTCCGGCCTCGACCTCCTCGGCCACCAGCCGGCGCAGATCGGCGCCGTGCTCGCGCATCCAGCCAAGTGTCTCGCCGGGGTCCACGTCCGCCTCCTCGCAGGGATGAAAGGTTACATAGGGCGCCGCCCGCCCCTAGAGCGAGTCGGACTTCTCCCGGTTGCACTCCGCGCAGAGCAGTTGCAGGTTCTCGGGGGTGGAGGCACCGCCCAGCGCCACGGGGATGATGTGGTCGAACTGCAGCAACTCGTCCGTGCCGCAGCCCGTGCAGCGGCCTCCGTCGCGGCGGAAGACCTCGCGGCGCAGCACCTCCGGGATGTGCTCCCGGCGGCCGGCGGGCGGGGCCTGCCCGGCCCGCTCGGCGTGCATCAGGTCCACGGCCCGGTCGATGCGCCGCCGCCGCCGCCGCTCGCGCTCGGCCACCAGCGCCATCACCTGCTCGCCGGTCAGGCCCTCGTCGTCGCGCCAGACGCGGTCGGCGTACAGCCACCACACCCAGCGCTCCTGGCGGCCCACCTCCACCGGTCGCTCGACCTGTTCGGCCATCATCGCCCGGTACCGACCGCGCGAGACCGGCGGGAACAGCCGCCGGCCCACCACAAGGCTGCGCCGCAGGTAGCCGGCGGCGAAATGGGCGTCGGGTTCCTCCCTCAGCATCGTCCGCCACGGTAGCCCCCGCGGCGGACGCAGCGGCTCAGGAGCCGCCCGGCCCCGTGGCCTCGGGATCGGGGGCGGAGGCCCCTCCGCGCTCCAGGAACTCGGGGCGAGCCGCCTTCACGCCGAACCAGATGCCCGTGGCCAGGCCGACGGCGACCAGCGCGGCGAGCGTGACGAGGGTGAACGCGATGATCAATCCGATGGTCAGCACTCCTCCAGTCTAACCCGGCGGGGAAAGGTCCTGCGCAGGTCCGGGTTTCCTATGCTGGCCGCATCGACGCATCCGTGACATCCCCGGCCATCGGCGTCTGCGCGGCCCTGGAGCAGGCCCGCTGGGCCGTGTGGGACCTCCCCGCGGCCCTCGCGCCGATGAACTACATCGAGCACGTCCAGAACGCGGGTGGGACGGCGCTCATCATCCCGCCCGACCCGGCGCTCGTGGACGCCCCGGAGCGCGCCCTCGACCGCATCGACGGCCTGCTGCTGCTGGGCGGCCCGGACATCGGCGCCGCCCGCTACGGCGCCGAGCCGCACCCCACCGCCGACCCGCCCGTCGAGCTGCGCGACGCCGTGGAGCTGGCCCTGGTGGCCGAGGCGCGGCGCCGCCACCTGCCCATGCTCGGCATCTGCCGGGGGATGCAGGTGATCAACATCGCCTGTGGCGGCACGCTGGTGCAGCACCTGCCCGAGAGCCACAGCACCGAGGAACATCGCCGGCGGACCGGCTACTTCGCGGGCAACGAGCACGGCATCACCGCGCGGGAGGGGTCCCGCGTCGCCCGGGCCGAGGGCGAGCACCCGGTGGAGGTGGCATCGCACCATCACCAGGCCGTCGACCGCCTGGGCGACGGGCTGCGCGTCACGGCCACCGCCGCCGACGGCATGATCGAGGCGCTCGAGGTGGAGGGCGAGGCATGGCAGGTGGGGGTCCAGTGGCACCCCGAGCCCGACCCGGGCAGCCGGATCATCGCCGCGCTGGTCGAGGCGGCGCGGGCCGCCCTGGCCGGGAGGGCGGCATGAGCGGGCCGGCGGGCGACGAGCGCCCCGTCGTGCTGCTCACCGGGGCGGGCGGCTACGTGGGAGGGCGCCTGCGCGAGCGGCTGGAGGCCGACGGCGTGCCTCTGCGCTGCCTCGCGCGCCGGCCCGAGAATCTTCTCGGCCGAGTGGCGCCGGGCACCGAGGTGGTGCGGGGCGATGTCTCTGATGCCTCCTCCATGGACGAGGCCCTGCGCGGTGTGGGAGTGGCCTACTACCTGGTCCACTCGATGGGCGGCGACGACTACGCCCGGCGCGATCGCGACGCCGCCGAGGTGTTCGGCGCCGCGGCCCGGCGCGCGGGCGTCGAGCGGATCGTCTACCTCGGCGGCCTGGGTGAGGGGGAGGACCTCTCGCAGCACCTGGCCAGTCGTCAGGAGGTGGGGCGGGTGCTGGCCCGCTCGGGCGTCACCACCCTCGAGCTGCGCGCCTCGATCATCATCGGCTCGGGCGGCCTGTCCTTCGAGATGATCCGCGGGCTGGTGGACCGCCTCCCGGTGATGACCACCCCGCGCTGGGTCCGCACACGCACCCAGCCCATCGCCATCGAGGACGTGGTGGAGTATCTGGCCCAAGCCGCCGACGTGGACCTGCCGGAGTCCCGCGTGGTGGGCATCGGCGGGGCCGACCGCATGAGCTACGGCGAGCTGATGAGCGAGTACGCGCACCAGCGCGGCCTCAGGCGCGTGATGGTCCCTGTGCCGTTCTTGTCTCCCAAGATCTCGAGCCTCTGGCTGGGGCTCATCACGCCCGTGTACGCCCGGGTGGGGCGCCAGCTGGTGGACGGCCTGCGCAACGAGACCGTGGTGCGCGACGACCTGGCACTCCGGATGTTCGACATCCGGCCGCGGGGAGCGGCCGAGGCCATCCGGCGCGCGCTCGTCAACGAGGACCGGGCGTTCGCGGCCACCCGGTGGTCGGACGCGCTCAGCGCCGGCCCGGCCCAGCCGACGTTCGGCGGCGCCAAGGTGGGCTCGCGCCTGGTCGACTCGCGGAGCATCCTGGTGCCGGTGGCGCCCGAGACGGCGTTCGCCGCGATCGAACGCATCGGCGGCCGGCGCGGCTACCACTACGCCGACCGGCTGTGGCGCCTGCGCGGGTTCATCGACCTGCCCTTCGGTGGTGCCGGCATGCGCCGCGGCCGCCGTGATCCCGATCGGCTCGAGACCGGCGACACGCTCGACTGGTGGCGCGTCGAGGCCATCGAGCGCCCGCGCATGATGCGCCTGTCGGCCGAGATGAAGGTCCCTGGCCGCGCCTGGCTGCAGTTCGACATCGACCCGCGCGAGGGCGGCGCCATCATCCGCCAGACCGCCCTGTTCGATCCGGTGGGGGTCCTCGGGCGCCTCTACTGGTACTCGCTGTGGCCGGTCCACGGCCCGATCTTCCGCGGGATGTTGCGCGGGATCGCGCGCGACGCCACGGTGACCCCGGCCTCGAACACGTCCACCCCACGCCACCCGGAGGGCGACCGATGACAACGACCGCCGACGATCTCGATGCCCGCCTGGTCGCCTGGATGTCCGAGCATCGCCCGGACCTGGACGTGCTGATGGCCCAGGAGGCCTCGCGCTCGGTGCACCTGGAGTTCCTGGCCGCCGAGGGCGGCGACCTGCCCGACCGGGCGCTGCGCCTCAGCCGGGCGCGCGAGGCCAGCATCCGCGCCTGGCTGCGCCACCTGGCCCGTGCCGCACAGGCCGTCCTGCCCGACGCCACGCCCGATCTGGCCGGCCGGCTGGAGCGCTACATGGCCGACCAGCAGGAGCGCCGGGAGGCCTACGAGCTCGAGGAGCAGGCATTCCTCGAGAGGTTCGGCCGTTCGGCCGACCCGGACGCCGACGTGCGCGATGTGAGCCTGGCCGGCCACACCTCGCTGTTCGCCGAGGCCCTGGCGGCCGAGACCGGCTGCGGCGGCGGCGAGCCGGCCCCGAACTTCGCCCGCAAGGTCGCCGGCCGCGCCCGCGCCGCCGGGCGCCGCCGGCGCCAGGTGGAGGCCGAGGCCCGGGCGGCCTGGGGCCGTGATCCGGCCCCCATGGAGGGGCGCCCCGCCACGGCCGGCGAGCGGGTCGAGCCCGACGAGATGCGCGTCGTCCAGGCCGCCGCGGTCTGGGCCCACGTGCTGGTGCTCACCGAGGCCCTGGCCGAGGTCCTCGGCTCGGATCCGGCCGCCGCCGGGGACGCGCCGGCCTCCTGACCCCGGCCCGCCCGGCCGGGGCCGCCGCCGGTGACCCCGATCGGGCATCCTTCCCGGTCGTGCTCGTCCTGCTGGACATCGACGGGACCCTGCTCCACGGGTCACCGGTCGCCCACACGCATGCCATGGCCATCGGGATGACCGAGGTCTACGGCCTGCCCGTCGCCTACGACGACATCGTCGCCATCGGGCCCTCGGGGCGCACGGACCGCGAGATCGCGCGGGTGGTCCTGCGTGCCCGTGGCGTGCCGGACGCCGACATCACCGCCGGGATCGACGAGTGGGTCGGCCGCGCCTGCGCGGCCTACGCGAGCATCGAGGACGAGCACCCCCGCGGGCTGGTGGCGCCCGGCGCCCACGAGGCGCTCGACGCCCTGCGCCGGGCGGGCGCCACCCTGGCGCTGCTGACCGGCAACCTCGAGCCGATCGGCCACGCCAAGATGGCCCTGGCGGGACTCGGCGAGTTCTTCGTCCCCGGGGAGGGGGCCTTCGGGTCCGATCACGAAGAGCGCACCGCGCTGGTGCCGATCGCCATGGGGCGCTCGCCGGTGAGGGGGCCGGCGGTCGTGGTGGGTGACACCCCGGCCGACATCCGTTGCGCGCACGCCGGCGGCGCCCGCTGCGTGGCCGTCACCAGCGGTCCCTACGGGCCGGACGAGTTGGCGCACGCCGACGATGTGGCGCCCGACATCGCCGCGGCATCGCGGGTGCTCACGCGTTGGATCCCCGCAGGCTGACCCGTGGCACCGGCTCCGGCCGGGCCGGTGGTCGCCGCGCGACGGCGGATGCGGCATGATCCTCGGATATCCATCCATCTCCGCCCAGGCCGTGCCGGAGGAAATGACCGGACATCCCACCATCCGCCCGGACGCGGCGACCGATGCCTGACTCGATGATCGATGCCGGCCGGCAGGCAGTGGTCGAGGAGGCCGCCGCCCGCTGGGCCGAGCGCTACCCGGGGGTGTCAGGGTTCCGCACGCTCACGGCCCTCACCCGGGGCTATGCCGTGATGGTGCGCGAGATCGAGTCGGTGCTGCGCCCGCTGGGTCTCAACCTCTCCCGCTTCGAGGTGCTGATGATGCTCTCGTTCACGCGCTCGGCGGGGCTGACGATGACGCGCATCCGCGACCTGCTGACGGTGCACGGGTCCAGCGTCACCTACCTGGTGGACAAGCTGAGCGCGGCGGGATGGGTGAGCCGGCGCGCCGACCCCTCGGACGGGCGCGTGTCGCTGGTGTCCATCACCGCTGCCGGGCGCGAGGTGGCCGAGGCGTCGGCCCACGCCCTGGCCGGCGCCGGCTTCGGGGCCATCGCCGCCCTGGGCGAGGACGAGCGGGGGCGCCTGGGCGACCTGCTCAACCGGCTCGATCCGGTGACGCCCGCCTAGCCGCCCGGCCGCCCCTGAGCGCGGCCGGGCGGTTGTACCCAGGGCGAACATCCGGTCCGAGGTCCTCGCCCTCCGGCCAACGCGATGCCCCCCGGGCCCCTCCTAGCCTCCTGGCACATCGATCCCACAGGCAGTGGGGTCGCACGTTTCCCCAAAAGGAGGGGCAGATGAGTCTCAGGCGACTCCGGCTCGTGCCGGTGTTGGCAGGACTTCTCCTGATGTTGGTCCCGGCACTGGCGTCGGCACAGGAGTCCGCGGCCATCGATGAGGTGATCGTCGGCATCGACCAGGCCTGGATCCTGGTGGCTGCTGTGCTTGTCCTGCTGATGCAGGCCGGCTTCGCGATGCTCGAGGTCGGTATGACCCGCATGAAGAACGCGGGTGCTGTCGTGGGGAAGATCATCATCAACCTGTCGATCTCGTTCTTGGTCTTCTGGGCGGTCGGGTTCTCCCTGGCCTTCGGTGATGGGAACGCCTTCATGGGCTTCTCCGGCTTCTTCCTGCAGGGCGGCTTCGAGAACTTCAGCGTCCTGGACGGCACGGTGCCGGTCGAGGGCATGTTCTTCTTCCAGGTCGTGTTCGTCGCGGTCTCGCTGGCGATCGTCTACGGCGCGCTGCTCGACCGCATCAAGCTGTCGGCGTACATCGCCTTCAGCGTCGTGTACGTGGGCGTCATCTACCCGATCGTGGCCCACTGGACCTGGGGCGGCGGCTGGCTCGACGAGGCCGGTTTCGTCGACTACGCGGGTTCGTCGATCGTCCACCTGCAGGGTGCGCTCGCGGCCTTCGTCGGCGCGATCATCATCGGTGCCCGCGTCGGCAAGTTCAAGAACGGCAAGGCCGTCCCGATCCCGGGTCACTCCATGCCGCTGGTCATCCTCGGTGTGCTGATCCTGTGGGTCGGTTGGATGGGCTTCAACCCCGGTTCGGGTCTTGCGGCGGTCGGCGTGAACTTCGCCGATGTCGCCGTCAACACGAACCTGGCCGCGGCCGCCGGCGTCATCGGCGCCACGCTGATGTCGTTCATGGTCATGAAGACCCTCGACATCTCGCAGATCGGCAACGGCGCCATCGCTGGTCTGGCGGCCATCACCGCTCCGTGCGCGTTCGTCGACCCGTGGGCGGCGGTCCTGATCGGCTTCGTCGGCGGCGGCATCGTGCCGCTGGTCGTCCTCGGCCTCGAGAAGCTGAAGATCGACGACGTCCTCGGTGCGGTTCCCGCACACGGTACGTCGGGCATCTGGGGCACCATCGCCCTGGGCTTCCTGGCGACCGAGACCCGTCTCGCCGAGAACTGGGGCTCGGACGCCGCAGGGCTGTTCTACGGGGGCGAGCTCTCGTTCCTGTGGGTCCAGACCTACGGTGTGCTGGCCACCATCGCCTTCACGGGTGTGGCCTGCGCGGTCACCTTCCTCGTCATCAAGAAGACGATCGGCCTCCGCGTGAGCGAGGAGACCGAGATGCGCGGCCTGGACATCACCGAGCACGGCATGTTCGGGTACCCGGAGCGGTTCATCGACGTGACCGGCGCCGACTCCAGCGGTTTCGGCGAGACTCCGACCCCCTCACCCACCCCCGGACCCGCGGCCAGCACCAAGCCGGCCCCCGCGTCCTAGGAGGATCGGCGACATGAAGAAGATCGAGGCATACATCCGGCACGAGGCCCTCGAGGCGATCCACGACCGGCTGGCTCTCATGGGCCTCCCGTCGATGACCGTCACCGAGGTCAAGGGCTCGGGCCGGCAGAAGGGCTTCACCGAGAGCTACCGCGGGGCGAAGACGACCATCTTCCTCCGCCCGAAGCTCAAGCTGGAAATGATCCTGGACGACACGGACGTCGACCGCGCGATCGACTGCATCCTCGAGCTGGCCCACACGGGCGAGCCCGGCGACGGGAAGATCTTCATCCTCCCGGTCGACGAGTCGATCCGCGTCAGGACCGGCGAGCGCGGGGACGTCGTCCTCGCCCCGCACCCGGACGGCGCACCCGCCTGATCCGCGACGACGACGGCCCCCTCGGCGTCCTGCCGAGGGGGCCGTCGTCGTCCCCGGGGGCAAAGAACCACGCCGGCAAAGCCGGCGCGAACCGAAGAAGCAGTACGCCGGCCCGAAGGGCCGGCGCGAACTAAAGAAGGAAACGACCCCCGCGCGCCACGCACCCGGCACCCACCGGATGATCGGCCGAAGGCCGACTCTCATCCGGTCGACCGACAGAGGTCGACTCAGCCGGCCCGCCCCGCCGACCGCAAGGGAGGCGGTGCCGGCGACCGCATCGGGCCCCGGCCAGGGGCCCGATGGCACCCCGAAGGCCCGAAAGAGGCCGTAGGGGTGCTGTCGCACCCGCACCCGCAACGCCCCATCCCCCGCGGGCAGTAGACGCCCCGGCCCCGCAACGCCCCGGCCCCGTCACGCGATCGGCGTCCCCGGCACGGTCCCCGGCACCGTCCCCGGCACCGTCGCCGGCACGGTCGCCGGCAGGGTCAGCTCGAAGCGGGCCCCGCCCTCGTGCTCGGTCACGGTCAACTCGCCCCCGAGAGCCCGGGCCAGTTCCCGGCTGATGGTCAGCCCCAGGCCCGAGCCGCGCGAGCCGTCCGGCCGGTCGGTGGCCTGGAACGGCGCGAAGATCTCCTCGCGGCTCCCGGGCGGGACGCCGGGCCCGCTGTCGGTGACCACCAGGCGTACCCCGCCGGCGTCGTCACCCGTGACGTCCAGATGCACCTCCCCGCCCGTGGGGGTCCACAGGACGGCGTTCTGCAGCAGGTTGCCCACGATCTGCAGCACGCGCATCTCGTCCGACTCGACGCGTCCGGGGGCGCCCTCGGCCGTGCTGTGCAGGGTCACCCCCCGCTCGCCGGCCAGGGCGCGCACCGCGTCCAGCGCCTGCGCGGCGAGCCCGCGCGGCGCCACCGGTCCCGGCGTCAGGCTGAACCGGCGCGCGTCCAGGCGCGCCAGGTCCAGGAGGTCCGCGACCATGCTCTCGAGGCGGGCGGCCTCGCCCTCGATCGCGGCCAATGAGCGCGGGCGCTCCGCCTCCGGGACGACTCCGTCCGACAGCGCCGCCGCGTGCCCTCGGATGGCCGTCAGCGGGGTGCGCAGATCGTGCGTGATGCGCATCAGGAACTCGCGGTTGGCGCCATCCCGGTGGGCCAGTTGCCGGACCATCTCGTTGAAGTCGTCGATCAGGTCGTCCAGCTCGCGCGTGCCGGTCTGGCCCAGCTGCGTGCGCAGATTGCCCCCGGCCACGCGGTGTGTCGCCGCGCGCATCGCGCGCATCGGGCGCGTCAGCCGCTGGGTGAGGAACAGGCCCAGCAGCAGCGCCACGAGCACGCCCAGGCCGGCGGCGGCGGCGACGCGGCCGCCGATGGCGCCCCACGGCGAGCCGAGCTGCTCGGGCGGGCGCGCCAGCAGCAGGAAGCCCCAGGTCTCGCCGCGGACCGGCACGGGGGCGATGGAGCCCACGCGGACCCCGCCGGTGGCCGGGTCCTCGAACTCGACCCGCTGGAGACCGTCGTCGCTGATGGTCTGGGAGTCGAGCTCCACGGCGACGGGTATCGGGCCGCCCGGGGGGCCGGCGATGGGGGAGAGCGGGTTGCCGCTGTAGTAGAGGCTGGTCGCCGGCCCGCCCAGCACCGCCAGGTACTCGTCCGAGTCGATCTGGAGTGCCTCGCCCCGGGTCGCCTGCTCGGCGGTCTGCCGTCCGAGGGTGTTGGCGAGTGCCACCACCTGCCGGTCGATCTCGGACCTCGCCACCACCTCGGACTCTTGGCGGATCAGCTCGGAGGAGACCACAGCGAAGATGACCGCGGCCACCACCAGGCCGGCGGTGAGGGCCAGAGCGATCCGCCCGCGCAGGGTGCGCAGGGGCCCCCGCCTGAGGATCACCGCCGGACCGGCACCTTGTAGCCGGTGCCCCACACGGTCTGGATCGGGCATGCGTCGCCCAGCTTGCGCCGCAACTGGCGGACGTGGACGTCGATGGTGCGGCTGTCGCCCAGGAACGAGAAGCCCCAGACGCGCTCGAGGAGCTGTTCGCGGGTCAGCACCAGGCCGCGGCTCTCGAGCAGCGCCACCAGCAGGTCGAACTCCTTGGGCGTCAGCGCCACCTGTTCGTCGCCCACGAAGACCTCGCGCGCACCCACCTCGACGCGCAGCCGGTCGTCCTCGAGCACCTCTAGGACCGGTGCCGCCGCGGCCGCGGCGTCCGTGCGCCGCAACACCGCGCGGACACGCGCCACCAGCTCGCGCGGGTTGAACGGCTTGGTCATGTAGTCGTCGGCGCCCAGCTCGAGGCCGACGACACGGTCGACCGGGTCGTCGCGGGCGGTGAGGACGATCACCGGTACGGCTCCCGCCCCGCGCAGGCGCCGCGTGACCTCCAGGCCGTCGAGGCCCGGCAGCATCAGGTCGAGGACCACGAGATCGGGGGGCGGCTCGGTGGTGGCCTTCTCCAGCCCGGTGTCCCCGCGGTCGGCCCAGTCCACCTCGAAGCCGGCGGCCTCCAGGTACATGCGCGCGAACGAGGCGATGTTCGGCTCGTCCTCGATGATGAGCACCCGCTGGCGGGAGTCCATTGGCGGTCCTCCGGGGTCAGGCCGGCCGCCGGCCGGCGGCCGGCCTCATGTTAGAGCCCGTCCCGCGCCGGCATGCCGAGGGCCGTCGGGCGGAGGCGCCGCAGTGCGCGCCCCGCGTGGTCCGCGCGGGTACGCCGCCGTGCGGGGACCCCCGGGCCGCTCAGATCAGGAGCGCGAGCGCGAGGCGGACGCGGCCGAGCGGGCCGCCCGCTTGGCCTCGCGCTGCAGAACCTCGCGTGACCCCCTGCGGGCCTGGGTGCGCACCCCGGCCGTGGGCCGGCTGGCCGCGGACAGGCGGAAGCCCGAGCGCGTCCACGGGACGAACGCGCCGAGGTTGACCCTGCGGACCCCGGTGCCCTGCAGGCGCACCGCGGCGGTGCCCGCCGCCCACAGCCGGATGTTCCACCCGCTCGCCACGATGACGACGCGGGATCCGGAGACGAACACGATCCCCTCGGTGCGCCGGACGACGGCGCGACCACGGCGCAGCGGAACCTCGCGGCCCGCCGCGAACACCTGCGCATCGCCGGCCCGGTCGCTCACCCGCAGGCTGCCGCGGTAGGGCAGGTCGCCCTGCACGGTCACGCGCCCCGAGATCACCACACGCCCCCTGCCGGACACCTCGAGCTGGCCCGAGCGCTCGTCCGCGACCTCCATCAGCATCTGCGCGGGGGCCGGCGGGGTGGACGGGAGCGCGGCGGCATGGCCCGCGCCAAGCGCCAGCACCCCCGCGGCGACGAGCGCGGCGAGGGTGCTGGCGGGGCGGGCTGCGGGTACGGTCACGGGTCCGATCGGACGGCGGTCAAGGATCCAGCTTCACATTCTCCTGGACGGAAACCGGGGCCTCCAACTTGACGTTCTCCTGGACCACCGACTGCTGCGCGGGGGCCGTCTCCTTGCCGGGGACGGGCCCCGTCTCGCCCTCGGGCACCGGCCGTGGCCCGTCCTGCATGTAGGCCCAGACGAGCTCCCCGCAGTCCGGGCAACCGGGCAGCGTGCCGCGGTTGCGGATCTGGAACTGGCAGGCGACGCACGCGAAAACGCCCTGCACCTTCTGCCCGGCGTGGAAACACGGGCGGCCCAGGCGGCGCTCGGCCTCCTCGGCCCCGGTCTTCGGGTCGGGGGCACCTCGGCTTCCGCGTCCCGGGGCGGACCGCCCCTGGCCTCCGGGGCCGGGTCGCGCCCCGCCTTGGCGTCGCTGCGGTGGCAGGCCTTCGCCCATGGCTTACTCCCAGGGTCGTGCCGCGGGTGTGATCCCGGCCCGCGGGCGTATCGTTCCAGTGGCCTGAAGACTACCCCCGCGGCCCGCGTCCACGGCCGGGACGCGGTGATCGGAGACCCCGTGAGGATCGCCTGCGCCCAGCTGAACACCGTGGTCGGTGACATCGCGGGCAACGGACGGCTCATCCGCCGGGCGCTCGCGGACGCGGCGGAGGCCCACGCCGACCTGGTGCTGGTGCCCGAGTTGGCCGTGACCGGCTACCCGCCGGAGGACCTGCTGCTGCGCCCGGCCTTCCTCGACGCCGCACGGGCCGAGCTGCATCGCATCGCCGAGGCCGTCCGCCACGGGGTGGCGATCATCGGGTTCCCGGAGTGGGACGGCGACGCCTTCAACGCGGCGGCGGTGGTGCACGACGGCGAGGTGCGCGCCATCTACCGCAAGCGCTTCCTCCCCAACTACGGCGTCTTCGACGAGGCGCGCTACTTCCGCGCCGGCGACCGGGCGGGCCTGATCCGGCTCGGGGACGTCCGTGTGGGCCTCGCCGTGTGCGAGGACGTCTGGTACCCGAGCCCGGTGGTCAGCTCGCTCTCGGCGGCCCATGCCGACGTGATCTGCTGCATCTCGGCCTCCCCGTACCACCGAGGCAAGGGCGACCGTCGCGAGGGGATGCTGGCCACCAGGGCCGACGACGCCTCGGCCGCCCTGGCGTTCTGCAACCAGGTGGGCGGCCAGGACGACCTGGTGTTCGACGGGCGATCGGCCGTGTTCGACGCGATGGGCGAGGTGGTGGCCCGCGCGCCTCAGTTCGATGAGCACCTGCTGCTGGTGGACATCGACATGCAGGTCACGGCCCGCCGCCGCCTGCGCGTGCCCCTGGGGCGCAGTCTTCCGGAGGCCGCACCCGTGGAACCCCTGTGGGACGGGCCGGCCCCGCTCTCGCACGCGGTCGAGTCCGCGGCGCGGCGCGCGCGCGAGGACGGCCCCGCCGCCCCGTGCCCGGCCCTGCACGGGGAGCCCGAGGTGTGGGCCGCGCTGGTCACCGGACTGCGCGACTACGTCGACAAGATCGGCTTCCCCGGCGGCATCATCGGGCTGTCGGGCGGCATCGACTCGGCGCTCTGCGCGGCGCTCGCCGTCGAGGCCCTCGGAGCCGGCCGCGTGCTCGGCGTGGCGATGCCCTCGGTGCACTCGGCGCAGGAGAGCCTGGACGGCGCACGGGCGCTTGCGGACGCCCTCGGGATCGAGTTGCTCACCATCCCGATCGCAGGTGTCGTGGACGGGTTCGAGGCCGCCCTGGACGACACGCTCGGCCCGGACGCCCCCGGGGTCACCTTCGAGAACCTCCAGGCGCGGGCGCGCGGCACCCTGCTGATGGCCCTTTCGAACGCGCGGGGCCACCTGGTGCTCGCCACGGGCAACAAGAGCGAGATGTCGGTGGGCTACAGCACCCTGTACGGCGACATGGTGGGTGGCTTCGCGCCGCTGCGCGACCTCTCCAAGACCTGGGTCTACCGCCTCGCCCGGTGGCGCAACGACTCGGCGGGCCGCGAGGTGATCCCGGAGGCCACGATCGACCGCCCGCCCACGGCCGAGTTGCGCCCGGACCAGCTCGACACGGACAGTCTGCCGCCCTATGCCACTCTGGATGGCGTTCTCGAGGGATATGTCGAGCAGGGGGCCGAGGTGGCCGAGTTGGTGGAGCGGGGGTTCCCCGCGGACGTCGTGGGCCGGGTGGTGCGGATGGTGGACGGCGCCGAGTACAAGCGCCGCCAGGGCCCCGTGGGTATCAAGATCACGCCCCGGGCCTTCGGTCGCGACCGCCGCATGCCGATCACGACCCGGCATGCCTGAGCAGCCCTCCCGCGCCCTGCTGGCCGCACTGGCCGGCATCGCCGCGCTCGCCGTGGCGCCGGCTCTCGCCGGCGCCACCGGCGTGGCCAAGGAGCCGGACCCCGTCCGGGACGCCGCCACCGGTGGCGGGACGGCGCGCGTCCACTCGGGTGCAGGCGGCGTCAGAACCCTGCTCGTCACCCACGCGCGCCCTCCGCGGCCGGCGGCAGCCCGTCGCGCCCTCGCGCCCCTCGGTGCCGTGCACCCGGTGGTGCCCGAGGCCGGCGTGTGGCGGGTCTCCGTCCCGCCGGGCCCCGGTGCGGCCCGCGCCCGCGCCCGTGCCCTCGATGTGCCGGGCGTGATCGGGGCCGAGTGGTCGATGGTGCGCGTCACCGACCAGGCGCCGGAGCCCCCGGTGGTGCCCGCGCCCCCGGAGGTGCCCCAGGCCGAGCCGGTCACCGACCCCCTCTTCTCCCAGTTCCAGTGGGGCCTGGCCCCGGCCACGCGGGCCCCGCGCTGGAGCATCGACCTCACCTCCGGCTCGGAGCCCACGCGCATCGCCGTGCTCGACAGCGGCGTCGACGGCGATCACCCCGAGTGGCGGGGCCGCCTGGTGCACCCGCGCGACACGATCCGTCGCAACGCCGACGCCGACGACCACGGCTTCAGCGGGCACGGCACCCACGTGGCGGGCGTCGCCGCCGCGCCGGCGGACGGCATCGGCATGGTGGGCGTCTCGCCCACCAGCGAGGTGATCCCGGTCCGCATCGCCAACCCGGAGGGGCGCAGCACCGATGCCGGCATGATCGCCGGCATCCGCTGGGCGGTCATCCGTGGCGCGAAGGTGATCAACATCTCCGCCGGCGGCCCCGATCCCACCCTGGCCTTCGCGGAGACCGTCCTCTGGGCCACCGACCGCGGTGCCCTCATCGTGGCCTCGGTGGGGAACGAGGGGCTCGAGTCGCGCGGTCGCACCGTCAACTACCCGGCCGGCTACCCGCGCGTCGTGGGCGTGGCCGCCCAGTGCGACGCCTCGCGCTCATCGTTCTGCGCCAGGCCCTACGGCCGCGCCGCCTTCTCGAACGTCAACGAGAGCGTCGATCTCGTGGCGCCGGGGGTCAACGTCCTCTCCACGGTGCCGCGGCGGGTGTCGAGCGACATCGGCGTGCCGGGCTACACCTACAAGAGCGGCACGTCGATGGCCGCGCCGTACGTCACGGGCGTCGCAGCGCTGATCCAAGCGGCCAACGGCAACGACCTGTCGCCCCACCAGGTGGCCCGCCAGCTCATCCTCACCACCTCGCGCATCGAGCGCGCCGGGCGTACCCTGCGCACCGGGTACGGGCTGGTGGACCCCACCGCGGCGGTCCGCACCGCACCACCCGCCGACGACGCCGACGAGGTGAACGACGACATCCGCTGGGTGGGTCGTCCCCTCGACCCGCCGCGCGGCGAGCCGCAGCACATCGACGCTTCTGTCGATCACCGCGAGGACCGCGAGGATGTCTACCCGGTGCTGGTGCGTCGCGGCGAGCGCCTCGATGTGATCGTCCGCTACCGGACCGGCCGCGTCGACCTGTACCTCTGGGGTCCCGGAGCGCGGACCGTCGCCACCGAGGGCGACAACGTGCGCCGCAACCTGGTGGCCACGCGCCTCGGCAGGGTCCGTACCAAGCGGATCACCCTGGTCCCCGAGCGCCCCGGCATCCAGTACGTCAACGTCTACTCCCGGGCGGGCCGCTCCGACTACCGGGCCATCGTCACCGTCCGGAGGGGCCGATGAGGACCGGGGTCCACCACATCCTGTACTACGACTACGTGCCCGACGTCGTCGAGCGGCGCGGGCCGTTCCGCGACGAGCACCTGGCCCTGCTTGGGCGCTGGGCCGATGCGGGCCTGGTGGTGGCCGCCGGCGCGATCGGCGACCCTCCCACCGGCGCGGCGATCGTCTTCTCGGTCGAGGACCCCGTCGAGCAGATCGGCGAGTACGTCGCGGCCGATCCGTACGTGGCCGCCGGCCTGGTCACCGACCGGCGGGTCGTCCCGTGGTCGGTCGTGGTGGTGCCGCCGCCGGGCTGAGCGGCCCCGCCCGCGGGGGGTGGGTTAGGGTCCCGCCATGACCACCACCGCGTTCGTCGACGTCGCCGGCGGGCCCTCGTACGACCTCGGGCCCGACCACCCCATGAGCCCGTTGCGGCGTCGCCTGGCGCAGGAGCTCATCGAGGCCTACGGCCTCACCGAGCGCCCCGGCGTGGTGAGGACCCCCGGACGGATGGCCTCCGACGAGGAGATCGAGCGCTCCCACGCGCCGGCCTACGTCGCGGCCGTCAAGCGCTACAGCGCGCAGCCGATCCTGGCCTCGTCCTTCGAGGCCGGGCAGTGGGGGCTCGCGGCCGGAGGCGACACGCCGGCGTTCGCCGGCATGCACGAGGCGGCCGCCGCGGTCTGCGGGGCGTCGGTGACCGCCGCCGAGGCGGTCTGGAGCGGCGCCGCGGACCAGGCCTTCGTCTGCGGCGGCGGCCTGCACCACGCACTGGCCAACCGCGCGTCGGGCTTCTGCATCTACAACGACTGCGCGGTGGCCATCCACGCCCTGCTGGCGGCCGGGGTCGAGCGGATCGCCTGCATCGACATCGACGTCCACCACGGCGACGGCACCCAGTGGATCTTCTTCGAGGACCCCCGGGTGATGACCGCCTCGGTCCACGAGAGTGGCCGCTATCTCTTCCCGGGCACCGGTTCCATCGTGGAGCGCGGCATCGGGGCGGCCGAGGGCACGGCCATCAACGTCCCGCTGCCGCCGTACGCCGGCGACCGCCCCTACCTGCGGGCCATCGAGGAGGTCATCGTCCCCGCGGTGCGACGCTTCCAGCCCCAGGTGATCATCACCCAGGATGGCGCCGATCCCCACCACACCGACCCCCTCGCGCACCTCCAGATCACCATGCCGACGTACCCGCGCGTCTACCGCGTGCTGCACGATCTGGCCCGCGAGGTCGCCGACGGGCGGTGGGTGGCGCTGGGAGGGGGTGGCTACACCTTCCAGGTCGTCCCGCGCGCGTGGACGCTGCTGTTCGCCGAGTTGCTGGGTGCCGAGATCGACGACGAGATCCCCGAGGCCTGGTGGCGCGAGGGCGAGCGCGCCGTGGGGGAGGCCCTGCCGCGCCGGTTGATGGACGACATCGAGCCGGTGGTCGCCCTGGACGAACGGATGCGCGCCGACCTGGAGGGCGACCGCTCGGTGGACGAGGCGCGGGTGCTCCTGGGGCTGTGAGAGCCCCGGCCGTGCTGATGCGCGGCGCCGGGGTGTGGCGCGCCGGCGCCGACGGCGGGCGCACCACCCTCCTCGATGGGGTCGACTGGCGCGTGATGCCCGGCGAGCGCTGGGCGGTGGTCGGCGCCAACGGCGCCGGCAAGTCCACACTGCTCGCCCTCGCGGCCGCGGTGGGTCACCCGAGTTCCGGTGAGGTCAGCATCCTGGGCGGCCGCCTCGGGGCCGTCGATGTCCGTGAGGTGCGCCGCCGGGTGGGGTGGGTGGATGCCGCGGCGGCCGGCGCCTTCCGGCCGCGTCTCAGCGCGGCCGAGGTGGTCCTCACCGGGGCGACCGGGACCATCCACCTGCGCACGGAGTTGGTGGGAGGGGAGGAGCGGGTCCGCGCGGGCGACCTGATGGAGCTGATGGGCTGCGCCGGCCTCGCCGGGCGGCGCTTCGCCCACCTGTCGCGCGGCGAGCGCCAGCGGGTGCTGCTGGCGCGGGCCCTCATGACCGAGCCGGCGCTGCTGCTGCTGGATGAGCCCACCGAGGGTCTCGATCTGCCCGGCCGGGAGGCGTTTCTGGCTGCGGTGGAGGCGCTCGCCGCGGCCCGTCCGGACCTGGCGCTCGTCCAGGTGAGCCACCACCTGGAGGATCTCGCTCGGGGGACCGGGCGCGCGCTATTGCTGCGCGCCGGCCGCGTGGTGGCACGTGGGAGTGCGGATGAGGTGCTGACCGAGGGGCCGCTGGGGGAGTGCTTCGGCGTCCCGGTGCGGGTCGCCCGGGTGGAGGGGCGAACCGTCGCCGTGGCCACGCGGGCCCGCTGAGGGCTCCCGGTCCCCGGGGCCCTGGCTAGAGTGCGCGCCCCGATGGAGGTCACCGAACTCGCACGCGCATGGCGCCACTCCGCGACCCCCACGGGGGCTCATGCCCTGGCCGAGCGTCTGCTCGGGTCCGGACAGTACGTCCGCACGCGGGGCGTGGCCCAGCAGGCCGCCCGCGCCGCCCGTGCGTGTCGCATCGGGCCTCCCGAGCGCCGGCGTCTGCTGGCGTGCGCGTGGATGCACGATCTCGGGCCGCATGCGGCCGGCTGGGAGGCGCCGCTGCAGGTGGCGCGGGCGCTGCGCCGGGCCGGACACGAGCCCGAGGCGCGCATCCTCGCTCACGCGGCGGGGCTGGACACCGCGGCCGCGCTGGCCGATGCCGCCCCGGTCGTGCGCGAGTTCCCGCGGCCGGAGGGCGGGGACGCCGATGTGCTGATGCTGCTCGATGCGGCGCTGCTGACGACGCGTGCCGACGGCGCTCCGGGGACCCCCCGCCACGCCCTCGCGGGTCGCCTGGCGCTGAGCGCCCCGGCGGATCCGGGCCTGCGCGCACTCGTGGCCCTTGTCGCGCGGCTGGCCGACGATCCGGACGCAAGGCGGCTGGTGGAGGCCCTCGCCCCGGCCGAGCGCTGATCGGGCCGCGCCCGGAGTCAGCCGGCGGGCGCCACCGGCGGCGGGCCGGACGCCGGGGTCCGCGTCTCCTTGGCCGCCACCACCCTGTTGCGCCCGAGGCGCTTGGCCTCGTAGAGGAGGCCGTCCGCCTCGGCCACCAGCGACTCGCCCTCGCGCACCCCCACCGCCGACGCGGCGCCGAGGCTGATCGTGACAGGGCCCTCGGGGAGGCGGATGCGTTCGACGGCCGCCCGCAGGCGCTCGGCCACCTCTGCCGTGGCCGCGTGGTCGGCGCCGGGCAGCAGCACCGCGAACTCCTCGCCGCCCACCCGGCAGGGCCGGTCCTCGCGGCGCGCGGTGGCCGTCAGGCGCGCGGCCACCGCGGCGAGCGCCCGGTCGCCGGCCGGGTGGCCGTGGCTGTCGTTGAAGCGCTTGAAGTGGTCGACGTCCAGCATCACCAGCCCCATGGGCTCGCCGGTGCGCCGGCAGCGGGCCAGTTCGACCTCGAGTGCGTCGTCGAACGCGCGGCGGTTGGCCAGGCCTGTGAGCGGGTCGATCAGCGACAGGCGCTCCAGGCGGTCGACGAGCACCGACTGGGTCAGGGCCGCGGCCAGCCCCGCGCAGAGCGTCTGCAGGGCACGCAACTGCTGGGCACGCAGGTTCATGGCACGGCCCCCGCGCGGCTCGGGCCTGCTGGCGCGCAGCACGCCGTGATGTTCGGGCCCCGCGTCCGGGCTCTCGGGGGTGGGTGAGGTGATGGGCAGGGCCAGGTGGACCAGGCCGCCCGCCCGCCAGGTGCGCTGCTCCTGGGTGGGGTCCCCAAGGGCCACCACCACCGCCCAGCCCGGCATCAGGCGCCCGGCCGCGTCCTGGGCCAGCGCCGCCAGCGCCTCGGGCTCGCGTGTGGCCACGAAGGCCATGCCGGCATCGTGCAGCACGTCGAGGCGCTCCCCGCGGCGCACCAACTCACGTTCATTGACCCGCACCATGACCGCCGCCGTTGCGACGACGGCCGCCGCGATCCCCAGCGGCAGCAGGCCGTCGGTCAGCGGGACGCCCACCGGGCCCAGCAGCCAGATCACTCCGGTCGCGATGGCGAACAGCAGCAGCGACTTGAGGCCCGTCAGGGACGAGAGCCCGAGGGTGGCCGCCAGGGTGAGGACGGGGATCATCCAGAGGGCGCGGCTCGCAAGGTGGCCATCCAGTGAGGCGAGCGCGATCAGGGCCCCGGCGTCGAGCGCCAGCGCCAGGTCGACGCCGGCGCGCAGAAGGCGCGGCGCGCGCTCGGCCACGGCGCGCAGCAGGCCGTGGAGGGCCACGACGGCCGCACAGATGGCGGCCACCCACCACCGCGCATCCGCGTCCAGCCCGGCGGTGGGGAGGGCGGCGACCACCCCGATGCCCGCGAACAGGCCGGCGCGGAGCACGAAGAGCCCGCTGTGGCGCGCCTCGAGGCCGTACCAGTCGCGGCGACCGCGGGCACCCGCGACGCCGGGCGACTCGGGATGGTCGGTCGAGGCGCTCACGCGGCCCACGTTAACGTGTCCTCAGGCCCATGGAGGTCTGGACGAGAACCCGACGATCGGACTAAAGGATCTACCGCCGGCGCCGATGGATGACATGTCCATGAATGCCTCTCGTCGCAATCTCCGTCGCGCCACGGCCCTCGGGGCGATCCTCCTCGCCGGTGGTATCGGCGCATCAGCGCCGGCATCGAGCTCTGCGGCGCCGGCGCCCGGGCTGAATCTGAACCTGCTGGGTATCCAGATCTCGGTGGGTACCAACGCCGACGGGGGGCTTGCGGTGGGCATCGCGGGCCCGCCGCCCCCGGCACCCGCACCCGCCGCGCCCGCACCCGCCGCGCCCGCACCACCGCCCGCGCCGCCGCCCACGCCACCACCGCCCGCGCCGCCGGCCCCTGCCCCCGCCATCCCGGCGCCTGCGCCCGCGGCCACCCCATCGCCCCCGCCGGCCTCCACGCCCGCATCCGCTCCGGCCCAGCCGGCCGCGACCCCCCCGCAGTCCGCTGGCGCACCGGCCGCGACCCCGGCGCCGCCGTCACCGGCTCCGCCTCAGGAGTCGTCCGCCCAGGTGTCCGAGCCGTCCGGGCCCCCGCCCGCACCCGCCGTGCGGGAGGCGGATCCCGCCCCTGCGAGCCCGCCGCCCCCCGCGCCGTCGGCCACCGAGCAGCCGGGGCTGATCCCCGCCAGCATCCTCGAACTCGGCGTCGACCTCCTCGGTATCGGCACCCGTTTGTCGCTGGGCCTCGTGGCCACGGGCGAGGGCGTGGCCGCCGACGTGGGGCTCGATGTCGAGGTGCCCGGAGTCCTCGACACCAGCGTCGACATCGGCGCCGAGGTCGGTCTTCCCGCGCCCGGCGAGCCCCTGCTGTCGGGCATCGGCCTGAACGCGGACGTCGGCGCCGAGGCCGGCGTGCTCGGTCAGGAGCCGGTGGGGGTCCGCGTCGTCGTGGGCGAGCCCCGGAGAGCCCCGGCGCCTGCGTCGGCACCGGTCGCGCCGGCGCCGGTCGCGCCCCCGGGTGCACCGAGGCCTGCGCAGCCGCCCGACGCCCGCGACGAGTCGCCCGTGGTCGTCGATCCCCGCCCCCGGCCCGAGCCCACCCCCGCCGTCGCCCCCGAGCCGCCGCCGCGCCCCGCCGCACCCGCGCCATCCGGGCCTGTTCCGGTCTCCGCGCCCGCCGAAGCGCCGGTCTCCGAGCCGGCACCCGCGCCCGCGCCGGCGTCGCCCCCCGTCGTCGCGGCCGCCGGCCCCGACGCTCCGATCGCCCCGGGGACCCAGGCCGAGCGCTCCGCGGTCGGCACCGTCGTGGCTGCGGTCAGCGCCGTGGGCCGGTCGCCGTGGCTCATCCTCGGGATCCTGCTTGCGGCCCTCGGCTACGCGCTGGGCCAGCGCCTGATCGACCGTGGCTCGGCCAAGCTGGCGCACCCGGCGGGCCGCTCGGGACCGGACGACGAACTGATCCAGCTCTGACCGTACCGGAGGGGGGAGGGGCGCATCGGCCCCCCGCCCCCCGACGTGGCGATCAGCGCCCCACGAGACCCCGCGCCGCGTCCGCCACGGCGTCGGCGGTGACCCCCAGGTGTTCCATGGCCTGCGCTCCGGGAGCCGACACGCCGAAGCGGTCGATGCCCACCGAGGCGCCGTCCAGCCCCACCCACTCGCCCCAGCCCAGCCGTGCGGCGGCCTCGACGCTGACGCGGGCACGCATGCCCGCGGGCAGGACCGACTCCCGGTAGGCGGGGTCCTGGGCGCGGAACAGCTCCCAGGAGGGCATGCTCACCACGCGGGCGCCGATGCCCTCGGCGGCCAGCGCCTCGCGCGCGGCCATGGCCACCTGCACCTCGGCGCCGGTCGCCATCAGCAGGCAGTCCTGACCGTCGGCCACCACGTAGGCGCCGCGGGCGACGTCCGCCGACCCGCCCAGCGAGGCCACGCCCTGGCGGCTCAGGATCAGGGCGGTCGGCCCGTCCGTGCGCGCGATCGCCACGGTCCAGGCCGCGGCCACCTCGGCGGCGTCGGCCGGCCGGAGGGTCACCAGGCCCGGGATCGCCCGCAGGCCCGCCAGGTGCTCGATGGGCTGGTGGGTCGGGCCGTCCTCGCCCAGGGCCACCGAGTCGTGGGTGAAGACGAAGATCGAGCCCACGTGCATCAGGGCCGCCAGGCGCAGGGTGTTCTTCATGTAGTCCGAGAAGGTGAAGAACGTGGAGCACACCGGCCGCAGGCCGCCGTGGGCCGCGATGGCGTTGGTGATCGCGCCCATGGCGTGCTCGCGCACCCCGTAGTAGATGTTGCGTCCGGCATAGCTGCCCGGCGCGACGTCGCCGCCGCCCTTGATGGTGGTGCTGGTCGAGCTCGCGAGGTCCGCCGCGCCCTGCACCAACTCGGGCATGACGCCGGCCAGCGCGTTGAGCACCGCGCCGCCCGAGGCCCGGGTGGCAGGCGACCCGGACGGGTCGGCCTCCGGCACGGCGCCCTCCCAGCCGGCCGGCAGATCGCCGGCCAGGACGCGGCGTAGTTCGGCGGCCTCGGCGGGGAAGGCGCCCTCGTAGGCGTCCATCCGGGCGCGCCAGCCGGCCTCCAGCTCGAGGCCGCGGGCGCGCATGTGGGCGCGCCAGGCGTCGACCTCGGGCGGCACCAGGAACTCGGCGTCCTCGGGCCAGCCGTAGGCCGCCTTGGTGGCGCGCACCTCATCGGCGCCGAGGGGGGCGCCGTGGGCGCCGCTGGTGTCCTGCTTGGCGGGCGAGCCGAAGCCGATGTTGGTGCGACAACGGATCAGCGTCGGGCGGCCGTCGGGCACCGAGGCGGCCACCAGGACGCGCTCGATCTCCTCCAGGTCGTTGCCGTCCTCGATGTGCATCACGCGCCACCCGCAGGCCGCGAGGCGGGCGGGGACGTCCTCGCCGAAGGCCAGGTCGGTGGGGCCGTCCAGGCTGATGCGGTTGTCGTCCCAGATGCCGATCAGGCGCTCGAGGCCGAGGAAGCCGGCGATCGAGGCGGCTTCGTGGGAGATCCCCTCCATCAGGTCGCCGTCCGAGCAGATGAACCACGTGCGGTGGCCGAACATCGTGTGGTCGGGGCGGTTGTAGCGCGCGCCCAGCATCGACTCGGCCAGCGCGAAGCCCACGGCGTTGGCGAAGCCCTGGCCCAGCGGCCCGGTGGTGATCTCCACGCCGGGTGTGTCGCCGCGCTCGGGGTGCCCGGGGGTGGCGGAGCCCAGCGTGCGGAAGTCGCGCAGGTCCTGCAGCGACACCTCATAGCCGGTCAGGTGCAGCAGGCCGTACAGCAGCGCCGAGGCGTGCCCGGCCGACAGGACGAAGCGGTCGCGCCCCGGCCAGTCCGGGGTGGCCGGCGAGTGGTGCAGGTGCGACGAGAACAGCGTCCACGCCACCGGCGCCAGTCCCATCGGAGCGCCCGGGTGGCCGCTGTTGGCGCGCTGGACGGCGTCGATGGCCAGGGTGCGGATGGTGGTGACGCAGAGGTCCGGGTCGGCGAGGCGGGTCGTCACGACACTCCTGATGCGATCGGTCCGGGGACGGACGGGTGGGTGGAGGCAGCCCGCAGCCTAAAGGTCCACGTCGTGGGGGTGGCTCTCGCGCAGTCCGCCCGGCGTGATGCGCACGAAACCGGCCCGCTCGTGCATCTCGTCGATGCTGTGGGCGTTGCTGTAGCTCATCCCCGAGCGCAGGCCCCCCACCAGGTCGTGGACGATGCTGGCCACCGGGTCGCGAAGCGGCACCACTGCCTCCACGCCCTCGGCAACCACCGGTGTGAACTCGCCCTCGTCGGTCTCGCCCTCCAGGCCGCGCCGGCTGGCGGCGGCGCCGGCCGACGCCATGCCGCGGTACACCTTCACCTTGCGCCCGGAGCGGCTCACCACCACCCCGGGGCTCTCGGGCGTGCCGGCCAGGAGGTTGCCCACCATCACCGTCGACGCCCCGGCGGCCACGGCCTTGGCCACGTCGCCGCCCGCGCGGATGCCGCCGTCGGCGATCAGGGGCACGCCGGCCCGCCGGCACACCGGGGCGCAGTCCATGATCGCCGACAACTGCGGCACGCCCACCCCGGCCACCACGCGGGTGGTGCACACCGAGCCGGGCCCCACGCCCACCTTCACCGCGTCCGCACCGGCCTCGATCAGGTCGTGGGCGCCCGCCGCCGTCGCCACGTTCCCGGCCACCACCTGGGCGCCGGCCGGCAGCGCGGCGCGCACGGCGGCGAGCGCCGTGAGCGCGTGGTCGGCGTGCCCGTGGGCGATGTCGATCACCAGCGCGTCGGCGCCGGCCTCCACCAGGGATGCCGCACGCTCCAGGTAGTCGCCCCGAACACCGATCGCGGCGGCCACCGCCAGCCGGCCGCGCGGGTCCTTCGTCGCGTGGGGCCGCTCGGCCCGCTGGTCCATGTCGCGCAGGGTGATGAGACCCGCCAGGCGGCCGGCGTCGTCCACCAGCGGCAACTTCTCCACCCGCGCGGCCGTCAGGCGCGATGCGGCCTCTTCCGCGCCGATCCCCGCCGGGCCGACCACCAGGCGCTCGCGCGGGGTCATGAGGTCGGCCACGGTCTGGCCGGCGTCGACGTGGGCCCGCATGTCGCGTGCGGTGAGGATGCCGACCACCCGGTGCTCGTCGTCCACCACGACCAGACCGGAGACCGCCTCGACGCGCATGATCTCCCCGGCCGCTTGGGCGGGTGTGTCGGGCCCCACGGCGCGCGCGTCCTCGATCACCAGCGCCTCGGCGCGCTTCACCCGGCGGACCTCGGCCACCTGCTCCTCCAGGGTGAGGAAGCGATGGATCACCCCGATGCCCCCGGCGCGTGCCATCGCCACGGCCATCTCCGCTTCGGTGACGGTGTCCATGTTGGCCGAGACCACCGGCACCGCGAGCCCGAGGGCCCGCGTGAAGCGGCTGCGGACGTCGGTGTCGGCGCGCGAGCGCACATCGCTGCGGCGGGGGACCAGCAGCACGTCGTCATAGGACAGCGCGAGGGGGATCGCGTCGGACGTCACGGTGGATGCCTCCAGGGCGGTCGGGCGCGGCCATGACGTGCGGCCGGGGTGCCCGCGGCGGTCGGGCGCGCCCGAGGATAGCCCACCCCGTGCCGCCCCCGGCGCAACATCAGCGCGGCGGCGCGGACGTGCTCTAGCATCCGGAGGATGCGCCCTCGACACGGCCTCGCGACGCTGATCGCCGCCCTCGCCGCTACTGGCCTCGTCGGTTGCGACGAGCGGCCGACCCCCGCCGCCTCCACGGCGCCCGCCGAGGGCTATGTGGATTCGGCACAGGAGCTGTTCCAGCCCCTCGGGCGCCTGGCCTCGGCAATCTCCGGCCGGGCGGAGGACCCCGAGGGATCTGCGCCCTCCCGCGAGTCGCTGGACGAGATCATCACCGAGGCCGACGACGCCCTCGCGCGCTTCCGTGTCCTGCCGGTCGCCGACCCTGGCCTTCGCGCCCAGCAGCGGCGCCTGGTGGAGGGCTATGAGTCGGTGCGGGCCCGGATGGACGCGGCGGCCGACTCGCTGGCGGCGGGCGACGCTCCGCCGGCGCTGGCCCGCGCGAGCGCCGGCTTCTTCGATGCGGTCGACGCGATGGCGGCCGATCTGCGGGAGGCGCCGTGAGGTCCCCGGCGCGCGCCGTTTCGCTGTTGATCGCCCTCGCGCTCGCGGCGGCGGGCTGCGGCGGCGACCCCCTGGGTCCGTCGGCTGCCACCGTGGCCGACGGCACCACGGTCTCCGCCCAGCGCTACCTCGCCGACTCCGACGAGGCCGCCGCGGCGGTGTCCGCCTTCTCGGATGCGCTCGAGCGGGTGGGCCCGGTGGCCCGGCCCGCGGCGCTGCGCGCGCTCGCGCCGGAACTGGACACCCTGGTCGACCGGGCCCGCACGGCGCACGGGCGCCTGCTGGCGCAGCGCCTCGAGGACGCCCGGCTGGAGAGTCAGCGCGCCGAGGTGGCGCCGCTGCTGGGCGAGGTGGTGGCGGCCATGGAGCAGTTCGCGGCCGAGGCCGGTGCCGGCCGGGCCGTCCTCGCCGCCGCAGCAGCGGAGCGCTTCTCGGTGGCGGTCGAGGCACTGCGCGCCTCGCGCGCGCCGGCCTGAGGAGCGCTCACTCCTCCTCGCGGCGGAGCGCCGGCGACTCGTAGGTGATCCGTTTCAGTCCGCCCGGGCTGAGGATCCCGTACTCGTAGGCCAGGGCCACCGCGTGGCAGCGGTTGCGGGCTCCCAGCTTGCCGAGCACCCTCCTCATGTGGCTCTTGACGGTCTCGATGCTCAGCTCCAGCACCCGGGCCGAGTCGCCGTTGGACAGGCCCTGGGAGACCATCAGCAGGATCTCCCGCTCCCGCTGGGTGAGCTCCGCGGACCGGGGCCCCGGCGGCATCCCGGGACGTCGCCGCGCGCGGTCGCCGAAGACGATGGCCTCCGCGTCGCGGAGATCCGGCGGCGCTCCGTCGCTCTGGGCGGGTTCGGGAACGATCACCGCAGGCTCTCCGAGGTCGAGGCTCTGCACACCGCTGCGGATCGGCCTCGAGGCCCCCCGCCGACGTGCCGATGCCAGGAGGGACGGCGACCACTGGGGGTGCAGGAGATGGCGGATGACACGGCGCGGTTCCCGGCGGAGTGGGAGGGCGATGTCGCCAGGTCGCGGGCCCGCACGATGTGCGCGACGGCGACGGCCGGTCTCGAGTCCGGGGAGTGGACCGCCGCCGACCTGCGGGCGCGCATCGCGGCCGAGGAGCGCCGTCTGACACCGCTCCAGCGGACCGCCCTGTGGATGGCCGTCGTGGCCGACGCCCACCTGACCGCGCTGTGCGAGGGCGCCCCGCGCTGACGGGAGGGCCACTCGGCGGATCTGGTGTTCACGAACCTCATCGCTATCACTCTAACGAGTGAGAGTGTCCGGGGGTAGGTACGGCGGATGGGCGTCGTCGGCGCCTGGTGGCTGCGCACGCTCACTCTGTAGGGTGACGCGGGAGGGTCGCCACCTGTGGCGGCCGACGAGCACGGCGACCGCGGCGGGGGTGGGCGGTGACCTCGACTGTCTCAGGGTCGACGATGGAGGACCGGCGCTGCGAGCCGCGTATCTCCCTCGGCCTGCCGGTGGTCCTCCGGACCGGCACCTCGGCTGCAGCGGGGCGGACCGTCGACGTGTCGCTGGGCGGCGTCCAGGTGGAGATGTTCGGCGCCCTGGCCGGCTCGGCTCGTGAGGTGGTCGTGGAGGTGGGTCTCTCGGGCCGGGAGCCGGCGATGCTGCGGGCGAGCATCGTCCGCCGGGCGCTCTCGCCGGCCGGCCGGCCGCTACTGGCGCTGAGGTTCCTGCCCGGAGCGCCCAGCGGTCCGCTCTACACCGGGCCGGCCCTCACCAGGACGGCGCCCCCGGCGTCGCCTGCCGCCCACGGTTCCCCGGCCGGGGCCATCGCGCTGCGTCAGCTCCGCGCGCTCGGCGCACGGCTGCTCGAGCTGGCGCTCGAGGACGGTGGCTCGCCACCGCCGCCCGCACTGGTGACCTGGGTGGGCCGCCTGGCGGGCGAACTCGGGGTGGCGGCACCGGGTGATGTGAGTACCAACAAGGCGCTCTTCCGGGGCATCGCCGACATGCACCGGCTCGCCGGAGCGCGGCCACGGTCCGTCTCGGAGCCGTCCCGGCCGGCCTGAGTCACCGCGCGACCCGGGCCGCGCAGCCGGCAATCGCGGTCAGTCGGGTTCGCCGGCCCGCTCGGCGTTGGCAGCGGCCTGTATCTCGGCCCTCCTCAGGGCCAGGGCCACCTTTCGTCGCACCTGGGCCAGGCAGTCGCGCACCGTGTTGTCCGACACCGACAGCTCGCGGGCGATCTCGGCGGGGCTGAGCCCCTGGCGGCTGAGCCGGTAGACGTCGTGCTGGCGTTCGGTGAGGCCGGCGGCGGCGATCAGCGGCCCGTCGCCGGGCAGTTCGGGAGACGGCGTGCGGGACGGGCCGGCCATGGAGCCATCATAGGTGTGCGCCCGGTGGGGCGTCCGTCCCTCCCAGGGGGGACCCGGGCACGGCGAGGGGCGGCCGACGGCCGCCCCTCGGGTCCCGCGCGATGTCTCCCGTGCTACTGCAGCCCGGTGAGGTCACCCGCCTGGATGTCGGGGGTGAGGTTGGAGCGCGACAGCGCCGCGTCCTTGACGTTGTCGCCGGTCAGGCCGACGGCGAGCTGGGCGTTGACGGCGTTGATCCTGCGCACCGCCGCCTGCGAGATGCGCTGGTTGATCAGCAACTGCTGTGCCGTCAGCCGCACGGTCCCGGGGTTGCCGGGCGGGCGCTGGGCGATCCCGAGCGGCACGAAGGCCGTGTTGACCTCGCCCGCGGCGGGCAGCGGGACCACGAACAGGGTGTTCGAGGCCGCGTTCAGGCGCGTGCGGTCCAGGCCACCCACGCGGATGTCGCCGGCGGTGAGGTTGCCGTCCAGGCGCTCCCGGATGGCGTTGACCCGCCTCACGGCCGCCTGCGCGATGCGCTGGTTGATCAGCAGCTGCTGGCGGCTGAGGCTGTAGCCCCTGGGGTCCAGGCCGCCCTCGGCCCGGTTGGCCGTGGCCCGCGGTGGCGCCGCGGGCACCACCGGGCCCGCGGGGGCGCCGGCCTGCACGCCCTGCACGAGGGCGGGCGAGAACTCCTCGGGGCCCAGGTTGCAGCTCTGGAAGTCCTCGCTGGTGAGGCCCGCGGTCAGCTTGTCGATCACCGTGTTCACCCGGCGCACCCCGGCCTGGGAGATCCGCTGGTTGATCACCAGCTGCTGGCGGCTGAGGGCCACCGTGCCGCTGGCGTCGCTCACCACAGGCTCGATCGGCCGGATCACGGTGGTGCGGCACTGCTGGAGGGTGTTGATGTTGATCTGCCCACCCGGCTGGCCGCTGGCGCCGGTCGGGCCGGCGGGACCGGTGGCCCCGGACCCGCCGGGCGTGCCGTCCTCGCCGCCCGGCCCGGCCGGCCCGGTGGCCCCGTCCTCGCCGCCCGGCCCGGTCGGCCCTGTGGCCCCGTCCTCGCCGCCGGGGCCCGTCGGCCCGGTCTCACCGGTCTCACCCGTCGCGCCGGTCTCGCCGGTGGGCCCCGTGGGCCCCGTGGGCCCGGTCTCGGCCGTGCTGGCGGTCAGCACGACGTTGTCGAGGAGGAGGTCCGAGGGGCCACCCAGCACGTTCAGCAGCTCGGTGAAGGTGATCCCGAGAACGATCCGGTACTGGGAACCCGCCACCAGGAAGCCTCCCGGGACGGCGTCGCCGGAGGTGGTGAAGGCCGAATCGTCCACCCCGCGCGTGAACGTGTCGAGCACCTGCGAGGCCTCCACGGCGCCGCCCCCGTCGAGGCGCTGCAGGGTGACGGTCACGGTGAAGTCCTTCTGGGCGGCGACGAGCGCCGTCATCACGGCCTTCGCGTCCACCGCGATCGAGCCGGGCAGCGCGTCGCCGGGGAGGTCGTACGTGAAGGGGTCGGAGGTCCACTGCGCAGACCCCTCGCCGAGGAGACCGGTCGCGTTGGCCGTCTCGGGCACCAGGGCCTGCACGCGGGTGCGCAGGCTGCCCGCCGGGTTGCCGTCCTCGGCGGTGAACTCGTTGGTGACGGTGCACAGGATGCCGGCGTCGGTGAGGATCTGGGCGATCTGCGTCGCCAGGCCGTCCACCTGCGGGATGACCGTGGTCAGGACGGGGTCGGCCAGATCGAGCACCCCGCCCAGCCCGAGCTGCTGGATCAGGGCCAGCAACTGGCCGGCGTCGACGTCGACGTCGGGGTCCAGGAGCGCGGCGTTCAGCAGCGCCAGCAGCTGCACCTGCGCGGTGCCGTCGGTGATCGTGACGACACCGCCCACGAGGCGGCAGGTGGCGTCGGTCGAGGTCCAGCCGTCGGCGTTGACCTCGAAGGCCTGGTTGGCCGGGTACGTGGCGGTCGCGCCGTTCGCGAACGACGGAGCCAGCAGACCCAGGCCCGCGGCGGCGGCCGTGGCCGCGATCAGGGCCGGCACGCGCTTCGCGCGCGGGCGGCGGTTCTTCACCGGAACGGGACTCACGGGTGGTCCTCCTTGGCAGCCGAGCGGATCGGGACAGGGAGCGGAGTCGTCCGTTCACCATCCCTCGATTGGGTGATGACGGCACGCTACACTGAATGTAGGGCCGAGCGAAAGTCCTCATCGTCACACTTGGCCTCTGGGGCGGTGTGGCGGGGGAGATCCCCGGCGCCGCCCCCGTGGTGGGGGCGGCGGGAGAGGGGCGGCGCCGGGCGCCGCCCCCGTAGCCGGTCGGCTAGCGCTGACCGAGCTGGATCGACGGCGCCAGCGTCGAGCGCGACAGGCCGCCGTTCCGGACGTTCTCACCGGTCAGCCCCACCGCGAGCTGCGCGCGGATGGCGTTGATGCGGCGGACGGCCGCCTGCGAGATCCGCTGGTTGATCAGCAGCTGCTGGCGGCTGAGCGTGAACTGCCCGGAGCCCTCGCCGGGCCGGCGCGCGATGTCGAACGGGACGAACGTCGAGCTGAGCACGCCGGCGTTCGGCAGCGCGTTCGCGAACATCGAGCGCCCGTCCGAGTTCAGCGTGACGGCCTCGAGGCTGCCCCGGCGGAAGTCGCCCGCCGAGATGCGGCCGTTCATCCGGTCGGTGATCGCGTTGACGCGGCGCACGGCCGCCTGCGAGATCCGCTGGTTGATGATCAGCTGCGCGCGGCTGAGCGCGACGTCCTCCGGGTTGCCGGTACCGGGCACGCGCTCCCGCACGGGGCGGGGGCCCTGGACCTCGGTCGGCGACGCCGGTCCCGCCGCCGCGCCGACCGCGATGGCGGCCGTCAGCGCCGGGGCGAACTTCTGCGACCCGATTGTGCAGTCCTGGAAGTCCCGGCTGGTGAGCCCGCCCTGGAACTTGTCCAGCACCGAGTTCACCCGCCGCACGCCGGCCTGCGAGATGCGCTGGTTGATCAGCAACTGCTCGCGGCTCAGCGCGATGGTGCCGCGCGAGCTGTTCTGGCGGGCGGGCGCCGGCTCGACGATGTTGGTGGTGCAGGCGCCGAGGCCGCCGGCGCCGTCACCGGTGCCGCTGCCCCCCGGGCCGCCCGAGCCGTTGGGGGTCGTGGCGGCCAGCCGGATGTTGTCCAGCAGCAGTCGCTGGGTGCTGGCCAGCAGGTTCAGCGTGCCGAGCGTCTCGACCTGGAGGATGATCCGGTACGAGGCGCCGGGCACCAGCGCGTCCGCCGGCAGCTCGAGACCGCGGGTCTGGAAGGGGATGGACCCGGTGAAGTCGTAGCTGCCCAGGGTGAGGCTGCCCGGCTGGTCGATCCGCTCCAGGGTGCCCACCAGGCGCAGGCCGGAACCGATCTCCAGCAGGTTCTCGAGGTCGGCCTTGGCGTCGAAGTTGAACGCCACGGCGGTCGGGGTGCCGCCGATGTAGGTGAAGTCCGACGAGCGGAAGGTGGCCTCGCCCTTGCCCAGCAGCTGCAGGGCGTTGACCGCGCTCGGGAGCAGGCCGGACACCGAGAACTCCAGCGCGCCGGCCGGGTTGCCGTCGGCGCCCGTGAAGCCGGCGGTGGTGTTGCAGGTGATCCCCAGCGACTCGAGCAGGGCCACGATGTTGGACACCGAGCCGTTGGTGAGGCCGTTGAGGGTGCCGATCAGGTCGCTGAGGTCCAGGAGACCATCGCCTGTGAGCAGGTCCTCCGAGTTGGCACCGCCGCCGGTCAGGGCGTTGACGAGCTCCTGCAGGAGACCCTCACCGCCGGGGGTGATGGTGCCGCTGCCACTGCCGAGGAGACCGCTCAGCAGGCCGCCGAGCGCGGGGTCCGAGCCGGTGCCGCCCAGCAGCCCGTCCAGCAGGTCCTGGAGCAGCGCCGGCGTGATCGGGGTGGCCTCGCCGGTGTCAGAAACCACCAGGCCGCCCACCAAGCCGTCCAACAGCGTGCAGCTGTCGGTGGCCGTCCAGTTGGAGGCGTCGGTGTCGAAGCCCTGGTTGGGGGGCTGGACGACGGTGGCGCCGTTGGCGCCGGGTGCGAAGGCGGCCACTCCGGCCGCGGCGACCGAGGCCGCGAAGATGGCGGGGGCCCTGCGGCGACGGGGTCGCGTGGGCGGTGCGGAGACGTTGTTCACGTACGGAACCTCCTGATGCGCCGGGGCGCGATGGTGTCTGACGGGGGACCAGGCCGACGGTGGGGCGTTCCTTGCGCGCGGCGCGGACCACCACGGGCGTCGTCGGGCTAATCACTCGACTAAGTGATGTCCAGGCTATACGGATGGATGGGTCGTGTGAAGGGTGTCAGTCCGGACGGACGGACGGGCCGCGCTCTGCGGAAGGGCCCTGTGAGCGATGGCTGCCGGCCGTTCCCGGGTGCCCGATCGCTCCGCTCAGGCGCCGGCCATGGCGGCCCCCACCAGCTCGCCGGCCGCGGCGAGGACCCGATCGGCCCCCTCCGGGGGCGCCGGCTCGCCGTGTCCGTGCACGCTCACCAGGGCGCCGGGGCGGCCGTCGCCCATGTCCGGCACCGGTACGGCGATCGCCGTGCTCCACAGCAGAGCCAGGCCGCGCCCGTGGTCCGAGGTGCACTCGGCGAAATGCACGCTCACGGGCATGCCGGTCGCGATCGCGCGCGCCGCGGGGCCGTCGGCATCCAGCGGCTCGTCGAGGGCGTCCGTGTGGGCGTCGCCGAACTCGTCCCGCCAGGCCGAGGCCAGGCACTCGATGGTGCCGGATCCGGGCTCCGCGCGGTACGCCAGTGCGGCCTGGCCGCCCAGCACGCCGACCAACTCGCCCGCCGCGAGGGCGCACAGGTCCCCGCCGGCGACCCCGCGGGCGATCCCCAGCCCGATGCGGTGCATCGCGGCGTGCTCGCCGGTGCGCCGCCGCTCCATCAGGTGGGCGCCGTGGCGCTCGTCCACCGAGCGCAGGGCCGCCACCAGGCCGGCCGGCCGGCCGGCCTGATCCCGCTCGCACCGCAGGTGGACCTCCAGCCACGACCAGTGGGCGTCCACGCGGCGGGCGCGCATCAGGATGCGTTCCTCGGGGTCCTCGGTGCCGGCCTCACAGGCCGCCACCAGGCGGGCCAGGCGCAGCTCGCACCCCTGGCGGTCGCCGGGGTGGGCCAGCGCGCACAGGGCGCGGCCCCGCAGCACCTCGGGGTACCAGCCCAGCAGGCGCTCGACGGCCGGATTCAGGTCGGTGAAGCGGCCACTCAACGTCAGGCGGGCGAGCCCGTCCGGCGAGCCGGAGGCCAGGTGGGCCATGGTCGAGGCGTCGGCGACCTCGTCGCGCAGGCGCTCGATGGTCGAGTCGATGGTGCCGGCGATGGGGCCGGCGGTGGGGAGCACGGAGCTCATGTGAGCACTCCTCGGAATCGGCGGTCCGCGGGGGCCCTGGGGACCTCGCGCGGCCTGAGAGAACGGACGGTCGGGGGACCGGCCGGCTCTATCCGGGGCGCTCCGGGGGGGTGATCGCGATGGGGCGCGGCGGGCTCTGGGCCAGTTGTGTCAGGGCCCGTGGAGCGGTCGGCGGTGGCGTCGCAGGTCCGCCGACCCGCATCAGGGTTGCGCCGCCGGCCTGGGGGCCGGTGCCACCGGAGCCGAGGCCCTGGGGCGCGGGCGCCGGAGGGGCCTCATTCGGTGAGCGGCGCTCCTCGGGAGACCGCTCGGGATCGTGGTCGTCCGGGGTGGCCGTGCCCGCCGAGTCGGCGGCGGGCGGCGGGTCCGCGGCAGCGGTCAGCGCGGACGGGGGCCGGGGGGTCGTGGACTCCGGGGCGGCGGACGCCGGTGCCGGTCCCTCACGGGCATCGCGGCGCGGCTCGCCGCCCGCCGCGGTCGCCGGCGGAGGGGTGGGCTGCGGGGACGGTGCCGCGGGGGAGGCCGGCGGAGCACGCGGGACCGTGGACGGCGGCGCGTCGCTCTCGGCCCGGACCGGGGCGGCATCCGGCGACCGCGCCGGTTCCGCAGGAGGAGCGGGCGGGGGCGGCGCGGTCGCGGACGCGGTGGCGAGGGTGTCGGCGAGGGCGGGGGAGACCGTGCGCAGGATCGGGTCCAGCGGAGCCGTGACCGGCGCGAGCACGGGTGCGAGTGGCGCCGTGAGGCTCTCGACCACGGGCGTCAAGGGTGCGACGGCGGTGGCCAGAACCGGCTCCACGACCCCGGCCAGCACGGGGCGGACCGGTGCCAGCACCCCCTCCACGACCGGTGTCAGCAGACCCGTGGCCGCCCCCAGCAGGTCGCCGACGGGGTCCGGTGCGGGAGCGGCCGCCGGAGCCGGCGGTGCGGCCGCGGGCCCGGTTGCGGCGGGCAGCACCGGGGCCGCCGGTGCCGGTGCGGGGTCCCGTGGCGCCGCCGCGGCGGGCGTCGGTGGGGGTGGGGGCGTGGGCGCGGGCGGTGCGGCGGCGGGCGCCGGCTCCGGTGTCGCCCCCGTGCTGGGGGCGGCTGCGGCGGGCGCCGGCTCCGGTGTCCCGGCTGCGCGAGGGGCGACGGCCGGCGCGGTTGGCGGCGCCGGAAGCGGCGTGGGCGCGGCGGTGGGCGGAGCCGGCTCGGCGGCGGCCTCCGCCGGCGCGGCCGGCGCCGGGTCGGGCGCCGTGGCGGTGGCGGGCGGTGGCGCCGGGGTGGCGGCGGGAGCGGGAGGCGCGACCGGCGCGGCGGCCTCGGCGCCCGGGGAGGTGATGTGCACCAGCGGGGGCGGCTCGGCGCCCGGCGCGGCCGGCGCGGCCACGGTCACCCGCAGCAGGTCTCCCACCTGGATCTCGATCGCCTGTGCGCCGGCCGGTGCCGCGGCGACCCCGGCACTCACAGCCACGACGGCCGCCAGCGTGCGCAGGAGACGGCGCCGGCGCGAGGTCCCGGGACCGCGCCTCACGACGAGGCTGCCCCGGTCCGGCAGGCGGGGCTCACGGTCGGCGATGAGGCGGCGCGGGTCAGAGGTGACTCCAAGTGGCGGCGATCCGTCAGGAACGCCGGTCCGGCCCGGGTGGGGCCACCCTCAGGGGGAGGATCGCACCATGCTCTCCGTCGCGCATCGCCGACGCACTCCCCCGAAAGGGGGAGCCGCCGGCGCATCGGTCAGTCCGCTCGTGAGGCGATCATCTCGGCAGCGGTCTCGGCGTGGGACCTCATGACCTCCCAGGGGATGGTCACGGTGCGCCCGTCCATCTCGACCGTGCCGTTCGAGCGCAGCTTGCTGAAGGCCGTGGTCACGGCCTCGCGTGACGCCCCCACAAGGGACGCCCACTGGGCGTGGGTGAGCTCCAGGCGCAACTCGACGCCGTCGCGCGTGGTCACGCCGAAACGCTCGGCGAGCTGGTGCAGGCGTGCCCGCAGGCGATCCTCCACCCTCATCTCGCTCACCAGGGCCACGGTCTCGCACAACATCGCGACCCGGTCCGAGAGCATCTCGGCCAGGTTCCGGCCCAGCCGCGGGTAGCGGGCGATGAGGTTCTCCACGGCCCGCCCCGGGAGCGCCGATATGGCGGCGTCCTCGAGCGCGGCGATGGACGCGGCGGGCGTCGATCCGAGGGTCGAGTAGACCGAGCCGGCGTCCTGCAGCGAGATCATGATCTCGTGGCCGGGTGCGGTGCACTCGAACACGGCCAGACGTCCTTCTCGGACGATGTGCAGCGTGTCGGGCCGGTTGAGCGTGTCGGGCATGTCGGCCCCGCGGGGCCAGCGCACCATGGGCATGCGGCTCTCGAGCATCATCATGTCGCGCTCGGGCAAGCCGGCGAACAGGTCCATCTGAGCGAGTGTCAGACGTGGCGCGCCCCCGAAGCCCGCGGAGACGGGCCCTCTCTCGCGGAGGCCGCTGAGCATTGTGGCCATGTGCGAACCCTCGCAGCAAGATGTTAGGAGGTTATGTGCGTCCTGCAACGTGTCGTTGTGATGTGGCCCCCCGTCCGGGCGCGATAAAGTCCGGGAACGCACGCGTTGTCCGCCCGGAGGGCTTCGCGATCGCGGAAGGAGGAGCCCGGTGGAGCGACCCAGCCCGGCGGTCCAGGATTACCTGAAGGCCATGTACCAGCTCACCGAGTCCGGGCGCACCGACGCGGGCGCGGTGACCACCACCCAGGTCGCGGACGCCCTGTCGGTCACGACCGCCTCCGCCAGCAACATGCTGAAGCGCCTCGACGCGCTGGGCTACGTGCGTCAGGTCAAGCGCCAGGGGGCCGAGCTCACCGAACTCGGACTCCGCGCGGCGCTGGAGGTGGTGCGCCACCACCGCATCCTCGAGACGTACCTGGCCACCCGGCTGGGGATGTCGTGGGACGAGGTGCACCGCGAGGCCGAGGTGCTCGAACACCACGTCTCGGCCGACGTGGCCGAGCGCATGGCCGCCGCGATGGGGCACCCCGCCCACGATCCGCACGGTCATCCGATCCCCTCCGCGACCGGCGTGGTGGCCGAGGCCGTCGTACGGCCGCTCTCGGACCTGCCGGTGGGCGCTCGCGCGCAGGTGGCCCGGGTGGACGACCGGGACGACGAGCTCCTGCGCTACCTGGCCGACAGGGGCCTGGTGCCCGGCGCCCGGATCGCCGTCGGCGACATCGCCCCCTACGGCGGTCCCATGTCGCTGAGGGTGGACGACGGCCGCAGCGTGGAGGTGCCCCCCGCCGCGGCGGCCGCGGTGGAGGTGGAGGTGGAGTAGGGCCCCGTGGGACGGTCAGTCGGGCGGGGTGAAGGGGACCGAGTTCTCGATGAGGTCGTCCATGTCCAGGCCCATCCCCTGCATGAAGAACGGCGTCAGCAGGTTCAGCGTGTGCCGGCACGCGGGGCAGATCGGCAGCGGCGGCGGCGGCGGGAGCTCGGAGTCCTCGACCTGCAGGCTGTACGCGCAGCCGCAGTAGGGGGCGCACACCGTGCATGACCCGCTCTTGCAGTCGAAGCGCACCAGATCCATGCCGCCGCCGCTGATCTGGGCGATCCAGCCCTCGTGGCGCTCCAGGTACTCCTGGGCGTCGCGGGCCAGGGTCTCGCGCATGGCGTCGGTCCAACCGTCGCGGATCGCCGTGGCGAACGGCTCCGGAGGATCCGCGACCCCGCGGAACCGTTCGGTCCATTCGTCGATCTCGCGCTGCCAGTCCCGCTCGGGGGCCATCGGTCCGCCTAGTCCTCGACCCAGTCGACCGTCGGCGTGTGAGGGATCAGGCCGGCCTCGTGCCCGCGGCGCAGCAACTCCTCCACGGCCGCCCGCCCGTCGTCCCCGTAGTCGAGCGTGCGCTCGTTGACGTACATGCCCACGAACTCGTCGGCGAGCTTGTCGTCCAGGCCGCGGCCGAAGCGCTCGGCGTGGGCGAGCGCGGGCGCCCGGTGCTCCAGGCTGTAGGCGATCGATCCGCGCAGCAGGCGCGAGAGGCGCGGCATCGTGTCGCCCTCGTCCAGGTCGCGCCGGACGGTGTTGCCGCCCAGCGGCAGCGGCAGGCCGCCGGTGAGGTCGCGCCACCATTCGCCCAGCTCCAGGATCGAGCGTAGCCCCTGGGTCTTGTAGGTGAGCTGGCCCTCGTGGATGACCAGGCCGGCATCCACCTCGCCGGCCTCCACCACGTCCAGGATGCGGTCGAAGGGGGTGATGACCGGCTCGGCGATGCGCCCCACGGCCAGCTGGAGCTCCAGGAAGGCGCTGGTGAGCAGGCCGGGCACCGCCACGCGCAGGCGCGGCAGCTGCTCCGGCTCGATCGAGGCCCCCTCGCGCACCACCACCATCGGGCCGTAGCCCTCGCCCATGGAGGCCCCGTGGGGCAGCAGGCGGTACTTGTCCGACAGGTAGGCGTAGGCGTGGATGGAGACCGCGGTCACCTCCAGGCGCCCCTCCTTGGCCCAGTCGTTGAGCGTCTCGATGTCGCGCAGGATGTGCTCGAAGCGGAACCCGTCGGTGGGGATCAGGCCCTCGGCCAGCGCGTAGAACATGAACGCGTCGTCGGGGTCCGGGCTGTGCCCCAGGCGGATCAGTCGGTCGCTCACGGTGCTCCTCGGCGGGTCAGGTGCGTGCCGCACGATGGTAGTGGGCGCGCACGGGGCCGGACGTACCGAGCCCCTCTCGGCCTACTCGAAGTAGGTGTCGTCGTGCTGGTAGGGGGGAGCGCAGCAGCACAGCAGGCGCACGGGGCCCGCCGGCGAGGCCGTGATCTGGTGCCAGGCGCCCGGCGGGATCAGGACGGCGTCGCCGGCGCGGACCGGTCGCACCTCGCCGTCGAGTTCCATCGAGCCCTCGCCCTCCACGAGGTAGTAGATCTCCTCGGAGACCCGGTGGTGGTGGCGCACGGTGCCGGCGCCGGCCTCGATGGTGGCCTCGGCAAGGCTCTGATGCTGCACGGGGGCCACGGACAGGTCGAGCAGCGAGCGGATCGTGCTGCCGTCGACCGTGGTGAAGGGGACGGCCTCGTCCCGGGCGCGGATCTCCATGCCGGCAGGCTACCCCGCCGGTCCGTCCTCGGGTCGGCGGGCCCGCAGGAGGCGGTCGCGACACGGCGTGCACAGGCCTCCCCAGCGCACGGTGGGGGCCCCGCAGCTCTCGCACGCCGGCGCCTTGGCCTCGGGGCCGGGCAGCTTCTCGCCGCTGGCCCGGCGGTTGGCCTCGCGCTCGATACGCGCCAGATCGTCCGGGGAGACGCGTGGTGAGGACGGAGGCGGGGTCACCGGGAGGGCATCGGCACGAGGGCGCCGCGGCCTGAGCGGGCGCTCAGCCATCCGGCCCGGCCGGCGGCGGTGCCTGGCGGACGACGCACATGCCCTCCCCCTCGGCTGCCAGGGTCCCGTCGGGCAGGTGCACGGTCACCACCGCCCGGAAGCCGCGGCCCGAGTGCTGGACCATCCGGCCGCGCAGGGTCAGTTCGTGGCCGACCGGGATGGGGCGGCGCAGCCAGTAGCGAACCTTGGCGGTCATCCCCCACAGGTCGTGCGGGGCGCCGGCATACACCAGCATCTCGTCCACCAGCATCCCGATCAGGCCGCCGTGCACCCGCTCTGGGTAGCCGATCTGCGTGGAGCGCGGCGTATAGCGGGCCACGGCGTCGGTGCCGTCGCGGTGGATCCGGAGACCCAGGCCCTCCGGGTTGGCCGGGCCGCACACGAGGCAGTCCGGGAACTCGGACGGGTTGAGCAGCGGCAGGGCGTCGATCTGCGGCGGCGTGGGGGAGGTGTCGCTCATCCGGGGTCGGCATGGTACCGTCCCGCCGATGACCACCGCCTATGTCGTGGTGCACGCCATCAACTGCGTGCTCCTGATCTTCTTGGTCCTCCTGCACAGCGGGAAGGACGCCGGCCTCTCCGGAGCCTTCGGCGTGGGGTCCACCAGCGGCTCGTACGGCGGCTCGTCGGCCATCGTGGAGAAGAACCTCGACCGCATCACCGTGGTCAGCGCCATCGTCTTCTTCGCCACGACCTACCTGCTCGGCACCTCCCTGGAATAGGGAGAGGGGCGCCGGCTGGGTTGCCGGCGCCACGCCGCGTCACTCCTCGCTGCGACCGCCGTGCGGCTGGGAGGGGTCCTGCAGCCAGGCCCAGGCCTCGGCCAGTCGCAGCAGGGTGGTGGCGTTGGGCGCTCGGCGCGCGTGCGCCGCGATCTGATCCAGCAGGATGGCGCGCGTCTCCTCTGGGGTGGGCGCGGGGGCGTCGTCGGACATCGGCTCTCCGGGTCGGGGGACGGGGGACGGGGGGAGTCTAGGAGGACGCCGCGCGTGGGACGGGTCGCCCCGTGTCGAGGGGCGGGTGGCCCTGTCGTCGCGCCCACCTTCCCGGCGACCGGGTGGGTGGGTAGGGTTCCGATCCATGAACCCTTCCGCAGCCAACGCCGCCAAATGGGTCGGCGCCACCGTCGGCACCATCGTCCTGGCCCTGGTCATCTACCTGGGTGCCGTCATCCAGGTGTACCTGCTGGCCTGGGTCATCGAGATCATCGGGCGCATCACCGGCTGAGCAGGACCCGGTGACCGGCTCGCCCACCTGGTGGCGCAGGGCCGGTTGGTTCCTCATCGCCGCCGCCGCCTGGACGGCGTTCGTCTGGGTCAACCGGCTGGTGAACCTGATCGGCGACGACCGCAGCGCCGCCTTCGTCGCCGTCCACGCGGCTCTCGCGCTGGTGTCGCTGGGGTTCGCCGGGCCGGTCGCGTGGATCGGCTGGCGGCTCACACGGCGCGGGTGAGGCCCCCGTCCACCGCGATGGCCTGGCCGGTGATGTAGCCGGCGCCCGCGGAGCACAGGAAGACGGCCGCCGCGGCCATCTCGGCGGGGGCGCCCAGACGTCCGGCCGGCACCTCGGTCAGCGCGCGCCGCTCGGCTTCCTCCCGCGAGCCGGCCAGCGAGAAGAGCCGGTCCGTGGCGATGCGGCCGGTCAGCAGGCTGTTGAGCGTGACGCCGTCGCCGGCCACCTGGTGGGAGATGGTGCGGAAGGCCGCCAGGGCACCCGCCCGTTCGGTGTTGGAGAGCATCAGCGGCGGGATGGGCTCGCGCGCGGCCGTGGACACGATGTTGACGATGCGACCGAAGCCTCGCTCGCGCATGGCCGGCACGACGGCGGCCACGAACTCCACCGGGGCCAGCACCAGCGCGCGGTGGGCGGCCTCCCACTGGGCGCGGCCGAAGCCCAGCGCGTCCGGGTTCGCGGGCGGTCCGCCGGTGTTGCAGACCAGCACCTCCACCGGTGCGCCGTAGTGCTCCCGGACGCGCGCCACCACGTCCGGGATCGCGTCGAGATCGGCCGTGTCGTGGATGATCGGCAGCGCCCCCAGCGGCGCGGCGGCGGCCTCGATGCGCTCCGCCGAGCGCGATGTCATGGCCACCCGCGCGCCCTCGGCGGCCAGGGCCTCGGCCACCGCCCGGCCGATGCCGGCCGATGCCCCGCACACGAGGGCCACGCGGCCGTCGAGTCCCATGTCCATGGGCGGCAGGATAGCCGGGCCGTTGCCGTCGCGACGCCCGCGCCCCGGCGGGTCAGCGCAGACGGATGCGGAAGCCCGGCCCTGTGGCCGGCCGCCAGCCGGTGCTCCCGAGGAAGCGGCCGCGCAGCAGTGTGGCGGCGCCGATCCGGACCCGGACGGCGCAGGTCCCGGCGGCCGTGAGGTTCGCGCTCCCCGCGGCGATCCACCGCTTCCCGCGCCGGCGCTGCAGGCTGCACCGGCCCACGGGGCGCACGCCCCCCGGGCCGGCGACCGACATCCGCACCACCGCGGTGGTGCCGCGTCGCACGCGGGCGGGGGCCGACACCACGCGCAGGCGGGTGAGGGCGCCGCGCGCGATGAAGGCGACGTTGCGCAGGCGCGAGAACGCCCCGGGCCCGCCGGCGTTCGCGATCGCCGCCGGGTCGATGACCACGGGCGGTCGGTCGGGCCGGAAGGTCACCGGGAGGATCCGGGGCACGCCGTCGGTGACGCGGTAGAGCCGGCCGCCCGGGCCGGAGCGCAGGATGGTGCCGTCCACCGGGAAGGGGGCGAGGTTGTTCAGGGTCGGATAGTCGATCTCGGTGATCGAGCGCACACCGCCCACCGCCGTCGGGGTCAGCACGGGCAGCGGGGCGGCTCCCGCGATGCGGTAGATGCCGCTTGTGCCCGCGACGCGCACGAACGAGCCGTCGCCCAGGGCGGAGCGGGCGACCGTCCCGCCGCGGCCGAAGCGCCAGGCCTTGATGATGCCGCCGCCCTTCGAGTCGGCCCACTCCACGGGCTCCCAGGTGCGGCGGGCGATGCGCTCGTTGCCGGCCCAGTTGGAGTCGATGACCGCGTAGCGGAGCCCACCCAGGTTGCGCTCGACGACGGCCGTGTGGAGGGGTCCGCCGCGGCGCCAGAAGGTCTCGGCCGTGGCGTCGGTGCTGCCGGCCGGGATCACCTGGATGATGTCTCCCGGGCCCGCGAGCTCGAGCGGCACCTCCACGGCCCCCGCCTCGCGGAAGCCGTCGTGGTACTTGCTGAGGGCGATGCGGCCCTTGCTGGCCGAGGCGACGACCGTGTTGGCGAAGACCTTGCACTGACCGCCGGCCGCACCCACCGAGGCGCGCCGGGCCACGCTCAGGATCTGGCTCGCGTCGACGGCCACGGCGTGCGCCGGCGCGAGTGCGAGCACGATGGCGGTCACCGGGGCACCGACCCCGAGTGTGCGGATTCCCCACGGCACGGCGGGCAGGCTACCGCCTCCTCTCGGACGGCGTCCACTGCGGCGGGCTCAGGGCGTCGCGCCCGCGACCCCGGGCCCGGGCGCGACGACGGAGCGGCGACCGCGGCGCCGGGGCTCGATTAGTCTTCCCGGGACGATTCGCCACCAGGGGGAGTGCGGAGATGGATGTATTCGACGCGATCCGCAAGCGTCGCGCTGTGCGCAAGTACACCGACAAGCCGGTCCCGGACGCGACGGTCGACAAGCTGTTGCGCCTTGCGCTGTCGGCACCCACCGGTGGTGGGGCACAGGCGTGGAGTCTGGTGGTGGTGCGCGATCCCGAGAAGCGCGCCGCGCTGGCCGAGTTGGTGATCGACGGCGGCGGCCAGTACTTCTCGGTGATGCGCCCGCCCAAGGAGGGTGTCTCGGCCGAGGAGCACGCGGAGTGGGGCAGGGGCTACGCCGAGCAGGTGCTCCCCAGCTACCGCCACGTGCCCGTCTGGATCCTGGGCGTGCTGGTCCCCACCAAGGACTACCCGGACCGGGTGAAGGAGTGGGGGCGCATCGACGACCTCATCTCGCTCGGCTTCGCCATCGAGAACCTGATGGTGGCCGCGCGCGCCGAGGGCCTGGGCACCGTGCCCACCACCCAGTTCATGCGCTTCAACGAGGACAAGGTGCGCTCGCTCCTGGGCCTGCCCGAGGAGGTCGAGCCCATCACGATCACCCCGCTCGGGTACCCGGAGTCCTTCCCCGAAGGCAAGCCGCCGGCACTCAAGGCCACCTTCCGCCCGTGGAAGTCCCTCGTGCACGACGACACGTGGGGCGCCACCCGCGACTGACGGCGCGCCGCCGGCCGGGGGGTGGTCCTCCGGCCGGCGGCTCTCGCTCACCCGGGGTCAGTCCCCGCCGCGCCGCCCGGCCCCCAGGTAGAGGTCGGTGATCGTCCCTTCGGCGGCTTCGGCCGCCAGCATCAGCGTCTCGGAGAGCGTCGGGTGGGGGTGCACGGTCAGGGCCAGGTCGCCGGCCTCGGCGCCCATCTCGATGGAGTGGGCCGCCGCCGCGATCAGCTCGCCCGCGCCGGAGCCCACCACGCCGGCCCCCAGGATGCGGCGGCTCTCCGGGTCGACGATCAGCTTGGTGCGCCCCTCGGGGCGCCCCATCGACAGCGCCCTGCCGCTGGCGCCCCAGGGGATGGCGTGCACCTCCACCTCGCGCCCGGCGGCCTCGGCCTCGGTCTCGGTGAGCCCCACCCAGGCCACCTCGGGGTCGGTGTAGGCGACGCTCGGGATCAGCGTGGTGTCCATCGCCGCGGCGTGCCCGGCGGCCACCTCCGCCGCCACCTTGGCCTGGTGGCTGGCGCGGTGGGCCAGCATCGGGTCGCCGGTGACATCACCGATGGCCAGTATGTGCCCGACGTTGGTGCGCATGGCCTCGTCCACGGCGATCACGCCCCGCTCGTCCACCTCGACGCCGGCCTCGTCGGCCCCGCAGTCGGCGCCGTTCGCGCGCCGCCCCACGGCGATCAGCGCCCGGTCGAACACGGCCGGCCCCGGTGCGTCGTCGCCGGCGAAGGTGACGTGCAGGCCATCGTCGGCGGCCTCTATCGTGTCCACCTTCACGCCCAGGTGGATGGCCTCGTAGCGCTTGCCGATGCGCCTCTGCAACGGCGCCACCAGGTCCGGGTCGCAGCCCGGGATGAGCTGGCCCATCATCTCCACCACGGTCACCGCCGAGCCGAGGGCGTCGTAGACGCACGCCATCTCGAGGCCGATGATGCCGCCGCCCACCACCAGCAGGCGCTCGGGGACGTCCTCCAGCGCCAGGGCCCCGGTGGAGTCGATGATGCGCGGGTCCTCGGGGAGGCCGGGCAGCATCACCGGCCGCGAGCCCACCGCGATGATGGCGTGCCCGAAGTCCAGCGTGCGGTCCTCCCCGTCCTCGCCGGACACCGCGAGCGTGTTCGGTCCGGTGAAGCGGCCGCTTCCGCGCACCACCTCCACCGAGCGCTTCTTCGCCAGGCCCACGAGGCCCTTGGTCAGGGTCTCCACGACCTTCGCCGTCGAGCTCCGCAGCGCGTCCAGGTCCACCTCCGGCCGGTCGAAGGCCAGGCCCAGGTCGGCTCCATGCTCGGCGTCGGTGATCACCTTGGCGGCGTGCAGCAGCGCCTTGGAGGGGATGCAGCCCACGTTCAGGCAGACTCCGCCCAGCTCCGGCTCGCGCTCCACCAGCGCCACCGAGAGCCCCAGATCGGCGGCGCGGAAGGCCGCCGTGTAGCCCCCCGGGCCGGCGCCCAGCACCACAAGGTCGTGGCGGCTCACAGCAGCATCCGCCGCGGATCGGCCAGCGTCCGGCCGAGGTGGGTGATGAAGCGGGCCGCGGCCGCCCCGTCGACGACGCGATGGTCGTAGGACAGCGACAGCGGCAGCGTGAGGCGCGGCTGGAAGGACTCGCCGTCCCACACCGGCTTCATCTCCGAGCGGCCGACGCCCAGGATGGCCACCTCGGGCGCGTTGATGATCGGGGTGAAGAACGAGCCGCCGATCCCGCCCAGGCTGGAGAGCGTGAAGGTGCCGCCCCGCATGGCCTCGGCGCCCAGCTTGCCCTCGCGGGCCGCGCCCGACAACTCGACCAGGTCGCGCGCGATCTCGATCAGGCCCTTGCGGTCCACGTCCCGGATCACCGGCACCAGCAGGCCGCCCGGGGTGTCGACCGCGAAGCCGAGGTGCAGGTACCGCTTCAGCACCAGCTCGTCGCCCTCCAGCGAGGAATTGAACTCGGGGAACACGCGCAAGGTGGCCGCGCACGCCTTCAGCAGCAGCGAGACCATCGTGAGCTTCACGCCCTCGTCGGCGTGCGCCGCGTTGGTCTCCTTGCGGAAGGCCTCGAGCTCGGTGATGTCGGCCTCGTCGTGCTGGGTGACGTGGGGGATGAGTGCCCAGTTGCGCGCCAGCGCCGGGCCGGCGATGCGCTTGATGCGCGAGAGCGCGACGCGCTCCACGGGGCCGTAGGCGGCGTGATCCACGCTCGGCCAAGCCGGCAGGTCGGCGCGGGAGGGCGAGCGTCCCGCGGCGCCCTCGCCCGCATCCTCGCCGGTGCCGCCCTCGGCCGCCGCACGGACGTCGTCGCTGGTGATGCGCCCCTTGCGCCCGGTGCCGGTGACCGACTCGATCTCCACCCCGAGCTCGCGCGCCAGCGCGCGGGCGGCCGGGGCGGCGTACGGCGGCACATCGTCGCCCGCGGGCTCCTCGTCGTGGGTCCCGGCATCCCCGGGGTCCGCTCCGGAGCCTCCGGTGGCCGCCTCGCCGCCTCCGGATGCATCCTCGGCGCCGGCGCCTTCGTCCTCGGCCGGCTCGGGGTCAACCTCGTCGCCGGCGTCGCTCTCAGCAGGGGATTCGTCCTCAACACTCACCCTCAACTCAAGGATGAGATCCCCCTCGGAGACGCTGTCGCCGACCGCCACGGCCATCTTCTCGACCATGCCAGCGCCGGGAGAGGGCACCTCCATCGTGGCCTTGTCGGACTCCAGCACCACCAGGGGCTGCTCGGCCTCGACCTCGGTGCCCTCCTCGACCAGGAGTTCGATCACCGGGACGTCCTCGAAGTCCCCGATGTCGGGGACCAGCACCTTCTGCAGTTCGCCGTCTAGATCAGCCACGGTGCAACCGCCTCGGGGTCGATGTCGTAACGGGTGATCGCGCCGGCGGCCACCGCCGGGTCGATGGTGCCCTCCAGGCCCAGGGCATGCAGGGCGCTCACCACCACATGGTGGCGGTCGACCTCGAAGAAGCGGCGCAGCGTGGGCCGGTCGTCGCTGCGGCCGAGACCGTCGGTCCCCAGCACGTGGTACGGCGCCGGGACGTGGGGACGGATCTGGTCGGCGAACGCGCGCATGTGGTCGGTGGCGGCCACCACCGGCCCCTCGCGCCCGCCCAGCACCCGCTCCACGTACGAGGCGCGGGCGTCCTCGGTGGGGTGCAGGCGATTCCAGCGCTCCACCTCCATGCCCTCGCGGCGCAGTTCGGTGAACGATGTGGCGCTCCACACGTCGGCGACCACCCCGAAGTCCTCGCGCAGCATCTCGGCGGCGACCATGACCTCGTGGAGGATCGCCCCAGATCCCAGCAACTGCACCCTCGGCCCGGTGCCCTCGCCCTCGGAGATGGGGTAGAGGCCGGCCAGGATGCCCTCCTCGTCGCCCTCGCGCAGCCCGGGCTGGTGGTGGTTCTCGTTGAGGAGGGTGATGTAGTAGTAGACGTCCTCCTGCTCGGCGTACATCCGCCGCAGGCCGTCCTGGATGATCACCGCGACCTCGTGGGCGAAGGCCGGGTCGTAGGAGACACAACGCGGCACCACCGAGCTGAGGACGTGGCTGTGGCCGTCCTCGTGCTGCAGACCCTCGCCGTTGAGGGTCGTGCGCCCCGATGTGCCCCCCAGCAGGAAGCCGCGCGTACGGTTGTCGGCGGCCGCCCACATCAGGTCGCCCACCCGCTGGAAGCCGAACATCGAGTAGAAGATGAAGAAGGGGATCATCTGGATGCCGTGGTTGGCATACGAGGTGCCGGCGGCGATGAACGACGACAGCGCGCCGGCCTCGCTGATGCCCTCCTGCAGCACCTGACCCTTCTCGTCCTCGCGGTAGAACATCAGCTGCCCGGAGTCCTCGGGCGTGTAGAGCTGCCCCACCTGGCTGAAGATGCCCAGCTGGCGGAAGAGGCCCTCCATGCCGAAGGTGCGCGACTCATCGGCCACGATCGGGACCACGCGCTCGCCGATGCCCTTGGTGCGCAGCAGGCTCGAGAGCACCCGTACGAAGGCCATCGTGGTCGACACCTCGCGCTCGCCCGTGGGCTCGAGCTGGGAGCTGAACACCTCCAGGTCGGGCACCTCCAGGGGCTCCGCCTCGGCGCGCCGCGCGGGGAGCGAGCCACCGAGCGCCTCCCGCCGCTCGCGCAGGTAGACCATCTCGGGCGCGTCGTCGGGCGGCCGGTAGAACTCGGCGGCCTCGGCCTGCTCGTCGCTCAGCGGTACACCGAAGCGGTCGCGGAAGCGCCGCAGGGTGGCCGGCTCCATCTTCTTCTGCTGGTGGGCGCTCATCTGGCCCTCGCCGGTGCCGGCCCCCATCCCGTAGCCCTTGACGGTCTTGGCCAGGATCACGGTGGGCCGTCCCGTGGCGTTCGTGGCCGCCCGGTACGCGGCGTAGACCTTGTGCGGGTCGTGCCCGCCCCGGTTCAGCGACCAGATCTCCTCGTCGCTGAGGTGCTCCACCATGGCCCGCAGCTCGGGGCTCGATCCGAAGAAGTGCTCGCGGACATAGGCGCCGTCGCGCGACTTGTAGGTCTGGTACTTGCCGTCGATGACCTCCTCCATCCGCTGGCGGAGGATCCCGCGCTCGTCGGCGTCCAGGAGAGGGTCCCATCGCGCGCCCCAGACGACCTTGATGACGTTCCAGCCGGCGCCCTGGAAGCTCGTCTCGAGCTCCTGGATGATCTTCGAGTTCCCGCGCACCGGGCCGTCCAGGCGCTGCAGGTTGCAGTTGATGACGAAGACCAGGTTGTCCAGATGCTCCCGGCCGGCCAGGGCGATGGCGCCCATGCTCTCCGGCTCGTCCATCTCGCCGTCGCCCATGAAGGCCCACACGTGGCGGTCCGCCGTGTCCACGAGATTCCGGCCGTGCAGGTACTTCATGAAGCGCGCCTGGTAGATGGCCATGATCGGCCCCAGGCCCATCGAGACGGTGGGGAACTGCCAGAAGTCCGGCATCAGCCAGGGGTGCGGGTACGAGGAGAGCCCGTCACGGTGGACCTCCCGGCGGAAGTTGGCGATCTGCTCCTCGTCCAGGCGCCCCTCGAGGAAGGCGCGGGCGTAGATCCCGGGCGACGAGTGGCCCTGGATGTACACCAGGTCGCCGCCGTGCTCCTCGGTGGGTGCGTGCCAGATGTGGTTGAAGCCCACCTCGTAGAGGGTGGCCGCCGAGGCATAGCTGGCCAGGTGGCCGCCGATCCCGGCCGACTCCTCGTTGGCGCGCACCACCATCGCCACGGCGTTCCACCGCATCAGGGCGCGTAGGCGCTGCTCCACGGCCTGGTCGCCGGGGATCGGCTCCTGGTCGCTGTGGTGGATGGTGTTCACATACGGGGAGCCGACGAGCCCGGGGATGGCGACGCCGCCGGTGCGCGCCGCCTCGACGAGCCGCTCGAGGAGGTGCTGGGCGCGCTTGCGCCCGTCGTGGTGGATGACCGCCGCGAGGGCCTCGAGCCACTCCTCGGTCTCCTCCGGATCGATGTCGACGCGCGCCACCGTGGCGCGTGCGCGCTCGAGATCGGCCTCGCTCATGTCGGACCCCTTCCACTCGACGCCCGGAACAGCACCATGTCAGACCTCACCGCCCCGGGACCTCGGCCCCGGGTACAAAGCCGGGCGGGACCGCGTGTACCCGGATCACTCGATCTGCTCGACGACCTGCTTGGCCTCGGCCAGTCCCAGCCCGGTCGCCTCGCGCAGCATCTTGATCGCCTGGATCTTGCGTCCGGCCAGCGCCAGACGCACCACCTCGGGCGGGAACTCGCCGCCCGGCACGGCGGCCACGGGCCGGGCGGCCTGCGCCCCCTCGCCCAGCAGTTCGTAGAGATGGTCCACCCGCGCCTCCAGCGTCGCGATGCGCCTCTGCAGGTCCTCCGACATGGCTCCTCCGGTCGTCGACAGCCCGTCTGGAGTATCGCGCCAGCCGCCCTCGCGTTCGTATTCACAACTAAACAGGTGTATAGTGGAATAAGATGCACGATCGGATGAGGAGATCACCATGGGTCCCGGAACCGCAGTCACAGGCCTCGCAATCGCCCCTCACGTCCCCGAGCTGAAGCGAGGGCTGGCGGCGCTCACCCGCGCCGGCGCCGGTCTCGACGGGCGCCTGTCGGAGCTCGTGAAGACGCGGGTCTCGCAGATGAACGGCTGTGCCCACTGCGTCGACCTCCACGCGGCCGCGCTGCGCGCGGACGGCGAGGACCCCCGCCGCGTCGACGTCCTGCCGGCGTGGCGCTCGTCGCGGCTCTTCGACCCGCGCGAGCGGGCGGCGCTGGCACTTGCCGAGGCGCTGACGGGTCTCGCCTCGAGCGCACCTGCGGCGGCGGTCTATGAGGAGGCGGTCACCGAGCTGGGGGAGGAGGCCGCCGCGCTGGTGGCCGCCACGACCATCGGGATCAACGCCTGGAACCGGTTCATGGTCGCCTCCGGCGCGCAGGAGGACTGACCGCGGCCGTCCGTCTCGCGGTCCCCGGCGCCGCGCGCAGGCGCCCGCCGCCGGCGGCCACTATGACCCCCAGCCCGGCCATCAGCATCACCGGGAGCCACACGGCGCGCCCCCCGTCAAGTGGCCCGGCCGAGATGAGCGCCACGGTCATGAGCCCGCCGAGGCCAAGCGCGCTCGCCCGGGGCGCCAGGTTGGCCAGCAGGGCGGCGCCTCCCAGCAGCTCCGCCGTCCCGGCCACGACGACCGCTGCCCCGGGCGCCAGGCCGAAGCCCCAGCGCTCGAAGCGCTCGATGTAGGAGCCGTGGTCGACGAACTTGCCGGCGCCCGCCTGGATGAAGACCGCCGCCAGCGCGATGCGCAGGACCGCGGTCGCCCGGACGGGGCGGCCGGTGTCGTGCAGCAGCAGATCGGTCAGCGACGGCGGGGGCATGGAGACCCCGACACCTTACGGTGTCCTGGGGCCTGACCCGGGGCCGGGCCGGGTCAGGCCGTGCCGATCACGACCTCTCGTGAGGTGGCTCGCGGCGTGAGCACGTCCATCAGGGACGTGGCCTCCTGGCGCACCAGGGCGCTGTCGGCCTTGGTGATCCTGCCCAGCGGGCGGACCCGCACCTGGACGGCGCGCCCCTCGCGGGCGAGCGTCCACGTGCCGGCGATCAGCCCGTCCACCAGCACCGTGCCGGGGATCGGGCCCTCCCCGGACCAGAGCACCGGCGCCGTGTTCCCCTTGTGGAAGCGCCCGCGGTCGGCGTGGGCCCGCAGCAGGTTGTCGTGCTCGTACAACAGGCGCACCGGCGCGTCCACATCCGCGTCGGGCCGCGGGGCGTCGGGCAGGTCGAACACCTCGCGCCCGTCCTCGGTCGTGAACACGGCCAGGTCGTGCCGCAGGCGGGCGAACACGTCGTCGAGCCGGCTCAGCCCGCTCCAGGCCTGGGCGTCGGCAACCGTGGCCGGCCCGAAGGCCCCCAGGTAGCGCATCACCAGCGTCTCCATGGGCATCACCGGCCCCTGAGGCTTGGCGAGCCAGTGCTCGATGGTCGTGTACGCCGCCGGCCCGCTGCGGCCCCACACGCCGCGCGGGGGCACCTGCACCAGGCCCAGATGTGCGCGCGCGGCCTGTGCCAGCGCGGTGGGGTCGGAATGGGGCCAGCGCGAGAGGAGGCGGTGACCGAGCGCGGCGGCCGTGAGCGGCTCGGCCTCGAGGACCGCGCGGGCCGCGCTGGCGACGGCGCCCAGGTCGATGCCGCGGAGGTGGCCGGCGTGGTGGGTGAGGCTTCGGGCGATCGCCGGCGCCACCAGCGGCCGGATCCACAGCGCATCGGTGGCGCTCATCAGGTGGATCGTGGAGCGCATGAGCGCGATGCGGACCCCGCGCCGATCCGTGATCAGCTCTCCGACCTCGACGGGGTCGAAGGGGTCGAGGCGGCTCCAGAGGCCGATGTACCAGGTGTGAGGGGTCTGGGCCTGCAGGCCGGCGAGGCGCTCGACGGCGAGGAGCGGGTCCATCGCCTCGCGCTCCAGCAGCATCTGCCTCGCGAGCGTCGCCCGGTTGAGGGCGCGACGCGTGAGGACGGTGGTCAGGAGGGTCTCCCGGCTTCGAGTGCGGACGCCCCACGATATTCATCGCCGGTCCGGCCGGTCCTGCCGCGCCCCGCGTGACCCCGGCCGATCACCCGGCCGGGGTCAGCTCCAGCCGGCGCAACGTCTGGGCGTTGAGCGCCACCAGGACCGTCGACACGCTCATCAGGACGGCGCCGACGGCCATCGGCAGCAGGATGCCCACGGGCGCCAGGACCCCGGCCGCCAGCGGGATCGCCACCAGGTTGTAGCCGGCGCCCCACCAGAGGTTCTGGACCATCGTCCGGTACGACGCCGCCGACAGGCGGCGCACCGCCAGGACCCCGCGCGGATCGTCCGACGCCAGCACGATGCCGGCCGACTCGATGGCCACATCGGTCCCGGCGCCGATCGCGAGGCCCACGTCGGCACGCGAGAGCGCCGGGGCGTCGTTGATGCCGTCGCCCACCATCGCCACCACGCGGCCGCGCTCCCTCAGTTCCTGGACGACGCGATCCTTGTCGCCCGGCAGCACCTCCGCGTGGACCTCGTCGATGCCGAGGTCCCCGGCCACCGCGGAGGCCACCTCCCAGGCATCGCCGGTGATCATCACCACGCGCACCCCCTCCTCGCGGAGTCGCGCGACGGCCTCGCGTGACTCGGGGCGCACGGCGTCCTCCACCAGGATCGCGCCCGCCACCGCGCCGTCCGTGAGCACCCACAGGACACCGGCCCCGCGCTCCTCGGCCCGCCCGGCGACGTGGGACAGGTCGGCGGGCACATCGAGCCCCTCGGTCCGCAACAGCCCGGGGCCGCCGACGGACACCGTCCTTCCCTCCACGGCCCCGCGCATCCCCTCGCCGGCGGTGAATGACGGGTCGCCGGCGTCCGGCACCCCATCGGGGGCCGCCGCCCGGATGGCCCGTGCCAGGGGGTGCTCGCTGTCGCGCTCCACCGCGGCGGCCAGGCGCAGCAGGCCGTCGGTGTCGCCGTCGAGCGCCACAGCCTCGGTGACCGTGTGCGCCCCGGCGGTCAACGTCCCCGTCTTGTCGAACAGCACGGTGTCGACCCGGCGCATCCGCTCCAGGGCCAGTCGGTCGCGGACCAGGATCCCGTTGCGCGACGCGAGCGTCGTGGAGATCGCCACCACCAGGGGTATGGCCAGCCCGAGCGCGTGGGGGCAGGCGATGATCAGGACCGTCGCCGCGAGCACCAGCGCGGTGTCCGGATCGCCGAGCGCGGTCCAGGCCACCGCCGTCAGCACGGCCGAGCCGACCGCGAGGTAGAACAGGCCGGCGGCGGCCCTGTCGGCCAGCACCTGGGCCCGCGAGCGCGAGCGCTGGGCGTCCTCGACCAGCCGCCGGATGCCCGCCAGCGCGGTCTCCTCGCCCACGGCGCTCACGCGCACCCGCAGGGCGCCGTCGGTGGAGACCGTCCCCGCCACCACGCGGTCGCCGGCGGCCCGGTTCACCGGGCGCGACTCGCCCGTGACCAGCGCCTCGTCCACGTCGGCCCGCCCCTCCACCACCACGCCGTCGGCCGGCACGCGCGTCCCCGGACGCACCAGCACCACGTCGTCCACGGTCAGATCGGCGGGCGGCACCTGGCGCGTGGTCCCGTCGCCCGACACGACCTCCGCCGTCTCGGGCAGCAACTCGGCCAGCGCGGTCAGCGCGCCGCGGGCCTGCCCGATGGCGCGCATCTCTATCCAGTGGCCGAGGAGCATGATCGACACCAGGAGCGCGAGCTCCCACCAGACTTCGATGCCGCCGATCCCGAGTTCACCGGCGAAGCTCGCGGTGTAGGCCACCGTGATCGCCGTGGCGATCAGCAGCATCATCCCCGGCGTCCGGGAGCGCAGTTCCTGCCAGCCGCCGGCCAGGAACGGCCAGCCGGCCCAGAGGAGGATCGCCGTCCCGAGGAGGATGGTCCAGAGCCCGGGCAGCGGCACCGTGTCCGGCCCCAGCCCGACGGCCCCGCCGATGTGGTCGCTCAGCGCCAGGACCGGCACGGTCAGGACCAGCGAGCCGAGGAAGCGCCGGCGGAAGACCGCCGCGTGGTCCCCGTGCCCCGCGTCACCTCCGTGTCCGGTGTGGTCCGTGCGGCCCGCCCGTTCCGTGGAGGCGGTGGCAGCCCTCGGGGTCATCGGGTCCCCTTTGTCGATTGGTACATGGGGGGAGTATATACACAGGGGGGGTATATGGAAACCGCCTCGGGCGATCCGGAGGGGCGGTGGGGGATACTCGGTGGATGGCTGATCGCAATGTCCTCGGAGGCGAACTCGAAACGTGCGGGATGGATCCGCTGACGGGCTTCCATCGGGACGGGTGCTGCGCCACCGGCCCGGAGGACCTGGGGAGTCACACCATCTGCGGTGTGGTGACCGAGGAGTTCCTGGCCCACCAGGCGCGCATCGGCAACGACCTCACCACGCCGATGCCGATGTACCGCTTCCCGGGCCTCGCGCCGGGCGACCGCTGGTGCGTCACGGCGCTGAACTGGCTGCGGGCCCACCGGGACGGTGCCGCGTGCTTCGTGGTGCTGGCATCCACGCACGAGCGCGCCCTGGACATCGTGCCCATGGACGCGCTGCGCGAGTGCGCCGTCGATGTCCCTCCCGATCCGGGATCCCTCTGCGACTGAGGATTGCGCGCGGTCGCGTGGTGGTGAATGGGGGGCACGGCCTCGCGCTCGCAGGGGTGCCTGTACCTGTTCGGCGGTCTGGCCCTGCTGGCCCCCGGGCTCGCGGCCGGGGTGCGCTGGCAGCGCGGGTCGCTGAGGCGTGCGCGGGACTTCTGAGCCGGGCGCGCCGATCGGACCGGCCGGGAACCACGAGGGCCCCGCCGGAGCGGGGCCCTCGTCCACAGTGCGCTCGAGAGGACTTGAACCTCCACGACCCGAGGGTCACAAGGCCCTCAACCTTGCGCGTCTACCAATTCCGCCACGAGCGCGCGGGGCCGGGAGTATACCCGCGGGCGACGGCGTTGGAAGACCCTTGCGCACTGGCTCCTGCAGGGTTGCCGTGGTACCGTCGCGGAACACCTGTTCGCACCCCGGGAGAGCATCGTGGACGACCTCACCGAGCGCCAGGCGGCGATCCTCGCGTTCATCGCCGATCACTGCCGCCGAAGCGGTTACCCGCCGACGGTCCGTGAGATCGGCCTCGCGGTGGGGCTCGCATCCCCCTCGACGGTCCACGCGCACCTGGCCAAGCTCGAGTCCGGCGGCCACATCAGGCGGGACCCCTCGAAGCCGCGCGCGATGTACGTCTGCACGGTCCACGACGCCGCCGCCTCAGCCATCGACGAGGCGGCCGCCGTGCCCGTCTCGCAGCACCGCGACGTCGCCGACGCGGAGCGCCTGCCCCTGCTCGGGCAGGTCGCGGCCGGCATGCCGCGCCTCGCGGAGGAGCACGTCGAGGATCGCGTCGTCAGCCCCTTTCCCGGGGACTTCATGCTGACGGTGGTCGGCGACTCGATGGTCGATGCCGGCATCTTCGACGGCGACCTCGTGGTGGTGCGTCAGGCGCCCACCGCCCGCGACGGCCAGATCGTGGTCGCACGCATCGACGACGAGGCGACGGTGAAGACCCTGCGCCGCCGCGACGGCCGCGTGTGGCTGCATCCCGAGAACGCCGCCTACCCGGACATCGAGGACGAGGACATCGCCATCGTCGGTGTGGTGGTCGGCGTCCTGCGCCGGCTCTGAGACGCCCGGCCGCAGGGCGGTCTCCTGCCCCTGCGGCGGCCGTGCTGCACCCGCCGTGGCGCGGGCGGCCGCTGCGCCTGGAGGGCGGCCCGGCCGAGGCGTCGCTGTTCTCCGAGATCGCGCGCCATCGCGGCCGCTACGGCGGCGGGGTGCTGCGCCTGCTGGCGCGAGTGCTGCCCCCGGACGGGGTGCTGGTGGACGGCGGGGCACACATCGGGCTGATCGCGGTCGCCGCCGCATCGCGCGTCCCGGCCGGCCACGTCCACGCCATCGAGCCGGTGTCGGCCTCGGCGGACCTGCTCGAGCGCAACGCCCGCGCGGCGGGGCTGTCCAACCTGACCGTCCACCGCCTGGCCCTGGGGGGGGCGAGCGGCTCGGGCGTCATGACGGTGGAGGACGCCTTCTCGGCCGGTGCCGCGCTCGCGGCGCCGGCGGCCATGGCGGGCGCCGGCGCGCCGTCCGAGGTCGCGGTGCGGACGCTGGACGACTGGGCCGAGGCGGTGGGGCTCGACCGGCTCGATGTCCTCAAGCTGGACATCGAGGGCCACGAGGTGGCCGCGCTGCGTGCGGGTGGCCGTACGCTGCGCCGCCTGCGGCCGGCGATCCTCGCCGAGTGCAACCCCCCGGCCCTGCTGCGCGCGGGCGCCGACGGGGCCGGCGAGCTGTTCGAGGCCCTCGCCGAGGTGGCGCCGGCGGTGCACTGGCTCGGGCGCGGCGGGCACCTGAGAGCGGTCCGGACGGCGGACCAGGCCGTCGCCCTGGCGCGGGCCGAGGGCATCGGCGACCTGCTGGCCACGCCCCTACCGGCCGGCCGGCCGCGGGGACCCCGAGCCCTCGCCGGCGCCGCGGCGCAGCGGACGGCCGCCGCGGCGAGCGCGGTCCGCGGCCGGCGCGGCGTGCGCTACGTGGTCGAGCCGGTCGTCTCGCTCACCTCGGTGGACCCGCCGCCCGCCGCCATGGGCACGGGCCAGGAGTGCGTCTGGGTGGTCAGCCTGGGCAATCGCGGCGCCGAGGACATGTCCGGTGCACGGACCCGCCATCCGCTGGCCGTGGGCGCCCGTTGGCGGCGCACCGACGGCGGGCTGGAGGAGTGCCCGCGCACGCCGTTGCCCTCGGTCATCCGCCCCGGCTCGGACATGGTCCTGCGGATCCCTGTGGTCGCTCCGTCGACGCCCGGCCGCCACGTGCTCACCGTGGCCGCGGTGCAGGAGCACTACGCGTGGCTGGACGCCCACGGCCCGCGCGCCGAGTTGGCGATGGTCGTGGAGGTCCGGCCGGGCGCGGTCTCGGCCTGATCCGCATCACGTCGGTCGCGGGCGCGGTACCATCGGCGGGCAGGTCAGGCAGCCGCGGGTCGTGCGAGCGGCTCGAGGAAAGTCCGGACACCGCAGAGCAGGGTGCTGGTTAACGGCCAGCGGGGGAAACCCCAGGGAAAGTGCCACAGAAACGACACAGCCTTCGGCCCTCGGGTCGGCGGCAACGGTGAAACGGTGCGGTAAGAGCGCACCAGCGGTCTGGTGACAGGCCGGCTGGGTAAACCCCACCCGGTGCAAGGCCGAATCGGGGCGTTGACGCTGCTCGCCGAGCCCCAGGTAGGCCGCATGAGGCGTCCGGCGACGGACGTCCCAGATGGATGGCTGTCCACGACAGAATCCGGCTTACGACCTGCTAAAGGAAGAGCCCCGGCGACGGGGCTCTTCCCATTCGCGGGTCCGGCTCGGCGCGACGAAGAAGCGACCGGTGGTGCCCACCCGCTCGCCGGCGCGGATCGTCATGGGCGCCCGCCGACGGTCGCCGCTCGCAGGCCCGGGGGGATGGTCAGCCGCGGGCACCCCACGGCGTTCGGCTTCACCGGGTCGAGCGAGGAGTAGCTGATCCGCTGCGTGCTCGGCACGCGGCGCCCCCTGTGGAGGCGACAGGGGCCGGTGAAGTCGCCCGCGTTGGTGGCCACCCGGGCGGTGAGGCTCACGAAGACCCTGCCGCGGAAGGCAGAGGTGCCCGTCCGGAAGCCGACGATCCGCACGAGCCTGAGGTCCGGCCGGATCACGAAGCGGCGCACCGGGCCGGCAGGATTCGTGCGCCTGGGCGGGAAGGCGCACACATGGACACGACCCCCCGCCCCTCCCGCACATGGCCCCGGGCTCTCGCGGCCGGGCTGGTGGCCACCGCCCTGGCCTGCCTGATCGCCCTGGCCGCGATGGTCGCCGGCCTGCGCGCCGACGCCGGGCGCACGTCCGACGCCCTCCGCGCCGAGGCCGCCCGTCTGGCCGCCGGCGTGGACGGCGCCGGCGCCCGCCAGGCTGAGCCGGTCCTGGAGTCGGCGGGGGTGGCCGCGCGCCTGGTGGGTCCGCGCGGTGGCGTGATCGCCGACGGCGACCTCGACGCCCTCTGGGGGGCGGCCGCCGCCCCGCTCGGCGCCCGCCTGGCCCTGGTGGGCGCGGGGACGACGGTGCGGCGCGGTGCGGTCGAGGAGAGCGTGGCGCTCGCCGACGGGCGCACGCTGACGGTACGTGCGCCGCTGTCGATGGGAGCGGGCGGGGTCGTGGACGCCGGTCCCGGGCTGGTGGTGCTGCTGATACTCGTCGGCATGGGCGCGGCCGGAGCGAGCGCCCTGGGCGGGCGCCGCCGGCGCTCGGCCACCTCCCGGAGGGCCGAGGCCGTCCTGGCCGCCGCGGCGGGCCGGGTGCCCGGGCCGGCCGCGGCCCGGGGCGCGTGGGCCCCGCTCGACCTGGCCATCCTCCACGCCTCCGAGCGCGTGCGCGAACTGCGCGACGCTGCCGAGGTGCGGATGGAGGCGCTGGGTGCCGCAGTGGCGCCGCTGCCGATGCCGGCCGCGGCGCGCACGCCCTCGGGGGGCGTGGTCCGCAACGACGCGCTGGAGCGCCTGGTGCACCCCCTGGCCCCCGCCGATCGCGACGCCGCCGAGGCCGCGGTGTCCGCCGGCGTGAACGGGCGCGGCGCTACGGCCCGGCGGGTGGACCTGGCCGACGGGCGCGTGCTCGAGATGGAGAGCTGGGCGGTTCCCGGGGGCAGGGTCGTCGTCCTCGCCGAGCGCACCGAGCAGGCGCGGCTGGCCGCCCTGCGCGCGCACCTGACCGGCAGTGCGTCGCAGCAACTGCGCGGGCCGATCGCGGAGATCGCAACGAGGGCGGGGGAGATCGCCGACCGGGGCCCGGTGTCCGTGGGCTCCGCGGCGGGCGCCATCCGCGCCTCGGCGGACCGGCTGGACCGCCTGGTGGCACGGATGCTGAGGGCCGGCGGGGTCGAGGACGCCTCACGCCGCCCCACGCCGCGCGCGGTGGGGGTGGGCGCGCTGGCCCACGGCCTCGGCACCGCCTACGACGCCCGCCTCCGCGAGCGCGGCCTGCGCCTGGAGCACGATCTGCCGGCCGACGGCCTCGGGGTGGTGGCCGACCCCGCTCTGGTGCACGAGGTGCTGGCCGAGTTGATCGACAACGCCGCCGCGGCGACCTCGCGCGGTGGCGTGATCACCCTGGCGGCCCGCCGGTCGGGCGCCGCCGAGGTGGAGATCCTCGTGCAGGACACCGGCGAGGGCATCCCCGCACGGGAACGCCCGCGCGTGCTCGAACCCTTCGGGCGCGCCGGCGACTCGTCGGCTCGTCCCGGCGCCGGCTTGGGCCTGGGCGTCGCCCGTGCCCTGGCCGAGCGGATGGGCGGCCGGGTGGAGGTGCACGACGGGCCCGGCGGTCGCGCGCGCCTGGTGCTCCCCGCCGCCTCCTACCCGGTGCCCGAGCCCGCCACCCCGATCAGCGTCGCCGCCCCGGATGCGGTGCCGGAGCCCGTGGACGATCCTCCGGCTCCGTCCGGGCGGGTCCCCGAGCCGGCGCTCGCGGGGCCGGCTCCATCGGCCACTCCATGACCACGGCGCCCGGGCTCCCGAAGACCATCCGGGCCAGCAGCCAGCGCCGGCGCTCCACCGCGTGCAGGCCGGCGCGCTCGTACAGCGCCAGCGCCGCGGTGTTGTCGGCGGTCACCAGGAGCAGTACGCCCCGCAGGCCCGCCGCCCGCGCAAGCGCCCCGCACTCGGTCAGCAGCGCCCGGGCGACCCCGCGTCGCCGGGCCCAGGGGGCCACGGCCAGCGCGTCCAGGTAGGCCCGGTCGGCCGGGACCTCGGGCGGGCGCAGGAGGCTCAGCACCAGGGAGGCCCGCAGCGTCCGCAGCGGCCCGAGCGACTCCTCCACCGCCCGGCTCAGGGCCCCCTCGCCCGGCCCGGGGCCGAGCAGGAGCTGGACGGAGCCGGCCACGCGGCCGCCGACCTCGGCCACCAGCACCCGGCAGTCGGGATGGCTCAGCCCGGCCGCCGCCAGCGCCCGGGCGCCGGCGGCGGCGTCCGCCCCGAACGCGGGGCCGTACTTGCCGGCGAAGGCGGCGGCGCCGATCGACGCCAGCGCGTCGAGGTCGTCGCTTCCCGCTAGGCGCACCGAGATCGTGACTCCGGGCCCCGGGGCGGGCGGCTGGTTAGATTCCGCTGCGGTCAAACGGAGGACGACATGGCTCGACTCGATGTGGGCGACCCCGCCCCCGACTTCTCGCTGCAGGCCGACGACGGATCGACCGTGACGCTGTCGGGGTTGAGGGGTGGGCGCGTGGTGATCTACTTCTATCCGAAGGACGCCACGCCGGGGTGCACCACCCAGGCGTGCGAGTACCGCGACGCGGCCCCCGACTTCGAGGCGGCCGGTGCGACGGTGCTGGGCATCAGCCCGGACCCGGTCGCATCGCACCAGCGCTTCGCGGCCAAGCAGGGTCTGAACTTCCCCCTGCTCTCGGATCCCGAGCACGAGGTGGCCGAGGCGTACGGGGTGTGGGTGCAGAAGTCCATGTACGGCAAGACATACATGGGGATCGAGCGCAGCTCCTTCGTGATCGGTGCCGACGGCACCATCGAGCAGGCCCGGTACAAGGTGAAATCCAAGGGCGACGCCGCGGGGGCGCTCGCGGCACTCCGGGGCTGACCGGGAGGTGGCGGCCGGCGGGCGCCCGCGCGCGGAGGTGCCGCAGCGCACCGTGGCCATCATGGCCTACGGGTCGCTGATCGACGACCCGGGCCCCGAGCTCGCCCCGCTCATCGTGCGCCGTCCACCCCGGCGCACCGCCTTCCCCGTGGAGTACGCGCGCGCCTCGCCGCGCTGGGGCGGGGGGCCGGTGCTGGTGCCCCATCCCGCCGGCGGCGAGGTCGAGGGCCGGTTGCTGGTGCTGGCCGACGCGGTCGAGCTGGGGGCCGCGGTGCAGATGCTGGCCGCCCGCGAGGGCCTGCCCGACGCGCGCGGCGTGGTCCTGGTGGACTGCGGCGAGCCGTACGCCGTGCTGGCGGCCGCGCTGCCGCGCAACCTGCCGGCACCGGACATGATGCCGGTGGAGCTGGCCCGGCGTGCCATCGCCAGCGCCGCCACGGGGGCGCGCAACGGCATCGCCTACCTGCGGCGGGCGATGGCCTCGGGGGTTCTCACCCCGCTCAGCCGCGAGTATGCCGCGGAGGTGTGCACGATCCTCGGCGTCCCGGACCTGGAGGCCGCCGAGCGGCTGGTAGCGTTGCCGGGCTTTCTCGCCGCAGTGGATCCAGGGAGGATCGATGGGTTGGGATGACGTCTCGCGCTGGCAGCCCGTGGAGCTGTACTCGGCCTTCAAGATGGGCGACGCCGTGCAGCCGGTGGACGTGCGGATCGGCCACCGCTCTGCCGAGGAGCAGATCAAGGGCGCGCTACGCATCGACCCGATGGAGTTCCAGAAGGAGGTCCCCGACCTCCCCGGCGGCTGCGAGCTGATCTTCTACTGCGACAAGCCCGGCGAGGCCCAGAGCCTGACCGTCGCCATGTGGTCGTTCGACAACGGCCGCTCGCGGGTGGGGGTCCTGGTGGGCGGCTGGGACGCCTGGGTGGCCTCGGGCTATCCCGTGGAGCCCATCCCGCGCTGAGGGGTGCGGGCGGGCGGGCGCCCGCCCGCCCGCGGCGCGCTACTTGTCCTTGGGCACCAGGTCGTAGTTCTCCTCGAGCCACTTCGGCAGCACGTGCGCGATCGCGCGGCACACCAGCTCGCGCTCGGAGATGGCCACCCGGGCGGCCACCTGCAGCGCCAGCTTGGCGTCCTCGCTGCGGATGCCCGAGACGCCCTCGACGGTCTTGTCGGCCTCGGAGCGGTTGTAGACCATCGAGCGCGCGGCCATCGGCCAGTGCTCCTTGGTCCACTCGAGAAGGGCCGTCTCCAGGTCGGTCGCCTCGTACTCGAGCAGCGCCTTCTGGAGTGCGTTGGGCGTGGGGTCGGAGTCGCGCTGCATGGTCACCTCTGGATGGGGCCGGGTACTTTGGTCTCTGCCCCGCAGTCTAAGGGACCGCGGCGTCATCCAATCGTTTAGCACGCGCGCGCGGGCGGCGGCCCTTCGCGGACCCGCGCGGCACGTGCGTATGCTGTCCACATGCGGACGTTCCTGCTGCTCTCGATCCTCAGCGGCCAGGGGATGCAGACCATCGCCGCGGTCCCGGAGCGCCTCCTGGAGGTGAACCGCGAGATCGAGGCCCTCGGCGGACGTGTGGTCGACCAGTGGGCCCTCCTGGGCGCCTACGACTTCCTGAGCATCGTCGAGGCCACCGACGAGTTCGCGATGGCGACGATCACCGCCGAGCTGGGCGCGCGTGGCAGCGTGCAGTTCGAGACTCTGCCGGCGCTGACGCTCGACGAGCTGGCGGACGCGATGAAGGGGCGCCCGGAGGCGCCCTGAACGTGCCGGCCCGCAGGCCGGCTCGTCGCATCAGGCCCGGCGCCACCCCTCGGCGCCACACAGCGGGCAGAGCGGCAGCACCAGGACGCCGTCGTTCTCTCGCGGCGAGGTGATGAGGAGGTCGCACTCGTCGCAGCGGAACGATCCGCTGACCTCATCGCCGACGCTGTGGGTCTCGTGGGTCTCGGTCCTGGGCATGCGCGTCCTTCGTGGTGGGAGGCGGCCGGGTCCTGGCGGGCCGGCGGTGGAGGGTGCCGGAGCGGTGCTCAGGCGGCGATGGCGACGACGATGCTGACGGCGGCCACGATGGCGAAGACGCCCAGGCCGATCAGCAGCAGCACGCGCTCGGAGGAGCCGCCTACTCGGCGGGCCTCCGCGACGGGCGGCCCCGCGCGGTTCAGCAGGCGACCGATCCTGCTCTCGTCCTGCCAGCGCTCGCAGAACGGGCAGAACCCCGCCTCTTCGAGAAGGGGGAGCCCGCAGTGGTGGCACGCCGGCGCCTCCGAGCGGTGGTTCCCCTGAAGATCGGACTCGGCTCTCACGCCGAACGCTCCCTCGCACGACCTCGACCCCGGCAGGGGCCTCTCTCCATGGGGCTGAGCATACACCCGCCCCCGGGACGCGCAACGGACCGCGTCATGACTTCGGGGGGTCCTCCGGGGGAGGATCGTCCGCGATCATCGGGAACGCCGCCAGCGCCGGGTCGTCGGCGCGCGAGGAGTGCTCATCCGCGTGCCCGCCGTCCTCTCCGGCGGACTCGGCCGGCTCGTCGTCATCGCCGCGCAGACGGTCGATCTCGGCCACCTTGGCCTCGATCTCGATGAGCTTCGCCTCCACCGCGGCGACCTCGGTCGCCAGCGGCGCCTCCGGAAGATCGCCGGCCTTGGCCAGCTCGTACGCCCGCAGCCCGAGTTCCTCCAGCGCCGTGCGGTGCTGGCGCGCCAGCATGCGGCGCTCGCCCTCCACCCGGGCTCTCTTGATCGAGCACTGCATGTCGCCGGCCAGCCGGCCGGCGCGCGAGGTGATGGCGTCGAGGACGTTCATCGGCGGCTCCCTGACCGTGGGTCCTTGGACCGAGTCTAGACCGCGGCGGTCCGTCCCGCCGAGCCCTCCCGTCCCGCCGGCCGCCGTCCGCCGCGCACGCGCCGGCACGCCGCGGTGAGCCAATCGGCACATCCCATGAGGGAGGCGTGCGCGGGGCGGCCATAGCGTCGGGCCATGACGAGCCGCGGCCACATCCGACAGCGGGGACAGGCGGGGGTGGAGTGGGTGGGGACCGTGGTGGCGGTCGCGCTCCTCTGCGGGGCGCTGGCGCTGTGGCTGGGGCGGGTCGTCACGCCCCCCGAGCGCCCTCCGGATCCGGTCGCGCACCTCGCGTCCCCGCTCATCGCGCTCCCGGGAGCGGGCGGCCCGTCGGGCCCGCCGCCTGCGCCGGCGCGGGCGCCCTCAGGGCTCGCGGTCCCGGGGGTCCGGTCACTCGGCCGGCCGGCCGAGTCGATCGCCGAGACCGTGCGGCGCATCGGGCCCCAGGGGCGGGCCGGCAGCAGCGCGCTGGCGTGGGTGGAGGGGCGCACCCGGTCCGCCCTGACCGTCGGGCGCGAGGCGGGCGCGGCCTTCGGCGGCGCCTTCGCCGAGCGCATGCGACGGCGCCTGGGGCGCATCCTCCACGACCCGCTCGCGATCGATCTCACCCCCGATCCGGCGGACCTGACGGGGATCGCGGTGGCTCAGGACCTCATGCGCCATCTGGCGCGCGACCCGCAGGGCTTCGTGGACTACCTGCGCCGGCTGCGCTCGATGCCACCGCGCCGCGCCGCGGCCGTGCTGGGCCACGACGCGGGGACGCTCGCCGCGGACGGCGTGGTGGAGGTGGCCGAGTTGGTCCTCAAGCGTTTGCTCCTGCGCGGGGTGGTGCGCGCCACCGGCCGGGAGCGGGGATCCGCGCCCGGCTGAACCGGGCCCGGGAAGGGGCCGGGCGTACCCGCCAGGCCCGGACGACGACGCCGAGGAGGCGACGATGGGATACGCGGTGATGGCATGGCTGCACGTGAGCGGGATCGCCCTGATGGAGAGGTTGCGCGAGGACCGGCGCGGTCAGGGGACGGTGGAGTACGTGGGCGTCGTGGTGATGGTGACGCTCCTGATCGGCGCGGTGGCCGCGGCGGCCAAGGGCTGGGCGCCGGCCGTGGGCGACGGCCTGAAGAAGGCCATCCAGGACGCCATCAAGGCGGTGACCGGCGGCCTGTGATCGCCATCCTCGTCCCGGCGGCCCGCCGCGCCGCCGGGACCGGGGGCGGTGCCACGGGCCGTGCGGCACGCGGCCCCTCTGCCGTATCGTGGGAGCATGCCGTCTCCCGAGCCGCCCCCCGGGGGCCTTGTGCTGGTCGCAGCGCCGGACGCGCCCGCGGGGGCCGCGGACGCCGGGCGCCGGTGGGCGCTGCGCGCCGGCGATGACGCACCGGACCTGTTCCCCGGGATCGCCCCCGAGGAGGCGGACGAGGTGGTGGCGGCCCTCGCCGTCATCACGCCGGAGCACCGGCGGCGCACGGCGGTCGAGGTCGCCCTCCCCGTGGTGCTCTCCGACGGCGCAGGTCCGTACCTGCTGGACGCCCGCGGTCGTCTTGCCCTGGCGCTCGCGCCGCATCCGCGCGTGGTGGGCGCGCGCGTGGCGATGGGCGAGCCCGCCCCGGCGCACCGCATCGGCGCGGTGCGGCGCCTGGGCGAGGGGCGCCTATGGGAATGGCTCTGCGCCGCCGATGTGATGCCCGCGGACCGCGTGGACGCACTGGATGAACTCGATGCGGCTCAGACCGTCGCGGATCTCGACCACTGGGAGGCACGGATGCGGGCGCGCGGCGCGGGTGCGGTGCGGTGACCGAGACCAGTGACTACCGCGTGGCCTTCACGGCGCTGGCGCCGGCGCCACTGGCCGAGGACTCCCGCGATGCGCTGGCCGGCGCGCTGGCCACGATGCCCGGCATCGAGGGCCTCGAGGGGGTCCATCTCGAGGGCGGCGGAGACCGCTTGCGCGCCGTGTTCTGGATCGCGGTGCGCCTGGGGATGGCCGACGCGGCGCGCGACGGCAGCCGCCTGGCGCGCGAGGCGCTGACCGTAGCTGCGCTGACGCATACCCAGCTGGTGGACCTGTCGGTCTCCCTGCGCGGCGTACGGGGCGTCTCGTGAGCGCCGCGATCCACCTCGGCGGTCCGGGCGGGGAGCGCCCGCCCGTGGCCTATCATCGGGGCTCGCGAGCGCGCGGGGCATGAGGCCGCCGCCGCAGGACCCACGGGAGGGCTCCGAGATCACCTCGCCCAGCGCAGGCGCCACCGGCACCGAGGCCGTACCCACCGTCGGTGGGAGCGCGCTTCCGGGCGGCGTGATGATGCGCACCGCCGATCGGGTGGGGGTCGCCGTGCGCCGCGAGGACGACGGTGAGATCGTCACCGAGTCCTTCACCGTCGACCCGCCGCGGGGCGCCTGGGCGAAGTGGCCCCTCATGCGCGGTGTCATCGCCATCCGTGCCGCGGTGGTTACCGGCCAGCGGGCGATGACCATCGGTGAGCGACTGCGCTGGGAGGAGGTGCGGCCGGCGGCGGAGCCCGGAGGCGCCGCGCAGGACGCGGCCGCGGGCCCGTCCAGGGGCGGTGCGGAGGACGACGCGCCGGGGCGCCGCGAGCCGGCGCGGGATGACCACGACACGCCGGTGGTCGCCGAGCCCGAGCTGGCCGCCGACACGCCGCTGCTGGGCATCTGGGGCAAGCTGGGTGTCGGCCTCGGCGCCCTGCTCGGGTTCGGCCTGCAGATCCTCCTGTTCCGGGTCGGCCCCGTGGTCATCGCCAAGGAGGCGGGCCTCACCGGCGCCTGGTTCATCGTGGCCGACGCGGCCCTGCGCCTGGTGCTGCTGCTCAGCACCCTCCTGCTGCTGAGCCTGCTGCCGCCGTTCCGCAAGATCCTCAAGTACCACGGCGCAGAGCATCAGGCCATCGCGGCACACGAGGCGCGCGCCCCCCTCACGGCGGCCGCGGCGGCGGGCTTCAGCCGCTTCCACCCGCGCTGCGGGACCTCCTTCCTGGTGGTCTCGGCCGTCGTCTCCATCGCGGTCTACGGCGCGGTGCTGGCGATCACCGGGATCTTCACCTACCTCGCGCTCATCGCCACCCGCATCATCGGAGCGCCGATCGTGACGGCCATCTCGTTCGAGCTCCAGCGCCAGGCGTCCAAGCACGCCGACGGCCGCCTGCGGTTCCTCTCCTGGCCCGGGATGGCGGCCCAGCACCTCACCACCCAGAAGCCGGCCGAGTCAGAGCTGCAGGTGGCGGTGGCGGCCCTCGGCGTGGCCTTGGAGCCGGCGCAGGATCCCGAGGGTGCCGATGGCCGCGAGGCGTCATCCGCCGGCGATGGACCCGCCGCGGGGGTCGCTCCCGCGCCGGCGCCCTCCCTGTAGTCCCAGGAGCCGCGGTGCGCCGGAGCTGGGCCGAGTGGTCGGAGATCCTGATCGAGATCGGGGTGACCGTCGTGGTCGCCCTGGTGCTCACGCGCATCATCGTGGTTGCCTCGCGTCGCTTCGCCAAGCGCATCCTGGTCGCCGAGGAGCCGCCGACGATGTTGCAGCGCCGGGCTCAGACCATCGCCTCGGTACTGCGCAGCGGCCTGCTGATCGCGCTGTGGGCGGCCGCCGGGATCCTGGCGCTCAGCACGGCCGGCGTGGCTGTCGGGCCCGTCCTGGCCGCCGCGGGCATCGTGGGGCTGGCGCTGGGGCTCGGTGCCCAGAACGTCGTGAAGGACGTGCTGGGCGGCTTCATGATCGTGCTGGAGTATCAGTACGACGTCGGCGACGTCATCACGGTGATGGAGGTCACCGGGAGCGTGGAGGCCGTGAACCTGCGCACCACGGTGCTGCGGGGCGAGGACGGCGCGCGCCACGTGGTGCCCAACGGTGAGATCCGCCTGAGCACCAACCTCACCCGCACGTACTCCCGGCACCTGATCACGCTGCGGGTACCGGTGGGCCAGGACGTGGACGCCACGATCGCGGTCGCCCGGCGGGTCTCCGGGCAGATGCGCATGGACGACCCCTATCGCCGGATGATGACCCGCCCGCTGAAGGTGATGGGTGTCGACGACATCAGCGCCGAGGGGGTCACGGTTACCGCCTATGTCGAGACGGTGCCCGGCGAGCAGTGGGCCGTGGGCCGCGAGTTGCGCCGACGCATCGCGGCCGCGCTGGCCGACGAGGGGCTCGCCCTGGGATGACCCGGCGGGCGCTGGATCCGCGAGGTCGGGACGGAGGGCCCGCCCGCGGCCGAGTGCCGTCGCTGGTGGCCGGCTTCGGCGCCGCCTAGCGTGAGCCGGGTATCCGCACCTCCGAGGAGGACCGCCCGTGCTTCATCTCCTGCGCACCCCCGTCGGCCGCTTCCGCCTGGTCGCGGTGGCCGAGGCCGTCTCCTGGGCCGGCCTGCTGGCGGGGATGCTGCTGAAGTACGGCGGGCCGGGGACGGAGGTGGGCGTCCAGGTCTTCGGCCCGCTCCACGGGGCGCTGTTCGTGGCCTACCTGGCGGTGACCGTCATCAGCTGGCCGTCCTTCCGGTGGAGCACGCCCGTGGGTGCGGTGGCGCTGCTGGCCGCGGTCCCGCCCTTCGGCACGGTGGTCTTCGAGCGCTGGGCCACGCGCACCGGCCGTCTGCGGACGCCGGGCCCCGACTGACCCGCCGCGGTCGCAGAACGACCAAGGGCCGCGCGAGGCGGCCCTTGGTGTGATGCGGGAGCGACGCCGGGCCGCGGTGTTTCAGCCGGCGATCAGCGCGTCGCGCTCGGGGCTCTCGTTGGCCACCAGCTTCTCGACGGCCTGCTCGTTGATCTCCGCGACGATGATCTCGCCCACCTCGTCGGTGGTCGAGGAGAAGATCCCCCGCTTGAGCAGGCTCTCGCTCTGGCGGTGGTTGTCCTCGGTCGGCGTGAGGTAGTGGATCGCCGACGCGCCGTAGCGGTGGATCAGGAACAGGTGCAGGAGCGTGGCCAGGCGCTTGCGACGCAGGAGCTCGTCGTAGGTGTTCTGGTCGCGCACCGACAGCACCGTGTTGTTACGGCGGTCCTGGAGCTGGGCGAAGACGACGTTGGCCAGCTTCTCGCCCTCGCCGTCGAGCACGCTCAGCTCGAGGATGTCGGTACCGGCGGTGTGCGGGCGCAGCTGCACGCGCAGGTCCTTCTGGATGCCGTGGTGGGCCGCCCAGCGCTCCAGCCAGCCCGCCAGGACCTTGGTGGGGACCTCGGTCTGGACGAGGTGCTGCTTCTGGGTGGATCCCTCGCCCATGGCCTTCGTGGTGGCCGTCTGGCCCCACGCGGCCGACAGCCCGGCGTCGGCGCGCGGGCCGCCCACAAGGGTCTGCGGGGTCCGGTAGGGCGACTCCAGCAGGCGCAGCTTCCGCTGCAGACGGGCCAGGGCCAGCATCCCGTCGGCCTGCAGGGCCTCGGTGAACTCCTCCGCCGCCAGGCCGTCGATCTGGTGGCCGGCGTAGGTCATGAAGTTGAAGACGAAGCCCATCCTGCCGAGCTCCTTCGGGAACTCGCGCATCTCGTCGTCGTTCATCCCGGTGGTGTCCCAGTTGAACGAGGGGGAGAGGTTGTAGGCCAGCATCTGGTCCGGGAAGACCGCGTGCACGGCGTCCGCGAACTCCTTCGCGTCCTCCAGGTCGGCCGTCTTGGTCTCCATCCAGAGGATGTCGGCGAACGGCGCGGCCGCGAGCGACTTGGCGACGGCGTACGGGATGCCGCCCTGCACCTGGTAATAGCCCTCGGGCGTGCGGGCCAGCTCGGCGTCCCACGTGACGTCGATCCCCAGCTCGCGAGCCTTGGCGCGGACGTCGTGGAAGCCCTTGTCGGAGGCGAACTCGAGCCAATCCGCGGCGGAGATGCCGAGATCGGCGCCCTCCTCCTCGCGGAACGTGATCTGGTCGGCGATCGCCTGGCCCAGGGTCTTGAGGCCGGCGGCCGCACCCCAGGTGGCCACGAACACGTTGGCGGCCTGGTCGAGGGCGGCCTCGGAGGCCGCGATCTGCCCGGAGGTGAAGGCGGCGGCCGCGGCGCTGATGGCCTCGCCCACGCCGGACTTGTCGAGCCAGGCGTCGGCGACCCGGAACTCGTCCTCGGAGACCGAGTAGATCATGAAGCCGTTGATCTCCTCGATGCCCGCGGCGTGGAACCGGCGCAGCATGGCCAGGAAGCCGGCCTTGTAGCTGGGCAGGTCCCGCTTGGTGGCGCCCAGGATGAAGGGCTGGTCGCGCTCGTCGGAGGCGTTGTCCAGCAGGTTGGCCGCCTCGGCGTCGGTGCGGGCCACGATGATGCCGGGCACGCCCATGATGTCGAGCTGGAACCGGGCAGCCGAGAGCCGGGAGATCTGCTCGGCCGAGGAGACGAGCACCTTGCCGCCCTGGTGGCCGCACTTCTTGACCCCGGGCTTCTGGTCCTCGATGTGGTAGCCGGGGACGCCGGCCTCCACGAAGCGCCGCACCAGGTTGCGCACGTGGCCGTCGCCGCCGTGGCCGGTGTCGGCGTCGCAGATCAGGAACGGGCGGAAGTCGACCTCGGGGGTCGCGGCCCGCTCCTCCTCGGTCATCCGCGCGCGCTGGAAGCGCTGCTTGCGGTCGGCCGTCAGGAGGGCGCGCACCAGGCCGGAAGCCTCGTCGGGCACCTGCGAGAGCGGGTAGGACGCCAGGTCCGGGCCCGGGTCCTCGTCCTTGGAGCCCTTGGCGGAGGTCGCCCATCCACCGAGGTAGATGCCCTCGATGCCGGCGCGCTTCATCTGCACCACGTGGCCCGGCGAGTACGGGCCGAAGCTGGTGATCGACTCACCGGCCGCGTACTTCTCCCTCAGCAGGGCGTAGAACTCGGTGGCCGCGTTGCGCGCCACCGTGTAGTCGCTCTCGATCGCCCCGCGCTGCTCAGCCACCTGGCGAGGCGTGAAGACGCGCGTCGTCGGCGCGAATCGCTCGCTCTGCTGGAAGGCGCGGATCTCGTCGATCTCGTCCTCAAATTCCCCCATGCTGCGTCCTTTCCCCCGTTCGGAGCCCCGATGATGCGGCCAAGCGTCGCCGACGCGTCGGCGCGCGGGTGCCGCGGTGTGTGCCGCGGCGTCAGCCGGATACGCGGGTGGAGACCCGGAAGGGCCACCCGGAGAGCGAGCCGTACCCGGCTCGTGCGGTCCGGAGACCGCGCCTCAGTGCGCGTGGGCTGCGTGACACCATTATCGGCGGGGAGTGTATGCCCCTCCGGGAGGGTTGGGGGGAAGCTCGGAATTCCGATGTTCTGTTGGTTGTCGGCGCTCCGAGAACGTGACGAATGTGACGTGCGCGCCACCCCCGGCGCCCCCCGCGCCCCTCTCGGGTCGCGTCGTCCGAGGGCCTGCCGCGCCGGGGATCGCCACGGTAATGTGATGATTCGGACAAGCGCCGGTTGCGCGATGCGGGACCGCGCAGGGACTCACGCGATCGGGAGGACCACGAGCCCGGTCAGTCCGCCGCCCGGTGTCTCCTCGAGCACCACGGTCCCGCCGGCGGCCTCGACCAGGCGGGCCACGATCGCCAGGCCCAGCCCGGAGCCCGCCTCGGCCGGCGCCGACGGCGCGCGCCAGAACCGGTCGAACGCGTGGCCGCGCTCCTCGGCGCTCATGCCGCGCCCGCGATCGATCACGCGTAACTCCACGCGTCCCTCGCGGCGGTCGGCCGTGACGGTCACGCTCGCGCCGTCGGGCGAGGCTCGCACCGCGTTGTCCATCAGGTTGTCCAGCACCTGTTCCAGGACCCCGTCGGCCAGTAGGCACCGCAGCCCGGGGGCGATGGCACCCTCGACGCGGACCCCGGACTCGGCGGCGAGGTCGGCCCAGGAGTCGGTGCGCTCGCGCAGGGCGGCGCTCAGGTCCACGTGGCGCAGGGGCGCGTCGCGACGGTCGGCACGGGCCAGCGCCAGCAGGCTGTCCACCAGGCGGGCGAGACGATCGACCTCGCCGACGGCCGCGCGCGCGTCGCGTTCGCCGGAGGCGCCCGCCGAGGCGCCGAGGTTCTCGATGCGCAGGCGCATCGCCGTGAGCGGGGTGCGCAGCTGGTGCGATGCGTCGGCCACGAAGGCCTCCTGGGCGCCCACGAGTTCCTCCAGCCGGCTCACCATCTGGTTGAAGCGTGCGGCGAGCGCCCGCACCTCCGGCGGGCCCGCGGCGTCGGGCACCCGGGTGGTCAGATCGCCACGGCCCACGGCGTCGGCGCCCTGCTCGAGCGTGGCCAGCGGGCGCGCGACCCAGCGCGCCACCAGCAGGCCGATCGCGCCCACCGCGGCGAGGGTGATCAGGGCCACGCCGCCGAGCACCAGCCAGTAGGTGCGCGCCCGCTCCGCAACCTCCTGACCCGGATAGGTGACGCGCACGGCCCCGAACACCTCCCCGGACGCCGCCACGGGCACGGCGACGAACAGCAGATCGCCACCCAGCGTCTCGGACCGTCGAAGCCCGGTCGCGACATCGCCGGCGAGCGCCCGGGCGATCTCCGGCCGGCTGGCGAAGCTGCGCGGCCCGGGGGCGGCCGGCTCGGTGTCGATGACCACGTCGCCGTCGGCGTCGGTGATCGCCACGCGGGCGTCGCTCTCGTCGGCGTAGCGCCGGGCGACCGCCGCCACCCGCCGCCTCGCCGGCGCGTCGCCGGCGCGCAGAGCGCCCTCCACCAGCGAGGCCACCACCACCGCGTCGCGCTCCATCCTCAGCAGTAGGTCGCGCTGCAGGTTGTCCCGGTTGGCCACCCCGAGGGGCACCATCAGGACCGTCAGGACCACCAGGCTCAGCAGGAGGTACCCGGCCACCAGCCGGCGGGTCACGGACCCCCCGGCCCCAGGCGGAAACCCACCCCGCGCACGGTCTCCACCCATGCCGGGCTGCCCAGCTTGCGTCGTAGCGAAGAGATGTGGACGTCGATGGCCTTCGTCTGCACCGCCCAGGTGGTACCCCACAGGCGGCGGAGCAGCTCGTCCCTGCTCACCACCGCTCCAGGATCGGCCATCAGCATCATCAGGATGTCGAACTCGCGCGGCGTGAGGTGCACCTCCTCGCCGCCCCGCCGTACCCGCCGGCTGCGGCGGCTGAGGACGAGCGTGCCGGCGGTCAGCTCGTCGGCCTCCTCGCCGGCCCCGCCGGCGTCGTCGACGCGCCGCATCACGGCGTTGATGCGGGCGATCAACTCGCGCAACCCGAAGGGCTTGACCACGTAGTCGTCGGCGCCCAGTTCCAGTCCCACGACGCGGTCGACCTCCTCGCCGCGGGCCGTCACCATGATGATCGGCACCCGGCTCCGCGTGCGGACGGCGCGCGCCACGGCGTAGCCGTCCATGTCCGGCAACCGGAGGTCCAGGAGCATCAGGTCGGGCTCGGGTGCTGCCAGGGCCTCGGCGCCCGTGGCTGCGCGCTCCACCTCGAACCCCTCGCGGCGGAGCCCATCGGCCAGAGGGGTGGCGATGGCATCCTCGTCCTCCACGATCAGCAGCCTCATGGGCGCAGTATCCCGTCGTCGTGGCGTCCCGGTGGTGTCCTGGACGAATCCTTACCGTTCTCCGGCCCCCTCCGAACCATGCCCCGGAGCGCCTCTGGCCGGGGGGCTCATAGCGTCGTCATCGCACGGTGGAAACGAGTGAGGAGGCGGGATGACACGGCGCGGAGTGATCGTGGTGAGCATTCTGTTCGGGCTGTTCGCCCTGAGCTTCGGCGTGCTGGGGATGCGCGCGCTGGCGCTGGGGCCGGACGCGCCCGCCCAGGTGAGTGATGCCGAGCTGGCGCAGCGGGAGGAGGCGGCCGACCGTGCGGCGGCGGGCCTCCGCTCCGCGCGCGCCGATGTGCCCCCGCCGCTCCCCCCGCTGCCGGAGCGGGTGAGCCCGGCACCGCCGCCCGCGGTCCCCGCGGTGGCGGCGCGTCCGGCCGCGATCGCGCCCGCCCCCGCTCCCGCCGCGGGGGCCGGCGATCGCGACGACGACCACGGGTACGACGACGACCACGGGTACGGCGACGACCACGACGACCACGACGACGACGAGGACCACGAGGACGACGACGAGGACGAGGACGATGACTGACCGGCGCACCTTCACCATCCGCACGGCCGCGCTCGGCGCCGGCGTCGTGGTCGTCCTGGGCGCGGGCGCCGCGTTCGCGGTGGACCCCTTCCCGGCCAGTGCCGGCGGCGACGTGGGGGAGCGGATCGAGCGGATCGAGCGCCGGGAGCGCGTTCTCGCCCAGCGGGCCGAGCGGATCAACGAACGCTCGGCGCGGCTCTGGGAGTCGTACCGGGTACGGCTGGCGGCTCGCGAGCGCCAGATCGCCCGCATCCGGGCGGACAACGCCCGCGTCCGTTCCGCCGCCGCCGGGTCGACCGCCGCCGCGGCCCGCGCACGGGCCGCCGCCCCGGCCGCCGTGGCCTACACCCCTGCCGCTCCGGTGGCGACCTCGGGGTCGTCGTGATGATCCGGCGCAGTCTGCGGGCCATGGGCACGGACCTGGAGCTCCTCGTGGTGCCCGACCGCGCGGAGGACGAGGCCAGGGACGCCCTGGAGGACGCCGTGGCAGAAGTGGGGGCCATCGAGCGGATCGCCAGCCGGTTCGACCCCGGCTCGGAGCTGTCGCGCCTGAACGCCGCGGGCCGGGCACGGGTGTCCGTGGAGTTGCTGCGCATGGTGCGGCTGGCGGTCGCCCTGCGGGCCGCCACAGGCGGCCGGTTCGACCCCACCATGGGGCGCGCGGTGGCGGCGGCAGGCTACGACCGGACCCTGGATGAGGTGCCCGCCGACGGCCCGCCTCCGGGGCCGCCCGCCCCCGGAGGCGGGCGGGTGCGCATCGACGACCGCGGCGGGATCATCACGCTCGGCCCCGGGGTCGCCCTCGACCTGGGCGGCATCGCCAAGGGATGGGCCGCCGACCGCGCCGCGGACGTACTCGGCGCCACCGGCTCGTGCCTGGTGAGCGTCGGGGGCGACATCGCTGTGCGCGGCGCCATGGCCGGGTCGCCATGGCCCGTGGGCATCGTCCGTGGCGACGGCCCGGCGACCCTTGCGCTCTGGCGCGGCGGGATGGCCACCTCGGGTCGCGACCGGCGCCACTGGCGCAGGGCGGGGGAGGCGATGCACCACGTCATCGATCCGGCCACGGGCGCGCCGAGCGCCACCGATCTGGTCCGCGTGACCGTGGTGGCCGGCGACGCGGCCCACGCCGAGGCCTGGGCCACCGCGCTGCTGGTGGCCGGGTGCGCGGGTGCCCGCCGGCTGTCGCTGCGGGAGGGCCTGCCGGCGGTGCTCGTGAGGGCGGACGGGGCCACGCTCGACGTCGGGGGGGTCGGATGATGGACATGCCGTTCTGGTGGGTCCTGGCCCGCGCGTCGGGAGTGGCCGCCTACGTCCTGCTGGCGGCGGCGATGGTGGCCGGGATCGCCTCGCGCTCGCGCCTGGTGCAGCGGGCCGCCTCGCCGGTGGCCAAGCTCGAATGGCACCGCCTGCTGGCCGTCCTCGCCCTGGCCATGACTCTGGTGCATGGGCTGGCGCTCGTGATGGACGAGTACGTGGTCATCACCCCGGTGGACCTGGTCGTGCCCGGCTATGTGGACTACCGGCCGCTGTGGGTGGCCGCCGGGGTTCTGTCGCTCTGGCTGATGGTCATCGTCTCGGTCACCGCCTCGATGCGGAAGCACCTCGGCGCCGGGGTGTGGAAACCTCTCCACTTGGGGAGCTATGGTGCGTTCACCGCCGGGCTCGTCCACGGCGTGATGGCGGGCACCGACAGCGGGAGGCCCTGGATGGTGGCGCTGTACCTCGGCACGGCGGCCCTGCTCGTGGCACTGGTGAGTCGCCGGCTGCTGGCCGGGCCCAACGCGCCCCTGAAGAGGAAGCGGACACCTGCGACCGCGCCCGCCGAGCCGGTGTCCTCATGAGCGCCCCGGGCTGGCTGCGCTGGGCGCTGGCGCTGGCCGTCGTCCTGGCTGTGGCGGTGGGCGGGGCCATGGCCAACATGGCTCTGCTGTCGAGCCCCGATACCGAGCCCGCGGTCGGCGGGCTCAACGCCCGCGACGGGGCGCCGGCCGTCCGGGCCCCCGGCACCACCACCGCACCGCCCACGCGCCCGGGCACGACCACCGGGGGTGCGGCCGCCCCCTCCGGGCCGCCGGCGCCGGGGACCACCACCCGTGAGGACGACGACCGGGTGCGCACCGACGACGACGATCGCGGCAAGCGCGATGCGAACGGCGACCGCATCGACAGCGACCTGCGCCCGGACGAGGACGACGACTGACCGCGCGGGCACGGCCGCCGGCCGTGCCCGCGCCCGCTCCTGCTAGCGTTCCCGGTACCGATCGCCCGTCGTGGGAGAGCCCGGCCATCGAGTCGGCGCCGAAGGAGCAACCGCCCCGGAATCTCTCAGGCACCCGGACCGTGGTGGGCGCGGTGGCGCTGGAGAGCGGATGCCAGTCATCCCGCCGATGGGGAAAGCCCGGTGGCCCGGGTGCATCTCTCAGGCACCAGGGACAGCGGGGGCGCGAAGGAGCCTGCCGACCCACCGGGAGCCCCCATGACCGACCGCCCCTCGCTCACCGACCTGGAGCACCGCGCCGCATTCGCCGACCGCCACATCGGTCCCGACGCGGATGACCAGGCGCACATGCTCGCCGCCGTCGGCGCCTCGGACATGGAGGAGCTGATCCGGCAGACCGTGCCGGAATCGATCCGTCTCGATCGGCCGCTGGCACTCGACGGCGCCTCCTCCGAGACCGAGGTGGCCGAGCGGTTGCGTGCCCTGGCCGCGCGCAACCGGACGATGACCTCCCTGATCGGCCTCGGCTACCACGACACCGTCACGCCGCCGGTGATCCAGCGCAACATCCTGGAGAACCCGGCCTGGTACACGGCCTACACCCCGTACCAGCCCGAGATCTCGCAGGGTCGCCTGGAGGCGCTCCTCACGTTCCAGACCGTGGTGTCCGACCTCACGGGACTGCCCCTGGCCAACGCCTCGCTGCTCGATGAGGGCACCGCCGCGGCGGAGGCGATGACCGTGGCCCGGCGCGCCTCCAAGGCGTCCGCGGACGTGTTCTTCATCGACGCCGACTGTCACCCGCAGACCATCGCGGTGGTGGCGACGCGCGCGGAGCCGCTGGACATCGAGATCGTGGTGGGCGACCCCGCCGCCGATCTGCCCGAGTCGATGTTCGGCGCGCTGCTGGCGTACCCGGGCACCTCGGGTCGTGTGCGCGACCTGACCCCGGCCATCGAGGCCGTCCATGTGGCCGGCGGGCTGGCCGCGGTGGTGTGCGACCCGCTGGCGCTGGTGCTCGCCGTCTCGCCGGGCGCGATGGGCGCCGACATGGCGGTCGGCTCGATGCAGCGCTTCGGCGTCCCGATGGGCTTCGGCGGCCCGCACGCCGGCTTCATCGCCACAGGCGAGGCCCTGGCGCGCTCCCTGCCGGGGCGCCTCGTGGGCGTCTCGCGCGATGTGGCCGGGCGACCCGCCCTGCGCCTGGCGCTGCAGACCCGCGAGCAGCACATCCGGCGCGAGAAGGCCACCAGCAACGTCTGCACGGCGCAGGTGCTCCTGGCCGTGATGGCGGCCATGTACGCCTCCTGGCACGGCCCCGAGGGGCTGCGGCGCATCGCCGAGCGGACGACCCGCCTCGCCTCCACCCTGGTGGCCGGCCTGCGGGCCGGCGGGGTCGAGGTGCTCAACGACACCTGGTTCGACACCGTGCAGGTGCGCGTGCCGGGGCGCGCGGCGGCCGTCGCGGCCCAGGCGCGCGACGCCGGCATGAACCTCCGCGAGGTCGACGCCGACACGCTGGGCATCGCGCTCGACGAGACCTCCGACGCTGCGGTGGTCGCCGCGGTGTGGCGCGCCTTCGGCGTGGAGGGGGACCCCGACGCCCTGGACGCCGCCGCGCCGGCCGGCCTGCCGGATGCGCTGCGCCGCGACGACGACATCCTCACGCACCCGGTCTTCCACCGGTATCGCACCGAGCACGAGATGCTGCGCTACCTACGGCGCCTGGCCGACCGCGACCTGGCGCTCGACCGCACGATGATCCCGCTGGGCTCGTGCACGATGAAGCTGAACTCCACCACCGAGATGCTGCCGGTCACCTGGCCGGAGTTCGCCTCGCTGCACCCGTTCGCGCCGGCCGACCAGAGCGAGGGCTACCGCGCCCTGATCGGCGATCTCGAGCGCTGGCTGTGCGAGGTCACCGGGTATGACGCCGTGTCGCTGCAGCCCAACGCCGGCTCCCAGGGCGAGCTGGCCGGCCTGCTGGCCATCCGGGCGTACCACCGTGCGCGCGGCGAGGCCGAGCGCACGGTCTGTCTGATCCCGTCCTCGGCGCACGGCACCAACGCGGCCTCGGCGGTGATGGCCGGTATGTCCGTGGCCGTGGTCGCCTGCGACGACGAGGGCAACGTCGACCTGGACGACCTCGAGTCCAAGGCGGAAGCGGCCGGCGAGCGCCTGGCTGCGCTCATGGTCACCTATCCCTCCACGCACGGGGTGTTCGAGCAGGAGATCCGCGCCATCTGCGAGACGGTCCACCGCCACGGCGGGCAGGTGTACGTGGACGGGGCCAACCTGAACGCCCTGGTGGGTCTGGCCAAGCCGGGCGAGTTCGGCGCCGACGTGTCGCATCTGAACCTGCACAAGACCTTCTGCATCCCGCACGGCGGCGGTGGGCCGGGCGTGGGCCCGGTGGCGGTGCGCGCCCACCTGGCGCCGCATCTGCCCAACCATCCGCTCGAGCCGGCCGCCGGCCCGGCCGGGGGCGTGGGGCCGATCTCCGCGGCGCCATGGGGGTCGGCGGGGATCCTGCCCATCCCGTGGGCCTACATCGCCATGATGGGCGCCGACGGACTGCGACGCGCCACCGAGGTGGCTGTCCTGTCGGCCAACTACATCGCCGCCCGCCTGGACGAGCACTTCCCGGTGCTCTACTCCGGTGCCGGCGGGCGCGTGGCCCACGAGTGCATCCTCGACCTGCGCCCGATCCGTGACGCCTGTGGCGTGAGCGTGGACGACGTGGCCAAGCGCCTGATGGACTACGGCTTCCACGCGCCCACGATGTCGTTCCCGGTTGCGGGGACCCTGATGGTCGAGCCCACCGAGAGCGAGCCGCTGGCCGAGCTGGACCGCTTCTGCGACGCCATGATCGCCATCCGCGGGGAGATCGCGCGGGTGGAGTCCGGGGAGTGGACGGTCGACGACAACCCGCTGCGCCACGCCCCGCACACGGCCGATGACGTGGTGGCCGACGAGTGGACCAGGCCGTACCGCCGCGAGACCGCCGCCTACCCGCTGGCCGAGCTGGTGGCGGCCAAGTACTGGCCGCCGGTCGGGCGCATCGACCACGCCCACGGCGACCGCAACCTGGTGTGCGCCTGCCCGCCCATCGAGGAGTACGCCGGGGCGGTCTGACCCACCCCCGGCCCGAGGGGCGGCGGGCCCCGGGCCGCCTCTCACCCGGATGGGGGATCGTCCGGGGCCCTCCGGCGCCGAGGAAACCGTCATGCGGTGGTGGCCTCAGCCCCTGACCCCTCTCGGAACCGGGGTGCTCGCGTCGCTGGTGGGCGTGGCCTACCTGCTGGTGGCCCGCCTCGGGCTGCTGCTGGTGGCGGAGATCGAGGGAATCGCCGTCGTGTGGCCGGTGACCGGCATGGCGGCCGTGGCCATGGTCGTGGTGCCGGCCCGGACCCGCGGGGCACTCGTCGCGGCCGTCCTGGCCGGGGCGACCGGGGCGAACCTGTGGGCCGGCTCCGCGTGGGGGGTGGCGCTCGGCTTCGGCGCCGCAAACGCGGGCGGGGCCCTGCTCGCGGCCTCCGTGATCCTCGCAGTGGGGGCGGGCCGGCCCCCGTTCCGGGGCACGCGCGGCGCCGTCGCCCTGATGGCCGCCGCGGTCGTGGGCCCCGGCGTGGCGGGCCTGGCGGGCGCCGCGGTCGCGGCCGGCGCGCTCGATTCCCCCTTCCTGGGCGCCTGGCGACTGTGGTGGGTCGCCGACGCCGTCGGCATCGTTGTCGTAGGTGCCGCGGCGGTCACCTGGTGCGGGCGCCGGAGCGCGGCCGGTCCCATCGGCCCATGGGTCCAGGCCGGCCTCGTGGTGCTCGTGGCGGCGGTCTCGGCGCCGCTGTTCCTGGCGCCGGCCGCCGATCCGCCCGCGCTGCTGGCGCACACCTACCCGTCCGTCCTGCTCACCGTGGTGCTGGCCCTCTCGGCGGGGCTGGTCGCGACGGTGGCGGGGGTGCTCGGCGTCGCGTCCATGGCCGGGCTCGGGCTGGCCCTGGGCCGTGGCCCGTTCGCCGCCGGCGCCGAGGGCGAGGCGGTGCACATCGTGGAACTGCAGGCGTTCGTCGTCGTGCTGCTGCTGACGAACCTCCTGATCGCTCTGGCGGCTGCGGCCCGGCGCGAGGCCGAGGGCGAGCTGAGGGCGGCGCGCCGCTCCAGCGAGGCCCTCACCGGCAACTCGCCCGACGTCGTCGCCCGCTTCGACCGCGACCACCGCCACCTCTATGTCAATGCGGCGGTCGAGGCCGCCACCGGCGTCCCGCCGGACGCCCTGCTCGGCCGTGGGCTGGACCAGATCGGGGCATCCCCCGACGCCGTCGAGGGTCTGGGGATGGCCCTCGACGGGGCCTTCGAGTCCGCCCGGGTGGTGGAGATCGAGCTCGACTATCCCGGTCCGGACGGGCTGCGGATCTTCCACTCGCGCCTGGCGCCCGAGGTGGACGCCGACGGCACGGTGACCAGCGTGCTGGTGGTGAGCCGGGACATCACCGACAGGCGCTCGATGGAGGCCGAGCTGCGGGACGCCCGCGACTACACGCGGGCGCTGGTCGAATCGCTGTACGACGCGATGTTCGTCGTCAGTGTCGACGAGGTGATGACGGACGTGAACGCGCGCGTGACCGAGCTCACCGGCTACTCGCGCGAGGAGTTGATCGGCTCGCGTGCGCCCTTCCCGTTCCACGACCCGCAGGCGCCGCCCGAGCGCCTCGCCGCGGAGCGGCGCCTGCTTCGGGAGGGCGGCAGCGGCGAGTTCGACCAGACCCTCGTCCACCGGGAGGGACACCGGGTGGAGGCGGTGCTCAGCGCCGCCCCGCTGCATGGGGCGGACGGGTCGGTGGTGGGCGGGGTGCGGCTGCTGCGCGATGTGACCGCCGAGCGCGCGGCCCGGCGTGCCCACGAGGCCAGCGAGGCCCGTTTCCGCGCGTTCCTGGAGTTCGCCCCCGACGGGGTCGTCATCACCGACGCCGAGGGCCGCATCGCCGTGGTGAACGCCCGGATCGAGGAGATGTTCGGCCACCGCCGCGAGCAACTGGTGGGCCGCCCGGTGGAGATGCTGATGCCCGCCGCGGCGCGCGGGGCCCACGCGGCGCACCGGGCCGCATACGCCGCCGATCCGCACGTGCGAACCATGGGGCAGGGGCGGGAGCTGCTCGGGCTGCGTGCCGACGGGAGCGAGTTCCCCATCGACGTCAGCCTGTCGCCGCTCGAGACCGCCGACGGTGTGATGATGATGGCGGCGGCGGTCCGCGATGTCACCGAGCGCCGGCGCGCCGAGGCCGCGCTGCGCGAGGGTGAGGAGCGGTACCGGTCGCTCATCACCAGCATGGCCGACGGTGTCGTGGTGCACGCGGCGTCGGCCCAGATCATCGAGTGCAATCCGGCCGCCGAGCGGATCCTCGGGATGTCTCGCGACCAGCTCATGCGGACGGCGCCCCGCGATCCGCGCTGGCACACCATCCGGCCCGACGGGTCGCACTACCCCCTGCGGGAGCACCCGGCGATGCGCACGCTGGCCACGGGTGAGCCGGTGCGCGCCGAGTTGATCGGTGTCCGCCATCCCGGCGCCGGGACCCGGTGGATCTCCGTCTCCACCGAGCGGCTGGACGCCGGGGGTGATGCCGCGGTCGTCAGTTCGTTCACCGATGTGACCGATCGGCTCGACGCCGAGCACGACCAAGCCGCCCAGCGGCGGCTGGCGACGCTGGTGGCCGCGGGTGCCGATGCCCGCGAGGTGTTCGACGCGGTCGCACAGGAGGCCGCCCTGCTGTGCGGGGCGGACGCGGGCGGGGTGCTCCGGTTCACCCGCGGGGCCTCGCCGGCCGTGCCGATGGGGGTGTGGTTCGCCCGGCCGGTGCCGGTGGCGCTGCACGGGGTGCCGCGCGAGTTCGTCCAGGGCACGCTGTCGGCGGAACTCATCGCCACCCGTCGCCCGGTGAGGCGCAGCGCCGTGGCGGGCGACACCATCACGATCGCGGCCCTTCCGATGGTGGGGGAGATCGACGCCGCCATGGCCGCCCCGGTGTTCCTGGAGGGCGAGGTGTGGGGCTCGATCATGCTGATCCGCCCCTCCGGGGTGCCGTTCCTCCCGGGCGACGAGCAGCGACTGGTCGCCCTGGCCGAGGTGGCGACGCTGGCGATCGTCTCGGCGGAGACACGCGAGCGCCTGGCCGCACTTGCGACCACCGACGACCTCACCGGGCTGGCCAACCGGCGCACCTTCCTCGATCGCCTGCGCACCGAGTGCGCCCGGGCCCGCGGCGGCGGGCGTCCCCTGTCGCTGGTGGTGCTGGACGTCGACCGCTTCAAGGCGATCAACGACCGCTTCGGGCACCCCGAGGGGGATCGGGTGCTGGCGCTGATCGCGCAGGTCGCCCGCGGCGTGGTGCGATCCGGGCAGGAGCTCGCACGGATCGGCGGCGAGGAGTTCGCCTGGATCATCCCCGGGGCCGGCGGCGAGGGCGCCCGCGGCGCGGCCGAGAGGCTGCGCGCCGCCGTCGGGGCGACGGACTTCGGCAGGGTCGGCCGGATCTCGGTCTCGCTGGGGGTGGCCGAGTACCACGCGCTCGCCGGCGAGTCCGACGCCGAACTGGTCGCCCGGGCGGACGACGCGCTCTACCGGGCCAAGCGCGCGGGTCGCGACCGGGTCGTCCTGGATGCCGTGCGGTCCGCGCCCGGGGCCCGGTGAGTCGCCGCCGACCGGAGGCCGCACCCACCGGAGCCGGGGAGACCGGCGTTGCGGCTTTGGTCGGGGCCGCCGCGCGCCGATGGAGGTGCGTGCGCGTGCGCTCGTCCTCATCTGTGGTGGTCACGACGGTCGTCCTGCTGGTGCTGACCGCGGTTGCCGCCTTCGCCGCCTGGTCGTTCGACCGCGAGCGCATCGCCGCCGACGACCGGCGCAGCGCGGAGGCCGTGGCCACGGCCACCGGCGACTTCCGGGACGACATGCTCTTCGCCGTGGACGGTATGCAGGGCCTCTTTGCGGCCTCCGACGACGTGTCGGCGGCCGAGTTCCGCCGCTTCGCACAAGTGGTGCTGGATGAGGGAGGCATCACCGCGGTCTCCTACATCCAGTACGCGCGACAGCCCGACAGGGCCGGGTGGGAGCGCCTCACCGGGACCCGCATTCGCGGGATCGCGGGAGGTCCTGCGCCCGCGGGCGAGGTCTTCCCGGTGCGCTACCGGGTGTCGCAGGCGGCGCGGGCGGGCGTGGTGGGCGTCGACTTCGGATCGGATCCCGAGCGGCGCGCGGCCCTTGAGCGCGCCCGCGACACCGGGATGCCCCATGCGACGGCCCCGGTGCGCATCGTGCGCCTGGGCGTCCCGGGGGTGGGCGTCTTCGCCCCGGTGTACCGGGACGGGAGCGATCCCGGGACGGTGGCCGGCCGGCGGCGCGCCCTGACGGGCTTCGTGGCGGCCGTCCAGCGCACCGACGTCCTACGCCAGTACGTGGCCTCGCGCGTCCCCTCGGGCACCCGCTTCGAGGTGACCGATCCCGAGGGCGTCATCCTCGGCAGCGGCGGGGTGGAGCGCGACGCCGCCCGGGAGCCCGTGATGGTGGCCGGCCGGCCATGGGTGGGCCATGCCGACAGCGGCCCGGCGCGCATGGGGCTGGTGCCCTCCGCCGCGGGTGGCATCGGGCTGCTCGTGACCCTCGCCATCACTGCGCTCATGTGGACGGCCGTGCGCCGCGAGGAGTACCACCGCTCCCAGGTGATCGAGCGGATGCTGGAGCGCGACATGGCCGAGGAGGCCAAGGTCCGCTTCGCCGACGAGCAGGCGGCGCTCCTGCGGGTGGCGACGGCCGTCGCGGCCGACCGCGACGTGGCGGCCGTGTGCGATCTCACCACCAGCGAGGTCGCCATGCGGGTGGGCGCCGACCGCTCGCTGGTGCTGCGCCTCGGTGAGGACATGATGTCGCTGACGCTCCTCGGGCTGTGGCAGGTGGGCACCGGCCCCGCCCCGGCGCTCGGATCCGAGCTGCCGATGCCCCACGGCGCCGGCGCCGTGCACCGGGCCCTGGTGAGCCGGCGCGGCGCGCGGGTGACGCGCGCCCAGCGGGTGGCGGCGGGCGTCGCGGACGACGACCCGCGCGGCCTGGAGCCGTTCGCGGTCTGCGTGGCCGCGCCGGTGGTGATCGACTCGCGCGTCTGGGGCTTCCTGCTGGTCGGGTCCGACGATCCGCGGCGGGTCGCCGTCGATGCCGAGGAGCGACTCGAGCGCTTCGCCGCCATCACGGCTCTGGCGATCTCGTCGTCCGAGTCGCGGGCCCGCCTGGCCGCCCTCGCCAGCACCGACCACCTGACCGGCCTGCCCAACCGGCGGGCGTTCCACGACCGACTCGAGGCCGATCTGGCCCGGGTGCGCCGCACCGACGAGCCGCTCAGCCTGGTGGTGATCGACGTCGACCACTTCAAGCGCGTGAACGACAACTTCGGCCACGAGACGGGCGACCACGTGCTGGTGGAGTTCGCCAGGAGGCTTCGAGCCACGGCCCGCGTCGGCGAGACCGTGGCGCGGGTGGGTGGCGAGGAGTTCGCCTGGATCATCCCCGGCTGCGACGGGATGGACGCGCTGCGGGCCGTCGAGCGGGCCCGCGCCGAGATCGCCCGGCGGCCGTTCCCGGTGGCCGGGCGCATCACCGCGTCGGCCGGCGTGTGCGATCTGGACGACGCCGAGGACGCTTCTGAGCTCTACCGGCGCGCCGACATGGCGCTCTACTGGGCCAAGTCCTCGGGACGCAACCGCAGCTTCCGCTTCAGCCAGGATGCGGTCGGGATCCTCGGAATGGAGGCCGCCGTGGCCGCGACCGCCGCGACGGCGCAGGGCCAGGAGTCCGCGGGCTCCGCGTAGGGCGCCCGCCGGGTCACCGGCCGGCGGGGGGCTCCCCGCCGGGACCCTTGGTCAGGTTATGCGGGATGGCGCGCTGGGGGCGGCTGCGACCCAGGAAGGCGATGGTCCAGTTCAGGATCACCTTCAGCCGGTTGGCGTAGCCGGTGAGGGCCGCGATGTGGACGTACAGCCACAGCAGCCAGCCCAGGGTGCCCGTGATGCGCAGCGGGCCGATGGCGGCGACGGCACGGAAGCGCGCGACGGTGGCCATGGAGCCCTGGTCGTGGTAGCGGAACGGGATCACCGATCCGTCGCCGGTCAGCCGGCGGGCGATGGTGTGCGCGGCGTGGCGGCCCGACTGGATGGCCACCTGGGCCACCCCGGGCAGGCCGTCCAGGGCCATGAGGTCGCCCACCACGAAGATCTCGGGCCGGCCGGGGACCGTGCAGTCGGGGGCCACCTGCAGGCGGCCGCCCCGGTCGGCCGCAGCGCTGGTGCGCTCGGCCAGCAGGCGCCCCAGCGGCGAGGCCTCCACCCCCGCGGCCCACACCTTCACGGCGGCCTCGATGCGGGCGACGGCGGGGTCGGCGGCGTCGGTGTCGATTCCCTCGGCGTCCACACCGCTCACCATCACGCCCAGGTGCGTCTCGACCCCCAGCGCGTCCAGGTCGCGCCGGACGCGCCGGCGCAGGCCCTCCGGGAAGGGTGGCAGCACCGTGGGGGCGCCGTCCAGCAACACCACCCGGGCCGCGCGCGGATCGATGGTGCGGAACTCGCCCGGCAGGGTGCGGTGCGCCAACTCGGCCAGCTGACCCGCCATCTCCACGCCCGTGGCCCCGCCCCCGATCACGACGAAGGTCAGCAGGCGCCGGCGCTCCTCGGGGTCGTCGGAACGCTCGGCGCGCTCGAACGCCCCGAGGATGCGCGAGCGCAGGTCCAGCGCGTCGTCGATGGTCTTCAGACCTGGGGCGTGGTCGGCGTACTCGGGATGGCCGAAGTAACCGGTGTGGGCGCCGGCGGCGACGATGAGGCTGTCGTAGGGGATGGTCGCCGGCGTGGCGCCGGCGTCGCCGGCCACGCTGAGCGTGCGTGCGGCGGGGTCGATGTCGGTCACCGTCCCGAGGACCACCCGCGCGTTGGGCTGCCGGCGCAGGATGTCGCGGATGGGCGGGGCGATGTCGCCCGAGGACAGGATCCCGGTGGCCATCTGGTAGAGCAACGGCTGGAACAGGTGGTGGTTGCCGCGGTCGACCACCGTCACGTGCACCGGCGCCCGCGCGAGCGCCCGAGCGGCGGCCAGGCCGCCGAAGCCGGCACCCACGATCACCACCCGGTGGGCGTTCGCAGGCGGGGCGGGGGCGGGCCGGCGCGGGCGGGTGAGGGGGAGTCGCATGGACGCATCATCTCGTCTGGGCCGGGCGCGGGGCCGGGTGTCGGGGCGTGTGCGCACCCTCACGTCCGGCGGCCCGTTCGTGGCGACAAATGGGGTCCGCATAGTGGCGACAAAGGAGCGGCGGTCGTGGAGGTCTTCAGCGATCCGGACCTGGTGCTCGTGGCCGGCGACGGGGTGCTGCTGCGCGGCGCCAGCGCGCTAAGCATGGCGGTGGCGGCGCTGGGCTGAGTCCCGATCGGCCGGCCGGGCCGGCGCTCAGGCCCGTGGAGGTGTCGCGGCCCAGGCCCGGGCGCGAGCGGCCTGGCGGACCATGTGGTCGCGCTCGGCCACGTTGGTCGCCAGCCTGGCGGCCTCGGCGTAGGCGGCGCCGGCGGCCTGGGGGTCGCCGGCGCGCTCATGGAGATGGCCGCGGACCGCGTGCCAGCGGTGGCGGTGCGCGAGGACGTCCCTCAGCCGTTCGGTCTCGCGCAGCCCGGCGGCCGGGCCCTCGACCTGGCCGACCGCCACCGCACGGGCGAGGACGGCCCCGGGGTCCTCGCGCTCCGGCGCCTCGGTGAGGGCCACGAGGTCGTCGTACCAGGCGAGGATCTGGGGCCAGTCGGTCTCCCCGGCGCTCGCCGCGTCGTCGTGCAGCGCGGCGATGGCGGCCTCGATCTGGTGGCGTCCCGGTCGCCCCTGGGCCAGGGCGGAGCGCAGCACCCGCACGCCTTCGGCGATCTGGCGGGTGTCCCACAGGCTGCGGTCCTGCCGGTCGAGGGTGACGATGCGGCCCTCGGCGTCGGTTCGCGCGCGCCGCCGTGCGTGGTTCAGCAGCATGAGCGCGAGAAGCCCTCGCGCCTCGGGGTCCTCGGTGGCGAGGGTGAGTTGGCGCGTCAGCCGGATGGCCTCGGCGGCGAGGTCGACCCGGCCCGCGTGGCCGGCGGTGTAGATGAGGTAGAGGACCCGGAGGACGACCGCCAGATGGCCGGGCCGGTCGAGCCGGTGCCCGCGCAGCGTGCGCTTCGCCCGGCTGATGCGCTGCGCCATCGTGGCCTCGGGGACGAAGAAGGCGTCGGCGATCTGGCGTGTGGTGAGGCCGCCGACGGCGCGCAGGCTCAGCGCCACCTGCGAGGCGGGCGGGAGGTCGGGGTGGCAGCAGCAGGCGAGCATGAGGAGGGTGTCGTCGGCCTCGGCGACCGGGCCGGGGGGTGGCTCGGCATCGTGCGTCGCCTCCTCGCGCCGGCGGCGGGCCGCCTCGCCGCGGCGGGCGTCGACCAGCCGGCGCGTGGCGACGCTCGTCAGCCACGCGTGGGGCTCGCGCGGAGGGTGCTCGGGCCAGACGCGCAGCGCCTCGATCAGGGCCTCCTGCAGCGCGTCCTCGGAGGCATCGAAGTCCTCGCCCCGGCGGACGAGGCCTGCGAGCACGCCCGGGACGAGGGCGCGCAGGGAGCCTTCGTCCAAGCGTGGGGTCGGCGCACCGGACACGGCGTGTCAGTCGGTCGGGGGAGCGCCGGACATCACCTCGCGGACCTCGAGCCACTCGTACAGCGGCTCGCCGCCGGGACCGGGCTCCGAGGAGACGTAGGCGGCGACCTCCAGCGCGCGCTCGCGGGAGTCGACGTCGATCATGAACCACCCCGCCACGAGGTCGCTGGTCTCGGGCATCGGCCCGTCGGTCGTCACGGGCGCGGCGTCGGGTCCGTCGTAGCGGACCCAGATGCGCTCGGGCGTGAGGGCCTCGGCGCCCGCGAACTCGCCGCGCTCCTCCAGCGCATCCCGGACGTGGCGCTGGAAGGCGATGTGCGCCTCGACGTCCTCGGGCGCCCACCGGTCCATCGGCGGGTACGGCTTGTGGGGCTCGGGACCGCCGCGGTAGTGCTTGAGGAGCAGGAACCTGGGCATGGTGGTCCTCCTGGGTCGCGGCCACGCCGCTCGCGGCCGTTCACCCGGTGAGCGGAGCCGGCCGGGCGTTCTCGACATTGTGTCGTGCGATCACCAGTGGGCGCGGCAGGATTCGAACCTGCGACCAAGAGATTATGAGTCCCCTGCTCTCACCGCTGAGCTACGCGCCCGTGAGGGCATTGTGACGGGCGGGCCGGCGTCGTGCGCGCGGCCGGGCTCCGTGGGGGTCCCGAGGATCCAGCCCTCGATGCGCCGAACCTCGTCGCCGGCCGGCAGGGGCTCCGGCCCGGCCCCGAGCACGTGCAGCATGTCGACCAGTCCCACCAGGGCGTCGAAGGGGTCCTCGCCGGCGCCGTCGCGCGTGAGGCCCGGGAGTGATCCGGCCGGCAGGCCGTCGCGCACCGCCGCCGCGAGCCCGTCCGGCACCACGAGTCCGACGGCCCGGGCGGCCGCCAGCACCGACTCGCCCGCCGCCGCCCGCGCATCCCGGTCGCGCTTGGAGCCCATCCCCGGCGCGATGGCCGCCCCGGCCCGCGCCGGGTAGCACTCGGCCACCGTCACCGGGTGCGCGGCGAGGCACTCGGCCAGCGTGCCGTCGAACGGCCACAGGCCCGGGGCTCGCTCGTCGGCCCCCCCGAGGGAGGCCGGCACCAGCAACTCCCGCCAGCCGGCGATGCTCCCCTTGCCCACCTGGCGCTGGCCCATGGTCAGGAACAGCGGTTGCGCGGCCGGCGAGCCGGCCCGCTCGCAGCGCCGGCGCAGGTCGTCGGCGTCTCGGGCTCCCAGGGCTCCGATGAGGCGCGCCGCATCGCCGGCCGCGGGCCGGCCCGCGGGGTAGAACGGGCGTCGCAGGTCGATCTCGGCCGCGGTGCGCGCCGGATCGAGCAGCCGCTCCCAGGGCTCCCGGCCGGCCACCGCGGCCCGCATCAGGGGCGGGAAGTCGCTCACCCCGGCGGCGCGCGCCCACCGCGCGGGCACCCCGATGGCGAAGTCGACGCCCAGCAGCAGGGGCGCCTCGCCGGCCGGCGCCCCGAGGCGCGCGGCGATGGTCCCCTCGCGGCCCATCCGCCGCAGGGCGCGCAGGCTCCAGCCGCGGCGCTCGCGTGCGGCCACGGCCACCCAGCGCCTGGCCGGCGCGACGCTCCAGTCGGCGGGGGCCACCGTCTGCGGTCTCGGGCGCATCGGCGGCGAGGCTACCGGTGCCCACCCGGCGAGGCCGCCGCCGCCGGGGCGTCTGTAGCCTCCGGCAATGCCGACCATACCTTCGGTGGAACAGATGGACTTCCGCGACGCCCTGGCCCGCTGGGCCAGCGGTCTCACCGTCGTCACCGCCCGCCACGACGGCGAGCCCGTGGGCATGACCGCCGCGTCGTTCTCGTCGCTTTCGCTCGATCCGCCCCTCGTCCTGGTGTGTGTCGCCCGCTCGGCGTACTCGCACGATCCGCTGGTGGGCGCGCCCGGGTTCGCCGTGCACATCCTCGGCAGCGGCCAGGAGGAGATGTCGAGCCGCTTCGCCTCCGCCGGCGCCGAGAAGTTCGACGGGCTCGACGACGAGCGCGGCCCCTTCGACGTCCCGCTGCTGCCCTACGGCGTCGCCCGCCTGGTGTGCGAGCGCCACGAGGCGCTCGCGGGGGGTGACCACACCATCCTGGTGGGGCGCGTCGTCAGCACCGAACTCGCCGGCACCGACCCGCTGCTCTACTGCAACCGGGGCTACCACCGGCTCGACCGGCACTAGGAGCCGTCGGCGCCGCGGGGCCTGGTGGGCCCGTCGCGGGCCACTATCCTTGCCCGGTGCCCCGCCCCACGCTCTCGGCAGACCAGGCGATCGGCGTCTTCGACTCGGGCGTCGGTGGCCTGACGATCCTCGACGAGTTGCTGGCGACCCTGCCGGCCGAGGACTTCGTCTACTTCGGCGACACCGCGTTCTTCCCGTACGGCGAGAAGTCCGAGGACGAGTTGCGCCGGCGGTCGCTCGCCATCGCGCAGTGGCTCGCCGCCCAGGGCGTCAAGCTGATCGTGGTGGCCTGCAACACCGCCACCGCGGCGGTGCTGCCCTGGTTGCAGCAGCACGTGGGCACGCAGGTGATCGGCGTGATGACCCCCGAGGCCCACGCCGCCGTGCAGGCAACCCGCAACCGCCGGGTGGGCCTGCTGGCCACCACGGCCACCGTCCGCTCGGGCTCCTACGCGCGCATGATCGCCGCCCACGACGCCGGCGTGGAGGTCACCAGCGTCGAGTGCCCGCGCCTGGCGCCGGCCATCCAGAGCGGCGAGGCCATCGACCAGGCCATCGTGGACATGGTGCGCGAGTACACCAGCCCGCTCGTCGCCGCCGGCGTCGACACGGTCATCCTCGGCTGCACCCACTACCCGGTGATCGAGCGCCTGCTGCGGCGCAGCCTGCCCGGCGTGGCCCTGATCAAGAGCGGCGAGACCCTGGCGCGCGAGGTGGCCGAGACCCTCGATCGCAAGGGCCTGCGCCGGCCGGGCGGGGCCGAGGGCGGCTACCGCTTCGTGTGCAGCGGTGACCCGGCCGGCTTCCGCGAGACGGGCGGGCGCTTCCTGCAGATGCCTCTCGGCGAGGTGAGCGTGGTCGACCCCGAGCTGCTCGCCGGCGCGGCGGGCGACTAGGCGGCGCGCGGTGCCGACGGTCCGCCAGCTCGTCACGCTCACGGCCGCCGACGGGCAGGTTCACGACGCCCTGTTCACCATCGACGACCGGGCGCTGCGCCTGCGCCAGCGCGCCACCGGCCGGCGCACCGCGGTGGTCCACATCCACGGGATCATGGGCAACTTCCTGGTGGGCACCCTGCGCCAGTACCCGGCTCCGCTGGCGCGCGCCGGCTTCCCGGTGCTGGTGATCGAGACCCGCATGGCCAACGTGGGACAGCTGTTCGGCCAGGCCATCTTCGAGGAGGCCATCCGCGACATCGACGCCGCCGTGCGCTGGCTGCGCTCGGAGGGCTTCGACACGCTGATCATCTCGGGGTACTCGTCGGGCGCGTCGCTGGCCACCCGCTACGCGGCCACCCATCACGTGCCCGAGCTGCGTGGCCTGGTGTGCCTGGGCAACCCCTGGGGCCTGCCCGAGTCGATGGAGCGCCGCTCCCGTCGGTTCGGCGCGGACCCCGACTACGACGAGCTGACCGCGCTCGTGCTGGACGAGCTGGGCGACACCCCGGACGACCCCGAGCTGGACCGCCTGGTGATCGTCGAGAAGAGCCGCGGGCCCACCGCGCGCCCGGGCGACAGCGAGGTCTACACCTACCGGACCTGGTGGCACTCGCGGGGGCCGGCCGCCACTTCGGCCAAGGCGCACCTGCAGATCGGGCAGGTCTGGGCGCCCATCCTGCTGGTGCAGGGCGACTCCGACGAGGTGGTCTTCCACCGTGAGGCGCTCGAGCTGGCGCGGGTGGCCGAGGAGGCGGGCAACCACGACGTGAGCGTGGTCACCATCCCGGGCGCGTCGCACTCGTTCGCCGGCTTCGAGATCCCGGTGCGCGATGCCGTGGTGTCATGGCTGAGGCAGCGCGCATGACGACCAGCTGGTTCATCCCGCGCGGGCGGGGGCCGCGCCGGCCGGTGTTCGGTGCCGACGACCGCCGTCTGGAGGTGGACCTGGTCACCTTCACCAGCGCCGACAAGCACACCTGGGACGGGATCATCTTCCGCCCCCGGCGCGGGTTCGACGAGCGCCGCCGGCTGGCCGTGCTGGTGATCCACGGCTCGGTGGGCAACTACCTCACGGGGCTCCCGCGGCGGGTGGCCTTCGGGCTGGCCAACGCCGGCTTCACGGTCTTCTCGGCCAACACGCGCATGGCCAACTACGGGGTGATCTTCGGCGGTGGCCTGATGCACCACACCCCGCTGGACATCGACGCCGCCCTGGAGGTGCTGCGCCGGCGCGGGTTCACGCGCATCGTCGTCCTTGGCTTCTCGATGGGGGCCACCATGGTCGTGCACCACCACACGGTGTCCCAGGCACCGGACGTGGTGGGCCTGTGCACGGTGGCCCATCCGGCCTCCCTGCCCGACGCCCTGCGCCTGCGCTGGCGGCACTTCGGCGCCGACCCCGGCTATGACGAGGTGGCCGCGCGCGTCCGGGAGGCGCTGGCGCCCGACTTCGAGGACCCCGCCAACGACCGGATCTTCCTGGTGCGGCGCGGGCGCGGGTTCGGCGAGCGCCCCCTGGACTGCGAGATCTGGACCTATCGCACCTGGTGGTTCGGCCGCGGCCCCGAGGCCACCCATGCCATCTCGCGCCTGCAGGTGGGGCGGGTGAGCGTGCCGCTGGCGCTGATCCAGGCCGGCGAGGACGAGCTGGTGAAGGAGTCCGAGGGCGCCGAGCTCGAGGCCCTCGCCCGCCAGGGCGACTGCCCGAGTGTGCTCCTGCACACGGTCCCCGGGGCCGACCACGTGTTCACGGGCCGCGACGCCCAGCTGCTGGAGGCCGTCGTGGGCTGGCTGGACGCGCGCCTGTGATGCGCCGCCGGTGAGCACCGCCGCCGGCTACACGCCGGAGCCCGGCACCTCGTCATCCTCGCGCCTGCGACTGGTGCAGCAACTTGCCGCCCCGGCTCAGCGCTTCATCCACACCCAGGCCTCCTCGGCGGGACTGCTGCTGTTGGCAACCCTCGCGGCGCTGGTATGGGCGAACTCCGCGTTCGGGTCCACCTACGAGGAGCTCTGGCACACCGAGTTCTCGCTGCGCCTGGGCGACCACACCCTCACCGAGGATCTGCGCCACTGGGTGAACGACGGCCTCATGGTGTTCTTCTTCTTCGCGGTGGGCCTGGAGCTGCGGCGCGAGCTGTCCATGGGCGAGCTGACCGACCGGCGCCGGCTGAGGATCCCGGTCCTCGCGGCCGTGGCCGGCATCGCGGTACCCGCGGCCGTGTTCCTGGCGTTCAACCCGTCGGGTGAGGCCGCCCAGGGGTGGGGGGTGGCCATCTCCACCGACACGGCGTTCGTGCTGGGGGTGCTGGCCCTTGCCGGCTCGGCCGTGCCCACCCAGCTGCGCGTGTTCCTGCTGACGCTGGCCGTGGTGGACGACGTCGCAGCGCTCGCCATCATCGCTCTGTTCTACTCGGACGATGTCGCCGTGGCGCCGCTGATCGTGGCCGCGGCCGGGGCGGTGACCATCCTCGCACTCGCCCGCCTGCGCGTCTGGCGCGGGCCGGCCTACTTCGTGGTGGGCACCGTCGTCTGGCTGGCCATGCTCGAGTCGGGGGTCCACCCGGCCATCGCCGGCGTCGTCGTGGCCTTCTGCATCCCGGCCTACGCCCCGCGCCGGGCCGAGGTGGAGCACGCCGCGGGCCTGGCCCGGCGCTTCCGCCAGTCGCCGGCGCCCTCGCTGGCGCGCTCCGCCAAGCTCAGCTTCGAGCGGGCGATCTCGCCCAACGAGCGCATGCAGGAGTTGCTGCACCCGTACACCAGCTTCGTCGTGGTGCCGGTGTTCGCGCTGGCCAACGCCGGCGTGGTCGTCGACGGCGCGGCGCTGCGCGCGGCGCTCACGTCCTCGCTCACGCTGGGCATCGTGGCGGGGCTGGTCGTGGGCAAGCTCCTGGGAGTCGGGCTGCTGACCCTGCTGCTGGCGCGCGCCGGCGCCGGGGAGTTGCCGCGCGGCACCACCCCTGGCGCGGTCGTCGCCGGGGGCGTCCTCACCGGCATCGGCTTCACCGTGTCGCTGTTCATCGTCGACCTGGCGTTCACCTCGCCCCAGTTGGTGCAGGAGGCGAAGATCGGCGTGCTCGTCGCCTCGACGATCGCGGCCCTCCTGGGCTTCGGGATGCTGAAGGCCATGTCGCTGCGCGCCCGCGCCGCCGGGCGCACCCTGGGCCCGCCGCGCCTGAGCCCGGCGGTGGACCCGGACCGCGACCACGTGCGCGGCCCCGCGGACGCGCCGCTGACCCTGGTGGAGTTCAGCGACTTCGCCTGCCCGTTCTGCAGCAGGACCACGGGCATCCTGGCCGAGCTGCGCGCCGAGCTGGGCGACGACCTGCGCTACGTGTTCCGGCACCTGCCGCTCACCGACGTCCATTCCGAGGCGCTGGCGGCCGCGAAGGCGGCCGAGGCGGCCGGCATGCAGGGGCGCTTCTGGGAGATGCACGATCGCCTCTTCGCTCACCAGGACCGCCTGGGCGTCGAGGATCTCGCCGCCCACGCCGAGGCGCTCGGCCTGGATGTCGAGCGCTTCCTGGAGGACATGGAGGCCGGCGCCGACCTGCGCGTGCGGGAGGACGTCGCCGCCGCGGAGGCCAGCGGGGTCACCGGCACGCCCACCTTCTTCATCGGCGGCCGGCGCCACGCCGGCGTCTATGACGCGCACACCCTGGCGGAGCGGCTGCGCGAGGCCGAGGGGGAGGGGTCGGGCGCGCGCCGATGAGGTCTCCGGCGGCCGGTCCTCAGATCCCCAGCGCCTGCACCACCTCGGTCAGCTGCACGCCGGCCCGCCCGCGCAGGCGCACCGAGGCGATGTCGTCGAAGGGCGTGTCGCCCTCGGTGAGGATGGCCAGGCGGCCCCCGCCGTCCACCACCATCTGCGCCATCTGGTTGACGGGCGACACGGCCAGCGACGAGCCCACCACCAGGATGAGATCGGCGCGAAGGGCGTGGTCGTGCGCGGCCTGGATCGCGGAGGCGGGAAGGGCTTCGCCGAACTGGACGACGCCGGTCTTGAGCTGGAAGCCGCACTCGCAGCGGGGCACGCCATCCTCGGCGGCGTCGGCGCGCCGCACGGTCTCCTCGAGGGTGAGGTCGCTCTCGCAGCGCAGACAGTGGCCGCGGTCCAGCGAGCCGTGCACCTCGATCAGGTCCCGCGACCCCGCCCGCGCGTGCAGGCGGTCGATGTTCTGGGTGACGACGGCCCGCAGGTGCCCCGAGCGCTCCAGAGCGGCGATGGCGTGGTGGGCGGGGTTCGGGTCCACCGATGCGATCATGTCGATGCGCGGGCGGTGGAACTGCCAGAACAGCTCGGGCTGGGAGAGGAAGACCGACAGCGAGCCGACCACGGTGGGGTCGTGCTTCTCCCACACGCCACCGGGCGACCGGAAGTCGGGGATCCCGCTCTCGGTGGACATCCCGGCGCCGGTGAGCGCGATGGCGTGCTCGGCCTCGCCCAGCAGGCGGGCCAGGTCCTGCGGCGTGTCGTCCATGGACCGGCAACCTAGCGACCGCGCGCGCGGGTGTCCGGCCCGCCGTCGGGCCGGGGCGGTAGCCTCCGGTCCATGAGACCCGACGGCCGCGCCCCCGACCAGCTCCGCCCCGTCGAGATCCAGCCGGGCTTCGTCGAGACCGCCGACGGCAGCGCGCTGATCTCGGTGGGCCACACCCGCATCATCTGCACGGCCTCGGTGGACGAGGCGGTGCCGGCGTGGATGCGCGGCACCGGGCGCGGCTGGGTCACCGCCGAGTACTCGATGCTCCCGGCCTCCACCGGAACGCGCAAGCAGCGGGACATCTCTCGCGGCAAGCTCGACGGGCGCACCACCGAGATCCAGCGTCTCATCGGCCGTTCGGTACGCGCCGTGGTCGATATGCACGCGCTCGGCGAGCGCACCGTGTGGCTCGACTGCGACGTGCTGCAGGCCGACGGCGGCACCCGCTGCGCCGGCATCTGCGGGGCATGGGTGGCCCTCCACCAGGCGCTGACCGCGCTGATGGAGCGCGGCATGGTCGACGCGATGCCCCTGCGGGACTCCATCGCCGCGGTCAGCGTGGGCATGGTCGACGGCACCGCGGTGCTCGACCTGCCCTACAGCGAGGACTCGCGCGCCGAGTCGGACATGAACGTGGTCATGACCGGGGCAGGCCGGCTGGTGGAGGTCCAGGCCACCGCGGAGGGGCAGACCTTCTCGCGAGGGGAGCTGAACGCGTTGCTGGACCTGGCCGAGATCGGCATCGGCAGGCTCACCGAGGCCCAGCGCGCGGCCATCGGCGGCGGCTCGGTCTGATGCGCGTGGTGCTGGCGACGGGCAATCCCGGGAAGGCGGCCGACTTCGAGGCCCTCTGGCCGGGCCTCGACGTGGCGGGCGCTCCCGCCGGCTTCGCCCCGGAGGAGAACGGGTCCACCATGCTCCAGAACGCCTGGATCAAGGCGGCGGCCCTGCGCCGGAGCATCGGCGGTGACGAGGTCGTGATCGCGGACGACTCCGGGCTGGTGGTGGCGGCGCTCGGCGGCCGGCCGGGGGTGTTCAGCGCACGCTATGCGGGCGTCGACGCCACCGATCAGGACAACTGCCGGCGGCTGCTCCAGGAGATGGACGGCGCCGACGACCGCCGCGCCGCGTTCGTCTGCGTCCTGGTGGCGCTGGCGCCCGAGGACCACATGTACGTCGCCGCGGGCTCGTGTGCCGGGGCCATCGCTCCCGCCATGCGCGGCGAGGGCGGCTTCGGCTACGACCCGCTGTTCATCCCCGAGGGAGACCACCGCGCCATGGCCGAGTTGAGCCGCCAGGAGAAGGCGGCCATCTCGCACCGCGGCCGCGCCGCGCGCCGCCTGGGGGCCGTGATGGGCTTCGCGGCCGCGTGAGCACGCCTCTCGCGGGACGGCGCGCACTGGTCACCGGCGGCGCGGTGCGGGTGGGCCGCGCCCTGGCCCTGCGCTGCGCGCGCATGGGGATGGATGTCGCGGTGCACTACCGCACCTCCGAGGGGCCGGCGGAGGAGACCGCCGCGGAGTGCCGCGCGCTGGGGGTGCAGGCGGTCACGGTGGGAGGCGACCTGGCCGAAGCGGACGCCTGCGCCCGCCTGGTGGCAGACGCCGCCGCCGGCCTGGGGGGGCTGGAGGTCCTCGTCGCCTCGGCCGCGAGCTTCGCCCCGAGCGCATTCGACGACATCGACGCCGATCACATCGACGCCACCCTCGCCCTCAACGTGCGCGCCCCGCTGCTGCTGGCGCGCGCCGCCGTACCGCACATGCGGGCAGCCGGCTTCGGCCGGATCGTCCTGATGGAGGACGTGGCCGGCCTGGAGCCGTGGCCGCGCTTCCTGGTCCACGGCATGTCGAAGGCGGCCGTGGGGCATCTCACCCGGGGGCTGGCCCAGCAACTGGCGCCGCTGATCACCGTCAACTCCATCGCGCCCGGCACGGTGCTGATGCCCGACGGCCACACCGACGCCGCGGCGGAGCGCTCGGCCGAGAAGGCCGCACTGAAGCGGCTAGGGTCCCCCGACGACGTGGCGGACGCCATGACCTACCTGCTGGAGGCCGATTACGTGACCGGGCACACCCTCGTGGTGGACGGCGGGCGGATGGTGCGCCCGTGAGCACGCAGAGCCGGCCCGAGGGCGGCGCCGGGCCCGTCTCGGTGGTGCTGGGCTGCGCGGTGGTGGGCTGGGCGCTGGTCTACAACCTCATGCGCCTCACGGGGTCCACGCCGGCCCAGGCCGGGTGGGTCTCGCTGGCCGCGGGCGCGGGGCTCGGGGTGGCGGTGTACCTCGGTAGCGTGTTGCTCACGCGCCGGCTGGCGGCCGCGGGCCGGGTCGTGCGCCAGAAGCCCGCCGAGTTGCCGTCCGCCGACCGGCTCACCGACGAGCAGCGCACGCTGGTGGCCATCTCCTGGCCGGCGCTGCTGGTGCTGGCCGGCCTCGCCCTGGCCATGGGCGCCGTCCTCGGCCTCGACTGGTACGGATCGGACCCCGCCGACCGCGCCACCACCCTCCTGGTGCTCTCGGGCTGGAACCTCCTTGTGGCCCTGTGGGTGGGCGATGAGGCCCTCCGGTTGCGCCGGGGCGAGGCCGAGGGCATCGAGTCGGTGGCGCTCGGCGCGGCGCTCACAGCGATCCTGGCGGCGATCGGCGCCACTCGCGACTACCTGCCGGCCGGCCAGGTGGCCCTGATCGTGGTGGCCGGGCTGGCGGGCGCGGTGGCGGCGGCGATGGTCTGGCGGCTGCGGGCCACCAGGACGCCCCCGGTGGCGGCCCCCGCCGTCCTGGTCACGGCGGTCATCAGTCTCGTGGTGGCGCTGGCCTAGATGGCGGTGGTCCTGATCTGCCCCCTGTGCGGAACCGACGCGGCCGCCGGGGCCGAGCCCGCCCCCGGTCCGTGCCCCGGCTGCGGTGCGGCCGTCGCCGGCGGTGGGGAGAGCGCGCCCGAGGGCGTCCGGATGGCGCTGGCCCACTGGGATCTGGGCACGCTTGACCCCCTGGCCGTGGCGACGGCCCTGTTCGAGTCCGAGCCCGCGCCGGCGCCCGAGCCCACGGCCGCCATCACCTCGGACCGCCGGGACGGCTTCTACCTGTGGTGGGTGTTCGTGCGCGAGGGGCAGGCCGGGGTGGCCGGGGTGCTGGCCGACCTGATCGCACCCGGCTGAGGCCCGGGGCGTGCGGGCCCCCGGCCCGTCGCGCCTCCGGGATGTTGCGACGAGCCCCGTCGTCGTTCGGTATGGTCCCCTTGGCACTCACTCTTGATGAGTGCCAAGAGTGCGCGCCCGGGTCCCGAGATCGGCGGGCGCCGACCGGAACAACCACATCAAACCCGGGAGGGCCGATGAGTCTCACGCCGCTGGGCGATCGGGTGATCGTCAAGACGCTGGAGCAGGACGAGGTCACCGCGAGCGGGATCTTCCTGCCCGAGACCGCCAAGGAGCGCCCGCAGCGCGGCACCGTCGTCGCCGTGGGCGAGGGCCGGTGGGTCGACGGCGCCCGCCAGCCGCTGGAGGTCTCCGTGGGTGACGAGGTCATCTACTCCAAGTACGGCGGCACCGAGATCACCGAGGAGGGCGAGGACATCATGGTCCTGGCCGAGCACGACATCCTCGCCATCGTGGCCTCCGAGCCGGCCAAGAAGGGCAAGAAGAAGAAGTAGAGCGGGCCACCCCGCCTCAGAGCCTGAACCAACGAGACGAAAAGGACGAGATGGCCAAGCTGCTCAAGTTCGACGAGGACGCCCGCCGCTCGCTGGAGCGCGGCGTCAACACCCTGGCCGACGCGGTCAAGGTCACCCTGGGCCCCAAGGGCCGCTACGTGGTGCTCGACAAGAAGTTCGGTGCGCCCACC
>JAVJSF010000019.1:0-70986 GCA_040219555.1 Miltoncostaeaceae bacterium
CAAGGCGCCGGGCGGCTTGCGGATGCTTCCGGCCCATATGCACAAATAAAGATTTCCTTATATCCTGTTGTGAGGCTTTCGCCGATCTGCTAGACAGCGCTCCGTCGGACAGGGGCGCTCCGCAGCGCGGATGCTTGTCGGCCGGCCGGGACCAATCGGAGCCGCAGCGCGCCGCAACACAAGCGCGGGTCGGAAACGACCGTGCCCGCCCCTTCTTCCGTCCGACGCAAGTTCGAACGACCGGACGGGCCTTTCACGGCCGCCGGCTGCCGCACAGCGAAGACATCAGGAGTTAAGCGATGACAGAGAAACTGGATTACAAGGTCGCGGATATCGCGCTGGCGGACTGGGGCCGCAAGGAGATCGATATCGCCGAAACCGAAATGCCGGGTCTGATCGCGTGCCGGGAGGAATTCGGCGAGGCGCAGCCGCTGAAAGGCGCGCGCATCACCGGCTCCCTGCACATGACGATCCAGACCGCCGTGCTGATCGAAACGCTGCAGGCGCTGGGCGCGGAGGTCCGCTGGGCCTCGTGCAACATCTTCTCCACGCAGGACCACGCCGCGGCGGCCATCGCCGTGGGCCCCGACGGCACTCCCGACGAGCCCCGTGGGGTCCCCGTCTTCGCCTGGAAGGGCGAGACGCTGGAGGAGTACTGGTGGTGCACCCAGCAGGCGCTGCTGTGGCCCGGCGAGGGCGGCCCCAACATGATCCTGGACGATGGCGGCGACGCCACGATGCTGGTCATCAAGGGCAAGCAGTTCGAGTCCGAGGGCCGCGTCCCGGACGAGGCGACCGCCGAGTCCGACGAGGAGAAGGTCTTCCTGGCCCTGCTGCGCCAGTCCCTGCGTGAGGACCCGCAGCGCTGGACCCAGGTCGCGGACGGCGTCAAGGGCGTCACCGAGGAGACCACGACGGGCGTCCACCGCCTGTACCAGCTCGCCGAGGCCGGCCAGCTGCTCTTCCCGGCGATCAACGTCAACGACTCGGTCACCAAGAGCAAGTTCGACAACCTCTACGGCTGCCGCCACTCGCTGATCGACGGCATCAACCGCGCCACCGACGTCATGATCGGCGGCAAGACGGCTGTCATCTGCGGCTTCGGCGACGTGGGCAAGGGCTGCGCCGAGTCGCTGCGCGCCCAGGGCGCCCGCGTGATCGTCACCGAGATCGACCCCATCTGCGCGCTGCAGGCCGCGATGGAGGGCTACCAGGTGGCCACGATCGAGGACGTCATCGACACGGCCGACATCTTCATCACCGCCACCGGCAACTACAGCATCATCACGGCGAAGCACATGTCGCAGATGAAGCACCAAGCCATCGTGGGCAACATCGGCCACTTCGACAACGAGATCGACATGGCCGGCCTGTCGGCCATCCCCGGGATCGAGCGGAACAACATCAAGCCGCAGGTCGACGAGTGGAAGTTCCCGGACGGCCACTCCATCATCGTGCTGTCCGAGGGCCGCCTGCTGAACCTGGGCAACGCCACCGGCCACCCCTCGTTCGTGATGTCGAACTCGTTCTCGAACCAGACGATCGCCCAGATCGAGCTGTTCACCAAGAACGGCGACTACGAGAACCAGGTCTACGTGCTCCCCAAGCACCTCGACGAGAAGGTCGCCCGCCTGCACCTGGGCGCCCTCGGGGTCCGGCTCACCGAGCTCTCGGAGGAGCAGGCCGCCTACATCGGCGTCTCCGTCGACGGCCCCTTCAAGCCCGACCACTACCGCTACTAGCCACGGGCAGGCTGCAAAGCTTCGCTGAGCGGCGTCCTCGGAGGGGACAGTGCTACTCGCACTGTCCCCCTCCTGCGTCCACCGCTCAGCTCGCTTTTCGCGGCCCGTGACGAGACGGCTCCTCGTTGAGGAACCCGTGAGCGCCGGGATCTCGACCCCCGGAGGCTGATCGCCTCCGGGGGTCTTCTCGTTGGGATGGTGCCGTGCTGTGGTGCCCGCGGGGTGGGGCCGGTGTCCTCCCGTGGTGGGGGCGCGGTGCTACAGGGGTGCGTGGGTCGGGCCGATGGTCGGTCCATGACCACGAATGCATCCCCATCTGCCGACTACCTGCGCTTCTGCGACGGCGTGCGCCAGGTCTGCGGCGTGGACCTCGGCCACTACCGCCCGGCCCAGATGGAGCGCCGGCTGCGCACCTTCGCCGAGCGCGCCGGCCACGCGGATCTCGATGCCTACCTGGCGCAGATCCGTCGCGACATCGCCGCGCGCGAGGAGTTCCTCGACCGGATGACGATCAACGTCTCCGAGTTGTTCCGCAACCCGGAGCGGTTCGCCGAGCTCGAGCGCATCCACCTGCCCAGCCTGCAGGGCACCTCGCCGCGCGGGCTGAAGGTCTGGAGCGCCGCGTGCTCCTACGGGGCCGAGCCCTACTCGCTGGGGATCCTGCTGCAGGAACTCGACCCGGCGGGGCGCCACGAGGTGCGCGCCACGGACATCGACCGCGGCATCCTGGCCCGCGCGCGGGAGGGCGTCTTCTCGCGCGCCGACATGCGCAACGTCACGCCCGCGCGGCGTCAGCGCTGGTTCACCGAGGAGCAGGACGGCGGGGTGCGTACCACCGACGCCCTGCGGCGCATGGTCCGCTTCTCACAGATGGACCTGCTGAAGGACCGCTACCCCACCGGCCAGGACCTCATCCTGTGCCGCAACGTGGTCATCTACTTCACCGAGGACGCCAAGCGCCACATCTACGCCGGCCTTCGCTCGGCGCTGCGCCCGGGCGGGCTGCTGATGGTCGGGTCGACCGAGAGCATCGCCGACGCCGAGAAGACCGGCTGGGAGAAGGCCGGAACCTTCTTCTACCGCCGGGCCGACTGACCGCGCCCGCCGGGCGGCAGAAGGGACCACCGGGCGCCCGCGAGGGGTGCCCGGTGGCGGGCGACCGAGGGTGAGGGGTTACGGTCGCGCCGGTGGGGCCGGCCGCGGGCGCACTGCCGATGGCGCCCCACGGGGCCCCGGTGCGGGCGAGATGCCCGCGGGCACTCTGCCCGAGGCGACCGGCAGATGCAAGGGACGATGAACACAGTGTCTTCGGGTCACCGAAGAGTGAGCCGGCGCCGGGCCCGCCGGGGCGGAGACCGCCTCAGGCCACCGCCTCGAAGCCGGTCGTCGCCCCGCCCGCCCGGGGCTCCGGCTCGGCCGCCGCGGCGGCCTCCCGGCGGATGGTCCGCAGCGACCACCAGCAGGCGCTGGCGATCAACTCGGACAGGGTCTGGACCATGAAGAGGCGCGTGCACTGCAGCACCTGGGCGTCCATCAGCCCGGCCCGCACGTTCACGGTGCCCGCCACCGCCAGCTCGCCGATCTGGGGGAGGTCCTTGCCCACCCCCTCGCCGGGTCTCAGGCCGCCGCGGCGCACCCGCACCGACCCCACCGACGGCAGGGTGCCCAGCGCCGCGTCGACGGCCACGATCAGCGGGCGGGGGCGCTCGCGCATCCGCGGACGCAGGCGCTCGGCCAGATTGAGCGCGTGGAGAGGATCCTCCAGGGTGCCCACCACCTCATCCTCGGTGTGCCCCAGCCGGCGCAGGCGCTGACCCACCAGCGGGCCCAGGGCGTCGCCGGTGGAGCGGTCGGTACCGATGCAGGCGAACACGACGGGCCGCCGGTCCGCGCCCAGCGCGCGCAGCTCGGCCTCCAGCCCCATCGACAGCGTCGCCAGGGCGCCGGCCTGATCGCTGTGGACCTTCAGGGCGGAGCGGGAGGTGGGCACTTTCTCAAGCCTTCCCGGGTGGGGCCGATGAGGGGACACGGGGGCAGAGTAGGAGCCGTCAGGGGGAGCGACACCACCCGAACGGCCAGTTCTTCGACCCGTCGGCCGACTCGAATGGTGGGAGCGCATCAGTGGATGTCTCGGAGTACCTCGGACTTTTCCTGGACGAGAGCGGCGAGAACCTTCAGCTCTTGAACGCGTCGCTGCTCGAGATGGAGCGCGACCCCACCGACCGCGAGCCCCTGACGGCGGTCTTCCGCGTGGCGCACTCCCTGAAGGGGATGAGCGCCACCATGGGCTTCGACGCCATGGCCGGCCTGACCCACCGCATGGAGGAGGTCCTGGCGGGCATCCGCGACGGTGGTCACCCGATCACCGCCGCCGTGACCGACGCCCTCTTCGCCTGCCTGGACACCCTGCAGGAGATGGTGGACCTGGTCGCCGCCGGTGACAGCCGCCAGGTGGACACCTCCGCGCTGCTCGACCGGCTCGAGGCCGTGGCCGCCGAGGGCGCCGCCCCGGTCGTCGCCGCGGCCGCAGAGGTGGCCGCCACCCTGACGGCCCCCGCCCCGCCCCCCGGCCCCGTCGCCGAGTCCGCCGACCTGTCCGACTACGAGCGCATGATCGTGGCCCAGGCGCACGAGCAGGGCCTGCAGGTGGTCGCGGTGGAAGCCGAACTGGCCCAGGAGTGCGTCCTGCGCGCGGCACGGGCGTTCATGGTCGGCACCGAGCTCGAGGCGATGGGCGACATCGTGCGCTCGGACCCCACCACCGAGCAGATCGAGCGCGACGAGATCGGCGAGGTGCTCACCTTCTGGGTCGCCACCGCCGCCGGCCCCGACGAGGTCCGCGACGCCGTGGCCCGCGTCAGCGAGGTCGCCGTCTGTCGCACGTCCGCCCTCGCGCCTGGCGAGGTGGGGGCCGCGCCCGCGCCCGCTCTCGCCGACCAGGGCCTCGACGCCCCCGCACCCACCGCTCCGCCCGCCACCGCCGAGGCCCCCGCTCCGGCCGGCCCGGGCGAGCCGGAGCAGTCGGGCAAGGCGCCGGCCCGCGGCAGTGCCGCGCCCACGGTGCGCGTGGGCACCGACCGCCTTGACGCCCTGATGAACCTGATGGGCGAGATGGTCATCGTCCGCACCCGGCTTGCCCAGACCTCCGCGTCGGGCGACGTCGACTCCACCCGCGCCGCCGTGGAGGACCTCAACCGCGTGACCGGCGACCTGCAGACGCTGGTGATGCGCGTGCGCATGATGCCGGTGGAGGCCGTCTTCATGCGCTTCCCGCGCATGGTCCGCGATCTGGCCCACACGCTGGGCAAGCAGGTGCGCCTGGAGATCATCGGGGAGGACACCGAGCTCGACCGCACCGTCATCGACGAGCTGGGCGACCCGCTGGTGCACATGCTGCGCAACGCCGTCGACCACGGTCTCGAGGGGCCCGACGACCGTCGCGCGGCGGGCAAGGACCCGACGGGCACGGTGTGGCTCGAGGCCCGCCACTCGGGCAGCAGCGTGGTCATCGAGGTCCGCGACGATGGCCGCGGAATGGACCCGGGTGCCCTGCGGGCCTCCGCGGTCCGCAAGGGGGTGCTCGACCAGGCCACCGCCGACCGCCTCACCGACGCGGAGGCGCTGGAGCTGGTGCTGATGCCCGGCTTCTCGACGGCCGAGACCACCACCGACATCTCGGGGCGCGGCGTGGGCATGGACGCGGTGCGCGCCCGCATCACCAGTCTCGGCGGCAGCGTCGACATCACCTCGGTCATCGGCGAGGGCACCCGCTTCACCATCCGCCTCCCGCTGACGCTGGCCATCATCGGCGCGCTGCTGGTCCGCGCCGCCCAGGAGGTCTACGCGGTGCCGATCGAGGCGATCGAGGAGATCGTCGAGGTGCCCTGCGCCGATGTGCGCAACGCCGGCGGGCGCCCCTGCATGGTGCTGCGCGACACCATCGTCCCGCTGATGTGGCTGCGCGAGCGTCTGCACCTGGACCACGACCGCGGCGACCGTGACGATCTGGACGTGGTGGTGGTCAACACCTCCTCCGGGCGCGTCGGCGTCGTGGTGGACGGGCTGATCGGTCAACAGGACATCGTGATCAAGCAGCTCCCGCTGTACCTGGGCGAGGTGCTGGGAGTCGCCGGCGCCACCATCCTCGGCGACGGCTCGGTGGCCCTCATCGTGGACATCACCGCGCTCGGGGGATCGATCCGATGAACGCCGACCACCTGGCGCCCGTCGCGATCGACGCCCTGGCCGAGATCGGCAACATCGGGGCCGGCACGGCCGCGACCGCCCTGGCCCAGATGACCGGGGTCCGCGTGGACATGGGTCTGCCCCGGGTGTCGCTGGTGCCCGTGGAGGACGTGCCGGACCGGGTGGGCGGGGGCGACACCGTGGTGGCGGCCATCCTGCTCGATGTGACCGGCGACGCGCCGGGCCGGATGGTCTTCATGATGCCCGCCGGCGCCGCGCGCACCGTGGTGGACATGCTGATGGGCCTGCCGTCCACCCACTCCGGAGACGAGGTCCCCGAGTTCGACGAGATCGCCCTCTCGGCCCTCCAGGAGGTGGGCAACGTGCTCACCGGGGCCTACCTGGGCGCGCTGAGCACCCTGACCGGGCTACGCCTGGAGCCCTCGCCGCCGGCGCTCGGGATCGACATGGCCTATGCCCTTCTGGCGACCGCGATCGTGGACGTGGCCGAGCGGAGCCCGGACGCCCTCCTGATCGAGACGGACTTCAGCGACGACGACGACCCGCAGGTGGGGACGCTGATGTTCATCCCCACGCCCGAGGGCCTCGATGCCGTGCTGGGCCGCCTGGGGGTGGCGGCGTGACCCCCGGGACCGCGACGATCCTGAGGGCGCCGGCGGCCGCGGACATCTCGGTGGGTCTGGGCCGCCTGGCCGCCTCCGGCGAGCGCGGCCAGGTGCTGTCGGCGCTGGGACTCGGGTCGTGCATCGGCCTGGTGATGGTCGACGCCGGTGTCGGCGTCGCCGGTCTGGCGCACGTGATGCTGCCGAGCGCCAGGGGGGAGGTGGGCGAGCTGGCCGGCAAGTACGCCGACACCGCGGCCCCCGCGCTGCTGTCGGCCGTCACGGCTCTCGGCGCTCGCCGGCGCTTCCTGACGGTGAAGATCGCGGGCGGGGCGCACATGTTCGCCCAGGGCTCCGGCGCGCACACCCTCGCGGTGGGCGAGCGCAACGCCGAGGCGGTCCGGGTGGCCATCCTGGCCCTCGGCCTGCGGGTGTCCGCGGCAGACGTGGGCGGGAACATGGGGCGCACCCTGCGCGTGGACGTGGGGGACGGGCGCGTCAGCGTCCGCCAGGTGGGCGGGGAGACGCGCCCGTTGTGAGCCCGCCGGCTGCACCGGACCCCCCGATCCCCGCGGGTGCGCTCGAGACCGCCGAGGTGGTACCGGCGGCCCTCACCGTGGACGTCGCGCTCACCGAGCACGCCGACCGGGCCCTCCTGACCGTGCGCGCCGAGCCGCCCGGCGGGGAGCGACGCCCGGATGTCGACGCCGAGGCGATCGCGCGCGCCGCGGCGGCACTGGCCGCGGCCGGCGTGGTGCACGGCATCGACGACCTCGCGGTGGGCGAGGCGGTGAGGGCCGCCGACGGCCAGGCCCGTGTCGTGGCGCGCGCCAGCGCACCCCGCCCTCCCGAGGACGCCCGGATCGTCCTCGACCACATCGCGGCCATGCGCGCCGACCCTCTGTTCACGGTGCCCGCGGGCATCCGTATCGCCCACCGCACCCAGGCCCGCCCGGGCAGCCCGGGCACCGACGTCACCGGCGCCCCCGTGCCGCCGGCCGAGCCGCGCGTGCCGGCGCTGGAGGCCGGGAACGGCGCACGCCTGGTGGACGACGGGGAGGCGCCGGCGGTCCACGCGGAGGTGGCCGGCCGGCCGGAGCCCAGCGGCGCGAGGGTGGGCGTCGAGCCCGCGGTGCGGGCCGCCGACATCGCGCCCGGTGCCCGGGCGTCGGTCCACGGCACGCTCCAGGTCTCCGGCGACGTCGGCGAGGGCGCGAGCCTGCACGCAACCGGTCGAATCGAGGTGGCCGGACTGGTCTCACACGCCCGCCTGGAGGCCGAGGACGGCATCGCGGTGTCCGGATCCTGCCTGGCGACCACGCTGCGCGCGGGGGTCCATCGCGCGGCCTGCCGGTCCCTCGTCGTCCCGCTCGCCGACGCCCTCGACGCCCTGGCGGCCCTCGACGCCCAGCTGGCCCAGCTCCTGACCGGCCTCCCCGAGGGGGCCCGCGCCCCCGACGAGGCCGGCGCCCTGCGCATGCTGGCCGCGCGCCACCATGCCGATCTGCCCGAGCTCTGGCGCGCCGCCGCGCACGCCGTGGCCGTGCACGGGCCCGAGGCCCGCCTGGATCCCGGTGCGGCCGAGGCGGTGACGTCCATGGCACGGCGGGTGGAGGAACTGCCGGCCGGCGGCTCGCTGACCCGGGCCGACATCCTCTCGCTGGACGCGGCCACCGCCGCCGAACGCGCGCGCCTGCAGGCGGTTCCCGCGGCGGGCGCCGAGGTGCGCGCCGCGTACCTGCAGGGGTGCCGCGTGGAGTGCTCAGGTGATCTGGTGGTCACGGGCGGGGGCACCTACAACACCGACGGGCTGGTCGGCGGCGATCTGGTGGCCGATGCCCCCGGGGCCACGGTGCGCGGCGGCGACCTGCGCATCGCAGGGGTGGTACGCGCCGGCGAGCTGGGCGCCCCGGGAGGAGCGCGCGTGGACATCCATCTGCCGGGCCCCGCCCGCCCGGGCACTCGCCTGGTGGCGCGCCTGGCCCATCCGGGGGTGGAGATCACCATCGCGGGCCGATCGGTCTCGATCGCGCACACGACGCTCAACCCGACCGTCGGATGTGACGAAGAGAACCGCGTGGCACGAACCGGCGAGCGCGCCGGGGGCTGACACCCCCGCACGGTCGCGGGGTGGATGGGGGTCATGGATGACGCCGCCGAACGTAACCGGACAGGTACGGGGCGCATCGCATGGCAGCAGGCGCGACGGGCGAGAAGACAGAGAAGGCCACACCCAAGCGCCGCGAGGAGGCGCGCAAGCGTGGCCAGGTCGCGCGCAGCCAGGAGCTGAACACCGGGCTCGGCCTGCTGACCGTCTTCGCCATGCTGGCCTTCATGGGCTCCTGGATGCTCCAGGGCTTCATGGCCGTGCTGGAGTCGGGCCTGGCGGAGTCGGGCCAGGCGGGGTCGTTGGACTCGTCGGCCGCCTGGGACAGCCTGATGGCCGCCGGGCTGAACGGCCTGTGGCTGACCGCGCCCTTCGCCTTCGGCGGCGTCCTCGTGGGCGTGATCGCCTCGGCCGTCCAGGTGAAGCCCGGCATCACACCCGAGGTCCTCAAGGTGCGCTTCTCCATGATCTCGCCCAAGAACGGCGTCAAGCGCCTGTTCTCGGTCCGCTCGATGGTGCGCACGGTCAAGGACCTGTTCAAGATCGCGATCACCGGGCTGGTGGCCTACTGGGTGCTGCAGGGCTCGCTCGACGAGTTGATGTCGCTGCTCGGGGCGTCGCCGGGCCTGTTCCTCACGGTCATCGGGACCATGGTGCTGAAGGTGGGTTTCTCGATCGCGGCGATCTACATCGTCATCGCGGTGGCCGACCTGGCCTACGAGCGCTGGCAGCACGAGCGCGACCTGCGCATGACCATCGACGAGGTCCGGCGCGAGTTCAAGGAGGCCGATCTCGGGCCCGAGGTGAAGGCCCAGATGAAGCGCCGCCAGCGTGAGATGTCGGTCCGGCGCATGATGAACGACGTCCCCGACGCCGACGTGGTGATCGTCAACCCGACCCACTACGCGGTGGCGCTGAAGTACGAGCGCGCCTTCCCGGCGCCCAAGGTCGTGGCCAAGGGCGTGGACCACACGGCCCACCGGATCATCGCGCTGGCCGAGGAGCACGGGGTCACCGTGCGCCGCGAGCCGCCGCTGGCGCGCAGCCTGTACGCCAACTCCGAGGTGGGCCAGTACATCCCGGCCGATGCCTTCGGCGCCGTGGCAGAGATCCTGGCGGTCGTCTACCGCACCGGCCGGCGCGGGGCGGCGGCCTGATGGCGGGCACCGCGACCCCGGGCGGCACCCGCACGAGCGGGACCTTCATCGAGCGGATGCTCAACAACAGCGACGTCGCCATCGCCGCGGTGGTGGTGGGGATCGTCGTGATGATGATCATCCCGCTCCCGATGTTCCTGCTGGACATCCTCATCACGGCGAACATCGCGATGGCGCTCTCCATCGTCCTGGCGACGATGTACACCACCGAGCCGCTGCAGTTCTCCATCTTCCCGTCGCTGCTGCTGGTGGCAACCCTGTTCCGCCTGGGCCTGAACATCTCGGGCACCCGGCTGATCCTGCTGGAGGGCGAGGCCGGCGAGGTCATCTCGGCCTTCGGCACCTTCGTGGTGGGCGGCAATGTCGTGGTGGGCCTGATCGTCTTCGCCATCCTGGTGGTGATCCAGTTCGTGGTGATCACCAACGGCGCCGGCCGCGTGGCCGAGGTGTCGGCCCGCTTCACCCTGGACGCCATGCCCGGCAAGCAGATGGCGATCGACGCCGATCTCAACGCCGGCGTGATCACCGACGACGAGGCGCGCCAGCGCCGGGAGAACGTCTCCAAGGAGGCCGACTTCTACGGCGCCATGGACGGTGCCTCGAAGTTCGTCAAGGGCGACGCCATCGCCGCCGTCCTGATCGTCTTCATCAACCTGGTGGGGGGCCTCACGGTCGGCGTCTTCCAGCAGGGCATGTCCTTCGGCGAGGCCGCCCAGCACTTCTCGCTGCTGACCGTCGGCGAGGGCCTGGTGAACCAGATCCCTGCGCTGCTGATCTCGGTGGCCACCGGCATCATCGTCACCCGCTCGGTCGGCGAGTCGAACCTGGGCCGCGATGTCGCCACCCAGATCATGCGCCAGCCGCGCTCGCTGATGCTCGCCGGCGGGGTGACCATGGCCCTCGGCCTGGTGCCCGGACTCCCGGTGATCCCGTTCCTGTTGATCGGCGGCGCGGTGCTGGGCCTGGCGCTGCTCCTGCGCACCAGCATGCGCGACGACGAGCAGGCGCGGGTCGACGCCGAGGCCAGCGAGGTGGCCACCCGGCCCAAGGAGCCCGAGAACGTGGCGGCCCTGCTGCCGCTGGACCCCCTGGAGCTGGAGATCGGCTACGGGCTGGTGCCGCTGGTCGACGCCGACGAGGGCGGCGACCTGCTGGGGCGGGTCGCGATGGTCCGCCGGCAGGCGGCCACCGAGCTCGGTGTGTCGCTGGCGCCCATCCGCATCCGCGACAACGTGCGCCTGAACTCGCACGAGTACGCGGTGAAGATCCGCGGGGTCGAGGTGGCCCGCTGGGAGCTCCAGCCCGGTCAGTTGCTGGCCATGAACCCCGGGACGGCCGACATGCTGCTGGACGGCATCCCCACCCACGAGCCCTCGTTCGGGCTGCCGGCGGTGTGGATCGGCGAGGCCCAGCGCGAGCAGGCCGAGGTCAGCGGCTACACGGTGGTGGACGCCACCTCGCTGATCGTCACCCACCTGTCGGAGGTCATCCGCCGCAACGCCGCCGAGTTGCTGGGCCGCCAGGACACGCGTGCCCTGCTGGACGGCCTGAAGGAGCGCATGCCGGCCCCGGTGGACGAGTTGGTCCCCGACCTGATGACCGTCGGCGAGGTGCAACGGGTCCTGCAGGCCCTGCTCTCGGAAGGGGTGGCGATCCGCGATCTGGTGACCATCCTCGAGACGCTGGGCGACAAGGCCAAGCTGACCAAGGACATCCAGATCCTGGCCGAGTACTGCCGCCAGGCACTCGGGCGCTCCATCTGCACCCGCCATGTCGACGAGCAGGGGACGCTGCGCGTCATCACCGTCGATCCCGAGCTGGACCGCGAGATCTCCGACTCGGTCGTCCGTACCGACGAGGGCTCGCAGATCACCCTCGACTCCACCCGCGCCGGTCTCATCATCGAGGCGCTTCGCGCCCGGGTGGACGACGCGCAGATGCTGGGGGTCATCCCCATCGTCCTGTGCTCGGGCGCCAGCCGGCGCCACCTGAAGGCCCTGACCACGCACGCCCTACCGACCATCGTGGTGCTCAGCTACCACGAGATCCTGCCCTCGATCCGGGTGGAGCCGATCGGCCTCGTAAGCCTCGACTCCGCCGCCGTCTAACCCCGCGGGAGAGACCCAGATGCAGACCAAGCAGTTCAGCGGTGCCACCATCGACGATGTGCTGGGCCAGGTGCGCGCGGAGTTCGGCGACGAGGCCGTGATCCTCGAGACCCGCAACGTGGTGCGCGGCGGCGTGGCGGGCTTCTTCGGCAAGGCGGCCATCGAGGTGACCGCCTCCGACCAGATGCCCGGTGCCGACGCTCCGGCCGACGGGCTCGACCTGCTGGACACCGACGAGGCTCCGGCGGCCCGGCCGGCCTCCCGGCCCGCTTCCGCGGTGCAGGCCGAGCCGGCTCCCGAGGACGCAGTCCTGGACACCGAGGCCTTCCTGCGCAACCTCGGGCGCCACCTGGCGCCCGAGGAGGCCGAGCCGGGCCGGCTGGTGGCCCCGGTGGCCGCCGCGCCGGCCGCCGGCCAGGATCCCGAGCGCGATCGCGCCCGGGCGATCATCGAGGCCGCCCGCGCGGCCGTGCGCGAGGCCGCCGCACAGCCCGCCTCCGGCTCCGGCAGCCCGTCGCCGGCCGTCGAGCCCTGGGTCGACGACGCCGTGCCGGGACCGGGACCGGGACCGGTGGCCGCCGCTCCCGAGCCCCCCGCCGCTGAGCCCCCCGCGGCCCTTGCGCCCGCGCCGGTCGCACCCGCGCCGGTCGCACCCGCACCCGCCCGGATCGATCTGCCGCCCGTTCCGCGCGCCGAGCGCCCCCTGGACCCCGCGCTGGCCGGCCTACGCGCCGAGTTGCTGGGCACGGGTGCCGACGAGCGCCGGCTGGACAGCCTGCTGGAGGGCTTCCAGCGCGCCGTCGGCCCGTTCCTGTCCCCCGGGGCCGATCGGCGCACCGCGCTGCGCGACTACCTCGCCGCCCGCCTGCCCGTGGTGCGCGACTGGCGCCCCTGGCGCACCGGCCACACCATCGCGCTGGTGGGCCAGAGCGGCGTGGGCAAGTCCTCGACGGCCCTGAAGATCGCCGGCCGCTTCCGCGCCGCCGGCATGGAGGTGGCCATCATCGCGGCCGGCGGCGGCGCCCGCGGCGCGCTGGGGGACCGCGCCCGCGAGCTGGGCCTGCCGGTGGTCGATGCCCCCGACGCGGACGCGGTGGCCGAGGCCTGCAGGGCCTTCGCCGATCGCGATCTGGTGATCGTCGACACCCCGGGCTGCTCGCACATGGCCCCCGCGGACCTGGAGCGGGTGCGCGGCCTGGTGGAGGCGGCGGCCGCCGACGAGACCCACCTGGTGATGGCCGCGGCCACCCCGGCCGGCGACCTGGGCGACCTGCAGCAGGCGTTCCGTCCGCTGGGGATCAACCGGGTCAGCCTTACGAAGCTCGACGAGACGCGCTTCTTCGGCGGCCTGCTCAACGCCCCCATGCGCATCGGCCGTCCGCTGGCCTACATCGCCGACGGCACCGCACTGCCCGCAGCCATCGCCCCCGCCGACCCGCGTCTGGTGGCCGAGCTGCTGCTGCCGTGAGCACCCGCTCCGCCCACACGCCACACGAGCTCGGGCCCACGCCCGAGCGCGGCATGACCCTGTACATCGAGGACCCGGTGGCAGGCCCGTGGCTGTCGGTGGTCGAGGACCGCGAGGGCGACCTGGTGGTGCTGGCCGCGCCGCGTCGCTCCGGTGGGGGGATCTCGGCCGGCGCCGGCCGGGCCGTGGTGCTGGCCTACGCGGTCCGTCAGGTGCCGTGCGAGGTCGACGCCGAATGGGTGGAGGGCGCCCACATCCGCGCGGGCGCACAGGTGGTGGTGCTGCGAATGACCGGGCCGCCGCGGCGCCTCCAGCGCCGCAGCGCGGTGCGCGTGCCCGTCGAGTTGGTGGTCCGGGCCCGTCCGGAGCCGGGAGAGGCACCGGAGGCCGACGCGCCCGGCGTGGCCGCCGTCACCGAGAACCTGTCGGCCGGCGGTGCGCTGATGCGTATGCCCCAGGCCGTCGAGACCGGTGTCGAGGTGCTGGTGACCCTGCACACGCCCGGCGAGGCGGGCGGCCCGATGGAGATCCTGAGCCGGGTGGTGCGCTGCGACCGCGAGCGCTCGGGCGGCCGGCCCTGGCGGGTGGCGCTGGCGTTCCAGCGCCTGTCGAGCGATGAGGAGGAGCGGATCGTGCGCTTCCTGTTCCGCACCCAGCGCGAGCGTCGCGCTCGTGAGACGGGGATGGCCTGATGGGCAAGGAGCCGAAGGAGGCCGGTGCGAAGGCGCCCAAGGGCGCAAAGGCGGCGAAGGGGGCCGCGCCCGCGGACCCCACCCCCGAGGAACTGGCCGCCGCCAAGATGCGGCTGTGGGTCGGACGGGCCCGTGCCGGCGGCGCCCTGCTGGGCTTCGCGCTCGGCATGTGGGTCTGCCGGCGCGCCGGCATCCCGTTGGTGGACGCCACGCTGCGCTCTCTGGTGGGGGCCGCGGTCCTGTCTCTCGTGGCGTGGTGGTCGACGCTGCTGGTCATCCAGGCCCTGATGCGCACCGCGGCGGCCCAGCGCAACCAGGAGATCGAGGTGGCCCTGGCCGAGGCCGCCGCCAGCCGGGCCGATCAGATCCAGCGCGAGAACGAGGACGTGGCGCGCAGGTTGCGCCGCCACCGCGGTGAGCCCGAGGCCGCGGCGGCGGCCGCCGAGTCCGCGGAGGCCTCCTCGTGAGCGGGCGTGGGGATGACGGACGCACGCCTCCGCCCGCCGGAGAGCGGGAGGGGTCCCGCGGCGTCGGGCCGGTGCGCCCCGGCTACCTGATCGTGCGCAACGACCCGGCGGGTGCGTACGTTGGCGCGCTGATGCTCACCGACGCCGCCGGCCTGCCCGTCGACTTCCGCTTCACCGACCCCATCACGCCCACCCGCCTGCAGCGCGCGCTCTACGGGGGCGTGCTCGACCGGCACCTGCGGGTGGACGTGGTGGCACGGGCGCTGGTGGGCGCGCTCTCGGAACGGCCCAGCGTGCTCCTGGTGGACGACCGCCACCTGCTGACCCCGGGCGTCGCCGGGTGCCCGGTGCTGATGATCTCGCCCAGTTCCGCCGCGCCGCTGGGCGCCGCGGGGTCCGTGCAGGGAGCCGGCGACAGCGTGCTGGTGCAGGCATGCGACGGGGTGGCCCCGGTGCGCCTCACCCTGCCCGACGACAGCGGCGACGACGCTCGCGCCGCCGGCGCGGCACTGGTGGCCGCGCTCGGCCAGACCATGGACCCCCTGGAGCCCGTGGAGCGCGTCCGCGAGGCGCTCGACCTGATCGCCGCCGGCGAGGTGGAGGACGCCGAGCCCGAGGCGGCCTGATGGCGGGTCCCGCCGGCCCGGGGGCGGCGATCGAGGGCCTGCGGCGCGCCCTGGCGCGACTGGGCACCGAGGTGATGGTGCGCGACGACCTCCGCCCGGACCCCCCGCGGGCCGTTGCCCGCGCGCTCGAACCGCCACGACCGCCTGTGCGCACTCCCGGGTGCGTCGGAGCCCTCGTGGCCGTGCGGTCCCATCGGGCGCCGGTGGCCGTCCCGCGGACCGTGGCGCCTGTGGCGGATGGGGTGCGTCTCCGCGGGGGGCCGGGCGCCGGCGTGCGCGCACGCGTTCGCCGGGTGGCTGCGGTGGGGCCGGTGCCCCGCCTGCGCCGCGGGTCCGCCCGGGTGCCGCGGGCGGCGCCGCGGACCGGGGCGGTGGCGCTGCGGGCGCCGGCCAGGGGGGCTGCGGTGAGCGTCCCGTTCCCCGTTGCGCAGCGGAGCGCGCGGGCCGGCCGCCACATGCTGCGGCGGCCGATCCCCTGGGAGACACTCGGGCGATCCCGGCTGGCGGCCGCGTGGGCGGCTCTGGGCGACGGGCACGGCCTTCCCGGGGACGAGATGGAGTTGATCGGCGTCTACGGCCCGGTGCCGGGCGACGCGGTGGCGGCGGTGACGGTGGGCCGGGTGGGCCGGCGCGCGCGGATCGCGCTCACCCCCGCCGGCGCCGGCGGGCCGGCGCCGGCCGACCTGGCGCTGGCGCGCCATCGACCCACGGGGAGGCTGCTGTCGGCCGTGGTGCCGCGTCGCGGGACATCCGGGGGTGCACCTTCGCCGCCCCCGGGACGGATGACCGGTCCGGCAGGCTAATCTCTGTCGCGACGACCTTGGCCGACCGCGCGGCCGCGACACCGGGGAGAAGTGGCATGAGTACAGGGCAGGTGCGGCGCATGGCGCGGGGGAGCCTCGCGGCGATGGCGCTCGGCGCACTGGTCGTGGCCCCTCCGGCCATGGCTCAGGATCCGGGCACGCCCCCGGCGGCCCCCGCGCCGTCGTCCGAGGGCGCGCCCGCGCCGCTGGCGCGCGGCGTCATCGCTCCGGGCGTCAGCATCGCCGGCGTCGATGTCTCCGGCCTCACCGCGCGGGCGGCGCGCCGGGCCGTGGTGGTCGAGTACATCGTGCCCCAGCGCAAGCGGCTGGTGATGGTGTACCGCGGCAAGCGGGTCCCGCTCGACCCGGTCGTCGTCGGCCACACCGCCGATCTCGGGTACGCGGTGAAGGCCGCCCTGCTGTTCGGTCGCTCCAGGACCGTGCCCGAGGAGGGCTTCGACGTGCCCCTGCGCGAGCGGGTGGACCCGAGGAAGGTCCTCGGCCTCCTGCGATCGCGCGTCGCCCGCTTCGACGTCGCTCCGCGCGACGCGGCCTTCAGCATGCGGGGCGCCACGCCGGTGGCCCGCGACGCCCGCCCGGGGATCGCGCTCAACCAGCGCAGGTCGATGCGTCTGGTCCGCAACGCCATCCTGCAGCGCGAGTCGAACGTCGTCCGCCTGCCGTCGCGGCGCACCCGGCCCGACGTGGTCCGCCTGCCGAACGTCATCGTCATCGACAGGGGCAGCTTCCGGCTCACGCTCTGGCGCCACAACGGCCGCAACGAGACCTTCCCGATCGCGGTCGGGACCTCCTCGCACCCCACTCCCAGCGGCAACTACAGCGTCATCCAGAAGCAGGTGAACCCCACCTGGTTCCCGCCGAGCTCGCCGTGGGCCGCGGGCCTCGGCCCGGTGCCGCCCGGCCCGGCCAACCCGCTGGGCACGCGCTGGATCGGTACCTCGGCGCCGGCCATCGGCATGCACGGCACGCCATCCCCGTCGTCCATCGGCACCCGCGCCTCGCACGGTTGCATCCGCATGTACATGAACGACGTGGAGCGGCTGTACGGCCAGGTGGAGATCGGCACGCCGGTCTACATCCGCTGAGCCGGCCTGCGGGCCCCGGCGGCCGGACGGTCGCCGGGGCCCGCGGTGCGGATCGCGGATATCAGGCGGCGCTGCCCGCCCGTGATCCGTTGAGCTCCGCCCGGATCCGTCCCGCCGCGGCGGCCGGCAGGAGCGCCCTCAGGTGCGTGCCGCCCTCGTCGTCGGTGCGCTCCACCTCGCTGCCCTCCGCGTAGACGGCCGCCACCAGGGCCGCCTTGGCGAAGGGGATGTCCAGCTCCACGCGCTCCAGCCGCCCGCGGGCCGCCGCGGCCAGCGCCGCCCGCAGCACGCCCAGGCCCTCGCCCGTGGCCGCCGACACCTCGATGGCCTCGAAGTGCCGCCCGCGCAGTGCCGCCCGCCCGGGCCCATCCAGCAGGTCGACCTTGTTCATCACCGACAGGCGCGGCACGTCGCCGGCACCGATGTCCTCCAGCACCGCGGCGACGGCGGCGGCCTGGGCCACCCGGCGCGACTCGGGCTCGGAGGCGTCGGCCACGTGCAGGATCAGGTCGGCGTCGCGCACCTCCTCCAGGGTGGAGGCGAACGCGCTCACCAACTGGTGGGGCAGGTGGCGGATGAAGCCCACGGTGTCCGAGAGCAGGATCTCATGGCCGTCCACCTCGGCGCGGCGGGTGGTGGGGTCGAGCGTCTCGAACAGGGCGTCGTTCACGGTCACGTCCGCGCCGGCGAGCGCATTCATCAGGCTCGACTTGCCCGCGTTGGTGTAGCCGGCCAGCGCGATCGAGGGGATGGCCGAGGCCACCCGGGCCTCGCGGCGGGTGTCGCGCTGGCGCGCCATCTCGCGCAGTCGCCGGCGCAGCGTGGCCATGCGGTGGCGCACCAGGCGCCGGTCGGACTCCAGCTGCGACTCACCCGGTCCGCGGGTACCCACGCCGCCGCCCAGGCGCTCCAGGTGCTGCCAGAGGCCCTCCTGGCGGGCGTAGGAGTACTCGAGCTGCGCCAGCTCCACCTGCAGCTTGCCCTCGGCCGAGCGCGCGTGCTGGGCGAAGATGTCCAGGATGATGGCCGTGCGGTCCACCACGCGCACCTTCAGCCGATCCTCCAGGTGGCGCTGCTGGCCGGCGCTGAGCGCCCCCTCCGCGGCCACCAGGTCGGGCTTGGCCTCCTTCACCAGCTCGATCACCTCGTCCAGCCGGCCGGTGCCGAGGTAGAGCTTGGGGTCCGGGCGGTCGCGGCGCTGGACCACCTCGACGATGACCTCGGCCCCGGCCGTGCGCAGCAACTCGCGCACCTCGGTGAGGCGGTCGTCCCGCTCCTCCTCGTCGCAGTCCAGGGAGGCGATGAGGATGGCGCGCTCGGGCCCCTTCGGGTCGTCGACCTCGCCCACCTGCCGCCACGCCTTGCCGCGGTATGTGCGCTGGAGTTCCTCGGGCATGCGTCCATTGTGACGTGCCCCGGCGGATGTTGCATCCGCCCCCGTCCCGCGGGCGGCCGGCCTACCTCGGGGCACCCGCCCGGAGGCGCTCTCCGCGCGCGGGGACCAGCGCCCCGCGCGTCGTCAGCGCTCTCATGATCGCGTCCTGGTGGGGGCGCACGGCCACCCGGTCGCGCCCGTTGGAGAGGATCACGACCACCAGCGCGCGGCGGGGGCTCAGGCCCATGCCCGCGGGCCAGGCGTAGCCGGCGAGCGTGGAGACCGCGGGGGTGAAGAGGGTGCCCGTCTTGGCGCGGACCCGGGCTCGGGCCGGGCCGGTGGTCATCCGCCCGGCCAGGGTCCCGCTGCGACCGGCCAGCGGCAGGCTGCGCAGGTACAAGGGGAACCAGGGCCGCTCGCGCACCGCCACCAGCAGGTCGGCCACCTCGGCGCCGGATGCCTGGTTGCCCGCCAGCAGTCCCGACCCGTCGACCAGTCGCCAGTCCGCCCCCAGGGCCCCGAGGGCACCGATCGTCGCCCGCGCGCCGGCCGCGCCGCTGCCGCGCCCCAGGCGGTTTGAGAGCCCCTGTGCGCGGGAGTTGTTCGAGCTCCCCAGCACGTCCGCGGCGGTGCGGCGGTCGACGGGGAAGCGATCGAGGGCGGCGGCCATGGTCGCCAGCTTCGTCACCGAGGCCAGCACGAGTGGTGCGCGCGTGCCCTCCTCAAGCAGGGTCCGGCCCAGGGCGTCGCGCACCACGACCGAGCTGCCTCGCCCCAGCCCGGCCCGCGAGCGCGCGATGGCGGCGACGGTGGCCCTGCTCAGGGCCTCGGGAGCGGGGGCGGGGAGCAGGTGGGTGCCGGGTGCCCAGCCACCCCGGCGGTCCGGGAGCAGGATGCGCACCCACACCTCGCCGTCGGCACCCCAGCGCACGCCGATGACGCGCCCGGCGACCCGTGCGAGTCCCACCGACAGCGTGGGCTCCAGCGAGGGATCCGGTCGCCGGCGGAGCTCGATCCCGGCGGCGCGCGGGCGGGCCCAGCCGGTCGCCTCGGAGCGGTGGCGCGCGGGGGCGGGCCGGCGGGTCCGCGGCCCGGGAGTCGCCTTGGGGCGCGGCGCCTCGGCCCGCGGGCCGGCCGAGCGCTGCTCGGCGGGTGGCAACGGCGGGTCCACGGGCGCCTCCTGTGCGCCGGCCACCGGGCACGCCACCGCCGCCCCGGCCGCCGCCAGCGCGCACGCGATCCTCTTCCGGCTCGATCCCACGTCGGGCAACCTACCCGCTCGCTCGGACGATGCGCGGCTCCGATCACGCCCCGGCTGACACACGTAAGCCCGACGTGGGATGATCCCCGCACCAGCCGGCCGCGGTGCGCCGGCGCGACCGGAGGGCGCAGATGGGCGACTTTCTCGGACTGGCGAAGGTGACGATCCGGCGCGAGCAGCCGGGGGTGCGGCGCGCGACGCTGCATGCCAGCGGCGAGCAGATCATGTTCGGCGTGCCCGGCTTCCAGGGCGACTGGTACAAGTTTCCCGAGGACGGGCCCATGCGCGCCCACGCCGGCACCTTCGACGTGCTCACGGCCTCCGTGTGCGCCTGCCTCACCAGCACGCTCGGCGGCGCCCTGACCGCCCGCGATGTCTCCGTGCAGGGCGACCGCCTGGGCGTCGAGGGGGAGGGCACCATCGAGGTGGTCGACGGGATCATGGTGCTGACCGCCATCCACGTGCGCTACCGGCTGGTGGCCGATCCGGCCAAGGAGGCCGAGATCATGCGCGCCCACCAGCACCACATCCCGGCCTGCGGGGTGGCCAGGTCGGTCATGGCCGCCATCCGAATCACCTCCGAGATCGAACTGGTGCCCGAGGGGGCTCCCGCAGCCGCCTGACGGCGCCGCCGGGAGGCGTCGCGGTGCTGTGACACCTTGGCCTCGTGCCGATGCACCCGTGCCGGGGTGGGTCACTAGTGTGAGCGACCATGAGCACAGCGCCCATCCTCACACTCGGTGGTGACCCGTCGCCCGACTGGTACCGGGACGCCGTCATCTACCAGCTCCATGTGAAGGGGTTCGCCGACGAGAACGGCGACGGGGTGGGTGACTTCGCCGGGCTGATCTCGCGGCTGGATCACCTTCAGGAACTGGGCGTGACCGCGGTCTGGCTGCTGCCGTTCTACCCCTCGCCGCTGCGCGACGACGGGTACGACATCGCCGACTACCGCGGCGTGAACCCCTCGTACGGGACGATGCGCGACGTGGGGCGGTTCATCCGGACCGCCCACGACCGCGGCCTGCGCGTCATCACCGAGCTGGTGCTGAACCACACCTCCGACCAGCACCCGTGGTTCCAGCGCGCTCGGCGCGCTCCCCGGGGGAGTCGCTACCGCGACTTCTACGTCTGGAGCGACACGCCGGACCGCTACGCGGACGCGCGCATCATCTTCAAGGACTTCGAGGCCTCCAACTGGTCCTGGGACCCCGTGGCCCGTCAGTACTACTGGCACCGCTTCTACTCGCACCAGCCGGACCTCAACTTCGAGAGCGCCGAGGTGCGCCGGGCGCTGTTCGGCATGGTCGACTTCTGGTTCCGCCTCGGCGTGGACGGCCTGCGGCTGGATGCCGTGCCCTACCTGTTCGAGGAGGAGGGCACCTCGTGCGAGAACCTCCCGCGCACCCACGGGGCGCTGCGCGACCTGCGCGCCCACGTGGACGAGCGCCATCCGGGCCGGATGCTGCTGGCCGAGGCCAACCAGTGGCCCGAGGACGCCGCCGAGTACTTCGGCGACGGCGACGAGTGCCACATGGCGTTCCACTTCCCCCTGATGCCGCGCCTGTTCATGGCGATCCAGATGGAGGATCGCTTCCCGATCATCGACATCCTCCACCAGACGCCCGAGCTGCCCGAGGGCTGCCAGTGGGCGCTCTTCCTGCGCAACCACGACGAGCTGACCCTGGAGATGGTCACCGACGAGGAGCGCGACTACATGTACCGGGTGTACGCGCACGAGAACAAGGCGCGCATCAACCTGGGCATCCGCCGCCGGCTGGCCCCGCTGCTGGGCAACGACCGCTCCAAGATCGAGCTGATGAACGGCCTCCTGCTGTCGCTGCCCGGGACGCCGGTCATCTACTACGGCGACGAGATCGGCATGGGCGACAACATCTACCTGGGCGACCGCGACGGGGTGCGCACCCCGATGCAGTGGAGCGCCGACCGCAACGCCGGCTTCTCGCGGGCCAACCCCCAGTCGCTCTACCTGCCCCCGATCATCGACCCCGAGTTCCACTATGAGACGGTCAACGTCGAGACCCAGCAGAACAACTCGGGGTCGCTGCTGTGGTGGATGCGCCGGATGCTGGCGCTGCGCAAGCGCCACCCCGTGTTCGGCCGGGGCGAGATCGAGCTGCTGCATCCCGAGAACCGCCGGGTACTGGCCTACCTGCGCCACGACGAGGACCACAACATCCTGATCGTGGCCAACCTCTCGCGCCACGCCCAGTTCGTGGAGCTGGACCTGTCGCGCTTCCGGGGGTCGGCCCCGCGCGAGATGTTCGGACAGACGACGTTCCCGCCCATCGGCGAGCTGCCGTACCTGCTCACCCTCGGCCCGCACGCCGTCTACTGGCTCTCCATCGAGCCGGTGCAGGGCGAGAGCACGGGCCGGCCCGAGGGCCCGGTGCGCACGAGGCGGACGGTCGGCGTCGACCTGCTGAGCCCGGGGCGCGAGAGCGCCGGCGAGGTGGAGGCCGCCCTGACCGAGGTGCTCCCGGGCCGGCGGTGGTTCGCCGACAAGGCGCGCGTCATCCGCAGCGTCCGCCTGCGCGATGCCATGCCGCTGGCAGGCGGGCGCTCGAAGCTCCCCGCGCGCCTCCTGATGGTCGATGTCGAGTTCGTCGAGGGGGAGGGGAGCACCTACTGCGTGCCGGTCATGGTCCTGTCCGGCCAGCGCGCCGAGCGGGCCCTCGCGGAGGTGCCCGGCGGGGTGATCCTGCAGGGAGAGGACGCCGCGGGCGAGACCGCTGTGCTGCTGGACGGGCTGCTCACCGACGAGGTCACCGCCGAGCTCCTGGAGTGCGTGCGCCGCCGGCGCGCCCTGCGCGGCTCCTCGGGCGGCCGCCTGACCGGACGGCCCACCCCCGCCATGCGTCGCCTGCTGGGCGATGCGCCGTCTCCCGACCCGGCCACCTTCCGCGCCGAGCAGAGCAACACCTCGGTGCTCTACGGCCAGTCGCTGCTGCTGAAGGTCTTCCGCCGGGTCGAGGCCGGCGTGAACCCGGATCTGGAGCTCGGGCGCCACCTGACCGATCGCGGGCGCTACGCCCACACGCCGGCGGTCGCCGGCTCGCTGGAGTACCAGCCGGCCGAGGGCGAGCCCGCGCTGCTGGCCATCGTCCACGAGTATGTCCCCAACGAGGGCGATGCCTGGGAGTACACCCTCGACGTGCTCGACCGTTTCCACGAGGAGACGGTGGTGGAGCGCCTCCATCATCTGGAGGCCCCGGTGCCCGACCGCGCGGACCCCATCGCCCGGGCGCGGGCGGGGGTCACCGACGCGGCCGACTCCCTGGTCGGCTCGTATCTGCAGTCGGCGCAGCAGATGGGCGACAGGCTGGCCGAGCTGCACCACGTGCTCGCGGGCTCCGACGGCGGCGAGCCCCCGAGCCCCACCGAGCCGTACACCCCGCACCACCGGCGCTCGGTGTACCAGTCGCTGCGCAACATCACCGGCCACACGCTGCGGATGCTGCGCGCCGCCCTGCCGGATCTGGCCGAGGCCGACCGGCCGGCCGCCGAGCGCGCCCTGGCCGCCGAGGCCGCCATCCTCGATCGCTTCCGCACGCTCGTCGACATGCGCCTGACCTCGCGGCGCATCCGCACCCACGGCGACCTGCACCTGGGGCAGATCCTCTTCACGGGGCGCGACTTCCTCCTCATCGACTTCGAGGGCGAGCCGGCGCGGTCGCTGGCCGACCGCCGCATCACGCGCACGCCGCTGCGCGACGTGGCCGGGATGCTGCGCTCGTTCCACTACGCCACGCACGCATCGCTGAGCGAGCAGGTGGCGCGCGGTGTCCTCGAGCCGGGGTCGCCCGCCGAGCGCGAGGTGGCCGCATGGGCGCGCAGCTGGTGCGATTCGGTGTCGGCGGTCTTCCTGGGCGCCTACCTGGCCGGCACCGACGGCGCGTCCTGGATGCCGGCCGACCCGCGCGAACTGGCCGTGCTTCTGGACGTCTCGCTGCTGGAGAAGGCGCTCTACGAGCTGGGCTACGAGCTCAACAACCGGCCGGCGTGGACCGGGGTCGCCCTGGAGGGGCTGCTGGAGCTGGTCGACGCCGGCGGGCCCGGCGACGACGGCTAGGCGAGGCGCGCTCCCCCTCCATGGGTGACCTCAAGCGTCTTGCCGGGGGATGGATCGCCGGCCGGCCGGTGCTCGCCGGCGATGGAGCGACCCGGGTCGACGCGGCGCCGCTGGATGCGTTCGCGTGGCCGGACGAGGACCTGCGGCGGATCGTGGGCACATGACCCCGCGCGCCGCGATCGCCGTCGCCGCCATGGCGGCGCTCGGCGTGGCGCCTGCCGCGGCCCACGCGGGCGACATCGACCTCCTGCGCGCCCACGCCGGGGAGTACCGGGCCGCCGAGCGGGCCGCCCCCGGCGTCGGGTCGCCCCAGGGCACCCAGGCCTCGTACGACCGCGCGCGCGACCTGCAGGAGCGGCTGCGCGCCGCGGGGTCCGCGCAGAGGTGCGACGCCCTCCTGCGCGCGCTGCGCGCCTACGCCGCGGCCCGCGTCCTCCAGGCGGAGGGGGTCGACCGGCTCAGCCCCGGCGACGAGCGCACCGGCCGCGCCCGGGCGACACGCCTGCGCGGCCCGGTGGCGCGGGCGCGCGCGGCGTGCAACCCCGCGGCCGGCCGGCGGTCCGCCCCGCCGACGCCGGTGAACCCGGTGTCCGGCCAGGCGTTCCTCGGCACCGTGGTCGCCCGGGCGCCGGCCGGTGCGCGGTCCGCCGTGATCGTGAGCGACCGAGGCGCCCGCGTGCATGTCCCCGTGCGCCGGGGGAGGGCGCGGGCGCCGGTGGGCGACTGGCCGGCCGGACGCCACGACATCCGCATCCGTTTCCTGGCCGGGTCGCGGACCCTCGGCGCGGTCCGGGTGCGCGATGCGTGGCTGCTGCCGCCGGGCTCCGCCGCCATGCGTCCCGGCGCCGCCGTCGTGCCGGCCCTGACGGGCGCGCTCCGCAGGGCGCTGGACGGGGCTCCCCGGTTCGCCGCAGCGTGGGCCCAGGATCTGGCCACCGGCAGGGTCGGTCACACCAACGCCGCGGCGGCCTTCCCCGCCGCATCCACGGTCAAGCTGGGCCTAGCGGTGGGCGTCATGGCCCGCCTGGGCGGCGCGCCCCAGCGCTCCCGTCACGCATACGACCTGCGAGCCATGCTCACCTGGTCGAGCAACCTGGCCAACAACCGCTTGCTGCGAGCGTTCGGGGCACGGGCGGCCACCGACGGACTGCGCCGCCTGGGCGCCCGCTCGAGCACGTTCACCGGGGAGTACATCGTTGGCACCGAGTTCCAGCCGAGGCCGACCGCCGGCTCGGTGACCCTCGCACCTCCGCGGGTGTCGGCCCGCGTCACCACCGTGGCCGACCTGGCCCGCATGATGGCCTCGCTCCACGGCGCGGCCGTGGGTGCCCCGGGGCGGCGGCCCACCGGGCTGACGGCGAACCAGGCCCGCCTGCTGCTGGGCTGGCTGCTGGCGTCCCAGCAGCGGATGGAGAACACCGGCCTCTTCGCCGGCGGGATGCCGCGCGGCACCCTGTTCGCTCAGAAGAACGGCTGGCTGAACGACGCCCGTCTGGGCGCCGCCATCGCCTACACGCCGGCGGGTCCGTTGCTGCTGGTGCTGGCCACCTACGACCCCGCCGGCGTGTCGCCGGCGCGCGGACGCGCCGTGGGCGCGCGCGTGGCCCGGGCGGCCGCGCGCGCCCGCTGACCGGGGGCTACTTCCGCCGCCGGCGCCGGATGATGAACATGGTGAGCGAGCCGCCCACCCAGCCGAGTACCGCCGCGATGACGATGACCACCGACAGCGGGGCCTGCGAGCTGGTGACGAGCCACTCCACCTCCACGTCGCCGCGGTTGAGCATGATCCACGCCACCACGACCGCCGTCACCACGATGATCGCGATGATCGAGACCGCCGAATGCCCCTTCGCGGCCTTCGGCTGCTCGGATCCGTGCTGTTCCTCGATTTCCATGGGTCCTCCCGGTCGCCCGTCCCCGCGATGATGTGCCACCCTCGCACGACTCGCAAGGAGGAGTCGCATGGCGTGGGTGCTGCTGGGGCTGGCAGGGCTGCTGGAGGTGGTGTGGGCGATCGCCCTGAAACGGAGCGGTGGCCTGTCGGCGGGCTCGCCCGCGACGTGGGTCTTCGCGGTGGCGGCCCTCGCCAGCTTCTGGCTGCTGGCCCAGGCCCTGCGCACCCTCCCGGTGGGTACCGGCTACGCCGTGTGGACCGGGATCGGCGCCATCGGGGCCGCCCTGGTGGGCATCGTCTGGCTGGGTGAGTCTGCCGACCCCGCGCGCATCGCGGCGCTGACCCTGATCGCGGGCGGCATCGTCTGGCTGGCGCTGGTCTCCGCGTGAGGGTGCTCCTCGCGTTGAACAGGCGGGCCCGCGCCGGGTCGGGGAACGACGACGCGGGCCGTGGGCAGTGTGGCGCACCGGTGGGCCCGCGCGCGAGCACGGGCGCGTGACATCGTCAGCGCCGGCGGGTCGCGCGGTCCGGGCGCGCCGGCGGGCCCAGGCGGCGCACCACGCGGATCCGGGTCCCCGGCACGCGCGCCACGTGCACGCCGGCACGCCGCGGGATGGCCAGGCGCGCGATCCCGTCCGGTCCGCTGCGCCGCGCCAGGATGCGGCCCCCTGGCAGGCGCACCAGCACCCGCGCCCCCTCCACCGCGTCGCCCCTCGCGCCGCGCAGGCGCACCGCCAGCGGGCGCAGATGGGCCGGTGCGATGCGCCCGCCCAGGAGCCGCCCGGGCAGCACCATCTGCGCCCGGCGCGCCACGGCCCCCGGTCCCGGCACCACCGGGATGGTCTGGACGCCCGCGTCGGATCGCAGCGGGATCGAGTGGGCGAAGCCTCCCGGCGACAGCGCCAGGCGCCGTGCGAGGGCGGCCGTGGGGGCGCCGCCGGCGGCCTCCACGGTGCCCAGCAGGTCCACGCGCTCGCCGCCCAGTGCCCCGCGCAGTGACCGGCCCGGGATGATCAGCCGCACCTGGACCCGCCCCGTCGTCCGTGGGCTGATGTAGGTGTCCAGCGCCAGGCCCGGGACCACCGGATGGCGCTGGTCCACTCCGGGGCCGCGGATGCTCAGCACGGCGCCGGCGGTGGCCCAGAACTCGGCGGGCTCCACGCCCAGGCGACCCGCGACGCCCAGGGGGTCGGCGCCCAGGTCCAGCCGCAGGCGCACCGGGACGCCCAGCGGCACCGAGCCCGCCTCCACGCGCCCGATGCCATGGGCGCCGAGGATGAGTGCCCCCTCGGGCAGGGTGGCCCCGTTGGCCAGTGCCAGCGTCTCCCGCAGGCCCGAGGCCGCATCCGGGCCCACCGCGGGTGCGGCGGCACAACCCAGGCGCCCGTCGCGCACGGCGGACCACAGATCGCGGAAGGCCGTCGCCTCGACGCCGACCCGCCATGCACCCACGCCGTGTGCCACGGGGGTGCACGAGGCCCCGCTCAGCATGCTGGCGAACTGGTCCGCCAGCGTCGTGCTGGGGTGGTGGCGCACCATCCAGCGCAGCCGGGACGGGTCGCCCCCGGCCTCGGCCAGCCGGCGCTGGACCAGGGGCCCCCAGGTGGCCCACTCGGCCGGCGACCACGGACGGTTGGAGGTGTAGCTCTGCCACCAGACCCCGCCGGCGAGCGCCAGGACCCGCCAGGTCGCCGCCCAGCGCTGCGGGCGCACCAGCGGGGCGGGTACGCCCTGGACGTAGATGTGCACCCGGTCGGCCACGCTCTGCCCGGCCGGCAGTCCGGGCACGGTCCGACCGCGCAGCAGGGCCAGCGCGATGGCCAGGTTGGACGCGTCCTCGCCGCTGCGATGCAGCGCGATCCCGGCCTCGTCGATGAACACCAGGCGCGCACCCGAGCGGCGCACGCGGTCGGCCAGCAGGGCGGCCATGCCCTCGGCCGAGCGTCCGCGCAGTCCCGGCGTGGCACGGCTGGGGCCGCGCGCGGAGACCTTCCAGGCCTGACGGCGGGGACCCAGCACCGCGGTCACCGGCTGCTGCTGGTACACGTCGTGCACGGCCGGTGAGAGCGCTCCCTGGCCCTGCACGACCCCGCGCACCGAGGACGCGGTGTCATAGAGCATCACCATCGCGCCGGCGCCGGCCGGCGAGGAGAGCGCCGCGCCGGCGCCGGCCAGCAGGGCGGCGATGATGGCCCGCGGCGTTCGGCGCCCCATCCCCCTCACCAGGCTCTCCGCAGGACCATCAGCGAGCGGGCCTCCACGGCCACGTCCGCCCAGGCGGCCCACGAGCGGCTGTCCTCGGGCGCCTCGGGGGCGGCGGTGTCCAGCACCTGCCGCCAGCGGTTGCCGAAGCGCCGCGCCGGCAGCCGGAAGCGCACCGGCTCGTGGTGTGCGTTCAGGATCATCACGAACGAGTCGTCCAGCACCGGCTCCCCCTCGGGCCCGGGGCCGGGGATCTCCTCGCCGTTCAGGAACAGCCCCAGGGTGCGCAGGTCACCGCGGGTCCAGTCGCGCCGGCTGATGTCCCGCCCGTCGGACCGCAGCCAGCGGATGTCGGGAAGCCCGGAGGGGCCCACCTCGCCGCGGAAGAAGTCGCGCCTGTGGAACACCGGGTGGGCCCGCCGCAGCGCCAGGACGCGCCGCGCGAAGGCGTGCATCGCGCGCCCCTCCTCGTCGGGCTCCCACTCCAGCCACGACAGGTCGTTGTCCTGGCAGTAGGCGTTGTTGTTGCCCTCCTGGGAGCGGGCGAACTCGTCGCCGCCCACCAGCATCGGCACGCCCTGGCTGAGGACCAGCGTGGCCATCAGGTTGCGGCGCTGGCGGGCGCGCAGTTCCCGGATCGACGGGTCGTCGGTGGGCCCCTCCACGCCGTGGTTCCACGAGCGGTTGTCGTCGGTCCCGTCTCGGTTGTCCTCGCCGTTGGCCTCGTTGTGCTTGTGGTCGTAGGCCACGAGGTCGGCCATCGTGAAGCCGTCGTGGGCCGTCACGAAGTTGATCGAGGCGAAGGGCCGGCGCCCGTCGCGCTGGTAGAGGTCCGACGAACCGGTGAGCCGCGAGGCCAGCTGGGCCACCCCGTGCGTGTGGCCGCGCCAGAAGTCGCGCACCTCGTCGCGGTAGAGCCCGTTCCATTCGGTCCAGAGGACGGGGAAGTTGCCGACCTGGTAGCCGCCCGGGCCCACGTCCCAGGGCTCGGCGATCAGCTTCACCTGGGACAGGACCGGGTCCTGGTGGATGACATCGAAGAAGCTCGACAGGCGGTCGACGTCGTAGAACTCGCGCGCCAGCGCCGAGGCCAGGTCGAAGCGGAAGCCGTCGACGTGCATCTCCAGCACCCAGTAGCGCAGCGAGTCCATGATCAGGCGCAGCACGCTCGGGTGCATCGGGTTCAGGCTGTTGCCCGTGCCGGTGAAGTCGACGTAGTGGCGCGGGTCCTCGGGGTCGCAGCGGTAGTAGGAGCGGTTGTCGATGCCCTTGAACGACAGCATCGGCCCGCGGTGGTCGCCCTCGGCGGTGTGGTTGTAGACCACGTCGAGGATCACCTCGATGCCCTCGCGGTGCAGGGCCTTCACCATCCCCTTGAACTCGCGCACCTGCTCGCCCAGCCGGCCGGTGGCGGCGTACTCGGAGTGCGGCGCCAGGTAGCCGATCGAGCTGTAGCCCCAGTAGTTGGTGAGCCCCTTCTCGGCCAGGTGGGTCTCGTCGGCGATCTGGTGCACGGGCAGCAACTCCACGGCGCTGGCGCCCAGCTCGCGCAGGTGGGCGATGGCGGCCTCGGAGGCCAGGCCGGCGTAGGTCCCGCGCAGGTCCTCGCGCACCCCCGGATGGCGCTTTGTCAGCCCGCGCACGTGGGCCTCGTAGATCACCGTCTCGTGCCACGGGGTGCGCGGTGGGCGATCGTCCTCCCAGTCGAAGCGCGGGTCGATCACCACGCAGCGGGGGACCGCCGGCGCCGAGTCGACCCCGTTGCGCTCGCGGTCGTCCTCGCGCTGGGCCCGCAGGTCGGCCGCCGCGTGGTCCACCGGGCCGGCGATGGCCTTCGCGTAGGGGTCGATCAGGAGCTTGGCGGGGTTGAAGCGGTGGCCGGCCGCCGGCTCCCACGGGCCGTCGACCCGGTACCCGTACCGCTGGCCCGGCCCCACCTCCGGCAGGTAGCCGTGCCAGTGGAAGGCGGTGCGCTCGTTCAGCGCCACCCGGGTCTCGCGCCCGCCCTCGTCGAACAGGCACAGCCACACCGCGGTGGCGTTCTCCGAGAAGAGCGAGAAGTTGGTGCCGCGCCCGTCCCAGGTCGCCCCCAGCGGGAAGGGCGCCCCGGGCCACACGGCGGGGGCGCTCATCCGCCCGGTACCAGCCAGAGCACCGCGAGCGGTGGCAGGGTCAGGGTGGCCGAGTGGGCCTCACCGCCCCAGGGCATGTGCTCGGCCACCACCGGGCCGTCGTTGCCGAGTCCCGCGCCGCCGTACTCGGCGGCGTCGGTGTTGAGCACCTCGTGCCAGGGGCCGGACAGGGGCAAGGGCATCCGGTAGCCCTCGCGGGGGACGGGGGACAGGTTGCATACGGCCACCACGGGCGACCCATCGTCGGCGAAGCGCGCGAATGCCATCACGTTGGCCGCCCGGTCGTCGCTCACCAGCCAGCGGAACCCGCGCGGGTCGGCGTCGATCTGCCACATGGCCGGGAACTCGCGGTAGCGGTGGTTGAGGTCGGCCACCAGGCGCCGGCAGCCCTCCTTGCGCTCGTGCTCCAGCAGGTGCCAGTCGAGGCTGCGCTCGTGGCTCCACTCCGCCTCCTGGGCGAACTCGCTCCCCATGAACAGCAGTTTCTTGCCCGGATGCGCCCACATGTAGCCGTAGAGGGCGCGCAGGTTGGCGTGGCTCTGCCAGTCGTCGCCGGGCATGCGGGCGATGAGCGATCCCTTGCCGTGCACCACCTCGTCGTGCGAGAGCGGCAGCACGAACTGCTCGCTGAAGGCGTAGACCAGGCTGAAGGTCAGCTCGTCGTGGTGGTGGGCGCGGTGGATGGGATCGTGGCCGAAGTACTCCAGCGTGTCGTGCATCCAGCCCATGTTCCACTTGAGGTCGAAGCCCAGGCCGCCGGCGTCCACCGGCCGCGATACGGCCGGCCACGCGGTGGACTCCTCCGCCGCCACGATGCGCCCGGGGTGCTCGGCGTGGGTGACGGTGTTCAGTTCGCGCAGGAAGCCGATGGCCTCCTCGTCCTCGCGCCCGCCGTGGGCGTTCGGCACCCACTCGCCGGCCTCGCGCGAGTAGTCGCGGTAGAGCATCGAGGCCACCGCGTCCACGCGCAGGCCGTCGACGTGGAACTCCTCCATCCAGTACAGGCCGTTGGCCACCAGGAAGTTGCGCACCTCCGCCCGGCCATGGTTGAAAACCAGGGTGCCCCAGTCCGGGTGCTCCCCGCGGCGCGGGTCCGCGTGCTCGTACAGGTGCGACCCGTCGAAGCGCGCCAGGCCGAAGGCGTCTTTGGGGAAGTGGGCCGGCACCCAATCGAGGATCACGCCGATCCCGCGCGCGTGCAGGGCGTCCACCAGGGCCCGCAGGTCGTCCGGCGTGCCGCCACCGGGCGCCGGTGCGTAGTACGAGGTCACCTGGTAGCCCCACGAGCCCGAGAACGGGTGCCCCATCACCGGCAGCAACTCCACGTGGGTGAAGCCCATCTCCGCCGCGTAGTCGCCCAGCTCGGCGCCCAGCTCGCGGTAGCCCATGGGCCGGCCGCCGTCCCCGTGGCGCCGCCAGGAGGGCAGGTGGACCTCGTAGACCGACATCGCCTCGGCGTGCGGCCGGCCGGCGCGCACCCGGGCCATGTGGGCGCCGTCGGTCCATTCGTGGGTGGCCGGCGCGGCCACGATGGACGCGGTGGCGGGTGGCGCCTCGCACTCGCGCGCCATCGGGTCGGCCTTCTCCAGCAGCCGCCCGTCGGCGGCCCGGATGGCGAACTTGTAGCGCGCGCCCGGGTCCACCCCGGGTAGGAACAGCTCCCACACGCCGCCCCCGCCCATCGAGCGCATGGGGTGGATCCGGGCATCCCAGCCGTTCCAGTGGCCGATGACGCTGACAGCGCGGGCGGATGGTGCCCAGACGGTGAACGCGGTGCCCTGCGCCCCGTCGAGTGTGCCGGGGCGGGCCCCCAGGGCGTCCCACAGCCGGCGGTGGGTGCCCTCGCCCACCAGGTGCAGGTCGAGCTCGCCGATGCTCGGCGCCAGACGGTAGGGGTCGTGAGTGCGCCAGGACGACCCGTCGGGGAAGTCCAGCTCCAGGCCCAGGCGCGGTGCCGCCCTCACCCCGGTCAGCACGGTGGTGAACAGGCCCTCGCCGGCCGGCTCCAGCTCGTGGGCCACGCCGTCGGCGCCCATCGCCCGCACGGCGGCGGCGTCGGGCCGGAAGACCCGCAGCACGACCCCCTGGGCGCCGGGGTGCGCGCCCAGGTACGAGTGCGGGTCGTGGTGGGAGCCTGCCAGCAGCAGCTCGTGGTCGCGGTCGGGCACGGGTGCGGTCATGGCTCCACCAGCAGGATGTGGGCGGGAAGGGAGGGGTCGAGCCGCACGTAGTTGTCGCCCCGGGTCCAGTCCCACAGCGAACCGCTCAACAGGTCGCGTACGCGGAACCGCTCCGGGATGTCCAGGTCCCAGGGCACCTCCACCAGGCCCTCGCGGGGTGCGTGCGGGTCGCAGTTCACCACCACGATCACGGCGCCCGGGCCGCGCCCCTTGGCGAATGCGATCAGCTGCTCGTTGCGGGTCGGCAGCAGGCGCAGGTCGATGCGGCGCAGCGGGGCGTGCTCGCGGCGCAACTCGTTCAGCCGCGCGAACAGCGGCAGCAGCTCGCCGTCCAGCTCGCGCTCGCGCACCTGGTACTTCTCGGAGTCCAGGTACTCCTCGCTGCCGGGGGCGACCGCGGTGCGCTCGATGTTCTCGAAGCCCGAGTAGATCCCGTAGCTGGGCGACAGGGTTGCCGCGAGCACCAGGCGGGCGATGAAGGCCGGCCGCCCGCCGTGTTGCAGGTGCTCGGTGAGGATGTCGGGCGTGTTGGCGAAGAAGTTCGGCCGGTAGACCTCGCTGGCCGGCGGTGCGGCGAGCTCGGACATGTAGTCGGCCAGCTCGCCCGCGGAGTTCTTCCAGGTGAAGTACGTGTACGACTGCGAGAAGCCGGCCTCGGCGAGGGCGTACATCTTCGCCGGGCTGGTGAAGGCCTCGGCCAGGAACACCACGTCGGGGTGCTGGGCGCGCACGGTGCGGATGAGCCACTCCCAGAAGGGCAGGGGCTTGGTGTGGGGGTTGTCCACGCGGAAGATGCGCACGCCGCGGTCCACCCAGGACAGCAGGACGCGCCGCAGCTCCTTCCACATCGCGCGCCAGTCGTCGGCGTCCCAGTTGAGGTTGTAGATGTCCTGGTAGCGCTTGGGCGGGTTCTCGGCGTACTTGAGCGTCCCGTCCGGGCGGCGGTGGAACCAGTCCGGGTGCTCGGACAGCCACGGGTGGTCGGGCGAGCACTGGATGGCGAAGTCGAGCGCGATCTCCATGCCGTGGGCGCCGGCGGTGGCCACGAGGTGCTCCAGGTCCTCGGTGGTGCCAAGCCCCGGGTGCACCGCGTCGTGGCCGCCGGCCGGACCCCCGATGGCCCACGGGCTGCCGGGGTCGCCCGGACCCGCGGTGGGGGCGTTGTTGGGCCCCTTGCGATGGGTGGTGCCGATGGGGTGGATGGGCGGCAGGTAGAGCACGTCCACGCCCAGCTGGGCCAGGCGGGGGATGCGCTCGGCCACTCCGCGCAGGCCGCCGAACGAGCGGGGGAACAGCTCGTACCAGGTGCCATAGCGGGCGCGCTCGCGGTCGACGTCGATCCGGAACGGGGCGGAGCGGACGCTCTCGCGGCGGGTTGCGGTGCGGCCCATGACCGCGGGCAGGTCGGGCGCCAGGGCCGCCGCCGCCCGCTCGGCCTCGGGCGCCGGGCCGGCGAGGAGCGTCGCGAGGTCGCGGGCGCGGACGCCGTCGGAGCCGTCCAGGTCCTCGGCGAGCACGGCGGCGAGGGCCGCGCCCTCGGCCAGCTCGGACGCCAGGTCGCGCTGGCCGGCGCCCACCTTGCGCTCGAGCTCGTGGCGCCACGAGGCGAAGGGGTCCACCCACGCCTCGATGGTCAGCGTGTGGATGCCCAGCTCGCGCAGGGGGAGCGCGGCGCGCCACAGGTCGGGTCCGTCGGGGCGCATCGCCACCGTCGTGCCGGCGCCGCCGGGGCCGGCGTGGTGCACCGCGGCGGCCATCGTCTCGTGGCCGTCGCGCACCAGGGTGCATGAGATCTCGACCATGTCGCCCAGCGAGCGCTTCACGGGCGCGCGCAGACCGGGGGTCGCCGGGACGATGTCCGCGATGCGGATGCGCGCGGGGCGGTTCCTGGGCGGGGCGCCGGTCATCGGCTGACCCTAGCCGAGGCGGGGCCACGCGCCCCGTCTCCTGGTGTGACAGGGCTCACCGGCACCGCACGCCCGAGGGCGGGGTGGTGAGTGGGCGGGATCGTCGGCACGGGGATGCCGACGGTCTACAGGGAAGCCGGGCGGAGCCGGCATGGCCCCGGGGCCAAGGTTGGCCCCGGGGCCCGGCGGGTACCCTGGGTGATGGTGACCATGCCCACCGACCCCACCCATCGTCGCGCGGCCGGCGTGCTGTTGCACGCCTCCGCCCTGCCCGGCGGCACGCTGGCGGGCGCGCCGCGCTTCATCGACTGGCTCGCGCGCGCCGGCCAGTCCTGGTGGCAGGTCCTGCCCCTCGGGCCGCCGGACGAGTTCGGCTCGCCGTACGCCGGCGCGTCCGCGTTCGCGGGGTGGCCGGGGCTACTGGGCCAGCCCGGCGCGCCGGTCTCCGAGGAGGAGCGCGACGACCTGCGGAGCGCGTGCGCCTACTGGATCGACGACTGGGAGCGCCACGCCGGCCCCGGGGCCCTCGACGACCAGGTGCGCTTCGCGCGTGAATGGGGTGCCGTTCGCGCCTACGCGGCCGAGCGCGGCGTGGGCATCATGGGGGACGTGCCGTTCTATGTGGCGGCGGGATCGGCCGACCACTGCGCCCACCCCGGGTTGTTCCTCGACGATGTGGTCGCGGGCGTGCCGCCGGACGACTTCTCCGCCGACGGCCAGCTGTGGGGCAACCCGCCCTACGACTGGCGCGCCATGGCGTCCGACGGCTACCGCTGGTGGGTGGAGCGGCTGCGCCGCGCCGCCCAGCTGGCGGACGCGGTGCGCATCGACCACTTCCGCGGCTTCGCGGCATGGTGGGCGGTGCCCGCCGGCGCGACCACCGCCACCCGGGGGGAGTGGCGCCCGGGCCCCGGGGAGGCGCTGTTCCGGCGCCTGGCCGAGGAGGGCCCGGACCTCGGCCTGATCGCCGAGGACCTCGGCATCATCACCCCCGACGTCGTGGCCCTGATCGAGCGGCTGGGGCTGCCGGGGATCCGCGTGCTGCAGTACGCGTTCAACGACGACCCGTACAACCCGCACCGGCTGGAGAACCACCAGCCGCGGGCCATGGTGGTCACCGGCACCCACGACAACGACACCATCGCCGGGTGGTGGGGGGACCAGCCCGGATGGGTCCGCGACCGCGCCCTCATCGAGGTCGCCTCGTGGGGGGTCCACGAGGCCGAGCCCCACCGGGGCATGGTGCGGTTGGCGCTCGCCTCGCCGGCGGGCCTTGCCGTCATCCCGGCTCAGGACCTGCTGGGCCTGGGCTCGGAGGCCCGGTTCAACACCCCGGGGACGACGCGGGGCAACTGGTCGTGGCGCCTGCCCGAAGGGGCGCTCGACGACGAACTGGCCGACTGGCTCGGCCGGGCCACCGACCATGCCGACCGGCGCCCCCTCGACTGAGGGCGCCGGCCGGCCGGCGGATCAACTGGCCAGCTCTCCGCGCTTCACGCCGACCATGCCGATGTAGTGGATCGGCTGACGGTCCGTGCCCACCCGGTGCTGGTAGCGCCGGCGGTTCACGATCTCCAGCGTCCCGTCCTCGATCGCGTTCGCGATCATCTCGGAGAACCCGCTGCGGTCAGCACCATCGAGGAAGTTCTCGTTGATGTTGAACCCCACCAGAGCGTCCTCCTCGAGGAGCTCGTAGGCGCCCCGGAAGGCCTCCGGCGGGATGTCGCCGAAGCCCAGCGCGGCGACGCAGGTGAGGCAGTTGAACCGCCACTGCGACAGGTCCGTGACCACCTCGTCGTCGAGGGCCGACATGTCGGCCACGACGTAGTCGGTGTAGACGCCGGGCCGGTCGCGCTCGGCGGCCATGGCGGCCTCGGGGATGATGTCCGAGCCCACGACCACTTCGGCGCCCAGGGCGCGGAGCTCCTCGCCCATGATGCCGTTGCCGCCGCCCAGGTCGAGCGCGCGGAGGTCGTCGACCGGGCCGTCGACCTCCTCGATGGCCTCGGCGATCATCGCCCGAATGGTCGCGGGCGAGTCACACTCAAGAATCTCGTAGAACAGGCGCTCATAGAGCCCCGGGACCTTGTAGATGTCCGCGTAGTCGTGGAAGCGGATCTGCCTCCATCTTCCGTCGATTCGTGCGACGAACCACTCTTCGTCCTGCGCGTAGGTGTCACGCGGGTCCGGGAGGGCTACGGGGACCTGCGTCGAGATCTGCGTGTGCGTCGTACTCATTCGGTGCCGATCCGTCGGATTCCGGTTCTTGTGGAACTTACCGGATCCCGTGCTCGGTGTAGGACCGGTGGTCTCGGGGACCCGAATCGCTAGCGTTTCAGGCCGTTTCAAGTCATATGGGCACGGGCCCGGCTAGCCTTCCCGGCATCCCGCGATCCGAAGCGCCCGGTCGCCGGGTGCCGACCCACGAGGAGCCCGCCGTGGCCGCAGCCCTCCCCGCCATCCCCCTGCCCGACTGGCGCCCCACCAAGGACACCGTCCACCTCTGGGCGCAGATCGTCGGGAAGGTGCGCCTGAAGACGGTCCCGCCGCGCAACCACTGGTGGCACGTGCCGCTCTACGTCACCGTGGACGGCCTGAGCACCGGCCGGATGCACCGCGACGGCACCACCTTCCGGATCGACCTCGATCTGCCGCACGACCGCCTGCGCGTGCGGACGCTCGACGGTCGCGAGGATGGCTTCGCGCTGGTCGACGGCCTCTCGGTGGCCGACTTCGACGCGCGTCTGCACGCCGCCCTCTCCAGCCTGGGAGTGGATACGGAGATCGTCGAGACGCCCTTCGGCGTCCCCATGACCACGCCGTTCCCCGAGGACACCGAGCACGCCTCCTACGACGCCGAGGCCGTCCGTCGCTACTGGGCCGCGTTGGACTTCTCCCACCAGGTCTTCGAGGAGTTCGCCGGTTGGTCGACCATCAAGACCAGTCCGGTCCACCTCTACTGGCACTCCTTCGACCTCGCGGTGACGCGCGTCTCGGGCCGGCCGGGCGCGGCCACCCCGGAGGCCGATCCGGTGACCCGGCAGGCGTACTCGCACGAGGTGATCTCGTTCGGCTTCTGGGCCGGGGACGACAACATCTCCGAGCCGGCCTACTACAGCTACACGGCACCCGAACCGGCCGGTCTCACCGAGGGGGCGCTGCCCGAGGGGGCGGCCTGGGCACCCCAGGGCGGCATGGCCCTGATGCCCTACGAGACGGTCCGCACCGCCGCAGATCCGCGCGGTGCCCTGCTCGAGTTCATGCAGGCGGCGTACGTCGCCGGCGCGGACGCCGCCGGCTGGGACAGGGCGGCGCTGGCCTCGCCGCACTGCCCGCACCCCGAAGGGTAGGCCCGCCGGCCTGAACGCCGGAGCGATCCCGCGCCGGCGTTCAGGCCTCCAGTGACTCCCCGTCGGCCAGGATCCGCACCCGCTCGCCCACGCCGGCGGCGTCCACCCCGGCGCGCAAGTCGGCGCGCGTCTCGAGGCAGTGGTTGATGGCCTCCACATGGGTCGGCACCACAACGGCGTCCGGCGCGGCCTGTGCCGTGGCGACGACGTCGCCGGCCTCCATCGTGATGGTGCCGCCCTGCAGGAAGCGCGCCCCGCCGGCGTTGACCACGATCACCCCGGGCGCGTGGGCCGCGATGGCGGCCTCCACCTCGGGGCACCAGACCGTGTCGCCGGCGATGTACACGGTCGGCTCGCCGGCGGCGGTGAGGACGAAGCCGCTCACCGGCCCCAGACCCGCGATCGCCGCCTCCTCACGACCGTGCCTGCCGCCGGTGCGGGTGATGGTGATCCCCTCCCACTCCACGGGTCCCCCGACGGCCAGCGGGCGCATGTCGGTGAGGCCCACGGGCTGGAGGTCGGCAAGATCCTCGGGCTGGCAGAACCACGGCAGCGGCCGCGGCAGGCCCAGGACGCCGGCCGCGTCGATGTGGTCCTCGTGCGTGTGGGTGAGCAGCACGGCGTCGACGCCGGCGATCACCTCCTCGATGGGCATCGGCAGCGGCACCAGGGGGTTCGGCACCCCGTTGGGGGTACCTCGCACCGGCCCGCGGGCGTTCGGCGGGTCGAGCATCGGGTCGACGATCAGGCGATGTCCGGCCATCTCGACCAGCACGGTCGAGTGGCGCACGAGCGTCAGGCGCATGGACCTACTCGGTGGTGGTGGGGGTCGCGCGCACGCTGCGCCACCGCGTCCGGCGGCCGAGGACGCGCATCAGGCGGGTCCACGGGCCGTATCGGCGGTCGACACGCTCAAGGCGCACCCCCTGGAGGGGTCCGGACTCGATCTCGATCTGGCTCATGGTCGGCGCATTCGGCGCCCGGGCCGGCGTTCCTGCCGGCGCCGGGTGCGCCGGCGCCGGTCCGGTGGGGGCCCACGCGACGGCTCACGCGGGCACCACGACCCGCTGGCTCAGCACCGAGGCGCCCGCCAGGGCGTGCTCCGCCCCGTCCGCGACGGCCCCCTCGATGTCCGCCGGCGAGTGCGCCGCGCCGTCGTAGACCACCACCACCGACTCGTCGCCGGGGTGCAGGAACGTGCTCTCGCCCAGCGGGGTGTAGCGCGTCGCGCCGATGCCCACGACCAGGCCCGCGGGCGCTCCGGCGGAGCGGAGCAGCGCGCCGACGTCCTCCAGGGGTGTCCCGGCCGAGCCGCGCTGGTGGGCCAGGCGGTCCACCAGCCAGTCGATCAGGACGGTGCCGTAGTACGAGTAGCCGGCCAGCGCCGAGTCCACCCCGTAGGCGTGGCTCACGCCGTCGCGGCGCAGGAACGAGGCCAGGCGGAGGGCGCCCGTGGGCCCTGCCGCCTCGATGTCGGCAACCGCGAACAGGCGCCGGGCGAGCCCCTTCGAGGCCGGCCCCCAGTTCTTCTTGTGGCTGATCTTCGTGGCCCCGGGCCGGCGGATGGAGCAGTCGTTGAAGGCGCCGAGCGCCGTGGGCCGCAGTCCGGCGACGGACCCGTCGGGCAGGTAGTCCACCTCGAACAGCACCCCGGCCTCGGGCTCGATCTGGAGGTTCGCCGGCCCCTCGGCGGCCGGCAGCAGGATGCGCCCGGCGTCCAGGGGCGCGGTGCCGAGGAAGGTGCCGGCGCCGGGGGCGTACCAGGGGAAGATCCCCTTGGGCGCCTCAGGGGCGGTGGGCGTGACGTCCGCGAAGTCGGCCGCCTCCCCGGCCTGCTCGAGGTGCCCGGCGAAGTTGCCGGCGACCCCCAGCCCGAAGCGCCGGTCCAGGTCGTCGGGCGCGTCGATCAACTGCATCGGTCCTCCGTGCGGTGGTTCGGCCCGGGTGCCCGGGCGGATCTCAGGAGGCGCGACGCCGGCGGGGCAGGCTCGCCAGCCATCCGGGGATGTCGCGCCGCGCCCGGGTCACGGCCCGGTGCAGGTCGTCGGCCACCGACCCGTCCTCCACCGGCTCGCCGTGGCCCACCACCAGCGTCTGTGGCCGGTGGGCCAGCAGGGCGCGGGGCGGTGAGAGGCGCATGAACGGGTGGATCCCCAGGGGCAGCCCCGGGCTGAGGAAGTAGGGCGCGGTGCCGACGGACTCGGGGACGACCATCAGCCGGTGCTCACCCCACCACAGGGCCACCTCGCGCCACAGGCGCCCCTGGACCAGCGGGATGCTCTGGAAGGGGGCGCCGGGCACGCCGCCGACCGGGTTCTCGTGCAGTGGAACGCCGTGGCGCTCGGCCAGCGCGGCGCAGTCGCGCGGGTGGCGGTCCAGCAGGCGCACGACGCCGGCGACCTCACCGAGGGGGGCGAGGGCGTCGGCCAGGCCCGGGCCGTCGACCGGGTCGATCAGCCACACCTGCCCACGGTGCGCCAGCGCGCAGGAGGCGCGGCGCATCACGGCCGGGGTGGCGGCGGTCCACGCCAAGCCCCATGGACGACGCGGGTGCAGCGACAGGGCCGGCGCCCCGTCGCGCTCAGCCACTCTCCACCCCGGACGAGCGGATGAGGCGGGTCATCGCCCGCGTGAGGGTCTCCTCGTCCACGTCGCCCACCGAGCGCACGTACAGGCTGTTGGGGCCGACGGCGAACGCCAGGCGGCGCTCGGTGCGGTCCTGGTCCTCCAGCCGTGCCCCCCGGCTCCCGTTGAGCCCGCTGGGCGTCCACGCCGAGGCCCCGTCATCCTGCAGCAACTCGGCGGCCTGGCCCCCGATGCCGGTGGCCACCAGGTGCGACTCCCACACGCTCACCGCGGCCACCAGCTCCTGGTCGCCGGGCCCGCTCCAGCGGCGCACCGCCGCCGACTGCATCCGCCGGTCCTCCAGGGTGGTGGTCAGCTCGGGGTCCGGGGATCCGGTGAGGGCCTCGATCAGCCCGGCCTCGTCCACGGGGGCCGCGGGGGCACCGCGCAGGGCGCCCGGGCTGGGGAGGATGGTGAGGAGCGCCACCGCATCCGCCGGCTCCCCGCCGGCCTCGGTGGGGCCCTCCGGCCCGCACGCCGCCGCGATCATGGCCAGCAGGGCGATGGCGAGTGCCGGCAGCAGGGTCGTGGGGCGGCGCGGCATCCGGGCAAGGGTAGCGACGCCGGGGCACTCGGCGTCCGTTAACCCGGCGCCAACGGGCGGCTCGCCAGCCAGTTCCTATAATCGAACCACCCCCGACGGGGCATTCTCACCACGTCCCCCACAAGGAGAGGACCCACTGTGAACCTCGCCTCCTACAAGGCGGGCAACCAGTTCAAGACCTTCATCCTGGTCGCTGCCCTCACCGGTCTGCTGCTCGGGATCGGCGTTCTGCTGGGCGGGATGGGCGGCCTGCTGCTCTTCGCCGGCTTCGCCGTCGTCTTCAACTTCGCCATGTACTGGTTCAGCGGGAAGATGGCGCTGAAGATGAGCAAGGCGGTCGAGGTGAGCGAGGACGAGGAGCCCGAGCTGCACCGCATGATCGAACGCCTGGCCCAGCGCGCCGGCGTGCCGAAGCCCGGGGTGTATGTCACCCCTGCCGAGCAGCCGAACGCCTTCGCCACCGGTCGTAACCCCAGCCACGCTGCCATCGCGGTCACCAAGGGCATCCAGAGCGCCCTCGGCCCGCGCGAGCTCGAGGGCGTCATCGCTCACGAGATGGCGCACATCAAGAACCGCGACATCCTGATCGCCAGCATCGCCGCCATGGTGGCCGGTGCCATCTCGGCGATCGCCAACTTCCTGCAGTTCTCGCTCATCTTCGGCGGCGACGACGACAACCCGCTGGGCGTCATCGGCACCATCGCGATGGCGATCATGGCCCCGCTGGCCGCGGCGATCATCCAGATGGCCATCTCCCGCCAGCGCGAGTACGTGGCCGACGCCACGGGCGCCGAGCTGCTGGGCGACCCGATGCCGCTGGCCGACGCGCTGGGCGCGCTGCAGCGCGGGGCCGATGCCATCCCGATGAAGGTGAACCAGTCGGCTGCGCCGCTGTTCATCGTCAACCCGCTCGCCTCCAACGCCCGCGCCAACGCGCGCGGAGGCGGCCGCATGGGCCGGCTGTTCAGCACGCACCCCCCCATGGAGGAGCGCGTCGAGCGGCTGCACCGGATGGCCGGCCAGTCGATGGTGATCCGCAGCTTCTAGGGTCGTCGGACCACGGCCGGTGCCGCCTCGGGCGGCCCGCCCGGAGCCCGGCCGACGGCGGCCGTCACCACCCGGTGGCGGCCGTCGTCGTCGTTGCGGGGCAGGTGTCGCCTTTCTCATGAGCGCGCCTCGTTGTCCAGTGCCGGACGACAGGGCTCGATCCCCGGAGCCGCGTTACACTCGTCCCCGGATGAGGCCCCCGCCCGCGCCGCCCGGCGCCCCCCTCGGTCGGCCGCCTCGCCCGCTCCGTCCGGCTCTCGGGCCGGGGCGAATCCACGGGAGAGCCGGTGCGCGAGTTCTTCATCCAGAACGAGACCATCATCCTGTTCGCACAGGGCCTGGTGTTCTTCTCGCTGGCTCTGGCCGTCTGGCTCCAGCGGCGGCGCGCCACCCGCCTGACCCTCAGCTCGTCCCTGATCTGGCTGGCGACCTTCGCCTTCGTCGAGGCCCTCGCCATCTGGGGGCAGGCCTTCATCCCGATCCAGCGCGCCTACATGGAGCCCGGGGTGATCCAGGTGCTCGAGGTGGTGCGCACCACCGCCCAGGTGGCCGCGTTCGTGATCCTGGCCCAGTTCGGCATCCGCCTGATGGGCTGGACCCAGGCGATGCGTCGCGTGGCCACCGCGCTCAGCATCGCGGCGGCGGCCGGCATCGGCGCCGGCGCGGCCCTGGCGGCCGGGCCCCAGTCCTGGGGCGTCTCCGAGTGGGAGGCCGCGGTGGTGGTGATGGCGCGCTACGGGCTGCTGGTGCCCGCCGCGCTGCTGTCGGCGGTGGGCCTGTGGCGCCAGCGCGCCGAGCTGGGCGACGCCGGAATGACCGGCATCAAGCCCTTCAGCGCGGCTGCGGCGGCGGTGCTGGTGCTCTACGCGGTCGTGGCCGGGACCATCGTGGGGCCGGGGCCGCTGTCGCCGCCGGGCCTCGGCAACACCGAGGGCTGGTTCGACCTCACCGGGCTGCCGATCTCGGTCCTCCAGGCCATGACCGGCTTCGCCCTTGCGGTGCTGGCGGTGAAGCTGCTGGAGATCTTCGACGCCGAGGCCAACCAGCGGATGGAGTCGCTGGAGCGCGCACGGGCCATCGCCGAGGAGCGGGCGCGCTTCCGGCGCGACCTGCACGACGGCACCATCCAGTCGATCTACGCCGCGGGGCTCCATCTGGAAGCCGTCGCGATCCGCTGCTCCGACCCGCTGGTGCGCACCGAGGTGCGCGAGGTCGTGGCCGACCTCAATGCCGTCACCGACGGCATCCGCGACTACATCCGCGCCCTGGCCCAGCCGCCGGCGACCGCCGACGGCATCGCCGCGGCGCTGGGCGAGCTGATCGACCGGTTCCGCGAGGAGACCGGTGGAGAGGTCCGCTACACGGCCGACGGCGTCTCGTCGTCCGGCCCTCTCCCCGAGGAGGCCGGCCAGCACGTCGAGCAGATCCTGCGCGAGGCGCTGTCCAACACGGCGCGACACGCGGGCCCCTGCCGCGTGTCGGTGACGCTGGTCTTCACCCCCGACGAGCTGGACCTGGTGGTGAGCGACGACGGCGTCGGTCCCGGCCCGGCCCTGTTCGGCGAGGCCGACGGCCAGGGCCTTCGCAACATGCGCGAGCGGGCCCGCCGGCTGGGCGGGCGGATCGGCGTGGAGGCCGCGCCCGGCGGCGGCACCCGCATCGCCCTCGCGGTGCCCCTCGACTCCGACGAACCGGCCGGCGAGCCCATCCCCTTCGAGAACCTGACCGAGGTGACAGTCCGATGACCACCGCACCCCCCGATTCGATCCGTGTCCTGATCGTGGACGACCACGCGGTGGTGCGCATCGGCCTGCGCTCGCTGCTGGCGCACACCGCGGGCTTCCGCGTGGTGGGCGAGGCCCAGACCGCGGCCGAGGCCGTCGAGCTGACCGGGCAGACCCACCCGGATGTGGTGCTCATGGACGTTCGCCTGCCCGACGGCAGCGGCGTGGAGGCCTGCCGCAAGATCAAGGCGGACCGGCCGGACACACGCGTGCTGATGCTCACCTCGTACTCGGACGAGGAGGCGATCGTGGGCGCCGTCATGGCGGGCGCCTCGGGCTACCTGCTGAAGCAGGCCGACGCAGAACGCCTCACCCAGGCCATCCGCGAGGCCGCCGCGGGCGAGGCCACCCTCGACCCGCGCGCCGCCGGCGCCCTCCTCACCCAGTTCCGCGAGCTGTCGGCCAAGCAGGCCGAGTCCGAGCTGTCCGGGCTCACCGACCGCGAGCGGCGGATGCTCGCGCTGATCGCCGAGGGCTACACGAACCGCGCCATCGGCGAGGTGCTGCACCTGTCCGAGAAGACGGTGCGCAACCACGTCAGCCAGCTCCTGCGCAAGCTCGGGTTCCAGCGCCGCTCGCAGGCCGCCGCGTGGGCCGGCCAGCGCCGGCTGGAGCTGCCGCCGGACTGATCGGCGGCGCCCCGGGGGCCCGTGCGCACCGCGCCCGGTCCCTCCCCACGTGGGGGTGGCGAGGAATCCGGCCGCCGGGGGAGAATCAACACACCGTTCCCCCGTCGGTACGAAGGTGTCGCGATGCCTCGACCCGCACGTGTCCTCGCCCTGGCCAACCAGAAGGGCGGGGTCGCAAAGACCACCACGACTCTCAACCTCGGCGTGGCCCTCCACGGCATGGGGATGCGCGTGCTCGCGATCGACCTCGATCCGCAGAGCAACCTCTCCATGAGCCAGGGCATCGACATCGAGGACCTCAGCGCGGGCATGTACCACGTGCTCACCGAGAAGGCCACGATGGCCGAGATCATCCAGGCGCGTGAGATCGACGTGGCCCCCGCCGGTATCGAGCTGGCCGGCGCGGAGCTGGCCCTGTCGGCCACCATCGGCCGCGAGCGCGCCCTCGAGCGCGCCATCCGCCCCATCCGGGAGCTCTACGACTACATCCTCCTGGACACCCCGCCCTCGCTCGGCCTGCTGACCATCAACGCGATGGTGGCCGCCGAGGGCGTGATCGTGCCGGTGCAGTGCGAGTACCTCTCGCTGCGCGGTCTGGCCCAGCTGCGCGAGACGCTGCGTCAGGTGCGCGAGAACCTGAACCCGACGGTCGACATCGTCGGCATCCTCCCCACCATGTACGACGGACGCACCATCCACAGCCGGGAGGCCGTCGACCTCCTGGTGGAGAGCTTCGGCGACCGCGTGTACAGCACGCGGGTGGGCAAGACGATCCGCTTCGCCGAGGCGCCCGTGGTGGGCAAGAGCGTCATCAGCTACGACCCGGGCGGACAGGCCGCGCGCTGGTACCGTCAGCTCGCCCGCGAGGTCCTCGACCGTCCGGCCACCGCGCGCGTGCCCGACGAGGAGGCCGCATGATCACCACCCACGCCCCCCGAGGTACCCGATGAGCACCCGTCCCGGCCGCTCCAGCATGCGCGAGGGACCGCTGTCGGAGCTGTTCCGAAGCACCGATCCGGCCCAGTCGGCCCCTCTCGCCCCGCGCGAGCCCGAGGAGCGCGCGCCCGAGGCCGAGCGCGGCGCAACACCGGAGCCCAGCAACTACGTGGCGGTCATCAGGGTGGTGGGCGTCGGCGGCGCCGGCTGCAACGCCGTCAACCGGATGATCGAGGCCGGCCTGCGCGGGGTCGAGTTCATCGCCATCAACACCGACCGCCAGGCCCTCGAGGCCAGCGACGCGGACGTGCGCATCCCGGTGGGGATGGAGCTCACCCGCGGGCTCGGCACCGGGGGCGACCTGGGTCGTGGCGAGCAGGCGGTGCGCGAGAGCGAGGAGCAGATCCGCCGCGCCCTGCGCGGCAGCGACATGGTGTTCATCGCGGCCGGCGAGGGTGGCGGCACCGGGACCGGCGGCGCGCCGGTGGTGGCCAAGATCGCCCGCGAGCTGGGCGCGCTGACCGTCGCGGTGGTCACGCGACCCTTCGCCTTCGAGGGCAACCGCCGCCAGAAGGCCACCCTCGAGGGCCTGGACAGGCTCCACGAGACCGCCGACACGGTCATCGTCATCCCCAACGACCGCCTGATGGCGGTGCTGGAGCGCGGCACCAGCATGGTGGAGGCGTTCAAGGTCTGCGACGACCTGCTGCGCCAAGGGGTGCAGGGCATCACCGACCTGATCATGCTCCCGGGCATCATCAACCTGGACTTCGCCGACGTGCGGACCATCATCCGCGGCGCCGGCACCGCCCTGCTGGGGATCGGCTACGCCAGCGGCGTCGACAGGGCCGTGGACGCCGCGCTGGCGGCCATCGCATCGCCCCTGCTGGAGACCCCCATCGACGGGGCCAAGGGCATCCTGCTGGGCCTCACCGGTGGCCCGGACCTGTCGCTGGTGGAGGTGAGCGAGGCGGCCCGCGTGGTGGCCGACGCCGCCGATCCCGAGGCCAACATCATCTTCGGCGCCACCATCGACCCGGATCTGGAGGGCCAGGTGTGGGTCACCGTCGTCGCCGCCAACTTCACGGGTACCCGCTCCGGCCCGCCGCCGCCCCCGCGCCAGGAATCCGGTCACGACGAGCGCTCCGCCGAGGCGCGCGCCCGCGAGGAGGCGGCCCGCCAGCAGGGGCTGCGCGAGCGACGGGCCCGCGCGGAGGACGAGCCCGCCGCCCCGTCGGACCCGCCGGCGCCACGACGCGAGCGCGAGCTGCCATATCCCGGGGTGGCGTCGCGGCCGGCCGGCGGCGGCGTGTTCGACCTCGAGTCCGAGGGTGAGGGAGAGGACCCCGGGGCCACGCGCATCGTGCGCCGCGACGAGCCGGGCCGCCAGTAGCCCCGATGCCCCGATCCGGGCGTGATGCGCCCGCGGGCGTCGTCGCGGCCGGTCACCGGCTGAGTGCGCGCGCCGGTGCCGAAGCCCTGGCCCGCGGCGGCAACGCCGTCGACGCCGTGGTGGCCGCCGCCTACACCGCGGCCGTGTGCGAAAGCCCGCTCACGGGCCCCGGTGCCGGTGGCTTCATGCTCTCGCGCTCGCCGGGCGGGCGCACCACGCTGCTCGACTTCTTCGTCAGCGCCCCGGGGCTCGGCCCGCGGGGCCGGCGCCTGAGCCCGGAGGACCTCGACCAGTTCACCGTGGAGTTCGGCGGGGCGGACCAGGTCTTCCACATCGGGCCCGCGTCGGTGGCCGTGCCCGGCATGGTGGCCGGCCTGGGCGAGGCGGCGCGGCGCCTCGGGACGCTGCCGGCGCTCGAGCTGGTGGAGGCCGCGGCGCGCGCGGCGCGCGAGGGGGTGGTGCTGAGCGCCGAGTCGGGGTACCTGCACCGCATCCTCACCGGGATGCTCACCCACTCTCCGGAGGCCGCGGCCATCTACGCGCCCGGCGGCCGCCTGCTGGATGAGGGCGACGTGCTGCGCAACCCCGAGTTGGCCGAGAGCCTGATCCATCTGGCCCGGGCGGGAGCGCAGAGCCTCTACGAGGGTGAGCTGGCGGGGCTGCTGGTGGACCACCTGGAGCGCACCGGGGGGCTGGTCACGCGGGAGGACCTGCGCGGGTACCGGGTCATCGACCGCGTCCCGCTGACGGTGGGCTTCCGCGATGTGTCCGTGCTCACCAACCCGCCGCCGTCGGCGGGCGGGGCGCTGATCGCCGCGGCTCTCGCGGTGCTGGGCACCGAGGGGCCCGCGCCCGACGAGCCGGCGCGGTGCCGCGCGGTCGTCCGCGCCGGCCGGCGGGCCAACCGCCTGCGCACCCCGGAGTTCGCCGCCGGCCTGCACCAGAGCGACAGCATGGAGCGCCTCTGGGCGCGTCTGTCCGACGAGGACGATGACGCCGGCCGCCAGGGCGAGGACCGGAAGCCGGCGGGCTCGACCACGCACATCAGCGCCGTGGACGACCGCGGGGGCATGGCGAGCCTCTCCAGTTCCAACGGGTCGGGTTCCGGGGTCGTGCTGCCCGGAACGGGGATCCTCCTGAACAACATGCTGGGCGAGCAGGACCTCAACCCGGCCGGCTTCGGCGCCACCGAGCCCGGGGTGCGCATCACCTCGATGATGGCTCCCACCCTGCTGTTGCGCGACGGCCGGCCGCTGGCGGCGCTGGGCGCCGCCGGCTCCAACCGGCTGCGCTCGGCCATCCTCCAGACGATCGTCGCCGTGGTCGACGGCGGCCTGACCCTGCGCGAGGCCGTCGACCGCCCGCGCGTCCACCCGGAGGGCGACGGGGTGGATGTCGAGGGCGGGGTGGGGGAGCCCTGCGTGGAGGCCCTGCTGGCCGACGGCCACCGACTGAGGCGCTGGGGCGGTATGAATCTGTTCTTCGGCGGCGTGAGCATCGCCGGCCACGATGCCCACGGGCCGTCCGGGGCGGGAGACCCCCGCCGGGGCGGCGCCGCGGCCCTGGCCACCCGTTCCGGTGAGGTGATCGACCTGTGAGTAACGTTCGAGTCGAGGCTGAGGGTCAGGAGTACGAGCTGCGTTTCGAGCCCGTCCGCACCTCGCTGAGCGACTCCGCCCCGATGCTGTGGGGCCTGCAGGTGTTCGTGCTGAAGGACGGGCAGGAGGTGGGGATGAAGACCTGCTTCGTGGGTCGCGCGAGCCTGCAGTTCCGCCACAAGGAGGCCTTGGAGGGCACCAGCGAGGACCTCATGCCGGCGGTGCACGAGCTGGCCACCGAGAAGATCGTGGCCCGCCTCGCCGAGGGGCACCCGGAGGACGAGATCCTCTTCGCGTAGCGGCCGGCGCCGCCGAGCGGGCGGCCCCGGGCCCGTAGGGGGCATCCCCGATGGTGCCTCGGGGCCGGTCGCGACGAGTGTGGGGACGTATCCGCTCCCCCCGCTCCGATCGGAGGCCCCGTGCCCATCGAGTCACCCCCATCCACCCCCGGTGCCCTGCACCGCCTCGGCGCGCTCTGCGCCCGTCGGCGGCGCTGGGTGCTGGGCGCCTGGTTGCTGGCGCTGGTCGCCGCCCTGGTGGTGCTGGCCCCCCGGGCCGGCGAGCCGACCGTCGCCTTCGACACCCCGGGCTCCGACTCGGCCCACGCGGCCGAGATCATCCGCACCCACTTCGGTGATCGCTCGGTCGACGCGCTGGACATCGTCTGGCACAGCGACGCCGGGGCGCAGGCGCCGGCGGTGAGTGCCGCGCTGCGCCCCCTGCTGGACGAGGCCCCCACCCTGGAGGGGCTCGCCTCGGTGGTGGGTCCCGAGGTGTCCGCCGACGGGCGCACCGCGGTCGCGCGGCTGCAACTCGCGGCACCCAGCATGGACGACCTTCCGTCCGCCTCCGCGCAGCGCCTTCTGGAGCTGGCCGACGGCGCCGAGAGCGCGACGCCCGGCCTGACTGTGGCCCTGGGCGGCGAGGCCATCCTGATGGCCGAAGAGGGCGATCCCAACCCCGAGGGGATCGGACTGCTGGTGGCCCTGGGCGTACTGATCCTCACCTTCGGCTCGCTGGTGGCCGCCGGCCTGCCGATCCTCTCGGCCCTGATGGCCATGGGGGTCGTCACCGGTCTGATCGGGATGATGGCGACCGTGATGGACACGCCGGACTTCGCCGCGCCCGTGGCCATCATCGTGGGCCTGGGCGTGGGTATCGACTACGCGCTCCTGATGGTCACGCGCTTCCGCGCCGAGCGCGCCGAGGGGCGGGAGACGGCCGACGCGGTCGCCGCCACCACAGCCTCGGCCGGGCGCTCGGTGCTGATCGCCGCCCTGACGGTGGTGATCTCGATGCTGGGGCTCACCACGCTCGGCCTGCAGTTCATGACCGCTGTGGCCCTGGCCGCGGCCGGCGCGGTGCTGCTCGCCTGCGCGGCCGCCCTCACCCTCATCCCGGCGCTGCTGGCCGTCCTGGGGCCGCGGGTCGATCGCCTGCGCGTGCCCGGCCTGCGTCCCACGGGAGGCGCCTCGCCGCGCTGGGCGGCCTGGAGCCGCGCCGTGCAGCGCCGGCCGGGCGCCGCCCTCGCGCTCGGCATCGCGCTGATCGTGTTGATCGCGGCCCCCGTGGCCACGTTGCGCCTGGGCATGCCCGACGCCGGCAACGACCCGTCCGGCACCAGCACGCGTACCGCCTACGACCTGGTGGCCGAGGGATTCGGCCCGGGCGGCAACGGTCCCCTGCTGGTGGTTGCCGAGACCCCCTCGGGCACCCCGGCCGGCGCCGGCGAGCGCCTGCGCGCCACCCTGGCCGAGACGCCCGGGGTGGCCTCGGTGGCCCCGCCGGTGTCCTCGCCCGACGGCGGGGCCCTGCTGCTTGCGCTCACTCCCGGCACCGGGCCCCAGGACGCGGCCACCGCCGACCTGGTGGCCTCCCTGCGCGAGCGGGTGGCGCCGGCGGTGCGGTCGGACTCCGGGTTGGCCATCGCCGTGGGCGGCCTGACCGCCGCGACGGTGGACTCGGGCACCTATCTCGCCGACCGCCTGCCCCTGCTGATCGGACTGGTCATCGGCCTCTCGCTGCTGCTGCTGGTGGCCGCGTTCCGCTCGGTGGCCATCGCCCTCAAGGCGGCCCTGATGAACATCGTCTCCATCGGCGCCGCCTACGGCGTGGTGGCCCTGGTGGCCCAGGGCGGCTGGCTGGGCGGCCTCGTGGGTGTGGATAACGCGGTGCCCGTGCCGCCCTTCGTGCCGGTCATGATGTTCGCGATCCTGTTCGGGCTCTCGATGGACTACGAGGTGTTCCTGCTGTCGCGCATCCGCGAGCGGTACCTGGCCCACGGCGACACCGCCCGCGCGGTCACCGAGGGCATCGCCGGTACGGCGACGGTCATCACCGCCGCCGCGGCCATCATGGTGGCCGTCTTCGTGGCCTTCGCCCTCGGCGCGTCCCCGGCGCTGGCCCTGTTCGCCGTGGGCATGGCGGCGGCGATCATCATCGACGCCACCATCGTCCGCCTGCTGCTGGTGCCGGCGGCGATGCAGGTGCTCGGCCGGGCCAACTGGTGGCTGCCGGCCTGGCTCGATCGGGCCCTGCCGGGCGTGCGTCTGGAGGGTGCCCGATGAGCGCGTCCATCGGCAACGACGGCCCGGGACTCCCCGGGCCGGCCCCCGCCTCCTCTCAGCCCCCTCCGGGTCCGCCGCCGCTGCGCCGCCGGCGCGACGAGCGGATGCTGGTGGGAGTGGCGTCCGCCCTGGCGCGGCGCCTGATGATCGACCCGCTGGTGGTGCGACTGGCCTTCGTGATCCTCGTGCCCGCCGGCGGCGTGGGCCTGCTGGCCTACCTGGCGGGCTGGCTGTTGATCCCGCAGGAGGACGACGCCGAGGGCGAGGGACCGCCCCGCTCTCGGGTGGCGCTGGCGGCGGGCGTGGGCCTGGCGGTGGTGGCGCTGGGGGTGCTGCTGGGGCTGCCCTTCTGGCTCCCCCTGCCGCTGGTGCTGCTGGCCGGCGCGGTGGCGGCGGTGGCCTGGTGGTTGCGCTCCGACCCCACCGGCCGGGCCTGGAACGAGCGCCACGCGCTGGTGCGCATCGGCCTGGCCCTCGCCCTGGTCGCGGGCACCCTCGTCCTCGCGGTGGGGGCGGCCTTCGCCACCGCCGCCGGCGCCGGGCGGGCCATGGCGGCCGTGGTGATCGGCCTGGGCCTGCTGGCGGCGCTGCTGGCCGTCGGTGGGCGCCGCTGGGGCCGGTGGTTGGTGGTGCCGGCGATCATGGTGGGTCTCAGCACCGGCCTGGTGCTGGCGGCGGGGCTGCAGGGGGTCGGCGAGCAGCAGCACCGCCCCGCGACGCCGGCCGCCGTGGAGGACCACTACGAGCTGGCCGTGGGCGAGGTGCTGCTCGACCTGCGCACCATGCGCCTTGCGCCCGGCGAGCGCGTGCCGGTGAGCGTCCGTGTGGGCGTGGGCCGCGTGGGCATCGCCGTGCCGCCCGGGGTGTGCGTGGTGGGGCGGGCCGAGGTCGGGGCGGGCGTCGTGACCGTCCAGGCCGCCGAGCGGGAGGGCTTCGGCGCCACCGTGCTGCTTGACGGCGCACCCGCGGCGGCGACCCCGGTGATCGAGCTGGACGTGCGGGTGGACCTGGGTGACCTGGAGGTGGGCACCGGCGACCCCCGCCACCCCTTCGACGAGTACGACCGCGAGGACGCGCCCGGCGCGTGCGCGGCGCCGGCGCTGCCGTGAGGCGGCTCGACGCGGCCGGCCTGGTGGCGGCCCTGGCGGCGCTGGCCCTGGGGATCCTCCTGTTCGTGGCGGCGGCCGGCGGGCTCAGCCTGTCGGCCTGGGGGGCGCTCGCCGCCGCCTGCGCCGCGGCCGGCGGCGCCCTGCTGGCCCTGGGCCTGGCGGACCGGGGGGAGTGACGGCGATGACGACCCCCGCGCACCCCCCGCTGCGTCGCGACCCCGCGGCCGGCTACGTGGGCGGGGTGTGCGCGGGCCTGGCCCGGCGCTTCGCGGTGGCGCCGTGGGTGGTGCGTGTGCTGATGGTGCTGGCCACGCCCATCGGCGGCCTGGGGGCGGTGGTGTACGCCGTGCTGTGGCTGGCGTTGCCCGCGGGCCAGGGGCCCCCCGCCGCCCGGCGTAGCCGGCGGGGTGCGGTGCGCTCGGGCGCCGGCGGGGCCCTGCTGGGCGTCGCGGGGCTCATCACCATCCGGGAGGCCGGACTCTGGCCGGGCGACATCGTGGTGGTGGCCCCACTGCTTGCCGCCGTGGGCGCCACCCTGCTGTGGCGTCAGCTGGCGCCATCGCGTCCGCCAGGTACGCGTCCCACCGTCCCGGCTGGCGCCGGGACCTCCGCCGACGGGTCGAACGCCGCGACCGTCGCGGCCTCCCCGCCGGCCCGCCCGGCCGCCGGGGCGGGAGCCCCCGGCAGCACGGGCGCGCCGGGAGCGCTGGCCCTCTACCGCGGCGGGTTCGGCGTGGCCCTCGTGGCCGGCGCCGTGCTGCTGGTGCTCCAGGCGACCGGCTCCCTGGGACCGGTGCGGGACGTGGTGCTCGGGACCGTGATCATCGGGACCGGCCTGGCGCTCATCCTGGCGCCGGTCCTGTGGAACCTGGGCCGGCGGATCACCGACGAGCGCGCCGCCCGCCTGCGTGCCCAGGAGCGCGCGGAGGTGGCCGCCCACCTTCACGACTCCGTCCTGCAGACGCTGGCCCTGGTGCAGAAGCGGGCCGCCGATCCCACGGCCGTCGCCCTGCTCGCCCGCCGCCAGGAGCGCGAGCTTCGCGACTGGCTGCAGGGCCGGGTCGCCCGTGACGCCGCCGCGCGCCTGGGCGATGCGCTGGATGCCGTGGCCGCCGAGGCCGAAGATCACCACGGCGCCCGGGTGGACGTGGTGCGGGTGGGCGACGCGGACCTGGACGAGCGCCTGCGGGCGCTGGTGTCGGCCGCGCGCGAGGCCGTGGCGAACGCGGCACGTTTCGGCGGCGGGGCCGTGAGCGTCTACGCCGAGGTGGAGGATGATCTGGTGACGGTGTTCGTGCGCGATCGCGGTCCGGGCTTCGAGCCGGAGCGCGTTCCCGTCGACCGGCGCGGCGTGCGGGAGTCGATCATCGGCAGGATGGAGCGCAACGGCGGCGCCGCACAGGTGCGCAGCGGGCCGGAGGGGACCGAGGTGGAACTGACCATGCCGAGAGCGGGAGCGCGATGAGCGAGGGGCCGATGCCGCGGGTGCTGATCGTGGACGACCACGCCCTGTTCCGGGCCGGCGTACGGGCCGAGCTCGATCGGCGGGTGGAGGTGGTGGGGGAGGCCGGCGAGGTGGCCGCGGCCCTGGCGGCCGTGGCCGATCTGGCCCCCGACGTGATCCTCCTGGATGTGCACATGCCCGACGGCGGCGGCCTGGCGGTACTGGCGGGGCTGCCGTCCACGGGGGTCCCCGCGAAGGCCCTCGCCCTTTCGGTGTCCGACGCCCCCGAGGATGTGATCGCGGTCATCCGCGCCGGCGCGCGCGGCTATGTCACCAAGTCGATCGATGCCGACGCGCTGGTTGAGGCGATCACGCGTGTCGCCGAGGGCGATGCGGTGTTCTCGCCGCGCCTGGCCGGCTTCGTGCTGGACGCCTTCGCCGGCGACGGGCCGGTGCCCGAGCCGGCCCGCGGTCACGGCGAGCTGGACCAGCTCACCGCCCGCGAGCGCGAGGTGCTGCGCCACATCGCCCGCGGCTACCTCTACAAGGAGATCGCCATGCGCCTGGGGATCTCGGTCAAGACCGTGGAGACCCACGTGGGGGCGGTGCTGCGGAAGCTCCAGCTCTCGACCCGGCACGAGCTGTCGCACTGGGCCCGCGAGCGCCGGCTTGTCGACTGAGGAGTGGCCGCCGCCGGTGCTCGCCGGCCTGCGGGCCGCCGCGGCGCTGTCGCTGACCGGGCGCTACGCCGGCCCGGGGTCTCAGGCGGCCGAGGGCCTGCGGGCGTGGGCCGCGGACCGCGGCGTCGACCTGCGGGTGGAGGACGACCGCAGTGATCCCGACCGCACCGGCGGGCTGTACCGCCGGCTCGCCGGCGAGTGCGACCTGCTGTTCGGCCCCTACGGCAGCGGTCCCACCCGTGCCGCGGCGCGCGCCCTGGCCGGCTCGCCGGCGGTGATGTGGAACCACGGCGGCGCCGCCACCGAGGAGGGCGCGGCGCGGGTGGTGTCGGTCATCGGCCCGGCCGGGCGCTACTGGACGGGCCTCGCCCCGGTGCTGGCCGGCGCCGGCGTGCCGCTGGAGCGGGTCGCGATCCTGCACGCGCCCACGGGCTTCGGCCGGGCGACCGCGGACGGCGCGGTGGCCTCGCTGGCGACCGCCGGTGCCGAGCCCCTGCTGCTGGCGTCGTTCGACGAGGCCACCGCGGGCGCCGCCGCCGCCGAGGCGCTGGCCGCCGGCGCCGCGGCGGTGGTGGGGTGCGGGCGCATCGAGGACGACCTGGCGCTCGGGGACGCCCTGGCCGGCCGCGAGGTCGCCGTCGGCCTGATCGTCTGCGGCATCGCCCTGGCTCCCGAGCACCTGGGCGACGCGGTGGCCGGCTGGTTCGGACCCGCGGTGTGGTGGCCGGAGGGGCCGGAACCCCCGATCGCCCTGCCGTCCGGGGTCGACTACCCGGCCGCCCAGGCCATGGCGGCGGGGCTCATCGCCGAGCGTGCGCTGGCCGTCGCCGGCTCGGCCGACCCCGAGGGTCTGTGGGCCGCCGCACTGAGGCTGCGCACACAGACCTTCCTCGGCCCGTTCGCCGTCGACGCAACGGGTGCGCAGACGGGCCTGGCCCCGCGCCTGGTGCGCTGGGAGCGGAGCGGGGGCACCCTCGTGAGGACCCAGGCATGGCCGGCGCCCTGACACGACCCGCCGGCCGGAGCCCTCAGGGGACGGCGGCGATGTCCTCGATCTCGATCAGGGCCTCGGGGCGGGCCAGACCGGCCACCCGCAGCGCGGCCGCGTCGGTGCCGTTCTGGCCGCCCACATAGAGGGTGCGCGCCGTCTCGACGATGACCCCGTGCGAGTACACCGGCGAGTCGTGCAGCGACTCGGGACTTACATGGGTCACGCTCATCGGTGGCCTCCTCGGTCGGGTCGGGCCGCGGTGCCTACGCCGCCTCCGGGTGTGAGCCGTCCAGCAGCGCGCCGACACCGCCGGGCCCGGCCCGCAGGATCTGGGCCGCCCGCCGGGCGCCGACCGCGCGGTCGTGCGCTGCGCGGGCGCCGAGCATGTCGCCGTGGCGCCGGCAGTCGCGCTCCTCGCGCTCGGCGCGCTCGGCCAGGGTCTCGACCCGGTCGATCATCCTCGTGCGCCCGCGGTGGTCGGCCCGCGCGCGCCGGCGCCGGCGCGTCACCTGCGCCTGGTGCTCCGCGCTGCGCGCGGGGGTGGAGAAGAGGATCAGCTGTCCGCCTGAATCCGCAGCACCCATGTCACCACTCCTTGAACCCGGTCTGTTCCGGACCGACGGCCCGGCGGTACGAACATGTGTTCGCCAGTGTGCCACCGGCCCCGGACGACACGCCCCGCCGGGCGCTGAGCCCGGTCGGGTGGTGGTGCGCGTGTGGGTTGGGGCGGGGCATCCGCGTCCCTCGCGTATGGGGTGAGGGGGCCGTCTGACCCTCGCATCGGCGCCGGTGCCGACGGGCTGAAGCCCATCGGCGCCCCGCGGATCAGGAGGCGGGGTCGTCCTTGTCGCCGACGCCGTCGCGCACCACCGCCGGCCCGGATCCGGCCACCTCCACGGCCGCCCCCGCGCCCACCTCGTGGCGCAGGATGGCCAGGCCCACCACCGGCTCGGCGTCCGGCGTCGTGGCGCTGGTGAGCGACCCGACCACCTTCCCCTCGTGGCGCACCTCGGCGGGCAGTGAGGCTGGCGCGGCCCCCAGATCCAGCCGGCGCAGCACCCGGTTCACCCGCCCGCGGAACTGGGCGCGCGCGACGGTCTCCTGGCCCAGGTAGCAGCCCTTGGTGAACGACACGGTCGCATCCTGCAGCCGCGCCTCCTGCACCAGGGTGCTCGGCCCGGTGTCGGTGCCCACCTCGGCGACCCCCGAGCGGATACGCAGGTCCTCCAGCACCGCCGCGTCCACCTCCGGCACTCCCAGGGCGGCCAGGGCGGCGCCGGCGTCGTCGGGCACCACCACGACGGTTCCGGGCAGCGGCCCCGGCACGCGGACCGCTCCCTCCACACGCACCCCGGCGGGTACCACCAGGGCATCGGCCGGCTCCGGGCCCAGGATGTCCAGGTCCTCGGAGAAGTGGAACCGCTCGAGTTCGGCCGTCAGCACCTCGGCCTGGGACGGGGCACAGACCAGCGTGAACGCCTCCTCGGCGTCGCGGTGCACCGCCGCCCGGGCGACGATGTGCCCCTTGGCGTCCAGCAGCAGGGTGTCGGTGGCCTCGCCCTCGGCGAGCGCGGCGACATCGTTGCTCAGCAGGCCGTGCAGGAAGGAGCCGGCATCGGGCCCCTCCACCCAGATCAGCGACCGGGGCAGGCGGACGGCGCCGGCGAGGGCCGCGGTGGCGCTCATCCGCGCCCGGGCAGTCCCTCGTCGGTGGCCTGCTGCAGCGACTCGGCGATGTAGGCGTCCTCGCGCAGGGCGCGCTCGATGGTCTGGGTCAGCAACTCCACGCGGCGCGGCTCCTCGCGTTCCTCCAGCAGGGCCTGCTTGATGTCGTTGCCCAGAGGCAGCGTGGAGGCCAGGCCGTAGGAGAGCGGCAGCGTCTCGTCCTCGTAGGGGTCGACGCCCACGAACTCCAGGTAGCGGGCCACCAGGCGCAGGCGGGCCGCGTCGTCGGTGACCGCCGGCTGGTCGTACAGCGGCTCCACCTGGGCGGTGTTGTACAGCCGGCCCGAGGTGGGGGTCACCACCCGCACGGCCGCGACGCCCTTGATGACCACGTCCAGGCGCCCGTCGCCGTGCCGGCGGCGCAGTTCGTCGAACCGGACCGCGCATCCGATCGGCACGTGGCCGTCGGGGGCGGCGCGGGCGATGACGAAGGTGTCGTCGTCCAGCACGCAGTCCGCGTACAGCTGCCGGTAGCGGGGCTCGAAGAGGTGGAGCCCGGCCTCCTCACCCGGCAGCAGGACCATGTCCAGCGGGAAGATGCCCCGCTCGGTTCGCTCGCTCACGCTCACACACGCAGACTAGCCCGCCACCACCCGCGCACGTCCTGCCTCCAGCGGCTCGGGCTCGGGGCCGAGGCACTCCCGGTAGAGGTCCACCAGCGCGTCGATGTTCGACTCCACCGTGAAGTGGTGCCGGCGCTCGGCCACGCGGGCGCGCAGGCGGTCCATGCCGGCCGCCGCGAGGGCCGCGGGCAGCTCGGCCGGGTGGTCCACCACCACCCCCACGCCGTGTTCGCGGATGAGCCCCTTCAGCGCCTTGTGGCGACCGGCGGCGACCGGCAGCCCCGAGGCCAGGTACTCGAAGGCCTTGTTCGGCAGCGCGGTGTCCAGATGGGCCGCGTTCAGGCCGGTGTTGAAGGCGGCCCAGCCGACGTCGTAGGCCGGCAGGCGGCGCAGCAGCTCGGCGGGCGCCAGCGTGTCGTGGATGGTCATGCCCGGGGTGCGGGCGGCCAGCTCGCGATAGGCGCGGGCGTCGCGGTTGGGGTACACGTCGATGCTCAGGCCGGCGGCGGCGATGGCCTCCTTCTCGGCCCGGATCGGGTCCTGGGGATCGGCGAAGCCGTCCTCGTAGGGCGTGCGGCGCAGGCTCTGCAGGTCGTGGATGTCGTGCACCACCGGGGTGCTGTCGCCGAGCACGCGGGCGGCCATCACCGTGAGGACATCGGGCAGGTTGTGGCTGTGCACCACGTCCGGTGCGAAGTCGTTCACGATCCGCTCGAAGGCCTCGTCGGTGCCGCGCAACGGCAGCCGCCACCAGCGGGCGAACAACTCGTCGCCGGCGCCGTTCCAACCTGTGAGGGTCTTGCCCTGGTAGGCGAAGCCCAGCTCGATGGCGGGATGGCGCTCGCGCAGGGCCACGGCGTACTTCATCGCCCGGATGCAGGGCTGGCGCTGCAGGAACAGGACCCGCTCCACCCGTGCGGCCCGCAGGGGCGTCGCGTCGTCCATATCAGTCCTCGCGTCGGTTGCGGATCGCCTTGGCCGGGTTGCCGACCGCGATTGAGTATTCGGGGAGGTCCTTGGCCACCACCGCGCCGGCGCCCACCACGCAGCCGTCGCCGACGCTCACCCCGGGGAGGATCGAGACGCCCATGCCGATCCAGCAGTCCCGCCCGATGGTGACGTTGCCCAGGGTCCAGCCCTGGTCCGGGATGGCGGAGCCGAGGTCCATCTCGTGGTTGGCGGTGTGGATCATGGTGTAGGGGCCGAAGATCGTCCGGTCACCGACAATGAGCCCGCCGAAGCCGTTCACGTAACACCCGTAGTTGAACGCCACCCGGTCGCCCATCTCGATCCGGTCGGCGTTGAGCCAGACGATCAGGTCCAGGTAGAAGCAGCCGTCGCCCACCCTCGCCGCGTCGTGGGGGCGGAAGGGGATGACGCTCTTGGAGCGCTCGGTGATCATCATCGGGGGGCTCCGGGGCGCGGATGGAGGCGGAATCGCCTCATTTGTCGCAAGCCGATCGAGGGTAGCGCTCTCCGGCGCTCGATTAGGGTGCGGCCATGAGGCGTGACGACGAGGTGACGGTGGCCGCGCGGGTCGCGGCGGTGCTGCGGCCGGCGCTCGAGGGCGTGGCGGCATACGAGCCCGGCCGGCCCATCGACGACGTGCGGCGCGAACTGGGCATCGACTCGGTGGTGAAGCTGGCATCCAACGAGGGCCCGCACCCGCCCATGCCGGCGGCGATCCAGGCCATCCGCGACGCGGCCGAGGGCATACGCGTCTACCCGGATCCGGGGGCGTGGGCCCTGCGCGACGCGCTGTCGGCGGCCACCGGGGTGCCGAGCGCGGGGATCCTGGCCGGCGCCGGCATCGACGGGTTGATCCCCCTCGTGTGCGGCGCGGTGCTCGACCCCGGCGACGAGCTGGCGATGGGATGGCCCTCGTTCATGTCATGGCGCCAGCAGGCCGTGTTGCGCGGGGCGGTGGTGAAGACAGCTCCCCTGCGCGCGGACGGCGGCTACGACCTCGATGCGCTGCTGGCCCAGGTGGGGCCGCGGACCAAGCTCGTGGTGGTGGTGAGCCCGAACAACCCCACCGGCCAGGCCGTGGCGCGCGGCGAGCTGGAAGCCTTCCTCGACGCCCTGCCCGGCCACGTGCTGCCGGTTCTGGACGAGGCGTACTTCGAATACCTGGGGCCCGACGACCACGACGGGGCGGCGATGGTGGCCGCCGGCCGGCCGCTGGTGGTGACGCGCACCTTCAGCAAGGCCTACGGGCTGGCCGGCCTGCGGGTGGGGTACCTGTTCGCGCCGGCGGAGTTCGTGACGGCCCTGGGGAAGGTCCGGAGCGTGTTCGACGTGAGCGCGACGGCCCAGGCGGCGGCCGTGGCCAGCCTGGCCGACGCGCCGGCGCACCTGCCCGAGCGGGTGGGCCTGATTCTGCAGCAGCGCGACCTGGTGGCGGAGGGCCTGCGGGCGCTGGGCTTCGACCCGCTGCCCAGCCGGGCCAACTTCCTCACCTTCGACACGAGCTCACCCGAGCAGGCGGCGGCCCTGAACCAGGACCTGCTGAGCGGCGGAGTGATCGTTCGGCCGCTGGGGGCCTTCGGCGCGCCGGCGTCCATCCGGGTGACGGTGGGCTGGCCGGCGGAGAACGAGCGCTTTCTGGCGACACTGGAGCAGGTGAGCGCCGGCTGAACGCCGGCCGGCACAGCTCGGTCCGGGTGGGGCACGACTCTTCCCGGATGAACCCCTCTCGAAGAAGACGATCGTTGCGACGACAGTCGTCGGGAGCGGGCGCCCAGACGCCGCCGCTACCGCGCCGCCAGCTCCGCCAGGAGGCGCACCCCGTAGCCCGTCGGGCCGGCCGCCGGCATGGCCGTCCCCGCCACGTCCAGGTGGCACCAGGGCAGGTCGTCGGTGAAGCGCTTCAAGAAGTGGGCGGCGTAGATCGTCCCCGCCAGGCGCTTGGAGGCCGTGTTCAGGATGTCGGCCACCTTGCTCTCGATCAGCGCCTCGAAGTCGCGGTGCATCGGCAACGGCCAGCAGAGGTCCCCCGTCTGCTCGCCGGCGTCCTTCACCGCCTGGATCCACTCCTCGTCGGAGCCCATCAGGCCGGCGTAGGTCTCGCCCAGGGCCACCAGCACCGCGCCGGTGAGGGTCGCCAGGTCCACCAGGCGCGTCGCCCCGTTGCGCGCCGCCCAGGTGAGGGCGTCGGCCAGGATCAGCCGCCCCTCGGCGTCGGTGTTCGTGATCTCGATGGTGGTGCCGTTCATGGCCGTCACCACGTCGCCCGGCTTGATGGCGGTGCCGCTCGGCATGTTCTCGGTGGCCGGCACCACGCACAGCACCTCTGTCGGGAGACCCAGCGCGGCGATCAGGGCGGTGCCCTCCAGGGCGGCCGCCCCGCCGCCCATGTCCATCTTCATCTCCTCCATGCCGGCGGCCGGCTTGATGGAGATGCCCCCGGTGTCGAAGGTGACGGCCTTGCCCACGATGCCGAGCACCTCGTCGCTCGTCGTCTCGGCGGGCCGGTGACGCAGCACGATCATCGCCGGAGGCTCGGCCGATCCCTGGGCGACGGCCAGGAACGCGCCGGCTCCCATCGCCTCGAGCTCCTCACGCCCGAACACCTCGCAGGTGAGCGTGGGGTACCGGTGGGCAAGGGCCCGGGCGTGGTCACTCAGCTGGGTGGGGGTGAGGTGGTTGGACGGCGTGTTCACCAGGTCGCGCGCCGAGGCGACCCGCTCGGCGATGTGGCCGGCGCGCTCCACGACGGCCGCCTCGGCCCCCACCACCTGCACGGCGGTCGCGTACGCCGGCTTCGGCTCGCTCAGGAAGCGCTGGAAGCGGTACGCCCCCTGCGCCAGGCCGTCCAGGAACGCCCCCACGGCCTCGTCGCCCTCCACGCCGGCCACGCCGACCCGCGCCGCCTTGGCCGCCGCGGCTTGTCTGGCCGCCGCCCGGCCGGCCCGGCGCCACTCGTCGGCGGAGCCGTCGCCGGCCCCGACCACGGCCACCGCCCGCGCCGCAACCCCCGCGGGCGCGGCGAACAGCGCCCCCGAGCCGGCCGATCCGTCCACCACCTCGCCCTCCACGGCCCGCGCGATCGCTCCGCCCAGGGCGGCGTCGGCGGCCGCCGGCACGCCGGAGAGGGGCGCGACACCCTCCGGCGCCACCGGCAGCACCAGCAGGTCCACCTCGAGTTCGAGCGGGTCGGTGGCGGTCGCGACGGTCAGGTCCATGGCGGGGTTCCTCCGGTCGGGATCGGCACGCAGACTACGCTGTGCCCCCGGGCCGCCGGCCCGATCCGCCCGCGCCCGACCACTCCCGCCCGAAGGAGCCCCGTGCCCGTCGAGATGGAGCGCCACGACGCCGTCGCCGTCCTGACCCTCAGCCGTCCCGAGGTGATGAACGCCCTGTCGCCGGACATGCTCGACGACCTCGAGCTGTGCCTGGACATGATCGAGCGCCGGCCCGAGGTGCGTGCCGTGCTCCTCACCGGGGCCGGCGAGCGCGCCTTCACCTCGGGCGCCGACATCCGCCACATGCGCACGGCCACCCCGCTCCAGGCGCGGGCCTACGCCCGCCGCGGCCACGACATCACCGGCCGGCTCGAGTCGTTCCCCAAGCCGGTGATCGCGGCGGTCAACGGCTATGCCCTCGGCGGCGGCTGCGAGCTGGCCCTGGCCTGCGACATCCGCCTGGCGTCGGACAACGCGCGCTTCGGCCTCCCGGAGGTGAACCTCGGGATCCTTCCCGGCTGGGGCGGCACCCAGCGCCTGGCGCGGGCCACCTCACCCGGCTTCGCCAAGGAGATCATCTTCACCGGCCGCCAGGTCGACGCCGCGGAGGCCCGCGAGGCCGGCCTGGTCAACCACGTCTACCCGCAGGCCGAGCTGCTGGAGCGCGCCCACGAGCTGGCCCGGGAGATCGCCTCCAAGCCCCCGTGGGCGCTGGCCGCGGCCAAGGAGGTGGTGAACCTGGCCCTGGACGGCGACCTGTCCGGCCACCTCGCTCGCGAGCTGGACGCCTTCGCCCTGGCCTTCACCACCGAGGACCAGCGCGAGGGCATGAGCGCCTTCTTCGAGAAGCGCCCCGCCGAGTTCCGGGGGCTCTGACCCGCCGGGGCGCCTGAACCTAGGTGTCGATCGCCACGATGCGCGCGCGGGTCTCACCCGTTAGGCTTGCCCCCTGACGAGACGGCGGCGTCCCGTGCCCCGTCTGTCCGCATCGTTCGACGAACAGCGGGCGGTCTCGTGTGTGGTCAGGTGCCCGACGGGGTGCCGCGAGCACCCGCGCGGGGTCATCCGGACACGAGGCAAGTGCAGGGGGACGAATGAAGATCGCGGTCTGCGTGAAGGAGGTGCCGGACTCCGGCCCCTCGCGCCGGATCGATCCGGGCACCAAGCGGATCGACCGCTCCGGTGACCGCTCGCTCAACGCCTACGACCTGAACGCGGTCGAGGAGGCGCTCCGGCTGAAGGAGGCCGCGGGCGACGGCGAGGTGGTCCTGATTTCCATGGGCGCCCCGAAGGCGCTCGACTCCATCCGCAAGGCGCTCGGCATGGGTGCCGACCGCGCGGTGCTGGTCTCCGACGAGGCCGCCGCGGGTTCGGACCTGATCGGCACCAGCAAGGTGCTGGCCGCCGCCATCTCCGCCGAGTCTCCCGACCTCGTGCTGTTCGGCCAGCAGGCCTCGGACGGCGAGGGCGCGGTGATGTGGGCCGCGGTCGCGGAGCGGCTGCAGATGCCCGTCGTGTCCCAGATCTCCGAGCTGACGGTCGCCGGCGGCAGCGTCACGGCCAAGCGTCAGACCGAGTTCGGCTACGACACCATCGAGGCCCCGCTGCCGGCCGTCCTGGCCGTCTCGGACGCCCTCAACGAGCCGCGCTTCCCGTCGCTCAAGGGCATCATGGGTGCCAAGAAGAAGCCCCAGGAGACCAAGTCGCTGGCCGACGTGGGGGTCGACGCCGGCGATGTCGGCGAGGCCGGCGCGCGCACCACGGTGTCCGCGCTGAACCCGCCCCCCTCGCGCGGCGACACCCTGAAGATCGAGGACGAGAACGGCTCGTCCGCGCAGCAGATCCTCGACTACCTCGTGGAAAGGAAGCTGGTGTGAGCACCCTCGTCTTCCTGGAGCATCACGACTCCTCGATCCAGAAGGGCTCGCTCGGCGTCCTGACCAAGGCCGCCGCGCTGGACCCGGACACCTCGGCCGTCATCGTCGGCTCGGGCCTGGACGGCCTGGCCGAGATCGCCGGCAACCACGGCGCCAAGACCGTGTACCTGGCCGACGACGCCTCGGTGGCCTCGCCGCTGCCGCAGCCGCGCGTCGATGTCATCGCCGCCCTGGTGCAGGACCCGGGCTTCGACAACGTCCTGTTCGGCGCCTCGGTGCTGGCATCGGACATCGCCGGCGGCCTCTCCGCCCGCCTGGACGCCGGTCTCAACTGGGACCTCGGCGACCTGGTGATGGAGGGTGGCGAGCTGGTGGGCAAGCGCTCGGCGCTGGGCGACACGGTGCTGGTGGACGTCGGCTGGAGCGCCACGCCGCGCCTCGGCCTGGTGCGCGCCGGCTCGTTCGAGCCGAACGCCGCCGGCGGGTCGGCCACCACCGAGAACATCGCGGTCTCGGTCCAGGACTTCTCGGGCAAGGCGGCCATCACCGCACAGGACCAGGAGGAGAGCAGCGGCCCGTCCATCGAGGAGGCCGACATCCTGGTGACCGCCGGCCGCGGCATCGGCAGCCCGGACGCCTTCCCGATGTTCGAGGACCTGGCATCGGCCATGGGCGGCGCCGTGGCCACCACCCGCGCGGTGGTGGACTCGGGCTGGTACCCCTACGCCACCCAGATCGGCCAGACCGGCAAGGTGGTGACCCCGAAGCTGTACATCGGCTTCGGCGTCTCGGGCGCCATCCAGCACAAGGTGGGGATGCAGTCCTCGCAGACGATCGTCGCGATCAACAAGGATCCGAACGCGCCGATCTTCGAGTTCAGCGACATGGCCGTCGTGGGCGACCTCAACGAGATCGTCCCGGCGCTGTCCAAGCTGGTCAAGGAGCGCAGGGGCTAGCTACACTCCTCAGCCGCTCCCGAGCAGGATCGCGGGCCCCGCTTGGGGCCCGCGCTACGCTGTAGCCACGACCTGAGGGGCCGCCCGCCGCGGCCGACCGACACGAAGGCTGGACATGAAGACGGGCATCCACCCCAACTACGTCACCGCTCACGTCTCCTGCACGTGCGGGAACGAGTTCACCACCCGCTCCACCAAGCCGGAGATCCGGGTGGAGATCTGCAGCAACTGCCACCCGTTCTACACCGGCCGCCAGAAGCTGGTGGACACCGGTGGCCGCGTGGAGCGCTTCCAGCGCAAGCTGGCCAAGAGCCAGAAGCCCTCCTGAGCATCGTTCCGCCGACCGGCCCTCCCGCCCAGGAGGGCCACCGGACCCGGCGCCGGTGAACCCCGAGGTCGATCGCCTGGTCGAGCAGATCATGCGCACCCGCCAGGAGCTGTCGGAGGCCCTGTCGGACCCCGATCTGGCCTCCGACCGCGCCCGCTATGCGGACGTCAACCGTCGCTGGTCGGGCCTCGTGGGCGCCTTCGATCTGGCCGACCGCTGGACCGATGCATCGGTCCGCGCCGCCGAGGCCGACGAGTTGCTGGCCGAGGCCGAGGACCCGGATGTCCGCGCCCTGGCCGCCGAGGCCCATGCGGACCTGGAGGAGCTCGCGCCGCTCATCCGCGAGGCGATGGTCGAGCGCGACCCCGACGACGACCGTGACACCCTGGTGGAGATCCGCCCGGGCGCCGGCGGCGAGGAGGCCGCGCTGTTCGCGCGCGATCTGCTGGACGTCTACACGCGATACGCCGAGTCGCGCGGCCTGAAGGTGGAGCTGATCAGCGCCTCCGACGCCGACGCCGGCGGCCTGAAGGAGGCCACCATCGCCGTGAAGGGCACGGGCGCCTTCGCCGTGTTCAAGTACGAGGCCGGCGTGCACCGCGTGCAGCGCGTGCCCGCCACCGAGAGTCAGGGGCGCATCCACACCTCCACCGCCACGGTGGCGGTGCTGCCCGAGGTGGAGGACATCGACATCACCATCGATCCCAACGACGTGAAGCGCGATGTCTACCGCTCCAGCGGCCCGGGCGGCCAGAGCGTCAACACCACCGACTCGGCGGTGCGCCTGACCCACCTGCCCACGGGCGTGGTGGTGTCGATGCAGGACGAGAAGAGCCAGCTCCAGAACTTCGAGCGCGCCATGCGCGTCCTGCGGGCGCGCCTGTACGAGCGTGCGCGGGCCGAGCGCGAGGCCGCACTCTCCACGGAGCGGCGCTCGCAGCTGGGGACCGGTGAGCGTTCGGAGAAGATCCGGACCTACAACTACCCTCAGAACCGTGTGACCGATCATCGCGTGGGCGTCACCGTGCCCCTGCGCGAGCAGGTGCTGGTGGGCAACCTCGCCGCCATCACCGACACCCTGGCCGCCGAGGAGCGACGCGAGCGCATGGCGGCCCAGACAGAAGGTGGTCTCGACTGATGTACGACAGCGAACTGCTCCGGGTGGAGTTCCTCGGCGTGACCGTGCGCCACGAGGAGGTCGAGCTGGGCCGGCCGGACCTGGCCCTGCACTTCGCCGACATGGGCGAGCGTCACGGCCTCACCCGCATGGAGTTCCACGAGGCCGGCGCCACCTTCTCGGGCACCGAGGGCGCGGAGCTGGCCTTGCGTCCCGGTCAGGTCGGCGCGTGCGGGGCGACCAGCCTCGGCTATCACGAGGGGCGCGAGCGCGTGGTGGGCGCGGTGGCCGAGACCATCGAGCGCTTCGGCATCAGCCGCATGTGGGCGGAGGACATCACCGTGGTGGCCGTGTGGGACCTCGAGGACCCCGACGCCGCCCGCGGCCTGCTGGTGGACGACGTCCTGCGCATCGAGGAGGACCGGCTGGCGCTCCTGGGCGACGCCGGCGACGTGCAGCTGGGCCTGCGCATCTGGCGGCGCACCGACGACTCGTCGCTGGAGTGCGCCATCGAGCCCATGCACGCCGAGCCCTCCAAGGTCTACCTGCGCCTGATGCTGGCCGACGGCGAGCCGCTGGCCGACATCGCCGACCTCACCGAGCGGGTGGACGGGGTGTACGAGTACCTGATGGGCCCGCTGCGCAGCTTCGTCCTGGCGCGCGTGGGCAACCAGCCCCGCCGCTCGCAGTAGGCGAGAGGGCCGAGGCCGTGGCGGTCCTCACCATCGGCGAGGTGGTGCGCCGCAGCACGACCTACCTGGCCGAGCGCGGCTCGGCCTCGGCGCGGCTGGACGCCGAGTTGCTGATCGGCCGCGCGCTCGGCCTGGAGCGCCTGCACCTGTACACCGAGTCCGAGCGGCCGCTGCACGCGGACGAGCTCGAGGCGGTGCGCGCCCTGCTGAAGCGCCGCGCCCGCCGCGAGCCGGTCGCCTACATCCTGGGCACCCGCGCCTTCCGGGGGCTGAGCCTGGCGGTGGGGCCGGCCGTGCTGGTGCCGCGGCCCGAGACCGAGGTGCTGGTGGAGTGGGCGCTCGAGCTGGCTCCGGCCGGCTCGGCGGTGCTCGACTGGGGCACCGGCAGCGGGGCCATCGCCATCGCGCTCGCCGCCGAAGGGGAGGGGCTGGCGGTGTGCGCCGTGGACCGCTCGGCCGAGGCCCTGGAGGTGGCCCTGGCCAACGCCGAGGCCGCCGGCGCGGCGGTGGAGTTCGTCGAGTCCGACGGCTTCGCGGCGCTGGGCGGCCGGCGCTTCGGCCTGATCGCCGCCAACCCGCCCTACCTGTCCGAGGAGGACCTGAAGGCCGCGCCGCCCGAGCTCACCTTCGAGCCGCGCCAGGCACTGGTGGCCGGGCCCGGGGGCCTGGAGGACATCGCGCGGATCTGCGCTGAGGCCCCCGGGCACCTGGAGTCCGGCGGGTGGCTGCTGGTGGAGGTCGGGCAGGGGCAGGCCGAGGCCGCGCGGGAACTGATGACCGGGGCCGGGCTCCTGGACACCGCGGTGCGCGCGGACCTGGCCGGCATCGTCCGCACGGTGGGCGGCAGGTGCCCGTGAGCGGGCCCGCCGGCGCCCCGGGCCTGGCGGCGGCCGTGGCGGACGCCCGCCGGGCGCTGGCCGACGGCGGTCTGGCCTTGCTGCCCACCGACACCGTCTACGGCCTGGCCGCGGCCCTCGACGTGCCCCAGGGGGTGGCCGGCCTCTACGCCCTGAAGGGGCGCCCGCGGGCGCAGCCCTGCCAGGTGCTGCTGTGTGCTCCGGCGCTCCTGGAGGCCGCTCTCGCGGGCCTTCCCGAGGCCGTCGCCCGCGCCGCGGCCGCGCTGCTGCCCGGCCCGGCGACCTGCCTGGTCCCCGACCCGGCCGGGCGCTTCGCCGCGGCCGCCGGCGCCGAGCCCGGCGCGGTGGGCCTGCGCGCGCCGGTACTGCCGGCGGAGTTCGTCGTCCTCGACCTGCCGCTGGTGGCCACCTCGGCCAACCATCCGGGCGAGGCGGACCCGCGCCGGCCGTCCGAGGTGCCCGGCGATCTGCGCGGTGGGGTGGCCGCCACGGTGGATCTGGGCACGCTCCCGGGGGTGGCCTCCGCGGTGGTCGACCTGCGCCAGGTCGCGACCGGTGGCCCCGCCTTCCTGGTGCGTCCGGGCCCCGACCCGGAGGCCACGGCCGGGGCGCTGGCGGGCGCGGGGTGTACTCTCAAGACGTGATCGACCACCACTTGCGGGGGCGTGCGTGAGCTTTACCGACGACCAGGGCTACCTCTCCCAGGACATCGCCGACGTCGACCCGGAGGTCGCCGGCCTGTTGCGCGCCGAGGGCGCCCGTCAGGCGGACACGCTGGAGATGATCGCCAGCGAGAACTTCACCAGTCACGCGGTGTTGCAGGCGGTGGGCTCGGTGCTCACCAACAAGTACGCCGAGGGGCTGCCGGGCAAGCGCTACTACGGCGGCTGTGAGGTGGTGGACGAGGTCGAGCAGCTGGCCATCGACCGCGCCAAGCAGGTCTTCGGGGCCGAGCACGCCAACGTGCAGCCCCACTCGGGCTCGACGGCCAACGAGGCCGCGTATGCCTCGGTGCTGAAGACCGGCGACCGGGTGATCGGGATGTCGCTGGCCCACGGCGGCCACCTCACCCACGGCCTGAAGGTCAACTTCTCGGGCCGCTTCTACGAGTTCCACGGCTACCAGGTGCGCCGCGAGGACCAGCGCATCGACATGGACCAGGTGCGCTCGCTGGCGCACGAGGTCAAGCCGGCGCTGATCGTGGCCGGTGCCTCGGCGTACCCGCGCACCATCGACTTCCCGGCCTTCCGGGAGATCGCCGACGAGGTGGGCGCGCGCTTCATGGTCGATATGGCGCACATCGCGGGCCTGGTGGCCGCCGGCGAGCACCCCAGCCCGTTCGGGATCGCCGACCTGATCACCACCACCACCCACAAGACCCTCGGCGGCCCGCGCGGGGGCATCGTCTTCAGCTCGGCCGAGCTCGCCGCGGCGGTGGACAAGGCCGTCTTCCCGGGCTTCCAGGGCGGACCCCTCATGCACGTCATCGCGGCCAAGGCCGTTGCCATGGGTCACTGCCTCACCCCCGAGTTCCGCGAGCGTCAGCGCCACGTGGTGCTGAACTGCCGCGCGCTGGCCGAGGAACTGGTGGGCGGCGGCCTGCGGCTGGTGAGCGGCGGCACCGACAACCACCTGGTGCTGATCGACCTCTCGGCCACCCCGCTCACGGGCAAGGACGGCGAGGACCGCCTGCACCACGCCGGCATCACCGTCAACAAGAACGGCGTGCCCTTCGACGAGCGCCCGCCGACGGTCACCTCGGGCCTGCGCGTCGGGTCGGCCGCCCTCACCACGCGTGGCCTGCGCGAGACCGACTTCCGCGAGATCGGACGCATCATCGTGGCGGCCCTGCAACCCGAGGTCTCCGCGGCCGAGCTGGCCGACCTGGCGGCCCGCTCGCGCACCATCGGCGAGCGCTTCCCGCTCTACCCGAGCCTGGACACCGCCACCGCCATCGCCTGACCGGGGGGGAGAGCCCCGCCGGCCGGCCACGAGCGGGCCGGCGGTGGGGCGGGCCGGCCTCTCGCTGCGGCCGCTACAACGAGGCGCCCACCAGCGTCCCGATGGCCGTGGTGGCCGCCATGGCCAGGATTCCCCACAGCACCACCCGGCCGGCCCCGCGGACCCGTGGCGCCCCTCCCAGGGCCGCGCCCGCCGCGCCCAGGAGCCCCAGGGCCACCAGCGTCACCGCGACCGTCGCCCCGAAGCGCTCGGTCGCCCCCGGCACCAGCCAGATGGCGCCCAGCGGCAGCACCGCGCCGGCGATGAAGGCCAGCGCCGAGGCCCACGCGGCCTGCCAGGGGCGGGCGGCCCGTGCCTCATCCAGTCCCAGCTCGTCGCGCGCGTGGGCCTCCAGCGCCCCGTGCTCGGTCAGCTGCGTGGCCACCTGGTGCGCCAGGTCGGGGGTGAGCCCCCGGCCCTCGTAGATGGCCACCAGCTCGGCCAGCTCGGCGTCGGGGTTCGCGGTCAGCTCGCGTATCTCCAGCGCCAGGTCGGCCCGCTCGACGTCGCGCTGCGAGCTCACCGACACGTACTCGCCGGCGGCCATCGACAGGGCACCCGCCACCACGCCCGCCACCCCGGCGGTGATCACGGCGGCGTGGCTCGCGTCGGCCGCCGCGACGCCCACCACCAGTCCGGCGGTGGAGAGGATCCCGTCGTTGGCGCCCAGCACCGCTGCCCGCAGCCACCCCTCGCGCCCGGCGCGGTGCGGCTCGGGGTGGGCGCTGCGCACCGGGAGCGGGCTCACGGGCACACCGGGGCCGTGTGGCGGTCGCGCTCGGCCCCGTCCACGTCGACGAACGAGTACGTGGCCAGCCCTCTCTCCAGGCGGATGCGCAGCAGGCCGAACGCGGCCACATGCACCTCGGCGTCGGGGCTGCGCGGGCTGTGTCGCGGGTCGGGCGGGCGCGGTGCGCCGCCGGTGCCGACGGAGAGGAAGGGGACCTCCGGCACCGCGGCCATCCGCCGGCGCTCGTACGCGTTCAGGTGGCCCGCCAGCACGGCGGTCACCGGTCCGCGCGCCAGCACCGGGAGGATCGGGTTGCCGGGCTGCGGCGGGCGGTGCACCACCACGAAGCGGGCCACGGGCCCCGGGCGGGCCAGGGCGCGCCGCAGGAACGGCACGTCGCCGGCCTCGCCCTCCAGCCCCAGTGCGATCACCTGCACCGGTCCGTGGCGCAGGGCATAGCGCGCGCCACCGCCCGGCCAGTCGTAGGCGCCGGCCAGGGCGCGCCGCCCCTCGGCCAGTTGGATGTCGTGGTCGCCCACGGTGCCGTAGTGCGGCATCCGCGCCAGCACGGGCCCCAGCGGTTCGAAGACCTGCCGGTCGAGCCCGCGCGGGGTCGCCACGGGGAAGGCGTTGTCGCCCATCCCCAGCAGCAGGCGTGCGTCCTCGCCGGCCGCCATCTCCGCCACGGCGCGCGAGGAGGCGTTGCCGGCTCCCGAGCTGCCGAAGGCGATCAGGTCGAGCGGCCGATCCAGGTCGGGCGGCGCGGTGTGGACGGTGCCCTCGGCGACGGGCAGCCCGTCCAGGGTCGCCACCCAGCGGTGGCGCGTATCTGGTGCGAGGTCCACCAGCTCTCCGCGCCGGCCTCGGACGCTGGTCCCGTCCGGCGCGGTGGCCATCACGCGCACCCGGGCCCCCGGAGGGGCGATCCAGCGCAGGCGGGCGGAGGTCTCGCTCACGCGCGTGAGGTAGGGCGCCCTCGTGAAGGCTGGCCCAAGGGGCGCGGGGACGTGGGGCCGGCGTTCGCGCACCAGCGGATGATCGCCGAAACCCGTAACGCACGCCCGTTGGCCTTTCCGCGCCGGTCCGGGCTGGGTAGGTTGCCCGTAGCCGGCGGCGCGGACGAGGAGAGCA
>JAVJSF010000020.1:0-58134 GCA_040219555.1 Miltoncostaeaceae bacterium
AGCGCGACGCGCGCGCGGCCCGCGAGGCCGCCGAGCGCGAGCGCGAGTCGATCCCCGATCCGCCCGCCCGCGAGCGCAGCCCCCAGAGCCCCCGCGCCGGCGAGCCCCTGACCGACTCCTAGCCGGTCGGGGCGGGGCCGGCGGGTACGCTTGCCGGCATCGCCGATCCCCGCCGCCCTCCCGCCTGGTTGAGCGCCCCCGTCGTGATGGGGGTGCTGAACGTGACCCCGGACTCGCTCTGGATGGGCTCCGGCGCGCTGGGGGCCGACACGGCCCTCCTGCGGATGGAGCAGATGGCCCGCGACGGCGCGGCGATCTGCGATGTCGGCGCCGAGAGCACCCGTCCGGGGTCCGACCCCGTGCCCCCCGACGAGCAGTTGCGTCGTCTGGGCGGGGTTCTGGAGGTCATGCGCGCCGGCGCGGCGCCGCTGCCCGTCTCCATCGACACCTCCTCGGCGAGCGTCGCGGAGGCCATGCTGAGCGCGGGCGCCGTGCTGGTGAACGACGTCACCGCCGGCCGCGCCGATCCCTCCATGCTGCCGGCGGCGGCCCGCCACGACGCCGCGGTGTGCCTGGTCCACATGCGCGGCACGCCGCGCACGATGCAGGACGACCCCCGCTACGAGGACGTGGTCGCCGAGGTGTGCGAGCACCTGGCCGAGCGCGCCGACGCCGCCCGCGCGGCGGGCGTCCGCCCGGAGCGGATCCTGCTGGACCCGGGGATCGGGTTCGCGAAGACCCTCGCGCACAACCTCGCCCTGCTGGCGGCGACCGATCGCATCGCCGCGCTTGGATACCCGGTGCTGATCGGTGTCTCGCGCAAGAGCATGTTCGGGTTGCTGCTGGGCCGCGACGTGGACGAGCGGCTGCCGGGCTCGCTGGCCGCCGGGCTGGCCGCGCTGGCGCGGGGGGCGGCGGTGCTGCGGGTGCACGACGTGCGCGAGAGCGCCGACGCGGTCCGGGTGTGGGCGGCCATCCAGGAGGCGGGTGCACCATGAGCGATCCGGGCTCGCTACAGGTCCATCTGAGTGGTCTCGAGGTCTTCGGGCGCCACGGCGTCCTGGCCGCCGAGACCGAACTCGGCCAGCGATTCGTCGTCGACCTGGCTATCACGCTGGAGCACGCGCGGGCGAGCCTCAGCGACGACCTGGCCGACACCGTCGACTACGCGGTGCTGGCCGGCGAGGTGGCGGCCATCGTGGCGGGTCCGCCGGTGGCGCTGCTCGAACACCTGGCCGGCCTCATCGCCGACCGGGTGCTCGCCGAACCCCACGCCGCCGCGGTGCGGGTGACGGTCCGAAAGCCGCACGTGGCGCTGCCCCACACGGTGGCCGAGACCGCGGTCACGCTCGAGCGCGCACGCCGGTGAGCGCCGGCCTGGGCTACTGGATCGGGCTGGGCGCCAACATCGGCGACCGGTGGGACGGGCTCCGGCGCGCCGTGGATGCCATCGCCGCGGCCGGAGCCACCATCGAGGCCTGCAGCTCGGCCTACGAGACGGCGCCCCGCGAGCGCATCGACCAGCCGGCGTTCCTCAACGCAGTGGTGCGCGCCCGCAGCCCGCTGACGCCGCCGGAACTCCTGGCCGCCGTCAAGCGGATCGAGCGCGACCTCGGTCGCGACCCTGGGGGACCCCGCTTCGGCCCCCGGGTCATCGACTGCGACCTGCTGATGTGGGAGGGCGGCGGCTGGGAGGCGCCGGACCTGCAGATCCCGCACCCGCGCCTGGCCGAGCGGCGCTTCGCGCTGGTGCCCCTGATCGAGCTGGATCCGCACCTGGTGCTGCCCGGCGGTGCGACCGTGACGGAGGCCGAGGCGCGCCTCGACGCCGCCGACCAGGACGTGCGTCGAGCCCGCGATCCGCGCTGGCCGCCGCCGGCTCCGCGGGCGTAGGCCGGCGCGGATTGGCGGTAGACTCGTCGGTTCAGACCCCAGCACTGGAACTGCCATGAGCCACACCGACGAACTCGAGGAGTATGACGCGGAGCTCGAGCTGCGGCTCAAGCGCGAGTACGCCGACGTCTTCCCGTTGTTCCGGTACTGCGTGCTCACACAAGAGGCCACGTACCTCTGCAACCACTTCGACCGCGACTTCATGCCCCAGGCGTCGTACCCGTTCTTCCACATCACGATGGAGGACGTCTGGGTGTGGGACAAGAACCGGCCCTCGCGGATCATCCCGAAGGTCGAGATCTACACCACCCAGGACGTGACGGTCGAGATCCTCAAGGCCACCGACGGCATCGTCGCGGGCGAGCCACCCGCCGCCTGAGGCGGGTCCCGGGGGCGAAAGGGGCACGACGTGCTGCTGGCGATCGACGTCGGGAACACGCAGACCATGGCCGGGGTCTACCACGGCCGTGAGCTGATCCACGAGTGGCGGATCTCCACCGTTCCGACGGCCACGGCCGACGAGCTGGCCGCCGACCACGATCAGATCCTGCGCCTGCGCGGCGGGAGCCTCCAGGCCCTCGAGGATATGGTGGTCGGGTCGGTGGTACCGACGCTGTCCAGGGCCTACCGGGACCTGTCGCTGAAGTACCTCGATCGCGAGGCCGTGGTGATCGGCCCCGGGGTGCGCACCGGCGTACAACTGGCCATCGACAACCCGCACGAGGTGGGGGCCGACCGCATCGCCAACGCGGTCGCGGCCCTGCACCGCTTCGGCGGCCCGTGCATCGTCGTCGACTTCGGGACGGCCACCAACTTCGACGTGGTCTCGGCCTCGGGCGAGTACCTGGGCGGGGTCATCGCGCCGGGTATCGAGGTGTCGCTGGAGGCGCTGACCTCGCGCGCCGCGCGCCTGGGGCGCGTGGATCTGGTGGCGCCCAGCCGGGTGATCGGCAAGTCCACGGTGGAATGCCTCCGCTCGGGCGTGGTCTTCGGCACCGCGGCGATGGTCGACGGCCTGCTGGTGCGCATCAAGGACGAGTTCAGCCCCGATGCCCTGGCGGTGGCCACCGGGGGCCTGTCGGCGCTGGTGGCGCGCCACTCGATGCAGATCGACGAGCACGCCCCGCAACTGACCCTCGAAGGGCTGCGCCTCGTGTTCGAGCGCAACCGGCCCGCCGAGGCGGCGGGCACCGCCGGCCGGCGCCCCGGCGCCCAGCCCGCGGAGGCGTCCGGATGACGAAACCGAAACAGGGCCCCGTGGGGGTTTCAGGATGAAGAAGCGGAGGCGGGGTCGCGCGGGGGTTCCCGCATGAAGAAGCGGAGGCAGGATCACGTGGGGGTTCCCGCATGAAGAAGCGGATGCGCAACGTCCTGGTCGGCCGGGCGGAGGACCACGGCCCCGAGACCGACCCGCCGGTCGCCGGCCCCAACCCGCTGGCCGAGCCCTTCCGGATCGGCCCGGTGGAGATCGCCAACCGCATCGTCCAGGCGCCCCTGGCGGGGATCGCCAACCGGGTGTTCCGCACCCAGTCCCGTCGTCACGGTGCCGGCGCCACCGTGTCGGAGATGGTGGCCAGCATGGGCGTCGTGCACGGCAACCGCAAGACCCGCGGGATGCTGGCCATCGAGCCCGGTGAGGGGCCCGTGGGGATCCAGCTCTTCGGGCCGAACCCCGAGCCCATGGCCGAGGCGGCCCGCGCGGTGGAGGAGGCGGGCGCGGACTTCGTGGACATCAACATGGGCTGCCCGGTCAAGAAGGTCTGCACCACGGGCGCCGGCGCCGCCATGCTGGCCGACCCGGAGAACGCCGCCCGTGTGATCGAGGCCATGGTGCGGGCCGTGGACATCCCCGTGACCGTGAAGATGCGCCGCGGACTGACTCCCGAGGACGCCCGTCCGGTGGAGATCGCGCGCCGCTTCGAGGCCGCCGGCGCCGCGGCGATCTTCCTGCACCCGCGCGCGGCGGCCGAGGAGTACGAGGGCACCGCCGACCACCGCATCACCGCCGAGGTGGCCGCGGCGGTGTCGGTCCCGGTCGTCGCAAGCGGCGACATCGTCGGCCCGGCCGACGCCCGGCGCGTGCTGGGCGAGACCGGCTGTGCCGCGGTGGCCATCGGCCGCGGAGCCCTGGGCTACCCGTGGCTGTTCGGCGACCTGGCGGCGGGGGTCTCGCGGGCCCGGCCGGGCCTGGACGAGGTGGTGGCCGAGGTGGAGGCCTTCGCCGCCGGCGCGGCGGACCACCTGGGTGCCGACCGCGCGTGCAGCTACATGCGTAAGTTCTACCCGTGGTACCTCGCCGGCCACCGGACGCCGCCCGGTACCCTGGAGGCGCTGGTGCGGGCGCCCACCCTGGATGAGGCCCTGGACCTGCTGCGCACGGCGGTCGCGGTGCCCTCCCCGGCTTGATTTGGGTCCGGCTCGTGGCTACCCTGCCACGCCGCTCCGCACGTGACACACCCCCCCTGCGAGGAGATCCACTCGATGGACCGCGAAGAGATCCTGACTCCCGAGGGGTTCCAGAAGCTCAAGGAAGAGATCGAGCACCTCACCACCGTGAAGCGTCGCGAGGTGGCGGAGCGCATCAAGACCGCACGCGAGTTCGGTGACATCTCGGAGAACTCCGAGTACGACGACGCCAAGAACGAGCAGGCCCAGGTCGAGCACCGCATCCAGCAGCTCGAGCAGAAGGTGCGCAACGCGCGCGTGGTCAGCGGCAACGACCAGCCCAAGGACACGGTCGCGATCGGGTCGCTGGTGACCCTGCGCGAGCCGGGTACCAAGAAGACCCGCGAGTACACCATCGTGGGGTCCGCCGAGGCCGATCCGCGCGAGCACCGCCTCTCCAACGAGAGCCCCGTCGGCAAGGCGCTCCTGGGCCGCAAGAAGGGTGAGACCGTCGTGATCCCCGCGCCGCGCGGCGCCCTGGAGTACGAGATCGTGAAGGTCGCGCGGGCCTCGTCGACGAGGTGAGCGCCGGGGAGTCGCCCGAGGGGGCGCTCGACGGGCTGATCGCCGAACGGCGCGCCAAGGCCGAGGGCCTGCGGGCCGCCGGCGTCGAGCCGTTCCCGCACCGCTTCCCGGGCCGGGCGCCGATCGGCGACGTGCGGGCCGCCGGCGAGAGCCTGGTGCCCGAGGAGGAGGCCGTCGGCACGGTGCGCGTGGCCGGCCGCCTCGCCGCGCGGCGGGGGCAGGGGAAGATGGCCTTCCTGGATCTCGAGGACCGCAGCGGGCGGATCCAGGTCTGGGCCCGGCTCGACCGGATCGGCGAGGCGGCCATGGCGGCGGTCGCCGACCTCGATCTGGGCGACATCATCGGCGTCGACGGGGTGCTCACGCGCACGCGCCGCGGCGAGCTGAGCATCATGGTGGACGCCGCGACCATGCTGGCCAAGGCCCTGCGCCCGCCGCCGGACAAGCATGCCGGGATCAAGGATCCGGAGCTGCGCTTCCGCCGCCGCTACCTCGATCTGATGTCGGACCCGGCGGTGCGCGACGCCTTCATCGTGCGCTCCACCGCCATCGGCGCACTGCGGCGGTTCCTGGACGCGCGTGGATTCGTCGAGGTCGAGACCCCGGTGCTGCAGCCGATCTACGGCGGCGCGGCGGCGCGCCCCTTCACCACGCACCACAACGCGCTCGGCCGCGACCTCTATCTGCGGATCGCCACCGAGCTGTACCTGAAGCGCTGCATCGTGGGCGGGCTCGAGCGGGTCTACGAGCTGGGCAAGGACTTCCGCAACGAGGGGGTGAGCCACAAGCACAACCCCGAGTTCACGATGGTGGAGACCTACGAGGCGTACGCCGACTACCGCGACGTGATGGACATGCTCGAGCGGCTCGTGGCCGCCGTGGCCACCGAGGCGGTCGGCTCCACCCGCGTGACCTGGAAGGGGCAGGAGATCGAGCTCGCCCCGCCGTGGCGGCGCATGACCTTCCGCGAGGGACTGCTGGAGGCCAGCGGCATCGACATCCTCGAGCACCCGACCGAGGACGGCCTGCGCGCGCAGATGCGTGCGGCCGGCCTCGACGCCCCCGACGACACCCCGTGGGCGAAGCTGGTGGACGGGATCCTCAGCCAGACGCTCGAGCCCACGCTGATCCAGCCGACGATCCTCCACGACTACCCGCTGGAGCTCTCACCTTTTGCCAAGCGCCATCCGGACGACGAGCGGCTGGTGGAGCGCTTCGAGGCCTTCGCCGGCGGCATGGAGATCAGCAACGCGTTCACGGAGCTGAACGACCCGGACGACCAGCGGGCCCGCTTCACGATGGCCGCCGCCGACCGCGAGGCCGGCGACGACGAGGCCCAGCCCATGGACGAGGACTTCCTGATCGCTCTGGAGCACGGGATGCCGCCCACCGGCGGCCTGGGCCTGGGGATCGACCGCCTCGTGATGCTGCTGACCGACCGTCACAGCATCCGCGAGGTGGTGCTCTTCCCGGCGATGCGCACCTGATCGGCGGCTTCGGCGGGAGCCGGTTGCCCCCGGTGGGCGCTGCGCTATAGTCCGCGGCCGTTTCACCTGATCGACGAACACACTGAGGAGCGGATGGCTAAGCCACGTGGCCGTGCCCGATCGAAGACCAAGGGCCGGAAGGGCGCGGCGCCCACGCAGCGCAAGCGTCGCCCCCAGCTGACGCTGGAAGAGATCGATTGGAAGAACTTCCCCTCGCTGCGACGGTTCGTCAGCGAGCGGGGCAAGATCCGCTCCCGGCGCATCACGGGTCTCTCCCGTGCTCAGCAGTCCGAGGTCGCCCGCGCGGTCAAGCGTGCCCGCACCATGGGTCTGCTGACCTATCCGGACCAGGACCGGCGCGTCCGCCACTAGCGGCCCGTCCGTGGATGCGCTCCCGGGACCTTCACGGTCCCGGGCAGCCGCTCCGGACCCCCTGATATCCTCAGCCTCTGTCGGGAGCCGCCGCCGGCGGTCCTCTCAGTCGCGTGCCCGCTCGGCGCACGCGGTTCTTTTGTTCATCCGCACGCATATCCGGGTCACGAACCACTCAACCGTGACCGACGTACGGGGTATGAGTCCAGGGTGAGTTGGAAGGGGTAACCCGATGTTCGAACGGTTCACCGAGCGCGCCCGCCAGGTCGTGGTCCTGGCGCAGGAGGAGGCGCGCACCCTCAAGCACAACTACATCGGCACCGAGCACATCCTGCTCGGCCTGCTCCGCGAGGAGGAGGGTCTGGCCGCCCGCGTGCTCGAGGGGCTTGAGATCACCGTGGAGGAGGTCCGCGCACAGGTGATCCGGATCGTGGGCTCGGGCGAGGAGGTCACCTCCGGCCAGATCCCGTTCACGCCGCGGGCGAAGAAGGTCCTCGAGCTGGCGCTGCGCGAGGCGCTGTCGCTGGGCCACAACTACATCGGCACCGAGCACATCCTGCTCGGCCTGGTCCGCGAGAATGAGGGCGTCGCCGCCCGCATCCTCGCCGACTTCGACGCCGACTCCGAGAAGATCCGCAACGAGATCATCCGCATGCTCTCGGGCCCGGGCCGGCGCCAGCAGGGCGCCCAGGCGGGCGCGGGCAGCGGGCCGGCGGGCGACAAGAAGTCGAGCAAGCTGCTCGACCAGTTCGGGCGCAACCTCACCAAGATGGCGGCGGACGGCAAGCTCGACCCCGTGGTGGGGCGCCAGAACGAGATCGAGCGCGTCATGCAGATCCTGTCGCGCCGCACGAAGAACAACCCGGTCCTGATCGGCGAGCCCGGCGTGGGTAAGACCGCCGTGGTCGAGGGGCTGGCGCAGCGCATCTCCTCCAACGAGGTGCCCGAGCTCCTGCGCAACAAGCAGATCTACACCCTGGACCTCGCGGCGCTGGTGGCCGGCTCGAAGTACCGCGGCGAGTTCGAGGAGCGGCTGAAGAAGGTGATGAAGGAGATCAGCCAGCGCGGCGACATCATCCTGTTCATCGACGAGCTGCACAATCTCGTCGGCGCGGGTGCCGCCGAGGGCGCGATCGACGCCGCCTCCATCCTCAAGCCCGCACTCGCGCGCGGCGAGCTGCAGACCGTCGGCGCCACCACCCTGGACGAGTACCGCAAGTACCTGGAGCGCGACTCGGCGCTCGAGCGGCGCTTCCAGAAGATCGCCGTCGACGAGCCGTCCCAGGAGGAGACCGAGCAGATCCTGCGCGGCCTGCGCGACCGGTACGAGGCGCACCACCGCATCACCATCAGCGACGAGGCCCTGTCGGCCGCCGCGAACCTCGCCGACCGCTACATCTCCGACCGCTTCCTGCCCGACAAGGCCATCGACCTCATCGACGAGGCCGGCTCGCGCATGCGGATCAAGACGATGACCGCCCCGCCCACCTACCGGGAGCTCGAGGACGAGATCGAGCAGACCCGGAAGGAGAAGGAGGCGGCCATCGAGGCGCAGGAGTTCGAGAAGGCCGCGAACCTGCGCGACAAGGAGCGTCGCCTCACCAACAAGAAGCGCGACCTCGAGGAGCAGTGGAAGAGCGACGACACCGGCCCGCGGCCGTCGATCGGCGAGGAGGAGATCGCCGACATCGTCTCGATGTGGACCGGCATCCCCGTCTTCAAGCTCACCGAGGCCGAGACGCAGAAGCTGCTGCGCATGGAGGACGAACTCCACAAGCGCGTCATCGGCCAGCAGCAGGCCATCATGGCCGTCTCGCGCGCCATCCGGCGCGCCCGCGCGGGCATCAAGGACCCCAAGCGTCCCGCCGGCTCGTTCATCTTCCTGGGCCCGTCGGGTGTCGGCAAGACCGAGCTCGCCCGCACGCTGGCCGAGTTCCTGTTCGGCGATGAGAGCGCGCTGATCCAGGTCGACATGTCCGAGTACATGGAGAAGCACGCCGTCTCGCGGCTGGTGGGCTCCCCGCCCGGCTACGTCGGCTACGACGAGGGCGGCCAGCTCACCGAGCAGGTCCGCCGCAAGCCGTACTCGGTGATCCTTCTCGACGAGGTCGAGAAGGCCCATCCCGAGGTGTTCAACATCCTCCTGCAGATCCTGGAGGACGGGCGCCTTACCGACGCCCAGGGCCGTTCGGTGGACTTCCGCAACGCGATCCTGATCATGACCTCGAACATCGGGGCCGCCACGATCTCGCGGAACACCCCGCTGGGCTTCTCGGTGTCCGACGACAGCGGCATCAGCTACGACGACATGAAGTCGCGGATCATGGGTGAGCTCAAGCGCGTCTTCCGGCCCGAGCTCATCAACCGGATCGACGAGATCATCGTGTTCCACAAGCTCACCAAGGAGGAGATCACCCAGATCGTCGACCTCCTGCTGGTGCGGCTGCAGAACCAGATGAAGGAGTACGGCCTGGCCCTGCAGCTCACCGACGCCGCCAAGGATCTGCTGGTGGAGGAGGGCTACGACCCCTCCATGGGTGCCCGGCCGCTGCGCCGCGCCATCCAGCGCCTGGTGGAGGACCCGCTGTCGGACCGCATCCTCGGGGGATCGTTCCCCGACGGTGCCACCGTCACGCTGGACCGCGACGGGGACGAGATGAGCGTCAGCATCGTCGAGGCCCCGCCGGCGCCCGACTCGCCGCCGGAGGAGCCCGTGGGCGCCACGGCGCAGTCGGGTGGCGACGACCCCGCTCCGGCCACCGAGGAGTAGGCGTCCTCACCCCGGGGCAGCACTCCGGGGGATCTCGAACCCCCCGACGGGCCGCGCATCGCGCGGCCCGTCGGTCGTGGGGGCGCTGATCGCCACGGCGCGGGTCCGGACCACCTACGCATGTGAGTCCTGCGGCGCGCACGCGCCGCGGTGGGTCGGTCGCTGCCCGGAGTGCGGGCAGTGGGGCACCGTGGCCGAGCGGGCCGCACCCGCACCGGGACGGGTGACGCCGGCCGCGGGCGGGCGCCGGCCCGTGCGCCTGGCCGACCTGGTGGACGAGACGCCGGCGCGCATCTCCACGGGCATCGCCGAGCTGGACCGGGTGCTCGGCGGCGGCCTCGTGGCGGGGTCGCTGGTGCTGATCGGCGGCGAGCCCGGGATCGGCAAGAGCACGCTGGTGCTGCAGGCGCTCGCCGAGATGTCCCGCTCCCGCTCGGTGCTGCTCGTCACCGGTGAGGAGTCGCCCGTCCAGGTGCGGGGGCGCGGCGATCGGCTGGAGGCCGACTGCGGGTCGATCCAGGTGCTGGCGGAGACGGGACTCGAGGCCGTGGTCGCGGCGGTGGAGGCCCACGCGCCGGCCGTCGTGGCGATCGACTCGGTGCAGACGCTCCACTCGGCTGCCCTGGACGGCATCCCGGGCGCGCCCAACCAGGTGCGCCAGGCCACCGTCGAGCTGATGCGGGTGGCGAAGGAGCGCGGTTGTGCGATCGTCCTGGTGGGTCAGGTGACCAAGGACGGCGGCCTGGCCGGCCCGCGCACCCTGGAGCACCTGGTGGACTGCGTCCTGGCCTTCGAGGGCGACGACCTGCGCTCGCACCGGGTGCTGCGCGCCATCAAGAACCGCTTCGGCTCGACCAATGAGGCCGGGCTGTTCGAGATGGGCGAGCGTGGCCTGGCCGGCGTGGACGACCCGGCCCGTCTCTACCTCTCCGAGGTGGGGGAGCGGGTGGGCTCGTGCATCTTCCCGGCCGTGGAGGGCTCGCGCGCCCTGCTGGTGGAGGTCCAGGCGCTGGTGGGCCCGACCGAGATCGTCCCGCCGCGGCGGGTGGCGATCGGCGTCGACCGCACGCGCCTGTCGCAGGTGATCGCGGTGCTCTCGCGGCACGGGGGCCTGCACCTGGGCGACCAGGACGTCTTCGTGAGCGTCGCGGGGGGTGCCAGGGCGCTCGATCCGGCCGCGGATCTGGCGATCGCGTTGGCCGTTGCGAGTGCGCATCGCGGAATCGCCCTCCCGAGCGGTACTCTGGCATTCGGAGAACTGGGACTCACCGGTGCTGTTCGGCCGGTGGGCCATGGGTCGCGCCGGCTCGCAGCCGGGGCGTCCCATGGGATGGTGACCGCTGTCACCCCGCCGGACGATGGCGGGGAGCACGGTCGGAGCGGGGGTCCGGGGCGTCAGCCCGCAGCGGACATCCGCGATGCGTTGGAGCTGGTGTTCGGGCGGCGATGAGTCCGCCGGTGGGTCGAGAGCAGGGGGAGTCGGTTGTTCGAGGTCGGCGAAAAGGTCATGTACCCGCACCACGGCGCGGGGGTGATCGTCAAGAAGGAGATCGGGGAGAAGCTCGGTGTCAGCCGGGAGTACCTCACCATCAAGATCCTCTACAACGACATGACCGTGCAGGTGCCAACGGAGAACGCCGAGCGGGCGGGCCTGCGGCCGGTCATCGGCGAGGAGGAGGTGGCGGCGGTCCTGGCGGTGCTGCGTGACGACGGTACCCAGATGCCCAAGAACTGGAACCGGCGCTTCAAGCACAACCGCGACAAGATCAAGACCGGCGACATCTTCGAGCTCGCCGAGGTGGTGCGGAACCTCTCGATCCGCGACCTCGACAAGGGCCTGTCGACCGGCGAGAAGCAGATGTTCGGGCGGGCCAAGAAGATCCTCGCCAGCGAGCTGATGTACGCGCGCGACATGGAGGAGGACGCCGCGGTCGAGTTCCTGGATGAGCTCCTGGCCAGTATCGGGGCCTCGCGGGAGGAGGAGCCCGAGCCCGAGACGAAATCCACGGACAAGGGCTCCGGCGCCGAGGCGTCCGAGGCGCTGGTCGACTGACACACAGACGCGGCCCTCCACGGGCGAGGACGGGTTCCACCTCCCGATGAGCAACCACAGTCCCAGTCCGCGCGCATGGTGAGCCTCGTCACGCGGGTCGTGCTGGCGATCCTGCTCGGGCTCGGTGCCTGGCAGGCCGCCGGCTCGCTGCCCCTGCGCGAGTGGTTCGACTCGCCGTGGCACTACGCGGCCCGCCTGGCCATCACGTCCGCCGCGGCGCTGGCGGGTGCGCTGGTCGGCGGCGTGGTGGGGCGGGTGCTGCGCGACCGCCTGCGGGCGCTGGACCGGGCGGCCGACCGCCGGTCCGCGGCCGAGCTGACCGTGGGCGCACTCGGCCTGGTGGTGGGTCTGCTGGCCGCCGCGCTGGCCGGCGTGGCCGTGGCCCAGCTCCCGATCATCGGTCCGTACATGCTCTTGCCGGTGGTGCTGGTGGTGGCGTACGTCTTCAGCCGGGTGGCCGCGCGCAAGCACCTGGACATCCTGCGGCTTGCCGGCATCCGCCAGAAGGGCGCGGCCGCCGCCGTGCGGCTGGTGGACACCAGCGCCATCATCGATGGCCGCGTGGTCGACGTGCTGCGCACCCGCTTCCTGAGCGGGTCGCTGGTGATTCCCGACTTCGTCCTGGCCGAGCTCCAGCTGGTGGCCGACTCGGAGGACCCGCTCAAGCGCAGCCGGGGGCGGCGCGGCCTGGAGCTGGTGGAGGAGCTCAAGTCGATGGCCAACGGCGGCTTCCAGGTGCGACGCGGCGACTATCCCGAGCTGGACGGGGTCGACGCCAAGCTGGTGCGGATGGCCCAGGAGACCGGCGCGGCGATCATCACCACCGACTTCAATCTCAACAAGGTCGCCCGCATCCAGGGGATCGAGGTCCTGAACGTCAACGAGCTGGCGAACGCCCTGCGCCCCGCGGTGCTGCCGGGTGAGAGCCTGCGGGTACGCATCGTGCGCGAGGGGCGCGAGTACGACCAGGGCGTGGGCTACCTGGACGACGGCACCATGGTGGTGGTGGAGGGCGGCCGGCGCCACCTGGGGGACCATGTCGACACCGAGGTCACCAGCGTGCTCCAGAACCCCTCGGGGAAGATGATCTTCACCCGCCTGCCCGACGAGTCCTAAGAAAGAGCGAGTCCGTTCCCGTGGACGACATCACCATCCTGAACCTGCTGGGCGACGTCGACGACGTCGCGGTCCCCTTCGGCATGTCGCCGGGGTTGGCGGCCCACTTCGCCCGCGTGCCGCTGGGCATGGAGACGGCCGGCTTGACCTACTTCCGCTTCGGTCCGCGTTTCCGTACCCCGTTCGGGCATCGCCACGGGGACCAGGAGGAGGTGTACCTGGTCCTGTCGGGATCGGTGCGCGTGGCCGTGGAGCAGGACGTGCACGAGCTGGCCCCCTGGGATGTCATCCGGGTGGCGCCGCACCTGCTGCGCTGCATCGAGGGCGGCCCGGAGGGCGGCGAGGTGCTGGCGTTCGGCGCGCCGGCCGACGGCAACCCCGACGGCGAGCAGCACCCCGGCTGGTGGCCGGAGGAGCCGTCCCCCGAGAGCCCGGCCGGGGGCTGAGCGATGCGCATGCGCATCGCGGCGGTGATCGTGGCCGCCGGCGACGGCCTGCGCCTGGGGGCCGACGTGCCCAAGGCGTTCGTGCCGGTGGCCGGCCTGCCGATGGTGGCCTGGAGCATCGATGCGATGCGCGCCACGGCCGGGGTCACCGAGGTCGTGGTGGCCGTCCCGCCGGGCCGGGTCGACTGGTGCCGGGCGCGTCTGGGTCGCCACGCCGCCCTGGTGGACCTGGTGGAGGGCGGGGCCACGCGGTCCGTCTCGGTGGCACGGGCGCTGGCGGCGACCGACGACCGCGTCACGCACATCGTGGTCCACGACGCCGCGCGGCCGCTGGTGAGCGCCGAGGTGGTCCGCCGGATCGTCGACGGCATCGGCGACGCGGACGGGGCCATCGCGGCCGCTCCCGTGCCGGACACCATCAAGGCCGCCGGCGCGTCCGGGCGGATCGCCCGCACCGTCTCGCGGGACGGCCTCTGGGCGGCGCAGACACCGCAGGCCTTCCGCGCCGATCGCTTCCGCGACGCCGTGGCCCGCGCGCTGGCGGAGGGCGTCCTCGACGGCGCCACCGACTGCGCGTCGATCATGGAGTCGGCCGGGCGCCCGGTGCGGCTGGTGGAGGTCGCCGAGGCGAACCTCAAGGTCACCCGGGTGTCGGATCTCGAGGTGGCCGCAGCGCTCCTCGCGGCCCGCGCGGGCGGTGGACCGGTCCACTAGGCTGGCCCGCGGCGTGCTGACCGACTACCACATGCATCTGATCCCCGACTCGGCCGAGGAACGTGCCGCCGAGGGGGCGTCATGGCGCGCCGACGGGGGGCACCTGTCGGCGGCGTGGGTGGCCCGCTTCGTGGAGCGCGCCCGCGCCCGCGCGATCGGCGAGATCGCGGTCACCGAGCACGTCCACCGCTTCGCCGCCGTGCACGACTGGTTCGACAACCCGTGGTGGCGGGAGGACGCCGTCCAGGACATCGGCGCCTATTGCGCGGCTCTCGTCGCCGCGCGCGAGGAGCATGGGCTCCCCGTGCTCGTGGGGCTGGAGATGGACTGGCTGCCCGACCGTCAAGAGCAGACCCGGGCGCTCCTGGCCGCCCACCCCTTCGACATCGTCCTCGGCTCCGTGCACTGGCTGGGCTCCCTCGCGGTCGACCACCCCGACTTCCCGGCCTGGGAGGCGATGGAGCCCGAGGTCATGTGGGAGCGCTACCTGGAGGAGTTGGTGGCCACCGCGCGCTCGGGGTTGTTCGACACGCTGAGCCACCCCGACCTGCCGAAGGTCTTCGGGACGAGGATCCCCGCGGCGGTGGCCCATCGCTGGGACGACGCCGTGGCCGCCATCGCCGAGACGGGCATCGCCATCGAGTGCTCCTCGGCGGGGCTGCGCAAGCCGGTGGGCGAGCTCTACCCGGAGCCCGGCCTGCTGCGCCGTTTCCGGGAGGCGGGGGTCCCCGTCACCCTCGGCAGCGACGCGCACCGCCCCTCGGATGTCGGGCGCGACTACCCCAGTTCGGTCGCCGCGGTGCGCATCGCCGGGTACACCTCCATCACCCGCTTCCGCGGTCGCGAGCCCTACCAGGAGCCGCTGTCCTGAGCTCCGATCCCGCCGCCGGCCTGCGCATCGGCCTGGGCGTCGACGCCCACCGCCTGGGCCCGGGCCGGCCCTGCATGATCGGGCTGGTGTCCCACGATCACCCCGAGGGCCTGGTGGGCCACTCGGACGGCGACGTGGCCGCTCACGCCCTGTGCGATGCGCTGCTGGCGGCCGCCGGGCTGCCGGACATCGGGTCCCTCTTCCCGCCGGGCGACACGGAGTGGGAGGGGGCCTCGGGGCGCCTGCTGCTGGGGCTCGTGATGAAACGGGTGCGCGAGGCCGGCCTGGCGGCGGTGAACGCCCACGTGGTGGTCATGTGCGAGGCGCCGCGCATCGGTCGCCTGCGCGAGGCGATGGAGGATGCGATGTCGGCGGTGGTGGGAGCCCGGGTGACCGTGCACGCCACCACCACCGAGACGATGGGCGCGCTGGGCCGCGGCGAGGGCGTCGCCGCCCAGGCCGTGGCGATGGTCTCGGGTGCGGGGCGATGAGAGGGCGGGCGCGATGACCCAGGGCGAGGACACCGGGGTGCGGCTGTACTCCACGCTCAGCCGCGCCAAGGAGCCGCTGACGGCCGGCCCGGGCGGTGAGGTGCGTATCTACGTGTGCGGGCCCACCGTCTACGGGCCCGTCCACATCGGCAACGCCCGCCCGTTCGTGGTCTTCTCGGTGCTGCGGCGCGTGCTGCAGCGCATGGGCGTACGCGCCCGCCTGGTGTCCAATCTCACGGACGTCAACGACAAGATCTACGAGGCCGCGCGTCACGAGGGCGTGCCCAGCGGCGAGCTGGCCGCGCGGGTGTCGGCCGAGTACATCGCCGACACCGATCGCCTGGGCCTCGGGCGCCCCGACGCCGAGCCGCGCGTGACCGGCACGATCCCCGAGATCATCGCGATGATCGAGGACCTGATCACGGCCGGCCTCGCCTACCCGGCCGGCGGCGACGTCTACTTCCGTGTGGAGCGCTTCCCGGCGTACGGGAGCCTGTCCGGCAGGCGCCTGGACGAGATGGTGGCACAGGAGCCGGGCCCCATGAAGGAGTCGCCGCTCGACTTCGCCCTCTGGAAGGGCCACAAGCACGACGAGGACACCAGCTGGGACTCGCCCTGGGGCCCCGGCAGGCCGGGCTGGCACATCGAGTGCTCGGCCATGGCCGAGACGTGCCTGGGGCATGGCTTCGAGATCCACGGGGGCGGCATCGACCTGGCCTTCCCGCACCACGAGAACGAGATCGCCCAGTCCGAGGGCGCGCGTGGTGGCCATATGGCGGCCATCTGGATGCACAACGAGATGCTCGAGCTCGGCGACGAGAAGATGAGCAAGAGCCTCGGCAACATCGCGCTGCTGCGCGACGTGCTCGACCGGTGGCCTGCACACGTGGTGGTCACCTTCTTCCTCACCAGCCACTACCGCTCGCGCCTGCCGTTCAGCGACGCGCGCATGGCCGAGGCCGAAGCGGTGGTGGCGCGGCTCGGGAACGCGCTGCGGGCGCTGGACGTTGCGGCCGAGGGCGATGGCGAGCAGGCCGACCTGGAACTCGCCCGCGCGGTCGCGGGCGGACGCGGGCGCTTCTTCGATGCGCTCGCCGACGACTTCGGCACGCCCGGGGCGTTCGCGGCGCTGTTCGAGATCGTCCGGGCCGCCAACCGCGCCCTCGGCGCGGGTACCGCTGGCGCCGGCCAGGCGCGGGAGACCGCCCTCCAGTTGCGCGAGCTGCTGGACGTGCTGGGTCTGGGTGCCATCGGGACGCCGGCCGATGCCGCCACCGCCGGCCCGCCGGCCGAGGTCACCACCCTGGCCGAGGCGCGACGAGATGCACGGGCGGCACGCGACTTCGCCGAGGCCGACCGTCTGCGCGATGCCATCGCGGCCGCCGGCTGGCGGGTGACCGACACGCCCGAGGGCTTCCGGCTGGATCGGGCATGAGCGCCGGGCGCCGGGGTGGTCCCGGTCGCCGCCCCCCGCGGGGCCGTCCGGGGGCGGACGAACCCTCCAGAGACGAGGTGGTCTACGGGCGCAATCCGGTGCGCGAGCTGCTGTCCTCCGGCCGGCGCGAGGTGGTGTCGCTGCACGCCACCGAGCAGGCGGGTGACGAGGAATGGCTGGCGCCGCACCGCCCGGAGGAGGCCACGCGCGAGGAACTGGCGCGTATCGCCGGAACGGGCGACCATCAGGGCGTGGTCGCCCGGGTGGGCCCGTACCCCTATGCCGACGTGCGCGACCTGCTGGCGGCCCCCGGCCCCGTGATCTGTCTGGACGGCGCGCACGACCCGCGCAACGTGGGTGCGATCGCCCGGGTGGCCGAGGGGGCCGGCGCGGCGGGACTGGTGATCCCGGCCCGCGGCGGACCCGGTGTGACCGCGGTGGTCTCGAAGGCCTCGGCGGGGGCCACGGAGTGGCTGCCGGTGTGCCGGGCCTCGTCGGTGGTGGCCCTGGTGCACGATGCCCGCGGCACGGGGCGGCTGGCCGTGGGCGCCCACCCGGACGGTGCGGAGGACTACCGCTCCATCGCCTGGGAGGAGACCTGCCTGGTGGTGATGGGCGCCGAGGGGGCAGGCCTCAGGCCGCGCGTGAGGGATGCGTGTGACGTGCTCGCGGCCATCCCCATGCATGGCCGGGTGGCCTCGCTGAACATCTCGGTCGCGGCCGGGCTCCTCCTGTTCGAGGCGATTCGCAACACCGGATGATGCGTATTGCAGCGTTATGTCGTTGACCCGGGCCCCGCGGCACGGTAAGAATCCCCCAACCCCAGGGCTCAACCCTGAGGTGCACCTTGAGATTCTGCCCCGCGAACAGGGATGTCGACCATGGAAATCGCCGCACCGAGGCTTCGATCCCTCCCTGGTGGCCAGTCCCAGCGCGGTTCTGCGCCCAACGCTCAACCTTGGGTGGAGATTCAGGACAGAGCCCTGATCGATCGCGCCCGCGCCGGTGACGCAACGGCGATGGACCGGCTCATCGAGCGCTATCGCGGTTTCGTCCGGATGAAGGCCAGCTCGTACTTCCTGGCCGGCGGCGAGAGCGAGGACCTGATCCAGGAGGGGCTGATCGGCTTCTTCAAGGCCGTGCGCGACTACCGGGTCGACCGCGAGGCCTCCTTCCGCTCCTTCGCCGAGTTGTGCGTGACGCGCCAGATCATCACGGCCATCAAGACGGCGGCCCGCAACAAGCACACGCCGCTGAACTCCTACGTCTCGTTCAGCCACACCCGCGCGGCCGGCGGCTCGGACCAGGAGATCTCGCTGGCCGACGTGCTGCCGAGCGACCCGGTGGTGGACCCGGCCTCGCAGGTCATGGCCGCCGAGGAGTTGCGGGCCCTGGTGGACTGCCTGGGCGACACGCTGTCCGGACTCGAGAGCGGCGTCCTGACCATGTACCTGGAGGGGCGCTCCTACGAGGAGATCGCGGCGCACCTGGAGTGCACGCCGAAGACCGTCGACAACGCCCTCCAGCGCGTGAAGCGCAAGATCCAGACCCACCTGCGCGGCCGCGAGGTGCTGGACCTGCGCTGAGTGGCACGGGCTCACTGATATCCTCGCGCCGCCGCAGAGGAACCCAAGGGAGCCGTCCGATGGGCTTGATGAGCCGGTTCAGCATGATCGTGAAGTCCAAGGCGAGCAAGTTGCTGGACAACGCCGAGGACCCACGCGAGACGCTCGACTACTCCTACGAGAAGCAGCTCGAGATGCTGCAGAAGGTGCGCCGCGGCGTCGCCGACGTCGCCACCTCGAAGAAGCGCCTGGAACTCCAGGCGGCCAAGTTGGAGCAGAGCATCCAGAAGCTCGACGGCCAGGCGCGCACCGCGCTCCAGCAGGGCCGGGAGGACCTCGCGCGCGTGGCGCTCGAGCGCAAGAAGGGGATCCAGCTGCAGCTGCAGTCGCTCGACGAGCAGCGCGCCCAGCTCCAGTCCGAGCAGGACAAGCTCGTCGTGGCCGAGCAACGCCTCACCGCGAAGGTCGAGTCGTTCCGCACCCGCAAGGAGACCATCAAGGCCCAGTACACGGCCGCCGAGGCCCAGGCCGGCATCGGGGAGGCCCTCACCGGGGTCTCGGAGGACATGGCCGACGTCGGTCTGGCGGTGGAGCGCGCCGAGAACAAGACCGAGACCATGCGCGCCCGCGCCGGCGCCATCGATGAGCTGATCGAGTCCGGGGCCCTGGACGACGTCACCAGCCCGGGCGGCAACGACCCCATCGAGCGCGAGCTACGCCAGCTCGAGGTCTCGGGCGGTGTGGACGACGAGCTCAGCCGCCTCCGGGCGGAGCTGGGCGCGGGGGACTCGTCGTCCCCCGGTCAGATCGGGAGCGGGGGGGACAAGTCGTGATCGTGCGCATCCTGGGCGAGGGGCAGTACCGCCTCGACGACGCGGCCTTCGCGGACGCGTCCGCCGTCGACGACCGGGTCCAGGCGGCCGCCGAGGCGGGTGACGCCGAGGCCTTCGGCGCGGCCCTCGGGGAGCTGCTGGACATCGTGACCGAGCGTGGCAGCGAGTTGGGCCCGGACGAGTTCATGGGCTCCGACGCCGTGGTGCCTGGGCACGGGACCACACTGGAGGAGGCGCAGGACCTGCTGTCGGCCGAGGGCCTGCTGCCCGGCTGACCAGGATCCGCCGAGGGCTCACCGGGGTGCCGCGGGCACCCCGGTGATGTCCGGCGGCACCGGGCCCGGCCAGGTGGGGCGGCCGGCGTCCTGGGGCGAGACCTTGATCCAGTTCTCGAGGTGCTCGATCCATGCCGCCATCAGCGGCGAGGGGCTCGTGCCGCGCGGGAACAGGCCGGCGATGGCCGTGCTGACCGGCTTGCCCACGATCGGCACCAGCACCGGGTGAGGGCGGCGGATGGGCTCGACAGCGCTGCGCGGCAGCACGCTCACCCCGTAGCCGGCGCCCACCAGTCGCGCCACTGTGAGGAAGCTGGCGCCGTCGAAGGTCACCCGCGGGCGGAAGCCCTCGCGCTCGCAGGCCGCCTCGATGAGCTGGAACAGGTACCAGGCCTTCTGGCGGTCGAAGGCCACGAACGGCTCGTCGGCGATGGCGCTGAGGGGCAGCGCCTGCTCGTGCGCGAGCGGATGGTCGAGCGGTAGCGCCAGGAGGAACTCCTCCTCCCAGAGGACCCGGACGTCGATCTCGGCGGGAGGGATCGGCAGGCGGGCGAACCCCATGTCGATCTCGCGGTGGGCGATCTCGGCCGCCAGGCGCTCGGCTCCGGCCTCGCGGAAGAGCACCTTCACCTCGGGGTGGCGGGCCGCGAACGAGGCCAGCGGACGGGTGAGGTGCGGGGCGATCGTCGGCACGGCGCCGAAGCGCAGCCGTCCGCTCGATCCCGCGGCCAGCCCGCGCACCTCGTCGGCGGCCCCCTCCAGGGTGGCCATGATCTCCTGGGCGCGCTGGTACAGCACGTGCCCTGCCTCGGTGAGCTGCGCCGGCCGGCCCCGGGCGCGCTGGAACAGGGTCACGCCCAGCCGCTCCTCCAGCCGGCGGATCTGCTGGGAGAGCGGGCTCTGGGCCAGGTGCAGCCGGCGTGCCCCCTCGCTCATGCTGCCGGCGTCGGCCACCGCCAGGAAGTACCGCAGGTGGCGCAGCTCGATCTGGTCCTCGATGCGGGCGGCGTCCAGTGCGCCGGCGTCGCCCTCGCCGGCGCGCCCGCTCACCGCCCGCCCCCGTGCACCGGCGGATCCCAGACGGCGTACCAGCGCTCCAGCTCGGGCTCGATCGGCATCTCGCGCTCCAGCGTCGCCTTGACGCGTAGTTCGAGGGCGTTGTCGCGCCGCTTGTCGCCGGCCGGGGCGAACGGGTAGAAGGTCCCCCGCTTGTACCCGTACACCAGGTCCACGTCGCCGGCGGGGTGCGTGAAGCCGAACACCGCGCACAGCAGTTGCTCGGAGAAGCCCCGCTCCTCCATGGTCTGGCTGACGACGTGCGTCGTCGTCACCAGGTCGTCCAGGTCCGGGTCGCTGAGCACGATCCAGGAGAAGCCGTAGGAGTCGGCGTGGCGGGTCACCTCGGTGCCGGTGTCCCGGTTCGAGATCGCCAGCAGCTGGTCGAGGTCGGCCACCAGCTCGGCGAACATCCCGGCATCGATGGCCTTGAAGCAGAGCCCGGCGCGACCCGAGGGCGCGAGGCCCAGGTCGGTCTGGATGGTGAGGGCCGAGGTGGAGAGCGCGAAGAGGTTGTCCAGGTTGGCGCGCTTGGGCGCCCGCTGGCCGCGGAGGATGTCGAAGAGACCCATGGGGCGCTCCTAGAGCTGTGCGCTGGGGTTCGCGTCGAGCTGTGCCTGCATCTCCATCAGCTTGTCGATGCGCTTCTGCGCCGGGGGGTGGGTGGCGATCAGGCTCGAGAGCGAGACGCCCTTGGACATGGCGGGGATGATGAAGAACGCGTTCATGCCCTCGGCGGCGCGGAGGTCACGGGTGGGTATGCGCTCCATGGCGCCCGAGATCCGCGACAGCGCCGAGGCCAGCTGCGCGGGCGCCCCGGTCATCATCGCCGCCCCGCGGTCGGCCGCGTACTCGCGGTACCGCGACAGGGCACGCAGCAGCAGGAACGACAGCACGTACACGACGACCGAGGCGATGATCACGACCAGGAACACGCCGGCCTGGTTCCTGTTGCCGCGACCGCCCATGCTGGAGTACATCCCGAAGCGGATCAGGAGCCCGGCGACCGTCGCCAGGAAGCCCGCGACGGTCATGACCACGACGTCCCGGTTGACGACGTGCGCCAGCTCGTGGGCGATGACGCCCTCGAGCTCGGCCGGCGGCAGCGTCTGCATGATCCCGGTGGTCACGCAGACCGTGGCCGTCTTGCGGCTGTGGCCGGCGGCGAACGCGTTGGGGACGTCCGTGGGGGCGATGGCCACGCGCGGCTTCGGGATGTCGTTGAGCTGGCACAGCCGCTCGACCATCGCGTGCAACTCGTGTGCCTGGTCCGGGGTGGTGACCTTCGCCCTCATCGAGGCCAGGGCGATCCGGTCGCCGAACAGGAGCTGGACCAACGCGAAGCCACCCGCCAGCACCAGCACCACGATCGCGCCCACCCCGGCGGCGATCAGGATGCCGATGAACACGACATAGATCAGACCGAGGCCGAACATCGTGAACAGCATGCGGGCCGTCAGGCCGGTATCGCGTCCGTACAACCTGCGGGCCATGCGCACTCCCCCGAGACCACTTCGTCGGCCGATGATACGCCCGGTGGGGGTTAGACTGGCCCGGTGACCCGGTATCCGTTGCGCCGCAGCCGCTGGACGCTCCCGATGCTGGGGGTCTTCGGCGCCGCCCGTGCCCAGGTGGAGCTGGACGAGTCCCGCCTGCGCATCGGCATGGGCGTGCTCGGGGCGGCGACGGTGCCCCTGGAGCGCATCGCCGCGGTGGGCACCATGCGCTGGCCCTGGTGGGGCGGGCTGGGGGTGCGCATCGCGCGCGGTCTCACGGCCTTCGTGGGCTCGTCGGGGACCGCCGTCGTGCTCGACCTCACCGAGCCGCTGAGGGTGCGCGCCCCGTTGCCGTGGCGCACCCAGAAGATCGCGGTGTCCGTCGAGGATCCCGACGCGCTGATCGAGGCCATCGTCGACCTGCGCGAAGGCCAGGTGCGCCGCATGGGCGCGACCGGCTAGGACCCTTTGCCCGGGCGCCGGGGCCCGGGCCGCATCGGATCAGGCGGGCGGCTGGAGGGCGACGATCTCGTTGCCGTCGGGGTCGAAGAACTGGAGCATCTTGGCGCCGCCCATGTCCTCGATCCGGCCGCGCTGGACGGAGGCGCCGGCCAGCGCTGCGTCCACGGCGGTGATGTCATCGGTGCTCAGCACCACGGTGGCGCCCCCGGTGTGGGGCCGCGTGGCCAGCTCGCCGGAGAGGGCCAGCGTGTGGCCGCCGGCGTCCAGCTCGGCCCAGTCGTTGCCCTCGCGGCGCAACACGGGGAAGCCCAGCAGCTCCGAGTAGAAGCCGACGGCCCGGTCCATGCTGCACACCTGGTAGAAGACGGTGTCGATCCCGTTGAAGAGTCCCATGGGCGGGATGCTACCGGGCGGTGGCCGACGTGCGGCGCGACCCGGTGCGCAGGCCGGGGATGCCCGGCGCGTCCTCCGGCGGTGCGGCGCGCCGGACCATGCCGGAGCAGACCGTGATCGCCACGCGTAGCCCCGCCGTCAGGTCGTCGGCGCTCAGCACCATCGTGCCGGCCGGGCGGCCCACCAGGCCGGCCAGCGCCCGCCGTCCGTGCCCCGCGATGATCACCAGCGGCCGCGGGTCGTCGTGCAGCCGCGAGAGCAGCGGCGCGCGGAGCGGACCGCCGCGCAGGTCGGCCACCAGCATGTCGCCGCACCCCGGGGGGCGGTCCGAGGCGTCGGCATCGGCGCTCATCACCACGAGGCCCATCTGGGCCAGCGAGGCCTCCAGATCGCGGCGCTCCGGGCACGGGTGCCCGAGGACCGCGGCGGTCGCGTCCATCAGGGGCGCCGCGACGGGGGCGTCGGCACCCCGGAGTCTTGGCGCGTGGCCGGCGGGGGGTTCATCATCCACATGTGCTCACATCGGTATCCATCCGGTCGCTAATTACGCTCGCGGCGCTCGCGCTCCTGCTCGCCGTCACCTCGGCATGCGGTGACGGCGACGCCTCGGAGGGCGACGGGGGCGCCACCGCGCCGGTGCCGACGGCCACCGTGGTGGTCCATTTCGCGGGCGCTTCCGGCGAGCTCGTGGCCGAGGAGCGCGAGGTGCCGGCCGACGTCCCCGCTGCGCGGGCCGCGCTCGACGCGCTGGCCTCGGGCCCGGCGGACCCCGATCTGATCCCGGCCCTGCCCACGGGTACGCGCATCCTCGGGGTCGAGGTGGCCGACGAGGTCGTGCGCGTGGATCTGTCGGCCGAGTTCGAGAGCGGGTATCCGCCGGGCGGGGCGGCCGCGGAGCAGGCGGTCCTGGGCCCGCTGGTGCGCACCGCGACGGCCGCCGCCGGCGTCCCCGCCGCCCTGATCACGGTGGACGGCCGCGTCCCGCAACCTGTGGGGACCCAGTTCGATCTCTCCCTTCCGCTCACCCCGGGGGATGTCGGCCTCTGAAGCCGGTGACGGCGGAGGCCGTCGTTACAGTCGCCCGGGTGAGTACCGCCCCGGTCCATGCGCACGCCGCCGCCCCCCCGGTGGAGGAGGTGCCCCTCTCGCGCCTGTCGTTCTGCGTGGTCGACCTCGAGACGACCGGTGGTTCGCCCGGGAGCTCGCGCATCACCGAGATCGGTGCGGTGCGGGTCGAGGGCCTGCGCATCCGGGAGCGCTTCACCACCCTCGTGGATCCCGGCCATCCGATCCCGCCGGTGGTGACCGGCATCACGGGCATCGACGACGCGATGGTCGCCGGGGCGCCTCCCATCGAGCGCGCGCTGGCGTCTTTCGTGCGCTTCGCCGGCGACGACGTGCTGGTGGCCCACAACGCGCCGTTCGATCTGCGCTTCCTGAACTACGAGCGCCGCCGGCTGGCGGGCGTCTACTTCGAGCAGGCCTGGCTGGACACCCTCGCGCTGGCACGCCACCTGCTCCCCGGCGCCGACCGGCGCCACGATCTGGGATCGCTGGCCGAGTGGGCCGGGACCCGGGTGCGTCCCACCCACCGGGCCGACTCGGATGCGGCCGCCACCGCCGAGGTGCTGGTGAGGCTCATCGGCGCGGCCGCCGAGGCCGGCGTGCGGACCCTGGCCGACATCGCCTCCCGGGTGGGGCGCCCGGAGGCCGCGTACGCCCGCGAGTGGGCGCTGTGTGAGGAGCTTCCGCCCCGACGGGGCGTCTACATCCTCAGCGCCGCCGACGGGCGCCCGCTGCACGTCGCCGCGGCGACCAACCTGCGCCGTGAGGTGCGTCGGCGCCTGCTCGGCACCGGCCCGGCGCCCGGCCCCCGTGAGGTGGCGCGCGTGGAGCACGAGGTCCACGGCTCGCGGCTCGGGGCGCTGCTGAGGGCCGACGAGATCTCGCGGCGCCTGGGCGTCGGCGGCGCGGGGATCCGCGCGCCGGGCCGCTATCTGACGCTCGGCCCGGGATCGCGAGGGCTTCGCGTCGGCTCCCGCGTCCCCGATGGTGCCCTGGTCGCCGCCGGCCCCGTCGCGGGCGAGCGGACACTCCGCGCCGCCGCGGAGTGCCTGCGGCTCCTCTACCCCCTCGATGGACTCGACCCCGGCGCCGAGCGGCGCGAGAGCACCGAGCTCGCGGCCCTGCTCACCGGCGATCCGCGGGCGCTGGGTGCCCTGGGCGCGCGCGTGGAGCGGGCCTCGGGGCGCGGCTCGCTGGACCCGGCCTCCCGGAGCGGGCGGCGGGGGCTCGACGCGCTCGCCCAGGTGCTCGCACGCCTGGCCGAGAGCCGGCGGGCGCGCGATCGCGTGGGCGCCCTGGTGGAGCCGGCGGCCGCATCGGGTGCCCTGGAGGTGTTCCTGGTGCGCGGCGGTGCGGTGGCGTGCCGGATCCAGGTGGGCGCCGAGGAGTGGCGTGACGCCGTCGGGGACGGGGTCCGCCGCCTCCTGGCGGCGCCCGGGCCGGAGGGGCCGCTCCCGGTGCGGCTGCGGGTGTCGGCCGCGCTCATCGAGGAGCGACTGGCCGAGCGGGCCGCGCACCCCGCCGCGGTGCGCGTGGAGCCCGGCTCCGGCCCCGAGGCCGTGGTGGAGGCGATCGGCAGGGGGATCAGCGCCGTCGCGGAGGATGAGCGGGCGCAGCGGGCAGACGCCGGGAACCGGCGTACACTGCCCGGGTGACGGACGGCGGGGCGGAGCAAGGCGCGGCCCGGGCGGTCGGGCGGCTGATCGAGTGGTTCACCTCCGAGGGGGCCGATCTGCCCTGGCGCAACACCCGCGACCGCTACCGGGTGCTCGTGGCGGAAGTCCAGCTCCAGGCGACGCCCGTCGACCGCGTGATCCCGTACTACCTGTCCTTCGTGACGCGCTGGCCCACGGCACAGGCCCTGGCGACCGCGCCCCTTGGTGAGGTGCTGGCGGCATGGCAGGGCCTGGGGTACCCGCGCCGCGCGCGCAACCTCCATGCGGCGGCGAGCGTGGTGGCCGGGCACGGCTGGCCGCCGCCCGAGCGCCTCACGGACCTGCCGGGCGTGGGCCCCTACACGGCGGCGGCCCTGCGCTGCTTCGCCGACGGCGAGGACCTGCTGCCCGTCGACACGAACGCGGCCCGGGTGGTGGCCCGTCGCTTCCCCGGCGGCTGGCCCGGGGCGGGGCACCGGGGCTGGGAGGCGGGGCAGGCGATCATGGACCTGGGCCGGCTGTGGTGCACGGCGCGTGCGCCGCGGTGCGAGGAGGGCTGCCCGCTGCGCCGGGGATGCCCGGCGGCGGAGGCCGGGAGCGCCGTGGCGCTCACGCCGCCGCGCCGGCGCCAGGCCCGCTACGAGGGCTCGATGCGACAGCGCCGGGGCCGTCTGTTGCGCGCGCTCGCGGACACCGGCTGGGCCGACCCGCACGCCGACCCCGAGGCCGCCGCCGGGCTGGTGGCCGAGGGCCTGGCCGAGCGGGCCGGCGAACGCCTGGTGCGGGTGGGGGTCGAGGCGTGACCATGCGACCCCCGCAGGTGGTCGTGGCGGCCCTGATCGAGCGGGGCGGGCGGGTGCTGGTGAGCCAGCGCGGCCAGGGCGTGGGGCACGCCGGGCGCTGGGAGTTCCCGGGGGGCAAGCGGGAGGCCGGGGAGGATGATCGCGAGGCGCTCGCACGCGAGCTGCGCGAGGAACTGGCGGTGGAACTGGATGTGGGGCCGTTGGTGTGGTCCACCCGGGCCGGGCCGCTTCTGCTGCGCTTCTACCGCTGCGAGTGGCGCGAGGGCCTGCGCCCGCGTCCGGTGGGGAGCGTCCAGTTCCGCTGGGTGCCCCGCGCCGATCTGGCCCGGCTCGATTTCCCGCCGGCCGACGACGGGCTGGTGGACGCCCTGGTGCGCGGACAGCTGCGCCCGGGGCCCTGATGATCGTGGGCCGGCGCCGACTCCACTAGAATCACCCTTCAAACCCTGGGAGGTGGACATGGCCAAGGCCAAGCGGGCACGGCGCAGCAGCATCCGCACGATGGAGACCGATCCGTCGGCACTGGATGCACTGGAGGCCCTCGAGCGGCTCGAGCGTTCGGCGGAGCGTCCCCCCGAGACGACCGAGTCCGAGGCCGAGGCCCGAACGACCACCACCGTCGCCGAGGGCGAGCGGGACTGATCTGATCCCACCCCGCCCGGACGGCTCCGGGCGGGGTGGGGCTACTGCTCGGCGCGGGCCTGCCCCGTGCGGACGAAGGGCTCGCCGGTGACGAGGAACCGCACGCGGCCGCCGAGCTCGGCACCGTTGTTGGCGACCCGTTCGAGATGGCGCCCCACGAGCACGGCCGCCGACGCCCATTCGCGCGTGACGGTGTCGTCACGCACGTGGGCGACGGCGTGGACCAGCTCGTCCAGCATGCTGCGCACGGTCCGCGCGCTGTCGCGCGCCTGCTCGCCCAGCTCCACCTCGCCGCGTGCGATGGCCTGGATCGCCTGGGCCAGGACATCGACCCCACGGGCGCTCATCCGGGCGATCAGGGCCTGGATGGCGTGATCGGCGCCCTCGGGCCGCACCGTGCTGGCGGCGTGGGCGATGGCCACGGCCAGATCACCGACCCGCTCCAGGGCGATGACCGCGATCAGCCCGACGTGGAGCAGGCGCAGGTCCGAGGCGACGGGAGCTTCGAGGAGCTGGATGTTGAAGACGCGCTGGTCGAGCTCGACGCAGCGCTGGTCCACCAGCTCGTCGCCGGACTCGACCTCCATCGCCGCGACGCGGTCCACCTCGTCCCAGGCCGCGACGCCACGCTCCACCTGGGCCAGGACGAGGCTCGCCATCTCGACGAGCCCCGAACGGAAGTCCTCGATCTCTGCCTGGAAATGAAGACGCGTCGATGCCATGACCTGATCCTAGTGTCTGGCGCCCGGCCGCAGTGTCACGTTCCTGTGACCGGGCGCCGGAGCGTCACCGCACGGGGAGCGTGCGGCCCGCCAGGGCGGGCACCGCATCGGTCGTGGCCATGAGCGCGCTGCCCGCCCTGGGGCCGGTGAAGCGGAAGGCCCCGGAGCGCGTCTGGAGCCGGCGCAGCGCTGCCCGCGTCGAGGCCGGCGCGGGCCGGCCCATGGCGCGCAGGGCCCGGATGACGTTGCTGGTGGGGTTGGCCTGGGTCGCCCCCCCGCGCCCCGCGCTGGCGAAGCCGCCCTCGCGGTTGCGCTGGGCCAGCATCCAGGCCGTCGCCGCCCGCAGGTGCGGATGGCGCGCGGGGACCCCCGCGGCGCGCAGCGCCTCGATCATCAGCCCCGTGCCGTCCACCATGTCGCGCCCAGCGCGCGACATGTCGAAGCTCCAGCCCCCGCCGCCGCGCGCCCGCAGGGTCGTGCGGAGGGCGGTGCGGGGGATGGGCCGTCCCGCCGCGCGAAGGGCGAGGAACGACAGCGCCTGGTCGAACAGCGTGGCGCCGTACCGGCCCGCGGCGTAGCGCGATGTGACGCCCCGGACGTAGTCGTGGCGGCCGAGGCGGGAGGGGTCGACCCCTCCCGCGACGGCGGCGAGCACCACCTTGGCCGAGGCGCCCGCGGTCCGCGCGTAACGCGGCCCGGAGCGGGCCAGGACGCGGAGCCGCGGCCGCACCGCGGCCCGGGTGGCGCCCGCGGCACGCAGGGCGACGACGGTGTCGGCCACCTGTCCGCCGGCCGTTGCCGCCGGCGTCTTGTTCAGCCAGAGCGCGCCGCGCAGGGCGGCGCGCTCGTCGGCGGACGACTGGGCGGCGAGCGGGGCCGCCGCGACGGCCATTGCCGACGCCGCGGCCAGCGTGGCGGCGATCGTGCGCGCCCCGCTCATCGCCCGGCTCCGGTGACGCGGGCGACGCGGACCGATACCGGGCCGCTCCGGCCGTCGGCCGAGGTCGCCCGGCTCCGGATGACCCATCCGCCCCGCTGCAGGGCCGGGCTGAGGGTGCGCTCCCAGGTGCGGCCGGTCGAGCGCGCCGCCACCCAGATGGGCCTGTTGCACGGGCGCGGACCCGCCAGGGTGTCGCGGTAGGTCACGAAGCGGCACAGCCGGCCGGCGCGGCGGCTGATCGCGACCTCGACCAGGCCGATGTCGGCTGCGGCGGGGCCGGCGATGCCGGTGACGCGGGCGAGTTCCGCCGGGAACGATCCCGCCCGCGGGGCCCGGATGACCGTCCGCGGCACGACCACCCTGCCGCGCACGCGGAAGGCGCCGATGTTCGCCCCGGGGACCCGGACGCTCTGCGTGTTGCCCGCACCGTCGGTGGCGCGGGTCTCGACCCTCCACACGCCGGCGGCGAGGCCGCGGCCCAGCGGGAGCACCCACCGGCCGCCGGCGACCCGTGCCGGGACCCACTCGGGCCGGTCGCAGTCGCGCGCGGCGCTCAGGCCACCGCCGGCGAGGCGGAACCGGCAGACGGTGCCGGTACGCAGTCCCAGCGAGACCTCGACGCCCGCGATGTCGGTGCGGTCGGGACCCGCGGTCCCGCGGATGCTGCGGACGGCGCCGCGCCGGGAGCGCAAGGCCGGGGCGGTGATGACGCTCCCCGGCGCCGTCGTGTCCGGCGGGAGAGTGGTGGTGACCGGCGTCGCCGGCGCCGGAGCCGGCGGAGCGTCGGGCGCCGGGGGCAGGTTGCACACGGTCGGGTCGGCGTCGAACGAGCACACCGTCCGGGCGGCGCTGCGGACGTCGCCGGCGCGGCTGGCGCGGACGTCCTGGTTGCCGGGCGACTGGGCGATGAAGGTGACGCGACCCGCCGCATCGGTGGTCGCCCGGGCCGGCCCGTAGGCGACCTCGGCCCCGGCGGCCGGGCTGGGCACGCCCTCCTCGTCGTAGCTCACCACGCTGACGGTGAAGCTGTTGCCCGTGCGCACGCGGTCGACCGAGGGCGCGGCGTCCAGGTCGCGCGCGCCGGCGAAGCCGCCGTGGAACCACAGCACCGCATCACCCTCGGCCAGCTGCAGGGCGTCGGCGCCGGCCGAGGGACTGGCGTGGTCCACCTTGTACTGCCAGCCGACCGATCCCTCGCTGACGTCGGGCCCGATGCTCGTCACCTGCAGACCGAAGGAGAAGCCCCGGAAGGCGAAGGGCACGCCGGCGCCCGAGGCCGCCCGGAAGACCTGCCAGAAGGCGGATCCCCGGTCGACCTGGAAGGCGTTGAAGTCGACGTCGAAGACCGTGGCCTCGGTGCCGTCGGCCTCGATGCTGATGGTGCTCTCGGGCACCAGGGTCCCCGAGGATCCCTCGATGCGGATCGTCGTGTCGAGCGCCTGGGCGCTCTGGGCGCCGGCGAGGCCGGCGATGCAGGCGCTCGCGGCGGCTGCCAGCGCACGTCTGCGTGCCCGGCGGGGATGCATGATCACGTGAAGCTCCTCTGTCCACGGAGGGCGTTGTGGGACGGAGCGCGGGCAGGTTTCCTGGCTCCCCGGTGATGACGCGTCCCTCACGGCCTTCCCGGGTCTCCCCAGTGGCCCGCTCTCGCGATGCGCGGGACGCTCCCGGGTGACAGTGGCGGGACCGCGCCGGATTCACACCGGCTTCCCTCACCCCCGTTCCGTGAAGCGCGGCCAGGCTACACCAGGAGACCGGTGGGGACGATCGGCACCGGCGCGACGGGCGCTCCAGGGCGGCCCGTGCCCGTGCGCCGGGCTACCATGGAGCGCCGTGGCCACCGCCGATCCCGCCGCGCTGCGCCTGGAGCCGCCCGGGCTGCTCGAGCGCATCGTCCGCACCCCGTCGCTGTTCTGCGTCGCCGTCCTGGCCATCACGGTCCTGGGTCTGGCCATCGACCAGCGCGTCGACCTGGCGGGGCAGTACGCGCTCTCGGCCGCCACCTGGGGCTTCCTGCTGGCCTTCATGGTGCACCTCACGCCGCGGGAGCGGGCCACCACGGTGGTCGTCATCGTGGTCGCGACGATCGCCGAGATCATCGGCTCGGTGATCTGGGGCGTCTACATCTACCGCCTGGACAACCTGCCGCTGTTCGTGCCGGCCGGCCACGGGCTGGTGTACCTGACCGGCCTGCGCCTCAGCCAGACCCGCTGGCTCATGCGCCGCGGACGCGAGCTGGTGGTGGCGGCGATCGTCTTCGTGTCCGCGTGGGCGCTGCTGGGCCTGACGGTCCTCGAGCGCAAGGACGTCGGCGGGGCGGTGGGCGCGGCCGTCCTGGTGCTGTTCCTACTGCGCGGCCGGGCCTCCGCCGTGTACGCCGGCGTGTTCTTCGTGGTCGCCTTCCTGGAGATCTACGGGACATGGATCGGCACCTGGTACTGGCAGCCCGAGATCCCCGGGACGGGTATCGCCAACGGCAATCCGCCCAGCGGGGTGGCGAGCGGGTACGTGTTCTTCGACATCGCCGCCCTGGCGCTGGCGCCCGGTCTGCTCGCCGTCTCGGCGCGGATACACCGGCGCCTATACTCCGGGCGCCACGCGGCCGGCGGTGGGGCGTAGCCAAGCGGTAAGGCAGCGGGTTTTGGTCCCGTGATCGGGGGTTCGAATCCTCCCGCCCCAACCAGCTAGCGTCCCGGTCCATCGTCCCTGTCGTCGTCTCTTAGAGGTGCTGTGACCATCGGTGTCGTCGTCCTGGCCGCCGGCCAGGGCACCCGCATGCGCTCCGCACTGCCCAAGGTGCTCCACCCGCTTGCCGGGCGCCCCCTGATCCACTGGGTGCTCGATGCCCTCGATGCGGCGGAGGCCGCCGCGACCGTGGTGGTGGTGGGGCACGGCGCCGAGGCCGTGGGGGCGGCTCTCCCCGCCGGCGTGGACACCGCGGTGCAGCCCGAGCGGCGCGGCACCGGGGACGCGGCGGCCATCGGCATCGCCGGCCTGCCACCCGAATGCGACACGGTGCTGGTGGCCTGCGGCGACACGCCGCTGCTGTCGCGCGAGGCGGTCGCCGACCTGGTGGCCGCGCACCGGGCCGCGGGGACCACCGGGACCGTCCTGACCGCGGTGGCCGACGACGCCGGCTCCTACGGGCGCATCGTGCGCGACGAGGTCGGCCTGGTGGCCGCCATCGTCGAGGCCCGCGACGCCGACGAGGCGCAGCTGTCGATCGGCGAGTTCAACGCGGGCCTCTACGTCTACGACCGCGCCTCGCTGGAGGACGCCCTGGCGGGTCTGGGTACCGAGAACGCCCAGGGCGAGCTCTACCTCACCGACGCGGTGGCGTCCGGCGGCTCGCTGGGGGCGCTGGTGGCGGCGAGCATCGAGGTGGCCGCCGGAGTGAACGACCGGGTCGACCTGGCGGCGTGCGAGTCGGTGGTGCAGGACCGCCTGCGGCACGCGGCGATGCTGGCCGGCGTCTCGATGCCGGACCCGTCGGCGGTCTACCTCGACGCGCAGGTCACCTACGACCCCGACGCCGTGCTGTGGCCCGGCGTGCACCTGCGGGGCGCCTGTCATGTGGGGGAGGGCGCGCAGGTCGGCCCCGACGTGGTGGCCGAGGACACGCGCCTGGGCGCCGGTTGCGTGGTGCGGGCCGCCCACCTGGTGGGTGCCGACGTCGGCGATGGGTGCAGCGTGGGGCCCTTCGCCTACCTGCGTCCGGGCGCCCGGCTGGAGGCCGGCGCGAAGGCCGGCACCTACGTCGAGCTGAAGAACGCCACGCTCGGCCGCGGCGCGAAGGTGCCGCACCTGTCGTACATCGGGGATGCCACCGTCGGCGAGGGCTCGAACATCGGCGCTGGCAACATCACCGCCAACTACGATGGCTTCCGCAAGCACCGCACCCGGGTGGGGGCCCGTGTGCGCACCGGCTCGGACTGCGTGCTGGTGGCGCCGGTGACCATCGGCGACGACGCGATGACGGGCGCGGGATCCATCCTCACCGACGACGTCCCTCCGGGGGCCCTCGGGATCGCGCGGGCACGCCAGACGAACATCGAGGGATTCACCGAGAAAGCCGCCGCCCGCGCGCGGGCGGCCAGCGAGGCCGAGCAGGCCGGGGGTACCACCGAATGAGCAGCACCAGCATCGAGCGTCACGACTCGAAGCGCCTGATGGTCTTCGCCGGGCGCTCCAGTCAGCGACTGGGCGGGCGCATCGCGGACCGCCTGGGCATCGAGCTGGGCGAGGTGACCCTGAAGACCTTCGCCAACGGCGAGCTCTACGTGCGCTTCGAGGAGAGCGTCCGCGGCGCGGACGTCTTCCTCGTGCAGTCGACCTGCAAGCCGGTGAACGACAGCCTGATGGAACTGCTGGTGATGATCGACGCGGCACGGCTGGCCTCGGCGCACCGCATCACGGCGGTCATCCCCTGGTATGGCTACTCGCGCCAGGACAAGAAGTCGGCCCCCCGCGAGCCGATCACGGCCAAGCTGATCGCCTCGATGCTCGAGGCGGCCGGCGTGGACCGGGTGCTCACCATGGACCTGCACGCGGGTCAGGTGCAGGGCTTCTTCCGGGTCCCCGTGGACCACATGACCGCGCTGCCGATGTTCGTGGACCACTTCCGCGAGCGCGCGCACAGCGGCGACTACGACTCGGATCGGCTCGTGGTGGTGTCCCCGGACGCCGGCCGGGCGAAGCTCGCCAGCCACTTCGCCGAGCGCCTCGGCGCCAAGCTGGCGGTGCTCACCAAGCAGCGGCCCGAGCACAACGAGGCCGAGATCACGCTGCTGATCGGCGATGTCCGGGACCAGGTGGCCATCCTGATCGACGACATGATCGACACCGCTGGCACCCTCTGCGCCGGCGCCAAGGTGGTCAAGGACGCCGGCGCCACCAGCGTCTTCGCCTGCGCCACCCACGGCCTGCTGTCCGGATCCGCGGTGCAGCGCCTCTCGGACTCGGTGATCGAGCAGGTGGTGATCTGCGACACGGTGCCTCTGCCCGAGGGCGCCTCCGACGACCTGTTCACCGTGCTGTCGGCCGACCGGATCCTGGCCGACTCGGTGCACAACGTCTTCAGCGACGAGTCGGTGTCGGCGATCTTCTCCGGGGAGAACCAGCTCTTCTAGGCTCCTCGCCGCGGGGCTACCACCCGCCCATGACGCGACGCGAGGACAACGGGGCCGATACGCGCGCACCGATTGTTGCGCCGAGCCGCCCGCCGGGCGTTCCGCTCACCCGCCTCCACAAGGCCGTTTCGCTCCACGGGTCGATCGACGACGAACTCGTGCGTCGGCTCGGCCCGGGCGCCGATCCGGGGATGCGCGACGGGTCCTGACGCCCGCCGGCCGTTGCGGATCTGGTAGCTTCCCCCGTCGGCCCCACGACCAGGAACGTCCTCGCATGGCACACGTCGCAATCACCGCCCGGCCGCGCACCGAGCTCGGCAACGGCCCCACCCGCCGGCTGCGCCGCGAGGGTCTCGTTCCCGGCATCGTCTACGAGCCCGGCACGCCGTCCATCCCGCTGGCGGTCGACGCCCGCGAGCTGCGCCGGGCGATCGCCGACGGCGCCGCGACCGGCGTGATCGACCTCACCATCGAGGGCGGCTCCACGCGCCCGGTGCTGATCAAGGAATGGCAGCTGCACCCGGTGCGTGGCGAGGTGACGCACATCGACTTCCAGGAGGTCAACCTCCGCGTGGCCATCCAGGCCTCGGTGGCGGTCTCGCTGGTCGGCAGCGCCGTGGGCGTTCGCGACGGCGGCGTCCTGGACCAGACGATGCGCGAGGTCGACGTGACCGCGCTCCCGGACGACCTGCCGGACCTGATCGAGCTGGACGTGAGCGAGTTGGGCGTGGGTGACTCGGTGACCGTGGCCGACATGACCGCCCCGGCGGGCGTGACCATCGACTCCGACCCCGAGGCGACGGTGGCGTCGGTCGTGCCGCCGACCGTCGAGGTCGAGGAGCCCGACGAGGAGGTCCAGCCGGATCTCGTCGAGGGCGAGGACGACGCCGAAACCGAGTAGCGCCGTGGGTGCCGACGGGGCCGCCGGTGCCCCGTCGCTCCGCCTGGTGGCGGGCCTGGGGAATCCCGGTCCGCGCTACGCGGGGACCCGCCACAACGCCGGCCAGCTCGTGGTCGAGGAACTGGCCCGGCGGCTCGGGGCCGGGCGCTTCGCCGACCGGTACGCGGGCCGCTACCTCGACACGCGCGGTCCGGCCGGCCCGGTGGCGCTGCTGGTCCCGACCACCTTCATGAACGACTCCGGTCGCTCGGTGGGCCCGGCCGCCGGCTCGCTGCGCATCCCGCCGGAGCGGATCCTGGTGGTGCACGACGAGATCGACCTGCCCTTCGGCACGGTCCGCGCCAAGCGGGGCGGCGGGCACGGCGGGCACAACGGCCTGCGCTCGATCGTCCAGGGGGTCGGCGGCAACGACTTCGCGCGGGTGCGGGTGGGCGTGGGGCGCCCGCCGGAGCACTTCCGCGGCGACGCGGCGGCCTGGGTGCTGGCGCGCTTCTCCGAGCCGGCGGCCGAGGTGGAGGCGATGGTCGGCCGTGCCGCCGACATGGCCGAGGTGGCGCTGGCCGAGGGCCTGGAGTCGGCGATCGCGCGGTTCCACGCCTCCGAGCCGGGCGCCAAGGCCCGCGAGCGCATCCGCCGGCGGGAGGAGCGGCGTGCGGTGGAGGGCGAGGGTGACGCCGCGGACCCCGGCAGCCAGGGGCGACCCGCGGCCGGCGAGCCGGCGAGCCCCGCCGGGGACACGTGAGCGCGACCACTGCGCTCGATCGGCTGCTGCTGGGCGGGCGCCTGGGTGGCGATCTTGCCGCGCGCCTGGCCGCGCCCGCCACCGGCACCGGCGTGGAGACCACCGAACTGGGGAGGGCCGCGTGGCCCTATCTGACGGCGGCCCTGGCCCGCTCGCAGGACCGCACCCTGGTGCTGGTGACCCCCGACGACGACGAGGCGCGCGACCTGGCCGCCGAGTTGACGATCCTCCTCGGGCGCGCGGCGACGGCGCTGTGGCCCACGCGCGGCGTCGCCCCCGGGGCCGCCGTCGGCGCATCGCCGCACCTGATCGGTCAGCGGGCGCGTGCGCAGGGGATGCTCGGCCGGCCGGGCACGGCCGTGGTGGTGGGGGCGCCGGCCCTGGCCGAGCTCGTGCCGGCCTCGGCCGACGAGCCCCTGGCGCTTGCCCTGGGGCAGGAGATCGCGCTCGACGATGTCCTCGACCACCTGGCGCTGCTGGGCTACGAGCGCGTGGAGCAGGTGGAGGAGCGCGGCGATGTGGCGGTGCGCGGGGGCATCCTCGACGTCTACCCGTCCACCGCCGACATGCCCGCACGGGTCGAGTTCTTCGGCGACGAGATCGAGAGCCTGCGCGCGTTCTCGCCCTTCACGCAGCGCACCATCCGGCCCATCACGCGCCTGGTGGCCTGGCGCGCGGCCGAGGACCCGGACGCCGCCCTGGCGCCTCCCCTGGCCGCCGGCGCCCTGGACGGGGCTGCGCTGGTCCGGCTGGCGCCGGCCGAGCACGCCGCCGCCCTGCGCGCCTCGCGAGAGCGCCTCGAGGACGAGGCCGCCTCGGGCGGGATGCTCGACCCGGACGAGGTGGCCGCCGGCATCGCGTCCCTGGCGCGGGTGGACATCGCACCTCCGGAGGCCGGCGGCGGGGCCTTCGACGCCACCGAGGTCCGTTTCGTCACCCGCTCGCCGGCCGAGGCCGAGGCCGAGTTGCGGCGCATGGCCCAGGCCGGCCTGCGCGTGGTGGTGGCCTTCGCGCGCCGCGGCGACCTCTCGCGCGCGCTGGCTCGCATGGAGAAGCTGAAGCCTCTGGAGGTGGAGCCGGGGGGCCTCCCCGAGCCCGGGTCGGTGGCCTTCACGCCGCTGGCGGTCCGCTCCGGGGTCATCTCGCGCGATCTGGGCATTGCCATCATCCCCGAGGAGCAGGTGCTGCGCCGGCGCAGGGTCGCCCAGCAGCGCGGCCCGGTGGTGGGCCGGCGCCTGTCGAGTTTCCTGGACCTGAAGGTGGGCGACCACGTGGTGCACGAGGACCACGGCGTGGGCCGCCTGATGGCCTTCGAGACCCGAACGGTCGCCGGGATCACGCGCGACTACCTGGCGCTGGCCTTCGCCGGTGCGGACCGCCTGTATGTCCCCCAGGACCAGCTCGAGAAGGTCACCCGCTACGTCGGTGCCGACGGCTCCGCGCCGGCCCTCTCCAAGCTGGGCGGCAAGGCCTGGATGCGCGTCAAGTCGCGCGCCCGCGCCGCGGTGCGCGAGATGGCGGGCGAGCTGATCTCGCTCTATGAGGCCCGCGCCGCGGCGACCGGCTACGCCTTCCCCGGCGACGACGAGTTGATGCGCGAGTTCGAGCGCCGGTTCCCCTACCGCGAGACCCCCGATCAGCTGCGGGCCATCGACGCGGTGGCCGAGGACATGGAGCGCCCGCGGCCCATGGACCGCCTGATCTGCGGCGACGTGGGCTTCGGCAAGACCGAGATCGCCATGCGCGCGGCCTTCAAGTGCGCGGCCGCCGGCCGTCAGGTGCTGGTGCTGGCGCCAACGACCATCCTGGCCCAGCAGCACCTGGCCACCTTCCGCGAGCGGATCGGCGACCTGCCGGTGAGCGTGGACATGATCAACCGCTTCCGCTCGCCGGCGGAGGTGAAGGAGGTGCTCCAGGCCTTCCGCGACGGGAAGCTCGATGTCCTGGTGGGCACCCACCGGGTGCTGTCGATGGACGTGCAGCCCAAGGATCTCGGCCTGGTGGTCGTGGACGAGGAGCAGCGCTTCGGGGTGGCCCAGAAGGAGTCGCTGCGCAAGCTGCGCGTCCAGGTGGACGTCCTCGCCATGAGCGCCACGCCGATCCCGCGCACGCTGCAGATCTCCCTGTCGGGCCTGCGCGACATCAGCGTCATCGAGTCGCCGCCCTCGGGCAGGCGGCCCATCGCCACGCACGTGGGCGAGTACGACGAGCGCATCGTCGCCGAGGCCCTCCGACGCGAGGCCGAGCGCAAGGGCCAGGCCTTCTTCCTGCACAACCGGGTGGAGACCATCGAGGACGTCGCCGAGAACCTGCGCGCTCTCGCGCCCGAACTGCGCATCGTCACGGCGCACGGGCAGATGGCCGTGCACGAGCTCGAGGACGTCATGCTGGGCTTCATCCGCGGCGAGGCGGACGTGCTGGTGGCCACCAGCATCATCGAGTCGGGCCTCGACATCCCGCAGGCCAACACCCTGATCGTGGACCGCGCCGATGCCCTCGGACTGGCCCAGCTCTACCAGATCCGCGGCCGGGTGGGGCGCTCGGACGTGACCGCCCACGCCTACCTGCTGTACCCCTCGGCCGAGACCCTCTCGCGCGATGCCGCGTCGCGCCTGCGCGCCCTGGCCGACTACACGGAGCTCGGCAGCGGGCTGAAGATCGCCATGCGCGACCTCGAGATCCGCGGCGCGGGCAACCTGCTGGGCGACGAGCAGAGCGGCCACGTGGCCGCCGTCGGCTTCGAGCTGTATCTCGAGATGCTCAACGAGGCCGTGATGGAGCGCCAGGGCGTCGTCCCGTCCGAGCGCGAGGTGCGCATCGAGATCCCGGTCTCGGCACACATCCCGGCCGCGTACGTGCCGATGGAGGCCGCCAAGATCGACCTGCACCGGCGCATCGCGCAGGCCGAGGGGCTGGAGGACATCGACGCTCTGCGCTCGGAGATGGCCGACCGCTTCGGCGAGCCGCCGGCCGCCGTCGAGTCGCTGCTGGCGATCCAGCGGCTGCGCATGAAGGCGCGCGCCGTGGACGCGTCCGCGGTGTCCGTGCGATCCGGGCGGATCACCCTGGCCCCGGTGGTGCTCTCGAGCGCCCAGCTGGCCGGGTTGCGCGAGCGGGTGCCGAAGGCCACCTACTCCTCCCGCGACCGGATGGTGTCGCTGCCGGCGGGGACGGCTCCGACCGAGCGGCTCGCATCGGCCGAGGAGGCGCTCGACGCGCTCACCGCGGCGGCCGGGATGGCGCTCGCCGAGCGTTAAGCGGGCCACAACGGGCCCCGCGGCGCACGCTGCTAGCATCGCCCGGGTTGTCCTTGGAACACCGATGGTGGGGGATCAGTTGATACTCGGGCTCTCGAGATCGCGGGTCGCTTCGGCCGTGGCGGTCGTGGCGATCGGCGCCGGCACACTCGGGCTGGCCGGCTGCGGCGGCGACTCGGCGGACCTCCCCGACGGCGTCGTCGCCCGGGTGGGCGACAGCCCCATCAGCCAGGAGGAACTCGACCGGTCGGTGCAGCAGACCGTCGCCGCCTTCGAGAGCCAGGGCCAGGCGGCCCCGCCCGAGGACAGCGAGGAGTACACGCAGGTCGTCCAGCAGGCGATGCAGACGCTGGTGCAGCAGAAGGTGATCACGGCCGAGGCCGCCGAGTGCGGCGAGCCGTGCGCGGTCACCGAGGACGAGGTCACCGCCGAGTTGCAGGACATCGTCGCCACCGAGTTCGGCGACTCGCGGGAGGAGTTCGAGACCTTCCTTCAGAGCCGCATGCTCAGCCGCGCCGAGGCGCGCGAAATCGTGCGCAACTCCCTGCTGCAGCAGAAGCTGTTCGAGGACGTCACGCGAGGCGTGCGCTTCACGGTCGACGACGCCCGCGAGTACTACGACGAGAACACCGAGCAGTTCGAGACGCCGGCCGGCCGGCGCGTGAGCCACATCCTCGTGGCGACCGAGGACGAGGCCGAGGCGCTGCGCGCCCGCGTGACGCCCGAGAACTTCGCCGACCTGGCCCGCTCTGAGTCCACCGACACCGGCTCGGCGCCGTCCGGTGGCGATCTGGGGATCATGCAGGAGGGCCAGTTCGTCCCGGAGTTCGAGGAGGCGGCCTTCGCGCTGGAGGACGGCGAGATCTCGGACCCGGTGGAGTCGCAGTTCGGCTTCCACATCATCACGGCGGATCTCGTGCCCGCCAGCACCACCTCGTTCGCCGACGCGCGCCAGGGCATCATCCAGAGCCAGCTCGAGGCCCGTCGCCAGGAGGCCTACACCACCTGGGCCGAGGAGGCGCTCGAGGAGTGGGAGGGCCGGACGGTCTACGCAGACGACGACCTGGCGCCGCCGGACGAGGAGGACGCCGAGGCCGCGGTGACCGACGGCGAGGAGGTCCCGGCGCCCTGAGCGACCCCGGTCGACGGTGCGCGGGACGCCGATGCTGATCGTGGGCATCGGCCCGGGGGACGCGGATGCGGTCCCTCACGCGGCCCTCGGGCTCCTGGCGGGCGAGGGGCCGGTGGATGCGACCCGGTGCGACGAGCCGGTGCGGGCGCTGCTGGAGGACGTCGGGGTGAGCCTGGCCGAGGGCGCCCCGCTCGTGGCGGCGCCCGACGCGGCGGCCCACAGGCTGGCCGCGGAGCGACCCGAGGCCCGCACGTGGCCCGAGCGGGCCGTGCTGGCGCGCCGGGCCATCGGCGCCGAGGTGGCGGCGCTGGCCGGGGTGGGTGCCCACCTGCGGCGCGAGTGCCCCTGGGACCGCGAGCAGACCGCCGCCACGATCGTCCCGCACACCGTGGAGGAGGCCTTCGAGGTGGCCGACGCGGTGGCCGACGGCGGCGCCGGCCTGCCCGACGAGCTGGGCGACCTTCTGTTCCAGGCCGTGTTCCTGTCGCAGCTGCTCGCGGAGGACGGGGTGGCCGACCTGGCCTCGGTGGCCCGCGGTCAGGCCGACAAGCTCGTCAGCCGCCACCCGCACGTGTACGGCGACGTGGTGGCGGCGAGCGCCGCCGGCGTGGTCGACGTCTGGGAGCGGCGCAAGCGCCAGGAGCGGGCCGACCAGGGGGTCTTCCACGAGCTGCCCCCGGGGCTGCCGGCGCTGGCGTTCGCCACCAAGGTCCAGAAGCGCGCCGGCGCGGTGGGCTTCACGTTCGCCGATGCCGGCGCCGCCCTGGTGGCTCTCGAGGAGGAACTGGACGAGTTGCGTGCCGACCCGGGCGCCGCCGAGCTGGGCGATGTCCTGTTCGGCGCCGTCGCGGTGGCCCGCGCCCTGCGGGTCGACCCCGAGATCGCCCTGCGCACCAGCGCGCGCCGTTTCCGCTCGCGGGTGGAGCGGGCCATCGCCCTCGCCGCGCAGGCCGGCGAGGCCTTCGAGGAGATCGCCCCCGAGCGCCAGCTGCACTGGTACGAGCTCGCCCACGCCGCCGAGGAGGCCGTCACGTGATCACCCGCAGCCCCGAGTGGGCGGCCCTGGGCGCGCGCGCCGGCGCCGAGGGCGCGATGCACCTGCGCGAGCTGTTCGCGGCCGACGCGGACCGCGGCCGGGAACTGGTGGTCGAGGCCGCCGGGATCTACTGCGACCACTCCAAGGCGCGCGTCAGCCGGGCGGCGCTGGCGGACCTCGCGGCCCTCGCCCGCGCGGCCGACGTGCCGGGACGGGCGCGGGCCATGTACGCCGGGAAGCGCATCAACACCACCGAGGACCGCGCGGTGCTCCACATGGCGCTCCGCGCCCCGCGCGGCGAGGTGATCCGCGTGGACGGCCACGACGTGGTTCCCGACGTGCACGAGGTGCTGGACCGCGTGTGCGACCTGGCCGAGCGCGTGCGCGACGGCGCCTGGACCGGGGCCACCGGGGAGCGCGTGCGCGCGGTGGTGAACGTCGGCATCGGCGGATCGGACCTGGGGCCGGCGATGGCGGTCCAGGCGCTGCGCGACCACGCCCACCCGGGCATCGAGATGCGCTTCGTCTCCAACATCGACGGCGACGACGTCCGCGACGCCCTGGCCGGACTGGACCCCGCCAGCACGCTGGTGGTGGTCTGCTCCAAGACCTTCACCACCCTCGAGACCCTCGCCAACGCCCGCGCGGTGCGCGCCTGGCTGGTCGACGGCCTCGGCGGTGACGACGCCGTGGTGGCGCGGCACTTCGTAGCCGTGTCCACCAACGCCGCCGAGGTCGAGGCCTTCGGCATCGACCCGGCCAACATGATGGGCTTCTGGGACTGGGTGGGCGGCCGCTACTCGGTGGGCTCCGCCATCGGGCTCGCGCTCGCCATCGCCATCGGCGCCGAGGGCTTCCGGGCCTTCCTGGGCGGCATGCGCGCCATGGACGAGCACTTCCTGGCCGCGCCACTCGATTCCAACATGCCCGTGGTGCTGGGGATGCTCGGCATCTGGCACGCCGACTTCCTGGGCGCCGCCAGCCATGCGGTGCTGCCCTACAGCCGGCGCCTCGCACGCTTCCCCGCCTACCTGCAGCAGCTGGACATGGAGAGCAACGGCAAGTCGGTGACCCGCGACGGGGAGCCCGTCGGGACCGATACCGGGCCCATCGTCTGGGGCGAGCCGGGTACCAACGGCCAGCACGCCTTCTACCAGTTGCTGCACCAGGGTACGCGGCTGGTGAGCTGCGACCTGATCGCGGTCTGCCGGCCGGCGGATGAGGTGGCCGACCACCAGGACCTGCTGATGGCGAACCTCCTGGCCCAGGCCGAGGCCCTGGCCTTCGGGCGGACCGCGGAGGAGGTGGCCGCCGAGGGCGTCCCGCCCCACCTCGTGCCCCACCGCACCTTCCCCGGCAACCGTCCCACCACAGTGCTGATGGTGGACGAGCTGACGCCGGCAAGCCTGGGCGCCCTGATCGCCCTGTACGAGCACCGCACCTTCGTGCAGGGCGCCGTGTGGGGGGTCAACTCGTTCGACCAGTGGGGGGTGGAGCTGGGCAAGGCCCTGGCCGCCCGCATCGTCCCCGAGCTGGCCGACCCGGATGCGCCGCTGCACCACGACAGCTCCACCGACACCCTGATCCGCCGCTACCGCGGCCGGAGGTCCGAGACCGCATGAGCATCGTCCGCATCAACGCCATCACCGTGCCCGACGAGCGCCGCGAGGCCTTCGAGGAGCGCTTCGCCGCCCGCGCGGGCGAGGTCTCAGGCATGGAGGGCTTCGAGGAGTTCCAGCTGCTGCGCCCCAGCGAGGGTCAGGACAAGTACCTCGTCTACACGCGCTGGGAGAGCCAGGAGGCCTTCGACGCCTGGGTGAACTCGGACGCCTTCCGCCGCGGCCACGCCGGCCACAACCCCCAGCAGGCACCGGTGGCCTCCCATAGCGAGCTGTGGGGCTTCGAGGTCATCCAGCGCGAGGGGCCGGCGACCGGCTGACGGCGCCTGCGTTGCGAATCGGCCGTGAGCAGCCGATCGTGGCAAAACTCTCACCGTGAGATCGAGAGTGACTGACGCTGGTTATGTCGCCGGCGAGCGCCGCTCCGGGGTGCCTCGGTAGACTCGCGCCCCCGCCACCGACCCCGGAGTGTCGATGTCCGCCATCGCCCGCGTCACCGCCCGCCAGATCCTCGATTCGCGCGGCCAGCCGACCGTCGAGGTGGAGGTGGCGCTCGTCTCCGGCGCCGTGGGTCGCGCGGCGGTCCCCTCGGGCGCCAGCACCGGTGCCTTCGAGGCGATCGAGCTGCGCGACGGCGACCCGCACGCCTACGCGGGCAAGGGCGTCCTGAAAGCCGTCGCAAACGTGGAGCACGAGCTGGCGAGCGCGTTGGTGGGCCTCGAGGCCTCCGACCAGCTGCTGGTGGACCGGCGGATGATCGACGTGGACGGCACCCCCAACAAGGGGCGCCTGGGCGCCAACGCCATCCTGGGCTGTTCCATGGCGGTCGCCCAGGCCGCGGCGGCCGAGACCGGCCTGCCGCTGTACCGCTACCTGGGCGGCGCCCGCGCCAACCGCCTCCCCGTGCCCCTGATGAACATCCTCAACGGCGGCGCGCACGCAGACAACTCGGTGGACCTGCAGGAGTTCATGGTGGCCCCGGTGGGCGCCGGCAGCCTGGCCGACGCCGTGAGGATGGGGGCGGAGGTCTACGGGGCGCTCAAGAAGGTGCTGCGCGAGCGCGGGCTGGCCACGGGCGTGGGCGACGAGGGCGGCTTCGCGCCGGACCTGGCCAGCAACAGCGAGGCGCTGGACGTGATCATGGAGGCCATCCGCGCCGCCGGATACACGCCGGGTGAGGAGATCGCGCTGGCGCTCGACCCGGCCACCACCGAGCTTTATCGCGACGGCGCCTACCACTTCGAGGGCGAGGGCCGGGTGCTCAGCTCGGCCGACCTGGTCGACTTCTGGGCCGACCTGGTGGAGCGCTACCCGATCATCTCGATCGAGGACGGGATGGCCGAGGAGGACTGGGAGGGCTGGGAGGCCCTCACCGCCCGCATCGGCGACCGGGTGCAGCTGGTGGGCGACGACCTGTTCGTGACCAACAGCGTCCGCCTGCAGCAGGGCATCGACCGGGGGGCCGGCAACGCCATCCTGATCAAGCTGAACCAGATCGGGACGCTCTCCGAGACCCTGGCCGCCATGGATCTGGCGGCCCGTGCCGGCTTCGTCTCGATGGTGTCGCACCGCTCGGGCGAGACCGAGGACGTCTTCATCGCCGACCTGGCGGTGGCCACGGGGGCCGGCCAGATCAAGACCGGCGCGCCTTCCCGCAGCGAGCGCGTGGCCAAGTACAACCAGCTCATCCGCATCGAGCAGCAGCTGGGCCCGGCGGCCCGGTACCCCGGCCGGGACGCCTTCCGCTCCTGATGCCGGGGCGACACGGCGTTGCGCGGGGGCGGCGATCCTGAAACGCCCGAGGGCAGGATCGGCCACTGGCGGGTGGTACCACTCAGTCGAGTGGGTCACCCGGCCCCGCACCCCCGACCAGGACCGCCGCCATACGCATCTCCGCCCGCACCGCCCGCCTGATCCTGGCCGGTGTCATCACGGCTCTCGCCATCGCCTACATCGGCCCGGTGCTGGGCTACTTCGACCAGCGCTCGGAGCTGCACCGCGAGCAGGCGCGCCTGGAGATGCTCGAGACCGAGAAGCGCTCGATCCTGTCTCAGATCGCCGCGGCGGACACGGTGGAGGTGCTGGAGATCCGGGCGCGTCAGCAGGGGCTGGTGCGACCCGGCGAGCGGGCCTTCGCCATCCGCGGCGAGCTGGAGCCCGAGCCCGCCGCCGAGCCGGAGCCCGAGGGCGATGACGGCGGGTGGCCCATCCTCGGCTGGTTCCCCGACCTCCTCTGACCGCGAGCTGGTACGCGCCCTGCTGGGGCGCGAGCCGTTCACCGACTACTCCGTGTCGGTGCGCTGCCCGCACGGCCGGCCGGCGGTGTTGCGCAACGCGCCGCGCGACCTGCGCGGGCGCCCGTTCCCCACGCGCGAGTGGCTGCTGGACCGCCGGCTCAACGTGGCCGTCAGCCGTGTCGAGGCCGAGGGGGGGGTGCGGGCGCTCGAGTCGGACCCCGAGATGGCGCCACACCTGGCCGACGCCCACCGCCGGCACGCCGTCCTGCACGACGGGTACCGTGTGGCGGGAGCGGGCGATCCCGCCCACGTCAAGTGCCTGCACGCCCACCTGGCGTTCGCGCTGGCGGAGGGGGGCAGCCCCGTGGGCGACTGGATCCTGGCGCGCGCCGGAGTGGAGTGGCCCGGCGACTGCTGCGAGGCCGAGGGCGACGGGGATGGCGATGGGCGATGAGGCGGAGATCGAGGCGGCGCGGTATGCCTGGGAGGACGGCGTGCGCATGCTGACGCCCCACCTGGTGGAGGGCGCCGCGGGCGGCCGCCGGGCCATCGTGAGCGCCGTGCACGACGAGTTGCGTCGGCGCGTGGGCTCCACCTTCACCATGCGCGACCTGGCCCGCACCTACGCCGGCGCCTCGGCCTGGTACCTGGATCTTGCCGCACGCACCGCACCGCGCGACCCGGACGCCTGGGATCCCGCCGTCACCCTGGACGGGGCCTTCGGCATGTATCAGCGCTTCGCCACGGATGCACGTACGTGAGCGAGCGATCCGCCCCGCAGCCCGGCTCGCGCACGCGGCCACGGCCCGACGACCGCCGCCGGCGCCCGCGCGGTGTGCGGCGCACCACCGCGTTCCTGATGGTGCTGGTGGCCCTGCTGGTGGGAGTGCTGATGGGCTACGCCGCCCACGGCGACGACGACCCCGCCGGCCTGGTGACCCAGACCCGCGAGGTGCCCGTGGTGACGGTGACGGTGCCGGCGAGCCCCTAGCCCGCTTCCGCCGCCGGCTCGCGCCGGGCGCGCGGCGGCGGCGCGGTCCAGAAGGCCCGCAGCAGGTCCGAGCTCGACTCCCCGCGCTCGATGAGGGCGTGGATGTCGCGCAGGGCCTCGCGGCGCAGGTACACGTGGCGCTGGCCCACGCTCGGCTTCTCGCCCAGGAGCCCCGCGCGCAGCAGGGCCTCGCCCACCTCCAGTGCCTGCTGGCGCTCGTCCGGCGCGGCGCCGCGGTAGAGGTGGTCGAACTCGGTGTGGTACCCCGCGCCCACCTTGCCCATGCGCAGCAGGCGCTGCAGCACCTTGCGGGCGTGACGCCGGCGCGGGCAGGGGTCCTCGGCGATCTCCAGGCTGGGTGCGGCCTCCGGCTCCACGGGGCGCTGCCCGATGCAGCCCCACTCGCGCAGGGCATCCACCAGCTCGGGCGGGTACTCCTCGGCGGCCGCCGGCTGGCCGTGGGCCGCCAGGGTCAGCGCCACCCGCACCGGGTGGACCGCCAGCAGGTGGGCCAGGGCCTCGATGCCGTCGCGTCCCGGAGGCGGGATGAAGGTGAGCGGGATCGTGGGGCCGGCCAGGCGTACGTCCGCGGGCAGGGCGGCCGTCGCGGCGCGCGCGGGGGGCGGGTGGAGCTCGCTGAGCGCGTAGGCCGCGAACTCGGGATCCATGCCGGGTCCCAGCAGGGCGGTGAACCCGCGCCAGGAGATCAGCCGCACCCGCTCGGGGTCCGCGCCGCCCAGCACCGCGGCGTCGATGCAGCGCAGCAGCACGCGGGCCGGCCCCCGGGGCGTGAACGCCTCGGTGGTGCGGGCCAGGACCGGCAGGACCCACCCGGGTGTGTCGTCGGGCGCCCGTCCGCTCCAGGCCCAGACGGTGTGGACCCGCGCATGGAGCTGGCCGGCGGCGGCCTCGAGGGTCTGCACCGCGGCATCGTCGGGGTCGCCCCGCTGCCACGTGAGCAGTCCGCGCGCCACCTCACCCGGGTCGCGGGCCAGGTCGAGCAGGGTGACATCGGTGGCCGCCATCGCCAGACGTTACCGCCGTGGGAGGAGGCGCGCGGGCTCCGCGGCCCGGAGACCGGTCAGTCGCCGGGATCCAGGAGGTAGCGGTGGTTCATGCGGTAGGCCCACGCCATCACCTCGGCGATCACCCGGTACAGCTCGGGGGGCACCAGCGCGTCCAGGTCCAGCCCGGCCAGCGCCTGGGCGAGGTCCGGATCCTCGCGCACGGGGACACCGGCGGCCTGGGCGGACTCGACGATGCGCTCGGCCACGGGCCCGTGGCCGGTGGCGCGTACAACGGGCGCGCTGTCGTGCCCGTGGCGGTAGCCGAGGGCCACCGCCGAGCGGCGGGAGGGATGGCGCGGGGGGCTCACGCGCGCCGGTCGACCCCGTCGTGCGGCGTGGGCGCCAGCAGGCGTCCGTGGGTGGGGCGCTCCGCGGCATCCACGCGGACGCGCGCCGGCGCCCCCCCGTCGCCGGGCCCGATCGCCGCCGCGAGCTCGGCGGCGTGGCGCTCGAGGAAGGCCCGGGCCACCTCGTTCTCGACCCGGACGCGGGCGTCCACGGCCTCCGCGCCGGCGCTGGCGGTGACCGTCACCGGCCCCAGGGCGCTCAGGTGCAACAGCATGGCGACGGTCCGGGGCCCGGAGCCGCGGGCATCCCCCTCCTCGTCGCCGCCCCCCTGGCCGCCCCCGTCGTCGGGCGCCACGCGGATCTCCGCCGTCCCCCCGCCGGGCAGCGGGATCTGAAGATAGGCGCCGCCGGTCGCGCTCTGGTGGGGCGCAGGGGTGCTGGGCGCCGCGATGGACTGGGCGCCGATGGTTTCGCCGGCCGCCAGGGCGGCGCGCGCCAGGGCGGGCTCGGCGGCCGGATGGTCGGCCAGCGCCGCCAGCAGCGCCCGCACCGTGGCGGGGGGAGTCTCGCCCGCGTCGGGGGCGGCCGCCGGGGCGGCGTGCGCGGCACCCAGGCGCTGGGCGGCCTCGCGCAGGGCGGCTGCGTCGCCCGACACCGCGGCCTCGGCGACCCCGGCCACGGCGCGGGCCAGGGCGTCGGCCACGCTGCGTACGCCGGTCGCATCGGCGGAGAGGGCGGGGAGAGGGGCACCGGCCGGCACGGGGGGCGCCGGCGCCCCGGCCGTGGCCGCAGCCGGAGGCGACGCCGCCGCCGGTCCGCCGGCGGGCACGGGGCCCGTTGCGGTGGCCTGTAGGGCGGGCGCCGCAGATGCCGCCTGGGCATTGCCCGGAGCCGGCGCGGACGGTGCACCCGCTCCCCCGGTCGCGGACGGCAGCGGGAGGGGCGAGGGGGCCTGCGGCGACGCGGTCGGTGGTGCGGAGGCCCGTGCGGCGTCCACCACCGCGGCGAGGGCCCGCCCGATGGGCGCGCCCTCGGCCAGCAGCGCCAGTCCGGCCACGGCCTGAGGGGTGGCGGGCAGACCGGCCGCCAGCAGCCGTACGTAGGCCGCGGCCTGCGCGGGCGTCTGTACCCGGGCGGCCGTGGCCCCGGCCACCAGTGCGGCGGAGGCGCCGGGCTCGGGCGTGGTCCCGGTGGCCGCGAGGGTCGCCACCAGGGCCGACGCGGACCCGGCCGACAGGCCGGCCCCACGCAGGGCCGCCACCAGGGCGGCACCCGGCCCGGCCGCGGCGCCGGATGTGCCCCCGGCACCCGGGGCGGTCGCCGGGCCCGCCTGGGGCGACTGGGGGCGCAGTACCACACGCCCCTCGGCGTGCTCGGCGACGACCACCCGGAGGGTCTGGCCCGGGTTGAGGGGCAGCGCCGTGGCGGCCATCAACCGGCCGCCACCCAGGGCCAGTTCGGCCATGCCATCGCGCACGGCCACCACCCGCGCCGCCAGCACCTGCCCGACCTCGGCCGTGAGCGCCCGCGCGGGGATGGCGAGCGTGCCGGGCCCGGGGGGCGCGAGCGGGCTCGCGGGCGTGGGGATGGGGAAGGCGATGGACACTCACGGTCCCTGTCGTCACACCCGGCCGCCCACATGACCCGAACGGGGTCGGTGTCGCACGCGGCCCGTGCATCCGTCAAGTCACGCCATCCCGGTGCCGATGTGCCCGGCGTACCGCATCCACCCTGGGGGTCCGTGTGATCAGAGGCGTCTACATCGCCGCGACGGGCATGCTCGCCGAGAGCCAGCGCCAGGACGTGATCGCCAACAACCTGGCGAACGCCACCACGACGGGCTTCCGGCGCAGCATCACCACCGCCACGCCGTTCGCGGAGACACTGCTCACGAACATGCAGGCCCAGGGGGCGCCGGCCATCGGCACCCTCACCCGCGGGGCGCAGCTCGAGGGCACCGCCCTGCTGGAGACCCAGGGTCCGCTCCGCGCGACGGGGAACCCGCTGGACCTCGCCCTCGTGGGCGGCTCCTACTTCACCATCGAGACCGACGCCGGCCGGCGCTACACCCGGGACGGCAGCTTCCAGCTGTCGGCCGAGGGGCGTCTGGTGACCGGTGCCGGGGAGACCGTCCTGGGCGCCGGCGGGCCGATCACGCTGACGCGTGGCGCCCCGGTGACCGTGGGCACGGATGGCACCGTCATCCAGGAGGGTCAGGCGCGCGGGCGCCTGCTGCTGACCGCCCTCGCGCCGGGCACGGCGCAGAGCGAGGGTGGCACGCGGGTCAACGGGACCCCCGCCGCTGCCGATGGGACCCGGGTGCGACAGGGTCACATCGAGGGGAGCGGCGTCAACGTGGTCACCGAGATGGTCGAGCTGATCCGCACCATGCGGTCGTTCGAGGCCAACCAGAAGGCCGTGCAGTCGCACGACGAGGCGCTGCAGCAGTCCGTCGGCCGCGTGGGTCGCGTGTCGTGACCCCCCGCGCCGAGACCACCACGCCCACCATGAGCCGGACCGCCCTCGGGCGGGAGCTCTGCGGCGTCGCCGGACCGGCGACCCGCGTGCGGAGGGGCGCAGACCCCGGGTGCCACAGAGCGCCCGTCGCGGAGAGCCACACATGTTGAACTCGCTCCATTCGGCCGCCACCGGCATGCGCGCGCAGCAGACGAGCATGGACGTGGTCGCCAACAACCTGGCCAACGCCACCACCTCGGGCTACAAGCGCGACCGGGTGGACCTGGTCGACCTCGACTACCAGACCCTGATGCTGGCCGAGGGCGGCACCGGGCAGGTGGGCCTTGGCTCCGCGCCGGGGAGCATCGGCAAGGAGCACGAGCAGGGCGCCTTCCAGGAGACCGGCCGCGCGCTCGATGTCGCCATCCAGGGCGAGGGCTTCCTCCAGGTGCTGCGCCCGGACGGCACCCTGGCCTACACCCGCGCCGGCAACCTCCAGGTGGACGGCCGCGGCCGCATCGGGCTCCCGTCGGGTGACCTCCTCCAGCCGCGCATCACGGTCCCCCCGGGGGCCGGCGACATCAGCGTCGCCGCCGACGGGCGCATCAGCGCCACGGTGGCGGGCGCGAGTCAGGACCTCGGACGGGTCCAGACCGCCTCTTTCGCCAACCCGGGCGGACTGCGGGCGGTGGGGGACAACCTCTTCGCCGCCACCGCCAACTCGGGCGCCGCCGCCGTGGGCGCGCCGGGTGCGGGGGGACGCGGGGCGCTGAGTCAGGGCGTGCTCGAGGGCTCGAACGTGAACGTCGGGACCGAGATGATCTCGCTCATCACCACCCAGCGCGCCTTCGAGGCCGCCAGCCGGGTGGTGACCGCCAGCGACGAGATGATGGGCATGGCGAACGGGCTCCGTCGATGACGGTCCCCCCGATCGCCGGCGTCGGCACGCCCGCCGCGCCCGCCTCCGCGGATCCGCCCGGCACGCCGGCGGTGGACCCGCAGATCGCCGAGGCCGCGCGTGGGTTCGAGGGCATCTTCATGTCGATGATGGTCGGCGAGATGATGGAGGGCACCTCCCTCGGTCAGGCCAACCCGATGTATGCGGGCCTCGCCACCGAGAAGCTCGGCGACGCCCTCGCCGAGGCCGGCGGCATCGGCCTTGCCGCGGTGCTGGAACGACAGCTCGGAGGTGAGGCGTGAGCGTGCAGCGGTGCGAGGAGTGCGGCGGGCTGTTCGCGCATCTGCCCCGCGGGGTCTGTGCCGGCTGCCTGGAGCAGCGCGAGGGCGAGTTCCGCCTGGTGCGCGACTGGCTGCGCGACCACCGGGGCGCGGGCATCGCTGCGGCCGCCGCGGCAACCGGCGTGGACGAGGGCACGATCGTGCGCTTCATCCGCGAGGGTCGGATCGAGGTGGTCGACCCGGCCGACCCGGTGCTGCGCCGCGATCAGGAGCTGGACGAGCGCCGCCAGGACCTGGTGCGCCAGCTGGCCGACGCCCCGCGCCTGGGATCGTCGGTGCTCACCGGCAGCCACATCGATCAGCCGGGTCAGCCCGTGCCGGACCCGATCGGCAAATCGCGCGGCATGCGCACCCGGAGGTCGTGATGCGCCACAACGTGATGCACCTGAGCGAGTGCCTCGAGGACGTCGTCGAGGTGCAGGGGCGCCTGCTGGCGTCCCTCCTGGATCAGCGACCGGCGATCATCGAGAGCCGCCACGCGGCCGTGGAGGAGCTGGCCCAGCGCTGCGAGATCGAGATCCGCCGCCTGACCGTGGCCGAGCGCGCCCGGGCCGCCGCCGCCCAGATGCTGGCGGACGAGCTGGAGCTGCCGACCCCCCGCTGGTCGGTGCTGCGCACCGCCGTGACCGAGGAGGAGCGCGACCTGCTGGAGGGCTCGGTGACGCAGGTGGAGGCCCTGGTGCGCGACCTGGAGCTGGCGAACGCCATCAACGGGCAGCTGGTGCGCAACGAGCTGGCCGTGGTGGACGCCTCCATGCGCAGCCTGGCCGGTCCGACCCCGCGCTCGTACACGGCGGCCGGCGCCACCGCCGCCGCGCCGCCGCCCCGACCCATGATGCTCAACACCTCGGCCTAGCGATGGCATCGACCTTCTTCGGGCTCAACGTGGCGCTGTCGGGCATCGTGGCCCAGCAGCGCGCGCTGAACACCGTCTCGCACAACATCACCAACGCCGGCACCCAGGGCTACTCGCGCCAGCGCGTGGAGCTGGCCGCCTCGCCGGCCTACCCGATGCCGGGCGTCAACACCGCCGTGGGGCCGGGCCAGCTGGGGACCGGTGTGATGGCCACCCAGCACGCGCGGATGCGCGACCAGTTCGCGGACATCACGGTGCGCACCCAGTCGGCGGCCCTGGGGGAGTGGAACGCCCGCTCCTCGGGGCTGAGGTCCATCGACACGATCATCGACGAGCCGGGCGACACCGGCATCACCACCCTCCTGTCGGCCTACTGGTCGAGCTGGCAGGGCCTTTCCACCCAGCCCGACTCGGCCGCCAGCCGCGAGGCGGTGCGGGCGGCGGGCGTCGGCCTGGCCCAGGGGCTCAACGACCTGTCGGCGCGCCTCGGCTCTGCCGCGGCCGAGGCCGACACCCGCATCGGCCTGGAGGTGGCGCGCGCCAACGAGCTGGCCGGCCAGATCAACGTGGCCAATCAGCGCATCGCCACCATCGCGGCCACCGGCCAGGAGCCCAACGACCTGCGCGACCTGCGCGATGTCCTGGTCGACGAGCTGGCGGGCATGGTGGGGGTCACCGTCACGACGGGCCCCACCGACAAGCTCAGCATCGCGGTGGGCGGCCAGTTGCTGCTCGACGGCGGTAGCGACACCGTCAACGCGCTCGCGGTCTCGGGCGCCGGCGCGGTCACCGTGGGCGGTGTCGGCGTCACCCCTGCCGGCGGCAGCATCATGGGCAACGTGGCCCTGCGCGATGCCGTGATCGGCGGGCCCACGGGCTACCTGGCGCGCCTGGACCAGTTGGCGGGGGCCCTGTCGGCCTCCGTGAACGCGGCCCACCAGGCCGGCGTGGGCCTCAACGGCTCCACCGGGCAGGACTTCTTCACCGGTACCACCGCGGCGACCGTCGCCGTGTCGGCACCGGTGATGGCGAGTACCGACAACATCGCCGCCTCGGCGACGGCGGCCGGCCTGCCGTCGGACTCCGACAACGCCGTGGCGGTGGCCCAGCTCCAGTTCGTGGTGCAGGCCATCGGCGCCACCACCACCACCATCGACGGCTTCTACCAGCAGGTCGTCGCGGCCATCGGCGTGGACGCCGATCAGGCCTACCGCATGACCCAGGTGCAGTCCGGGGTGCTGGATGCGGCGCTGGCCCGCCGCGACTCCACCATGGGCGTCAACCTCGACGAGGAGGCCGCCGACATGGTGCGCTTCACCAAGTCATACAACGCCGCGGCCCGCATGGTCACGGCGGTCGACGAGATGCTCGAGACCATCATCAGCCGCATGGGCATCGTGGGGAGGTAGTCGCGTCGTGATCGATCGCATGAGCACGGGTCAGATGGCCCGCAACTACCTGAGCAGCCTGAACCGGGTCTACTCGGACATGGCCGACGCCCAGCAACAGGTGTCCACCGGCAAGACGATGCTGCGCCCCAGCGACGACCCCGTGGGCATCGCCCTGTCGCTGGGCCTGCGCCGCGATCAGGTGGCCACCGACGCGTGGTCGCGCAACATCCAGGACTCGCTGACCTGGCTCAACACCACCGACCGCGCGCTGGGTCAGGCGCTCGAGGTGGTGCAGAGGGCATCCGAGCTGGCGGTCCAGGGCGGCAACGGCACCCTCTCCCAGGAGGCGCGCGACCTGATCGCCGGCTCCGTCGAGGGCCTCAAGGGCCAGTTCGTCGAGGTGGGCAACAGCAGCCTCGGCGGCCGGTTCCTGTTCGCCGGGACCGCCACCACCACCAAGCCCTTCGACCCGGCCACCGAGGCCGCCACCCTGCCGATCAGCACCGGGTTGATGACCCGCGAGGTGGCACAGGGGGCGGTGGTGGCGGTCAACACCACGGCCGATCGCCTGCAAGGCCCGGGGGGCGCGACGCCGGACATCTTCACGGCCCTCGACGGCCTGGCCACGGCGCTGCGCAACAACGACAGCGCCGGCGTGGCGACGGCCCTGGACGACTTCGACGCGCACATGGAGAACATCAGCATGCTGCGCGGAGAGGCCGGGGCCAAGGTCAACCGCCTCGAGCTCACCGCGACGCGCTTCGAGGCGCAGCGGGTGGCCACCGGAGAGCAGCTCGGCACCCTCGAGGGCGCCGACATGGCGCAGGCCATCATCACCTTCACCGAGCGCGAGAACGTCTACAAGGCGGCCCTGGCCGCCGGCGCGCGCATCTCACAACCGTCGCTCATGGACTTCCTCCGATGAGCGGCATCAGCCCGTCCCCGTTTCCACCCGTTCACGCGCGTAGCCGAGGAGCATCATGCCCATGACCGTCGAGACCACCCCCGTCGCACCGATCACGGTGAGCTCCCAGGCTCTCGGGTCGGTCGAGATCGATCCGGCCACCACCATCGAGATGCTCGACCCGCTGGCCGGCTTCCCGGACTGCACGCACTACGCGCTCGTGCCGCACGTGCGCGGCGGCGTGGTGAGCCCCACCATCCAGTGGCTCCAGGCGATGGAGCGCCCGTTCCAAGCGTTCATCGTGGCCGACCCCTGGACCGTGTTCCCGGACTACTCGCCCGAGCTCTCGGACGGCGACGCGGCCCGGCTGGGCCTGAGCGCCGCCGAGGACGCGCAGTTGCTGGTGATCCTCACCGTGCCCGGCACCCCCAGCGGGATCACCGCCAACCTGCGGGCGCCGATCGTGGTGAACGTGCCCGAGCGGGTGGCCAAGCAGGCCGTCCTCCTGGGCGACGCCTACCACACCCGTCACGAGGTGCGGCGGGCCGCCTGATCGACCCGCCCCGCCGCCGGGCCGGGGGATCCGGCCGGCGGCGGGGCGGGTGTGGCACGTCGCCCGGTCACTCGGGTACGGCCGGCCGGCCGCTCGCGCGGCGCCGGATCAGCCACCCCACCAGGTCCGCCCGCCGGCCGTCGTCCAGCCAGTGCGTGACCACGTGCTCGAGGCGGGAGATGGCCGGGCCGTCGCCGGCCAGCGCCTGGTTGCGCCCGGTGCGCCAGGCGATCCACCCCACCAGCCGCTCGATGTCGGCGTCGTCCAGGTGCAGGGCGCAGTGGTTGACGATGTCGGCCGGGGCGGTCATGGGCGGGGGATGGTATCGAACGTGTGTTCGTTGGCGAACCCGCCGGCGCCGCCGCGGACGGCCGCCGGTCACTACCCTGATCTGCGTAACCGGATCGGCGACGAGGAGGCCGGCATGTCGGAGGTCGTGGTGGTGGCGCACGCGCGCGCCAAGAAGGGCCGGGGCGCCGAGGCGGCTGCCCTCCTGATGAACCTGGTGGGCCCCACCCACGGCGAGGAGGGCTGCCTGCTCTACGCGCTGCACCAGGACGTCGCCGACCCGGACCACCTGGTGTTCGTGGAGCGCTGGAGCAGCCGGGAGGCGCTCGACGCCCACGCCGGGGCGCCGCACCTGAGCCTGCTGCGCGACGTCGGGCCGATGGTGCTCGACGCCCCGGTGGAGGTGTTCGTACTCGATCCGCTGCCGGGTGGCGAGCCGCACCTGGGGACCCTCGAGGGCATCGCGCCGGCCGCCTGAGGCCGGTCCTCAACCGCGCCGGCCCCGGCCCAGTGCCCGGGCCACCACCACGGCCCCGCCGGCGCTCGCCAGCGCGGCGGCGGGCGCGCCGCCGAGCGCCCAGAGCGCGAACAGCGCCAGAGAGGTCACCTCGGCCACGGTGCCGGCGACCGCCGTCACCGTGGCCCGCGCCGGTCCGCGGATGGCGTGCTGCAGGCGCACGTCGGCCACCACCTGCAGGGCCTTCCCCAGGCCGAAGTAGGCCGCCACCGCCAGCATCCCCGCCGGCGCCCCCAGCGCGACCGCCCCGGCGAACAGCGCTGCGCCGGCCGGCGCCAGGGCCGCGGTCACGATCGGGCGCCCCCTCTCCAGGCGGCCGCCCGCCACCGCGCCGGCCGCTCCCGCAAGCGGGATCGCCAGCAGGACCGCCGGCACGGCCACGGTGCCCACACCCCAGTCGCTCGCCAGGAGCGGCGTGTACTCCTCCACGGCATCCAGCATCGCCAGCGCGGCCACGGCCGCCAGCGGGCCGCGCACCACCGCGCTGGTGGCCGCCTCCCGCGCGCCCGCGCGCAATAGCGCCAGGTACCCGAGGCCCTCGGGATCGTCCTCGTCGTCTGGGTCCGCCGTCGCCGCCCGTGCCCGGGGGAGACCCAGCGCCGTCGCGGCCGCCGCCAGGCCGGTGGCGATGCTCGCGGCGCCCACCGCCGTGTAGCCGCCCAGGGCGAAGAGCAGCGTGGCGAGCCCGGCCAGGGGGACCTGCACGGCCCAGGCGGCGGCCTCGGCGCGGGCCAGGACCCGCCCCAGGCGGCGCTCTGCGCCGGCCGCGCGCAGGGCGTCGTGCACCAGGGCGGGGAAGGCGCCCCCGGCCAGCGCGCCGCTCAGCCCCCAAAGCGCGAAGCCCGCGGCGAAGCCGGCCATGCCGGGCGCGAGCATCCACGCCGAGTACGCCGCCGCCTGCAAGGCGCCTGCGCCGGCCAGGGCGGCCCGCCGCGACACGCGGTCGGCCAGTGCGCCGCAGGGCACTTCGGCCACCACCGACACCAGCGACCACAGGGCGAACAGGGCGGTGATCTGCCGCTCCGACAGCCCGTCCTCGGCGAACAGCAGCGCGTAGAACGGGTACAGCGGGACCGTCTCGAGTAGCGCACACCACAGCACCGCCCGGCGCTCGATGCGCGCGGTCGGCGCGGGGTCAGGACGGCGGCGGGATCACCAAGGAGGGTGCATGGGCGCAAGGTTGCCAGACCGCGCACCCTCCGTCCACGTGCGCGCCGGCTGCCGGCCGGCGCCCCTCTGTCACTCCCCGGCGCCCTCGGCGGCTTCGGCCGCCCCGTGCTCGCGGGTGCGCCGGCGCATGTCCATCTCGTGGACATGGCGCACGCCGCCGGTCACATCGGAGCGGATCGCCTCCTCCATTGCGCGCACCGGCTCGATCATCATCGCCCGGAACTCGTCGACCATGCGGTAGGTCCAGCGCCCGGGGAGCACATCGCGCGCCGCCACCTCCCTGATGCGCGCCGCGTGGGCGTCCTGGCCGACGGCCTCCATGGCGTCGGCGGCCTCCAGCAGCAGGATCTGCGCGCGGCCCGTGCGGTGGTGGGCGTCAAGCAGCGAGCCGAACGCGCGCTCCACCCACTCGCAGGCCACCTCCACGGCGTCCATCGCCTCGCGGACCTCCGGCGGGAGGCCGGCAGCCACCTCCTCGGGCGAGGGGCGGCCGGCGGCGGTCATGCGGGAGGGATCAGTCGAGCGACTCGTCCTCGTCATCGTCCTCGGGCTCGTCGACCTCCTCCAGCGAGATCTCCTCGATCTCACCGTCGGCGACGACCGCGGGCGAGGGGACGACCGGCTCGGCCTCGGCGGCGGGCTCATCGGCGCTCTCGGCCTCGTCGGGCGTGTCGTCGCCCTCGGCGGCCTTCTCCTCGTCGAGCGCGCCCTCGAGCACCTGCGCCAGGGCGGGGGTCATCGCGCCGTCCAGGTCGTCGTCGGCCAGGTCCTCGTCGTCGAGGCTCTCGACCAGCAGTTCATCGTCGAAGGCGTCCACCTCGGCGGGCCCGACGTCGTCCGCGCGACCCTCAGGGTCCCAGCGCACGTGGACCTCGCCGTTCAGGATCTCCGCCTCGGCCAGCGCGACGGGGTCCCGGGAGGTCAGCTCGCCAGGCGCCGGCGGCGGCGCGGACTCGGCCCGCAGCTCGGTGGGATCGGCCGTGAGCCACAGCGTGATCTGCCGGGCGCGCTTCGCGACCGCGTGGACGAGCGCGTAGCGCGAACCGTCCACATGTTCGAGCGACTGGTCCAAGTGGCGACCGTAGAGCAAAGGGAACCCCCGTCAGAGAATCGTGGTGCCCGCACGAGCGACCAGCCATACTAGAGCACGACGACGGATACGACGGACGCCCCGGTGGGCGCCGGGAGCAAGGAGGCCCCTTTGCTGGTGCTCACCCGCAAGGCGAATCAGAGCATCATGATCGGCGACGGCATCGAGGTGTCGGTGTTGTCGATCGTGGGCGAGAAGGTCCGGATCGGCATCCAGGCGCCGCGCGATGTGGCGGTCTTCCGCAAGGAGGTCTTCGTGGAGATCCAGGCGCAGAACGTGGCCGCGGCCGAGGCGGACCCCGCCGCGCTCGATGAGGCGCTGGGCGCCATCGAGCCGGGATCCGGTGATCAGTCGGACGGCGGCGAGCAGGGTCGCCAGGCCGCCGGCGGCTGAGCCGGGCCGGCGGCGCACGCCGGACCTCAAGGTTCCGCGGGCGCCCGCCGATGGGCCCGTCAGACGCGCCGAGGGGCGCGGACCATTCGCCGGGTGTCGCACGGAAGTGACGCCCCCGACCCACGCATTCAAGGAGGAATCATGGGTCTTCGCATCTACAACAACGTCGAGGCCGCCAACGCGCACCGCGTCCTCGGCACCACCAACAACAACCTCTCCAAGTCCATGGAGCGGCTGTCGAGCGGTCTGCGCATCAACCGCGCCGCCGACGACGCCGCGGGGCTCGCGGTCTCCGAGGTGATGCGCTCGCAGATCCGGGGCATGAACGTCGCCTCGCGCAACGCGCAGGACG